>JAUHXC010000042.1 GCA_030427205.1 bacterium | reverse complement strand
CGCTGTTCGAGGCCGACGGGTTCAAGCTGAGAGCGAAACCCGAGCGGGCGCGGGCTCACACAGCCAAGCCAGTCCAGGACGCTGCGTGATGTGGGTCATGACTCGGAAATCGGGATCTGCACCCGAATGCCTGCGAGCGACGCGCAGGCCGGTGAGCAGAGCGGGGCATACCCCGTGAGCGAGTCCGGCGCTGGCGAACAGAGCGGGGGATGCCCTGCGGGCGACCCGCAGGCCAGCGATCAGCGCGCGCAGCACCCTCGTCTCGATCCGCGGTGCAGCGTATAGCGCGGCGACGACCCGGCAGCCTCATCCGCGGCCAGCGACTTCCCGTAGACCTGCCCGGTGCGCGATCCGCGGCGCGGCGAATAGACCGGGAAAGACTCGACGGGCAGACCTCGCGGCGGCGACTTCCCCCAGACATACCCGGTGCGCGATCCGCGGCGCGGCGAATAGAGCGACGACGACCCACCGAGCAGATCTGCGGGCGGCGACTTCCCCCAGACATGCCCGGTGCGCGATCCGCGGCGCGGCGAATAGAGCGGCGACGACCCACCGAGCAGATCTGCGGGCGGCGACTTCCCCCAGACATGCCCATCGCCCGATCCGCGGCGCGGCGAGTAGCGCGGCGAGCGCTCACCCAGCGCTCCGGCGGGCCACCGACTAACGCGACGAGGACCCACCGAGCAGATCTGCGGCCGGTGACTACCGCCAGACATACCCGGTGCGCGATCCGCAGCCCGGCGACTAACGCGGCGATGACCCATCGAGCGTCTCGGACCCCCCCTCTATGACGCGGCGGCCGCTCACCGGGTCGATCCCGCGGCAGACCATCGACGAGCGGGGCGCCGGGCACGTCCATCTGGTTCATTCACTGCCCGCCGGAGACGCCCGACGGGTCGTTGCACGTTTAATCGAACGCCCGAATTACGCGCACCGGGTCGATCCGCGACAACTCGGCCGCCGCAGATACGCAGACCGGGTCATCACCGCGATAGACGCCCGCCGCCCGACCCGCGCCCATGGTGCTTCCCGCACAAGTCGCCGCCCGAAAATACGCGGCAGTGGCAAATCCACGGCAAAGAGGTGCCCCAGATTCGGGCACCGAGCCTTCTCCGCGGTAGTCACCGCGCCTCGGGGAGACCCACCGGGCATATCGCAGGCTGAAAGGTGGCCGGCGGGGCGCGCGCAGAGCGTATCCGCGCCAGACCGCAGCCCGCGGGGCCATCGGGCTGCCGCGCAGGCGCAGGGTCTATTTCACGATATGACCTGGTGTTCCACTTTTGACGGAATCGAGCCCGCCGCCCGGCGCCGCGCCGGATCGCGCTGTCACAAAAAAGTGCTTGAAACGATCATTTCAGCCGCTAGCATCAGGGGCAGCAATTCACCGCTCACAGGGCCAATACCCATGCAAGAAGCCAGCTTGGACGCGCTCGGCGCGTTCTCCCGCAATATGAACCGTCGCCGCCTGCCGGTCGGCCGCTACACCGTCGCCGTCGGCGGCGCTCACAAACGCGCCCAGCGGCGCGGGGCTGACCGGATCGTTCTCCTCTGCGCCGCCGCGCTCGTCGCCGCCGAGCACTACATCGACCTGCGCCGCCGGCGACAGGCCCGGCGCGACGCCCGCGGCGGCGGTCGCGCGGCGGCCGCCGACAAGCGGGTCGACGCCGGCGTGCGGTCGATCCACAAGCACCTCACCAGCTGCGTCGAGACGTTCGAGGGCGGCGCCAAGGCCGCCGAAGCCCAGCGGCTGCTCGACGCGTACTTCCCCGAGGGGCTCGGGGCCATCATCAGCGCGCCATACGAAGACGACTTTGCAATAGGTGAGCTGGATAAATTCTCACCCGGTGCCGCAGGCAGCCTCGCCGCCGCCTGACCGGGGGTTCACCTCTCGCCTCCCGCCTCTCGTCTCTCCCCTCAATCCTGACGGTAAGCGCTTAAGTTTCCCGAGGTGCTGAGTAGGTCCGCCACATCAACGGCTGGACCTACAAAATGTCCACTGAAATCTGCGGACTCGTTCCGTATCCCGGCGGCAAGCGCCGCAGTGTCGCCGATCTGCTCAACCGGATCGGCCCGCTTCCCTGCAGCATGACCTTCGTTGAGCCCTTCGTTGGCGGCGGCGTCGTCAGCCTCAACATGCTGGCCCGAGGACTCGCATCGAGGGTCAGGCTGAACGACCGGGATCCCGCCGTTGCGGCTCTCTGGACGGCCGCAATCCAGCAGCCCGGTCAGCTGATTGATCGGGTCTGGAATTTCCCCGGAGACGACCGAGCAGCGGTTGAGGAGGTTTTCAAAGCTCGGCGGTCGGGTTCCCTGCGAGGCCTCGACCTCGCTTTCGCCGAATTGATTGCCCGGCGTCGCTCGTACCGGAACAAAGCCAGGGAGCCCTGGCACAACCGCCCGTGGCGAGCCGATATCGCCGTCGACCGTATCCGAACCGCTCACAAACTGCTCCGGGGTCGGGTCGTTGGGGACACATGCACCGCCCTGGACGCTCTCGACGTCATCCAGGAGCAGCAGCGGGGCGGCGTTCGGTTCCTATTTTTGGATCCGCCGTACGTCGAGCAGGGTCCCGGCGTCTATTCGCACGGCATGACTGAGGATGGTCACCGGAGGCTCGGAGACATCCTCAGGGCCACGGATTGCCCGTGGCTGCTTTGCTACGACGATTCCGGTCTCATCCGTGAGGTTTACGCTGGGTTCGATATCCAGTGTGTTTCCGTGCCGCTCTATTCGGGTCCTGCTCAGCGCCGGGCCGAACTGCGGATCCAGGCTGAGCCGTTGGCTGCAGTGATCGGGATCGCTGCCTGACCGGTGTCTCATATCATCGTCCGGTAATCCCTCTATATGTCCCTATATATAGATGGCAGGTGGATCGATCCCATCTGCCGGGTAAATCTATTTACGCAGTCTCCTCTGCATTGCCCCCGTCGGGCTGTGAACCCGACGGGGGCGCCCTTTCACAGAGGGTTGAGAGATTGCAGAGGAGACACACAATGTCCGCTTTCACTCACCTAACAGACACAGGCGTCCCATTCGATCCCATCGTATGGGATCATGCGATCCAACTCGAACGCAAAGCGAGGGCCGACGCAGGCGATCTCGACCGTTTGAAGCGGTTCCAGGCGTGTGATTGGTCCAGCTGGCGTCACCGGGTCGGCGACGATGGCCGATTGCACCCGTCCTATCGACAGGTGCCATCAACCTCCAGAATCCACACAACCAAGCCCAACCTCCAGGGTGTGCCCCGGGGTTGGATGCGTCAAGCAGTTCGGCAGACCGGATCGTTGGTCATCACCGCCGACTGGTCTGGATCACACCTGCGGATTCTGGCTGATCTCAGCAGCGACCCGGCGCTGATTGCCGATCTGACCGCTGGAGACCCATACGCCGCAATTGCCAGTGAGATTGGGCTCGATCCCGCTGTCGACCGTAAGCGGGTCAAAACCGCCGTCCTGCTGACGCTCAACGGCGGTGGCTCTCGATCCCGGTTGGAGATATTGCCTGAGGCGGCGTACAGCCTCCCGGAGACCATGGCGAAGCGATGGCCGCTGGCGATGGGATTCGTTGAGCGAATCGTTGCCGATGCGACCGCTAACAACGGCGTGCTCACGACGCCAGCAGGAACGACCGTTCGCATCGACCCGGATCGTTTGTATGGCGCACCGGGCTGCTACCTGCAGGGGGTCGAGGCCGACGGTTTGAGGGATCTCGTTGGACGTATCCGGGCCCTCGAATCCGCAGGTCTCCCGATTCAGCTGATTTTGACCGTGCACGACGAAATCGTCGTGTTGTGTACGGACCCGAGCAGGGTCGACCTGATGACGGCGCTTGTGGCCGACGCTATGGGGTCTGCGCTCCCCGTTCGCCCGGAACTCAGGTCCGGGTGTGCGTCGGTCTCGTACGGGCCGTCGTGGGGGCAGCAGGACGGCTCAGCAGTACATGCGGATTTGCCCGCTCTGCCACCGCCAAAACCGGGAATCGTTGACGCCCTGGTTGACCCGATCGTGGCCGCATACGATGCCAAACTCGCCACTGAGCGTGACGAGGCTGAGTTTGTCGCTGAGATGAACGCCGAGTTCGGGATCGAGCCTGAGCCGGAACCTGAGCCTGAGCCCTTGTCTGCTGCGGATCTGCGGAAAATGCGAGCAGAGGACGCCGGGCGTGCCGAATCGTCGGCGAAATTCTGGATCGGACCGATCCGGCGCCACCTGAGATCTGTCGGATTCGTCGACCGGGATTGCGGATTTAATCAGGTTCTCACTGACGACCGATCCGGGCGGATCCATCACCGGGACTGTGGTAAGCGATCATGCCTGCATTGTGTGTCCCAGCGGGTTGCACTCAAATTCGCTGCGATTGAATCGATGAACCTCTACGATCTACGGAACCTCACCCGAGGGGATGCGATGTCCCGCCGGGATCTCTGGACGTGGGAGATCCCGAATTCCCGGTTTAGGGCGTGGAAGGACGCACTTCGGCGAAGTGCGTCAAATTCGTCTAATATAGTAGGGGGAGTAGAAGAAATTAACGCACATGGGTTTGCAGCGTTCTCAGACGGTTTTGTAACGGTTGTCGTTGCAACAACGGACCTAAAACGGTCCAGGAAATGGGGTCCGTTGGCGAAGCGGGTCACTGACCTGTCAGATCTGCTGACGGATCAGATCTCCCGGATCCTGGTTCCGGTTGAGAGGCCAGATCCCGAGGGTGTTGAGATGATCAGCCCCGACGCTACGAAAACCTACGAGGTGCCGAAAAACTCAATAACGTCGTCGCATACGCTGAATTTGGACCCGCAAACATTGTTTAGGGCAGCGAACAAAACACAATGGCGGGTTGCCCACGATCGGGCCCGTCCTATTCGTGAGGCCGCTGCTCTATGGAACGCCGAGGGCGTGTTGAAACAGGCTCAGACGCACGATCCTGCAGCGGGTTTGCGGGGGTTCGTGGCGACGCATCCAATCCGGGATCCGGCACAGAGGGAGCGGATTCTGGCGCTTGCGGCTGAACCCACGACGCTAATCCCGGCACCGGAACCGGTGACCGTTACGCTCAACGAAGACGTCGATTTTGACGACGTCCTGGACGATGACACGGCACCGGCCGAACTCGTGACCCGGACCATCGCCGACAACAACATGCTGATCAGCGACCCTGCAGAGGGGATCGTTCGGGTGTATCCACTGTCGGCGATCCGACGTGCGAGCGGGGTTGTATTCCAGGTCAACCGATCGATGCCATGGCAGGAGATCATCGACGAACTCATCACAGGTGGCATGCGGAGGTACGCATATACGACGCTCAATCCCCACGACGTACCAGCCGATCGGGTAGTTCACAGGAGAGGAGCCTAAAGAATGCCAAAGCGATACAAGCGAATGGAAGCGCATCCGGGACTGCTGGACGCAATGCAATCGTTGCCAGCGGAACTATGGGACCGACCCGAGGCGCCACCGATGACCGTCGAAATCCCGATCGAGTCCCGCCGGGCTGACATCTGCAGTTCGTGCGATTATCGGATCGATAGGGGCGATCCGATTTGGTGGATCCCAATGTCTGGTCTCGCACGGCACCGAACATGCCATCTGACCGAGGACCACAACGAGCGTGCGGGGCGTTTCGTGGCAGACCGGGAAAAAATCGAGCGAAACAAACTAAGGCCGCAATTCAAGGAGGTCATGCGGTTTCTGGAGGAACCGCATCGGCTGCTCCTACGAAACAGGGTTATCAAACACCTACAGGACGTTGACGGCCGAATCGCAATGCGACGACTAGAGGCACACGGGCTCCGAGTCATTGACGGAGGGCAGTCATGAGAGACGTTGAGGACCGTGAGACATGGGACCCCGAGACCGAGGACCCCGAACCGCTCGAACCCTGGGACGATCCCGAATACCTGGAGCGTCAACGCCAGGATCAATACCGCCGATACGTAGAAAATGAGCGTTGGCTCAGGCGGCATTACCGGAGGTAACCGGTTACCTCCGTTACCTTCGGTAACGCTCCGATAACGCTCCAGGGTCAACGAGCCACCATCTGAGGCCCCACATGACCCACAAGATCACCACCCTCCTAATCACTGTCCTGACCGCATTCTCATGCGGTGTGGCATCCGCCGATCCGGTGAATGCGATCCAGGCAAACGCACAGAACCTCAGCAGTGAGCAGATCGCCCGTCAGTGCGTAAGCGCTTGCGAGGACAACATTTTCAACCGTTGCACCGCAGCGATCCTGCAGCAGACGTGGATTGCATGTTTCGACCCTGAGCGTGACGACCATCCTCAGGGCGACGAAATCGAATCGCTCCTATGCCTCACGATGGTTGCGGATCACGCCGCACTCTGCTCGGCGTCCGTAAGCGCTTGTGCGTTGGAATGTGCACTAGAAAGCCTCGATAACAGGGATAGGCGGTAACCAGGACGATGGCGAAGCGTAAGCGACAACCCAAACCCAAACGCAAGCCACAACGGAGCCCAACCAAAGCGACGGCGGCTCAGGTTGAGGAGCGAATCAGGGTCGTGATCCGTCTCCTGAGCGACGGATACGGACGCTCAGATGTCGTGCAATATGCCGCCCAAAACTGGAATATCGCCGAGCGGACCGTCAGCACCTATCTGGCCAGGGCTCGGGCCTATCAGGCCGCTGCTCGGGCCGACGCAGCCGAGGAGATCACGGATCAGCTGCTCGCCGTCCATCTGAGGACAGTCCGACTGGCCACAGAGAGAGGCAAACTACGGGACCGAACCGCAGCGGCGAACTCGATAGCTCGCCTGCTCGGGCTCGACGCCACAGGGCGTGCAGCGCTGGCCAAAGCGGGGCTCGACGAATCTCTCACCAAGCGCTTGGACGAGGCTGACGGCCAAGCGGCCGACATCCTCAGGGACGTGTACGGCCAATGAGATCCGCCGTCCTACTGCTCGCCGTCCTCCTGATGGGATGCCCCGAGGTAGACCGTCAATGCCGGTGCGCTCCAGATGAGATCTGTCAGCCCGATGGCCAATGCGTTCCTGAGCCAGGGCCTGAGCAGCGGTTGACATAATAGCTAATTGGGCGATCTTGTGACCCAAACAACCCACAAACCCACATACACCGTAACACCCGTCGCCAGGGACCTAATCAGGGCCCTGGATCGTGGCGATGAGTTGATCGCTTGTTACGGTGGCATGCGATCGGGGAAAACGTGGGGGATCGCTCTAGCGTGTCTGGTGTTGTGTCAAACACGGAGGGAACTCAACCCCCTCACAGGGGCAACTAAACCCCTGGAGATCATGATATGCCGTCGGACCCAAAACGAGCTAAAGCGTTCGTTCTGGAACCCATTTCAAGCGATCATTGCCCCAGCAGGCGGACGTTTCATATCAGAGCCAGGAGCGCACCGTTGGGTCATGCCGAACGGGAGTGTCATCCACTGGGCACCGTATCGGTTGTTCGGAACACAGGGTGAGTCTGAGTCGAGCCTGGAGGGTCTCGGAGCGTCCGTCATTTTCGGTGACGAAGCCACGCAATACCCAGACGAGTTTTTCGATCACACCCTGGAGCGAACCAGTCAGCCGAGCGTGCATATAGTCACCGGCCAGCAGTATCCAAGCTCCCAGGTCGTATGGCTGTCCCGCCCTGCAAGCGATACCCGGTTTGTGGATATCGCACGGGCGCATCACAAAGCGGGATTGTCGGGCAGTGTGATCCTGAGCCGGACCCGAGACGTCCAAACGCCTGAGTTCCTGGAGAAGATGCGCCGGACCCATAGCAAGGCACATTTCGATGCGGTGACTCAGGAGGTCGCATGGGCAACGATGCCCATCAACGGCGCCATATTCTCCGATTTCAAACCCGAGGAATGGCCGGAAGGCAATCTGCTCAGCCTCGACCTGGATAAATCACACCCGACCTACCTAGCGATCGACCCCGGGGTGACGACAACATCGTGTCTGTGGATCCAGGTCCACAACGTACTAGGTTCCCCTCTGGCCGTCGTCGTCGACGAATGGCACCCCAACACCCCAACGAGTACTCAGGACGTCGTGAGAGAGGCCTCACGGCGCTCCTACAACCTGACGGAGGTCATCATCGACCCTGCAGCGGACAGCCGGACCCGAGCGGCCGGACTGGCCACCGAGGCCCGCATTTTGGCACGGCAACCCAACGAGGACCCGGATGGTTTGGGTCCAGGTTTGGGGGTCGAGGTCCGGTCAGTTATTCCCCAATCCCGCCGAGGGGTCAGGGACGGCGTATACAGGCTCCTGGCACGTTTCTGTGCAGCAGATGGAACCCGGTCTCTCGTTGTCCGTCGGGCGCTTTGGGACGCTGCAACACAGGAGAGAGGCATCCGTTTCAGCCTGCAGAACTACAAATGGGACCCGCAGACCGGAGACCCCCTCAAAGGCCAGCGTGGCCGTCACGCCGATCACTGCATCGACGCCCTTAGGTATTGGATGTGTCTGAACGCATGGCATGGCCCGGCCACGCTGACTCAGCAGGCACGTCCTCGACTCGGTGGACCCAAAGCCCGCCCAACAACACCGAGGAACACTGCACGTCGTGTGAAGCGCCGAGCCCGGTAACCCGGTAGCCTCCCTATCCGACCGCATAGGCAGACGCACACCGAGGTTTCTGCCATGCCCCTATGGCCTCCATCCCAGTGGTTCAGACCGACCAAACCATACGTTGAGCCCCTGCCGATCCCGGGCCCCGAGGCCGGGAGATCGTCTCCGTTCCGTATGCGTGGATGGTCGGGCACGTCGATATTCGCTGGTAGGCCGAGCGGCATAGAGAGCAACCCAGACCTACAACACGCATTGTGGCCTCAGGTGGCACGTCAGATGTTGCGGACGGATGCGACCCTCGGTGCGGCATGGGAAGCGACGTCGTCGACGCTCCTGTCGGCCAGCTGGGTTTACGAACCGGGCGACCCTGATTCCCCGTTCAGCCGTCAGTTGGCTCAGGATGCCAACGAAATGTTTGGGTTTGCGGGCCACGGGTCACAGATGGGCCGGGATTGGGAAACCGCCCTATCACAGATGGTCCTCTATATGCCCGTCGGGTTCCGATACGCCGAGCAGCGTTTCCGATATGACCCCGTGAGCCAGCGGGTCATTCTGGCCGACCCATGGGTCGACCGTGATCCAACCGCCCACGACCGGTGGCTATTCGACGCTAACGGCCAGTGGGTCGGAGTTCAGCAACGATTCGCCACGGGTGACGCCGTACCAACAGATATCCAGACTGCGCCGGTGATCCCAGCCGAATCACTCGTGCTCCTGAACCGGGGCCAGGACGGGCAGAACCTCAGCGGAACCGGAGCACTGCGCCCGGTGTATTTCTCCTACAAGCTCAAGCGAGATCTGGCGGATATGAGTGCCATTGCTGCTGAGCGATGGGCAGTCGGTGTGCCAAACATCGTGGTTGACTGGCCAATGGCACAGGAGCAGGGAATCAGCCGTGGGGATCTGGACACACAACTAGGAGAGGTCCGGGAGAGTGTCGCTATGCTCCTACAACAGGATGCAGCACACGTCGAGACGACACCGTACGTGCGTTTGGAGCAGTTCGGCGGCGATCTGGATCCATCCAAGATTCTGAGCCTAATCGAGGCTCAAGACGCCGCATTGCTGCAGGGATTCCTGCTCCAATTCCTGAGGCTGGGAACGACGAACACAGGCGCCCGATCTGTCGGAGAGGTCCATCAGGGGACATGGCGTAGATCACTGATCAACGTCCTGGATCGCATCGCTGCAGCATTCAGCGGGGCACCGAGGCCCGGCGGGGGTGTTATCGGCCGTTGGGTCGAACTCAACCACGGGCCCGTTGACCCTCGGTTGCTGCCGAGGCTGAGGCACAGCGGTCTGACCGTGGATCCGCTGCTCGAACTGGTGAATCAGCTGCCAGCACTCACAAGCGCCGGGTGGGTCAACCCAGATATGGCCGACCGAAATGCACTGCGTAGGCGCATGGGCCTCGACCCCGAGGCCCGAGGCCAGGAGGCAAACAATGAGTGATCAGACAAACAACATCACACTCCCAACCCGTCAGATGTTTCTATTGGCGGGCATCCTCGCAGTGGGAGGCCCGGTGGGATCTGGCGTAGGCGCCGCTGTGGGCTCAACAGCCGATAGCAGCGCTCTTGCTGCTCTAACCCAGCAGGTAAGCGAACTCAATACACAGACATCTACGAGCCAAGCCACAGTCTCAGCAAGACTTGAGGCCATGAGCAATCGTGTCGGTGCCCTTGAGAGCCAGATGGTTAACAGGACTCAGGATCGGTACACCCGAAGCGAGGCCGAATCAGACAAGCGTCATCTGAGTCATCGGATAGATGTGTTGGAGGATGAGATCTCGGACCTCAGGGGAAAGCGGAAGCGCAACCGATGAACCTCTGCGTATACCTGCCGATTCGGGGCCTGAGGCTCCCCCGTGCATACCCAGATATCCCGCCGCACTGTACGCTTGTGTACGGCGAGCTATCCGCCGACGCTGACGTCGATATCCCGTCAGCCGTAGACCGGGCTCTCAGGGCCGTTGCACGGGGTCTAGCGCCATTTCCACTGACGTTGTCCGGGTTGGTCCATCTGGGAACCCCGACGGATCGTGCATGCTGCTCAAGGGTTTACGGCGTCGGGACACACCAGTTTAGGTTCCGGCTCCTGACCGCACTCTCAGAAGCTGGCATCACAGTCAAAGAAACGCACGACGCCTATATCCCGCATGTCACCCTGGCAAAGCTCGGCATAGGTGGGGTCTATACGGGGCGGATTCCTCACGGTCGGATCACTGCTCGAACAGTCAGATACGCATTGGATGGCAGCGATCCAAAAACGGTCCTAATTGGCGGGGCAAAGGGTCAGGCTCAAGCCCAACTCTCAACGTCGGATAACAGTCGATCTGTAAAATCCATCGTGATCGACGCCCATTTCGCATCGGCACGGTTCCTGGATCCGCTCGAATACCCCGCACAACGGGAGATCCCCGAGGGTCACACGGTCGGAAAGCCGTTCGTGTTCGCCGCCACGGGGGAGATATTCGATAGGTACTCAGGCGAGTTGATCGGACAACCGATCACAGAGTCGGACCTAACGGATGCGTTGGCATTCTGGGCAACGGGTGAGGACGTACTGCTCGATTTCGAGCACAAGGAACGGCAGCCCGTAGGCAGACTGGTTGGGATGTACAGCACGACGGGGCCGACGGGCTTGCCATCACTGGTTGCCGTGCCAGCCTATAGTGATACGGGTACACGGTACGTCGCTGCATGCGATGGCAATTTGTACAGCAGCCCTCACCTGCAATGGCTGGCCGATGGCATATACGACGCAGCAGATGGCAGCCTGATTGGACGATTCCGGGTCAAAGCGTTGGCCCTCACGGTCGATCCGGCGCAGGCACACCGGATTCTCACCGAAGTGAGGCTCTCTGAGAACGGCACCGGTAGCGACCCTATCGAGCCCACAGAGGAGAACAGAAAATCTCTGGCCTCGGGCCAGGAGGGACCCATGAACCCAGAAGAAATCCAAGCCCTGATGGCCGAACGGGATGAACTCGCCGCCCGAGTCGCCGAGCTTGAAGAGGCATTGCAGGCCATGCGTGACGCTCAGGCCGAAGAGGCTGAGATGTCCGCCGAGGACGCTCAGGAGGACAAGGAAGGCGCTCAGGACAGCGAGGAACTATCCGCCGAGGCCGTTGCCCTTGCGACCGAGAATGCCAGCCTACGAGAGCGTGTAGCGGCACTGGAGGCATCCGCCAAGAAGGCCGCCCGTGACGCCGTTATCGAGGCTGCTCTATCCGCTGGCAAGCTCACGCCAGCTGAGCGGGAGACCGCCGAGGCCGTCTATGACAAGGGGTTGTTTGATGCCGTCTACGGCAGCCGTAAGACCGGCTCGATGTTGCCCCAGCTGTCCGGCCACGGTGGCGTTGTAGAGGACGCAGGACAGGGCAGCAAGGCACACAAGGCAGTAACAGCGTTCCTGTCTAGCGATGCTGGCAAGGGCCACACATACACCAGCGCTGCAGCCCACCTAGAGGCGCAGCGCCCTGAACTTTTCCGCTGATAGGAGCGAACCATTATGAGCGCAATTACCGTAAATCGAGGTACCGCTGCAGCGGCCGATTTCTCTGATTACCTGGGTCGGGTCGTATACGAGACCGACGCCGATACCGTCGACCTGAGCGATGACCCAACCGCTGAGGTCCCCCTCGGTGTCATCCACGCAATCGACCCCTCGGGCGTCCGTGTTGAGGTATGCGTTGCTGGGATGTCTCGTGTCCGTGTTGGCGCTGCTGGCGTAACCGGTCAGGTCGGATTCGTAGCGGCTGCTAACGACGCAGGCGATGCAACCCAGGATGGCAAGGTCGTGGCCGCATCGGCCGGTGAATACTACGTCGGTCGGGCATTGGCGAGAGTTGATTCCGCTGAGGACGATCTCATCCCGATCATCGTATCCGTTGGCCAGCTGGACAGCGACACCTAATCACACCCTCTAAACACTGAAAGGAGCCAGAGAAATGGCTTTGAGTCCAAACTTTTTCCCGGATCGTGAGGTCGTCTCTGGCATTCTTTCCGGTATCGCAAATGACAACCCGTTCGTAGCGGATGCCATCCCTGCAACCCCTGGCCCATACAAGGGCGAAATCATGTTGCTCGGTGGTTCAGCACGCTACGGACTCGCCGACGAGGATGGTCGTAGGTCCCCCGGTGGCAGGGTCCACCGAGGCCCCGGGATCGGGTTCTCCGGGCTCGACTACGAGTGCGAGTTGTATGACTGGGAAGAGTCGATCCCAGACGAGGTGATCCGTCGCCTCGGAGGCAAGGTTGGCGTGAGCATGACTAGCATGGCCCTCGGGACATGCGTCGACGCCGTCAAGACCCGACGTGACGCACGACTGGCAAGCCTGCTCGCTTCGACGTCGTGGCAGTACGAGGTTACGCCCGCAGCGGGTGACCGGTGGAACGCATCAACCTCGAACCCGCACGAGCAGCTTCTCGCCATGAAGAGCAGCTTCAAGGGCCCCAAGCCGAACACGTTGATCCTGTCGAGGGATGCTCTGGATGCGTATCACACGAACGCTAACGCACTAGCCGCACTGCCGGACAATGGTCCGTCTGCGTACGCTGACGAGGATTTCCTCAAGGGCGTAGTGATGCGGGCTCTCGGTGTTAGCAATCTGTTCGTATTCGAGAATTTCGAGCGTACGAGCAATGACCCCGACGACTTCACCAACCTACAGCGTCTGTTCGCTGGCAAGGTCTGGATGGGACACATCCACAACCTCCCGGGCGCTATGAACGCAACGGGCGTTGCGGTTGCTCCTACAGCGCTCGCACGCATCCAGGAGACCCCGTTCTCTGATACGTCGTATCGAGATGACAGCCACAAGAGTGAAGTTGTCCAGGTGTCCTTGAGTGAGGTGGTCACTGCCGTGACCACTGGTCTCGGCGCCCGACTGGATGCCGTCCTCGGCTAACAGAACCTGAACGGGCGGGGCCCTCTGTCGGCTCATTAGGCTCAACTCCTAAAGGAGCCCCGCCCGTTCACCAACCCCATCTAACGGAGGCAACCTGACATGCTCAAAATCAAGACTGCCTCCGATCATCTGTTCACCTGGACCGCACCGGATGCGGTTCTCACGGGAACCACCCCAACGCTAACAGTTCTGGCCGGTGGTGTAGCGGTCGCTGGGATCCCAGCGATGCAGGCGATCACGGCAACCCAGACGGTATCCGCTATCGCTGCAGACCGGACAACAATCACCCTGAATGCAGCGGTTGACACCGGAGATGCCGGTGCTGCTCAGAACCGTCTGTATGGGGACGGTTTCATCCTCAGCGGTGATGATCGCATCATTCCGGTCCGCATCGTAGCGATCGATCTAAGCGATACAGGGACTCAGGTCACGTTGGCCGAACCTCTCCCCCGCACGGTGTCGGGTTCGGGGTCATCGCTCCAATGGGCAACGTGGTGGACCGTGTTCACCAGTGCGGACGTCACCGCCACTGCACGGCGAGATGTGACCTGGGAGATCGAATACACACCAGTGCACGCCGGGAGTTCGGCTGCTGAGGCAACGGACGCATATGACAGGGGTCGGATTGCTATCGTCAACCGTCCGTTCGATACGGGCCTCACAACTGCGAGGCTAGCTCGGGCATATTCGGAACTCGGTCAGGCGTGGCACCGGCGGAACAATGACAGGCAAGCGATCATCGACGAAGCGCTGGCCGATCTGATCCTAGACGTCCGCTTGGAGACATGCCCACGGGGCAAATACGAGGACGATCTCAACGGCGAACACTTCGTGAGGCCTCACATCCTGCTCACGGCAGCGCTGGCGTTCGATGCCAAAGACCCCGAACGGGCTGAACGGCTCCGAGAGCAGTATGAAGACCTCCTAAAGAAGGCATTGCAGTGTGCATGGCTGGACGATGGTGACGGAGTGCCTGAGGACGGTGAGGACCAAAATCTCAGCGGCCCGCCGGCTCTCCAGTCGAGCCGGTTCAGCGATCAATTCACAGGCACCTATCAGCCGACCTATCGGCGCAAGCAGAACAATCACTAACGGGAGAGAAATCATGGCCAGCATTGACCGAGCGAATATTGCAGGCAGGTACGTCGGCCTAACCAACGTCAGCAGTGTCGGGGCATGGACGGACATCAGCCTCACCGACTGGACGTCCATTACCGATGAAGCGATCCCAGCGTCAGGCGTACAGGTAGTGAGCCTGTCTATTAGAGAGACAGGAGCAACGAACCCTGCATACGTCCTATTCAGGGCCAATGCGGGCGAGGCCACGTCTGCAGCGTTCGAGATCGCAGCCGGTGGAGCAGAGGTCTATCAGTGCTACCTACCAGATAACAGCATCGACACGATCGCTATCTACGGTGAGGCACACGTTAAAGCGTTCTTCGTCTAATAGGAGGCAACCATGTCATTCGGACCAATCACTCCCCCTGCAGGGGGAGGCGGAGGCGGAGATCTCCTAGCGGCGAACAACCTGGGTGATGTTGCCAGCGCCGCAACGTCTCGGGTCAATCTCGACCTATACGCCAGGGAATACCACGTTGCCCCAGCTGACGCCCCGTATACGACCGTACAGAGCGCTATAGACGCTGCTGAGACAGCTGTTGTCCCAAGCGTGGTCATCGTCCACCCGGGGACGTACAACGAGGACACAACGGTCTCAGCGGATACCGTGGCTCTCGTTGGATATGGCAATCAGAGTGTGATTGTCGGCGAGATGGCGATCGACGTCGGCGATGGCGTAGCAGACGCAGCGTCGTCGCATGTGTGCCTGATTCAGGGTGTCCGATTGGAGGCCGGTGCGGGTGATACAACCGTGCTCGCTGTCAGTGGGAACCCACAAACACTGCGGATGCGGAACGTCGAGATCGACGGAGGTACGGGCACGGTGGACGGGGTCAACCTCGGTGCAACTGACGGGGCATACGATTTCGCCAACGTCACCATCACAACCCCATCGGGCGGAACCGGAACCCCGTTGACCGTCGACGCAGGCACGCTCACATGCGGCGCCAACGTCTTGGTTGATTACGAGGACGGAGACGATCTGGCCATCGTGACCGGTGCGTCCGGTGCCATCACATCGTCAGTGCCTATTCGGGTTTCCGGTGGTGTGTCTAACCAGGGCAACGGCAACGGCTCTTTCTCGATCTATGCCTATCTGGACGTCGAGACGAACAACACCGAGGCGATCGACTGCCAGGGAGCCGGGTTGTATTACATCCGTGGCGGATCGCTCGCAGACGCATCGGGCTCGAACCCCAACATGGCATCCGGTGGTGGTTCTCTGTACCTGCAGAACGTGGATCTGGCAGTCAGCGGATACAGCAATACCGATGCCCCGGATGCGAACGCATTTAGCGGATATATCGAACTCGATCCGCTCCGAACGTGGCGAGAGGTCGACACGGGCGGGACCGACGGCCAGGTATTGACCAACGATGGAGCCGGTTCGTACGGCTGGGAGGATGTCCCAACGCCTGAGGCAGACGAGGTCACCTATACGCCGACGGATGCGGGCGATTGGGATCCAGACCCGAGCACAGTCGAGGCTGCGCTTGACGATCTGGCCGATCGGGTGCAACTCCTGGAGGCAGCCGGCGGTGTTTCAGGCGCCGCTTACTTGCGCTGCTCTGGAAACACAACGCCCCTTGCTGTCAACACTGCAGTCAACTTCGACACCCTCACCCAGACACCTGGGTTCGGGGTGACACTGGCATCACGAACAGTCACCGTCCCATCTGGGGCCTACTATATGGTGCTGGTATCCCTGGGTGCTCGTACGACGAGTTCGGCTGGATACATTGACATGCATGTGGTCGACGTGACCGGGGTCGCCACCAACGTCAGCGGTCGAGTTCAGTGGTATCGACCCTCGGCTACTTTCGGCAGCGGATTGCCGCCTGTGGGATATGCTCTCGTAGACGCATCCGCTGCTGACGTGGATCTGGAGTTCAGAGTCACTGCCTTGTCTAGTGGTGACTACATCGACCAGGACACCACGATGATGATCACACGAGTGGCCTGATGACCCTCTGGACCAAATCGGATTCCCAAGCCATCGCAGCATTCGCTCAGGACTGCATCTTGAAGCGAACGGCCCGTGGCGTCTCTGCGACCGGGAAGCGCTTCAAACCATTGGCCGATGGCAGCCCGTCAACACTCCGAGATACGGGACAGCTGCTCGACAGCCTCAGGGCCACGGGAACTAGAACCGAGGCCACCGTCAGCGCTGGCGTTGAGTACGCCCGATATGTTGACCAGGAGAGGCCGTTCCTGGCCCTGACCGATGCCGAGGTTCGTGAGCAGGACACGTTGTTTGAGCAGTTGCTAGAGGAGAACGAAGAACGAGCGCTCAACTGGAAACAGGGAGGCCGACGCCGATGAGTTTCTCAACCGCCATCGACGGCGTGATTGCCGCTGTGAGGGCTCTGACGCCCACATGGGAGCCGCTCTATACGTTCACCTGCTACGAGGACGCAGAGGGTTACGTCGTGCCTCTGGAGGAATTGAGCGACGACGCCCTGAGAGCGTTTGACGTACGGATGGCGGGTCCGCCGGTCGACGACGGCGGAACGGGTTGGCAGTACACCCGCTATCGAGCCGAGATCGAATTGCGGGTCCTCTATCCGGCGCAGTACGAGGTCGACCGAGGCAGGCTTGAGCGGATGATCGCCCAGGACGTGGCCGACATCACCAGTGCCATCGTCCACCCGAGCAACTTCGGTGCTGGGGTCGAGAGCATCGCACCTCCTACAGCGACCCGCAGAGAGACTCTGACCAATCCGCAAGGTCAGACCGTAGGGACCGTGATCGTGTTGCCCTTCAGTCTCTACTACCTGCACACATAGCCAACCGGTAGCGACCCGATGACTGGCCCCTGATTAGACACGCACCGTCCATGGGGTCCGCTAAATGGCTACCAGCTACATCCGCAGCATTCGCATCATCCAGGAGTCATCGTTTGGCTCCCTTACGGACAATGCGCCCGACACAACCATTTTCAATGGCACCGATGATGAAGAGCTCGATTGCAATCGGGCAGATCTGACGACCGTCGGCGATCTGGCTCAGAATGAGAGGGATGACATTAGGTCTGGCTTCTACGGTGTGCCAGCAGACCCGGAGACCGTGCCCGACTCTAACGGGGATCTCCTACCCCGCCGAACGGGCCAGCTGACGGTCACGCTCAACCTCAGGGGCTCAGGTAGCCAGGACAGTGATGATGACCCGTTGGTATGGCTGCTCGCTGCAGGGATGACCGACGGCGGAAAGCCGGCACTGGCGACCGAGACGGTCACGGCCAACGCTCAGGCTCAGACGTTCGAGGTTGCTGACGAGAGCCAATACGTCGTCGGGCAAATTCTCCAGACCGCTCTCGTTGGCGGACGGGCAGAGTTTGCAGGGATCGTAGATGCCACTGATGGCACGCCCGATCTCGTTGAGTACAGCCCAGCGTTCAGCAGCGAGTTGGACGGCGATGACATATACGCATGCCGCACCTTCGTCTCGAAACCGGGCGCACCGGGCACGGTCCTCGGCAGCAGCCTCGCATTCCGATTGGACGGTGACGGCTGGCGTACATACGCATTCGGATGCCGACCGAGCAGTTATGCGTTCAGCGGGACCGGTCGACGGGTTCAGCTGACGATCACCCTGGATGCGGCGTACATCTACGATGATCACGATAACGCATCCGCAGCGGCCATCGCATCCGTTCCGTATCGGACCGATGGCAAGGTCTGCCATACGCTCGACTGCGAGGTCATCGTTAGCAATGTCATCGACACAGGTGATGCCGCCTATCCCCGGATCGCTGGCCGAAGCGCTCTCAAGGTCGACGAATGGACGTTGAGCATCACTAACGAGTTGGCTCCCCTTACGTGCCCGGACTCGATCCTTGGCATGGCAGACATGGAAGTCACGAATCGGATGTGCGAGGCATCATTCACCCTCTCGGTGCCCGATAGCACATTTGCCAGTGACTTCCTCAACAGGAGCCAGAGGCAGGTGATGATCGGGTTTGGGCCCGGTACAGCTGGCGAGGGAGCGTGTGTGTTCTTGCCTGCTGGGTTCCTCACCGTCGACCCACAGAAACGAGACCTCGGTGGCCCGTTGGTCCGTCAGGTTCTGACCTACCGTGAGGGATATTGGGGCGGAGATCAGTCATCGACCGCTCTGTCTAATACACCGCTGAGAATCGGGCTCACTGACGGAGGGGGTTGATCGTGGCATTCAAACTCATCCGTAGCGCTCGAACCGAAATAGTTATCCCGCTGGCATGCGACCCCGATACACAGGAGGCTAACACCCCTGAGGCATTGGCAGACTGGGTTTACAACGGCATGGATAGCGATCTGACGGTCCCAAAGAGCGCCACAAAGGCACTCATCCGACCGTTGACATACGAGCAAAGAGCGGCCATCCAGGACGGTCAACAGGCGCACCTGTATAGCTCTCGGGGCCTCGAACTCTATAAGGCCTCGATTGAGTCAGAGGTTGCGGGAACCGGTGACGAATTCCGCTCCGGTCTCACTCCTGAGGACTCCAAAGCGCTCCAGAACCTCACCCTGCTGGTGAGGCACCGGGACAGGGCCTATGCCCGAGCAGGGACGGTAGAGATTCGACATCCGGGCATGGATCCGATGCCACTCGATCGGTTCCTCGATCTGTGCCCTGACGACGTGCTGGCGGACCGGGCCCTAATCGAACTCGCACAGCATATCCGTCGGATCTCGGGGCTCGACGGTGGCCAGGGAAAATCCTAAGCGCCGCAATCTGGCGCCTCGACCCCGATGCAATGCGCCCCTGGCAGTGCCCCGACCCTGACTGTCAGAGCAAGCCCGGCCACCTGCTTTCGACACCGGTCGAGGGCTACGAGCTTGCTCCCACGGCAGAGGGTCCCATTGAGGACGCCACATTCACTCACTGCCCGATGGGAGCCATCAACGGATGGTGCGGTGACGTCATGCGGCTCTGGGAGATGTCAGACGGACAACTCTCAGAGCTGGCCGTATTGGTCCCTAACACATCCGCAGCGTTGATTGATGCCTGGAGTGTGATGGGCGCTGAGTTCGCATCGCTTCGGGCAGCGATGCGTCGACGGGCTGAGAGAGAGAGGTAAACACCATGGCAATGATTCGAGACGTCAAATACAAAGCCACGGTTGAGGGCTTCGACCGAGCCGAATCCGAGATCAAAGACACCGATCGGGCTGCCACGGGTGCAGCCGACGGCATCGGGCGGCTTGGTGATGAACTGACAGAGGCTGGTAGGGACGCCGAGCAGGCTGCCCGGAGTTTTCAGAAGGCCGAGGCGGAAACCGCAGGGCTCAACGACCGGGTGAAGGACGGCTTGTCAGGCTTCGATGAGATGCAGGGCAGGTTGGGTCAGGTGACCAATGCACTGAACCTGCTCAGTGGCGTCGCACTGGTTGGGATGATCACGGGTATCCGGGACAGTGTTAATGCTCTGTACGAGATGACAGCTGCTGGGAAGGCTGCAAAGGTCGCAGCCGAGGCGCAGTCTGCTGCGATCTCAGGTGTCGTCGACTGGTTGAAGCAGCAAAAGGAGATCACCGAGGCAACCACGGCTGCCACCTGGGCAAAGATCAATGCTGACAGGGCGCAGAGTATCTCGGCGGACCGTCTCCAGAAGGTGATCGATCGACAGGTAACGGCTCAGGAGGAGTACGCCGTTGCGTTGCGAGACCTGGGGATCCTCCGGGAGAAATTCGGCGAGCGTGGCGAGGCCCTCGGTGTGTCTGGGTTCGGCAAGGCTCCTGAAGAGTTGCGCCGGATGCAACGCTTGCAGGAGCAGGTAAAGGCGCTCGGCGCCGAACTCCAGGATCTCGATAAACAACGAACCGCTGAGAGCAACCGGCTGGCTCTGATCAATCGAGAGGTTAACAAGGCAACGGCTGCTCTGGAGAAACAAGCCGAGGCAACAGAGACCACTGCCAAGGCAATGAAAGCCGCTGCAGACACAACCGCCGAAGCGCTCCAGAACCGTCAGGCCGTCGCTTCCCGATACTTCACCTGGAGAGCCGAACGGGAGGCCGAAGAGGCTGCCAGGGCTCAGGCTGCTCGTGAGCAGGAACGGGAACTCGAAAACGACCGAATCGCCGGGCTGAGGCGCCTCCAGGCCGCCTATCGGAAATACGCCGCCGACACCATCGCTGAGGCTCAGAGGGTCGAGCAGGCCAAGTATGCCGAGGCCGCTGCATGGGCCAGTGCGGGCGGTGACATCGCCGGATCTATCGGTGCCCTGGCAGAGACGATGGGCGCAAGCTCGAAAGTCTTGGGCGGAATCAAGGCAGCCGAGAACATCGCTAACGCCGTCGAGCAGGGTGCTAAAGCGTTGGCAGCGTTCGCCCCGGGCCCCACATTCAACCCCGCAGCCGGCGCAGCCCATACAGCTGCAGCGATCCAGTTCAGCGCAGCGGCCGTCAAATGGGGCGTCGACGAACTCGGTGGCGGCGGGGCCTCAGCGCCGTCTACAGCCTCTGCGGGCTCGGGAGGGGGTAACCCTGCTCGAACTATCGGATCGGGGGACAGAGGGGGTTCTACGGGCGGGGGAGAGACCGTCATCAACGTGAATTTCGCTGGGCAACCGTTGGCAACCCGGGCGGACATTCAGGACGTCGTGACCACCTCTCTGGCCGCTGCTCAGAACCGCAGAGGCCGTGGGCGCTTCAACCCCGACCGGTTCCGTCGGTAAGCCTCCGATGATTCGGCGGTGGCATCATGCCCCGATCATCCTCTAACAGACCGTGCAGATTCGCTCTCGCATCCCAGTTCGATGCCCGTCCGTGGTCTAACACGAACGTATTCGACAGGGGCGCTACGAGCGTAACACTGCCGTCATATGGCACCGGTGAGGGTGTGTTCCTCGACGTGCTCGATTTCCTCAACGGGTTCGGGTCGGAGGACGGTGAGGATCTCAACTCTGACCTGGATTCCGGTTGGCAGGGTGAAGGCGGCGGGGCGGGCGAACTCACGATCGCTCTCAACTCCGATGACTTCGTTGAGATCACCAGTACGGCCGGTGGGACATTTACGATCCTGCCTGACGCTGATAACGCTTGGTTTGGGTTCCCGACAGCTGGCAGCGGTCCTCACGCTGCAGGGACGATCACGGCGCCGAACCCATGGAAACGAGGACTGCTCACTAACGGGTTGTCATCCGATAGCCCGTCCATGCGTATCGAGAGAGACGCTACGGGCGGGATTTTCAACCTCCCTGAGAATTGGGGATGGATCCAGGATCTGCGGGTCGCATTCAGGGTTCGTGGGTCAGAGAACGACGTCGATGACACCGCTAACTCGAACAGCCTGGAGGCGGTTGACGTTGCAGCTAATGGCACTGCCATCCGTTGGGGAGTGACCGACGACGGATACGTCTACACCACCTATCCCCTCGGGGAGTCAGCGCCCGATTGGACGTCCGATTCATTCCGGGATCGCTTGGGATTCACAGGGGATGAGACCTCAGTCGAGATTGCCGGGGTTGGGCGGTACCTGCTCGCCTCGAAACCGTGCCCGGGGCTCATTATCCCGAGCAGGCCTCTCAGCGTACAGACACCGTTTGTCGAGCGGGCCGGTAGCGAAATCCGCCTAACAGACGGCTCATTCGCCAGCATTTCGGTCGGTGAATACAACGGATATGAGATCGAGTTTGTCATAGACGGACCGCAGGACTCGACCGACCTACATCGAGAGTACCTGAGACTCCGATCGGAGTTCGCTCGGCTCGGTGAGCCGATCACGCTCTATCAGGATTGGGGTGACAGCAGGCGCAGTCTGCTCGCCTATCAGATCACCAGCATCCAACCGGCGTATGACAACCTCCACACGTCGCAGGAGAACGGTTATTACGGCCGAGTTCTCTGCAGGGTTGACCCGGCATCCCCTCGGGCTGAGGCTCCGTTTGACGGGCCATTCAGGCGCCGTGCACGGGCATCCCTCACGTTGTCATTTCGGGAGGATGGTGTCTGATGGCAAACAACGTTGAGTCACCGCCAACACTGCCGGATCCGAACGCATTCTTGCCCGGAATCGTGCTTAGAGGGGATGTGTTCGAGTTGATCCCCGAGTGCCTGAACAACGCTTTGTCATTCCACGGAGCAGGGTTTGCATTTCAACAGATCTGGGAGGATGGGATCTGCCAGTCATCGGACATGAGCATCCCCCAGGACGGAGGCAGCAACGATATTCCCATCGCCACATGGCGGATCCCGATCATCTCCGATCGACACGACTCCATCAGTATCCAGGTGCGTGGCTATCACACCGCACTGGCAATCGGTGGTGACGTTGAGTTCCGGTCAGAGAACGCCGGTGACTCCGTCACAGCTGCCCTGGGGAACGGTGCGGCGGCGGCCGATTCATGGACCGACGTTGGGTCCCTCGATATCGCTGACACGGGCGGCGGTGATGGCTACGAGGTCATCACGATGTACCTCGTGGCAGACATGATGGCAGGCTTTTCAGAGATCGTGCAGGTGATGGCTGAGTATGGCCCACTGGCAGATCCTCTCCCTGCTGAGACCATCACAACCAATGATGTGGCAGGGATCCCATTTGGGCTCGATACGGTGACCGGCCCAGACCGGCCCCTACCTGCCGTCCGGGGCCACCAGATGATCAACACCCTGACAGCGCTATACGCCCGTCCCCGTGTGCTCCTGAATTGGAGCGGGTTGGATAGCAGCTACACTGGGGTTGACGCTGCTCACGAAAACCCGCCGGCTCACGGGATCAGATCCGCCGTTGTCCGCTTGCCATTCGATGTGTTCGACGATGAACGATATGCCATCCATGCGTATCTGCGGAACAACGGGGACGGCGGGCCTAACGAGTCGGTGGCATTCGATGTGTTCGATCACCGGATCCAGGTTGACGATGACACCGAGGGCTGGGTTGTAGAGACGTTCGACAATGTGCCCGCTAATGGTGCTCGGGTCGGGAATGCGCCCCTGTCGATCATCCGTGATGGCCTGGAAACGCCGGTTGGCGTCGTGCGAACCCTCGCAGTTTGGGGGCCGTAACGATGGCCAGCGTTCGCATACCTATCGAGGCGCCCCAATTGCCCACAGAGGCGGCCGTTCGCTTCGGGATCCCGGTCCAGAGTGCGACGATGCGATGTTTCGTCGATGGAGCGAATCACATCGTCGGTCTACGGATGCGGCGGGCGTGCCATGTCCCCGTGGACTATGACACATCGACAACCGATCTCATTGACCAAACGCCGGATGGCATATCAAGCGCCGTGACCATTGCCGCTCTCACGGTATCGGACCGGGCTCGATATCTCTGGGTTGGCGTCCGCTATCAGGCCGACGTTGGTTCCGGCGGATCCGCCCAACAACTCGATATCAGTTTGAGACGCCTATCTGACGGTGTGGACATAGATAAGGGTGTGAGGTTCACAAGCGATCATCTGTCGGCGAGCAGTATTAGCGGCGGGGTCGAAACGTGGCCGGTGAGGAACGCCCATACAGGTTGGCGTATCGATGACACCGCCGGGGCAACCCAGACGGCCCCACGGCTGCTCAACGTCGACGATCAACAGGACACCCTACTGGAGGTCATCTGCACGGCTGACAATGTCCGGGTTGTCAGCATCGACGTTTGGGAATCGGTCGAGATGACCGTTGAGCAGGTGTTCATATGATCACTGATCAGAACAGACGATGGGCTTTCCTCCTACGAGTGGCCGGATTGCATTACCGTTATTACAGCGGTCGGATCGCACCCCCGACAACTGTGATGCCCGATCATCCGCTGTCCAGCAGCTATACGGATATCCAGGCCATCACTCATATCGGCGATTCACGGAACACGCTGGATCCCCTCGGTGGAATCGCTGAGCACGGGCCCATTTCGATCACTCTGGCCAGCCGGTTGAACGCTGCCAGCAGCGATGGCGATCCAGGCGAGGTGTTCAGCCGTCTCGGACGGAAATCCGCATCGTTTTGGGCTCAGGTCACCGAGACATTTGAGTCTGATGTGGCACTCCCGGCGAGCCTCAAAATCGACAGAGACGCCAGCGGGCTCTCATTCCCGAGGGTCGTGCATGTCGGTCGAGAGTCAATGTGGGCGACGGCCGCTGCAGGGGCCTCAGCAGACCCCGACGACGCCAACCCGTACAGGTTGACAATCACAGCCCGTGGCATCGTCGATACAGCGGTTCGATCCCACGTTGCCCGTCAGGACGTGCAGGATCTGCCTCTGCTGACCAGTGCTGAGGTTGTGTTTTTCCGGTCGAGGCGGGCTCAGCTGCTGGCCGCACCTATCCAAGCGAATGGCACGCTTGGTGACTATGTTGAGTTGATGCGGGGTTTCATAGATTCGACCCCGCAACGGTCGTCTGACGGGCTCGGGATCACGATCGAACTGGTTCCGCTGACGGCGCTGCTAGACCAGGAGCTAGATTTTCCCCAACTCGTGACCGAGACGAGGCTCACGGAGGGCTACCACTATTTCGAGCCCAACGCTAACAGTGTGTTCGAGGTCTATCAGACTCTCTCAACTGGTTTCTGGGACATTCCCCACGACCCACGAACCGAGATGCAAGCAGGGGATGCGTTTATTGAGGCTGAGGCGGACGTCGTGGCAGCCCATCAGGATGCGTTCGATGTGACCTTGCCAGCTGGCCATCCTCGGGCCGGTGGGATTTACGCTCCAGCAGGGCAGGGAGAGCGTTATCAGGTGACCGGATACACCGCCGACGGCGCTGACGATGACCAGTTCGACATAGCTCCAAACCTGCTCCGGGGTTGGCCCTTGGCCCGGTTCCGATACGCTGACAACGGCGTCGAGAGTATCCCTGTCGAGATCAAGCGTGCCTACCTCGTTGATCCCAACGCTGCAGAGGGTGAGATCCTCGTATGGCCTGGGACCGGTGACGTTGCAGCAGACGGCGCCGTTGAGGCGGGCGCATTCGGTGTGATCAACGCTGCGTTTGACGAGGGATCAGTCTCTGGCGAGGACGGGCTTTGGTACGGGCTGACGTTCGACGGGAACGCATCAACGCTTGCCATCACTCGGAACATTGCAGATAGACCGGACGATAACGGACGCCATCTGACGATTCCGATCGCATTCTATCAAGGTCTCCGGGTCCCTGGAGGCGAACCGCCAACGCTCGCTGAGGCATGGGACGCACCGAACTGGGGTTCAGTCCCGGAACTCTGGGAAACGCCCGTAGGCGGTGCCGCTCCTGAGCGGACGGAGATCGAATCCCCTGTGTTGTCGTCGCTCATCTATCCGTTGGTATTCGGGGCCACGGATCGCACCGCCGGTAACGACGCCGGTAGTAACATTTTCTCACGGATCGATGTCAGTCAGGATCGCATTTTCGAGATCACTGCGTATGAGTCGTGGCACTCATACGGTGAGAAATACCTGTTGGTTGACGACAACATCGGAACGGGGCCGATTACGATCGGGTTTGCCGGGTTTGGGCCGTCTGACGCTGGTTTCAGGCGGGCGCAGTGGCGGGGCACGGTTGAGGTGGTGAGCGTCACCGAGGTCCAGCTGCCCGACGGTGGACCCAACCCGCTCGGGGCAGCGTACCTGCTCGAACTGGAGAGCCCGTTTGCCTTGCGAGAGCGTAACGTGTGGCCGCTCTACCATTTCGGGACCGTGGCGTCGGGTGTGGAGAACGTGTTCGAGATCCGAAACGGCGGGTTGCCCGAGCTATCGGGCGGGGCGTTGCTTTCAGACCTCCTGACCAACCGGCTCGGGCTCACTCTGAACGACGTTGATATCGCATCACTGCGCCGGTTCGACGATCCACCGTGGGTCTCTGTCTGGAGGCCCGTCGGAACCCAGGAGGGATCCGAACTGACATACCGTGATGTTGTCGAGGGAATTCTCAGAGGGACACGCACATCATTGGTGATGAGAACGAACGCCGCCGGGCAATGCCGGCTGACACGGATCCCCGTATCTATCCAAACGGCCACCGAAACCGCTCTCACGATCGACGCCGGTGATTGGGCTGCAGGGACCGTCCCTGCATGGGGCTCGGATGATGCGATCACTAACAGGGTCATAATCCGGGCTGGATACGGCGAGAACGACTCGGGCGAATTTGCCACCGAACGCACGTTTGCTAACCGTGCTGCTCAGGAGACCCAGGGTGAGCCCCGAACTGAGGAGTTGGACCTATACGGTCTGCCATCACCCCCAGACCCGTTGGACCTATTGCCCCTGGCACAGTCGATTTTCACGTCGTTCTCGGAGCCCCGTAGAACCTGGACCGGGACCATTTCAACGGCCAAAGGCCTCCGGGCCGTCCTCGGTGCCGTGGCGTCCGTTTCCTCTCCCTGGTTGAGGGCCTACAACGGTCTCGGCGTCAACGGGGAATCCGGGCGGATCATCGAACAAACGATCCGCTATTGGGAGGAAGGGTGTGATCTCCAGTTGGTCCATTACGGTGTGCTCGGGACCGGTTGGAATGCTGCTCTACGGGTTGCCAGTGTCGTGAATGCGACGACGATCACTGTCGATGAGAACGCATACTCAGATCTCACACACCCGGTCACCGGGATCGCTCAATACGATTTGGATGCGTTCTCGGAGGGTGACGAGGTCTATTGCGAGCCGTACGCCAATCAGGACGGCGGATCGACGGTCGAGATCAGCAGTATCAACCGCCAAACTCAGACCATCGTATTCGACGGCGCTCACGGTCTAGCGGTTGGTGATTCGGTTGTCCCATCGACCTATGACAACGCCCCTGCAGCATTGCAGGCGCACGCATATCTGGCCGACGCTGCTGAGACCCTCGGGGCCAGTGGCGATGATGGTCAGGTGGTTTCGTGAGAACTAGAACCCCGATGCTTCATCGGTCGTAACTCCCGGAGGAGTCAGGTCACATCGCATCTGCGAGGCATCACAACTCTCATATACCGTGGGGTTCCGGCCGTAGTCTGCATTACAGATGTACTGCATCCCATCGGCCCAAAACAACCAATAGACCGGGGCCATGTCCTCGCCAACATCAACCCAGGTCTCAACAGGGATATCTGTCAACGGAATACAGGTTTCGTCGTCTCGATCGCACTGCGGCCCGTGACCAATGCACGGACGCCCGATACCCTGGCATCGGACCCCGATAACCGGGCAACGTTCGCCTACGTCAACCCCTGCATCGGATCCGGCTCCACCGCCGACCCCGCCCGGAATGCATCCGAACCCGAACCCTGCAACCATTGCGATCAACATCAAATAACGCATCATCTCTCCTCAGTGTGTGACTCTCTCTGGTTTATCTACCCGTGTATGCAGAGAACTAAACAGCTATTAGAGCAGGCTCTATAACCCCGGTATTGTGACTATAAGTCGGAGTTATTAGAGAAATCTTCCCTATTGGCGGGCCTAATGGACACACCTAACACACCGAACCCAACCCCTAAGAAAGCCGCACAGATCGGATATCACGTCGCTCTAATCGCTGGCGTGGTCGCTGCCCTGGCGAATCCCGGGACTGAAATCAGCCTCCCTCCGAACCCCGATATTGAGCGGCGCTTGGATGCTTTGGAGGCCAAGGCAGCGAGCCCTCGGGTCTCGGATCAGATCTCATCGCTTCGTCAGGAGGTCGCATCCCTGAGAGCCACGATCGATTTGCTGATTCGATTCGACGGCCGGATCACAACCCCGCTCAGGGCACCTGTTGTCCGAAAGGAAGACAAGTGATGAAGACCGTAATCGCACTCATTATTTCGCTTGCCCTGGTTGGGACAGCACTTCCGTTGACACATCAACCGGGAAACTGGACGGCCGATCTCGTTGTCCCCGTAATGGACCCCGATAGCGGCACGGAGAGGGCCGTAAAGAAGTCCGCAAGTCTACCGGACCTCTCGACCCCTGAGGCCCGTCAGAGGGCCGCTGAGGCCGCTCAGAGAGGAGAGTTGGCGTTGACCCTGGAGGAACTCCGGGTTGAGCTTGCGAGGCTACGTAAAGCGCTTGAGGGAGGTGAGAACTAATGGGCGACCCACGGAAACCTATCCCTGCTCCTGACCCTGACTCAGCAGCATTGCCTCCATTGGAGGTCCCAGTGAAGCCCGTCGACCCCCGAACGGAGGAACCCGACGGGGGTTCCGGTGATCCTGACGGGTGCGAAAACACCGGTGGTTGTCCGCCTGAACCGGAGCCCGTTCCCGATTGGCCGGACCTACCGGAACCGCCTCCGTCCGGGCCTGATGATCCACCGGATCCGCCGACCCAACGGGATGCGTGGATAGATCGGATTCTGAGAGGTTGGTATCAATGATCAGCTGTAACGCCCGCACATTGGACGCATTGGCAAACCGATACGGAACGCTGGCTGATTGGACACCGAGCAGCGGGAATCCCGTGGTCGCTGCTGGGTTCCGTCTCCGGTTGAGCGATGAGATTCTCAGGCATCTCGATGACCACGATGCGGCGTTGCTGTTCCACCGGATGCGGGGCCTCAATCAGGCCGACGTCGGGCGGATGGTTGGCCGATCTCAACCGTCGGTTTCGGAGCGCCTCCAGTCGGCGATCCGCCGAGCACGTTATATCGATGACGTGCTCACCAACCGGTCCGATATCGGGAGAGCGTTTGCCGATCTCCGGGGCGTTGATCCCGCCCATGCCCGAGCAGCGGCCGATTACCTGTTGGGCGCCACGTCGATCCAGCTGGCCGAACGATTCCAATGGCCGCAAAGCACGACGTGGGACCGGATTCGAGCCGTCGAAAAACGGGCCATTGCCGCTGCAGAGGGTGGCAACCGTCGAGCCCGGACGTTGGCCCGCCTATTCAGATCCCGGCGGGATTTCTGGCGTGTTTGACGGGTCCGACCCGTCGGGCGGGATATCCCGGAGCAGATCCCGAACCTGAACCCCGAGGAACGCCGCCACGCTGGCCAGGGTCGCCAGATTCGGAATCCGCTTGCGGCCCATTTCGATCACCGAGTTGCGCCCGAGATCGGAGTAGGCGGCGAGTTTGTCGAGGCTGAGCCCTCGTTGGCCAGCATACCAGCGGATCCAGAAAGCAACCCGCTCGCACTCAATGTCGGTTTGTTCGGTGGCGCTCGCCATGGGGCATCTCACCAGATCGACCCCCCGGAACCTAGACCCGTAGGCGGAGACCGTATTGCAGGGGCCCCACATAAGGGTGAGGGTCGACCTTGTGCCCCAATTGACGGGGCTGAGGAGAACGCCCTATGAACCCCGCCCTTGAGAAACTGCGCCCTGCATTCACCCGTGCCCAACTCCGGGCTCTAGCGACCGTCCTACGAGTTCTCGGGCCCGAAACCCGTAAGGCGTTCGATGATGGTCGCCGTCACCGGGCGTTGATCCGGGCTCAGGAGGCGATCGAGGATGCGCTTTCCGGCGCTCACCCGGACCCGTTCGATCGTGACGTCGAGCAGTTTGCGGATTTGTTCGCCGATCTCCGAAGCGAGGAGTTCTGCGAGTTGATCCGGTCTCGACTCCGAGACCTGCTCAGCGTCGTGATTCTGTGGCACTCGCTTGAAGCGTTGTCCGGCGTTGCGGGGTCAGGAGCGGTTGGGGATCTCCTCGGTGTCCCCCAAATCGATGACCCCAGCTGGCGTGCCTCCGTCGTCGATCTCCTGCTGGATCAAGGGGTTGAGGTCAAACTGCCCGGTGACCCCCATCTGCGGGTGCTCTGACGCCTCGTTAGGCGAGCGCCCGACCCTGCTCGACGGCCCGCTCGAACGCCGCCCGATTCCAGATTCGAGCCCGCCCTTTCTTGCCCGTCGGCCCCTCGATCTTCCCCTTCCTGAGCCAGTAGGCGAGGCGGTTGTGGCTGATGTTGAGGGCGTTGCAGATGTCCCCGGTCTGGTACTCGCCCCGCTCCTGTCGTAGGGCTGCGCCCCGCTCGCCTCGACTCGTTGGGTCGTAATCCAACCCGAGTTGAGCCCAGCTGAACCGGGAACAATGCTCCCGTTCTTCTATGCTGCCGTCGGCCCGAGGCAATCTGAGGATCATCCCCTCGACCCCTTCGGTGCTGATGACCACGCCGCCCAGATACTGCTTCATCCAGCGGGTTTTCCGGTCCCGATTCCAACTCGCATCCCACATCTCGATCGACTCGAAATGCCGCCGGGTCGCCTCTCGTTCGGCTTGCGGATCTCGCTGCCCCAGGGCGTCCAGGGAGGCCGTCAAAGCCTCGACCTTGGCCCGGATATTCGTCGTCTTCGTCTTCGCCTCAGCGACGTCGTACAAGCCGTTCTCGAATCCCTCCAAGACCCGAGCCCGCTTCGCCTCCAGCTTCCGAACCTGCTCCGCCAAACGGGTTTTCTCGGCGGTGTGGTCTTCGCCGCCAACCGCATCAACTGCAGCATCGATCACGTCACGCTGAAACCGCTTGGATCGGCAAATTGCCAGCATCAACCGGTCAACCGCTTTGTTGATCTCGGGCGCCCGGATTTGGGGGAGATCGCAGGTGGTCTCGGCGGTGTTTCCGTAGCAGCGGCAACGGTAAGCGAACTCGCCGGGTTTGGTCGTCACGCCATAGACAACGTGCTGTCGGGACCGAATCGGCCCGGTGTCGATCCCGAACTCGAATGCACCCGCATCCCCGTAGGCCGAGAACAAGAAGCCCGACGCCCAAATTTTCTCGTGTGAATTGCGCTTGGCTCGCCGCTGACGCTTGCGGTTCCTCGCCAACAACTCCTGAGCAGCATGCCAAGTTGAGTCGTCGATGAGTTGCGGTGGTTGGCCCTCGCCGCCGAAAATCCTTGTTTCGATGATGTTCTCGGGCGCCCGCTTCACCCGTCGTTTGTTGGGCTGGCGTCCGTCCTTCCTCGTGACCGGCTCGAACCCGACCTTGGTGTCTACGACCCAAACGCCCCGATACATCGGTTGTTCGAGCAGGTTTTTGACGCCCTGAGACGACATGCCGACTTCGGTTGCAACCTCACCAAGCGATCGACCCTGACCGACGAACAGGTCGTAGATCCTGCGGACCTCGGGCGCTTTGTCGTCGTAGCCCCATTCTCCTGTATCGAACGAATACGAGATGCCCCTGGGGAGCAGGTGTGCGGCGTGGCACCATTCGCCCCGACGCCTCTTCACCTCACGGGCCCGGTGGACACGGCGCTTGAATTCGAGCTTTTCGAGGCCACCGAACAAAGCCCGGATCCCGGTCGCCATAAATCCTTCGGGGGTTCGGAGATCGGCAACCCCGCCCGGTGTGTAGACCCGAGTTCCACCTGCTTGGAGAGTTGCGAGGACACCAAAATCAAACCCGTCGGGCCTGATAATCCGGTCGACGGCGTCAACGGCCAGATGAACACCGGGATCGGCGAGGCGGGGCAATACCTGCTCTCGCCATTCCGGGGTTTGGCCGACGTCGCTGCCGCCGACGTCCTGCAGCGTGATAATCGTCAACCGCTCGGTCGGAACTCCTTGGGCTCGGGCGATCTGGTTGATAGCCGCAATCTGCCGGTCGAGCCCGGCCTTGCGCCCGTCGGCTTGGTTCTCGGTGGAAACTCGGGCGATTCCGATAAGGGCGGCGGGGCGGTCGGTCGTGGGCATGGTGAGCACCTCCTTCATCATTTCCCCTACTCGCCGGGGGAATTGAACAAGCTCACCTAACGGTGCTCGAACGAAGAAGAGCTGGTGCTCGCCGAGCACATCGCCGAGGCGTTCAGCGGCGTCGAAGCGGCGGTGATCGACGGCCTCGGCGCCCGCATCTTCGTCGACGCGCTCGACGAGGTGCTGCCCGAGTACCGCGACGCGCTGGCCCTCGAAGACCTGGTCAGCGCCACCGAGGTCGCCGAGGCCCGCGACGCGATGCACCTGCTGCTGCTGCGCATCGTGGCCACCGTGCTCGCCGACCACGGGCACGACGTCGAGGCGACCCGCGACCTGCTCGCGCCCATCGAAGATCAAGATCGCCGGGTGGCGGCGCTGTATGCCGCCCGCCGCCGCGGTCAGTCGACCGGCGCGCTGGACATCCCGGTCGACGAGGCGGCCGCCGCGATCGACGGCGCGGCGGCGGATGACGCGGCCTTCGACGAAGACGAGGCCGCCGCCGACGCGCTCGACCTGCCCCCGGCCGACGCGCCGGGCGCGCCCGCGCCGGGGCCGCTGGGCGGCAACGCCAACATCAACCTGCCGATCTTCGCCCCGGGCGCCGATCAGGACTGATTCGGCCCGCGCCCGGGTCTCCTTCGGATCGTTCGCCCGCCGCCCGTCGCGTGCACCTTGCGTGGCGGCCCCGGCGGCGCGGAGCTGCCACGCCTTCTGCCTCGACTCGGCCCGACGTCGCCTCCCTCGACCCGACGTGTCGCGACTCAGCCTGCCCCGAGTTCAGCTTGTCACGATCCCACTCGCCTCCACCCCCACGCGGCTACGCCCGACCGATACCGTCGGTCTGTCGGGCCGCTTCGCGGTCGGCGCGCCGCAGCTCGAGCACGAACCGCGCGCCCGTATCAGCCGGCACGAAGCGCAGCGTCCCGCCCATCTCTTCGACCAGCCGCCGCGAGATCGCCAGCCCCAGCCCCGTGCCTTGCCCCGCCGGGCGGGTGGTCGCGAAGGGCTCGAACAGCCCGTCGACCAGCGCCGGATCGACCCCCGGCCCGTCGTCCTGCACCGCGATGGTGACCCGCTCGCTGTCGGCGCTCGACGCCAGCTCGATGCGCACCGCCGCGGCGCCGGCCTGCGCCGCGTTCATCAGCAGGTTGACCAGGACTTGCCTCAGCCGCTCGCGATCGGCCAGCGCCGAGGCTTCGCCCGCCACCTCGACCGTCGCCGCCGCCTTCTGATAGCCCACCAGCGCGATGGCGTCGGCGCATACCGCCGCCACGTCGACCGCCTCGATACGGCTCGGCGCGGGGCGGCTGAAGTCGAGCAGCTGGCGCAGCGTGCCCTGGATGCGCCCCAGCTCGCGGTCCATGCGGGCCAGCAGGTCGGCCTGCTGCGCGGGCGGGCAGCCCCGGGGGTCGCGCAGGAACTCGACGAAGCCCATCACCGACGCCAGCGGGTTGCCCACCTCGTGGGCCACGCCCGCCGCCAGCCGGCCGACGGTGGCCAGCTTCTCGCTGCGCACCAGCTCGTCGCGGGTGGCCTCGAGCTGAGCCAGGCTCTCCTCCAGCGCCCGCTGGCGGGCGGCGAGCCGCTCGAGCATCGCCGCGAAGGCCGCCGAGAGTCGGGCGAGCTCCCGCGGACCGCCCGCCGGCGGCAGCGCCTCGGCGTCGGGGGCCGCCTCGACTCGCTCGACGGCGGCGGTGAGCGCGCGCACCGGCCGCACCAGGACCCGGCCGCTGACGTAGATCCCGAAGAGCAGCACCGCCACGAAGTCGAAGGCCAGATAGGCCAGCACCAGCCGCTGGCGCTCGGCGACCGCACCGTGCAGGTCGTCGAGCGGGAAGGTGAACACCGCCGCTGCTCGCCGGCCGTCGCCCAAGCGCACGGGCGCGGCGACGCGGTGGTCGACGCCTCGTCCACGGGTATGCTCCGGGGGGCGCTCGATACGGCGCCAGGCCAGCGCGGCCCCCTGCAGCGCGTCCAGGGCCAGCGCGTCGGGGGCGCTGTTGCTCACCAGGGGGCCCACCAGGGTCTGGCCGTTTGGCCCGTAGACGGCCCGCTGGGGGCCTTGGCGGTCACTCAGGCCGGTTCGGACGGCGCCGAAGGCTTCCAGCGCCGCCGCGCAGGCGTCGGGCAGCGCGCAGCGGGCTTCGAGCGCCCGGGCCTCGGCGACGGCGCGGGCCCGCTGGGCGTCGAGCACCCGCGCCTCGGCCTCGCCGCCGACGAGCTGCACCACCACCGCCGCAGCGATGCCGCCCGCGGCGAGCAGCAGCCCGGCCAGCCCGACCACCAGCGATGTGCGGATCCCCCAGCGCATGGGGCAGGATCGCGCGTGCCGGCGCGGGGCTCAAGTTTGTGGGGGAGGTCTGGTGTGCAGAGCGCCGCGATTGCGCCGGGCCATGCCCGCCAGCTGCACGAAGCCCAGCGGCGCGTAGAACGGCGCCAGCCCCGCGTCGCAGACCAGATCGATCATGTACAGGTGGTCCAGCCGCTGCAGCATGCGCCGGACCAGCGCTCTGCCGATACCCCGCCCGCGGTAGGCCGGGCGCACCTCGAGCAGCGGGATGTAGGCCGCCAGCACGCCGTCGGAGATCGCGTTGACGAAGCCCACCACCCGCGGGCCGTCGTGCGCGAGCACGACCGCGTGGCTGCCGCGCAGGATGTCGAGGTGGCGCGCGGGCGTCGGCGGCTGGGGCCAGCCTTCGAAGAAGCCGTCGAGGTCGGCGGCGCGCAGGCCGTCGATCCCGTCCCGTAGCGTCACCGGCGTCAGGTCGTGGTGCATGTCCGTCATGGGTGGCAGCGTGCACCGCGATCCGGGCGCCGGCAAGCGGCACGGGCCCTGCTTGGGATCGCGGCGCTGTACGCTCACGTACGCTGACACCTCGACCCTCGGAGGACCGTGATGCCCGCACCCCGCTCCGCTCTCTCTTCTCCCCTGCTGCTGGCCCTGCTCGCCGGCCTGCTCGCCGCCCCGCTGGGCCTCAGCGGCTGCGACGGCGGCACCCCCGGCGGCGGCGACGCCGGCTTCGAGGCCGACGGCGAGCCCATCGACCGCCCGATGGGCGGCGCGGTGGCCGTCGACGAGTCCGCCCTGCGCGCGGCGACCATCCCCGATACGATCATGGTCAGCCTGCCGATGCGCCCGCTGGACGGGGCTGCGGCCGGGTTGGCCCGGGTCGAGCTGCGCCGCCTGGGCGAGCCCGATCCGGTGGCCCGGGGCGAGGTCGAGTTCAACATCGACGGCCCCGAGCGGGTCGACGTGCCGCTGGCGGTGAGCCTCGAGACCGAAGAGCTGGCCGAGCTGGCGGACTACGTCATCGCGTACGCGGTCGACGCCGCAGGGGAAGACGCGCGCGGCTTCCGCGGGCTGTTGACCGCCCTGGCGCCGGCCGAGGTGCAGGTGCTGGGGTCCGATCGTCTCCCGGCGGGCGGCGCCGGAATTCTGAGGGTCATCGCTCGAAATCCCGCGTCGGGTGAGCCGCTGACCGAGACGCCGGTGCAGGTGCGCTTCACCCCCGCCGGCGCTGACGAGGCGGTCGAGCTGGGCGCGGGCATCACCGACGCGCTGGGGCAGGTCACCCTGGCCCTGGAGACGCCGTTCGATCTGGTCGGCGCCGGTTCGCTGCTGGTCGAGGTGGCCGATCCGGCCGCGCCGCAGGCCATCGCCGCCGACGTGCAGGTCGAGCGGGCGAGCAAGGTGATGCTGACCACCGACAAGCCGCTGTATCAGCCGGGGCAGACGATGCACCTGCGGGCGCTGGCGCTGAACCGGGTCAGCCGGCGGCCGGTGGCCGACGCGCCGCTGGTCTTCGAGGTCTTCGACGGCAAGGACAACAAGGTCGACCGCATCGCGGCGACCACCGACGGCTTCGGCGTCGCGGCGGCCACCTTCACCCTGGCCCGCGAGGTCAACATGGGCAGCTACCGCATCGCGGCGCTGCTCGACGACAGCGCCACCGAGAAGACGGTCACCGTCTCGCGCTACACCCTGCCCAAGTTCGACCTCGACCTGGCCCTCGATCAGCCGGTGTATCTGGCTGGCGAGCAGCTGGTGGGCACGCTGACGGCGCGCTACTTCTTCGGCGCGGCGGTCGACGGCGGCACGGTGCGGGTGCAGGCGGCGACGCTCGACGCGGGGCGCACGGTCTTCGCCGAGGCGATGGGCCAGACCAACGGCGAGGGGCTGTATCGCTTCGACGTGCAGCTGCCGGCCTACGTGGTCGGGCTGCCGCTCGAGCAGGGCGGCGGGCTGGTCGAGCTGGCGATCGAGGTGGTCGACACCGCCGGCCAGAGCCGCAGCGTGACGCGCACCGTGCGGGTGGCGCGGGCGCCGCTGGAGGTCACGGTCGTGCCCGAGAGCGGCGAGGTCGTGCCGGGGCTGGTCAATATCTTCCGGGTGCGCAGCACCGACGCCGCCGGGCGCCCCGTCGCGGCGAGCCACGTGCTGATCGCGAACGGCGAGCAGGTGGAGTTCGAGACCGGCGACGACGGCCTGGGCAGCGCCGAGCTGCTGGTCGACGGCGCCTCGATCGAGGTGAACATCACGAGCAGCGACGCCGAGGGCAACGAGGTCAGCGAGGACTTCACCTTCGCCGCCCGCGACGGCATCGCCGACGGCGCGGTGCGGGTGCGCACCGACCGCGCGCTGTACGTCGTCGGCGAGACGCTGACCGTCGAGGTGGACGTGGTCGGAGCCAACGACGCGGTCTACGTCGACGCCATCCGCGAGGGCCAGACGGTCTTCACCGAGCGGTTGGTGCCCGACGGCGACGGTCGGGCCAGCGTCGACATCGAGCTGGCGCCGGACCACGTGGGCACGATGCAGATCGACGCGTATTATCTGGCCCAGGGCAGCTCGATCCGCCGCGACGCGGCCATCGTGTATGTCGAGGACGCGAGCGGGCTGAAGATCGACGTCGCGACCGACCGCGAGGTGTACGCCCCGGCCGAGGAGGCCCGGTTGACCTTCTCGGTGGTCGACGCCGAGGGCAACGGCGCGGCGACGGCGCTGGGCATCCAGATCGTCGACGAGGCGGTCTTCTCGCTGATGGAGTTCCGGCCGGGGCTGGAGAAGGTCTACTTCCTCATCGAGCAGGCGCTGGCCGAGCCGCGCTACCAGATCGGGGTGCCGGCGCTGTCGACCCTGGCCGCGCGGCCCGACGCCGCCGCCGATCCGACGACGCAGGGCGAGGCGGCGATGCTCTTCGCGGCGGCCAGCGGGGTCGACGCCCATCCGCTCTCGGTCAATACCCACCTGCGGCGCCAGGGGCAGGTGCCCGGCGTCATCGGGCCGTGGGTCCGCGACTGGGCCGATGGCTACGTGGCCGAGCTGCAGGCGGCGGTGAACGACGGCGAGATCGCCCAGGGCGACCTGGAGGCCCTGACCGCGCGCGTCGCCGAAGACGCGGGGCGGCGGGCCGATCCGTGGGGCCAGCGCTGGACGCTGGCCATCGAGAACCGGCGGCTGGTGGTGGCGACGCGCGGGCCGGACGAGCTGCCCGAGACCGCCGACGACGTGCGGCTGACCTTCGCCGTCGACTGCACGGTGCTGGGCCCGTGCCCCGAGGACGACGTGGCGTTCGACGGCGAAGAGGGCGAGCCGCAGCCGGGGCCGCCGGAAGCGGGCAACGGCGGCGAGCGCGGCGGCGGCGGCGACGGGCCGCGCATCCGGCGGGACTTCCCCGAGACGCTGCTGGTCGAGCCCTCGCTGATCACCGACGGCGACGGCCGCGCCGAGCTGGTGGTGCCGCTGGCCGACAGCATCACCACCTGGCGGGTGACCGCGCTGGGCAATACGGGCGACGGCCGGCTGGGCTCGACCCAGAGCGGCATCCGCGTCTTCCAGGACTTCTTCGTCGATCTGGACGTGCCCGCGACCCTGACCCGCGGCGATGAGTTCACCGTGCCGGTGGCGCTGTACAACTACCTCGACGTGCCGCAGCAGGTGCGCATCGAGGCGCCGGCGGCCGAGTGGGTCGAGCTGCTCGGGCCCGCCGAGCAGGTGGTCGACCTGGGGCCGGGCGAGGTGCGCGGCGTCGAGCTGCCCATCCGGGTGACGCAGGTGGGGCTGCACGAGCTGTTGGTCTTCGCCTATGGCAGCGAGCTGGAGGACGCGGTCGCCCGCAGCATCCTGGTCGAGCCCGACGGCGAGAAGATCGAGGCGGTGCAGAGCGGCCGCCTCGACGGCGTGGTCTCGGTGCCGGTCGTGATGCCCGAAGACATGGTCGAGGGTTCGGGCGGGCTGTTCGTGAAGCTGTACCCGGGGCTGTTCTCGTCGGTGGTCGAGGGGCTGGACTCGATCCTGCGCATGCCCTCGGGCTGCTTCGAGCAGACCTCGTCGAGCACGTGGCCCAACGGGCTGGTGCTCGAGTACATGAACGAGACCGACGCGGGCACCCCCGAGGTGCGGCTGCAGGCGCAGCAGTACGTCAACACCGGCTATCAGCGGCTGCTGACCTTCGAGGTGGACGGCGGCGGCTTCGAGTGGTTCGGCAACGACCCGGCCCACGAGGTGCTGACCGCCTACGGGCTGCTGGAGTTCGTCGACCTCGCCCGCGTGCGGCAGATCGACGCCGACATGATCGCCCGCACCCGCGCGTGGCTGCTCGGTCGCCAGGAGGCGGACGGCTCGTGGCTGCTGAGCCGCCGCGGGCTGGACGAGACGGGCAACCTGAGTGATCCGGTGACGATCACCGCCTATATCGGCTTCGCCCTGGCGGCGGCCGGCGAGGACGGCCCCGAGATGCAGGCGGCGGCGAACTATCTGGCGGGGCACGCGGCCGACATGGGCACCTACACGCTGTCGCTGTACGCCAACTTCCTCGCGCTCTACGCGCCCGACAGCGCGGCGACCCGCCAGACGATGGACCGCCTCGCGGGGCTGGTGGCGGCCAACATCGCCGACGAGCCGGGTCAGTATTGGGAGACCGACGAGCAGACGACCACCTACGGCGCCGGCGAGCCGGCCTGGATCGAGACCACCGCGCTGGCGACCCACGCGCTGCTGACGGCCGGCGCCCGGAGCGACATCACCGGCGCGGCGCTGGACTGGCTGATCTCGAAGAAGCAGCCCAGCGGCGGCTGGGGCTCGACGGCGGGCACGGTGTGGACCATCAAGTGCCTCTTGCAGGCGCTGCGCGGGGCGCAGGATCCGGGCGCCGACGCCACGGTGCGGGTGCGGCTGGATGGGGTCGAGCGGGCGATGTTCGAGGTGACGCCGGCCACCAGCGACGTGATGCGTCAGGCCGACCTGTCGGGCTGGCTCACCCCGGGCATCGCGCAGACGGTCGAGGTCGAGATCGAGGGCGAGGGCAACCTGATGTACGGCGTGGTGCAGCGGCACCACATGCCGTGGGCCCAGGTGCCGCCCGCCGAGGGTCCGCTGAGCATCGAGGTGGAGTACGACCGCACGCAGCTGGCGGTGGACGACACCGTCGAGGTGCAGGTGCGGGTGGCCAATAACGACATCACCTTCGCCGACATGGTGATGGTCGATCTGGGCATCCCGCCGGGCTTCGAGCTGGTGCGCGACGACCTCGACGGGCTGGTGGCCGAGCGGGTCATCAGCAAGTACGAGGCGACCGAGCGGCAGGTGCTCTTGTACTTCACCGCGATCCTGCCCGAGCGGCCGGTGAGCTTCACCTACCGCATCATCGCCCGCCACCCGATCCGCGCCGAGGCCCCGGCGAGCCGGATCTACAGCTACTACAACCCCGAGATCGGCCGGGCGACCAACCCGGTGGACATCGAGGTCGAGTAGCGGTCGGCGTGGTCACGGGCGCAGGCGCTGCACCGCCGGGCGCAGACCCGGACCGGAGACGGTCAGGTCGACGGCGCCGCGGATCCCGTCCAGCGGCAGGGTCACCCGGCCGGTGTGGGCCGCGGCGCGGGCGAGCAGGGTGCCGGTCTCGGGGTCGGTCAGCGTGGCGACCATCAGCGTCTGCCGGTTGATCTCGACCTCGACGCGGTCGCGGTCGATGGCGATGAACGGCTCGACCGGCAGCGGCGCGGCGGTCGCCAGGCGCACCGTCGGGTCGCCGAGCAGGTTGTAGACCAGCACCTGGCGGTGCGTCGCGGTGTCGCTCAGGCCGGCGTCGGCCGCCGCCGCCCGCCCGCGGTTGGCCACGTCGCCCAGGCGCCAGGCGCCGGTTCGGGCCGGCTGCAGCGGCACATGGTGCACCGTGCGGGTGCCGTCGGCGTGCTCGGTGAAGCGCTGACCGAACCAGCCGCGGGGGTAGAGCGCCTCGAAGAGGCCGCGGGCGATCTCGTGATTCGTCGAGGTGTACGTGATCCGGGTCGCGGCGAAGACGCCGATGGCCGCGTCGAGCGCGAAGTCCTCGGCGAAAGACGGGCTGGTCGTATCGAAGGGCGACCCGCTGCACTGCCAGGCGTCGCTGAGGACCTCGCGGTCGAAGCGCCCCGAGTCGCAGTTGATGCCCATCACGAACGGGAACTCGCGGTCCTCGATGGTCACCGCCGCGGCGTCGGCGCCGGCCAGCCGAGGCACGGACCAGCGCGTCGGCGCGCCGTGTCCGCGGTGAAGCGCCAACAGCCGGCCGTCGCTGAGGCCGTCGACCACGTCGTCGGCCAGATCCCAGATGCTGGTGGTCCAGTCGTAGGTCGGCGACGTCAGCCACGGAGGCAGCAGATCGTCGACCGCCCAGCGGGTCGGCGTCGCCGCCCAGGTCGTGCCGAAGTGTCGGTCGATGGCGACGCCCATCGCTTCGAGGCCCTGCCCGATGTGCTCGGCGACGTGCACATAGCCCCGATCCATGGTGCCGTCGCCGCCGAGATCCTCCCACTCGGCCGAGATCGAGACGGCGCTGTAGAAGGCGTCGTCCTCGCTGGGCTCGAGCTCGTAGTCGACGATGCGCTGGACCATCGTCTCGGCGTCGGCCGCCGAGCGGGCGGGCAGGCGACCGATGGCCATCTCGGGGATGACGCCCGGGTCGTCGGCGGGCTGCCCGGCGAAGACGTCGCCCACCGCGTCGAGGCAGTTCGCGCCCAGGTCGGCGTCGTGGTGCGGCGTGATGTCGTCGGCGTCGCCGAGCAGCAGCAGGTAGCGCGGCGGGTTGCGGTCGCTGAGATAGTCGTGGATGTCGTCCACGCTGTCGCCCGCGGCCGCCGTATCGAGCACGTGGGTCACCAGGCCGAGGCGCCGCTTGTGCGCCGCGAGGGTCCGCGCCGCGCCGATGTAGGCGGGGTCGGTGACGATCAGCAGATCGGGGGCCGGCGGCGAGAAGGCCAGCTCGGGCGCGGACTCGACACAGGCGTGGGCCACCATCGCATGCACGTTCATCAGGTTCTCGAGCCGCGGGTCCATCGGCCCGCCCACGGCTTGCATCAGCGGGTCCCGCGGCGCCGGATCGCCGAGGAAGAGACAGTCGCCGCTCAACTCGATGCGCACCCGCAGGCGGCGATAGTGGGTCAGCCGCAGCCGGTCGGGCTCGTAGTCGACGAGGTTCAGCCGCATTCGGGCCACGCTCAGGTCGGCGCCGCGCGCGATGGAGACCGAGCGGGGCTCGACGGCGCGGACGGGGCGTCGATAGCGCTCGGCCTCGAAGGCGAACGCGGGCTCGCCGCTGTCGACCTCGTCCTGGATGGGGTAGAGCCGCACCCCTTCGATGTGCTGCGGGCCTTCGGGGCGGACGACGACGCGCTCGATGCGCCCGCCGACCGGCACGCCGAAGCGCACCGTGGCCACCGGGACCTCGGGCGCGCCGAGTTCGTCGCCGCCGCCGGGCCGAGCCGCGGGGTCGACGAGCAACCGGTCGAAGTCCCCATGCGCGGTCTCTACGGCGTGGAAGCGCGCCGCCGGGGCCTCGACGACGAGCTCGAGGTGGCGCGCGTCGGCCGAGACCAGACGGGTCTGCGCCGCGGTCAAGGCGTCGGCCTGCTCGGCCACCGGCGGCGCCGACGGGGCACCACCCGGCTCCACGGGTTCGACGTCGGCGCAGCCGCCGATGACGGCGGCGAAGGCCAGCGGCCGGACGAGGCGAAGGGTGCTGTGGCGCAGCGTGCCGCGGTGCAGCGGGCTGTGATCGGGGGTGCGGTGGCGCATGATGCAGGTCTCCTGTGGCGGACGTTCGATCCGCGGACGGTGTCGGCTGTGAGTGAGCGCGTCGGCCCGACTCGGGGGCGTTCGCTGGGTTCGACAGGAGGTACCGGGGGGCCGCGGGCGATCTGACAGCCGGGCTCGTTTTTTCTCAGGGCCGCCAGACGCGGAAGGCGGCCCAGTCGCTCTCGGGCGCCTCCGCGCGCAGCCGCAGCTGAACCCGCCGCAGCGCCGCCGCGTCGAGCGTCGTCCCGGCGAGCAGGCCTCGGGTGACCCGATCGGCGAGTTCGTCGGGCACCACCCGCGTCGCGCCGATGACCCGCTGACTGCCGGCGAGCAGGAAGGCGTGGGCCAGCCCGATCTCCAGCCGACCGCCGCGGGCGCCGACCGCCGTCTCGCACCCCGCCAGCAAGACGGTCTCGGGGGCGCGGGGCAAGGTCGCGATGTCGGGCACGGTCAGGCGGGTGCCGCCGGCCAGGGCCAGCGCCGACGACCAGCCGTCGTGGTGCCCGTGCCCGGCGTAGATCAGGCGCGCGGCCGTGGGCAGGGCCTGCGCCAGCGCCGCGCGGGTCGCCGCTTGCTGGTGCAGCACGGCGGCGCCGGGCACGTCGAGGCTGCGAGCGGCGGGCAGATCGCCCCGCGGATCACGCACGAGCAGCGCCGGCCCGTCGGCCACCGCGCCGGCCGGGACGGCGAATCGGTAGACCACCGGCGCCCGGGCGATGAGCGGCGCGCCGTCGATCATCAGCGCGTGCAGGTCGAGCCCCGCCGACGGCCCGTCGGCCCGGATCTCGATCAGCGCTGCCCGGCCCATGGCGTCGACGAAGGGTTTCAGCAGCGCGGCCGGGCCAGACAGCGGGCCGCGCGCCGCGCGGGTGCCGTCGCCGTCGGTGAAGAAGAGCCAGTGGGCCTCGGCGCCGCGGTGCAGGACGATCTCGGCGGCCCCCGGCCCCGGCCCGTGCTCGACGACCGGCGCGACCGCGGTGAAGCCCGCGTCGAGCACCTGCTCGGCCTCGGCGGTGAGCTGCTCGATGCGCCGGCGGGCCGCCGGCAGCCCGTCGGCGGGCAGCGTGCGCAGCGTCCGGTGGGCGGTGTCCAGCTCCAGTCGCAGGGCGCGATAGCGGCTGCGCCGGGCGGACATGTCGGCGCCGCCGCCCAGCCCCAGGCCCAGGCGGGCGATGCTCTGGCGGGCGACCCGAGCCGCCGCCGCCGGATCGGTCGGGGCCAAGAGCTCCACCAGCAGCCGCGCCGCCCGATCGCGCTCGGCGAGGAAGCCGCCGCGCCCGGCGTGCACCGGCACCAGCGCCTGCTGCCGCGCGGCGATGGCGTCCGCCGCACGCCAGCGGGCCTCGGCAGCGGCCCGATCGCCGAGCGCCAGGGCCGCTCGACCGGCCTCCACCTGCGCCCGCCACGCCATCTCCGACAGCGGCGCCGCGTCGATCGTCGCCAACGCCGCCCGGGCCGCCGCGCCGTCGGGCGGCGTCGCCGAGAGCGCGTAGCGGGCCTCGAGCAGCGCCCGCCACTGCGCGATGAACGGCGGCACGCCCTCCGCCTGCGCCGCGTCGAGGTGGGTGCGCGCGGCGGCGCGGTCGCCCCGCTGCTCGGCGTAGAGCGCCAGGTTGACCCGGGCGTTGGCCACCCGCCACGCCTGCCCGCACGCCTGCGCCTGGCTCAACGCCTCGCGCAGCGCGGGGCCGGGATCGGGCGCGCTGCGGTCCATCGCCCACCAGCGCAGCCGATGCCAGCCCAGGTTGCCGTGGGCGTCGGCCCGCCGACACGGGTCGTCGTCGGTGATGGTCGCCAGGGTCCGGTCGGCGGCCGCGAAGCGCCCCAGGGCCTGATCGACCCGGGCCGAGGCCTGCCGGGTGAGTATCGACAGCCGCGCGATGCCCAGCCGCTCGGCGCGGGTGGCCGCTTCGCCGATGAGCGTACGGGCGCGGCGCAGGTCGCCGACCTCGAGCGCGAGCTGTCCGGCGTGCAGCGCGGCCCGCGCCCGCCCGGCGATGCGATCGTCGGCGGCGAGCAGCTCGGCGGCCAGCGCCTGCGCGGCGGCGTCGTCCGGCGCGCGCCAGGTGAGGGTGTAGAGCGCGGCGACGCCGTCTTCGAACCAGCGGCGGCGATCGGTCGTCTGCGCGCGCACCCGGGCCAACGCCGCGAGGCCCTCCGCGAAGCGCCCGGCGTCGAGCTCGAGTCGGGCGCGCAGCGAGGCCGCCGCCTCGGCGCACGGGCCAGTGATCGGCTCGATCTGCGCGCGGGCGGCCGCCGGATCGGCGCGCCGCAGCCCCCGCGCCCGTTCGACGGCGGGGCACGCCGGCGCCGGGCTCAGGCGCAGCGTCCCGCGGAGGCCCTCGCCGTCGATCTGCAGCTCGCCGCTGGTCGGCGCGGGCGTCAGCGTCACCCGGGCGCCGCCGTGCACCGGCTCGACGGCGTTCTGCAGGGGTCGGCCGTCGAGCCGGACCCGCGGCCGGTCGATGCGCGCCCACACCGTCAGCGATGTCTCGGGCGCCACGGCGCAGACCGGCCCCGGCAAGACGCGCGCGCAGCCGGCGAAGACCAGCGGGGTCGGCTCGGGCGGCGGCTCGGAGCGGGTGCATCCGCCGACGAACAGCGCGATGAGCAGGCCGGCGCGCCTCACGGGCCGTCGACGAGCCGGACGGGCCCCTCCAGCACCTGCCGCGCGCCGCCGACTTCGAGGCTGATACGCAGGGTGTAGTCGCCGGCGCCGACGGCGAACAGCGGCGCCGCGGAGCCGAGGTAGCTCACCGCGCCGTCGGGGTCGATCTCGACCGGCAGGGAGACCGACTCGACGCGCCCGTCGGCGACCAGCTCGACGCTGACGGTCGGGGCGGTCGAGGCGGCGCGCACGGGCCGCAGCACGAGGTCGAGCGTCGAGTCGCGCCGGAAGACGGCCCGCTCAACCGGTGTGCCATCCAGCGAGCGTACGATCTGATCCCCGGCCGACAGCTCGAGCGCGTAGGGCGGCAGGCTCGGCGCCGGGCGCAGGACGAACGCGGCGATCGCCGCCGCCAGCGCGACGCCAACGGCGAAGACCACCCGTCGCCGCGGGAAGCGCAGGATTCGCGCGCCGCCGGCCGAGTCGGTGTCCGAACGCTCGGATGGCGCTGCGGATGGCGCCGCGGATGGCGCCGCGGATGGTGCGTCGGGCGCCGCATCCGCCGAGACCGCGTCGTCGATCCGCGCCAGCAGATCGTCATCCAGCGGGGCGTGCAGCGCCGCGAGCCGGCCTCCGGCGGGGCCATCGAGGACCGTCGCCTGTGGATTGGCCCGCCCGGCGGCCAGCTCTTCCCAGATCGGATCGTCGAGGTCGATGGCCCCCGAAGACCCATCGGCGTCGGGGTCGATGTCATCGCTCAAGGCCCGCGCCAGACCCTCGATCAGCGCGTCGTCCGGCGACGCGTCGCCGTCGGCCGCCGCGGACAGATCAACCGCCGCGTCGATCCGGTCGAGCACCGCCGGGTCGAGCGGCTCGAAGAGCCCGGCCAGCGCGGCGGCGTCCTCGCCGGTGACGGCGGTCTGCCGCGCGGCGTCGGCCGCGTCGATGCGCCCCTCGGCCACCTCCAGCCACAGCGGATCGTCGGCGGCGTCGGCCACCGACAGGGCCCGCGCCAGGCCGTCGATCGTCGGATCCCGCTCGTCGCTCATGTCCCGATCTCGGCGTGAAGCGCAGCCAGGCGCTGACGCAGTCGACGCTTGCCCTGGTAGACCGCCCCCGGCTTGATGCCCAGCGTCTCGGCGATGCGCCCCACCTCGGCCTGCTCGACGTAGATCAGCTGAAAGAGCGCCCGATCGCGAGCGTTGAGCTCGCCCAGCCGGCCGACGAGGCGCCGCAGCGCATCCCGCGAGACCGCCCGCCGCTCGGGGCCCGGCCCTGCCGCGGCGCGGTCCCGGCCGATGTCGCTCGGGTCGGCGGTGTCATCCATCCACGGCTTCTTGTTGCGGCTCGCGAGCAGGTTCATCGCGATGCGCTCGGCGACCAGCCCGAAGAAAGGCCGCGCCGGCGCCACGGCCTGATCCCACGCCCGCAGCCGGCGGCCGTCGTCGGCGAAGAGCCGCACGAAGATCTCCTGGGTCAGGTCTTCGATCTCGGCCCGCAATCGCGTGGTCGTGGCGCGGCCGTAGCGTCGGACGAGCAGCCGGGCGACGCGGGTCTGGATCACCGGCGCCAGGAACCGCACGAGGGCCCGACGGTCGGGCGGGCGGCGTTCGTCGAGCGCGCGCGCGACGACCGTCGGGTCGAGGTCCGGAGGGTGTTCGCTGGTCATGGGCCGCATGGTAGGCCATCGGATCGGCGGCTCGAAGCGCTGCTCGGGTCGCCGGTCGGCCGTGCATCGTATGCTGCCCATGGCTCCTCCACTGTCGAAGGGGGATACCCACCGCGGCACGGGATCTGACAGCCGCTCGACTTGCGATACTGCCGACGGTCTACCATGCTCGACGGGTGCCGGCCGGGGACGGGCCGGACGCTCGATGCCATGACTGTCATGCGCGGCGGCACCCCGATCGAAAAATCGGGCGTGTATGTCAGACAGCGGCGGGCGGCCGGTATCCCCTGACGAACCGAACACAGGAGAGAGCATGACCCATCGATTGCACGCGCTCGGGCTGCTGGCCCTCGGCGCGACGCTCGCCGCCTGCGGCGCCCGGCCGACGACGTCGCCGGTCGGCAAGAGCACCCACGCACTGACCCGCAGCCCGGCCCCGACGACGTTCTGGCGGGGCTATACCACCATCGAAGCCTCCGGGCACGGCGCCGCGGCCGACTGCGACAGCGCCGAAGCGATGCTCGACGACTTGCCCGCTGGCGCAGATGTGGCGTCCGCGCCGCTGTTCGAGCCCGGGACATCCGTGGAGGCGCCGACGGCGCACACCGGACATGTCTTCTGCGTACACACCGCCGAGATCCCGCGGCAGGCCTACGACGAGCTGCCCGACCCGTTCGCCCCGGTCGAGTATCGCCCGCGGCGCGCGTCGGCCCTCGCCGGCGAGGGCATCAAACAGGCCGCCGCCTCGCGGTTCTCGCTGCACGCCGGCCTGCCCACGCGGCTGCGCAACCAGGCGGGCGACGTGCGGGTGGCGGTGCTCGACAGCGCGGCGCCCGGCGAGCCCGGCCTGCCCGGTCTGGGCGGCATCTCGCCCCACGGCGAAGACATGGCGCTGCTGATCCGCGCGGCGGTCTGCCCGAACAATACGGCGCCGACGGTCGACTGCCCGGAGGTCGTGACCGATGTGGCGCTCGACCTCGACGCCGACGGCGCCGGTCTGCTGCTCGCCAGTGAAGGCGGGCGATTCGGCGATCCGGGCATGGTGGCCCGGGCGATCCACCGCGCGGTGGACGCGGCGACGGCCGACCAGCGGCGGCTGGTGATCAACCTCTCCGTCGGCTGGACCGACGACAGCGACAGCCAGCGGGTCTCGATCCGCGCCGTCGAAGCGGCGATCCGTCAGGCCCGCGACGCCGGTGCCATCGTCATCGCCGCGGCGGGCAACGACGAGGACGGCGCCGTCGCTCCGAGCGCGGGCATGATGCAGCCGGGCGCGTGGAGCACGCAGCAGTACGCCGACGGCCTGCCGCTGGTGATCTCGGTCGGCCCGCTCGACGCCGACGGCGAGCCGACCGCCAACGCCCGGGCCTACGGCGCGACGCCGCCCAGCCTCTGGGCCTACGGCGCTCACGGGGTCGGTGACGCCCGGTTCCTGGCGCCCGGCGAGCGGCGCGCGCGCTTCGATGGCCCGCTGTGGACCGGCTCGTCGGTCTCGGCGGCCGTCGTCAGCGCCGCCGCTGCGGCGATGCTGGCCAACGGCAGGCCGCCGGTGGAGGTGATGTCGGCGCTGCAGCAAGAAGAGCGCGCCGACATCTGCACCATGGCCGAGCTGCCGTGCACCGGCGGTCGGGCGGAGGGCCCGAGCTTGGGCAACGAGCCGGCGATGGGGCCGCCCCGGGACAATGCCGAGCACTGGCCGGCCGAGTGTCGCGGCATGACCCTGAGCCAGAGCGCCGATCCGGCGTTGGCATGCCCGTCAGCGGTCATCGAGAACCCCCTCGCGCTGCCGCGGGTCGACCCGCAGCCGAACTTCCCCGGGTGCGACGTCTGCGCGTTCGACGCCGACAGCGGCAAGCTGGTGGTCAAGCTCTCGGCCGACGCCGCGTCGGTCGTGCTGCGGGTCACCGACGGCTCGAATACGCGCTGGATCACCCTCGCGGGCCAGCTGCAGGCCGGTGAAGAGCGGGTCTTCGCTGTCGACCCGGGCAAGTTCGACGCGCTCGACGTCAGCGGCAAGGTCGACCTCTACAGCAAGACGACCTCGTTCGAAGACCCGGTCATGGTCTGGCCCTGATGCCCCACGATTCGCCCCGACCGCCCAGCGGTTCGATACAAACCGACACCGCTTAGCGCGGGATCGGCGCCCGAGCGCCGTGCTAGCGTCCTCTGGCTGCCGGAGGACCGTATGCAGGACACCCAAATCGCGCCGCTCGAACCGACGCCCGCCGAAGCCGACGGCGCTGACCGCTACGGCAGCGTGCTCGAGCAGCTCATCGAAGGGTTCCAGGTCATCGATCGGCGCTATCGCTACCTGTACGTCAACGACACCGTCGTCAGCCACGCCCGCCTGTCGCGCCACGCGCTGCTGGGGCGCTCGATGCTCGATTTGTATCCGGGCATCGAGCAGACGCCGATGTTTCGCACTCTCGAGCGCTGCATGCGCCAGCGCACGTCGGCCCGGATGGAGAATCACTTCACCTACCCCGACGGCCAGGACGCATGGTTCGAACTGCGCTTCCGGCCGGTGCCCGAGGGGCTGGTCGTGCTGTCGATCGACATCACCGCGCGCAAGGCCCTCGAAGCCCGGGTGCAGCAGAGCGAGCGATTGGACGCCGCCGGCCGCATGGCCGCCGGGCTGGCCCATGACTTCGGCAACCTGCTGACGGCGATCCAGGGCTCGATCAGCCTCGCGCTGCGCCGGACGTCCACCGACGCGATACAGCGCGACCTGGAGTTGGCCCGCGGCGCCGCCGATCGGGCCGAGGCGCTGGTCGCGCAGCTGATGGCGTTCTGTCGCCGGCGCGAGGTCGAGCCCCGCCCGCTGGCCCTCGTCGAGCGCATCGAAGGCTTCAGCGCGCTGCTGGCGACTGCGGTCGGCAGCTGCTATCCGCTGTCGCTCTCGCTCGAGCCGACGCCGGCGGTGCTCATCGATCCCGGCGCGTTCGAGCAGGTGCTGCTCAACCTGGTGGTCAACGCCGCCGACGCCACCCCCGGCGGGGGTCCGATCACGATCCGCACCGGCGATGTCATCTTCGAGCGCGAGACCCACTTCGGTCCGGTGAGCCTGCCGCCGGGCCGCTACGCATCGCTGACGGTGACCGACGTCGGCACCGGCATGGCGCCGGACGTGGCCGCGCGCATCTTCGAGCCTTTCTTCACGACCAAGGGCGAGTCCGAAGGCACCGGCCTGGGCTTGTCTTCGTGCTATGGCATCGTCTGTCAGGCTGCGGGTGCTATCGCGGTGTGCAGCGAGCCGGGCCAGGGGTCGTCCTTCAGCGTGTACCTGCCCGCGGCTCACTGAGGCACGGACCGGCGGGATCACAGGCAGACGACGCTGAAGGTCTGCCCCGTCGGCAAGCGACGCTCGGCGGTGACATACCCATCGGGCGCGGCAGACAGCTGCAGTCCTCGCGCTGTGGTCAGCTCGACCCGGTCGCCACAGCTCAGCCAGCGATAGCCATCGACCGCTGTGATCTGCCAGCGGGCCTTGCGGCTGCTGCGACCGCGGCGGGCGACGACATCTCCGGCGCGGTTGGCGGTCACGAAGCCACCGCGATGGCTGCGCAGGCGCACCGTCTCGCCGTTGCGAACGCTGCCATCGGCGTACAGGGTGAAGGCATCCCGCAGCCCGCGCAGGACGTGGCTGACGGCGAGCCGGCCGTCGGGGCGGGCCACCAGGAAGCGACCGCGGCCATCGCGCAGAGCGATGCGCTGACCCGATCGCAGACGCTCGGCTCGGGGGCGACGGGGCGCGGGGCGAGGCGCGGGGCGGTATACATCGGGGCCGGGGCGATAGACGTCGGGGCCGGGACGGTACACGTCGGGGCGCCGCCGGGTGGCCGGCGCGCAGAGGGTATGCCCCAGATCGCGGGCGTCGACGTCGCGGATCTTGCAGCCGTAGCCCGGCCCGTCCATCGATCCGCCGCCCGCGAGGCGGGCGATGTGCCACGTCCCGAGGCTGTTGCACATGCGGCCGACATCGGCGCGGGCCTGTGCGGCGGAGACCGGCAGCTGACCGGCGGGGCAGACGCCGTCGCCGCGGGCGACGTGTGGTCCGGCGTGGGCGGCGCCGGCCCAGGCGAGCAGGCCGACGGCGACGAGGGTGGCGATCCAGGCGGGGCGGTTATGGGCGCTGCGGTTCGAGCAGGCGCTGCGGTTCGAGTGGGCGCTGCGGTTGGAGTGGGCGCCGTGAGTGCGATGCATGGTGTCCTCCAGGTTCGCGCCGGAGAACGTGGTCCGCCCGCAGGCATTCAGCGGGAAACCGAATCGGGCGCCGTCGCGGCCGATGACCGTGTTACCGTGACGTCACCAACCGCAGTCGACCTGATCAGCTTGACCGAAGACATGCCCAGCAAAGCCGTGCCCGAGAGCGCCGAGCGCTACGGCAGCGTGCTCGACCAGCTGCTCGAAGGCTTCCAGGTGCTCGATCGCCGCTGGCGCTACCTCTACGTCAACGACGCCGTCGTCGCCCAGGCCCGCCGGACGCGCGCCGAGCTGCTCGACCGCTCGATGCTCGAGCTCTACCCGGGCATCGAGCAGACGCCGCTCTTCGCCGTGCTCGAGCGCTGCATGCGCGAGCGTGTATCCGCCGAGTTCGTCAATCACTTCACCTATCCCGACGGGCAGCGGGCGTGGTTCGAACTGCGCATCCGGCCGGTGCCCGAGGGGCTCGTCATGCTGTCGATGGACATCACCGACCGCAAGGCGCTCGAAGAGCGGGTGCGGCAGAGTCAGCGGCTGGACGCCGCCGGGCGCATGGCGGCGGGGCTGGCCCACGACTTCGGCAACCTGTTGACGGCGATCCGCGGATCGGTGGCCCTCGCCCGCCGGCGCAAGCCCGATGCGCCGGTGCGCGACGACCTCGATCTCGCGCTGCAGGCCACCGCCCGCGCCGAGGCGCTGGTCGAGCAGCTGATGGACTTCTGCCGCCGCCGAGATGTCGACCCCCGCGTGCTCTCGCCGGCGGATCGGGTGCGCGACTTCGCCGACTTGCTCGGCCGCGCCATCGGCCGCCAGTATGCGCTGCGGCTCGAGCTCGGGCCTTCGCCGGCGATCCGCATAGATGGCGGGGCGTTCGAGCAGATGCTGCTCAACTTCGTGGTCAACGCCGCCGAGGCCGGCCCCGACGGCGGGCCGATCACGATCGCCACGGGCGACGTGCTCTTCGAGGGCGAGGCCCACTTCGGCCCGATCACGCTGCCGCCCGGCCGCTACGCGGCGCTGACCGTCAGCGACGCGGGCAGTGGCATGACCGCCGCCGTCGCCGAGCACATCTTCGAGCCGTTCTTCACCACCAAGGGCGACGCCCACGGCACCGGGCTCGGGCTGTCGACCTGCTATGGCATCGTGCGCCAGGCCGCCGGCGCCATCGCGGTGTGCAGCGAGCCGGGCCAGGGCACGGCGTTCACCGTCTACCTGCCCGCGGCCGACTGACGGCTCGTCCTACCCGAAGACGACCTGATCGGACACATCGACCGACTCGTGCCTTAGTCCACCTCGATGAGTCGCAACGGGCAACCGCACGATCTGTTCTTCAAGGCGATCTTCAGCAACGCCGAGGCGGCGGCGACTGCGCTTCGTCGGGTGCTGCCACCGAGCCTCGCCCACCACATCGACTGGAGCGGCATGGAGCCGGTCGCGACCGAGTCGGTGAGCGCAGATCTGGTGGGCAGTCGGGCCGATCTGGTCTTCCGCGCGCCGCTCGCCGGACGCACCGTCTGGTTCAACCTCATGCTCGAGCACCAGTCATCGGTGCCGCGTCGCATGCCGCTGCGCTTCCTGCGGTACATGCTGTCCGTCTGGACCGAGGCCGACGGCGAGCTGGCCGCCGACGATCCTCTGCCGCTGATCGTCCCGGTCGTGCTCTACCACGGCGCCCGCCCGTGGACCGGCCCGATCGCCTTCCAGGACATGTTCGCGGTGCCCGAGCACCTGCGCGACGCCCTCGACCCGCTCGTGCCGACGTTCCGGCTGGTGCTCGACGACCTGTATCGCGCGGGCCCGCTGGATCACGGCGACGGCATGGCCCTGGCCATCGTCGGGTTGAGCCTGCTCAAGCACGCGCCGCACGACCCCGACCTGCGACCGGTGCTCGACCGGCTGATACCGCATCTCGGACAGGTGGCCCGCATGCCGCAGGGCCAGATATACTTCTCGCAGATCGCGAGATACGTCCTTCTCGTCGGCGAACAGTCGGCGCCCGAAGTGCGGGACGCGCTGCTCCGGCGGGTGCCCCGAAACATGGCGGAGGTGGTCATGACCGCAGGCGAACAACTCATCGCGCAAGGCCGAGCAGAGGGTCTGGCAAAGGGTCGGGCAGAGGGTCGGGCAGAGGCCCGAGCAGAGACCCTCCGCGCGGCGCTGATCAAGATGGTCCGGCTGAAGTTCGGCGACGTGCCCGACGGGTTCGCGGCGCGCGTCGAGCAGACCGACCCGGACACCCTCGAACGCTGGAGCGACCGCATCTTCGACGCGCAGCGCTTCGAGGATCTGTTCGACTGAACGCGGGGCTCGGCCGCCCCGCCCGGATGCCTCAGCCGGCCAGCGCCTGCACGATGCCGGGTACCGCCTGCACCGCGGCGGGGATCTTGTCGGGCGACTGCCCGCCGCCCTGAGCGAAGTCGGGCCGACCGCCGCCGCGCCCGTCGAGCTCGGCGGTGACCGCCTTGACGATCTTGCCCGCGTGGAAGCGCTTGTCCTTCTTGAGCTGCGGACCCACCGCGGCGATGACCGGCACTTTGCCGTCTTCGAGCGCCGCCATCAGCACCACCACCGCGTCGGGCCGCTTGTCGCGGATGCGATCGACCAGCGCGGCCAGCGTCTCGCGGGCGTCCACCTCGACCGCCGCGGCGATCAGCGGCACGCCGCCCACGTCGATCGCGTCGGCGATCAGCGCGTCGGGGTCGACCGCGCCGCCGCTGCGGCGGGCCTTCTCGAGCGCCTTCTCCAGATCCTTGACCTGACCCAGCAGCTGCTCGACCCGCTGCGGCAGCCGGGCCACGTCGGTCTTCAGCGCGTCCGCCGCGGCCCGCACCAGCGCCCGCTCCTCCAGCGCCAGCGCGTCGGCCGCGTGGCCTACGACGGCCTCGATGCGGCGCACGCCCGCGCTCACCGCGCTCTGGCCGGTCACCCGCAGGTGGCCGATGTCGCCGGTGCGGTCGGTGTGGTTGCCACCGCACAGCTCGAATGAGTCGCCGCCCGCCCGCACGGTGCGCACCACCTCGCCGTACTTCTCGCCGAAGAGCGCGACGACCCCTTGGGCCTTCGCCTCGTCGAGCGGCACGCCCTCGGTCTTGACCACCGCCTCGTTGCGCCGGATGCGGGTATTGACCCAGGCCTCCATCGCCGCGATCTGCGCGTCGGTCAGCGGGCTGTGGTGGCTGAAGTCGAAGCGCAGCCGATCGGGCTCGACCACCGAGCCCTTCTGCTGCACATGCTCGCCGACGATGGTCTTGAGCGCCGCGTGCAGCAGGTGGGTCGCGGTGTGGTGGATCGTCTTCTGCTGCCGCCGCTCGAGGTCGACGTGCGCGGTGAGCACGCTGTCGGCGTCGAGCTTCACCGCGCCCGCGGTCAGCTCACCGACGTGGTGGATGATGCCGTTGACGCTCTGCACGTCGGTCACCGCCACCTCGAAGCCGTCGCCCACGAGCCGACCGTGGTCGGCGACCTCGCCGCCGCTCTCGGCGTAGAACGGCGTGCGCTCGAGGATGAACTCCACCCGCTCGCCGCTCTGGCGCCAGCGCATGACCTTGGCGTCGAGGGTCTGCAGGCCGTAGCCCGCAAACCCCTGGCCGCCGCCGTCGGTCAGGATCTGCCACTCGCCGCCGTCGTCCTCGTAGAACGAGCCCGCCTGCCGCGAGCGCCTTCGCTGCTCCTCCATCGCCGCGTGGAAGCCCGCCTCGTCGACGGTGAAGCCGTGGGTCTCGGCCTCGATGCGGGTCAGGTCGACCGGGAAGCCGTACGTATCGTACAGCTCGAAGGCCTCCTGGCCGGCGATCCGGGTCTCGCCGGCGGCCTTCTTGGCCTCGATGATGCCGTAGATCCGGCCCATCCCGCGGTCGATGGTGCGGAAGAAGCGCGCCTCCTCCTCTTCGAGCGCCGCCTGGGTATTCTCGATCACCGTCTTGGGCAGCTCGTAGACCCCCTCGAACTGCGCGGCGACCGTCGGCGCCAGCCGGTGCAGGAAGGGCGCCTCGAAGCCGATGCGCCGCCCGTGACGCACCGCCCGCCGCAGGATGCGCCGCAGCACGTAGCCCCGCCCCTCGTTGCTGAACTGCCCGCCCTCGCTGAGGGTGAAGGTCAGCGAGCGGATGTGGTCGGCGATGACCTGCAGGTCGACCTTCTGCTCGGGGTGCTGCCGGGTCGCGCCCGACATGCCCTCGATGGTCTCGATGATCGGCACGAACAGGTCGGTCTCGTAGGCGGTGACCTTGCCCTGCAGGATCATCGTGATCCGCTCCAGGCCCATGCCGGTATCGACCCCGTGCTGCGACAACGGCTCCAAGGTGCCGTCGTCGAGCCGGTTGTTCTGCATGAAGACGTTGTTCCAGAACTCCATGTAGCGGTCGCCTTCGCCGCCCATGTAGTCCTCGGGGCCGGTCCCGCCCTCGGGGCCGAGGTCGAAGAACAGCTCGGTGCACGGCCCGCAGGGGCCCGTCGGGCCCATCGACCAGTAGTTCTCGTCGTCGCCCTGCTCGAGGTCGCCGAAGCGATAGATGCGCTTCTCGGGCACGCCGATGACGTCGCGCCACAGGGCGTAGCTCTCGTCGTCGTCCTTGTAGACCGAGATGTAGATGCGATCCGCGTCGAGGCCGTAGACGTTGACCGACAGATCCCAGGCCATCTCGATGGTCGCGCGCTTGTAGTAGTCGCCGAACGACCAGTTGCCGAGCATCTCGAACCACGTCAGGTGGCGCCCGTCGCGGCCCACGGCGTCGAGGTCGTTGTGCTTGCCGCCGACGCGCATGCACTTCTGCACCGAGCAGGCGCGGCTGTATTCGCGCTTCTCCTGGCCGAGCAGCGCCGCCTTGAACTGGTTCATGCCGGCGTTGGTGAACAACAGCGTCGGATCATCGGTGGGGATGATCGGCGACGACGGCACCTCGCGGTGGGGCATGGTCGCGTGCTTGGCGAAGTAGTCGAGGAACGTCCGCCGGATGGTGTGCTGATCCCACTTCATGTGCTGGTCTCGCTGTTCTGGATCGGCGCTCAGCCGATGCGGATGCGGACGAAGTGCCGCTTGCCTTTCTGGATGAGATGCTCGCCGGGCGCCGTGAACTCGAACCGGTCGTCGCGCAGCGGCTCGCCGTCGAGCTTGAGCCCGCCCTGCTTGACCACCCGCCGCCCCTCGCCGTTGCTCTTCGTCAGGCCGACGGTGGTGAGCACCGACAACAGGCCCAGGGGCAGCTCGCCCGCGGGCAGCTCGACCTCCGGCACGTCGTCGGGCACCGCCTTCTTGCGGTGCACGTTGATGAAGTGCTGCTCGGCGGCCTGCGCCGCGTCGGCGGAGTGGTACTGCTCGACGATGGCCCGGCCGAGGCGCATCTTGGCGTCCATCGGGCCGGTGCGGCCCTCGGCGACGGCGGCCATGATGTCGTCGCAGTCGCTCTGGGGCAGCCGGGTGGCCAGGCTGTAGAACAGCGGCATCAGGTCGTCGGGGATCGACATCACCTTGCCGTACTGCTCTTCGGGCGGCTCGGCGAGGCCGATGTAGTTGCCCAGGCTCTGGCTCATCTTCTCGACGCCGTCGGTGCCCGGCAGCATCGGCATGATCATCAGCGCCTGCGGATCCTGCCCGAAGAGTTGCTGGATCTGGCGCCCCATCAGCTCGTTGAACTTCTGGTCCGAGCCGTTGATCGTGATGTCGCTCTGCAGTGCGTAGCTGTCGTAGCCCTGCAGCACCGGGTAGAGGAACTCGTGCACCATCACGCCTTCGCCCGCGGCGAGGCGGCGCTGGAACATGTCGCGCTCCCACAGCCGGGCCGCCGAGAGGCGGGTGCCCAACCGCAGGAAGTCGGCCAGATGCATCGGGTCGAGCCACTCGCTGTTGCGCCGGATGACGAGCGTCTCGACGTCGAGCACCCGGTCCACCTGGGTCAGCATCGACTCGATGTTGGCCTCGATCTGCTCGCGGGTCAGCTCGGGTCGGGTCTTGTCCTTGCCGGTCGGATCGCCGATGCGGCAGGTGTAGTCGCCGATGAGCAGCACGACGGTGTGGCCTGCGTCCTGAAAGCGGCGCATGGCCTGATAGTTCACCGCGTAGCCCAGGTGCAGATCGCGGGCGGTCGGGTCGACGCCGTGCTTGACCACCAGCCGCTCGCCGGCGCGGATCTTCTTCTCCAGCGCCTCGCGGCCGATGATCTCGGTGGCGCCGGCGAAGAGATCGTCCAGATTCACATCGCGGTTGACCGGCCTCTGGCTCACGGGGCCCTCCTCTGCGCGGTGGCCGTCTGTATTAGCGCCAACGGCAGTTCGCGGCAACCGCGGCGTCGCCGGTCGTGGGCCCGAGCGGTCGATTCGCCGGGCTTCGGGGCAAGCCCGGCAGCCGCCGCCTGCCCGGATCTGCTAGATTGCCGCCGTCCGTATGGCCCGGAGGGGAGAGACCGTGGCGGCACGCATCGTTTCGTTCGTTTTCTTGGTGAGTTGCATGGCGGGCTGCGTACCCGGCGGCGGGGGCAGCGGCAGCAACGCGTGCGACCCCGGCGAGACCGACAGCTGCGCCTGCCCCGACGGCACGTCCGGTGAGCGGATCTGCGGCGAGGACGAGCGCTTCGGCGCCTGCGCCTGCGGCCCCGCGGGCGACGGCGCGATCGGAGGCGACGCCACCGTCGGCGACGACGCGGCGACGCCCGACGCGGCGATCATCGACGCGATGGTCGATCGCGACGGCCCGTGCGTGCCGGCCTGCGACGGCCGCAGCTGCGGCGGCGACGGCTGCGGCGGGGTCTGCGGCGCCTGCGAGGGCGACGACGTCTGCGTCGACGGGCAGTGCGAAGAGCCGCCCGACATGTGCGGCAACGGCACCTGCGACGACGGCGAGAGCTGCTCGAGCTGCCTCGAAGACTGCCCCTGCGCCGAGGGTGAGAACTGCGTGGTCGGCACCTGCGAAGCGCCGGTGGAGGGCGCGCCGGTCTTCTTGACCCTCAACAGCAACGTGCGCCGGCTGACCGAAGGCGAGGCGGTCACCTTCTCGGCGGTGGTGACCGATCCCGACGGCATCGACGACCTCATCGGCGGCGTGCTCGAAGACCCCAACGGGCAGTCCTACGGGGCGTTCGTCTCGTCGGGCCAGGAGGGCGCCTACTCGATGACCATCAGTTGGGGTGAGATCCACCGCATCGACCCCATCGAGTTCGAGGCGGCCCGCGACCGCGTGTTCGTGGCGGTCTTCTTCGACCAGGGCGGCCTGCGCACCCGCCAGGAGATCGCCATCGAGCTGCACTGCGACGGCACCGCCGCCTGCGACGGCACCTGCATCGACCTCAGCGACGACGAGGCCAACTGCGGCGCCTGCCGGGTCGAGTGCGATCAGAACGCCACCTGCGGCGGCGGCGCCTGCGCCTGCAACGACGGCTTCTTCGGCTGCGGCAACGACAGCTGCGTGCCCGAAGCGACGGTGTGCGACCGGGCCGACGACTGCGGCGACGGCAGCGACGAGGCCGGCTGCTGCTTCGCCGACGGCGACTGCCCGCTGGGCCAGATCTGCGGCGGCGACAGCCGCTGCGCCGACGGCTGCACCGGCAACGACCGCTGCCCGGCCGACGAGCAGTGCCGCGACGGCGACTGCGTGCCCGGCTGCCAGCGGGACGGCGACTGCTTCGAGAACGAGTACTGCGGGGCCGACAACCGCTGCGCGGTGGGCTGCCGCAATGACGACAGCTGCCCCAACGGGCGCATCTGCGAAGACCGCGCCTGCGTGATCGGCTGCCGCGACGACGACGGCTGCAGCGCCGGCCGCATCTGCGAGAACCAGACCTGCATCGTCGGCTGCCGCGAGGACGCCGTCTGTGGCAACGGGCGGATCTGCGTCGACGACAGCTGCCGCGTCGGCTGCCGGGACGACGCCGCCTGCGGCGCGGGTCAGATCTGCCGCAATACCCGCTGCGTCGCCGGCTGCCGCGACGACGGCGCCTGCGACGATGGCGAGATCTGCGAAGACCTCTCGTGTGAACCCGGCTGCCGCGACGACGGCGCCTGTCAGCTCGACCAGATCTGCCGCAACGCCCGCTGTGTCGCCGGCTGCCAGGTGGACGATGTCTGCGTCGACGGTCAGATCTGCGTCGACGGCCAGTGCCAGATCGGCTGCAACGACCAGCGGCCGTGCCCCGACGACGGGGTCTGCATCGACGGCGGCTGCCGCCCGGGCTGCGGCGTCGACGCCGACTGCGCCGCGGGCGAATACTGCGACGGCATCTGCCAGCCGCACGTCTGCGGCGACGGGCGGCTCGCGCCGGACGAAGAATGCGACGGCGATCCGCTACCCGACGGCTGCTCCGACCGCTGCCGCATCGAGGGCGACTTCGACCGCCTCGAAGAGGGCGACGAGCCGTACGTGATCGAGTTCGCCGGGCCGGGGCGGGTCGAGGTGCTCTTCCGCATCGAGGTCGAGGGCGATACCGACCAGTTCGACATCCGGACGGGCGCGGGCGCGCTGCGGCTCGAGACGCGCGCGTGGACCGGCGAGGGCTGCGTCGGCGACACCGTGATGGACTTCACCAACGCCAACGGCGGCGTGGCCAACGACGACGACGGCGGCGAGGGGCTGTGTTCGCTGCTGTCGATCGACAACGGCGATGACGCGATGATCGTGACCCCGGGCGTGCACAGCGCGACTGTCCGCAGCTTCAGCCGCGGCCCGATCGGCTTCAACCTGTTCATCGCCGAGTTCACCCCCGTCGACGTCGGCGGCGCCTGCGACCCGTTCGGCCCCGAGGCGTGCCCCGCGGGCTCGTACTGCGCCGACGGCACGGCGATCTGCACCGAGCACCGCTGCGGCGACGGCATCATCGACCCGGACAACGAGGCCTGCGACGACGGCAATGACGACCTCGGCGACGGCTGCGAGCGCTGCCAGTTCGCCGTCGTGCCTCAAGGCGGGCCGTGCGAGCCCGGCGGCCCGGCGCCGTGCATCGACGGCACCTTCTGCCACCCGGTCGACGGGCTGTGCAATCCGCACACCTGCGGCGACGGCTTCGTCAGCGGCGCGGAGCAGTGCGAGGACGGCAACGAGGACGCGGGCGACGGCTGCACCGCGTGCCGCTGGGACCCGTTCAACGGCGACGCCGAACCCGACGGCCTCGACGCGCCGTACGACATGGCCAACGACGGGCTCTCGGCCCAGGTGCTGTTCCGGCTGTACGACGGCGAGGAGCTGTTCAGCGATGATCAGGACTACTTCCGCTTCACCGTCGACGGCCTGGGCCACGTGCAGATCGGGCTGGTCAACTACCCCGACCTGGACTGCCCCGGCGACTTGCTGGTGGGCGTCTTCGACGAGCAGTTCAACCTGATCGGCGAGTCGGCGAGCAGTCGGCTCAACTGCCTGGCCTTCGACTCGCGGCTGGCGATCGGCGCGGCGCCCTTGCCCGCCGGCGAGTACTTCGCCGAGATCACCCACAACTTCGCGGAAGCGACGGGGCCGATCTGGTTCATGGTGGACATCCTGCCGCCCGCCGCCTGCGAGGACGAGGTCGACAACGACGGCGACGGCCTGATCGACGCCGAAGACCCGGGCTGTGCGCAGTTCGCCGACGACGACGAGGCCGATCCCGCCGAGCCGGCGCAGTGCAGCGACGGCGAAGACAACGACGGCGACATGCTCACCGACTTCCCCGACGACCCCGACTGCCGCTTCGCCGGCGGCGAGAGCGAGAGCTGCGGCGGGTACGACAACATCACCTATGTCGGCCCCGAGGGCGGGCAGTTCGACGTGAGCACCGCCGGCCGCGAGAACCTGCTCGAGGCCAGCTGCGCCAGCCGCGCCCGCGGGGGCGAGGCGCCGGTGGTCGTCACCATCGAGCAGCCGTCGACGATCACCGTCGAGATCATCGCCGCCGACTACGACACCTCGCTGTTCTCGAAGGACGGCTGCGAGGCCGACAGCGTCGAGCTCGCCTGCGACGACGACGGCGGGGAGGGGCTGCTCTCGCGGCTCGAAGTGCCCCGGGCGGCCGGCACCCACTACTTCTTCGTCGATGGCTTCAGCGACAACAGCGGCAGCGCCACCGTTCAGGTGACCGTCGTGCCCGACGCCCCCTGAGGGCGCGGCGGGCGCGACGCCACGAGAGGCGCCGGCGGCGGGCATCGGCGTGCGGGGGAGAGCGGTCTCAGCCGCGGGAGGCCTCGGCGACCGGCATGCAGGCCATGATCTCGTGGCGCGAGCGGTAGACCTCCTTCTGCTTGGGGTCGCTGTCGGGCTTGAGGCTGACGCAGCCGAGGCCGAAGGTGGAGCACGAGAAGCAGGCGTCGTCGCAGGTCGAGCAGCCGCTGCCGACGAAGTCGCCGTTGCCGCAGCCGTAGACGACGGTCCCGTCGGTGTCGCTGACCTGGCACAGGCCGGACGAGGTGCTGCTGCAGAGCGGGTAGGCGGCGAGCGCGGGGAGGGCGAAGAGGCTGGCGGCGGTGAGGACGGCGAAGACGATGCGGCGCATGATGTGATTCCTTCGTTGAGTCGGTCGGGTTCAGCGGGTTCGTCGATGTCATGCACCGCCGGCCGGCGCCTCTTTTTCCGCCCGGATGATTCTTCGGGCCGTTCGACCGCAAACCCTCGTATCGACTGAAAAATCGACGGGGATTGATCTCTCCTGACACAGCGGTGTCAGCACGGGTGGCGTATTATCGGGGTGTATCGAACAGCGCATTTCAGCGCCCACCTACACCGCCGAAGGAGGCACCCCATGCACCGCAATCACCGCCTGACCGAGATCGTGCGCATCCTGCGGGCCAGCAGCCGGACCAGCGCCGAGCAGCTCGCCCACCACTTCGCCGTCTCGCCGCGCACCATCTATCGTGACATCGCCCTGCTGCACCGGATGAAGGTACCGGTCGTCGGCGAGGCCGGCATCGGCTACCACATCGACCCGCGCGCCGAGCTGGACGGGGTGCAGTTCACCGCCGACGAGCTGCACGCGCTCTTCGACGCCGCCCGCAAGAACCTCGCCGCGGCCTCGTCGCGCGAGGCGGACGCCATCTTGCGGGCCATGACCAAGGTCAAGCAGGTGCTGCCCGAGGTCCTGCTCGACGCGCTGCTCGACGGCCCGTTGCCGCTGGCGGTCGCGACGCCGGCCGACCACGCGCCGGCCCTCGACGCCGCCGGCTGATCTCGCGGCCATCGGCCGTCAGGGGCCGTCGGGCCAGGGCCCCAGGGTCAGCCCGTCGAGGCGCACGCAGCACGGTGGATCCGGGCGGCGGGCCTCGCGGGCGGCGGCGCAGTCGTAGAGACACTGCATGTGCGGGTCGATGTGCGCGCCCGATACGGCGGGCTCGGCCGCGTCCCGCGCGGCGGTCCAGCGCTCGCGCCCCAGATGGACCGAGGCGAGCAGGCGCCGCGTCTCTCGATCGAGCTCGACGCCGTCCAGCTGCCGCGCGGCGTAAGCCTCGGTCAGCCCCAGCTGGGTCGTCGCATCGTCGGACCCGCCGCGCGTCATGCGGGCGAGGTCGTCGATGGCCTCATCGAGGCGACCAAGCCTCAGCCGGGCGACACCCCGCACCACCAGCGCCGGCCCGAAGCGAGGAGAGCGCTCGAGGACCTTCGACGCCTCGGCCTCCGCCTCCGCGTAGTCGCCTTTCTCCAACAGCATCTGCGCGCGGTCGAGCCTCAACCCGGAGTAGTCGGGAAAACGCTGACGTATCTCGTCGAGAAGGGCCCACGCGTCGTCGCCACGACCGGCTTCGAAGAGCCAGCCCACCGCATTGAGCTGCAGTGAGACATCGTCGGGGAAGGCCGCGCGACAGGTGCGCAACAGGCCGGCGGCGCTGTCCGGATCCGATCGCGAGGCGGTCTCTACGACCTGCATACAGTCCCGCGGGCTCAGCGGTCGATGATGGGCCGTCTGGGACAACGCCCGGCGGGCCCGATCGACGGCACGGCTCCGCTGCGCGTCGAGCGTGCGCCGCGCGTCGTCGCTGCCGCTGCCAGACAGACCCTCGTGCTGACGCCGCAACAGGTAGGATTCGTAGTAGAAGAGCTCGGCCGCGCGCCAATGCAGCGCCCAGCTCGCGTCGGGGTGCAGCCGTGAGCGATCGTAGGCCGTCGCTAGGGCGTCGAACGCGCGCGCATCCGACAGGTGGTCTTGACCCAGGCCGTCCCGAATACGGCGGATACGGCTGCGGGTGATGGCCAGCCACCCGTCGGCGGTGCGCGCGCTCTCGCCGATGTCGCGGGCCATCGCGAAGAGCAGCCCGCCGGCCGAGACGAGGCCCGAGGCCGAGAAGACGAGCAGGCCGGCGAGCGCGGCGACCGTCGTGGCGGTGTGGATCTGCCGGCGCGCCACGAAGCGGGCCACGGTGCGCAGCGCCGCCCGGTCGGGCGAGCCGTCGAGCCGGCGGGCCATCGCCACCCGCGCCTCGTGACTGCGGCGCAGCTCCAGCGCCGAGGCGAACAGGTGAGCCGTATGGATCAACGTGGGCACGAGCGTGCTGATCAGGATGACCACCAGCCAGCGCCCCTGCCCCAATACGGGCCACGGCTCGAGGTCGAAGAGCGCGTCCCCCGGCGTGCCCAGGGCGAACGCCTCGATGATCAGCGGCATGCTCGCCGCGAGGCCGAGCAGCAGCAGCACCGCGGCGAGCAGATCGAGCAGGCAATGCCCGACGAGGCGGCGGCGGGTCAGCGGCGTCTCTGGATCGGCCAGGGCCCGCAGCAGCGCCCGGGATGCGGCCCACGACAGCCAGTCGAAGATCGCGTTGCACGCGGGCAGCGCCAGCAGCACCAGGGCGATCGGCTCCTCGCCCGCGTGCGGATCGAGTGTCGTCGAGAGCGCCGCGGCGGCGAGCCAGATGACGATCGCCAAGCGCCCGGCGGGGCGCGCATGGCCCGACAGGCCCAGCGCCAGCAGCCCGACCCCGCCGGCGACCCCGCCGTAGAGCGCGCCGACCGCCGTGGCTGGTCCGCTGATGCCGGCCTGCGGCCAGCGCCAGCCCAGAGCCAGCACATGGCAGGCGACATAGCCCGCCACCGCCACCCCGACGGCCACGACCACCCACGTCACGCGCCGCGCGCCCCGTTCGCCGGCCGCGCGGTGCACCACCCAGGCGACGCCCGACCACCCGCCGACCGCCGCCAGCCCCACCAGCAGCCGGCGCCAGCCGGGCACGTCGGGCAGGATGCTCAGCTCGAGCAGCGCGCTGGGGCTGCCGAAGAGCCAGCCCGAGCCGAAGAGCAGGCCGGCGTAGGCCACGGCGAGCGCGAGGCACAGCCCGAAGCCGTGCAGGCTGAAGAGCAGGCGCGTACCCAGCACGTCGGAGATCCGGTCGAGCGCCCGCTGCATGCGGGCCCGATAGGCCGGCGCCGCGCCGCCCTCGAGCTCGGCGACGACCGCGTCGCGCACGTCGGGGTCTTCGAGGTCGTGGCGCAGGGCCTCGGTCAGGCGGGTCTGCCAGTCGACCACCAGCCGCAGGGCGACGAGCGCCACCAGGGCGAAGACGGCCACGACGATCAGCGACGCGGACACGGCGGCGCGCTCCCCGGGTTCGAGCGGAGGCCCGACTATAGGCGTGCTCGACCGCGCCGACAAACCGCCGCGGAGCGCGCAGCCCCGACCACGACCGCCAGAAAATCGGCGCCCGTGATCTCTGCTGACACAAGGGTGGCAGCAGGGGGGGCGTACAACGGTCGGGCGTCAAACGCCGACCAGGAGATCCCGATGCACCGCAACCACCGCCTGACCGAGATCGTGCGCATCCTGCGCAGCAGCAGCCGCACCAGCGCCGAGCAGCTCGCCCACCACTTCGGGGTCTCCCCGCGCACCATCTACCGCGACGTCGCGCTGCTGCACCGCACCGGCGTGCCGGTCGTCGGCGAGGCGGGCATCGGCTACCACATCGACCCGCGCTCGCCGCTCGACGGGGTGCAGTTCACCGCCGACGAGCTGCACGCGCTCTTCGACTCGGCCCGCAAGAACCTCGCCGTCGCCGGCCCGCGCGAGTCCGACGCCATCCTGCGGGCGATGACCAAGGTCAAGCAGGTGCTGCCCGATGTGCTGCTCGACGCCCTGCTCGAAGGTCCGCTGCCGCTCGCGGTGACCGACCCGGTCGACGACGAGGAGACGGCGCTGGCCGGTTGACGGCGCCGGCCGACGCCTGGGGGGGAGGAGGCGCCCCCGCCCGGAGAGGACGCCGGGCGGGGGCCGTCGCCGACCAGAAAATCAGGCCATGCGATCTCTGCTGACACAGGGGTGTCAGCAGGGGGGGCGTACAACAGTCGAGCGCCACGGCGCAGCCCGACGACGAGGAGGAAGAGATGCACCGCAACAGCCGACTGACCGAGATCGTGCGCATCCTGCGCAGCAACGACCGCATCAGCGCCGAGCAGCTCGCCCACCACTTCAACATCTCGCCGCGCACGGTCTACCGCGACATCGCGCAGCTGCACCGCGTAGGCGTGCCCATCGTCGGCGAGGCGGGCATCGGCTATCACCTCGATCCGCAGGTCGAGCTCGACGGGGTGCAGTTCACCGCCGACGAGCTGCACGCGCTCTTCGACGCCGCCCGCCAGAGCCTCGCCGGCGCCTCTCATCGCGAGGCGGATGCCATCCTGCGGGCGATGACCAAGGTCAAGCAGGTGCTGCCCGACGTCCTGCTCGACGCCCTGCTCGAAGGCCCGCTGCCGCTCGCGGTGGCCGAGGCCGACGCCGCGACCCTCGAGGCCGCCGGCTGACCCCTTCGCCGGGGCTCGCCCGGCGGCGATCCGACGCAGCCGAGCCGTTCGACATGGATCCCGCCGGGTGCGGGATCCATGTCGAACGGGGCGCCGGTCAACCGGCGCTGCGTTTGGCGGCGGGTCGGGCGTCGACCGGGCGGGCACCCGCACCAATCCCCCAGCCCACGAATCGCCCCATATCGACTCGGGCCGTGGTTGAATGTCCGCCGCCGCCCGTCGTTGGGGGGCCGGTCATCCGAAATCGAGGGGGAGCCGACCCATGATCCGCCACCTGCCCCGCGCCCTGCTCGGGCTCGCCTGCTTCGCCGTGCTCACGGCGTGCGGCGGCACCGAGCTGCGCCCCGAACAACAGAAGGAATACGAGAAGCTGCAAGCCGAGCGGCAGGACATCAACCGCCGCATCGGCTCGGCGACGCGCCGCTCGGAGAAGGCCTTCCGCGACCTGGGCGCCGCCGAGAAGAAGAACAAGCGCGCCTTCCGCGACCTGGTGATGTGCGGCGCCGACGCCGAGGGACAGACCTTCGGCCCCTTCCCCTGGGGCAAGAAGCGGCGGGCGAAGCTCAGCGCCTCGGGCACCGCCCGCATCTCGGGCCTGCGCTGCGATCGCTTCAAGTTCAAGGTGGTGCGCTGATGTGGCGCTACAGCCTGCGCCTGCTGGCCCTCGCCGGCTGGCTGACCACCATGGCCTGCGCCACCACCGAGGCCGACCTCAAGCGCCTGCGCACCGACGTGGTCGACCAGCGCAATACCCTGCGCGCCGCCGAGGCGGCCGCCGACGCCGCCGAGACCCAGATCGCCGAAGCGAGCAGCAAACCCGGCGGCCGGCGGCTCTACATCGGCAAAGGGGCCATCGTCGCCGCGATGGAGGCCCAGCTGCCCCATCGCTTCCAGGGCCGCACGCTCAACAAGAAGCGGCTCAAGGGCGACTTCCGGTTCCAGCGCACCCGCAACTTCCAGTTCCTCTCGGGCAACCGCGCCCGCTGGACGTGGGACTTCACCGCCTCGAACGTGGGGGTGAACCTGTCGGGCGTGCCGATGGCGGGCAAGAAGGACGCGGTCAAAGCCAAGCAGGCCCTCGAGAGCGGCGGCACCGTCACCATGGAAGCCAGCGTATGGGTCGACTGGAAGAAGAAGGTGCTGCGCATCAACGCCCGCTGCGTCGGCGCGAAGCTCAAGCGCCACGACTCGCCGACCTACCAACGCTACCTGTGCGACGGCGCCAACAGCCGCCTCTTCCGGCGCCAGCAGGCGGTGACGCTGCCGCGGGTCTTTCACGGCCGCAAGGTCAGCGCCACGACCACCCCCTATCACTTGATCCTCAGCGCGAAGTGATCGGCGCGAGGTCGCGTCCCGCGCCGTTGGTCACCGACACTGTCACGTAATCCCGCGGCGGGCAGCGATCGGTTAGACTGCCGCCATGGCAGTTCGAACACATACGCTTCACCGGCTGCTCGGGCTCGTGCTCGGCGGCGTCCTGATCGGGGGCTGCGGCGCGCCGCCGACCTTCGACCGATCGACGCTGCCCGACCGCTGGGCCGACGCCGACCGGGTCGTCCTGCTCGAAGACGTCACCGTGCGCTTCGTGCCTTTCGAGGGGGAGCCGGTCGCCGAGGTCAGCACCCTGCGGCGCGTCTGGTACCGCACGCCGCAGAGCATCGAGAACGTCACCGTCGGGATCGGCCATCAGCCCGGTCTGCGCGATCTGCTGGCCTTCGAGGGCCGGGTCTTCCCGCCCGAGGGCGAGTCGACGGCCTTCGGGCGCGAGGACGCGGTCGACGTCCCCTCGATCGGCGGCGGGACCATCTTCAGCGACAGCCGCTACCTGCGCCATCGCCTCTCGCTGGTGCCGGGCTCGGTGGTCGAGACCCGCTCGACGGTGCGCTATCACGACGTGCGCCTGCGGACCCAGAGCCAGGCGTTCGGTGGCTTCGACCCGGCCGAGCGCCGGCGGCTGACGGTGCATCTGCCGCCGGGATGGCAGAGCCGCCACCTCGCGCGGGAGGACGGCGCGCCCATCGAGTGGGCGCCGCGGGAGAGCACCGCCGCCGACGGGGGCCGGGTGCTCGTCTGGAGCCGGGAGCGCATCGACCCGCTGCCCCGGGAGCGGCACGCGCCGTCGGTCTATCACATGGCGCCGCGGGTCTCGGTCCAGCTCGCGCGCTGGCAGATCGACGGCCGCACGCTGCACGGGCCGGACCGGCCCGAAGCGGTGTCTGCGTTGATGCATCGCCTGCAGGCCCCGCGGCGGCAGCCCGACGACGCGCTGCGGGCCCAGGTCGACGCGCTGCTCGAGGGCGTCGGTGACGACCCGCGCGCCCGGGCCGCCACCCTGCACGCCTTCGTGCGCGATCGGATCCGCTATGTCTCGGTGCAGCTGGGCATGGGCGGCTGGATCCCCTATCCCAGCGCCGAGGTGCTCGACGTGGGTTATGGCGACTGCAAGGCGCAGGCGGCGCTGCTGGGCAGCATGCTCACCGTCGCCGGCATCCCCAACCGTCAGGTCACGGTGTTCAGCCACCGGGGCTGGCCCCTGCCCTACGGCCTGCCCACCATCGCCGGCAACTCGAACCATCAGGTGGTGCTCGTCGATCTGCCCGACGGCCCGGTCGTGGCCGATCCGACCCAGCGCAACGTGGCGTTCGGCGACGTGCCGCGCTCGCTGGTCGGCGCCCCGGTGCTGCCGCTGACCGCCGACGGCGACCCGGTCGAGACCCTGCCGGTGCCCGCCCCCGAGGCCAATCGGCTCGAGGTGACGCTGACGCTGAACCTCTCCCAGGCCGGCGGCCTGAAGGGCGATGTCGAGGTCCGGGCCAGCGGCGACAAGGCGGCGGGCATCCGCCATCACCTGCGCACCGAGAAGGGCAAAGAGCGCCACCGCAAGCTCGCCGACTGGTTCGAACTCGACGACATGGCCGTCGACGCGCCGAAGCACGAGGCGGCCGTCGAGCCCACCACCGCCGACGTACCGCTCGTGCTCGGCGGCCGCGTCTGGACCAAGCGGAGCATCGGCTCGGCGGGTCAGCTGTGGACCATCGCGCCCGGCGCGCTCGTCAACCCGGGCATCCGGCGCATCGACATCGGCGAGCGGACCCGGCCGATCGTGCTCGGCGCGCCCCGGCTCCGGCTGCATCGGCTGAACGTGAAGCTGCCCGCCGGCCGCGAAGCCGGCGCGCTGCCCCCGCCGGTCGAGATCTCGACGCCTTTCGCCGACTACCGCCTCACCTGGACCGCCACCGACGACGGCTTCAGCGTCGAGCGGCGACTCGTCTGGCGTCAGCCGTGGCTGCCGCCGACGCAGGCCGACGCCTATCGGGCGTTCGCCCGCGACGTGAAGCGGGCCGACCTGCGTCCGGTCACGCTGCGCCCGGCGAAGCCCGCAGCGCCGTCGAAGACCACCGCCAAAGGAACCCCATGATCCGCCCCGCCCGCCGCGCGCTGGCCGCGCTGGCTGCGCTGGCCGCCCTCGTGCTGTTCAGCGGCTGCCGCCCCAGCGTCGAGATCAAGCTCGCGCCGCTGACCGCGATCCCCGCCGACGACGGCAAGTGGCCCGAGGCCAAAGCGGTCATCGAGAAGGACGACACCCACCTCATCGTCATCTCCAGCCACGACACCAGCTACTCCGAGTGGCGCATCCACCGCGTCATCCGCCTGCGCAGCGCCGACGTGCTCGACCTCGCCGACCTGCGCATCGAGCTGTCGAAGAGCCACGAGATCAGCGACTTCAAGGCCCGCAGCATCGCCGCCGACGGCACCGTGCGCACCATCGACGAGAGCGCGCTCAAGAGCGCGCCGGTCGAAGCCGAAGACGATACGGTGGCCGAGGTCTTCGTGGCGTCGATCCCCGGCGCCGAAGTGGGCGGCGTCATCGAGTACACCTACGCCGTCGAGGCGGAGTACGCCCGGCGCAGCTGGCTGACCAACTATCGCGGCCTCACCGGCACCTGGGGCCTGCCCATCCGCAAGGCCCGGATGAAGGTCACCGTCAACAAGTTCGTGCGCTATTCGGTGCAGGTGACCCGCACGGCGAGCAAGATCCGCAAGGAGAAGGACGGCCTCGTCCGCCACATCGTCTGGGAGGCGGAGGACATCGGCCCGGCGCGCAAGGAGAAGTGGGCCCCGCCGGACGATGGCTGGCCGCGATTCCTCTTCAAGGTCCAAGCCTTCGCCACCAAGACCTGGCGCCTGGACGTCACCCGCTCGTGGGACGCGGTTCTGCGCTGGCGGGTGCGCACGCTGCACGGCAAGCCCGAGCGGCTCTACGAGAAGTACGAGCCGGTCGAGCAGCCCGAGTGCGCCGCGGGCGACGTGATGTGTCGCATCGCAGGCGCCCTGGACATCGCCCGACAGCGGGTGGCCTTCGACGGGCTCGTCAGCCGCTTCGGCCGGGTGCGCCCGCTGCACGAGATGCTCGCGGCGGGCACCGCCAACCAGTACGAGAAGGCGGTCTTCGTCGGCAAGCTGCTGCGCGACGCCGGGGTCGAGGTGCGCTACGCCTTCGGGGTGCGGCCGGCGACGCAGACGCTCGACGTCGACTACCCTTATGCCGCCGACCTCAACCACATGCTGCTCTACGTGCCCAAACAACAGGGGCTCGACAAGCCGCTCTGGCTCGACGCCGCCTGCGAGTACTGCACGCCGGGCCAGCTGTCGGACTACAGCCGCGGCGCCCGCATGCTCCTGACCGATTACGACGCCGACGACGACAAGGTCAGCGCCAAGGTCACCCGGGCCGGCGGTGAGGCCCCGCTCGCCGATCGCGCCCGGGACACCTACACCGTCACCCTCAGCCCGACCGGCGACGCCGAGATCCGCTACGAAGAGCTGCACGAGGGCAACCGGGCGCTGTGGTTCGCCCGCACGCTGCGCAAGCAGGACGACGAGGCGCGGCGCAAGGCCGCCGAGAGCGTCGCCGCCGCCATCGACGCCCGCGCCGAGCTGGTCGACGCGCCGACGCCCACCTGCGACGCCGCCGCCGGGCGCTGCACCCGGGTGGTGACCGTCAGCGTACCCGGGCTCGCGGTGATCGACGGCGACGAGGTCGTGCTGCCGCTCAAGCTGCTCGCCGACGACGGCATCTTCGAAGCGCCGAAGAAGAAGCGCACCCGCCGGCTCAAGCTGACCACCACCCGCATCTTCGAAGAAGCCCTGGTCTTGAAGCTGCCCGACGGCTTCTCGGTCGCCGGCGCGCCGACGCCCTTCACCGCGAGCAGCGACGCGTTCGAGACCGCGCTGACCGTCGAGCAGACGCCCGACGGGCTGAACCTGCTGCGCCGCGCCGCCTGGCGCCAGGGCATGTACCCGGCCCAGCCCCACGACCCCCGGGTCGACGCCCTGCGCAAGGCCGCCGCGGTGCGCGATACGCCGATCCGCCTGCGGCGCATCGCGCCGGCCGCCCCGTGAATCTCTCGTAGCGCAGGGCTCTCAGCGCAGAGCCCTCGCGCAGCGCAGACCCGCAGCGCCACCCCTCACCGGAGACCACCATGGCACGCCTGTACGTCAAGCAGATGCTCGCCGGCCGCGACTTCGCCGTCGGCGACCCCGCCGCCGGGCAGATGGAGAACTTCGTCTACCTCATCGGCGACCGCGACACCGGCGAGTGCCTCGTCGTCGACCCGGCCTGGGCGGTGGCCGACATCGTACGCGCCGCCGAGAGCGACGGGCTGACGATCACCGGCGCGCTGGTGACCCACTACCACCCCGATCACTGCGGCGGCTCGATGTTCGGCTTCACCGTCGAGGGCCTGCCGACGCTGATGGAGGTCAACCCGGTGCCGGTGCACGTGCACACGCTCGAGGCCGACGGCGTGCGCCAGGTCACCGGCCTCTCGAAGAGCGACCTCACGCTGCACGAGTCGGGCGACCGGGTGAAGGTGGGCGGCGTCGAGGTCGAGCTGCTGCATACCCCCGGCCATACGCCCGGCTCGCTGTGCTTCCGGGTGCCCGGCGCGCTCATCGCCGGCGATACGCTCTTCCTGCAGGGCTGCGGCCGGGTCGACCTGCCCGGCGGCGACAAGGACGAGATGTACTACACGCTCACCCAGCGCCTCGCGAGCCTGCCCGACGACCTGATCCTGTTTCCGGGGCACGCTTATGGCGGCGAGCACGCGCCGCTGGGCCACGTGCGGGCCCACAACCCCTACCTGCGGGTCGGTGATCTGCAGACCTGGCGCCGGCTCATGTGAGGGGCCGGATGCCGGCGACGGCGACGGCGGCGGCGACGAAACCGGTCGAGCCGGCATCTCTCCCGGCGCGCGCGGCCGAACGCCTGGGAGACACCGTGGAAGAGAAGAAAGACGTCCTCGCCGAACTCGTCGACCTGCTCGCGCTCGAGCGCATCGAAGAGAACCTGTTCCGCGGGCCGAGCCAGGACCTCGGCTGGGGCACCGTCTTCGGCGGGCAGGTGCTGGGGCAGGCGCTGTCGGCCGCGGCGCAGACCGTGCCCTCCGATCGGCTGGTGCACTCGCTGCACGCGTACTTCCTGCGCCCGGGCATGGTCGACCGCCCGGTGGTCTACGACGTCGACCGCATCCGCGACGGGCGCAGTTTCACCACCCGCCGGGTGGTGGCCATCCAGAAGGGGCGGCCGATCTTCAACATGTCGGCGTCGTTCCAGGGCGAAGAGCCGGGCCTCGAACACCAGGCCGAGATGCCCGCCGTGCCCGACCCCGAGACGCTGAAGTCCGAGCAGGAGCTCGCCCGGCCCTTCCACGACCGCATCCCCGAGAAGATGCGCGAGCGCATGTACGGCGACCGGCCCATCGAGGCCCGCCCCGTCGACCCGATCAACCCTTTCGACCCCCAGCCGCACCCGCCGCTGCGCATGACCTGGTACCGCGCCGCCCGCCCGCTGCCCGACGACCCGGCGCTGCACCGCTACCTGCTGGCCTACGCCAGCGACTTCGGGCTGTTGACCACCGCGCTGCGCCCGCACGGCGTCTCGTGGGTCGAGCGGCGCATGCAGGTCGCCAGCCTCGACCACGCGATGTACTTCCACCGCCCGCTGCGGGTCGACGCGTGGCTGCTGCACGTGATGGAGAGCCCGTCGGCCAGCGGCGCCCGCGGGCTGGTGCGCGGCCAGTGGTTCGACCGCGAAGGCCGGCTCGTCGCCTCGACGGTGCAGGAAGGGCTCATCCGCCGCTGGCAGGCCCCCAAGCCCGCCGGCGCGCCGACCGGCGTCGCCGAGGCCTGAGCACGCCCCGCATGCGTCTGAACGGGCTCGCGGCCGGATAACGCCGGGCCAAAAGCGGGTCATTCGACGAATATTCAACGAATACCGCAATTTGAGGCGGATTCGCCTCAAGTCGATCGCCCGGCGGCCGATGCGAGGGTGTGCTGCTGCAGTTCCCACGAGAACCGATCGCCACCCGCGACCTGCGCCGCGACGCGCTCGAGCGCTTCCGCTGGCGTTGCCGCCTGCCCGTATTGCGCAACTACGGCCCCGAAGCCGGCGACCTGACCATCTTCGTCACCGCGTGCAGCGACTGCGGCGCGCGCACCGCGAAGCTGGCCACCCTCGACGACATCGACCCCGACACTCAGCTCGACGGCCTCATCAGCGAGCTGCGCACCCGCGCCGGCCGCGCGCGCTACGGCTGGCGCCCGCGGACATGCCCCGCCTGCCACGCCCCCGACCCGGAGCCCATCTCGGCGGTCTACGCCCGCTACATGCCCGAGATCGAGCACGACCTGCACATCGAGCTCGTCTTCGGCCGCCACCGGGTCGTCGCCGTCGAGCTGCACCGCGTCGCCCTCGACGGCGCCGCCGTCTCGCTGCCCCGACCCAGCGACCCGCTGGCTTTTCAGGACGCCTTCGGCGCGCCGCTCGGGCTGCGGGCGCTGTGGCGCGCCTTCCTGACCCGCCACGTCTACGACGAGTCGATGGTCGTGCGCGCCATCGAGCCGGGCTACGTCATCGGCCTGCGCCCGTTCACCGACGAGCCGGCCGAAGCCGAGGCGATGCTGGCCCCCTTCGGCCCGTTCATCGAAAACCTGCGCGCCGGCGCCGAGGGCTACCGCGGCTGGGACGCGATCACCTTCCTCTACGAGCGTGAGCACGAAGACATCCCGGTGCCGTTCGCCGAGAGCTACCACGCCTGGCTCGGCGGCTACGCGGCCGAGATCCGCGAGGGCCTGATCGAGCCCTTCGTCGTCGCCGACTCCGACGCGTTCATCGACCGCCTCGGCGAGCACGCCGCGCTCTACGGCCTGCGGGTCCAGCGCGACTCCGGCGAGGGCGCGCTCTTCGTGCGCGTGCACGGCGGACACCTCGACCTGCGGCTCAACGTCGGCCCGATCTTCTTCCAGATCCTGCACCAGGGGCTGACCTTCGAGCGGGGCATCGTCGCGCTCTTCCTGCGCGAGCTGCGGGCGATGGGCGAGGCGCGCAAGGTGCCGGCGCTGGTGCAGGGGCTGCTGCCGACCCATCAGGTGCGGGTCGTGCGCGGGCAGTTCCTCGAGCTGCTCGACCCGGCCGGCGAGCGCATCGCCTTCGCCGATCTGGTGCGGCTGGCGACCCATTACGACCTCGACGACCCGACCGGGCAGGCCGAGCTGACCGCCGAGCTGCTCGCCCGCGACCCCGCCCTGGCCAACGCCCCCGCCTGATCCGGCCCGGCGGCCCGCCCGACGCTCAGCGCCCCGCTTTGCGGCGCTCGACCCAGGCCCGGTGCACCCGGTCGGTCTCCACATCGCCGATGCGCCGGGTGAACGCGTCGAGGGCCGGCTGCACCAGGTCGTGGGCGCCCGGGCCGAGGATGTCTTTGAGGCTCTCCCGCGCCCGGACGAGCGTATCGTAGGCATCGACCCGCCGCCCCACGTCGTCGTAGACGCCGAACAGCAGCATGCACGAGGCCAGATAGCCCTGCACGTCGGTGCAGCCCACCGCCAGCGACCGCGCGGAGAGGGCGTACTCGATCGCGGCGTCGGCCTCGCCGCGCGCGTGGGCCACCATCGCCCGCTGCTGAAACCAGCGGACGCGGTGCGGGTGGGCATCGGTCGGCAACCCGGGCGCCAGCCGGCCGAGCACGCCCTCGGCGGTGTCGATGGCGCGGCTCGCCAGGGCGAGGGCGGCCTGTTCGAAGGCGCACTCGACGGCGATCTCGTCGAGGCCCGCCGCCCGCGCCGTCCGCTCGGCTTCGGCGAGCGATACGACCGCCGCCCGGCCGTCGCCCGCCGCCTGCTCCGCCGCCGCCAGCCGCCGCAGAGCGGTGACCGCCGCGCCGCCCTCGACCGCGTCGGCGTGCGCCCGCCAGGCCCGCCGCCGCGCGGCCGGATCACCGCGCTCATCGGCGAGCTCGCCGCGCACGTGCAGGACCTCCGCGGTGATGCCCGCGCGCGCGGCGGGGGCGTCGGCCCGATCGAGCAGCGTCGCCGCGGCGGCCGCCTGCCCCAGCATCAGCCGGACCCGGGCGGCGGTCAGCAGCGCGTTGGCCTCGTCGCGGGCGGCGCCGCGCTCGGCGAAGATCCCGGCGGCCTGCTCGAACAACGGCGCCGCCCCCGCGGCGTCGCCGGCGAGGAAACGGCGCTCGGCGTCGGCGAGCAGCCCTGCGATGTCTGTCGGGGTCATGCCACCTCGATCCGGCCCGGCCGGCGCGGGGCGCCCCGGGCAAGCGTCGGCCGGGGCGCAGCGACGGCGCACCGACTCATCAGGGCGCGACGGCTCACGGCGCGTCCGCCTGCACCATACGCCAGAAAGCGTCGTTGGCCTCCGACCGCGCGCGCTCTTCACCGTGCACGCCCGAGAGCACCTGCCCGCCGGCCTCGATCACCGGCCACGTGCGCTGCCACTGCGTGCGCACGCCGCCCGACTGCTCGCGCATGATCCGCCCCGAGCGCGGCGCGTCGGCCGGGAACCGCCCCAGTTCGACGCCCAGGCCGTTGCGCGCGATCCAGGTCCCCTCGGCGTCGACCTCCACCGACTCGAACGCGGTCAGGCGCCCGTGCACGTACCACGCGCAGGCGGCGACGCCGGCCACGAAGACCAGCCCGCCGATGATCAACCCGCGGCGCACGTCCTGCACGTTCTCGCCGCCGAGGGCGACCCCGACGAAGCAGCCGACGCCACAGACCGCGGCGACGAGCCCGCCGAGCATCGCCCCCCACAGCCCCAGGGTCGTATCCCACCCCGAGAAGACGATGGTCTGCTCCACCGTTGGCCCCTACTTGCCCGAGACCGACAGGCGCAGCGCCGCGTGGGTCTGGGCCCACGACTGCAGGGCGCCCCACTTCTCGGCCTTCTTGCGCTTCTCTTCGGCGATGCGCTGCTCGAGCGTCTTCTCCGCCTGCTGACTGGCTTTGGCCTGCTTGGCGGCGTCGCTGGCCACGTCGCGGGTCGCGCCGGCGTCCTGCTTCACCTTGCCCGACAGCTCGACCACCGAGGTGACGTTCTCCCCCTGCTTGGTCTTGGCGCCGTCGATCTGCTGCGCGCGCTGGTCGATGAGCTGCCCGGCGTTGCCCAGCTGGCTCTGATTCTCGGGCCCGGCGCCGGTGATCTCGTCGACCGCCTTGCACATCTCGCCCAGGTTCTTCTGGGTGCCGCTGACGTCGAAGAAGCGGTTCTGGGGCACCTTCTGCACCAGCGAGTTCACCGTGCGCAGCGGGCCGGCGATCGGATCGAGCGCCTGGGCCGCCTTGGACATGTTCTGCTCGCTGGCGCTGCCCTGCTCCTCCTTCTTGGCCCGCGCGTCGTCGTTCTCCGCCTTGACCGACTGATGCTTCTCCGCGCCGCCTTCGATCTCGGTCTTCTTGCCGTCGACCGCCGTGCCGACCTGATCGAGCTGCGCGGCGTCGCTCTCGGCCTTCGACTGATGCTCGCTGGCCTGCGCCGTATTGCCCTGCTGCGCCCCGAGCTGCTGCTGCAGGCTGGCGATCTCCCGATCGAACGCGTCGAGCTCACGGGTATGGCCGGGCGGCTCGGGCAATACGACGTGGCCCTTCTCGTCGCGCTGCGGCTCGACCGGCGCCGGCGGCTGCGCCTGCTGCCCATCACCCGGCGGCGACATCGTGCGCACCATGTCCGCCCCCGCGCCGGCCTCGCCCTGAACGCCGCCGCCGACCGTGCCGGCCGCCCGGTCTTGCAGCCCCGCGGTGTGCTGCGCCTTCGCGTCGTGCCCGCTCTTGATGCCCTCGAGCTGCACCCGCTGCTGCTCGAGCCGCACCAACTCCTGCTTGTGCGGGCCGATCGCCTCGTTGCGGGCCTTGGTGTAGTACTTGAGCTTCTTGTTGCCGCTCTTGGGCCACGTCGACGGCCGGTTCTTGTTCTTGCCCGGCACGCTGGGGTTGTAGTCGGGGTACATCTCTTCGGCCGCGGCGAGCTTCTTCTGGGCCGCCTCGGTCTGGCGCGCGTTCTCGGCGAGCTTCTCGTCGGCCCGCGCGGTGTCCTTCGCCTTTTGCTGCTTCTCGTTGTCGGCCCGGGCGTTGAGCGCGGTCTGGTTGCCGGTCAGGTACTGCTTGCCCAGCGCGACGCCGTTGGCCCGCTGGTCGGCCTTCGAGCCGGAGAAGCCGAGCGCCTCGCTCGTCTTGGCGTTGCCCGCCTTGAGGTCGGTGAAGCCCTCTTTGGTCCCCTGCACGCCGGACTTCAGGCCGCCGGCGAGGTTGCCGACCGGATTGAGCGCGCCCTTCGCCGTCTGCCCCGCGAGCGCCTTGCCCGACATGCCCTGGCCCTTGCCCTTGATATAGGCATCGCGGCCGCCCATCACCGCCGCCGCGCCATAGTTGGCGATCGCCCCCTGCAGCTCGGCGTGATACTGCTGCTCCTGGGCCACCAGCTTGATGGGATCGTCGTTGGACGTGATGATGTGCAGCGCGCGGAAGGCCGGCGGTATCGGTGAGATGATGTTGCTGACCGCGATACAGACCTGCCCCACCCCGCCGCACATCCGCCCGAAGTTCACCGCCGTCGGGATATAGGGCACCAGGAACGCGAGCGGCGGGAAGAGGAACGACAGCAGGCCGCCGAGCGCCGCGATGCCGGCGAACGCATAGGCCAACCCCGAGAGCACGTTGCAGACGTTGCCGACGAGATCCATCAGCGACTTGACCATCTGCACGACGTCGGCGATGCGCTGCATCGGGCCGAGGCTCGAGTCGGTCAGCGCGTCGAGCCCGTTGCCGATGTCACCGAGGGCCGCGCTGGCGCCGCCGCCCGCGAGCCACATCGCGCCCATGCCGCCGCCGATGATGTTGGCCACGCCGGGCACCGGCAGCTTGCTGGCGACGAACTCGGTCAGCAGGCCGACGCCCACCTGGGTCGCCGCGCCCTTGCCGCCTTCGAGCAGGTCGTTGCCCAGGCCCTTGGCCAGGTGCATGGCCCGTGAGCCCGCGCCGCCGCGCAGCGCGCTCCAGTTCTCGTGGAAGGACAGCTCCTGCTCGACGCCGGCCCGCTGATCGGCGGGGATGGGCGGCGCCGGCTCGGCGGCGGCCGGCGCGGGCGCGGGCGGAGGCGGCGGCGCAGGCGGACCGCCGCCGGCCTGCTCGCCGCCCTGACCCTGCTCGCCGCCCTGACCCTGCTCGCCGCCCTGACCCTGCTCGCCGCCCTGACCCTGCTCGCCGCCCTGACCCTGCTCGCCGCCTTCGACCTCGCCGCCGCCGGCCTCTCCGCTCTCGTCGCCGCCCTCGCCGCCGTCCTGCTCGCCCTGACCCTGCTCGCCTTGCCCTTGCTCGCCACCCTGCCCCTGCTCACCCTGCCCCTGCTCGCCCTGCCCCTGCTCGCCCTGCCCCTGCTCGCCGGCCCCGTCACCCGCCGGCGGATCTCCACCCGCGCCGCCGCCCTGCTCACCCGCCGGCTCGCCGCCGCCCTCGAGCGCGGCGCGCTCCTCCTCGGTCAGCGAGTTGGCCACCGCGAGCTCGATCGCCTGCTGGGCCACCGGCGAGTCGGCCTGCGCGCGGATCTGGCGCACCTCGGCCACCACCGCCTGCACCCCGTTCGCCCGCGCCGCCGCCAGCCGCTGCCCGATCAGCCGGGCCATCTCCTCGGCCGACATCTCGCTCTGCCGCTGGACCGCCGCCCCGCCCCCGCCGCCCGGCGGGCTGTCGAGCAGGGACTCCGCCGAGTCCCCGCGCACCACCGCGTCGGCGACCGCGTCCGCGTGACGCTCGTAGGCGTCACCCTCCGCGCCCACGCCGCCTTTGAGCTGGACCCCCGCGCGCTGTTGAACGGTGTGCGCCGCCTCGTGCGCCGCGGTGTGCAGGTCGGGCGCCGCAGAGAACGCCACCCGATCGCCGGTGGCATACGCGGTCGAGCCGATGCGGTCGTTGGCCTCCCGCGCCGCGCCGCCGACGTGGGCCTGCACCGCGCTGACGTCGTGCCGCCCGAAAGAGCCCTGAATCGCGTCGTAATGCGGCAGCCGCCCCCCCGCGCCGGCGACGCCCGCGTCGGCCGCCGCGTGCACCTCGTCGGCGCCGACGGCCACGCCGCCCATCGCCTGAACGCCACGCGAGCGCTGGATATCCTGGCTCTGACCGACCCGCGACCGCACGCTCTGCATCGCGCGGTCCATCGCCGACGAGCCGCCCGCGGCCTCGCCCTCGGCCCCCGCGGTCACGCGATCACCCGCATACTCGTAGGACATCGTCCGGCCCCATGCAGTCGTTGCCCGGCCCGGTCGGGCGGCCGGGTCGATGAGCTGCCGCAACGATAGGCCGGGCGCGCGTCGACGACAAGCCGCATACGCCGCGCGCACGAGGGCCTGGACACCCACGCCCCCCGCTGGTCATCTCACCGCTCGCCGACGCCCGCTCTTCGAGGACCCATGCCCATCACCCTGCGCCCCGTCACCGCCGCCGACCTGCCGCTGCTCTTCGAACAGCAGCGCGACCGCGAGGCGCATCACATGGCGGCGTTCACCCACCGCGACCCCGACGACCGCGACGGCTACATCGGCTGGTGGCATAGAGTCCTGGCCAAGTCCGAGGTCCGCGCCCGGGCCATCGAGGCCGACGGCGCGCTGGCGGGCAGCATCCTCTGCTGGCCCGACCCCGACGGGGGACTCGAGATCAGCTACTGGCTCGGCCGCGCCTTCTGGGGCCGGGGCATCGCCACCGCCGCGCTGCGCGGGTTCGTCGACGGGCTCGAGACCCGCCCGATCTTCGCCCGGGCCGCCAGCGACAACCGCGGCTCGATCCGGGTGCTCGAGAAATCGGGCTTCGTCGAGATCAACCGCGAACAGGGCTTCGCCGGGGCCCGCGGGGCCGAGATCGAAGAGACCGTCTTCCGCCTCGACTGATCCGCGCCCGCCCGTTGACCCCGACCGGCCCCCCGCCTACCATGCCGCGTCCAACCCGCGACTCTTCTCCGAGGGAGCATCCGATGGCGTTTCTGACCGAACAGCGGCGGTCCCACCGCTGCGGCGACCTGCGCGGCAGCCACACCGACCAGGACGTGGTGCTGATGGGCTGGGTGCATACCCGGCGCGACCACGGCCAGGCGGTCTTCATCGACCTGCGCGACCGCACCGGGCTGGTGCAGGTGCGCTTCGATCCCTCGGTCGACACCGAGACCCACGCGCTCGGCCAGAAGCTGCGCAACGAGTACGTCGTCGCGGTCGCCGGCAAGGTCATCAGCCGCGGGGAGAACATCAACCCCAACCTCGCGACCGGCGAGATCGAGGTGCTGGCCCACACCGCCGAGATCCTCAACCCCTCGCGGGACCTGCCGTTCCAGATCCGCGACGAGGTCACCGCGTCGGAAGACACCCGGCTGCGCTATCGCTTCCTCGACCTGCGCCGCCCGCCGCTGCAGCGGGTGCTCATGCTGCGCAGCCGGGTCAACCAGCTCGTGCGCAACGCCCTGGTCGACGACGGCTTCATCGAGTTCGAGACGCCGATCCTGACCAAGGCCACCCCCGAGGGCGCCCGCGACTACCTCGTGCCCAGCCGGCTGCACCCGGGCGAGTTCTACGCGCTGCCCCAGAGCCCGCAGCTCTTCAAGCAGCTCTTCCAGGTGGCGGGCTACGACCGTTACTTCCAGATCTGCCGCTGCTTCCGCGACGAAGACCTGCGCGCCGACCGCCAGCCCGAGTTCACCCAGATCGACATCGAGATGTCGTTCGTCGACGAGGAAGACGTCTTCCGCACCGTCGAAGAGATGCTGGTCAAGGTGTGGGAGGGCGTGCACGGCATCACCATCCCGACGCCGTTCCGCCGGCTGACCTACCGCGAGGCGATGGACCGCTTCGGCAGCGACAAGCCCGACCTGCGCTACGGCTTCGAGCTGTGCGACGTCTCGCCGTTCGCCGCCGACAGCGGCTTCGTGGTCTTCGCCCGCGCCGTCGAGGGCGGCGGCACCGTGCGCGGCATCCGGCTGCCGGGCGGCGGCCTCAGCCGCAAGCAGATCGACAAAGAGCTGGGCAAGACCGTCGCCACCTACGGGGCCAAGGGCCTCGCCTGGATCAAGGTCGAGGCCGACGGCACCTGGAAGGGCTCGGCGGGCAAGTTCTTCGGCGAGGCGGCCCGGGACGCCATCGGCGGCGCCATGGGCCTCGAGCCGGGGGACATGGCGTTCTTCGTCGCCGACAAGCCCTCGGTGGTCTTCGCCGCACTCGGCGCGCTGCGCCAGCACCTCGCCCGCATGACCGACGCCATCCCCGAGGGCGAGTACGCCTTCGCCTGGGTCACCGACTTCCCGGCGTTCGAGTACGACGAGGACGACGGCCGCTGGTACGCGATGCACCACCCGTTCACCTCGCCGGCGGTGCTCGACCCCGAGGCGCTCGTCAAGGACCCCGGCTCGGCGATGGCCCGGGCCTACGACGTGGTGCTCAACGGCTACGAGCTCGGCGGCGGCAGCATCCGGATCCACGGCGCCGACATGCAGAACGCGATGTTCGAGGTGCTCGGCCTCGACGAAGCGGAGCGCACGCAGAAGTTCGGCTTCCTGCTCGACGCGCTGAGCTACGGCACCCCGCCGCACGGCGGCATCGCGCTGGGTATGGACCGCCTCGTGATGCTGCTCGCCGGCACCGACAACATCCGCGACGTGATCGCCTTCCCCAAGACCACGTCGGCCAGTTGCCTGATGACCGAGGCCCCCTCGCCGGTGCCCGCCGACCAGCTCGCCGAGGTGCACGTCAAGGCGATCATCCCGCCCAAGAAGAGCGACGCCGAGGGCTGAGGGCGCGGCCGAGCGCAGCCGCGGCGGCCTTGGCACGGGTCATGCTCTGATGCCCGGGCGATCGGGGCCTATCCCCACTTCGTCCCGGTCACGAAGGCGCGAGACACTGCCCGTCTCGCGCCTTCTTTCTTTTCGAAGCAGCGCCGGCGCTGCGAGGGGGGCGGGCCAGCCGCCGCCTCGGCGGACGTCGCGGGCGTATCGCACCGTGTCTCAGCGAGACGGTCAGTCGGGCACGAACAGCCGGACCGCGCCCGACGGCGGGTGGAAGACCGCCACCCGGCCGCCCTCGTCGGCCGCGATCGGCCCGGCCACGCCCGCCGGCGCCCCGGGGATCGGCTCCAGCTCGCCGCCCACGGCCCAGATGCCCACGTGCCCGGCGCCGACCACCGCCACATGGGACGCGCTCATCGGCGCGAACGCCGCGTCGTCGGCCACCGCGAGCCGGCTGTCCGGCGGCCCGGCGCAGACCAGCACCGCCCGCCGCTCGGCATCGCGACACAGCACGATCGGCCGCGCGCCGCGGACCGGCGAGACCGCCAACGAGGTGCCGCGCAGGCCGCGGGGCAGCGGCGCCCACTCCAGCGGCTCGCCGTCCAGCGGCCAGCGCTGGACGTGATCGCGCAAGAGCAGCCAGGCCAGCCCGTCGCCCACCGCCGCGCCGATCACCGGGCGCGGCACCCGATTGCGGCGGTCGTCGGGGGTGCGCTCGACGATGAGGCTGCGATCCCACACCAGCATGCGATCGGCGCCGGCGGCGATGCCCACCGGCACGCCCGGGGTCGTCGTGGGCATGATCTGCCAGCTCCACGGATCACCCGGCGCGCCGCTGCGCCGACCGACCACCGCGGTGCGCCGATCGCCGGCCAGGATCCACAGCGCGCCGTCGCCCACCGCCCAGCGCGCGCCGGCCGCGGGCAGCTCCGTCACCGGCGGCGCGGGCGAGACGGGCTTGGCGACCCCGCCGACCCACTCGAAGAGCACCGGCCGCCCGTGCTGCTCGTCCAGCGCGCGCATCAGCGGCGCACCGGCGTACATGAACAACGCCTCGGGCAGCCGCCCGCCCGTCGGCAGCGTGCGGACGGTGCGCGGCTCGGCCTCGCTCTTCGCCGGCCCGGGCAGGCCCGCCGGGCTGTGATCCGGCGTCGGCTCGGGCGCTTCGAGGGCCCAGGCCAGCCGCTCTTCGAGCAAGAGCTGCAGCAGCCGCCACGGGGTCAGCGCCTCGTGCAGATCGAGGCCGTAGGCGGTCAGCTCGTCGGCGATCACCGCGGTCGCCGCCTGCCGCGGCAGCCCCTGCTCGACGAACCAGCGCGGCCGCTGAAGCAGAAAATGCACCGGATAGAAGCTGCGCGCCGAGCGGGTCTCGTCGTCCAGCGGCGCCATCAGCCGCTCGGCGAGGCTGCCGCCGCGGACCCAGGTCGACAGCGGGCCGCGATCGGCCAGCCCCAGCGCCTGCTCGACCCACCAATCCAGCGGCTGCGCGTCGTCATCCCCCACCCGCGCCTCGCCGTGGGCCAGCTTGCGCAGCCGATGCAGATCGAGCGGCCGCCAGTCGCCGCCCGAGGCCTCGACGAAGTCCCGGGCCAGGGTCAGGGTGCGCACCAGCGGATCGTCGATGGCGTCGTAGGGCTGCTGCACGCTGACGCTGAAGCCGCTCTGGAACAGCTCGTTGAGCGCGATGCGCTTCTCCAGGCCGTCGCTGCGCCGCTCCAGGCTGTCGAGCCGGCCCTCCATGCGCTCGACCCGGTCGACCACCCGCTCGCCGAGCGCCACCAGCGCCGCCTTGAGCTTGAGGTTCTCGACCGCCAGCAGCTCCAGGCGCCCGCCGAGGTGATGCGCCGCGTGGGCCAGAAACGCCTCGCGGGTCAGCAGCCGCTCGATCACCGCCAGCCCGCGGGCCTGCACCTCACCCAGCCGGGCGCGCACCTGCTCGGCGGTCACCCGATCGTCGCCGGTCAGCCGGGCCCAGGTGCGGCGGAAGAACCCGCGCTCGGCGAGCCGGGTCGCCGTCTCCTCCGACGACTGCAAGAGCGCCGTCAGGTGGCCCAGCTCGGTGCGCGCGCGCTCGGGATCACTCATCTCGAACCGTTGCAAGACCTGCGGCAGCTCGCCGGCGAAGCGCGCCGCCTCGCCCGGCGCCTTGTCCGCCGGGCGCAGCTCGTCGAAGACCACGGTGACCGGCCGCGGCGACCACGGCATCAGGGCGTCGCTCACGGCTCACCTCCCGCGCGGCGGATCAAGTCGGCCAGCGCCCCGTCCAGCGCGGCGCCGTGGGCCGCGACGTCGTCCAGCCGCACCGCGCGGGCCCGCATCTCGGCGGCGATGGCGGCGAAGGTATCGTCGGCGGCCACGATCTTCTCGGCGAGCTCGGTCCAGCCGCGGGCGGCGTCCACCGCGGAGAACGCCTCGGCCAGCGCCGGCCGGTCGACCGGGCGGGCGATGTGCACCGGCTCGATCGCCGGCGGCGCGTCGGGCGCGGGCCACGTCACCCGCAGCAGCACCCGCCAGCCGGTCACCGCGCAGCCGTCCAACGGCGGCGGGCTGAGCGTCGGGACCCCGGCGAAGCGCCCGCGGTGCAGGCCGGCGCGCTGCCCGTGCACCACCAGCTCGACCGGATGCTGCTTCAAGAGCCGCTTCAGCCCGTCCCTGTCGGTCAGCGTGCGGCCGGCGTCGGGCTTGCCGTGCGGGTCGTGGGCCATGAGCAGAACCGTGCGCGCGCCCGGCGCCCGCGCGGCCAATACCCGCTCCAGATCGGCCAGCTGACGCGACCCGATCGCGTCCCGCCCGCCGACGAGGCGCAGGGTATCGAGGGGGATCAGGTGGGTGCGACCGTCGCCGAGGCCGATCGGGCGCGTCGGCACCGTGTCAGCGGTGAGCCGCGTCAGCCATCCAGGCGCGCTGCCCTGCTGCGGCAGGTCGCCGATGCCCGGCAAGACGATAGCCCGCTGAGGGAATACCCTCGACGCATCACCGAGCGGCGTCGCCTCGGCGGCGCGGCCGTGGGCTGTCAGGGGGCCGACGAGGGCGACGGCCGACGCCGCGCGCAAAGCGCGATGGGCCAAAGCCCGGCGCCACACGGCGTTGCGCTGCCCGCCGCCGTCGAGGCGCGGCGGGCCGACCAGCACGAGCTGCATCTCTGCGGGGTCTTTCACCCGCTCAGGGTAGACCGGAAGCCGCGCGCGCCGCTACTCGCTGGCCACCGAGGCGACGCCGCGCCAGCGAACAGGGCTGCTCCAGGGCGCCCTCCCGGATCGCTGCGCGCCGAGCCCGGCGAGCGAAGACCGTGCAGCGGACGTGTCAGCAGCGTGGACGCAGGATTTCCCGCGTGCAACGGCGCTCCACGTCTGTATCCTCGACGCACGTTGTCAGGAGATCCCGATGGAAAAACATGGGCTTGCGCTGGTGACGCTGGCCCTGCTCGCGCTCGGCGGCTGCACCCGGCCGGCGTTGCGCGGCGCGGTGCCGCTGGCCGGCGACGGTCAGAGCAGCTGGATCTACATCGAGACCCGCGACGCCGACCGCAACGGCATCTGGTGGTGCACCGCGCCGCCCGAAGGCGAGACCGGCCCGCCGCGCTGCCTCAAGGCCGAGCTGCATCAAGCGGTGCTGAAGCGGGGCAAGGGATTGGCAGGGTCCGCCGCGCAGGAGTGATCCGGCCTCGGCGTTGCCCATGTCGTCGTCCCGCCCACCCCCAGCGTTGCCCAGGCTCTCGCCGTGCCCGCCGCCCGCCTCTCCCACCCCGCAGCCGAAGCCAGTCGAGCGCGCAGCGCGAGACGTGAGTGCCCACGCCTTGTGCCATGCGCGGGGCTGCCCATGTCGCCGCTCCGCCCACCCCCAGCGTTGCCGACATGGTCGTCACGCCCACGCGCTGCCTCTCCCACCCCGCAGCCGAAGGCAGTCGAGCGCATGGCGCGAGACGTGAGCGTTCTTCCGCCCGGAGGTGGCCCGGTGCCCGCCCCCGCGGTGATTCGACCCGGACCGCCACCCCAGATCAGCGAACACGCGAGGCGAAGCCGAGCCGCCGAGCGCAGCGAAGGCATCCGCGCTGGCGCGGACGGGTCGGAGCGAGAGCGCAGCGGCGAACGCAGTGAGCCCGAGCATCGAGCGGAGATCCCGCCCCGGCGCAGCCGGGGTGCCGGAGACGAGCACGGCCACGCAACACTGTTGGCGCGTCCCGACCCACCGAGAGCTGGATCGCCATGCCCACCCTCAGCGTTGCCCACACCATCATCCCGCCCGCTGTCCCTCGACGCTCCCCATCAGAACAACCCTCGTCCCCCATCCCCCTCCAGCGCCATCACTCCGACGCCGACCCGCAGCGCAGCTCGGCGGTCGGATCCACCGCGAGCCGCACCCGGCCACCGGCGATCCAATCCTCACGCCCATAGCCCGGCGACGCGCCCCGATCGAGCGCGCAGCCGGCGCTCTCGGCGGCCACATGACCCGCGACGACCCGGCACGACGCCTTGCGCTCGAAGCCTTTGACCGCGCGCCCCTCGACGATGGGCGCGCCGAGCACCCGGTAGACATCGCCCGCCTCGACCCCGTGGGCCGCGCCGACGTCGAGCGTCAGGCGCGGCGCCTCTCCGCCGGATACCGCCCGGTCATACGCGGCCCCATCACCGCGCAGCGCGTTGGCCAGCCCCTTGCCGACCCGGGCCGTCGACCCGGGCGGCACCGGCTCGACGGCAAGCCCACCAGCCGGGATCACGAGCGGGCCGCCCTCGCTGTACAGCCCGTAGACCTTGAGAAACCCGCGCCGCGCGTCCGCCTCGCGCACCGCGAGCACCGCGACCCGCAGCCCGGCCGGAGAGCGGGCATAGAGCCACGATCCATCGGTGAACGCGGCGTCGGCCGGCACCCCGCGCACGACCGGGCGGCCGTCGAGGCAGACCAGCCGCAAGGCATCGGGCGGCGCGGGCGCGCGGCCGTAGATCCACAGACCGGCGCCGACCCCCGCGACCAGCAGCGCCAGCGCCAGGGGCCGGCTCCAGCCAGCGCGCCTCTCGGCCGTTGACCCGCGCTCGTCCACCCGCGGCGCCTCCGGGGGCGGGCGGATGTTCAGCCGCTCGGCGAGCACGTCCGCCGCCGCCCCCAGGCCACCCGAGCCGATGCGCAGCGGATGAAACCGGCGCAGCCCGTACGGCGGCCGCGCGTCGGCGTCGGGCAGGAGGACCGGCACCACCGCGTGGCGACCCTCGGCGATCTGGTCGATGGCCTGCGCGACGCTCTCGAGGGTGTAGTGATCCCGCGGCCCGCCGCCGACGAGCACCGCCGTCAGCCGGCTGCGCCGCTGGTCATCGCCCAGGCTGTCGCTGAAGTCGCCCGGGTCGAGCAGCGCGCCGGCGGCGACGCGACACCCGCGGGCGGCGAGCGCGGCGCATAGATCGCGGGCGGCCTCGGTATCGGCGGGGTCGTGGGCGACGTAGACGTCGAGCTCTTCGCTCATCGGGGGCGGGCCTCCAGGCGGTCGAGCAGGTCACCGGCGGCCGGCGCGTCGACGGGGTGCGCCACGCCGCCGCGCTGCCAGTCGGGTAGCCCGTAGTCGGGCCAGCGTTCGCGGTCGACGGCGCAGTCGGCCGTGAGCCCGCGGGCCTCGGTGATACGACAGACGGCGCGCAGTTCGAAGCCGGCGAGCTGGCCGCGGCCGTCGCCGAGCGCGCGCCCGAAGAGGGCGTAGCGCTGGCCGGGCCGGGCGCCGTCGAGGGCGCCGACGTCGAGGGTGACGACGGCGCGGCTGCTCCAGGGGCGCCACGTATCGGGGGCCCGGGCGGCGACGCGGGCCCAGCAGCGGCCGAGGCGGGCGGCGGCGCCGGGGGCGAGGCGGACCGGGGCGGCGTCGGGCAGGGCCGGGGCCCTCTCAGCGCCGGTCGCGCCGGCGTCGGCCGTGCAGAGCGGCGCGACCCGCCAGCGGCGCGGGCCGTCGGGCGCGGTGGCGATCACGATGGCCCGCGCCGCGGCGACGGGGCCGACGTACAGCGGCTGCCCGCGGCGCAGGCCGAGCGGCGCGTCGAGGATGAGCGGCCGGCCGTCGCGGTGCACGAGCCGGGCGCCGGGGGACGGCGGCGGGCTCGGGGCGGCGCAGGCGGTGAGGGCGAGGGCCAGCGCCGCCGCGCGCGCGATCATCGGGGGGCGGACGGGCCGAGGTTCAGGCGCTGGCGGACGAGCGTGACGTCGCGCGGGGCCGCGTCGCCGCGGCGGATGGTCAAGCGGATCGGTGCGCCGACCGGGCCGCGGATGCGGTCGGCGGCGGCCTTGACGGTCGCGCCGGCGAGGGCGGCGCCGTCGACGGCGGTGATGATGTCGTCGGCTTCGAGGTGCCCGGCGGCCGGGCCGCCGTCGATGACGCGGGTGATGCGGATACCGTCGGCGTGTGCGTCCAAGGCGGCGCCGATGCCGGCCCATTCGGTCTTCACGAAGCCCAGGCGCTGTTGGATGGCGCGGATCTGCGCGGCTTCGGGCAGGCGCATGGCGACCGCGTCAGCGTGCGCCTGTTCGAGCAGGGCCTGCATCTCGGGCCGGTCGGATGCGCGGCCGCGGGCGGCGAGGTTGAGGGCGAGGTGGACCCGGCCGAGCAGCAGGGCGCGTCGTTCGCCCAGGCGCTCGTAGACGGGCAACTCCTCCTGGCGGCGGATACGCAGGGCCTCGTCGGCCTCACCCTGGCTCTGGAGGATGTCGGCGATCTTGCCCATGGTGACGGCGCGCTCGCGGACGCCGCCGAGCCTGTCGTAGACGGGCAACTGCTCCTGGCGGCGGATACGCAGGGCCTCGTCGAGCTCACCCCGGCGATAGAGGATGTCGGCGATCTTGCCCATGGTGACGGCGCGCTCGCGGACGTCGCCGAGCTTGTCGTAGACGGGCAACTGCTCCTGGCGGCGGATACGCAGGGCCTCGTCGAGCTCACCCCGGCGATAGAGGATGTCGGCGATATTGCCCATGGTGACGGCGCGCAAGCGGACATCGCCGAGCTTGTCGTAGACGGGCAACTCCTCCTGGCGACGGATACGCAGGGCCTCGTCGAGCTCACCCCGGCTCTCGAGGATGTCGGCGATTCGGCCCATGGTGACGGCGCGCGAGCGGACGTCGCCGAGCCTGTCGTAGACGGGCAACTGCTCCTGGCGGCGGATACGCAGGACCTCGTCGAGTTCACCCCGGCTCTGGAGGATGTCGGCGATTTTGCCCATGGTGACCGCGCGCGAGTGGACGTCGCCAAGCTTGTCGTAGATGGGCAACTGCTCCTGGCGGCGGATACGCAGGGCCTTGTTGAGCTCACCCCGGCTCTCGAGGATGTCGGCGATTTTGCCCATGGTGACGGCGCGCGCGCGGACGTCGCCGAGCTTGTCGTAGACGGGCAACATCTCCTCGCGGCGGATACGCAGAGCCTCGTCGAGCTCACCCCGGCGATAGAGGATGTCGGCGATTTTGCCCATCGTGGGCGCGGCCTGGGCGTGCCAGTCGAGGTCGCGGCTGATCGCGACCGAGGCGCGCAATTGCTCAAGCGCCTCGCCCGGCTCTCCTCGACTCCAGGCGAGATGGCCCAGCCACGACAGCGCCAGGGCCTCCGCCCAGCGGCTCGACAGCGCGCGCGCGCGGTCGAGGGCCGCTCGGGCCCTCGACCGCGCGCCGTCGGCATCGCCCTGGGCCTGATCGAGCTGCACCAGTTCGAAGGCGGCGTTGAACGCCCAGACCGGTGCATCGCGCCGCTCAGCGTCCTCCGCCAGCGCGGCGGCCTCGGCCCGGCTGCGGGTCCACTGCCCGACGATGTAGGCCGCCCGGCTCAGCCGACCCCGCGCCTCGAGGTCGTCCGCCCCGCGATACGCCCGCCCATTCAGCGCCCGGTCGAGGTGGAACACCACATCCGGATACCGCTGCGCGCGCCAGGCCAGCTCGCCGAGCAGCGCCGAGGCCAGCGCCAGCGGCTCGGGCGGCACCGCGTCGGGCGGCAGCTTCATGTCGCCGTGGTCCACCGGAATCTGCGCCCCGTCGCGCTCGGGCTGCGCCAGCCGCTCGGGGTCGACCACGGTGAACCGGGGCAGCACGCAGCCCTCGGGCCCGCAGCGGGCGGTGCCCCAGACGACGATGTCGGCCTTGTGGCGCCGGCCGATCGCCCGCGCCTCGGCGTGGCCCGCCTTGTCGCCCAGCGCCGAGACGATCTCGCCGGCCACCGACTTCACCCGCAGGCCGGGCCAGCCGTGAGACTCGTCGGCCATCGCCCCGGCGACTTTCCGGCTGTAGGCCTCGCCCGCATCACGGTCGTCGGCGCTGGTCGGCTTCTCGGCGCCGAACGCGAGCACCAGCACCGTGAGCGCATCGCCGCCGCCCACCGGGTCGGGCGTCGGCGTCCAGCGGGCCTCGGCGCCCGCCGCCATGCGCCCGCCGCCGCTGCGGATCTCGGCCCAGGCGGCGGTATCGGTGACCTCGGTGACCTGAATCCAGCCCAGCGCGCGCTCGGTGGTGACGTCGTACACGGCGTAGCGATCGCCGGCGGTGACCCCGTCGACCCGGCCCCGGGAGAGCCGCACCCGGTCGGCCTCGCGCGCGGTCAGGGCGGCGTGGTAGCGGCCCAGGTCGGGGCGCTCGCCCTCGGCCAGCGCGCGGATGGGCTGGCCCTGCACCTTCACGCCCGTGCGCTCGACCAGCGCCCCGAGGGTCACGGTGTCGCCCTCGGCCCGGGTGACGATCATCAGCGCGAGGTCGCCGGCGCCGGGCGGGCCCTGCACGACCAGCCGGGTGCCGCGGCCCCAGACGCCGTCGGGTACGCCGCGCACGATGATCGCCCCGCTCGCGGCGAGGGTCACGCTGAGCTGCGGCGGCGCGGGCGGCGGCGCGGGCGGCGGGCTGTCTTTGCAGGCGGCGAGCGCGAGGGCGAGCGCGGCGAGCAGGGGGCGGGCGGCGTGGCGCATGGCGACCTCCGAGGCGAGGGCAGCGTGCACGGTGGCACGGGCGCGGGATATCGACCATTGCACGGGCATGACACGCCGCTGACCCGGGCGCGGGCCGAGATGGGATCAGCGCGCGGTACTCTCCGCGGGCGAGACGGCCCCGCCGCGCTGCGGCGCAGGCCGAGCTGCATCAGGCGTGAAGCGGGGAAGGGGATGGGCCGGGCCCGCCGCGCAGGCGTGAGGTGCGCGGCGGGTAGATGCGCGTGGATGCCTCGGGCCCAGGTGTGCCCCGGCCGGGCTCGTCGCCGAGCCGCTCCCCCGTCCCCCTGTCCGAGAAATCCGCGCCGGCCAGACATCCGCCAGGCGACCTCCCCCGGAGATCCTCGCGGTCGAGCCGATCCGCCGTCCCCCTGCCCGAGACATACTCGCCGTCCAGCCGCTTCGGGGCACACCTGCCGGAGAAAGGCTCGTCTTCGAGACCCCGAATGAGGAGATCTCCTCATGGTGGCCCTCGTCGTCGAGGCGTTTCGGGGCACACCTGCCGGAGAAAGGCTCGTCTTCGAGACCCCGAGTGAGGAGATCTCCTCATGGTGGCCCTCGTCGTCGAGGCATTTCGGGGCACACCTGCCGGAGAAAGGCTCGTCTTCGAGACCCGAGTGAGGAGATCTCCTCATGGTGGCCCTCGTCGTCGAGGCATTTCGGGGCACACCTGCCGGAGAAAGGCTCGTCTTCGAGACCCCGAATGAGGAGATCTCCTCATGGCGGCCCTCGTCGTCGAGGCGTTTCGGGGCACACCTGCCGGAGAAAGGCTCGCCTTCGAGACCCCGGATGAGGAGATCTCCTCATGGTGGCCCTCGTCGTCGAGGCATTTCGGGGCACACCTGCCGGAGAAAGGCTCGTCTTCGAGACCCCGGGTGAGGAGATCTCCTCATGGCGGCCCTCGTCGTCGAGCCGTCGCGGGGCACACCTGCTCGGCGAGCACTGGATGGCCAGCCTGGCCGAGGCACACCGCTCCGAGAATGTCCGGATGCCGAGGATCTCTCGCCGGCGCCGTTCGGAGGAGGGCTCGATGGCGTGCTCTTCCCGGTGGCGCTGGTCCGGGAAGTCCTGGATGGTGTGGCTCTCTCGGGGGCGCCGGTCGGGCAAGTGCTTGCCGGCGTGGTCGTCTCGGGGACGCTGGCCGGGCGAGTGCTCGAAGGCGTGCTTTTCTCGGGGACGTTGGCCGGGCGAGCGCTCGATGGCGTGCCCGTATCGGGGACGCTGGCCAGGGCAGCGCTCGATGGCGTGCTCGTATCGGGGGCTTGTCGAGCGGACGGCGATCCTCTGCAACTCTACGCCCGGCAGCCCCGGCCAGCAGGCCTGTGAACCCGAGCGGGCGGCCGGCGCGGGCGATACCATGGTCGGCACCGCGAACGGGCGGGTGAACGTGACCCGGATGCAGGAGCGGCTCGTCGAGCTGGGCTCGCGGGTTGCCGACCGGGTCGAGCCGGCGGGGTTGGCCTACCGGTGGCCGGCGCGCGGGGCGGGGGGTTTCGCGATGGGCGCCGATGGCGCAGACTCGGGGCGCTGATTCGGAGGATCGATGTACCTGCGCCAACTGCAAATCGAAAACCTCAAGCTCATCCGCGATCTCACACTGCGATTTCGTCCGGACCCGAAAGCCGGTGAGGGGATGTGGACCGTGCTGATCGGTCGCAACGGCCGTGGCAAGACTTCGATTCTCAGGGCGATCGCTGCTGCAGCGTTCGGCAAGTCACAGGCGTCGATGCTCGCCGAAGCATGGCTCCACTCGACCCCGGACCGTCGCAACGAGACCCCCGCTCAAACCATCATCGGCGCATGGTTTCCGTTCGGCTCGCGCAGGCCGATACACGAATCCATCCCGGACGACGCGATCGGCTTCGTCTCGTGGTTGGGCTACACATCGGGGGACAGCGAGTTCGTCGGACGGACAAAGCTTCATGCGCGCGATCTGGGCTCGGATGAGGGTCATGACCTGTGGTTGTTCGAGGGCGATGCACCACGCGACTCTCCGGCCTTGAACGAGCCGAGGCACGTCCCTGGCGATCCAGTCTTCAGTATCGGCGCGATCGACGAGTTCATCGTCGAAGCCCGACGCAAGAACCTCGATCGACTCTTTGTCGCGGCTTTCGGCAATACTCGCCGGCTTCATCGTCCCGGCAGCGTCGAGAGCCGAAGCGGGCAGGCGCATCGAATCGCATCCCTCTTCGACCCCGAGTACCGGATGGCCGGGCTCGACTTCTTCAAGAACCTCGGCAATGGCCGTAGCGAGCGATTCAGGAAGCTGCTCCAGCGCGCGTTGTTCCAAAGCCGGGAGCTGATGCACGAGGTCTCGGGCGTGCGGTTGGGCGAGCTGATCTTCGACGACAGCGGCGTGCCCGACGAGATCCAGCAGGACCAGACCTACACCGCCACCCTCGACCTGCCCGGCGGCCCGATCGACGTGCCCACCGCGTGGCTCGCCGACGGCCAGCAAGCCCTGCTCTCGTGGCTCGCCGATCTCATCGGCCACCTGATGCTCGATCAGAGAGACGTCACCGACCCCGCCGACTTCGAGGGCCTCGTGCTCGTCGACGACATCGACCTGCACATCCACCCCGACTGGCAGACGCGCCTCGTGCCGGCGCTCAAGCGGGCGTTCCCCAAGCTGCAGTTCATCGTCACGACCCACTCGCCGCTCATCATCTCCAGCCTGCGCCCCGAAGAGGTCGTCGTGCTCGACCTCGACGAGGGCGGCAACATCCAGGCGAACCCCCTCGACGTCGACCCGCGGCTGCTCACCAGCGCCGAGCTCTACCGCCACGTCTTCGGCGTGCGGAATACACCGCCCGACCCCATCCATCGCACGCTGCGGCGCTACGAGTACCTCGCCCGCGATGGCATCCGCACCGCTGAAGAGCAGGCGCGTATGCTGCGGCTCCGCGAAGAGCTCGAAGCGGCGGGCGTCCGTGACTTGATCGACCCCGAACCCCGGCAGCAGGACGACGGCGAGGCATGATCCGGATCGTCCGCGGGCGGGAACCAGACATCACGCAGGTCGAGCGCGAGTGGCGGCTGGCCAGGGCGCTGATCGAGTGGCACGAGAGGGGGCGCCGCGCCTACCAGCAGACGTGGTCCAGGGACGAGCGCGCGGCGCGGTTTCGTCAGGGCTACACGGTCTCGCGGGGCACCCTGTGGAGGCGCCAGCACAAGAAGTGCGCCTACTGCGAGATCAGGATCAGCCACGCCGAAGACACCGAGCACTTCCGGCCGGTCAACCGCTACTGGTGGCTGACCTGGAGCTGGGAGAATCACTTCATCGTCTGCGGGACGTGCAGCGGCGCCAAGGGTCACGGCTTCCCGCTGCGCATGCCCGCAGCGTCGATCCCGGAGCCCGACGACCGGCTCTGCCCGCGCCCCGGGCCCGAGGGTGTCTGGGTCGACCCGGCCGCCGAAGACCCGCGGGCGTTCATCGGCTTCGCCATCGAGACCCGCGGGCCCGCCATCCGCTGGATCCCGACGGGGATCGACGCGGAAGACCGCGGCCAGGCGACCATCGCCGACTTCGGCCTCGCCAACGACGAGCGCATCGAACAGCTCGGCGAATATCTTGCAGACCTCGAAGCCGAGGACGACTTGCCCGCCGTGCGGGCTGCGGCCGCCCGCGGTGAAGTCGACGCCGCTCGCTGGGGCGCGCTCGTGCGGCGCACCGTCACCGCACCGAGAGCCCCCTGGCGCGCGCTGGCCCATGACTACCTGACCGATGTTCGCGCCGCGCTGCATCGCGAGTACGGCGTCGACCTGCCCCCGCTGCCGGATATCATCGACGCGCGCCCGGCGCCGACACCGGCGCCGCCCTTCACCGCCGACCCGCTGCTCGACGCCCTCGCGCCCCTCGACGCGCTCTACGTGCGCAGCGCCCGCGCCGCCAAGGTGCCACGGGAGCACCGTGAGCGCGCGCTCACCGCTCTCTTCGACCATCGGCCCCGGTGGACGTCGACCGCGCTGCACGCCGTCTTCCCGGCGAAGACCCCGAGCACGCTGAAGACCTGGATCCGCGAAGCCCCCGACCTGCAGCGCGACGGTGATGACATCCGCCGCATCCGGGACCGCTGATCGATCGCGGTCCTCGTCGGCGGTCGGGCGCGGGCCGGCATGGCGCGGGCTGACGCCCGCAACCCAAGGTGGGCTTCGGCCTGCGGGAGAGATACAGCACCGCGCTGGCTTGACAGCGGTCTGGGCAACGCTGAAAACGGCGCGACCATGGCCTGGGCAACGCTGAGGGCGGGCAAGGCGATCCAGCTCTCGGTGGTTCGGCGCGCGTCAACAGCGTTGCGTTGCCGGTGCGCCAGGGAAGCCCTGGTGAAGAGGAGGTGAGGCCTACAATCGAAACTTCACGATGGAGCCCGGCGGGTATCCAATCCCGCCGAGGCGGCTGGCCACCGCCTCGAAGCGAGTCTTGCGCCGTGTCGGGCGACCGACGGGGTGAAGCGTAGACAGCGAGTCCACAGGCC
>JAUHXC010000041.1 GCA_030427205.1 bacterium | reverse complement strand
CGCCCGAGTCGGGGTCGCCCTCGATGAAGTAGTCGGGCACGCCGTCATCGTCGCTGTCGATGTCGCAGGCGTCGCCCTTGGGGTCGCCGTCGTAGTTGAACTGCTCCTCTTCACCGGCCTCGTCGACCACGCCGTCCTGGTCGTTGTCGAAGTCGTCGGTGCCCGGGTCGTTGGGCCCGTTGGGGTTGGTGGGGCAGTTGTCCTCGTCGTCGAGGATGGTGTCGTTGTCGTCGTCGTCGTCGCAGGCGTCGCCCGCGCCGTCCCCGTCGCTGTCGATCTGCAGCGGGTTGTAGGTCGGGTTGAGGTCGTCGGTCAGCGCGAGCACCAACGGATCGGCGCAGTCGAGCTGCTGCGCGCCGGGGCAGTTGTCATAGCCCGCGACCGGGTCTTCAGGCGGGTTGGCCAGGGTGTAGATGCCGTCACAGTCGAGGTCGACCTCGAGCCGACAGTCGGCCGAGCAGCCGTCGCCGGAGCGGAAGCGTCGGTCGATGTCGGCCTCGTCGCACTCTTCACCGGGCTCGACCACGCCGTTGCCGCAGACGAAGACGTCGCCGTCCCGCGCGGGGAAGGTCCAGCCGCCGGGCAGACCGGAGTTCGAGAGGGTGCACATCTCGAGGACCCGCGGCGTACCCGAGAAGGGCAACAGCTCGGCGAAGTCGACCCCGTTGGCGGCGTCGAAGCCCACCCGGGCGTGCACCACCGGCGGCCGGTCGAGCTGGCGCTCACCGGCGCTCCACTCGCAGCGGTTGTAGCGGAACTCGATGTCGAAGTCGCCGAGCGCCAGGTCGTCGCGGGCGGTCAGGATCACCTGGAAGCTGTTGAGCAGGTCGGTGCGCTGCTGGAAGTAGCCCACCTGATTCCAGGTGACCACCAGTCGCTGCCCGGCCTCGTCGATGCCGTAGTGAACCCGGTTGTCGACCCCTGCCCGGCGACCGCGGGTATCCACGTCGGCCAGGAAGGGCGCGATGATCGGCCGGTTGGGCGGCTGCCCGCCCGCCACGCGCGGGAAGGGCGTCGGATCGAGCTGCAGCCGCGGACCGCCGAAGCTCAAGCTGCCGTTGATGTTGATGTACAGCGCGTCGTACCGCACGCCGTAGTAGTTGAACCCGTTGGGGAACGCGTCGGCCAGCGCCTGCACGAACCGCGGGTTGGCCGGGTCGGTCGAGATCGGCAGCGAGCCGTCGTCGCCCGCGCCGAGCTGGTCGGCCCCGAAGCCCAACGGGCCACCAAGGGTGTCGATCAGCGTCGCCTGCGCGTAGGCTGCGCTCGTGGGCAACAGCGAGCCCGCCAGCATCCACGCACACATCAGAGCCAGCACCTGCCCGGGAGTCGCCGTCGTCATCGCCTTCTCGCGGTGATTGCGTAAGCGGTCAAGGTATCAGCCCGACTGCGCTCTCGACGCCGCTGAGCGGGCGTCCGCTTTCAGTGCTCGACCGTCCGCTGCCAACCACCTGCCCACAGCGGGCACCGCCCCGAAAAGAACGAGCCCCCCACTGTGCAATAGGCAATTGCACCGGACGGCGCACTTCTGTATTTTCCACACTGTAGGGCGCACTTGCTTTTCAATCTTTGAATACTTCGCAAAGCCCTGCGGGCGAAGCGCCGTCAAGAGGAGGGGATACCTGGATGAACACTTCGAAGAGATCCGCCGTGAAACGATCCGCCGTGAAACGATTCTCCGTCGTGGTGGGCCTCGGGCTGGCAGTGGCGTTGTGCGCCGCGCCGGCCGAGGCGCAGATCACGAACTTCAGCACCGACGTGGCCACCGCCATCGACCGTGGGCTGGACTACGCCGACGGTGAGGGCTGGTTCGTCGACGGCTGCCCGCCGGCCGGGCACGGCGACGGCACCGGGCTCATCGCGCTGGCGCTGCTCGAGAAGCGCGCCGACGCCGACCAGAACGCGCTCAGCCAGGGCTACGCCGACGCCAACGCCGTCGATCAGGCGCGTATGGACGCGGCGCTGGCCTACATCATCGCCCGGGTCGCGGCCTCGGCGGCCGCCGACTTCCAGGCCTACCAGGACGGGGCCGATCTGATGGCCCTGGCGCTCTACTACCGCACCGGCGGGCCCGATCAGGCGGGCGCGATCAGCGCCATCGACAAGATCGTCGACCGCATCGCGCCGAATCAGGGCATGCACGGCTACTGGTGCTACACCGACGGCTCGTGTCGCGACTCGTCGACGACGCAGCTGGTGATGGCCGGGCTGGCGGCGGCTCGCGGGGTCTATCTGCAGAACGGCGACGCCGCCCGGCTGGCGACGGTCGACGCGCTGACCCTCAACGCCCGCAACGCCTACGCCGCCAACGGCCAGGCCGACGGGCTGACCCCCGACGAGCGCGGCCACGGCTACAACGTGGGCAACGCCAGCAGCCTGCAGCAGACCGCGTCGGGCGTGTGGAGCCAGCTCGCCGGCGGGGCCAACTTCAACGACCCCGAGGTGCAGGGCTATATGCGCTGGCTGCAGAATCGCTACCAGTACAGCCAGTTCACCGCCAACGGCAACTGGTCGGCGTCGCAGTACTACTATATGTGGGCCTTCGAGAAGGCGATGAGCTACATCGAGGTCAGCGGCGTGCCGACCGATCCGGGCAATATCGGCCCGGCCGACATGGGCACGCTCGCCCCGGGTGACGCGCCGGCTTTTGCGGCCCGCGACCTGCACATCGACCCCGCCACGAGCCCGCGCGCGGCGACGTTCGGCCCCGAGGGGCCGGGCTACTACGCCGATCCGAACGAGCAGCCGCGGTGGTACTTCGACCTGGCGCGCACGCTGCTCGACAACCAGGACGCCAACGGGCTGTTCACCCCGGCCAACGGTCAGGTGTGGAACATCTGCTCGGCGCAGGCCTACGCCATCTTGATCCTGGCCCGCTCGGTGGGCGGCGGCTGCATCGACACCGACGGCGACGGGATCTGCGACACCGAGGACAACTGCGTCAATACGGTCAACCCGGATCAGGTCGACAGCGACGGCGACGGCATCGGCGACGCCTGCGACGACGATCCGCCGGCCGGCAACGTCTGCTGCCAGGTGTGCGCGGTGCAGGTGCTGACCAGCGCTGACCAGTGCGCGCTCGCCGGCGGGGTCGAGGTGGACCACGAGCTGTGCTGCCCCGACGTCTGCTGCGAGCTGCAGGACGGCTCGATCGAGCTGGTGCACGCCGACCAGTGCCTGCTCGCCGGGCGGGTGGTCTCGCTGCACCTCTGCGCCGACATCCCGCCGCCGGTGGACGTCTGCTGCCAGCAGCCCGACGGCTCGGTGATCACCGTGCCCGCCGACGCCTGCGACGCGGCCGGTGGCGAGGCGGTGGACGTCGATGTCTGCGAGAACGTGTGCTGCCGGAGCGAGCAGGGCTTCGCGGTCACCGTCGCCGGGCAGTGCGCCGGCGAGGAGATGCCGGCCGACATGTGCCAGGAGGTCTGCTGCCTCGACGCCGACGGTGTCGGTCAGGTGGGGCCGCTCGGCGCCTGCGAGGGCGAGCCGCATCCGGCCGAGCTGTGCGAGGAGGTCTGCTGCGTCGATCGCGAGGGCAACGCCCAGGTCGTCAGCGGCGTGCAGTGTGAGGCCATCGGCGGCCAGCCGGCCGATCCGATGTGGTGCGAAGAGGACGTCTGCTGCCAGTTCCGCGATGGCAGCACGATCACCGCGCCGCTCGAAGCCTGCCGGGCCGAGGGCGGGGTGCAGGTCGAGGGCGAGCTGTGTGTGCCGGTCTGCTGCGTATTGCCCGACGGCTCGACGGCTCAGCAGAGCGCCGGCTGGTGCGCCCGCAACCAGGGCGAGCCGGCCCCCGACGAGATCTGCGATCAGGTGTGCTGCCAGATCGGCGCCGAGGCGGTGCAGACGAGCGCCGAGGAGTGCGCGGCGAGCATGGGTCAGCCGGTGCCTGTCGAGTGGTGTGAGCCGCCGGTCTGCTGCCTGCTGCCCGACGGGACCGCCGCGACGCTGCCGGTCCGCGAGTGCGAGGCCAGCCAGGGCATGGTCGCCGATGCGCCCCTGTGCGAGCAGGTCTGCTGCGACATCGACGGCCGGCGGGTGACCATCAGCCGCATCGAGTGCGACAAGAACGGCGGCGCGGTGCAGGACGACGCCGCGCTGTGCGACGCGATCTGCTGCGCGCTGCCCGACGGCAGCCGGGTCGAGACCGACCCCGAGTCGTGCGCCGAGCGGCAGGGTCGCGAAGCGCCGATCGAGTGGTGCGCCGACGAGATCTGCTGCGCGCTGCCCGATGGCTCGGTGCAGACGATGCCGGTCGACCGCTGCGAGGCGGTCATGGGCCGCGAGGCCGAGCCGGCGATGTGCGAGGAGATCTGCTGCGAGTGGGGCGAGGGCATCGCCTACCTGCCGATGGCGAACTGCGAAGACCGCGGCGGCCGGGTCAACCCCGACATCTGCGAGGCGCCGGTGTGCTGTGCGCTGCCCGACGGGGCGTCCGAAGAGATCCCGGGCGCCGAGTGCACCGCCGTGGGCGGGCGGCCGGTCGACGCGCGCCAGTGCCAGCCCGAGGTGGCCGATCCCGACCGCAACCCGCTGACCGATGCCAAGGACGCCGGCACCATCCCGCCGGGCGCCGATGGCGGCGGCGGCAACGGCGACGACGGGACTCAGGGCTGCGCCTGCGACGCCGGCGACTCCGCGCCCGCGCCCGGGCCGCTGACGGTGCTCGGTCTGCTCGGCCTCGTCGCCCTGCGGCGCCGACGCTGAGCGCGGCCGCGCCCGGGCACGGAGTTGGCGCGCAGGGGGCGTAGATGTCCCCCGCGCGCCGACGCGCTACCATGCCCGGCATGACCGTCGACCTCGAGACCCTCGACCCCCTCCTGCGTGATCGCACCGAGCCGCCGCCGAGCGATGTGCTGCGGCTGACGATCATGGCCCACCCCGATCCGAGCCGCATCGGGCGCTTCGTCGACCTCGACAGCCGCCCGGGCGGGGCGCCGCTCGCGCGCCTCGAGCCGCGCTTCGACGACGGGCGGCCGCTCGACGATCCGTTCATCAGCCGCAAGCCGGTTGTGCTCGGCGCGATGGTGGACGCGCGCGGCACCAGTACGCCGGTGGCGATCGACGGGCGGTCGGTGGCCGAGACCGCGCCGCTCGATCCGGGCGCGCTGCGGCGGGGCGTGGTGCTCCAGCTCGGGCAGCAGGTGGTGCTCGTGTTGCAGCGGCGGCCGACGGTCGAGTCGGGCCCCGACTTCGGGCTGGTGGGCCCGAGCCCGGGGCTCGATCGGGTGCGGCGCGAGATCGCGCTGGTCGCCGACCTGGAGGTGCCGGTGCTCATCCGCGGGCCGTCGGGCGCGGGCAAGGAGCTCGTGGCCCGGGCGATCCACGGCGCGAGCCGGCGGCGCAATCGGCGCTGGGTCGCGGTCAACATGGCGGCGGTTCAGCCCGAGCTGGCCGCCTCGACGCTCTTCGGCCACGCCCGCGGCGCTTTCAGCGGCGCGGTGAGCGATCACACCGGGCACTTCGTCACCGCCAACGGCGGCACGCTCTTCCTCGACGAGGTGGGCGATACCCCGGCCGATGTGCAGGCGATGCTGCTGCGCGCGCTCGAGACCCGCGAGATCCGGCCGGTGGGCGGTCGGCGGGCGGTCTCGGTCGACGTGCGGCTGATCTCGGCGACCGACGCCGATCTGGGCGACGCGGCGCGGTTCCGGGTGCCGCTGCTGCATCGGCTGGCCGGCTTTCAGGTGCACGTGCCGCCGCTGGCCGAGCGCCGGGCGGATGTCGGGCCGCTGTTCGCGCACTTCGCCCGGGCCGAGCTGGCCGCGATGGGCCTCTCCGACCGCTGGGCGCCCGACCCGCGCCGGCCGTGGCTGCCGGCGGATCTGATGAGCGCGCTGCTGCTGCACGACTGGCCGGGCAACGTACGCCAGCTGCGCAACGTCACCCGGCAGCTCGTGATCATGCACCGCGATCGGCCGCGGCTGGATCAATGGCGCGACGTCCTGCCCCGTCTGTTGGGTGGGCCCGCGGGCGGCGAGCCGGCCGTCGCCGCGCAGCCGCCCGTCGAGGCCCCGAGCCCACGCAAGCGCTACCGCCACGTCGACGAGGTCACCGACGACGCGCTCGTCGAGGCGCTGCGGGCCCATGACTACGAGATCAAGGCCGCCGCCGAGGCCCTGGGGGTCTCGCGCACCGCGCTCTACGGTCGGGTCGATCGCTGCGACCGCGTGCGCAAGGCGGCCGATCTGAGCGCCGCCGAGATCGAGGCGGCCGGTCGCGTGCACCCCGATCTGGCGCAGCGGGCGGCCCACCTCGAGGTCTCGGCCCAGGCCCTCAAGCGGCGCATGAAGCAGCTGGGGCTCAGGTAGGCGGCCGCGGCGCCCGGCGGCCGTCGTCCCACGCGTGCTCGAGGACGAGCATCGTCACCAGCAGGTGCACGCCCAACGCCAGCTCTGCCGCCGGCGGCACGATCAGGGCCGCGACGATGCCCGCGGCCGCCGACAGCAGCATCATCGCGAAGCGCCGATCGAGGGTGGCGGCGGCCATGGCGGCGACGGCGCCCTGCAGCATCAGGATGTCGAAGGCCGTATCGCTGACGCTGCTCCAGCCGAGCAGGGCCTGCAGCCACGCCAGCCCCGACGCGCCGATCGTGATCTGGCCCAGGCGCAGCAGGTTGCGGTTGAAGAGCGCGCCTTCGCCGGTGGGCGGTCGGCGGCGCAGGTAGATCTCGATGACCAGCGCGATGAGCAGGGGCGCGAGGGGTCGGGTGGGGTGTACGTGCTCGGGCTCGAACGTACCCACCAGCCGCGATACGCCGAGGCGGATCGGGCCCACCAACACCAGCAGGATCACCGCCGGCAGCCACTTGCGCCGCCGGCTGCGACCGGCGCCCGTATCGAGGGCCGCGGCGTGGGCCCGGGCGGCGTCGAGCTCGACCCGCTCGGCGTCGACCCGGGCTTCGGCGGCGGTCAGTTCGGCGTTGAGCGCGGGCGATGGCGTCGGCAGCTCGACCAGGGCGCGGCGGGCGGCCACCACGTCGCCGCGGGCGAGGTCAGCGCGCACCACCGACTCGAGCAGCGCCTGCAGCCGCGCGCGGGCCGGCGCGCAGTCGGGCCACGTATCGAGGGCGCTGCGATAGCCGAAGCGGGCCTCGGCGATCAGCTGGTCCCGCTGCCCCGGCTCGAGGTCGGCGGCGTCGAGCTGCGCGCGGCGGGCGTCGGCCCGATCGACCCACTCCAGCGCCGAACGGTGGTCGAGGAAGTCCACCAGGGCCCGACGCAGGGCCTCGATGTCGGCGAAGCGCCGGTCGGGGTCGGGGTCCATCGCGCGGTAGACGATGCCGGCCAGCTCGGTCGGCACATCGTCCAGCGGGTCGGGCGGGCGATGAGCGGCCACCGCCAGGCCCGACAAGCTGCTCGCCCGATGGGGCGGGCGGCCGGCCAGCGCGGCGTAGAGCGTCGCGCCGAGCAGGTAGACATCGCTGCGGCGGTCGAGCGGGCGCGTCTCGTCGAACATCTCGGGGGCCATGTAGGCCGGCGTACCGGCCAGCGGCGCCATGAGCCGCCCGTCGCCGTCGAGCCGGGCGGCGATGCCCCAGTCGACGAGGTAGACCTCGCCCCGATGGCCGAGCACCACGTTGCTCGGCTTGATGTCCCGGTGCAGCACGCCGGCGTGGTGGGCCGCCGAGAGCGCGTCGGCCACGCGCAGCGCCACCTGCACCGCGCGGTCGAGCGCGTCGCCCGGCCAGCGGTCCCAGAGCGGGTGGTCGGGTCGGCCCGCGGCCGCCGACCAGGGCTGCCCCTCGACCCGCTTCATCACCAGCATCGGCCGGCCGCGGCCGTCTCGACCGATGGCGTGCACCGGCACGATGTTGGGGTGTTCGAGGCAGGCGATGCGGGCTTCGTCCACCAGCGCGTCGTCCGCCGCGGGCCCGCTGCGCTCCGGCCGCAGGGTCTTGATGGCCACCGTGCGCCCCAGCGGCAGATGCTGCGCCGCGTAGACCACCGCGGTCGCGCCCCGGCCGAGGGGCTCGCCCATACGATACTCCGGGGGTCCGCTCACCTCGCCGACGAGGCCCAGGCGCGGCAGCGACGGCGCCGAACTCGGCCCTGGCGCGCGGGGTCCGGTCGTCGTCGTCGGATCCCAGTCGGGCGCCAGGGTCTCGTCGTGGCGGTGCAGCGTGCGGCCCAGGGTCTCGGGCAGCGGCGGCAAGGTCTGTGCGGGATCGGGCGAGGGGGGGTCGGCTGACATCGGGCCTCCGGCTCGCGACAGTCTATCGCGTCCGGCGGCCGGGGTCTGCGGGGGAGGGGGCGTCCGGCCGTACGCCGGCGGGTCGCGGCGCGTCGATCAGGGGTCGACGCAGGTGTAGTCCACGCAGGCCTGGTCGCCGTCGCAGTCGACGTCGATCTCGCAGTCGGCCGGGCCCCAGCGCAGGTCGAAGCGGCCGCTCTCGCCGTTGGTGCCGTCGACGATGACGAAGAGCTCGCCGCCCGGCGCATCGAAGACCACCGCCTCGGTCAACGCCCCGTCGCTGCACCCGGCTTCGCCGGTGTGGTTGTCGCAGCCGCCGACCACCGCCAGCGAGAGGTCCCAGCCGCCGATGGGCGTCGCCTCGACGAAGTAGCGCCCTTGGGCGGCCCGGGGCAGCCGGTAGGCGACGTCACCGCCGCGGGTATTGTAGTCGGTGCAGCTCGTGGCCTCGGGCAGTCGATAGTCGTCGCCGGCGCCGCGGGTATTGCCCGAGAGCGTGCCGCCGCCGGCGTCGAGGGCCTCGGCCGCTTCGCAGGTGTCATTGGCCGGCGCGTCGGGCGTGGGCTCGACGACCAGCTGAGCGGTGACCCGGCCGCGGGCGTTGGCGTCGACCCCGTCGAGCACCAGGAAGTAGTCGCCCGGCTGCAGCGCGTCCTCGAAGCCGAAGCCGCAGGCCACCGTCGCGCCGCCGCAATCGGCGGCGATGTACGCACCCACCGCGAAGTCGTTGGGCTGGGCCAGCACCTGCAACCGCACGTTGGAGACCCGGTCGATGCTGAAGGCGTAGGCCACGTCGGGGCCGCCCGCGCCGAGGCAGGCGGCGTAGTCGTCGTCGGCCTGGGCCAGGTTGACCGCGACCTCGGCGACGCCGCCGAGCAGGTCGAGGGGCGGCGCGTCCTCACAGGTGTCGTTGGGCGGCGGCGCGGCGAGCGGGGCCGCGTCGACGCTCAGCTCGAACTCCGGCGTCTCGCCCACGTCGACCCCGTCGACGATCAGGGTGTACTCCCCCGGCGCCGTCACCGGCAGCCGCAAGACCGCGGGGTTGATCCGCGGGAAGAGCGGATCGGCCGGGTCGGGGCTGTCGTCGGCGCAGGCCACCTCGCTGTCGTTGTCTTCGCAGGCGGTGCGCAGGCTGATGACCGGGTCGCCGAGGGTGCCGCCCGGCAGCCCGGCGGCCCGCGCGGTGAGCATCACCGGGGGATGCACGCACGGGTTCTGGGCGCAGTCGGCGACGTCGGGATCATCGATGATGATCGTGTAGACCTTCTCGCCGCCGTCGGCATCGCGGCCGGCGCACTGCGGCGAGGCCACCGCGTTGTCGGGCAGCACGTCGTCGGTGAGCACCGCGCCGCCGGCGAGCGGCAGCGGTTCGGCGTTGCCGCACAGGGCGCGCACCTCGGGGCTGACCGCGCTCAGGTTGACCCGGTAGGTGCCGGCCACGTCGTTCTCGCTCGACAGCCGCAGGCACCAGGTGCCCGCCGCGCCGCGGGCGACGATGTCCATCGGCTCCTCGGCCCGGCTCCAGCGCCCCGTGCCGTCGTTGACCGGCATGCCGTTGCTGCCGAAGAGCTCGCCGACGATCACCGGGTTGCCGGCGACCACCTCGACGGTGACCGTCAGCTCCTCGCGGGCGTTGAGCTGGAAGCAGAAGAAGTCGTCGTCGCCGGGGCAGATGCGCCCCGACAGATCACCGGGGAAGCCGACGTCCCCCGGGCTGCGCACCCGGCGGGCGGTGTCGCGGTCATCGTCGCCGCCGCCCACGTCGTAGCGATCGTCGACGCAGCGGGCGCCGTCTTCGAAGAAGGCCAGCTCGAGGCTGTAGGCCGCCGCCGAGGCCGGCCCGACCTGCTCGACGAGCACGGCGAGCGGGCGCGGGTCGGGGAAGGGCCCGACCACGAGCGCCTCGTTGGCCTCGGGGCCCTGGCTGCGGGAGAAGACGTTGCCGTTGATGTCGGTCAGCGACAGCGCCAGATCGGCGCCGCGGTCGGCCTGACGCACGATGATCTCGGCGGTGGTGTCCGCCGGCAGCTCGAAGGCGTACCAGTCGTTGTTGCAGCTCTGCAGGCCGAGGTACAGCCCGGGGCCGATGGGCGTCGCGCTGCCCGGGCCGTCGTTGGGCTCGACCCCGTCGTCGACGCACTCGGGCGGCGCGCAGTTGGCGCCGTCGCACGTGCGGGCGCCGACGCAGTCGTCGTCGGTGCCGCAGCCGCCGAGCTCCTGACAGCGGTTGCCATCGGGCCCGGTCACGCAGACCTGGGTGCCGGGGCAGTCGTCGTCGGCGCGGCAGCTGCCGCAGACCGCCGGGTTGCCGCCGAGGCACACCTGACCCAGACCACAGTCGGCGTCGTCGCTGCACGTGCCCGCCCGGACCGGCGCGCACTCCCCGCTCGGCAGGCACTGCCAGCCGCCGGGGCAGCCATCGTCGGCGCAGCTCGGCCGCGCGCCGCAGGCCCCGTCGATGCAGACCCGGTCACCGGCGCATTCGCGGCTGTCGGTGCACGGGTCGGGCTCGGTGCAGGTGAAGCTCGCCGGATCGCAGGTCGCCGCGCCGAAGCAGTCGGCGTCCTCCCGGCAGTTGCCGCAGCGCCCGTCGATGCACAGCGGCGTACCCGGATCGGCCATCGCGCAGGCCGCGTCGTCGGCGCAGCCGGCGATACACGCGCCCTCCTCACAGATGTTGCCGTCCAGACACTCCACATCGGCGGCGCACGGCTCGGCGTCGACGCAGTTGCCGCCGTCGTCGCATACGCCGCGCTCGCATTCGCAGGGCACGCCCATCTCGGGCATCACCTCGCCGCCCACGCCGCCGGTGCCGCCCATGCCTTCGTCGGGGCCGTCGCCGCCGGTGCCGCCTTCACCCGCCATGCCCCCCTGGCCCATGTCGGCGCCCGGGTCGGTCTCCCCACTGTCACAGCCGAACAACGCCAAGGTCGCCGCCAGCGCGATCGCGCTCCGGCGCAGATATGCATCCGCCCGCATTCGGTATCCCCCAGATGGACTCCCGGCGATGCTAAGGAAGATCAGCGCGCCGTTGCAACCTTGCGGTCACGCTGAAAACATGCAGTGGTGCGGTGGAGCGGGAACGGTCGGCGACGCCGCTTTCGCGCTTTGATCTGCCTGGGCGACCCGGGTAGGCTGTGTGCCGTACGCGACCGGGGGGTATCCAGCGTGATGCGCAAGATCGGGTTCTGGCTGGCGACGTGTCTCTGCACTTCGACAGCGTGGGCGGGCGGAAATCTGCCCACCGTCGAGATCCTCAGTCCGACCGCCGGACAGTGCGTCAACAACGGCGGCGAAGTCGGCACCGGAGGCATCCTCGGCGGCGAAGCGGTCCCCGAGCCGAACGTGGTCGAGGTGCGCACCCGCCTCGGCGACCCCGAGGGGCGCCCGCTGAGCATCACGATCAACGTCGACGGCGCCGACGTGCTCACGAGTCGCTACGACTTCCAGGACGGGGCCACCGAGGCCGACGTCGAGTTCTACATCGACCCGTTCATCCTCTTCGACAGCCCGCGCCTCGACATGACGATCACCGTGCGGCCGCTCGACGACCCGAACACCACCGCCGTCGACGACGTGGTCTTCGAACTCGACCGCGAGCCGCCCGTCATCCGGGTCGACATCGACCAGCTCGACGCGATCGAGCAGTGCGCCGAGGTCCCCGATCTCGACTTCATCCTGCTCGACAACGTGTTCTCCAACCCGCCCGCCGAGCCGGCGCAGAACGACCCGACCGTGCAGCTCGATACCCGCGAGGAGATCGACGGCTGCCTGCGGCGCACCATCTACACGGTGACCGATACCTGCGGCAACGCGCAGGAGTACGAGCTCTCGACCCAGATCCCGGCCCCCGAGGGCACGATCTCGTCGCGGCTGGTGGGCTACCGGTGCGGCATCGACGGGCTCTGCGTCACCGATGGCGACGACGCGGTGACCTTCGACGCCGACGATCGCATCGGCCGGGGCACCGTGGTCTTCGAGATCGACGCGCCGGTCGGCTGCGTCGACCTGGTCGACGCGGTGCTGATGACCGAAGAAGACTTCGTCGACGAGTGCCCGGCCTTCGAGGACCTCGAGGTCGACGAGAACGGCCTGCTCATCAACCCGTGCCCCTTCCTGGTGCCGGGTCAGGCCATCGAAGAGCCCGGGGGCTACGTGGCCCGGCTCACCGTCTCGTCGTGCGGCCAGGAGGTCGTGCGCGACGAGCTGCCCTTCACCATCCTCGACCCGCCCGTGGCCGACCCCGGCGGGCCCTACGTCGTCACCCAGGGTGAGCCGGTCATGCTCGACGCCGGCGGCGCGGTCGTGCCCGAAGAGCTCGGCGGGCTGGTGGGCTACGCCTGGGATCTCAACGGCGACCGCTTCTTCGACAGCGGCGAGCTCGGCGAAGACCTCAACGGCAACGGCATCGAGGATCCGTTCGAGGCCGACCGCAATAACAACGGCATGTGGGATCCGCCGGTCGACATCAACGGCAACGGCGAGATCGATCTGCTCGAGGTCTTCCCGGCCCTCGGCGGCGTGGCGGCGCCCGTCGCCCTCGAGACCGACGCCGACGGTGAGTTCTCCGTGTCGCTGCGGGTCACCGCCGGCAACGGCGCCGAGGCCCTCGCCGAAGCGTCGGTGACCGTCGAGGACATCGACCCCGACTGCCAGATCGGCGGCCCGTACGAGGCCCTCGAGGGCGAGGCGATCGTCTTCGACGCCAGCGCGTCCACCGCCGGCCACCCCAGCGACCCGCTCGTCGCCTGGAACTGGGACTTCGGCGACCAGGTCAACCCCCAGCGCGGTGACGACCTGCCGCGCCCGGCCCACATCTACCGCCAGGCCGGTGAGTTCACCGTCACCCTGGAGCTCGAAGACATCGACTCCAGCGCCGAGTGCCAGGCGATCGTGACCGTCGCCGAGGTCGAGCCGGTCGTCGAGGGCATCGGCACCCTCAACGACGAAGACGAGCTCGTCGAAGGCGAGACGATCGTGATGACCGCCGGCGAGAGCCGCGCGGGCAGCGACTCCGACCCGCTCGTGGACTTCGCCTGGGCCATCCGCCGCGTCGGCCAGGCCGGTGAGCCGCTGCTGGCCGACAACGGCCCGCTGCTGCGCTCGCCGGAGTTCGTCTTCGACGACGAGGGCGACTACGAGGTCTGCCTCACCGTGACCGACGAGGACGGCGACGCGACGACCGACTGCTTCGAGCTGTCCATCGCCGACCTGAGCCCAATCGCCCGCTGCGCCGGCCCCGAAGAAGCGGTCGAGGGCGAAGAGCTGGCCTTCGACGCGCTCGGCTCGCGCCCCGGCGGCCCGGCCGACCCCATCGTGCGCATCGAGTGGGACTTCGGCGACGGCGAGCCGCCGGTGGTCGTCGACAACTTCAACGTCGCCCAGCCGGCGCCGGTGCTGCACACCTTCCGCGGCAACGGGCTGTACACCGTCAACATGACCGTCTTCGACGAAGACAACGACGCCCGCTGCAGCTTCGACATCGACGTGGCCGATACCCGGCCGACCGCGGCGCTCGAGGTGCTCTACGCCGGCGGCGAGCAGACCGGCTACGAAGGCGAGCCGGTGGAGTTCGACGCCTCGGACAGCGCCGAGGGCGCCGACGCCATCGTGCGCTACACCTTCGACTTCGGCGACGGCAGCCCGCCGCTCGTCAGCGACGAGCCCCGCGTCGAGTACAGCTACGCCGACAATGGCGACTACCAGGTGCGGGTCACCGTACAGGACCAGGACGGCAGCACCGAGCAGGCGACCCTCGTCGCCCGGGTGGCCAACCGCGACCCGACCGTCGAGCTGCGGGCCAACGAGCTGCAGTTCGAACTGGGCCAGCAGGTGCAGTTCGTCACCGTCATCGACGGCAACGTGCCGCAGAACGGCAACCCGCAGGTCGCCGCGGTCGTCGGCGACGTCGAAGCCGACCTGCCGCCGCGGGTCGTCGAGTGGGACTTCGGCGACGGCAGCCCGCCCGATACCCGGCTGCGGCCCGACCATCGCTACAACGCCATCGGCGAGTACACCGTGACCGTGCTCGTCGAGGACGCCGACGGCGGCACCGCCGAGGCGGAGATCGAGGTCGAGGTCACCGCCGCCGCGCCGCGCATCGCCATCGTCGAGCCGCAGACCACCCGCGAGGGCGTCGAGCTGGTCGTCGACGTGGCCGTCGAGGCGCCGCTGCTCGGCGAAGACCCGGCCACGCTGCAGATCAACATCCCCGGCCAGCCGCCGGGGGCCGAGGTCGAGGTGCTCGAAGACGGCCCCGCCGATCGGATCGTGCGCATGACCTGGACCCCGACCTACTACCAGGCCGGGCGCTACACCCTGCAGGTGCGGGCGGCGGCGGTCGAGGTGCCGCGCTCCGACCGGACCCGCAACATCAGCATCATCGTCGACGAAGGCGGCACCCCGCGGCTGGCCGCGGTGGGCGGCACCGCCGGGCGCGGCGTGATGACCATCTACGACTACGGCGCCGACGACTTCCGCGCCGTCGCCGAGGTCGAGCTCGGCCTCGGGGTCGGCGGCGTCGCCGCGGCGCCCGACGGCCGCTTCGTCTTCGCCGCCGTGCCCGGCTCCGATCGGGTCGCGGTGGTGCAGACCTCCGGCCGCCTGCAGCCGACGCCGGTGCGGCGCATCCCGGTCGGCAGCCGCCCCGCCTCGGTCGCGACCGGCATGGGCTACGTCTGGGTCGTCAACGCCGGCTCCAACGACATGTCGATCATCGAGATCGAGACGCTCAAGGTGGTCGGCACCGTCGACCTCGCGCCGGTGCAGACGCCGACCGACGTCGTCTGGCTGCCCGACGGCTTCGACGGCATCGCCGGGGCCACGCTGGCGGTCATCGGCCGCCGCGGGGGTCATGTGGCCATCGTCGACGCCGCCGCCGCGCTCGCCGGGCAGGACGCCGTGCTGGGCTCGATCCAGACCGGCGGCGTGCTCACCCGCATCGCCGCGGCGCCCACCGGCTGGCTGCACGTCGCCGACGCCAAGACCCGCCGCATCTATCGGATGAACGCGTCCGACGTCGCCGGGGGCCGCGACGCGGGTGACGGCGTGCCGTTGAGCTTCGCGCCCCGCGACCTGACGTACCAGGGCGAGACGCTCTACGTCGCCACCGGCGACGCGCTGCTCGAGGTCACCGACGACGGCGACGTCCGCTCGGCCGACCTGCTCATCGAGGCCCAGGCCCTCACCACCGCCGACGAACAGATCCTCGGCGGCGGCGCGCTGGTCGTCGCCTCACCGACCCGAATCGAGAACCTGTCGCCCGGCGTACTCGGCCGGCTGCGCAACGCGGGCGCCACCCGAATCCGGTGGCTGACGGCGTTCGTGGCCCTCGAGTAGTCCGGGCACCATCGCGAGAACGCACCCAATCCACCGACGGGGGGTCCGGTGAAAGAAATTCTTCGACTCGGGCGCACGCTTGTATGCGGCGCTCTGATCACGTTCGCCCTGGGCTGTGACGACCAGGCCGGCACCAACCCCGGCGGGGACGACGGCGGCGGTGGCGGCACCGGCGGCATGGACCGCGACGACATGGGCCAGGGCGGCGACGGCGGGGAGGGCGGCGGGGTCGGCATGCCGTGCCTGCGCGACGACCAGTGTGGCCCCGACGACTTCTGCAACGTGCCCATGGGCGCCAACATCGGCGAGTGTGAGGGCGGCTGTCGCACCGACCCCGACAGCTGCCCCGAGGGCGAGGTCTGCGACGGCGCGAGCCGCGAGTGCCTGCCCGAACCCTGCGCCGACGACGACGCCTGCGAGGCCGGTCAATACTGCAACGCCGGCATGTGCGAAGACGGCTGCCGCGAGGGCGGTGACTGCGGCGAGCCCGACGAAGACGGCCGGCCGCTGATCTGCAATACCGCCACCCGCGACTGCGAGCCGGTCTACCCCTGCTGCAACGCCGACGCCTGCACCGCCGAGCTGCCCGAGCTCTGCGCCGACGGCGGCGGCGAGGTCATCGCCGGGGTCGCCACCTGCGAGCAGAACCCGTGCGGCGACCAGTGCACGATCGACTCCGACTGCCCGCTCGACCAGTACTGCAACACCGAGGACGGCCGCTGCGCCGACGGCTGCCGGCTCGAGCAGCCCGAGCTGCTGTGCCTGGAGTCGGAGTTCTGCGACCCCGACAAGCACACCTGCGAGACCCAGATGTGCGTCACCGACGAAGACTGCCCCGACGAGCGCTACTGCGACGAGGACACCAACCTCTGCGTGCTCGGCTGCCGCGAAGACCCCGACAACTGCCCCGACGGCCAGCAGTGCATCGAGAACGCGTGCGTCGAGCGCTGCGACGTGCGCGCCGGCGAAGGTGAGCCCGGCGGCTGCCTGGCCGGCGAGTACTGCGACCCGATCACCTTCAACTGCCTCGAAGACTGCTTCGCGCACGACGACTGCGACCCCGACCGCTACTGCGAGGCCGACAGCAACCGCTGCATCATCGGCTGCCGCGACGACGAGACCGAGGGCGGCCTGAGCGGCGAGCCCAACGACGACTTCGAGAACGCCACCGAGATCGAGCTGGTGCAGGCCGACGACCGGCGCATCGGACAGGTCGACGGCCGCGTCATCTGCGGCGACAACGTCGACTTCTACGTCATCGAGCTCGAGGCCGGCGAGCGCATGCAGATCGACCTGGAGTACGACCCCGAAGCGGGCAACCTCGACCTGCGGCTGCACGGCGAAGAGGTCGTCGACGGCCCGCTGCAGGCGGCGACCCTCGAGATCCCCGAGCGCATCGAGTACCCGGCCCTCGGCGAGCTGATCCAGCGGCCGGCGACCTACTACATCGAGGTCTACGCGCCGGGCAACGACCCGCTGCGGCGCATGGAGTACCGGGTCCTGGTGAACGTGGTCGACGCGGGCACCGCCTGCTTCCCCGACGAGGCCGAACCCCTCGACAACGACCGCGACGGGGCCAGCCCCGTCGGCGTGCGCGGCTCGACCTTCAACAACCGCAACATCTGCCCCGGCGACGTCGACCACTTCCGGCTCGACCTCAGCCCCAACGACGGGCTGCAGATCCAGCTGACGCCGACGCCCAACGACGCCGACATCGAGGCGGCGCTCTACCCCTCGACCATCAACGCCGCCCAGGCCAACATCCGGCTCAACGCGGCCAATAACTACCAGTTCCGCGCCGACCTCAACGAGGGGGTCTTCGTGGGCAGCGACGAGTGGTACCTGCAGGTGCGCGGCGGCTCGCCCGACGCCGTCGCCGAGTACCGGCTGCAGATCGTGCGCGAGAACGCCGACATCTGCGGCACCGACGACGGCACCGAGCCCAATGACGACCTGGCCACCGCGGTGCTGCTCGACGACTTCGCGCTCGACGCGCCCTACGAGGTGCCGCTCGAGACGGCCATCTGCAACGTCGGCGACCCCGACGTCGACACCTTCTGCTTCGCCGCCGAGATGGGCGAGACCATCGAGGCGTGGACCATCTCGCCCGAGGCGGCGGTCAACGGCGAGCTCGGGCTGCAGTTCCTCGACGCCCGCGGGGTCTTCAACGGCCGTGAAGGCCGCGGCGTCGAAGACGGCGACATGCCCCAGCCGGCGCGGGTGGTCAACGTGGTCGGCGGCAACTGGTGCGTGCAGGTCTCCGGCCTCGACGGGGCCCAGGGTCCGTACCAGCTCTTCGTGCAGCGGCTCAGCCCCGCCGACGGCGTCTGCGCCAACGACGTGGCCGAAGCCGACGGCCGCAACGACCGCCCGACGACCGCCACCGAGCTGACCGACGTCGACGGCGACGGCCGCCGCTGGGAGAACGCCGAAGGCTACATCTGCGACGTCGGCGCCGAGAGCGACGAGGACTGGTACAGCTTCAACGTCGCCCAGCCCGGCTCGAGCCTGTGCGTGATGATCGACGACTTCGACCGCACCCGGGCCGACGTCGACCTCGACGTCTTCCCCAGCGAGGGCGCCGAGGGCGGCGCCGCCTGCCAGCGGGCCGACCAGTGCGACCGCGGCCGGGCGGCGTGCATCGAGCGCAGCTGCACCCCGCCGCTCGAGGTCTCGGCCAGCAGCCGGGTCGACTTCGAGATGGTCAACCTGCGCCGGCCCTTCGTCGGCGACCAGACCGGCGACTTCCTGCTGCGCGTGGGCCACGACGACCCCAACGAGGGCCCCTATCAGGTGCGGGTCACCGTGACCCCCACCGAAGAGTGCGGGCCCGACTGGCAGGAGCGGGGCAATAACAACGACGACATGGCCCGCGCCACCTCCCTCGGCGCCGGCGAGCGCGGCATCTGCGACACCTGGATCTGCGGCGACGAGCGGCGCAACGGCGACTGGTACGAGATCGAGGTGCCCGCCGGCGAAGACCGCACGGTGATCATCAACTACTCCAACCCCATCGAGGGTCGGCTGGTGCTCAACGCCGTCGCGCCCGACCTGCCCGAGGACCCGGGCAGCGGCAACGCCAGCAGCGGGCTCAACGCCGGCAACCACCAGTGCGTCAACATCCGCGGCGGCAGCGTCGCCGCGCCGGTGCTGCTGCAGGTCTTGGCCAACCAGTTCGCCGACGACGAGCGCATCGACTACTCGCTGCAGGTGGTGCCCACCGACCTCGGCGCCAACCCCGAAGGCGAGTGCGAGATCCTCGGCGCGGCGAACTTCCCCGCCTGCCCCCCGCGGGAAGAGTGGGACGAGTTCCTCGGCCAGCGGGTGCAGCCGCCCGACTGCTGGGTGGCCATCCCGCTGCCCTGATCCGGTCCCACGCTCGGCCCGACCGGTGGCTCAACCGCCGGTCGGCCCATCCCCCACATCCCGCCTCAGCGCCGGCAGCTTCACCAGCAAGGTGAGCGCCCGCAGCACCACGTACACCACGAAAGCCAGCCACAGCCCGTCGTTGCCCAGCCGCGCCATGGCCGGCCACGACAGCGCGAGGAAGCCCACCAGCGCCCAGAACGACGCGTCGCGCATCGCCCGGGTGCGGGTCGCGCCGATGAACACCCCGTCCAGCTGAAAGGCGCCCGCCGACAGGGCCACGTACAGCGCCGCCCAGGCCATGTGATCCAGCGCCAGCGTACGCACCGCCGGCAGATCGGTCAGCGCGAACACCGCCCACTGCCCGCCGAAGACGATCGCCAGCCCCAGCAGCACCGCCGAGACCAGCGCCAGCTCCGACGTGCGCCACAGCGCCCGGTCGAACGCCACCCGATCACCCGCGCCCCGGGCCCGCCCGATCCACGACTCGGCGACGAAGGCGTAGCCGTCGAGCACGAACGCCGAGAACGACACCAGCTGCAGCAGGATGTGATTCGCCGCCAGCGTCGCGTCACCGAAGCGCGCGCCGGCGTTGGTGAACCAGCCGAAGCCGCCCAGCAGCAGCAGCGTGCGCACCATGATGTCGAGCTGCGCGCGGAACATGCCCCGCAGCCGGGCTGCATCGAAGACCGCCGCTCGATCGACCGGCCCCCACAAGCCCCGCCGGCGCAGCGCGCCGACCACCATGCAGCCCGCCAGCAAGAGCCCGACCCACTCGGCGATCGCCGTGCCCAGCGCGACCCCGCCCGCGCCCAGGCCCATCACCCCGGCGAAGAGCACGTCCAGCCCGATGTTGAGCCCGTTGACCGCCACCTGCACCGCCAGCAGCCGCCGGGTCTCGCCCAGGCCGATCAAGGCCCCGATGAGCGCGAACGTCGCCAGCGCGCCCGGCGCCCCCCAGATGCGGATGGAGATATAGCGCGCCGCGTCCGCCTCCACCGCCGGCGTGCCGTCGAGGATGGCCAGCGAGACCCGCTCGATGGGCCACTGCACAACCCACAGCCCCAGCCCCAGGCCGAGCCCGAGGACGAGCGGCCGCACGATCGACAGCCGCACCTCCGCCGGATCGCCCGCCCCCTCGGCCTGAGCCACGAAGCCGGTCGTTGCCATGCGCAGGAAGCCGAAGCCCCAGTAGACGAACGAGAAGACCAGCGCGCCCAGCGCGATCGCGCCCAGCGCCTCGACCGACCCGGTGCGCCCGATGACCGCCGTATCGGCCAGCCCCAAGAGCGGCGCCGAGGCGTTGGCCAGCACGATCGGCCACACCGTCGACAGCACCGCGCGGCGGGTCAGCGGCGTCTTCTCTGCGGCATCGGCGGTCACGGGCACTCCGGCGCGTCGGGCCGCCGTGATAGAGCAAGCGGGTCTGCGGCGCCAGCCCCGCGAACAGACTTGATCCCGTCGCGCTGATCCCCCACAATGCGCGGCCGACCGACACCCGACCGGAGACGACCATGAAGACCCGCAAGCAGCGCAACAACACCGCGAAGCGCAAGGCGGCCCGCAAGGCCAAGCTGCGCAAGGCCCGCCTCCGCCAGGGCAAGGCTCTGCACAAGAAGCGCGGCGGCCGGCTCAGCAGCACCTGAGCCAGCCTTTGCGCATCCGCCAGATCCCGATCATCCCGCGCATGGCGAACTACTGTCACGTCGTCATCGACGACGCGGCGGGGGTCATGGCGTTGATCGATCCGGCCGATCCCGAGGCGGTGCTCGCGGCGCTCGAAGACGAGACCGCCGCGATCACCCATGTGCTGTGCACCCATCATCACTGGGATCACTCTGGCGGCAACAAGGCGCTCGCCGCGCGCTTGCCCGGCGTCGAGATCGTCGGCTCGGCCGACGAGGCCGAGCGCATCCCGTGCATCACCCGCGCGGTGCGCGACGGCGAGACGATCGCCATCGGCGGCCTGAAGGCCACGATCCTCGCGGTGCCGTGCCATACCAAGGGCCACATCGCCTACCGCTTCGCCGAGCCCGACCCGGCCCTGGGCGACGCGCTCTTCTGCGGCGATACGCTCTTCGTCGGCGGCTGCGGCCGCTTCTTCGAAGGCGACGCGGCGCAGATGCACCACGCGCTCAACACCGTGTTCGCGACCCTGCCCGACGACACCCGGGTCTACTGCGGCCACGAATACACCGTCTCGAACCTCGAGTTCGCCGCCCACGCCGAGCCCGGCAACCCGGCGATCACCCGCAAGCTCGAATGGGCCCGCGCCCGCCGCGAGGCCGGCGCCTCGACGGTGCCGTCGACCATCGGCGAAGAGAAGACCTACAACCCCTTCATGCGCGTCGCCGAGCCGGCGCTGCAGAAGGCGATGGGCGGCGCCGATCCGGTCGCCACGATGGCCGCGCTGCGCGAGACGAAGAACAGCTTCAAGGGTTGAGCCGCCGGCAGGGCTTGCCGTGCCGCCACGGCCCCTCTATCCTCCCCCGTCGCACGAACCCCGAACCACCCCCGAGGATGCGAGATGGCCGAGCAGTTCATCTACCACATGCGCGATCTGAAGAAGGCGTACCCCAGCGGCAAGGAGGTGCTCAAAGGCATCCACCTGTCGTTCTATCCGGGGGCCAAGATCGGCGTGATCGGCGGCAACGGCGCCGGTAAGTCGACCCTGCTGCGCATCATGGCCGGCCAGGACACCGAGTTCGTCGGCGAGGCGTGGCTCGCCAAGGGCTTCACCGTCGGCTACCTGCCCCAGGAGCCGGTGCTCGACGAGAGCCTCGACGTGCTCGGCAACGTCAAGCTCGGCGTCGCGGCGACCCAGGGGCTGCTCGATGAGTTCGAGGCCATCAGCATGAAGATGGCCGAGCCGATGGACGATGACGAGATGATGCGCCTGCTCGACCGCCAGGGCGAGCTGCAGGATCAGATCGACGCCGTCGACGCGTGGTCCCTCGACAGCCAGCTCGAGGTCGCGATGGACGCGCTGCGCCTGCCGCCGTCCGACGCCGACGTCAGCACGCTCAGCGGCGGCGAGAAGCGGCGGGTGGCTCTGTGCCGGCTGCTACTCGAGAAGCCCGACCTGCTTCTGCTCGACGAGCCCACCAACCACCTCGACGCCGAGTCGGTGGCCTGGCTCGAGATGCACCTGCAGCAGTACCACGGGACGATCGTGCTCATCACCCACGACCGCTACTTCCTCGACAACGTCACCGAGTGGATCCTCGAGCTCGACAGCGGCCGCGGCATCCCGTGGAAGGGCAACTACTCCTCCTGGCTCGAGCAGAAGCAGAAGAAGCTCGCCATGAAGGACAAGAAGGAGTCCGCCCGCCAGCGCGCCCTCAAAGACGAGCTGGACTGGATCCGCCAGAGCCCCAAGGGCCGTCAGGCCAAGAGCAAGGCCCGCGTCAAGGCGTTCGAGGCGCTGCTCTCGCAGGGCGCCGAAGAGAAGCGCAGCAAGCTCGAGCTGCGCATCCCGCCCGGCCCGCGGCTGGGCAACCTCGTCTTCGAGGCCGACGGGCTGACCAAGGGCTACGGCGAGCGGCTGCTCATCGACGGCCTCGACTTCAAGGTGCCGCCCGGCGCGATCGTGGGCATCATCGGGGCCAACGGCGCCGGCAAGACGACGCTCTTCCGCATGCTCGTCGGCCAGGAGCAGCCCGACGCCGGCGACCTGCGCACCGGACCGACGGTCGAGCTGGCCTATGTCGACCAGAGCCGCGGCGCGCTCGAGGGCGACAACAACGTCTGGCAGGAGATCTCGGAGGGCGCCGAGGTCATCGAGATGGGCCGGCACAACATGAACAGCCGGGCCTACGTCGGCGCGTTCGGCTTCAAGGGCAGCGACCAGCAGAAGAAGGTCGGCGACCTGTCGGGCGGTGAGCGCAACCGGGTGCACCTCGCCAAGCTGCTCAAGAGCGGCGGCAACGTGCTGCTGCTCGACGAACCGACCAACGACCTCGACGTCGACACCCTGCGCGCGCTCGAAGAGGCGCTCTTGTCGTTCGCCGGCTGCGCGCTGGTCATCAGCCACGATCGCTACTTCCTCGACCGCATCGCGACCCACATCCTCGCCTTCGAGGGCGAGTCGAACGTGGTCTGGTTCGACGGCAACTACCAGGCCTACGAAGAAGACAAGAAGCGCCGCCTGGGCCCCGACGCGATCGTGCCCCGGCGCATCAAGTACCGGAAGTTCACCCGCGGCTGAGCCGTCGGGGGCCGCCTGCGCCCTCCGAGCCCCCGAAACCCTCGCGAAACCTGCCCCCAGAGCGCGCTGGAGGCCGCCCGATGGCCGATCCGACCTCGACGAACACCGAGACCGCCCCCTGGCCCGACGGGCTGCCTGCCGACCTCGTAGAGGCCGTGCAGGCCTTCGTCGCCGCCGAACTCGACGGCGGCAGCGACGACGATCCCGAAGCGCTGGGCGACCTGCTGCTCGGCTGGTGCGACGGCCGCTCGGCCGACGCGCTCGAGCTGCTGCTCGACGCCCTGCGCGAGCGCGGCGCCTACCCGATCTCGCTGCATGTGCTCGAAGCCGCGTGGAACAGCGACCTGCCGCCCGATCGCCTCGGGCGCATCGCCCAGGACTGGGTCGGCACGGTGCTGCACGGCATCGGCGATCGGGCCGGCGCCGTCGAGGTGGCCGGGCACCTGGCCCGCACCGCCGAAGACAAGGGCCCGCAGTTCGCCGGCGATCTGGGCCACATGCTGCTCGAATGGGGGCTCGTCGAGCCGGCCCGCCCGCTCATCGAGACCGCCGCGGCGGCCCTGCCCGGTGACATGCCGGCGCAGTTCAACCTGGGCGTCGTGCGCAAGCTCGCCGGCGACTTCGCCGGGGCCGCCGACTGCTTCCGGCTCGTGCTCGACGTGCGCGACGAGCCCGCCGCCCGCTGGAGCCTGGGCATCTGCGCCGTCGCCCTGCGCGACTGGGCCACCGCGCGGGCCTGCTGGGCGAAGATCGGGCTCACCGTGCCCGACGGGCAGGGGGATTACGCCGCCGAGGGCGAGCTGGTGCCGATCAAGGTGCCCGCCGATCCCGGCGCGCCCGTCGAGGGCGAGATCGTCTGGGGCCACCGCATCGGTCCGGCTCGCGTCGTATTGCGCGGCCTGCCGCGGTTCAGCCCGGTGGGCTACGCCGACGTGGTGCTCGTCGACGGGGTCGCGGTGGCCGAGGTCATGGACGACGGCAAGCCGGTGCCGGTGGTGCCGATGCTCGGCGTCTTCGCGGCCAGCGGCGGCACCCGCGTCGCGATCCACGGCCCGCCTGCGGGTCCAGCCGTGCGGCGGGCGGCGGCGCGGCTGGTGCGAACCCTGCAATCCGAAGGCTGGCCGGCGGCCGATCTGACCGGCCTCGACCACGAGCCCGAGCTGTACCTCGCGCTGATGGTGCCGCCCACGCGCACCGGCAAGCAGCTCGCCGCCCGCATCGAAGAGCTGCGCGGGGCGTTGCCGCTCGATCTCGCTCCGCTGCTGGCCCTCGATGGCGCGTCGGCCGCCGCGCCCGCCGACGGCGACGGCGACGGCGACGATACACTGGAGGCCGGCCGATGAGGCGCTCCACCTGGCTCAACATCTGCTTCGGTGGATCGATCATCGCGGTGGCGGTGGCCATGGGCTTCAAGGCCTATAACGACCCGGGCGGCGGCCCGGCCGGCGACAGCCTGGTGCTCATCAGCCCGGTCTTCTTCGCCATGGCCGCCAAGAAGGCCACCCGCTTCCCCAAGATGGCCATCGCCATGGGCACCCTGGGCCTGCTCTTCGCGGTGGGCGCGCTCGTCGCGGTGTTCGGCGGCAAGGCGGGGTAGATCCCCGGCCGTCAGCCGGCGCTCAGGCCGACGAAGCCGCGCACCAGCGCGGTCAGGTGCTCGACGACGACCCGATCGGCGTCCTCGACGTGCTCGGTATCGGTCAGCGCGCACAGCTCGGCCTCGTCGACCACCGCGAAGCGCGAGCACAGCAGGTTCATCGAGATGGCGAGCATGCGCAGCGCGGCCGGCTCGAGCCCGAGCAGCGGCGCGAGCGGCGCGGCGGCGGCGGGCAGCCGCTCCCGACGCATCCAGATGACGCCTTCGGGCGGGCGCCCGTCGTCGAGCACCGCCCGCAGCACGATGCGGGCGTGGGTCGACTCCTCGCGGATGCGGCGCCACGTCAGCGCCATGAAGCGGTCGATGTCTTGCAGCCCCTCGGCGACCAGCGCGTCGAACAGCGCGCTGAAGCGGCGGCCCGACTCGGCGAGCACCGCGTCGTACAGCGCCCGCTTGCCGCCGAAGTGATAGCTGATGGCCGCCGCGTTGGCGCCGGCGGCTTTGTAGATCGTCGACAGCGCCGTGCCCCCATAGCCGCGATCGGCGAAGGCATCGGCGGCGGCGGCCAGCAGCGCGGCGCGGGTCTGCTCCGAACGGCTCAGGCGCCCGTCTCTTGACGGTTCTCGGCGGTTCATGGCCCGGCAGGCTATCACATCCGATCGTTGGCCGCGCTCAGCGGATGGGCTCGGTGGTCAGGCGCAGCGTATACTGCGCGATCTCCTGCCCCACGCCGTAGGTCGACAGCACCACGACCACGCCCGCGCCGCGCCATTGCATGCGCACATCGTCGATCCGGCTGCGCTGCGTCGACCCGTCGTCGTCGTTGCCGGCGAGGCAGCCGGCAACATCGCCCGGATCGAAGGGCTCGGAGAAGACATGCAGGAAGCCGTCGCCCGCGCCCCAGTCGGCGGTGACCGAGACCAGAGCGTTGCCGCCGATCTCGTTGACGAGCGGCACGACCTGATAGTGGTGCCCGCCCTCCGCGCCCGCCGCGCAGTCTTCGCCCGGGCGGGCCCAGCGGGGGTCGGCGTCGGTGATCGCGCCGACGATCACCAGCGACTGCCCCTCGCGGGCGATCGAGATCGGCGCCGGCTCGCGCACCGGTCCGCAGACGCCGTCCAGGCAGCGCAGCCCGGCCGCGCAGGCGACGTCGGCGCACGGGTTGCACTCGGGCGCCTCGGCGCAGTCCCAGTCGCCGCAGTCGATCGAGCCATCACGATCCTCGTCGACCCGATCGCCGCACAGCAGCTCGGTATCGGCCGCGTCGGGCAGGGTCGTCACCGTCACCTCGTAGCGATCCATCGGCGTCTCGGCGCCGAAGGTGGTGGCCACGACGACGACCACCTCGCCCGGCTCGAGCCGCAGGCGCTCGATGCGGCTGCCCACCCGCCGCCCGTCGAAGTCCTCGTCCCCCGCGATGCAGCCCGCCGCCGTGCGCGGGTCGAAGGGCTCGGCGAAGACGAGCAGCGTGCCGTCGACGTCCGACCAGCGGCCGTCGATCTGGACCATGCGCGGCTCGGGCCCGCGGTTCACGATGGGGATGGGCGCGAAGTAGACCGTCTGGCCGGTCGCGTTGCACGCCGCGGTCGGCCGGTCGAAGGTCGGCCCGCCGGCCCGCAACGATCCGTCGAAGGCGATCGCCTCGCCCACCGCCGCGATGGGGGTGGCGTAGTCGCTGCACTCGCCGCCGTTGCAGCGGGCGCCCGCCGCGCACATCACCCCGAAGCACGGGTCGCAGGCCGCGTCGGCGGCGCAGTCGCCGTCGTCGCAGTCGGTGGCGCCGTCCCGATCGTCGTCGAGGCCGTCGTCACACCGCTGCTCGCGGTTGGCGGCGGTATGGACCTCCACCGTCAGCGCGGGCACCCAGGTTTCGGGCGAGTAGGTCGACGCGATCACCGTCAGCGCGGCGTCGGCCGCGATCGGCACCTCGTCGATCCGACTGGTGGCGGTGCCGTCGTCGTCGTCGTTGCCGGCCAGACAGTCCTCGCTGCTGGGGTCGAAGTCATCGCCGAAGACGTGCAGGAAGCCATCGGACTCGCCCCAGGCCCCGGTCACGCTCAAGGTCTGGTCGAAGCCCGTCTCGTTGACCACCCGCCACGCCTTGTACGGGAAGTCGCCGGCGGACCGCACGCCGCACGCCGCGTCGAAGCGCTGCCACATCGGGCTGTCTTCGTTCAGCTGGCTGTCGAGGCGTACGAAGTCGCCCGGATCGGCCAGCCGCACAGACTGCGGCGGCGGGCAGACGTCGCCCTCGTCGACCGCGTCGTCCCCATCGTCGTCGCGGCCGTTGCAGCGCTCGTCCGTGGTCGGCGGATACATGTCGGCCACTGGGCCGCCATCGACCGGCTCGAACGGCGCCATGTCATCGCCCGGGCTGGCGTCGAGGTCCTCGTCGACGCCGCCGTCGGCGTCTGCAGCCGCGTCGCGATCGTCGCCGGGGGAGCCGTCGATCCGGTCGCCCGGAGAACCGTCGGCATCACCCGCCGCGCCATCGGTCTGCGTCGACGCGTCGCGGTCGTCCACGTCACCGCGCCCGCCCGAGGGCACGCACGCCCAGTGCGCGCCGAGCATCACCACGATCGAGAGGTATCGGATCATCACGCTCTCCTCGGCCGGGTCGAAAGCGGCGGCCGTACCAGTGTGATGAAAAATTAAAACAATCGATTGATATCATCAAGGGCGCCGGCTCGACGCGACGGGCGCGGGCCCGCCTGGTCCGCATCTGGTTCAGCCGGTGGTTTGTCCGGGAGAGCCGTGTTCAGGCGAGCAGCAGCTCGATCACCCGCGCTGCGTCGTCGCCCATGGCGTCCTCGAGATCGGCGGCGAGGTCGTCGTCCTCCCAAGGCGCCTCGAAGAAGCGCTCGCACTCGTCGACGGGCTGGCGATGCGCCATCCAAGCCCACGCGTGGCTCTTGCCGACGTCGGCGGGGCGCTGCCAGCCGGCGCCCTCGCCCGCTGTCTTCAGGAAGTCGCGTATCTGCCGTCCGCGGGTCTCCTCTCGGCGGGTGAGTACCCCGCAGACGAGCTGCTCGAGGGTGGCGCAGTCCGGTATGCCCGGCGCGGGCTCCACCAGTGTGCAGGGCCAGATCAGCGGCACCATACGCGTCTCGCCGAGGATGAGATCGCCGCTGTCCGCGGAGATCTCACCCAGCGCCAGAGGCTGCACGAGGGCTTTGATGTTCCGCAGCACGTCCACCCGCCGCTCGGCGAGCGGCCGCGCGTCGGCATCGGTAGAGATGATCATCAACGGGACCGGCTCGGTCGGCGCGTTTCTCAGGTAGAGGCGTACGAAGCGCAGCACCTGCCGCAGATCGCCGCGGGCCGGAAGCACTCGGACGAAAGCGCCGCTCGGCGTGTGCCAGCCGTGCTGACCGCCTTTGACCCGCTGACCCCAGGGGTCGGTATCGCGAGGTGTGCACCCGCGACGCTTCAGCCAGCCCTTCCAGAACGCCCGGTCGTGATAGCCCTCGCAGATGACCACCCGCTGGGATGCGGTCATCGCAGGTCCTCCTCGATCTGCTGGCGGGCGAAGCGCGCCTCTTCGCCTGGGAAGCGGCTGCTGCGCAGCTCACCGTCGACGATGAGGGTGCGGAAGACGGCGACGTCGTCGAGCACCTCGTCCGCGGCCGCGGCGTCGAGGACGTGGTCGATCAGGTCGAGGCTGTGGGTCGAGGTGATGATCTGGTTGCCCGCTTTGACCGAGCCGACCATGGCGCGGGCCGCAGCCTGAAGAGCCCGGGGGTGCATGTGCACCTCCGGCTCCTCGATGAGCAACAAGGCGTCGGACGGCGCGGCGATCATGAAGGCGAGCCGCGTCAGGGCATGCAGGCCGTCGCCGGCGACCGCGACCGGTACGCTGCCCCAGTCGAACTCCAGGTGGACTTCGGGCTTGCCCACGTCGTTGACGAGCATCTGGACCGAGAGCAGATCGTCGATCACGCTGGCCAGCAGGCGCTCTATCGTACGCCGTCCGCCCTGGCGCGTGGCCTCCGACAGCAGAATATGCAGGTCGGAGCCCATCGCGGGCTCGATGAGTCGGGTGGTTCGAATACGGTCGAGAGGAGGCGGGGCGTCGCCGCTACCGCGAGAGAATGGTCCGTGCCGGTCGAAGGCGCAGTCGTATTCGTAGCGTATCTCATCGTAGGCGGCGCCTATGTCATCTTCGCTCCAGGAGAAGCTGGCAGTTACGCCGACTTTGTTGGTGAGTTGGCTGTTTTCGACTGCGATCTCGACATACCGCGTGGGCCCGCCGCTCAACACATGTACGAATGACGCGCCGTCCACGCCCGCTCGCCACGTCAACCACGGCGTGGGAATGCTCAGGTGTCGTCTCCGCTCGATGACCCGCCGAAGGTCTTTCGGGCCCGATGTACCCGCCGCGATCAACAACGCATCAAGCACCGTGCTCTTGCCCGATCCGTTCTGACCGACCAGGATCGTCAGCGGCGCCAGACCGTCCAGCGTACCCTGGCGGATACCACGAAGCCGTGTGATGCCCACGCCGGTCACCAACGTGCGCGGGCCCGCGGGCTTGTGTGTCTCGTTGGTCGCCATGGCGTCAGTCCTCCTCGGCCGAGCCGCGCCGAGGATACCCGATCAGCGGCCCCACACCACATAAGCCGACAGCGCGATGTTGCCGCCGCGGGGCTCGCCGCGCTGGAACACGCCTTGATACTCGAGGGTGTTCTCCATGCCCGGCTGGATATGCGCGGTCAGATCCACCCGGATGAGATCCACCGGCAGCCCGGGGCACCAGTAGGCGCGGCCGGGGGCCCAGTTGCCCCATTGGCCCGGCGGCACGCCCTCGGCGGCGCGGCGGGCGCAGGTGCGCAAGAGGCCGATGCCCGGCTGGCTGCGCACGAGCTCCAGCTCTTCGCCGTTGATCGTGAACTGGTGACGGTGGTCGCACCACTCGGCGCAGTTGTCGCCGTCGGTCTGGCCGTGGCCGCTGAGGATGAGCACCAGCTCGACCGACTCGGCCTCGGCGTCGGGCACGAAGACGAACGGGTCGCGCATGTTGTAGGCCGCGTTGAAGTCGCCGCCGGTGAACGCCCGCTCGGCGCCCATGGGCAGCGCGCCGCCGGTGGTGCGCAGGCGCAGGTCGACCCGGGCGTCGCGCAGGGTCGCCCGCTCCCAGCCGGGGCCCATCTCGATGCGGAAGGTCTGCGCGCCGCCGGCCGCGATGAGCGGCAGCAGCGGCGAGGCGTCGATCACCCAGCGCCGCTCGCCGCGGCGCCAGTAGGGGGTGATCCAGCGCACGATCTCGTAGCGCTCGGCGCACTCGGCGTCGGCGCACCAGTCGATGCGGGCGATGCGGTCCCACTCGGAGCAGGCGAACGGGTTCTGGTGCGGGCAGTTGACCGCGATGTCGAAGTCGAGGGTGTCGTAGGCGGCCATCTCGTCGACGCCGGGCAGCTCGACGGTGCGGTCGATGATGCGATCGGTCACCGCTTCGTTGAGCAGGTTGATCGTGGTCGCCTCGTCGGCCTCGGCGCGCACCCGATCGGCCAAGGCTGCCTTGTGGTTGTAGAAGTGGCCCAGGTAGGCGGCCATCGTGAACTCCGAGGGCCCGCCGACGAACTGCGACATGCTGCCGCCCGCGTCCCAGCGCTGGGCGCGGTCGATGCCGAAGACGTTGGGCAGCGGCGTGGGCGCCTGGCCGCGGTCGCCGAGGTCGACCCGGCTGTTGGGGTCGAAGACGAGCGCCATGTAGGCCGAGAAGAAAGCGCCCGCGGCGCCATCCATGTCGACGCTGCGGTCGACGACGAAGTGCATGCGGTCGCGCCAGAAGGCGGCGTCGGCCGGGTCGAGCTCGGCGAGTTCGGCCGCGGCCCGCTCGCGCAGGGCGCGCATGCGGGTCTCGCGGGCGGCGGCGTCGTCCTCGTAGCTGGTGAATATGTAGCGCACGTTGCGCGGGCCTTCTTCGACCATGAAGCGCAGCGGGCTGGCGAAGATCTCGTCGCTCTCCCAGCCGCCTTCGGGCAGCGCCCGCAGATCGGGGAAGTAGTTGAGGAAGACGTACGACTCGCAGCCGCTCCACGCCTCGCTGAGGGTGAAGGTCTCGCCGTCGAGCAGCTGCAGGGTGAAGTCGCCGGCCCGATCGCCGAACTTGAGGCCGGTGGCGTCGGGGTTGAAGTCGCGCAGGGGCAGGCCCTCGGCCTCGCAGACGTTCACCGGCGCTGGCGCGGCGTCGGGCTCGATGGCCATGTCGGGCTCGGGCTCGGGCGCCATGTCGGGCTCGGGCGCCATGTCGGGGTCGGGCGCCATGTCGGGCAGGACGATCACCACCGCGTCGGCGCTGCCGGCCGATTCGCCCTCGCAGCCCGTCGCCAGCAGGCCGGCCTGCACCGTCAGGATCAGCATTGCCCGGGTCAGCATTGCCCGGGTCAGCATCCGCTCGAATCGCCGCATATCTTCTCCTGCCACCGGCGTCTCCACCAGCCGGTCGCCCGACACTATCGGTCGGTGTCGCTCGGATCCACCGCGGATGGCGTGGTGTCGTCGGGCGCGACCCAGGCCCGCAGGCAGGCGGCGAGCCGGGCGGCGGCGGGCTTGCCGCGCAGGCTGAAGCCGGCGTCTCGTGGGCCGCCGACGCCGAACCAGTTCCAGGCGTAGAAACCGCGGGCGACGCCGGCGGTGGCCCAGGCCCGGCAGAAGTCGTCGAACAGCTGTGCCTGCAGCGCGAGGTCGGGCGCGGCCGCGCCGCCGTCGTCCCACGGGCGTGCGGCGGCGGTGGCCCGGCTGGGATAGCCCACCTCGGTCAGCACCACCGGGCGCCGGTGGCGTGCGGCGAGGGCGGCGATCCGCCGGCGCGGCTCGATCCACGCGTCGGCGCGGGCCTCGCGCGCGGCCGGCAGCGGGAAGTAGCCGGTCACCCCGATCTCGTCGAGCGCGTCCCAGAAGTCGATGTCGGCGAAGTGGTCCCAATTGGCCGAGTAGCTCAGCCGGCCGGCGAAGCGCAGGCGCACGTCGGCGATGAGCGCCCGCCAGCGATCGCCATGGACCGCCAGGCTGGCCAGCTCGCTGCCGACGTAGAGCCGCACCGCGCCGCCATCGGCCGCCAGATCGGCCATGCGGCCGACGAAGGCGCCGTAGGCGGAGAACCAGGCGTCGACGTCCGCCGGCCGCAGCACGCCGCGCCAATGGCCCGGCGCGCGGCGCTCGAGGCGCACGATCGGCAGCAGGGCCGGCCGCAGGCCGCGGGCGCGGGCCTCGGCGAGCGCGCGGGCGATGGCGGCGTCGCTCGGCGAATAGCCGGGGCGCGGCGCCATCCGGGTGGCGTCGAGGGCCGGCTGATACCACGCCACCGCCAGCAGCACGTCGGTGGCGCCGCGGTCGGCGATCTCGGCGAGCATCGGCCCGTAGTCGTAGTCGGGGTCGCTGGCGAAGAGGCCGAGGGCGACGCCGCGCACCGCGTCGTCGGCGGGTCTCGCGGCGGGGGGCGAGAGGGCGGCGAGCACGCCGAGGACCACCGCGAGGCCGGCGGCGAGCGGCGCCGCCCGGCGGATCACGTGCCGTCGGTCTCCACCGGCAGATCGAGGCGGCTGTACTCGGCCCATGAGCCATCGTAGTTCGCCAGCGTCGCGTCGGACCAGCCGCGCTGATACAGCGCGTAGAAGACCGCCGACGAGCGGGTGCCCGACTGGCACGCGGTGATGACCGGCGTGCCCGCCGAGATGCCCAGCCCGCCGAGCAGCGCGTCGAGCTCCTCGGGGGCCAGCAGTCGATCGCGCTCGCCGAGCACCGCCCGCCAGTCGACGTGCTTCGCCCCCGGGATTCGCCCGGCCTTGGCGGCCTTGGGGTGCTGGCGGGTGCCGGCGAACTCCGCGGCGCTGCGGGTATCGAGCAGGACCGCGCCGGGGGCCTTCATCCGCGGCGCGATCTCGGCCCACAGGTGCGGCGCCGCCTCGGCGGCGGGCGTCAGCGCGATGGTGCCCGGCGCGACATCCAGGGCCCCACCGCCGGCGAGGCCGTGGCCCGCCGCCTTCCAGGCGACGAGGCCGCCGTCGAGCACCCGGACCTCGAGGCCGGTGCGCGCCCGCAGCGTCCACCACAGACGGTACGGCTCGGGGCCGCCGTCGCCGTAGAGCACCACCGTATCGCCCCCGTCGACGCCCTTGTCGCGCAGCAGCGCCTCCAGACCGGCGGCGTCCTTCGAGACGCCGGGGGCCGGCTCGCCGACCGAGTAGTCTTTGCGGTCGAGCTGCTGCGCCGTCGGGATGTGCCCCGCCGAGAAGCGATCCCGCGGGCGCACGTCGAGCAGCCGCAGCTGTGGGCTGCCGAGCGCCTTGGCCAGCTCGGCGACCGAGACCGCGGCCTCGGGGTGCGCCCAGCCGGCCTTCTCGGCGGCCGCGCCGAAGCCGTCGAGCGCGGCCGTCGCCGCCTCGGGGTCGTCCGAATAGGCGTCCGACAGATCGATCCGCGGGTCGAAGGGCTGCGAGGCCGCCTGCTCCTCACCGAACATCGGCGTCGGCGTGCTCACCAGCCCGCCCATGGCCACGAAGTACGCGAACCCGACGACGACCACCCCCAGGCCCATCGACAGCACCCGGCTGTGGGCGACGGCCGGCAACCAGCGCTGCGCCGGCCAGACCACCTGCGAGAAGAAGTCCTTGGGGTGATCTTCGACGCCGGGGTAGCCCAGCTTGCGCGGCGAGTGCTCCGGCATGTAGGCGGTGCCGAAGATCCAGTCCCAGCAGCTGAAGATGATGCCGAAGTTGACGGTGTCGCTGCCCCCGCGGTCGTAGTCGTGATGCCAGATGTGCATGCGCGGGCTGTTGAGGATGTAGCGCCACCAGCCGCGGCCCAGGTCGAGGTTGCTGTGGTTGAGGTGCCCGATCAGCGTGCCGAAGGTGGCGTGCACGATGATCGCCTCCCAGGCGAAGCCGAACCACGCCAGCGGCAAGTACTGCACGACCTTGTAGACGACGACCTCGGTCCACTGAAAACGGAAGGAGACGATCCAGTCCATCTCGCCGTCTTCGACCGAGTGGTGGGTCTCATGGAACCTCCAGAAGAAGGGCACCCGGTGCAGCAGGTTGTGCACGCACCACTGCACGAAGTCGATGGCGAAGAGCGCGATGGGGATCTGCACCCAGATCGGCCAGCCGGCGGCGGCGTTGCGATAGACCACGTCGGTCCAGCCGATGCCGGCGAACCACCGATCGAGGTGCGGCAGGATGTGGTGGCTCGCGACGCCGAAGAAGATGAGGCCCAGGAAGTGCCCGTTGAAGACGAGGTGCACCACGTCGGACCACAGGGCGGGGCGCACCTGCTTCTGCTCGGGGCGCCAGGGCCACAGCCGCTCGGCGAGCATGACCAGGGCCGAGACGGTGAAGAGGAAGGCGGGGTAGATCCAACTCATGATCACTCGACTCCATGAGAGCGTGCCGCTCGATTAGCAAGTCTCGCGCCGCCCTCTCGCTCGACGGTCAGGGCGCGGCGCGGCGCGCCCCTCGGCGCGCAGTGTATGATCTCCTTGAAACATCGACGCCAAAATGTCTCGACGTAATGAAGCGACACCGTGGCCGATCGGTGACGCGACGGGCCCGCGGCCGCGGGGCACGGACCATGCAGAGCCCGCGCCTGCCCGATGGCGGGTCCTGGCATCCGAGAGGTGATATGCGGCGCGAACGAGGCATCAGCGAGCTCTATGCCGACCCCGATCGGGGGGACGCCCTGGTATTCGGTCGCCGCGTCGGCGCGACCCGGCGGGGCTTCCTCGGCCGCGCGGCCCTGGCGGCGATGGGGGCCGCGGTCGGCGCGAGCATCCCGTTCTCGCGGCACATGCCCGCGGGTCTGATCCCCGCCGCCTTCGCCGAGGCGGGTCGACCGGGCGATCTCATCGCCGAGAAGGACGGCCTGCGGATCCTCAACGACCGGCCGCTCAACGCCGAGACCCCGCCGTGGTTGCTCGACGACGACATCACCCCCGTCGGGCGTCACTTCGTGCGCAACAACGGCAACCTGCCCGAGCGGGGCGGTGATCTCACCGGCTGGACGTTGACCGTCGACGGCGCGGTGAAGCGGGCGCTGACGCTCGACCTGCCGGCGTTGCGTCGCTTCGAGCAGGCCTCGGCGGCGGTCGTACTGGAGTGCGGCGGCAACGGGCGTGCGGGTTTCAACCCGCCGGCCAAGGGCAACCAGTGGACCATCGGCGCGGTGGGCTGCGCGGCGTATACCGGCGTGCGGCTCGCCGACGTCCTCGAGGCGGCCGGCGTCGAGCCGAACGCGGTCTACGTGGGCTACTACGGTGAAGACGTGCACCTCAGCGGTGATCCGAAGAAGACGGTCATCTCCCGCGGGGTGCCCATCGAGAAGGCCCTCGACCCGGATACGCTCATCGCCCTCGAGATGAACGGGGCGCCGCTGCCCGCCCTGCACGGGTTTCCGGCCCGGCTGGTCGTGCCCGGCTGGCCGGCGTCGGTCTCCGGCAAGTGGCTGCGGCGGCTGTGGGTGCGCGATCGGGTGCACGACGGCCCCAAGATGGAGGCACCCAGCTATCGGGTGCCCGAGCGGCCGGTGAAGCCGGGCAGCGATGTCGCGCCCGGCGCGATGCGCATCATCGAGCGCATGCCGGTCAAGTCGGTGATCACCGCGCCCCGCTCCGGCGGTGAGGTGCGGGTCGGGCACTCGGTCGAGATCCGGGGGCACGCGTGGTCGGGCGAGCGCGCGGTGAAGGCGATGCACATCAGCCTCGACTTCGGCGCCACCTGGCGCGCCTGCACCCTGGAGACGCCGCGCAATCGACACGCGTGGCAGCGCTGGCGCATCGAACTCACCCCGCCCGCGCCGGGCTACTACGAGGTCTGGGCCCGGGCCACCGACGACGCCGGTGAGATGCAGCCGATGGTGGTGCCCGGCTGGAACCCCAAGGGCTACCTCAACAACGCCATGCATCGGATCTCTCTGACGGTGAAGGCATGAGCCGTCCGTCGTCTGCCATCGGAGCGAGAGCCCGCCGGGCTGCGGTCGTGCGGGCCGTCGCTCTGTCGGCGGTGGCGCTGGCATTCGGCTGCGATCGCAGCCCGCCCGATCCGACACCGGCCGCGGAGCCGCCCGCGGCCAAGGCCGTCGAGCCGCCCGCCGCGCCCGCGACCGCCGTCAACCCCGCCGACCTCGATCCGCCCGAGGTGATGGGCCTCGCGGCGGGCGCCGGCCGCACCGTGGTCATCACCCACTGCACCCCGTGCCACTCCACGGCGCTCGTCACCCAGAATCGCATGTCCCGCGCCCGCTGGGACGCGACGATCACCTGGATGCAGGAGACGCAGAGCCTGTGGCCCATCCCCGCCGAGCAGCGGGTGCAGCTGCTCGACTACCTCGAAGCGGTGCAGGGGCCGCTCGAACACCCGCCGGGGGTCAACGGCCCGCCGGTCTATCCGCCGAACCCGATCTGGTAGCCATTACAGGGGGCGCGGGCCGCTACTGCAGCGTGGGCCCGCCGCCGATGAGGTGCGCCGGATCGATGCCCAGGCTGCGCACCGTGCGCGCCCAGACCTCGTCCCGCGGCCAGTCGAAGATCTGGCTCTTGCCCGCCGTCGCCGTCAGCCACGAGCCGGCCTGGATCTCGCCCTCGAGCTGGCCCGGCCCCCAGCCGGCGTAGCCCACCAGCAGCCGCAGCTGGCGCTCACCGCTGCGGCACATGCGGGTCAGGGCCTCCTTGCTGCGGCTCACCGAGACCCCCGGGCAGACCTTCATCGTCTCGTCGAAGCCCCAGCCGTCGTCGTGCAGCATCCACAGCGACTGCTGCTCGACCGGGCCGCCGCGCAACAGCGCCGTCTCGCCGTCGGCGGTCCACGGCAGCCCGAAGCCGGCGACCACGTCGGCCGCCTTGTGGCGCAGCGGATGGTTGATCACCAGCCCCAGCGCGCCCTCGGCGTCGTGCTGGATCATCACCACCACCGCCCGCTCGAAGTTGGGGTCGACCAGCTCGGGCATCGCGATCAAGACGCCGGGGGCCGACGAGAACCGTTTGCTCATCGAAGCCCCATCTGGGCCACCACCGTCGACGGGCTGCGGATCAAGGCCCGCACCACCAGATCGCGGTGCGCGTCGAGGGTCAGCGTGCGGGCGATGGCCCACTCGCCGTCTTCGCCCTCGTCGCCCAGCCGCACCCGGGCCCGCCGCTCGGCGATCACCTTGCCCTTCTGGTCGCGCATGCGCTCGACGAAGATCTTGCGCGGCTGGGTCACCGGCGCCGGCTGCTTGCGGTACAGGTGCCGCCCGCGCAGGTGATCGACGTCGGCCACCACCGCCAGATCACCGTTCTGCAGCTCGATGACCGTGCCCACCGGGATCAGCCCGACGACGGCCACGAAGACCTGCACCAGCGCGTGTTCGATGCGCGGCGGCGGGGTCTGCAACAGCTCGAGCCCCACCGCCAGCGGGCTCGCCGCCGGCCCGGCGTCGCCGCGCACCCGGGCGAGGTAGTGATCGATGAGCATCACGAGCTGGCTCGTCGGCAGCAGCGGCGGCGGATCGACGATATACGGCGGCCCCGCGCCGTCGGGCCCCTGACCCGCTTCGAGCGCGGTGACCACCCGCCGGGCGAGCAGCGGGGTGAACTTCGCGCCCTCGTCGAGCTGACGCACGACCAGGGTCGAGGCGGTCTCCACGGTCGTGAAGCGCGCCGGATCGGGGTTGTCATAGGCCACGCCCACGCCCGTCAGCAGCGCCGCGGTGGCCAGATCGGCGCATTGAATCGCGCTGAGCCCCAGCCCGCGACCGAAGCCGGCGGCCATCAGCCCGCGATCGACGGCGGTATGCCCCGGCGTGCGCTCGCGGGACAACAGCGGCAGGGCGAACAGCAGATCCTGCTCGGTGGCGCAGGCGTCGACGAGCTCCTGGGCGATGCGCCGGGCGGCTTTGATCTCGACCGGCGTCTTGGAGAACAGATCACCGATGCCGGCCACCGACTTGGCGTAATGCCACAGCGACGAGACGCCGCGCACGCCCTGGCCGACGCCTTCGAGGCGCAGCGGCTGCGGGGCCACCTTGATGTCTTCGATGCCCTCTTCGGTGAGCTTCTCGACCATCGCCCCGAACTGGTCGGTGACGTCGGCCGGCGGCCGGAAGCGGGCGAACTGGAAGAAGAAGCGCTTGAGCTGCTCCTCGTCGGGCTTCTTGACGAAGATGAACCCGCCCGCCTCGCGCCGGGCGAGCTGCTGCTCGAGCTCCTGGGCCTGATCGGCGGTGGTGCGGTCGAGCCAGAGCGCGTGGCTGTTGATCTGGGCCACGCCCTCGTGGACCACGAAGGTGATCGCCTGGCGCTCGAGCTTGATCAGCGGCGCGAGCGCCTCGGCCAGCTTCTCGGTGGGTCGCAGCCAGGCCTCGTTGTTCAGCTCGTGCACCTCGCCGGTCTTGAGCAGCGAGAAGGCATACAGCAGCAGGTTCTTGCCCGCCGCCTGGATGCGATCGTGGACGTCGTCCTGTCCCAGCGGAGCGGCCATCGCTCAGCCCTCCGGGTCGAAGGCGAGGAAGTCCCTGAGCAGGTCTTCGACGGCCTTGTTGGTATCGCCGGTCGGCGCGGCGTCATCGGGCGCAGCCGGCGCGGCGTGAACCGGGGCCTCGGCGGGCTCGGGCGCAGCCTCGGGCTCGGGCTCGGGCTCGGGTTCGAGCACGGGGTCGGGCTCCGGCGCCGGCTCGGGCTCCGGCGCTGCCTCGGCGGGGGTCCCGGCTTCGGCTGCGGCCTCGACCGCGGCCTCGACCTCGATCTCGACCTCGTCGTCGACGATCTCGAAATCGTCCTCGATCATCTCGAAGTCGTCCTCGTCGAGCTCGATCGCCTCGTCCTCTTCGCGGGCGGCCGCGGCCGGATCCGCCGGGCCGATGATCGCCGACGCCGGCAGCTCGAGCAGCGCCGGTGGATCGTCCGGCGCGACGTCGTCGAGCGGCGGCGCGCGATCGATCGCCGCCGAGAACGAGTCGTCGGGCCGATCGCCATCCAGCGACGCGGTCTCGGTCGGCGCGTCGAGCGCCAGGAAATCCTTGAGCAGCGCCTCGACGCTCTGCCGCTCGTCGTCGGCGGAGTGCGGCACGATCGAGGGGTCGGTCTCCGAGAGCACGCTCGCATCGGGGCCACCGCTCGAGATCGCCTCGATCTCGTGATGGGTGGTGGCGTCGAGGTCGAGCAGCTCGCGGATCGCGTCGGCGCTCGACGGCGTGGCCGGCGGCGGCGGCGCGGGCGGGGTGATCGGCCTGCCGGCGGGCCCGGGCCCAGCGGCCTTCGCCCCGCCATCGGCCGACTCGACCGCTTGCCCCAGATACTCGGCGAGCAGGTCGTCGAGCCGCGCGCCGGGCTTGTGGCTCATGTCGCCATAGTCGGTGACGTCGACGTGCTTCGGCCGCCGCGGGGCCTTGCGCTCGACGATGCGATCGGGCACCTGCGGCGCGCGGCTGGGCGGGCGTCGACGGGCGGCGGCCTGCTCGACGCCGGTCAACCGGGCGCTCACGTCGAAGAGGGTCAGCGGCCCGTCGAACGCCTCGGCGTCGATCTCGAGGGCCATCTCGTCGGTCGGCAGGTAGCGCTCGGTGGCGTTGAGCAGCGGTCGATCGCCCAGCGGCGGCGGCGCGGTCAGCGGCGCGTCCGGCGGGGGCGCGGCGGCGGGGGCTTCGCTCGCAGCGCCCATCGGCGGGGCCGTCGGCGTGATGTCGCTCGGCAGGGAACTCGGCGGGGCGCTCGGCCCGGGCTCGGCGGCCTGCGGCGTATCATCGGCCGGCGCGCCCGCCGGGCGGGGCGGCTGCGGGCCCGGGGTCGCCAGCCGCGCCGATTCGAACAAGATCCGCGCCCCGAGCAGCCCCTGACCGACGCCGACGTCCTCGAGCGGCTTCGCCTTCTGCGGGGCGATGTCTTCCGGGGCCTCGCCGGCCGCCTCGCCGCGGGCCGCCAGCCGCAGCACCACGTCGCAGTGGGCCGCCAGCCCCAGATCGGCCCGCCCGTGCACCCGGCGGATCAGCGCCACCGCCTCGCGGCTGCCGAGGATGCCCAGCCCCGAGACCGCGCCGCGGCGGGTCGGGGTATCGATCAGCGCCGACGACCCGCGCTTGAAGAAGCGGCTGAGCAGGTCGCCCGACTCCTCTTCGAGGCCCAGCGACTGCTCGAAGACCTCCAGGAAGCGCGCGCCGCCCAGCCGGGCCAGCGTCTCGAAGTACAGCCGCTGCTCGTCCTCGTCGAAGCCGGGGAACATGTCGGACTTGATGGTCGAGGCGAGATACGGCGAGACCGAGCGATCGCCCGCCGCCAGAAAGCGCGTCACCACCGCCCGGCGCACGACGGGGGAGGGGTCCTTGAGGAACGGCAGCAGCGCCTCGCGCACCGCGATGTCGTAGGCCCCCGCCAGGCCCTCCGCCGCTGCCGCCCGCACCTCGGGCGCGGGGTGCTTCATCGTGTCCATCAAGAGCGGCCGGGCCTGCGCCTGCAGGTCGCTGCCGACGATGACCTCGATGACCTCGAGCACCACCCCCGGGTTGGGATCGCGCAGCCGCTCGGCCCACGGATCGAGCGACTCGGTGCCCTGCCGGCGCAGCAGATCCTTGAGCCACGCCACGCCCGCCGGGCTCTGGCAGGCGTCGATGAGCTCGAGCAGGTCGGGCGCGGCGAGGGCCTTGGCGCTCGCGAAGTGCCAGCGGGCCCACGCCGTGAAGTCGGTCTGCTCGGGGTCGATGTGGTGGGCCACCTGCTCGGCCAGATCGCGCCCGGCGATGGTCTGCCAAAGCCCTTGCAGCCGCTCGGCGACCGGCGGCGGGAAGCGCCCGGCGTCTTCGACCAGCCCGCGCAGGCTGCGCAGGCCGTCGGCGAAGACCTGCCACGCGCTGTCTTCGAGCCACGCCGCCAGCAGCCGCACCAGCACCCGATGCAGGTCGTCGTCGGCCAGCGGCGAGGGGTGCTTGAGCGCGACCCGGGCCAGCAACTCCAGGGTGCGCTCGGTGCACGGGATCAGCTCGCCCTCGGCCCGGATCGCGCCGATGACGCCGTCGGTCAGCGCGGGCAACGCCTTGCGCAGCTTGCGCTGCTCGAGGTCGGCGGTGTCGGCGGCCTGCGCGTCGTCCACCGTCGTGCGGGCGCGGTCGCCGTCGTCGCCCGGGTCCTCGTCGACCATGCCGACGAGGCCCGGCATCACGTCGTCGATGACCCCGCGAAACGCCCCGAGGAAGCGCTCCTCGGACATGAAGATCTTCTCGGTGAAGCCATCGATCGCCAGGTAGGCGATGTTGGGCATCGACTCGCGCCACAGGGTGCTGACGAAGTCCTCGTCGATCTGATCGGCCGAGCGGTTCTCGGCGAAGGCCACCACGAAGGCGTGCACCTCGTCGTCGGTCAGCCCCGGCTTGAAGGTCAGCCGGCGCAGGCCCTGGCGGAAGATGTCGAACGCGAGGTTGTTGGTGCGCGCCTCGCTCTTGAAGACCTCGTCCTCGCCGTAGCTGATGCGGTTGGTCGAGATGTTCAGCTCGATCTCGCCGGCGGTGCCCGTCGCGTCGCGCAGGCGGCTGGCGATCTCGTCGACGCCCGTACGAAACGCGTCGGGGTCGCTGTCGACGAGCGGCGCGGTATCCCGCAGCCGCTTGAGCACGTCCCGCAGCCGCTTGAGCGTGCCGTCGTCTTCTCCGGGGCGTGCGGCCAACGGTCCTCCACCGGCGGGTTGTCGAGGCTACACCGGCAGACTAGCCCGTCGACGAACGAGGGGCAATCCGGGCGCTCGGTGCAGGCCCGACGCTCAGAACTTGGGGCTGACCACGCTCGGGTTGGCGCGGATGTAGTCCCGGGCCTGCGCGGCGCTCCAGCTGCGGGTCTGCATCAAGAAGCGGTGCGCCACCTGACCCAGATCGCTGTAGGGCAGATAGGCCGTCACGAAGTCGCGCCCCTCGCCGGCGTCCATCCAGGCCACCGCCTCTTCGACCTCGGCGATCATCGCCGGCAGCATGTTCTCGTAGGCCGCCCGCAGCTCGGGATCCTGCGCCCCGCACAGCTTGTCGGCGTGGAACTTGAAGAAGGTGCGCGTATTGCGGAACTGGAAGAAGCGCAGCGGGTTGTCGTCGACGAGCAGCACCTTCGTCAGCGTCTCGTCGAAGTGGCGCAGATCCTTCGACGGCTCGAAGACCGGCTTGCCCTTCCACGGCGTCTCGGCGCTGCCCGGCGGCGCCGTCGTCGACTGCTGGGTGAGGAAGCTGTTGGTCATGATGCCCGCGATCTTGGGGCTCTCGGTCAGCGGCACCCCGTCGAGCTTCACCTTCGACAGGTTGAGCAGCGTGCGCTCGTCGAGGTTGGCGCTGAAGAGCACCGTCACCCCGCCCAGCTCGGCGATGCGGGCCACCGCCGCCTGCCAGCCGGGCACCATCTTGACGTACTTCGTCTTCGTCTCGCCGCGGCTCTGATACTCGAAGGCGGCGTCGTTGCACTCGGCGCTGCCGGTGCGCTGGTCGTAGAAGGTCTCGTCGAGGTCGAAGACCACGATGAACTTCGCCCGCTTCATCGCCTCCGGGTCGACCTTGCTCTCGAACTCGCCCTGCTTCACCCGCTCGAGCGCCGTCTGGAAGGCCGCCGCGCGGTCGCCGTCGGGCGTCGCGCGCATCAGGTCGCGATAGTGGTTCTGCAGCTCGACCGCCTGCAGCCAGCTCAGCCCGTGCTCGGCGCGCAGGCCGTGCAGGTCGAAATAGCGCACGTTCTCGTCGATGCGGTCGACGTACTTGTTCGTCCAGCACGGCGTCGGCGGCAGGGTGTGCTTCGCCACCGCCTCGGCGGCGCCGCCCTGCTGGTAGTCGCAGCCGAGCAGCGCGGTGGAGATCTCGGTGGCCGAGGGCCCGGCGGGGGCCGGCGTGGGCGGGGCGGGGGTCGGCGGGGGGCTGGCGCCGCAGGCGGCGAGCAGCGCGGCGAGCGCGGCGACGGTGGGCAGCGGGGCGAGCAGGTGCTTCATGGTGACCTCGGTCGTGGCGACCGGGTCAGGGTAGCGATCGGGCGGCCGAGGGCAAGGGGGATCGGCTCACATCCAGTCGCGCAGCACCCGGTCCGCCAAGGCGAGCGCTCGCGGATCGTGGCTGAAGTCGCGCGCCTCGAGCAGCGGGCGCCAGGTCGTCGGGTCGCGGTGGGCGATGGCGCGGATGGCCGAGAGGCTGCGCGGCCCGCCCACCTGCAGCATGCCTTCGAGCAGCACGTCGGCGCCGCGGCCCGGGATGAAGCGCAGGGCGTAGATCGCCGCGTCGGACACCGCCGGATCGGGCGAGGCGGTCACCCCGCGCAGGAAGGGCAGGGCCAGGGGCGTGCCGCTGTTGCCGATGGCCTGCAGCGCCGCCACCCGCGCCGGGCCGTCGGGGGCCGCGATCAGCCGGGCCAGCAGATCCTCGGCGATGGCGGTCGCGCCCTGCGGATCGTCCTCCTCCAGCCGGCGGGCCTGCGCGCCGAGGGCCGCCGCCGCCGCTTTCTCGTGCTCGCCGTCCAGCGCGGTATTCAGCGCGGTCAGGGCGTCGTCGGTCGGCGCGCGGCCCAGCGCGAGGTGGTCGATGGCGTTGCGCCGGATATCCGCCGACAGCACCTCGTCGCCCACCAGCCCGGCGAGGGCGTCGGTGCCCGCCGCGGTCTGGGACGAGCCCAGGCTGCCGAGCAAGAGCCCGGCGTGCGCCAGATCGTCCGGGCGGCTGCGCACCGCGTCGGCGAGGGTGCCCGCCGCGGCCGGATCGAGCCGGACCAGCGCCGCCAGCTTGTGCAACAGCGCGCTGCGGGCGCGGTGCGTCGCCTTGTCATAGGGGTCGAGGCGGGCGACGCGGTCGGTCTCGGCGAGCAGCTCACCGGCGGTGGCGCCGTCCAGGACGTCGCGATCCACCGTGGCCTGCCGGGCGGCCACGTCGACGTGATCGCCGATGGGCTCGATCGTCAGCCGGCCGGCGCGGCGGGGCACCATGACGTGGTCCAGCCGCGCCTGCTCGACCCGGACCCGGGTGCGCGGGCCGCCGCCGCCGGGCCAGACGTGCTCGGTGTGGGTATGGGCCACCGCCCGGATCAGGTCGCCGTCGGCGAAGGTGAAGCGGGCCCGGTTGGCATAGCGCACGTCGCCCAGCCCGCCGCCGCGCAGCGCGGTCAGCTCGACCCCCTCGCGCACGACGCTGCGTCCATCGCGGCGGTAGCGCGCCGTCCACGACCCGACGAGCCCCTGCTCGTCCGCCTGCCAGCGCTCACCGGCGCCCGCGCTCGACCAGAGCAGCGTCGCCGCGTCGGTGTAGAAGCGGCGGGCCGTCGGCGACATGCCCGCAGGGAAGCCGATGCCCACGATCGGCCCGCCGTCGGGCCCGTGGGCCAGCTCCACCTCGCCAGCCAGGGCAGTGCCCTGCATGTCGCCGCCGGCGATCTCGACGTCGGTCAGGCGGATGGCCACCCGATCGCCGCGCAGGGGCTCGACGATCCAGGTGCCGGCGACGTGGCCCTCGGGCCCTGGCTCGCCGTCGATGAGCGAGTCGAAGGCGTAGGTCAGCGACCAGCGGGTGCGGGCGACCGTGTTGCCGTCGGCCGGGGCGACGAACGCGGCCGGCGCGGCACCGGGCTCGACGGCCGCCTCGGCGACGGGCTCGGCCGCGACGGCGGGCGCCGCGACGGGCTCGGCGTCGCGCAGGGCGAAGAAGAGGGTGGCGGCGGTGGCCAGGGCCAGCACGATCAAGAGGGCGCGGGTCATGGGGGGCCTCCGGGGCGGTCGTCGACTCTCGCAGTGGAGTCTCGCAGTGGGCTTTCGCAGCACGCTTTCGCTGGGTAGACCCGCCGCCGCGGCGCGACCGGAAAACAAAAACGCCCGCCCCCCGAGAAATCGGAGGGCGGGTCGCCGGGCCGGCGCGCGGCCCCCAGCGCTCGGCGGGGGCTCACCGGGCTCAGCGGGGGCTCACAGCGGCTCGGCGGGGCTCAGAACCCGATGGTCGTATCGACGATGTCGACGTTGTAGGGCCCGAAGCCGTCCCACTGCGCGAGGTTGATGGTGCCGCTGGCCAGGCAGGCGCTCCACGAGATCCAGACCCGCCCGCTGAGGAAGGACGCGACCAGGTCGGCGGTGAGCCCGACGGCCCGCTGCACGAAGTCGACGCTCGCGGTGAAGGGCACCGACAGGTCGAGCAGGTTGAGGTAGCCGTGCAGGCCGGCGCCGGCGCAGGCCGCGCTCGCCGAGCCCGAGGCGTTGGCGGTCAGGTCGATATAGGGGGTGACGGTGACGCTGGCGCCGCTCGCCGTGGGGCTCAGCTGGCCGCGCAGGCCGAAGGTGCCGGTGACGCTGCCCTGCACCTTCACATGCAGCGGGCCGGCCTTGATGTTCAGGTTGCCGCCGAGGAAGTCGCGCACGATGGGCGGCAGCATCTCGCCCTCGACGGTGCCGAGGGTGACCGGCAGCGCGATGCCGAGCAGCTTGAGCGAGGCGTCACCGCTCGTCGCGCCGTTGACCGCCAGGGTCGCCGCGTTGGCCTCGGCCAGCGTCGCCCAGCGGTTGAAGACGCTGGCGGCGATCTCCGCCTCGCCATAGGCCCGGCGGAAGCCGTTGGCGCCGGTCTGGTAGCCGATGCGGAAGTCGTAGCTCATGCCGAAGTAGTTATTGCCGTTCGAGTTCGACTCGCTGTGCTCCTCGACCGTGTTCTGGGCGCCGGCGCTGCAGTCGTAGGTCACCGACCACGGCTGACCGTCGATCTGCAGGGTGCAGGTGTCGAGCGACAGGGTCGGGCCCATGCTGTTGTACAGGTCGGTGTGCCAGATGCCGGTGCCGGCGCCGTCGTAGATGATGAAGTTGCCGTCGGCCTGATAGCACAGCCGGTCGGCCTGCCCGTGGGTGCCGGTCCACCACTTGCCGACGCCGTCGAGCTGGTTGTAGAGCACCAGGTTGCCGTCGCTCTGCCAGTCGAGGCGGGCGAAGGGCGTCTGCAGCAGCGTCGCCGGCTGCGAGGTCTTGCGGCACCAGCCGCCGTCGTGGCCGATGCGGTCGACGGCCGCGCCGCCCTGGCAGGCCGGGGCGTCCGACCACAGCGTCTGCCCGCCGGGGCCGTCGGAGATCGAGACGGTGCAGTTGTCGAGGGCCAGCAGCGAGTTGGCGCCGCCGACGGTGCCGCTCTGCCACTGCCACTGCCCGTGGCCGTCGTAGATGACCAGGTTGCCGTCGGTCTGGAAGCACAGGCGGTTGTCGGCGCCGACGGTCTGGGTGCCCCAGCGGTAGCTGCCGTCCTGGCCGTAGATGACCAGGTGCCCGTCGCTCTGCCACACCAGCCGCGCGTCCTTGGTCTGCAGCAGGGTGCCCGGCTTGTCGGTGCCGCGGCACCAGTCGGTTCCGATGTCGTCGTGGTACGTCTCGGCGCAGCTGAAGCCGGTGGTCCACATCGTCGGGCCGCCGAGCAGCTTCACGTCGCACCCGTCGAGCACCATGCGGTCGCCCGAGCCGCCCTGGCTGACGGTGTCCCACCGCGCCTGACCGTTGCCGTCGTAGATGACCAGGTTGCCGTCGTTCTGGAAGCACAGCTGGTTGTTGGCCCCGGGCACGCCCGCGTTCCACTGGTGGAAGCCGTGCTTGTCGTACAGCGCCAGGTTGCCGTCGCTCTGCCAGCTCAGGTAGGCGTCGTCGGTGCGCAGCAGGGTGGTCGCCTCGGCGGTGGTGCGGCACCAGCCCTTGTGCACCTGGGCGGTCTCGATCGGCTCGCAGCGATAGCGCGAATCCCAGGTGCGGTTGCCCTGCGGGTCGAGCACCTCGAGCGTGCAGCGGTCGAGCGCCAGCCGGGAGAGGTCGCCGTTGACGGTGTAGCTCTGCCACTTCCACTGGCCGTTGGCGTCGTAGATGACCAGGTTGCCGTCGGCCTGGAAGCACAGCTGCGAGCCCTGGCCGAAGTCGCCGCTGTTCCAGATGAAGCTGCCGTCGGCGGCGTAGATGACCAGGTTGCCGTCGGCCTGCCAGTCCAGGCGGGCGTCCTCGTTCTGCAGCAGGGTGATCGGCTCGTCGGTGGTGCGGCACCAGCCCGGATCGAGCTGATCGAAGATGGCCCCGTCCGCCGCGGCGGTCGAGGCGTCGAAGGTGATGCTCAGGGCGACGAGGGCCCCGAGCAGGCCGGCGAGGTGATGTGTGCGGGCGGCGTTCATGGCGGTTTCTCCGGTGGTCGTGCCGCCGGGCCGTCGTGGCCCCGTGGCGTTCACCCGGACGACCCGCGGCCGCTCGGCGACCGGAAAACAAAAAACGCGCGCACTCGAAAAAAGAAACGCCGCCCCCTTCGGGGGGCGGCGGCGCGTCCCGTCGACGGGCTCAGGGCGCTTCGAAGAACGCCGCGGCGGGCACCGCGTCGAGCGCGCCGAAGTGCTGCGCGTTGAAGGCCGAGACGTGAGAGCCGGCGACGCTGATATAGACCGCGCGGTACAGGTCGAGCAGCGAGCCGCCGTCGCCCGACCGCTGCTGCACGGCCACCGAGAACTCGTCGCCGAGCCACGCGTCGAGGCCGACGTCGTAGCCCGCCGCCAGCGAGTTCTCGTCGACGGCCGCCGCGGTCAGCGCCAGCACGCCGGTCAGCGGGCCGTCGGCGCAGCCCGCCTCGAGGCCGTCGAACGCGGCGCTGCCCATCACCCCGCCGCGGCACGACTCCACCAGCACCAGCGCGCGGCGGAAGGCCCCCGCCGCCCGCATCGCGCACAGCGCCTCGCGCAGCGCCGTCGGGGTCAGCGCCGTCTCCGCGTCGGGGTCGAGCCCCGCGGCGGTCGTCTCGGCGCCGAAGCTCACCCCGCGGCTGCCCCCGTGGCCCGCCAGATAGACCAGCACGTCGGTCTCGGCGTCGGTCTCGAGCACCGTCGGCCGCGCCGCGCTCGGCTCACCGCGCAGGACCGCCAGGAACTCATCGGGCGTCAGCGCGGTGTAGTCATGGGCGTCGGGCCGGTAGACATCCGGCCCGCCCGGCCGGTTGAAGACCGCGCCCGGCGCCTGATTCTGCGGCGCGTCGGCGATGTCGTCGGGGCTGATGAAGACGATGTCGTCGGGGTGCATGCCGCCGGCCAGCAGCCGATCGTAGAGCGCCAGCGCGTCGGCCTGATGCCGATAGTTCGACCAGCCGCCCGACACCGCCGCGATCAGCGCCACCCGCCGCGCCGGCGGCTCGAAGCCCGCCTCGCCGCCCGCCGGCGCCCGAAAGCTCTGCGCGCTCGGCCCGCGCTTCCAATCGGCCCGCGGCGCGTCACCGCCCAGCCGCACCGAGCGCAGATACGGCAGGCCCACGCTGCCTGGCGCCGGCGGCTGCTCCGTGCTCCACTGACGCAGCGTGCCGGTGACCGGGTCGACGCCGAACGCCGGATCGTACTCCAGCGGGCCCGTCGCCCCGTCGACGTCGGGCGCCTCGCCCGCCCGCAGGGCCGCCAGCGTCGCCGCGACGCCGTCCGTATCGCTGCCATACGCCCGCCCGCGCCCGGCGACCGCCTGCGCGATGCCCTCGGCCAGCGCGGGACCGGTCGCGCCGCCCGCCGCCTCGAGCCCGTAGGCCACCAGCAGCAGCGCGTCGTGGGCCGCCGCCGAGTAGTGCGGATGGCGCGGATCGCCGATGAACGCGCTCAGGCCGGCGTCGAAGCCGCTGTCCGGATCGTGCCCCGCCTGCCAGCCGCGCAGCTTGCGCCCGTCGTCGCGCAGCCGATCGAGCGTGATGTTCAGGTCGACGCCGGTGTCGGCGAGCACCACCGGCGCCGGCGGGAAGCCCTCCGCGTCGCGGTGCGGCCGCAGCCCCACGGCGATGGCCTGCAGGCTGTCGATGTCCGCCGGCACCGCGATGATCTGGTCCACGTCTGCCGCGAACAGCCGGTCGAGCGCCGGCCCGACCTCGTCGGTGGCCCCGTAGACCTCGGTCGTCACCGCCTCGAGCCCGTCGATGCGCGCCTGGAAGGGCACCCCGTCGAAGAAGCTGCGCCCCGTCGGGCCCACGTCGGTCAACAGCCCGATGCGCCGCGCGCCGGCCATGCGCGCCTCGCGCAGCAGCACCTCGATCTGGGCCACATCGGTCAGCGTCGTGCGCCAGATGTAGGGCGAGCCGCCGAACGCCCGCAGCACCGCCGCCGAGGTGCTCGTGAACGAGACCAGCGGCTTGTCGACCCGCTGCATCATCGAGGCGATCTGCAGCATGACGCCGGGGCTGCTCGGCCCGAGCACCGCGACGACCTCGTCGTCGAGGGCCAGCGTCTCGGCGAGGCGCAGCTGCTCGCTGTCGGTCAGGCCGCGGGTATCGTGCCACGCCACGACCAGCGGGCTCTGCCCGCCGATGCCGCCGGCGGCGGCGACCTTGGCGGCGGCCCAGTCGATGGCGTCGATGTTGCCGCCGCCCTGCAGCTCGGCCATGACGGCGACGGTGTACTGCGGGCGCTCGAGGGGCGGCGGAGCCTCGGCGCCCTCGTCGCAGGCGAGCAGGGTCAAGGCAAGGGTCAGCGGGGTGAGGGCGCGGCTCAGGGCGTGCATCGACAGGATCCTCCGGCGAGAGACGTCGTCGATTCACACCCCAGGCGGCGATCCAGTGCACCGGACCCGCAGAAAAAACGGCGCCCCGGGCGCGCGGCCCGACTCAGCGCCCGACGCGCCAGCCGACCGTGCCCCCGGCGCGGAAGGGCACGATCACCGAATCGCCGAAGGGCAGCTCGGCGGCGACGGCGGTGTCGGCCTTCACGAGCGTGATCGTCTCGCCGTTGGGCGGCAGGCCGTAGAAGGCCGGGCCGTTGAGGCTGGCGAAGGCCTCGAAGCGGTCGAGGGCGCCGGCGGCCTCGAAGACCTCGGCGTACAGACCCAGGGCGTGGGGCGCCGAGTAGACCCCGGCGCAGCCGCAGGCCGACTCCTTGGCGCCCTTGGCGTGCGGCGCGGAGTCGGTGCCCAGGAAGAACCGCCGATCGCCGCCGGTGACCGCCGCGACGATCGCCGCCCGGTGGGTCTCGCGCTTGAGCACCGGCAGGCAGTAGTGATGCGGCCGCAGGCCACCCTCGAACAGCGCGTTGCGGTTGAGCAGCATGTGCTGCGGGGTCACCGTGCCGCCCACGTTCGCCGCGTGGGCCTGCACGAAGGCGATACCCTCGGCGGTGGTGATGTGCTCCAGCACCACCTTCAGCGTCGGATGCCGGGCCACCATGGGCGCGAGCACCTCGCCCAGAAAGCGCGCCTCGCGGTCGAACACGTCGACGTGCGCCCCGGTCACCTCGCCGTGCACGCACAGCACCAGCCCGTGCTCGGCCATCGCCGCCAGCACCGGGTCGAGGGCCTTGATCTCGGTCACGCCCGAGTCGGAGTTGGTCGTCGCGCCGGCCGGGTAGAGCTTGGCCGCCACCACATGCGGGCTCTTGGCGGCCGCGGCGATGTCGGCGGGCGCGGTGTGATCGGTGAGGTACAGCGTCATCAGCGGCTCGAGGCCGGGCGCCGCCTTCAGGATGCGCGCGCGATACGCCACGGCGTCGGCCACCGTGCGCACCGGCGGCTTCAGGTTGGGCATCACGAGCGCGCGGCCGAAGACCGCCGCCGTCGCCGGCGCCACCGCTTCGAGGGCGGCGCCGTCGCGCAGGTGGAGGTGCCAGTCATCGGGCCTGCGGATCGTGAGGGTCTTCATGGGCCCGCTGTACCGCGTCGGCGCGGGCGCGGCAACCGGCGGAGCGCGAAAGCGGCGCGATGGCCCGCGCGCCGGGGGTGGCGGGCCGGGATGGCGAGGCAACGGCGCCGATGCCGGCGGCGGCGCGTCGGGATCGTGAGGCAATGGCGTGAGCTTCGACGACGGCGGGCCCGGATGGCCGGTCAATGGCGTGGGTCCCGACGGCGGCGGGCCGGGATGGCGGGGCAAAGGCCCGGGTCCCGGCGGCAGCGGGCCGGGATCGCGAGGCAACGGTGTGGACTGCGACGACGGCGGGCCCGGACGGTGAGGCAACGGTGTGGGTTCAGACGGCGGCGGGCCGGGATGGCGAGGCAACGCGCCGGATGCCGACGGTCGCGGGCCGGGATGGCGAAGCGATGGCTCAGATCTCGCCGCGGCGGGCCCGGAATCGGTGGCGATGGCTCGCGGGTCGTACGGCACCGGCGCGCAGACGGTCGAAACGGATCGCGGGTCGGTGCGCATCGGGACGGCGACCCGTTGCAACGGTCTTGGAGCCGGCACCCACCGCCGCCGCGGGCGAAGTTCCGGTTTCCCCGCCCGCCGCGTCGAGCCGGCAGACCAAAGCAACGGTTCTGGCGCCGACCCGCACCGGCCCGGCGACCAGAACTTCGCCCCCGAGGCCCGCCATGACGGGGCCGCCGACCGAAGATACGCTCTCGGCGTCCGACCCGGACCGACTCGAAGACCGAAGAAACGGTTCGCCGGTCGGTGCGGGTCGGCTTCGAAACCGTTGCCGTCGATTTCGGGCCCGCCGCGGCGAGATCCGAGGCGTTGCTTCGGTTTCCCGGCCCGCCCTCGTCGGCGCCCGAGCCAAAGCTGTCGCAGCCGCGCTGCATGCGGCGCGCCCTGGCGTATCGACGGATCTCATGGGCCCACGGGCGTGTCCCCGTCGGCGGCCACCGCAAGCTCTCCGCCGGCGACCTGCGCCAACGCCAGCCCGCCGGCCGCGACCTCGCCGTGCTCGACGAGCAGGCGCACCGCGCGTGCCCGCGCCTCGGGGCCCAGCCGGTCGAGGTGCCGCCGCAGCCCGCGACGGCCCGCGCGCGTCCGCCCCAGCGCCTCGATCGCCCGGGTGACGACGTCCGCGTCGGGCGCCCCTTCGAGCAGACGCAGCAGGTGATCGTGCGCGTCGAGGTGCGCCGCGGCCAGCACCCGCACCGCCGGCGCGCGATCGTCGAGCGCCCGGGTCGCCGCCTCGACCGTCAACCGATGGGCGCCGTGGGCCGTGATCAAGCGCAGCAGGCACGCCCCGCGCACCCCGGCTTCGGGATCGTGGCCCGCCACATCGGCCATGCCCCGCACCGGATCGTGCAGCGCCAGCGCGGCGTGGGACAGCCCCAGCGCCGCCGCGCGCAGGCTCTCGAAGCCCGCGGCGTTGACCGACGGATCGGCGAACGCCCGCCACCGCAGCTCGAGCGTGCGTCCGTCGAAGGTGCCGCCGCGATCGACGACGTCCAGCAAGAGCCGGCGCAGGTGTCCGTTCAGCAGCGCCCGGACCTCGTCCTCGGGACCCTGGATCCGCACCCGGCGATCAAAGGTCTCGTCCCCCGTATCGGCGTGGCGCCAAGCCGCCTCGGAGAGCGCGTCGACCGCGCCGACCGGCTCATGGTTGACCGAAAGCGGCAGCGGCTGGGGCAGCGCCGCGGTCGCGACCAGGCTGGGATCTTCATGGCTGTCCCGCTCGCTCCGGCGCGGCCAGCCGGGGCGGCCGAGCGTGACCAGGTGGCGGCCCGGGCGGCGATCCGCGCGCAATGAGAAGGTCACGCCGTCCGTCTCGGACGCGGCCGATACGCCGCTGTGTTCCAGCTCCAGGCCCATCTGCAGCGCGTTGACGTCGAAGACGTGCCGCAGACGGCGTCGGTGCTGGCGCGCGATCACCCCGAGCAGGGCGCCCGCCGTGCCGAAGAGCGCCAACAGCGCGATCACCCCGCCCATCGTCCGCCCCCCACCGCGTCCGTCCGCCATGGGATGACGGTTCCCGCGAGCACGATCTCCCCGGCCATGTCGCCCTCCGGTTCATGTGGACGCCGGTCGAGCCGTCGCGGCCGCTCGGCCGGGCTCGGCAATTGATCCATGCACCCGCGCGCCGTTCGTTTTTCGGCTTGCCGGCGACTCGGCGGTGTTTGGGGAGGGTCCGCCGGCTCGCCCGTAGAGGTGCAGCAGCGGAGCCCGGCAACTGTCCTCGCTTCAGACCAGCATGCGCCGGCTCAGCGGCCTTCGAGCATCTTGCGGCGCTTCTCCTCGAAGCGGCGGTTGAGCTCGGCGGGCGACGGCGGCTCCTCGCCCGAGAGCGTGCGCTTGAGCGAGCGCAGCGCTCGGGTGCAGGCGTCGATACCCGGTTCGACGTTGTAGAAGACGTTGGGGCCCATGAAGAGCCGGCCGACCATCACGTAGCCCTCGACCTCGTCGCCGAGCGTGTAGACCGCCATCCAGATGCCGGTCATCTGGCCCTTCTCGTCGATCTGCTCGTACCAATAGGCCTCGCGGGCGCCGGTGTTGATCCTGAAGCCGCGGGGCGACGGGCTCGGCTTGCCCAGCTGGTCCAGCTCCGTAGGGATCAGGCCGTTGCCGCCGACGCGTCGTTCAGCGCGGATCAGGTACGGGTTGTCCTCGCCGGGCACGATCTCGACCGCCCCTTGCTCGATGTCCGACTTGGGCGGGATCGGGCGCCAGCCGGGGATGATGTCCCGCTGCTTGATCTGCGCCGGGGTCAAGACCTCCTGGACCTTGACCATCTCGTACTCGGCCTTCTTCTGGGCCTCGGTCAGCGGCGGGGTGGGGGCATTGGTCGGCGGCGCGGCCATGGTCACGCTCCAGATCAGCAGCAGGGTGGCGATCATCTGCTGTCGGGCGGTACCCCGCTCGAGATCCGCTTGCTGCGCTGTTCGAGATTCGCTTTGAGAGTCTCGAGAGCGGCACCGCCGGATTTCATGCTCGGCAAAAAATCGGCATGCAGGGCTGGCCCCAACAGGCGCGGCCCAGCCAAGATGACGGCGCGGGCATTTGAACCTGCCGAGAAAACGACGAGCCACAGCCCATCGAAGTCGCCATCAGCGTTGAGCCGTTCGTACCAGTAGCCCGAGACCACACCATATCGCAGCCGAAAGCCGGGCGGGGATGGACTCGCCTGACCAAGCATCGACAGTTCGTCCGAGGTCAACCCCCGACCCTCCAGCACCCATGAGTCCCGAACGAGAAACGGGTTCGGCTCCCCAGGGATGATCTCGATCGCACCGCGCTCGATGTCGGACTTGGGCGGGATGGGGCGCCAGCCGGGGATGATGTCCCGCTGCTTGATCTGCGCTGGGGTCAAGACCTCCTGGACCTTGACCATCTCGTATTCGGCCTTCTTCTCGGCCTGGGTCAGCGGCGGAACGGGGGGCTCGGGCGGCGGCACGGCCATGATCACGCTCCAGACGAGCAATAGCGCAGCGAACATCAGACCTCCTCAGTCGAAGCATGCATCGCGGGCCTCGTCGGGGTCCACCTCGAACTCGGGGATACCCACGACGCCGTCCATCACCGGCGGCCGGGCGTCGACGGGCGCGAGCGGCTCGCCGTGTGGGCCCATGCGCTCGCGGCCGTCGTCCAGAAAGACCCCAGCGTGGGTCATGACCCACTGCCCGCGGCGCACGACCTGCACGAAGTCGTCGTTGCGCTCGACGCCGATCCACAGCGGGAAGCCCCAGGGGTGCAGGTCGCGGAAGCCCTCGAGGTAGTCGGCGAAGCCCTCCGGGTCGACCCGGCTGCGCAGCCGGTCGACGCCGGCCATACGCTCCCAGACCTGCGCCGCCTGAATGTTCATCAGCTCCGGCGGGCAGACGGGTGTATCGAGCACCCGCAGGTTGGTGCCGGTGAAGCCGGGCTCGAAGCTCACGTTGAACGGGCGGGCGAACGGGTCCTCGTCGATCTCCAGGTCGTCGCCCGGCGCGCAGCGGGTGAAGATGCCCAGCTGGCGCTCTTCGGGCGGGCACTGGGCGAAGTGCTCGTTGGCCGTGAGCCCGGCGCCGGCGACCGGGCAGCCCCAGCCGACGTAGTGGTGCACCGGGCCGCCGTCGCAGCCGAGGACGCCGTCCGGCGGCACCAGCCAGCCGGGGTGGCTCCGGCGCCACTGCATCTGGTTGGTCGGCTCCTCGGGCTCGGCGACCCGCCGGGCGGCCACGGCGAACTCGGGCATCAGGCCCTGGTCGTCGGGGAACTCGGCGAAGCGGCAGGCGGCGAGCACGTCGCGCATGGCGGCGGTATCGGCGAAGAGGCGGTAGAGCAGCGTCGCCCGCCCGCGGCGCATGGACGCGTTCAGCTTGCGGTAGACGTCGCGCAGGCTGCCGATGTGCGGGAAAGCCCGCTGGTAGAGCAGCGCCAGGCTGAAGCGGTAGTCCTTGCACTGCTCGATCAGCCACTGGCGGTAGCGGCCGCGGAACCGCGGGCGCCGGCTGCGGCTGGCTTTGTACTCCTCGGACAGCGGTGGGACGACCCCCGGTACGCCCCGGCAGAAGCAGTCGTGGCGCCGCTTGCGCTCGAAGCGGTACTCGCGGACCGCGCCATTCGGCAGGCGGCGGCGCATCACGCCGATCAACGGCTGGGGGTTGTCGAAGTCACGCACACTTCGAACAATCGAGGTCTCACGCCGGCAAGCTTCACGAGGATCGAGGCCAATCTGCCGGAACGCCGCCCGGTGCGCGTTGCTGTTGCAGAACGTATTGCCCGCCCACTGCTCGTACGCCCGCCCGAAGATGATGCCCAGCGTGCGCCCGGTGTGGTCCTCGACCAGTTGCACCAGCCGCTCGACGAACTCGTAGCCCGAGCGGCGCAGCGGCGGGACCTCCTCGGGCACCTCGGGCGCGTCGGGGTCTGCCGGCGGCGCGTCGTCGTCGGGCACGTCGGGCACGTCGGCGATCCTCTGCTGGCCAGACGTCGCCGACCCGATCGCCGTCGCCGTCGGGCTGGAGCGGGTCGGGGCGGGCCGGGCAGACGTCGCAGCGGCTTTGTACCCCGTCGCCGTCAGGGTCGCGCCACGGCTCCTCCCAGGAGTTGGCCACGGCGCATGCCCGCTGGGCGCAGCCGAAGAAGGCGCGCGCCGCCTGCGCCCGCTCGACGCCCGAGGCCCGGCGGCGGATGCCGCCCTCGGCCACCAGCGGAGCGGCCACGTCGTCGCGCAGATCCCAGCGGCCGTTGGGCAGGCGCTGCAGGTGGAACGGGCTCGTCTCGACGCAGCCGACGAGCCACGCCGGCTGCATCTCGCCGGTCTTGGGCTCGCGGGCCAGCGGCAGCGGCGGGCGCCCCGGCGGCGGGCTGCACTCGAGGCGCAGCTCGACCTCGGCGGGGTTGTTGACCACCAGCTCCCGGCGGTCGCCGAGCACGGCCTCGGCGCGGCCCACCTCGCGGGTGCAGGCCTCTTGCGGGCAGCCGTGGCCCCGGGCGGTGGTGATCCAGGCCCCCGCCGGCGCGTGCTGGCGGTAGCCCCGCTGGCCGTCGATGTCTTCGCCGACCGGCCCGGCGACGCACCAGCCGTTCACGACGCGGGTGCAGCCGAAGAGGGTCAGCTCTGCCGGGGCGTCGGTGGTGGCGGTCGTGCGCAGCGGCGCGCGGCCCGGCGCCCAGCAGCTCGGCGGGCCGGCGTCGATGACGAGGTCGGTGCTGCAGAGCTCGGGGTCGTCGAGGCAGCAGCCGGCGAGCGCCGCCGAGACGATCACGTACAGCAGTAATGGGGTCTGCGCTGGGTATCGCATGGTGCCTCGCCCGAGAGATGCCACGAGCGTACGGGCGGGAGGCGCGCCCGGCAAGGGCCCGCGTGTCTTCCAGTATGGGTGCATGACTGCAATGCCATACCTGTTGCAGGCGCCGACCATGTGTTGCGGATCATGCATCGCAGCGCGGGATACCCGCCGCGCGCGGTACACCTGGGCCATACTGGGCAGCGACTCGATCGGAGACCCCATGCGCCCGAACTCCGCCCTGCTGCCCCTCGCCGTGCTCGCCGCCGCCCTGCTCGTCAGCGGCGGGGCCCGGGCCGACGGCACCTACCTCAAGCTGGGGCCCGGCGGGGTGATCCCGCTGGAGAGCCACGCGGTGCGCATGGTGCGCGAGCGCATCGACGCCGAGCTCTTGACCGCCCACCGGTTGGCGCCGGCCGAGACCTTTCGCGTGACGGTGACCTACACCTTCGAGAACCTCACGGCGCGCGCGCTGACGGTGCCGATGGGCTTCCCGGTGGGCTTCGACTGGTACGGGGTCTACGACAATACCCGCCACTGCAACGCCCGCGAGGTGCGCAGCCCGCTGGCGGACTTCGCGGCGGCGGTCGACGGCGAGCCGGTGCCCGTCGAGCGTATGCAGACCGATTGGCGCAGCCGCCCGACCTGCTTCGTGGCGAGCGACGAGGACGCCGTCCAACGGGCGAAGCAGCTCAGCCGCTACTGGTACGACGCCTACTTCGTGTGGCGGGTGCCTTTTCTGCCCGGTGAGACGGTGGAGGTGCGCAACAGCTACACCTTCGACGCCCGCGCCGAGGTCCACCGGCGCCCGTGGACGGTATTTCGCTATGTCCTGCGCACGGGCGCGGCGTGGTACGGCGCCATCGAGCAGGTCGACATCCGGGTCCGCTTCGGCGACCGGGTCTGCCTGCGTAGCCCGCGCTCGATGGATGATGACTGCGGGCGGACCGATGCCCTCGGCGAGCGGGTCGAGCCCGACGACTTCGACGCTGATCCCTTCGTGGTCTACAGCACGCCGCATCACGCCCGCCCGGCCGGCGCGCGGATCGAGCGTCTGCCCGACGGCGGCGATCAGGTCGTCTGGTCCCTGCGCGACATCGAGCCCGCCGATGACGTGCACTTCGCCTACAGCACCCTGCGCGACGCCCGCGCAGCCATCCGCGGGCGCATCGCCGAGCTCGATCCGAAGACCCTCTCCGCAGAGCGCCGGGCCTTGGCTCGCGATACGCTGCTCGCGCTCTACGGGGTGAGCGCCTTCGCCGACCCCGCGCGGGCGAAGCATCTCACCGGCAAGAGCTGGTTTCTGGCCGATCCGCAGATGACCGTCGCCCGCGCCCGCGCGCTCGACCCGCTGATCGATCGCTTCGACCCCGTCGAGCGTTGAGCCGGCGCCGGTCAGCGCGGCGGCGTCCCGGTCATCGACTCGGGCGCCGGCGGCTCCATGCCGGGCGTCGTCTACACCACCGCCCCCCGCTGGGCGGCCCCGGGCGCAGCCGCGGCCCGACGGGCGGCGATGCCCGATCTGACAGGGGGTCGGATCTTCGGTCGAATCCGACGGGTCGCGCCGCGGATTCATGATGAATCGCGCAGGTTTTCGACGGCGTTTCGCGGCCTCGGGCGGGCCGGGCGTGTGGCACGGGGGCTGCAATCATGTCCTCGCGAACGCGGCGCTGCCGCATCTTCCCGAGGAGCTTCCCATGAACCTGCGCACTGTCTTCGAATCCGCGCTGCCGGCCGTCGGCTTCGCCCTGGTCGCCCTGGCGTCGACCGGCTGCATCCCGCACTTCGGCGAGCCCGCCGGCCCCTGCGAAGAGGGCGCCGAGCGGCTGGCCGACGACGGCTGCAATACCTGCGTCTGCGACGGCGGCGGCTGGGCCTGTACCGAGATGGCCTGCGTGCCGGCCTGCGACTGCCCGGCGGTCTGGGCGCCGGTGTGCGGCGCCGATGGCGAGACCTACGGCAACGCCTGCGAGGCGGGCTGCGCCGAGGTCGAGGTCGAGTTCGAGGGCGAGTGCGCCGGCGCCTGCCCCGACCCCGCCGATGAGAACGTCAGCTACGTCTCCGACGACCCGGCCGAGTGCGCGCTGATCGACTTCGTCTGCGGCGGCGACGCCCGCGGCTTCTCCAACGAGTGCGGCTGCGGCTGCGTCGCCAACGACCCGTCGGTCTGCGGCGAGGGCGAGGTCATGCACGAGAACCAGTGCAAGACGCTGTGCGGGGACCCCGAACAGGGCGATGTCTGCCCCGAGGGCACCGCCTGCGGCGGCTGCGCGCCCGACCCCGACTGCCCCGAGTGCGATGTGTGCCTGCTGGTGTGCGAGCCGGTGCCCGGCCCGGGTCCGGAGCCGCAGCCCGAGCCGGTCTGCGATGTGTGCCCGGCGGTCTGGGCGCCGGTGTGCGGGCTCGACGCGGTGACCTATGGCAACGCCTGCGAGGCGGACTGCGCCGGGGCGCTCGTCGCCTATGAGGGCGAGTGCGCGGCGAGCTGCGACGACGATGAGCCCCAGGGCGACGGCCCGGGCGATACCCCCGACTGCCCCTGAGCGCCGCTCACCCCTGCGCCCGGCGCGGCCAGCCCGCCGGGTCCTGCCGATAGAAGAGCTGCAAGGTCTCGTAGAGGTCGGGCAGCTTGCGCTGCATCTGCCGCGGCTTCTCGAAGAAGGCCTCGGTCGCCACCGCGAAGAACTCGGCGACGTTGGTCGCCCCGTAGGTGTCGAGCAGGGTCTTGCGCCGCCCGCGCGCGGCCGCGTCGACCAGCCGCTCGTAGTACTTCGTCATCACCTCGAACCAGGTGCGGTAGGTCTCGCGGTCGGGCAGCGGCGGGGTGCCGTCGACGACCCCGTCGAGCATGTCGAGGGCGTGGGCGAACTCGTGGTAGACGAGGTTGCGCCCGTCGTCGGCGTCGTTGCCCCCGCGGCGGGCGTCCTTCCACGAGAGCACCACCACGCCGGTCGTATGGGCCGTGCCGAGCACCGCCCGCTCGGCGGTGTCGACCACCATGCCGCCGGGCCCCGCGCGGCCGCCGGGGATGCGGTAGCCGGCGGGGTAGATCACCACGCTGTCGATGTTGTCGTAGTAGTCGTGCTCGATGCCGACGAGCAGCAGCGCGGCCTGGGCGGCGACGAGCACCTGCGCCCGGTCGTCGAGTTCGAAGCCGCCGGCGCCCTCCCAGCTCTTCTCGGCGACGAGGATGCGCGCGATATCGATCAGCCGGGCGCGGTGGTCGGGCGGCAGGCGGTCGAAGAGCTCGTACTCGGCGCTGAGGGTCTCGGCCCATTGCGGCGGGGCGGGGGTCTCGAGCAGGGCCGCGCGGCGGCGGCGTTCGAGCCAGGCGAAGATCATCGGTCACCTCCGAGGGGCGGGTCGGCTCACCTTGGCCGAATCGTCGGCGCGAGGCCAGGGCGCGGGGCGAGATTGACGTCGACCGCGGCGGCGCTCCATGATGCGGCATGGCGCGACTCGGCCCCCCGGTTCTGGTGTTCGTCTGGCTCGCGGCGCTCGGCGCCGGCTGCAGCCTCGTGCTCGACGATCCGACGCCGTTCGTCGAGGCCCGCCGCGACGCGGCCGAGCCCGACCGCGGTCCGCTGCTGCCCGATCTGGCCGTCGAGGACGCCTTCGTGGCCCGCCCGATGGTCGACATGCAGCCCGACGCGGCCCCGGACGCCGCCCCCGAGCCGGCCCCGGACATGGCGCTCGACGCGTGCACCGCCGACGCCGACTGCCTCGACGGGAGCCCGTGAACAGGCGCCTGCGCCGGCCGGTGAAGTTGCCTCGTCCGCGGCCCCGTAGCATGGTGAGCCCGTGCTGATCTGCCCCCTGTGCGAGACGGTCTACCCCGACGGGGCCCACGAGCGGTGCCCCGCCGACCAGACGCCGCTGTACATCATCGGCGACGACGCCGGCGTGCGCCGGGCGCTGCAGGCGGGCGATACGGTCGCCGGCAAGTACGAGCTGCTCGAAGAGGTGCAGCGGCGGGCGGGGGCCGGGCGCACGTTCAAGGCGCGGCAGGTGGCCCTCGACCGGCTCGTCGAGCTGCGGGTTTTGCCCGAGAACAGCATCGTGCGCCCCTCGGATCACGCGCGCTTCCAGCGGGAGGTCTCGACCTGGGGCAAGCTGCGCGCCGATCATCTGGTGCGGCTGTACGACTCGGGCTTCACCGAGCACAACGCCCCGTACATGGCCCTGGAGTACGTGGCTGGCGGCGCCCTCGGCGGGCTGCTCGAGCGGCAGGGGCCGCTGACCTTCGACCTGGCGCGGGTGGTCGCCCGGCATACGCTCAAGGCGCTCGAGGCGGCCCACGGGGCGCACGTGCTGCACCGCGACATCACCCCCGACGCGCTGGTGCTGGGGCACAAGCCCGACGGCACGCCGCATTGCCGGCTGACCGGCTTCGGGCTGGCCAAGCACCTCGGCGACGACGACGACGATCCGACGGCGATCACGATGACCGGGCAGGTGGTCGGCAACCCGGCCTACATGGCGCCGGAGACCATCCTGATGGGCGTGCTCGACCCGCGCACCGATCTCTACGCGCTGGGGGTCACCCTCTACGAGCTGGTCACCGGGCACCGGCCGTTTCTGGGGCGCTCGCTGGCCGACATGCTCGCGGCGCACGTGCGCGGCAAGCCGATGCCGCTCGAGCGCTATCGGGCCGACGCGCCGCCGGACTTCGTGGCGCTGGTCTCGCGGCTGCTCGAGCGCGAGCCCACCGAGCGCTTCCAGAGCGCGACCGAGGCGCTGCAGGCCCTCGACTTCGATCAGGCCGGCGTCGATCTGCCCGATCTGAGCGGCGCGATGGGCGGGCAGACGCAGTCCGGTGGCTGGGCGGTGGGCAAGCGGCCCACGGGCAGCTGGGCGGCGCCCAAGCAGCCGTCGGGCGGCTGGCCGGCGGCGCCGCGGCAGACCGGCGGCTGGCCCGCGGTGCCGCAGCAGACCGGCGGCTGGCCGGCGACGCCGCAGCGCCCGGGCGCGGCCAACTGGAAGATCGAGACCCCGCCGCCCGCGCCGGTCGATCTGTCGGGCTGGCCCGATTATCAGGCGCAGTTCGGCGCGGGCGCGCCGCGGCAGCGCACCCGCTGGCCGGTCCTGCTGCTGGCGCTGCTGGGCGCGGTGGCGCTGGGCGGGCTGATCGGGCTCCTGGTGGCCCGCTGAGCGACCACCGCCGCCGGGCCCGGGCCCGCGCGGTGATGATTGCGGTCGCAAGCCCCTTGTCACGCATCGGCGGTCGGTCGACCATGGACCCATGAGTCGTCCCGTCTTTCCGCAGCCGTCCGAGGTCGCCGAAGCCCACGCCCGCATCGGCGAGTGGGTCCGGCGCACACCGATCATCCGCCTCAAGGGCCCCGGCGCGCGGCCGATGGTGCTCAAGCTCGAGTGCCTGCAGCGCTCGGGCTCGTTCAAGCTGCGCGGCGCGCTCAACAAGCTGCTGTCGCTGGAGCGCGCCGAGCGCAAGCAAGGGGTGATCACCGCCAGCGGCGGCAACCACGGCCTGGGCGTCGCCTGGGCCGGCTGGCTGCTCGGGGTGCCGGTGCAGGTGGTGGTGCCCGCCGCCGCGCCGCGCATCAAGCGTGACCTGCTCGCGGCGGCCAACGCCGAGCTGACCCTGGTCGAGGGCGGCTACCCCGAAGCGGACGCCCTCGCCCGGGACAAGGCCGAGCGCAGCGGGCTGACCTACATCCACGCCTACGACGACGCCGACGTGATCGGCGGGCAGGGCACGGTGGTCGCCGAGCTGATCGAGCAGGAGCCGGCGGTGGGCACGGTGGTGGTCTCGGTGGGCGGCGGCGGCCTCGCGGCGGGCGTCGGCCTGGGCGCGAGCCTCGACGGCAAGGAGCGGCGGGTGGTGGGCGTCGAGCCGACGGGCATCCCCACGCTGCATACCGCGCTGGCCGCCGGCGAGCCGGTGACCCTCGACCGCATCGACTCGGTCGCCGCCGACAGCCTGGGTGCGGGGCGCACCGGCGACATCGTCTTCCCGGTGTGCCGCGACCGCCTCGACCGGGTCGAGCTGGTGAGCGACGCGGCGCTGCGCGCGGCCCGTCAGTGGCTGTGGGATCATGTGCGCGTCGCCGCCGAGCACGGCGCCGTCGCCGGCCTCGCCGCGCTGATGGAGGGCCGCTTCGACGACGATCCGGGGCCGGTGGGGCTGATCATCTGCGGGGCCAATACCGATCCGAGCGACCTCGTCGAGCGCGACGGGCCGGTGTCTCAGCCGGAGGTGCCGGGCATCCCGTCGACGTCGGTCATCGGCCCGCCCGAGCAGGGGGCGCAGCTCTCCGCCCGGCGCACGGTCTTCGCCACGTCGGACAATCTCTTCCGGGCGCTGGGGGAGTCGGAGCCGCCCGACGCGAGCGAGGACGGCTGATTCCGGTAGAGCGGCGGGCGGGCGTCAGTCGATCGCGGCGCGGGGCACGGTGTCGATGCGGAAGAGCGTGGCGTAGATCACCGGGATCACCGCGAGGCTCATCAGCGTCGAGATCAAGAGGCCGAAGATGATGGCGACGGCCATCGGCTCCCACAGCTCGCCGCCGCTGATCCACAGCGGCAGCAGGCCGGCGATGGTGGTGGCGGTGGTCAGCAGGATGGGCCGCGCCCGCATGCGCGCGGCGTCGAGCACCGCGAGGTGCGCCGGTTTGCCCTCTTCGATCTCGATGTCGATGCGTTCGAGCAGCACGATGGCGTTGTTGACGACGATGCCGGCCAGCGAGATGACCCCCAGGAAGGTCATGAAGCCGAAGTAGCTGCCGGTCACCAGCAGGCCGACCACGACGCCGATGACCGCGAGCGGGATGGTCATCAGGACGATCGCCGACTTGCGCATCGAGTTGAACTGCCCCACGAGCAGCACGATGATGATGAAGCCGGCGATGGGCAGCTTCTCGTTGATGCTGGCGTTGGCTTTGGCCTCGGTCTCGGCGATGCCGCCGAGGGTGAAGCCGTAGCCCGTCGGCCACTGCGGGCTGTTCGCCGCCAGCCAGCCCTTCATCGCCGCGGTCAGGTCGCTGGCGGGGAAGCCGAGGTCGAGCTGGGCCTTGACCGTGACGGTGCGCTCGACGTCGTAGCGTTGGATCTTCGAAGGCTGCCAGGCGACGCGCACGTCGGCGACCTGCTTGAGCGGCACCGCCATGCCGGTCTGGCTGCCGTAGACCAGCAGGCTCTCGATCTTGCCGACGTCTTCCCGATCGCCGGCCACCGAGCGCAGCGTGATCGGGATCGAGTTGTCGCCCTCGCGGAAGTCGGTGGTCGGGATGCCCGAGAGCACCGCCTGCAGCGACACGGCGATGTCTTCGTTGGTCAGCCCCGCGCGGCGGGCCCGCGGCTGGTCGACGTCGACGACCAGCTTCTTCATGCGCCGGCCCCAGTCGTCGATGATGCCTTTGGTGCCCGGCTGCTGGCGCAGCTCGGCCTTGACCTGCTCGGCGAGCGTGAACAGCGTGCGCTCGTCGTCCCCCGAGATGCGGATCTCGATGGGGTAGGCGACGCCCGGGCCGTTGTCCAGGCGGCGGGCGGTCACGTCCAGGTCGGGGAACTGCGTGCGCAGCTCGGCGTCGATGCGGGTCGTCAGCGCGTCGATGACCTCGCCGTCGGTGCTGCGCACCATCACCAGGGTGTAGCTCGGGTCCTGCTGGCGGCCGATGTAGTTGAGCGCGAACTGCGGCTCGTTGCCGCCCATGAACGCGGCCCAGCCGGTGACGCCCGGCTCGCTGTCGGTCGCCTCGAGCTCGCCGTCGAGCAGGTCGCCGAGGGCTTCGACGACCTCGCCCGATGCGCTGAGCGGCGCGCCTTGCGGCAGCTCGAGCTGCACGAGGAACAGCGGGCGGTCGGTGGGCGGGAAGAAGAGCGACGGGATCGCGCCGGCGGCCACCATGGTGCCCATGAAGATGCCCGCGGTGGCGATCAGCGAGATCAGCCGGTGGCGCAGCATCCAGTCGAGCATGCCCCGGTGCCAGCGGTAGAGCCGCTTGTCGAAGACCTCGTCGTCGGTGCTGGTCTCGGGCTTCATGAAGCGCACCGCCAGCAGCGGGATGACCGTCAACGCCAGCACCCACGAGGTCAGCAGGGTGATGGTGACCACCTTGAAGAGCGGCGCGCAGTATTCGCCGGTCTCGCTCTCGGCGAGGTAGATCGGCAGGAAGGCCGCCGAGGTGGTCAGCGACGAGGTCAACAGCGGCCAGCGCAGCTCGGCGGCGGAGGTCAGCGCGGCGTCGAAGGCCTTCACGCCGCGCCTGAGCAGGACCAGCATCGACTCGGACATCACGATCGCGTTGTCGACGAGCATGCCCAGGGCGATGATCAGCGACGCGATCGAGATCTGGTCGAGGCCGATGTCGAGCAGCGACATGATCAAGAGCGTGCCGATGATGGTCGCCGGCACCAGGGTGGCGACGAGCGCGCCGGTGCGCAGCCCGAGCGTCAGCAGCATGACCAGCAGCACGATGCCGACGGCCTGGAAGAGATTGCTCTCGAACGAGGTGATCTTGCGCTGCACCTCTTCGGGCAAGAAGGCGACGACCTCCAGATCGACGCCGTGGGGGTAGCGCTCGAGCAGCTGCGGGATCGCCGCGCGGACCTGCTCGCCGAGCGCGATGATGTTGCCGCCCTCGCGCAGGTTGATGCCGATGCCGAGGCCCGGCGCGCTGCCGACGCAGTACTCGGTGCGGAAGCGCGCGTCGGCGCCGGGCGCGTCGCAGGCGGCATAGCGCGCCTCGCCGCCGCGGGGCACGCGCACCCGGGTATCGGGCGGGTCGAGGTAGCCCCGGCTCACCTTCGCGATGTCGCCGAGCGTCGTCAGCTCGGGCCGGCCGGGGATGGGGATGATCATCTCGCGCAGGTCTTCGACGCTCTCGAAGCTGCCGGTCGGCTCGAGCAGGATGCGCTCGGGCAGGGCGACCGCCGGGTCGCCGACGGTGATCGCGCCGCCGGAGACCAGGATGTTCCGGCTGCGCAGGATGCCGACGACCATCTGCGGGGTCAGCCCGAGCGCGGCGAGCCGCTTGTGGCTGTACTCGATGAAGACCCGCTCGTCCTGCGCCCCGAAGATCTCGACCTTGGCCGCGTCGTCGAGCCGCAGGAAGCTGTCGCGCATGTCCTTGGCGATGTCTTCCAGCTCGGCGTAGCTGTAGCCGTCGCCTCTCAGGCCGAGCACGACCCCGTAGACGTCCCACGAGAAGTCGAAGTTGGGGCCGACGACCCCATCGGGCAGCTGGCCGCGGGCCTCGGTGACCTTGCGTCTGACGTCGTCCCAGACCGGGTCGACGTCGGTGATCGCGTCGAGCAGCTTGACCTGCACGATGGAGAAGCCGCTCAGCGAGGTCGAGCTGATGTGGTCGACCTCGGGCATCTCCTGGATGACCTTCTCGATGGGGTCGGTCACCAGCTCTTCGACGCGCACCGGGCCCGCGCCGGGGAAGAACGTCAGCACGTAGCCGTGGCGGATGGTGAAGCCGGGGTCCTGATCGCGCGGCAGGTCGATATACGACGCGACCCCGGCGACGAGCAGCGCGGTGAGCAGGGTGTAGGTCAGCCGGCTGCGGGTGATGGCGGCGCCGGTGAGGTTCACTGCTGCTCCTCCGCGGGGGCGTCGGCGGGCGGCTCGGCGGGCGCTGCGGGGGCGTCGGCGGGCGGCTCGGCGGGCGCTGCGGGGGGGTCGGCGGGCGCGGCGGCGGGCCGGCTCTCGGCGAGCACCTTCTGCCCGTCGACGAGGCGCGAGACCCCGGCGGTCACCAGGCGATCACCGGTCTCGAGGCCCTCGATGACCGCCAGGCCGTCGGCGGTGAGGTCGCCGATGCGCACCGCCCGGCGGCGCACCGTGCCCTCGCCGTCAGCGCCGGGCTCGAGCAGGTAGACGAAGCGCCCTTCGACGTCTTCGGCGACGGCGAACGGCGGCACCCGCACCGCCGGCTCCTGCCCCTCGTCGATTTCGAAGTCGACGGTGACCTCGGCGGCCATGCCGGGGCGGATCGCCTCGTCGGGCTCTTCGATGCGCGCGGTCACCGGGAAGGTCGAGCCGGTGCCCGAGCCGGTCACCCCGACCTCGCTGACCACCGCCGAGAAGCGGCGGCCTTCGATGGCGTCGAACTCGGCGTCGACGGTGTCGCCGGTCTTGATGCGGGCGATGAGCACCTCGGGCACCGCGAAGCGCACCTCGGGGCTGTCGCCGGAGCTGAGCACGACCACCGGCTGGCCGCTGCCGACGTTCTCGTTGACCTCGGCGGCGACCGCCGAGACCACGCCGTCGACCGGCGCTTCGAGCCGGGTGTACTTGACCTGGCTGCGGGCGAGCTGCAGCCGCTTGCCGATCGAGTAGACCGTCGCCCGGGCCGAGTCGCGCGCGGCGCGGGCCTGCTCCATGTCCTGCCGCGAGGCGGTGCGGCTGGCGTAGAGGTCGCGGGTGCGGTTGAAGGTGGCCTCGGCGTTGCGGAACTGCGCCTGCGCCTGGCTGTAGGCGGCGACCGCCTCCTGGACCTGCAGTTCGAAGTCGCCCGCGTCGAGCCGGGCGAGCAGGTCGCCCTTCTTCACGTCGCTGCCCACCTTGACCGGCACCTCGGTCAGCGTGCCGGCCACCTTGAAGCTCAGCCGCGACTCGGCGCCGGACTGGGCGGTGCCGGCGAATGTGCGCCGGCGGGCCTCGAGGGCGTCGCCGACCACCAGGAATCTGACCGGGCGCAGGGTGGGCTCGGCCGGCGGCGCCTCCTGCTGACAGCCGGGCAGCAGGGTCATCGCCCCGATGGTGGTCAGGGCGGCCAGTGTGATGCGCGCCGCGGCGTGGGGCCGACGGGCGGGCGAGCGGACGGTGCGCGGCCGGGCGATCATGGTGTCTCCTGAGCGGGCTCGGGGGCGGGCGGCGGAGCCGGTGACGGGCTGGCGGACGGGCCGGCGGGCTGCTCGGCCGAGTGGGCGGAGGCGGCGTCGTCCATGAACGCGACGAAGCGGCGCTCGAAGTCGGCCTTGTCGGTGTCCGACAGCATGAAATAGAAGGCGCCCACGGCGCGGTGCACCTCCATCAGGCGCACGAGGAAGTCGTAGACCGCGTTGGCGGCGAGCACCTCGCTGACCCGGGCCGTATTCTGGATGTCGAGCAGGTCGACCTCGCCGATGGCGCCCCGGCTGTAGGCGTCGAGCGCGATGTTGCGCGAGCGGCGCGCGGCGAGGGCCGAGGCCAGCGATAGCTCGATGCGCGGGAAGGACAGCCCGGCGCGGTGGGCGGCGATGCGCACCCGCTGCTCGATGCGTTCGGCGGCGGCCTCGCGCTGGCGGCGCAGCTCGACGAGCCGGGCGTCGGCCTCGCGCATCTCGCTCCAGTTCTCGCCGCCTTCGTAGATCGGCAGGGTGATGCCCAGCCCGACGAACCAGTCGGTGGCGTCGGCCTCGGCGATGGTGATCGCGTCGGGCGGGAACATCGAGCCCACCGTCGGATCGACGGTGACCCCGTCGGAGGCGTCCTGCCCGTCGCCAGCCGCGAAGAGCTGCTGCTCGAGCTCGGCCTTGACCCCGACCCGGGGCAGCCAGTAGCGGCGGGAGAGGTCGGCCCGCCGCTGCGCCGCGGCGATCGCGGCGTCGAGCTGGCGCAGCTCGGGCGCGTTGCGCTGCGCCTCGGCGGCCATGAAGTCGCGGAACTGCGCGAAGCCGCGCGGCGTCGCCAGCCGCTCGATGAAGGCCGGGCGGCCGGTGATGAAGTTCGGGTCGTCGAGCTCGATGGGCACCGGCGAGAGCGCCTCTTCGAGCGGGGTGCCCATGACCTGCGCGAGCACCATCATCGCCATGTCGACGTTGGCCTGCGCCTCGATGACCGACTGCTTCTCGTTGGCGATCTGCGCTTCCCAGCGGTGGATGTCGACGGTGCGCCCCGCGCCGAGCCGAGCCCGGGTGCGGGCGGTGGCCAGGTTCTCGCGGCTGAGCTGCAGGTTGGCCCGCTGCACGCCGAGCGCGCTGCGCGCGCGCAGCACGTCGAACCACGCCACGGCGGTATCGCGCACGACGTCGAGCTGCTCGGTGGCCAGGCCTTCTTCACGGCTGCGGTAGAGGTCGCGCTGCAGGTCGCGGTTGACCCACGCCCGGTGGTCGTAGACCAGCTGGTTCACCGACAGCTTGGCGGTGCCTTCGAACTCCGGGGCCTGCCCCAGCCCGGCCTTGGCCCGGTCGGCGTCGATGGCCCGGGTCGCCAGCTCGCCCTGCACCGACGGCAGCCACGGCGCCCGGGTCTTCTCCAGCGCCGCCCGCTCGGTGTCGAGCGCGCCGCGGCTCGCGGCCAGCCCGCGGTTGTTGCCCAGGGCCGCCTCCACCGCCTCGCGCAGGGTCAGCTTGCGGCCCAGATCGGCGGGGTCGGCCCCGATCAGCACCGCGTCGGTGAGCACCTGCCACGACAGCGAGAGGTCCAGCCGGCGGGCGGTGTCGTTGTTGATCAGCAGCTGCTCGCCGCGCTCGAAGGCCACCGGCAGCCGGCCGGCGGGCTCGCCGATGATGATCTGGTGGGTGGCGAGCGAGACCCGGCGCAGGTAGCGCTCGACGTCCACCGGCGGGGTCAGCGTCGTCAGCAGGCCCCACTCGACGTCGGGGTAGCCGCGCAGCGCGAAGCTGGGCAGCCGCCGAGCGACGAGCGCGTCGGCCAGGGCGCGGTACTGCGCTTCGTCGAGCTGCGGCAGCGCGGTGACGTAGACCGCCTGCACCGCCTCCGGCAGCGCGGCGACCGCCTTGGCCGGGTCGTCGCTGACGCCGACGATGACCAGCTCGATGCCCTGCTCGCGGGCCTGCCGCTGAAACTCGATGGCCAGCTCGGGCATGGCCTGCAGATAGGCGGCGCCGCTGAGCAGCGCCATGCGCTCGAAGGGCACCACCGAGCGGAAGGCCCGCAGGTCGCGATCGACGTCGATGTCGTCGGCGATGTAGGTCAGGTCGGGCCGCCCGCTGCCGCGACCCTGCCGCGGCATGCGCTGGATCTCGGCGTCGATGACCGCCGCGGCGACCACCGGGTGGGCCAGCTGCGCCCGGCGGCTCGCGATGTGCGAGCCGAGCGCGCCGAGCGTCACGATCACGTCGACGTCGGGGCTGGCGAGCAGCGCGTCGAGCTGGTTCGTCACCGAGTCGACGCTCCAGGCGCCGTCTCGCTGGAGCTCGGGCGGGAAGGTGACCTGCACCTCGGTCCCGGCGAGTTCGGTGATCTCCCGGGCCATCGAGAGGCGGGCGACGATGGCGCCCTGCCACGGGCCGTCGGCCAGCGTCGCGACGCGGGCGACGCGGGTCTGGGCGGCGGCCGGTGCGAGGAGCGCCGGCGTGCAGAAGAGACCGACGAGCAGCGCGATGCGGGTCGGAGTCCAGGTCATGGGCGGCACCTCATCGGCTGGAGCGCGCAAGACGCGGTCGGATCGAGTTTGACGCATGACTCGGCGCGTGTCGAACCCGTGACCCGCGCGGCCCGGCGCAGTGGGCGGCGGCGGGGCGATGTCGTAGGCTGCGCTCGGACGAGTCGGATGGGGCGTGCGTGATGAAGACGATCGTGAAGCGGGCCCTGATCGCCGGCGCGGCGCTCCTGCTGCTCGGCGGCGCGTGGGCCGTCCTGCTCAATACGGGCCCCACCGCGACGATGCTGGTGATGATGGGCGGCGCGGCGCCGACGCTGGCCGAGGATCCGCCGGTGGCCGCGGGGGTGCGCTGGCATGACGACTACTTCGCCGTGGTGCGCATCGACGAACAGACCTGGGCCATCGGCGCGCCGGCGTATCCGATCCGGGCGATGAGCTATCTGATCGTCGGCCGCGAGCGGGCGGTGCTCTTCGATACCGGCCCCGGTTTGCGCGACATCGACGGGGTCGTGCGCGCCCTGACCGACCTGCCGGTCACCGCCGCGGCGTCCCATCTGCATTACGACCACGTCGGCAGCCTCGACCGCTTCGACGCCGTCGCCCTGGCCGATCGCCCGGGCTTGCGGGCGTTGGCCGACGAGACGGGGCGGCTGCTGCCGCCCGACGACATGCACCTCGGCGCGGTGGAGCGGGTCGCCGCCGAGCCCTTCGTCGTGACCGCGTGGTGGGCCGACGGCCAGACGATCGACCTGGGCGGGCGGTCGCTGGCGGTGCTGCATACGCCGGGGCATACGGATGGCTCGATGATGCTCTACGACAAGGCCGCGGGGCAGCTGTACACCGGCGACTTCATCTACCCCGGCAACCTGCTCGCGCTGTTCCCCGGCGCGCACATGGGGCGCTACCTGGAGACCGCGCGCGCGCTCGTCGAGCGGTTGCCGCAGGGCACGACGCTCTACCCGGGGCATCTGGACCTCGAGATCCAGCCCTGGCAGCTGCAGACGCTGGCGCATGGCGACCTGGTCGATCTGGTGGCCGGGCTGGAGGCCATCCGCGACGGGCGCCTGGAGATGCACGCGTGGATGCCGCCGACCTGGAAGCTCAACGACCGGCTCCGCCTCATCGGCAACTATCGCTGGAACATGGCCTGGGACGTGCGCTGACCCGCCGGGGCCGCGCCGTCGCGGGTCGGCCCCCCGGGCTCATCGCTCCGACACGAGGTAGGTCGTCTCGGCGAGGCCGTCCCGATGGGCGGCGAGCAGAGTCTCGGCCTGCTCGCGGGTGAGCGCGCCGCGGGCGATCGCCGCTTCGGCGGCCTCGGTCAGATCGGCGAGCACCCGCGCCTGCGGAAAGCGGACGTACTCCAGCACATCGGCCATCGACTCGCCCTCGGCGACCTCGTGCAGCTCGTAGCCGTCGTCGGTCAGGGCGAGGTGCACCGCGTTGGTCGCGCCGAAGAGGTTGTGCAGGCTGCTGAGGCTCTTCTGATAGGCCCCCACCAGGAAGGCGCCGAGCACGTACCGCCCCGCGCCCGGGTCGTGCAGCATGATGCCGTGCTCGCCGTCCCCCTGGCCGATGAACGTCTGCACCGTGCCGTGGGAGTCGCAGCTCAAGTCGCCCAGCACGGCGCGCCGATCGGGCATCTCGTCGAGGCGGTGCACCGGCACGATCGGGAAGAGCTGGTCGATGCCCCAGTAGTCGGGCAGCGACTGAAACAGCGAGAAGTTGCAGTAGTAGATGTCGGCCGGCGTGCGGCGCTCGACGAGCAGGCGCAGCCGGCGCTCGATGGTGTGGGCCATCGCCTCGAAGCGCGCGCGGGCCTGCAGGTCGAGCGCGCCGTCGTTGAAGCGGCGCAGCGCGTCGGCGCGCAGACCGCCCAGGCGAGCCAGGGTATCCTCGGCGTCCCGGATCGGCACCTCGCCCAGCCGCCAGACCGCGTGGGCCAGCGGGTCGTCGTCCGCCGTGGGCGGTGAGATGGGCGTCGACGGTTCGGCGCGGTGCACCTCGAGCACGTCGAAGAGCAGGACGCTGTGGTGGGCGAGCAGGGCCCGGCCCGACTCGGTCATCAGCGTCGGCACCGGCACCGCCGCGTCGGCGCAGACCTGCGCCACCCGCGAGACGATGGCCGAGGCGTATTGCTCGACGGAGTAGTCCACCTGCCCGCTGCCGTCGACCGCGCCGCCATAGTCGACCGCCAGCCCGCCGCCGCAGTCGAGATAGCGCAGCCCCACGCCCGCGCGGTGCAGCTCGGCGAAGACCCGGCTCGCCTCGTGGGCGGCGTCGCCCACCGCCCGCAGCGCGGTGATCTGCGAGCCGATGTGGAAGTGCAGCAGCTCCAGGCAGTCGAGCATGTCGGCGGCGCGCAACGCATCGACGGTCTCGAGCAGCTCGGTCATGTCGAGGCCGAACTTGCTGTGGTCGCCGCTCGAGTCCGACCAGCAGCCGGCGCCTTTGCTCGACAGCTTGACCCGCACGCCGAGGCGCGGCCGCACGCCGAGGCGCCGAGCCGCCGACGCGACCATCTCGACCCCGCCGACCCGATCCAGGACCAGGATCGACCGTCGGCCGAGCTGCTGCGCGCCGAGGGCCAGATCGACGTAGGCCCGGTCTTTGAAACCGTTGCAGATGATGAGGTCGCCGGGCGCGGTGGCCAGCCCGATCGCGATGTACAGCTCGGGCTTGGTGCCGACCTCCAGGGCCAGCCCGCGGCGGCGCCCGCGCTCGACGATCGCCCGGGCGACGTGCCACTGCTGGTTGACCTTGATCGGGATGACCGCCCGGTAGGCGCCGGGGTAGTGATGCTCGGCGATCGCCTGCTCGAACGCGCTCTGCAGGGTGTCGGTGCGCGCGCGCAGGATGTCGGTGAAGCGCACCAGCGCCGGCAGGCCGATGCCGTCGGCGACGAGGTCGTCGGCCAGGGCGGCCAGATCGATCTGCGGCCCGGCCGGCCCGCGCGGGCGCACGACCATGGTGCCCGCCTCACCCACGTCGAAGAAGCCGGCGCCCCAGCGGGGCACGCCGTAGAGCCGGCGCGCCCGATCGATGCACCAGGTCTGCTCGACGAGCCGCGGTCGGCTGACGGCGGCGTCTTCGGCCGCGATCGCTGCGGGCGCTGTACTCATGGGCTGACCCATCTCGGACCTCTCACGCTCTTGGGCCAGACGACCGCTCAGTCGTCGGGCATCGCCTCGCTCGGCGGGTCGAAGTGCCAGGTGCAGCCCTTCGGCTTGGGCCGCATGTCGATGCGGAAGCCGATGAAGTCGCAGAACTCGTCGTGGAACGGGCCGTTGCAGTCCAGCTCGCAGAAGGTCTCCCGCTTGGGCCTCACCTCGGGCGGGATGTCCTGCATCGCCGCCACGTAGGGGCACACCGGGAAGTCGACCCGACCGCCGACCACGCGCCCCTTCTCGTCGAGCAGCTCCACCGTGTGGTGTTCGGCGCGGTTGTAGAGGAACTGATACTCGAAGAACGTGCGCTGCAGCTTCATCGAGAAGATCTTCATCGCGACCTTCTCGCGCAGCGCCTTGGTGGGCGTATAGCGGCTCAAGAAGTTGGAGACGCTCAGATCGAGCGCGCTGTGCTCGATGCGGTAGTCCTCCTCCATCTTGTGGATCCACTTGATCGCCTCTTCGCGACCGAACTGCTCGTCGATGTACTCGATGGACTTGCCGTAGAGCGCGACATACGGCCCGAGGGTCCGCTTCCACATCTCCTCGTCGGACATGCGCTCCATCTCGATGGGTCGCTCACTCACCGCGCGGGGGTGAGCACCCTTCTGCTTCGCCATCGTCGTCTCCTGTGGAATCGGTCGGCCGGCATCGGGGCCGTTGCAGAGTACATCGCGAAGAACACCGGCGTTCTCCGCAATCGCATGGTCAGCGGCTGGCGGCGCGCCCTTCCGCGGCGCGCGCCGGGGCATCGTCCGGCTGATGGGGCAGCACCCGCAGCTCGTCCTTCTGCGCGTCGGATTCGGCCTGCGCCGCCAGCAGCTGCCGGCGACGCTTGCGATAGAGGGCCAGCCCCGCGTCGGACTTCACGAGCACCATCGGCACGTCGTCCACCGTGCCGCCGGTCGTACCGCCGTGCATCTCGTCGAACAGCGGCCAGTCCTGCGGCTGCAGGATGCGGTACTCGTACTGCAACAGCATCCAGGCCATCACCCGCCGCAGCACGGGCAGCTTCACGATGTCCTGGTAGTAGCGGATGAACATCCAGGTGCGCTTGTCATCGATCGGCGCGGTGATGATGATCAACCGGAAGCTGTCGGCCGCGGTGACGAACGACGCGCACGGCAGCTGCGCATCGCAGATGAAAGGGGTGCCCTTCGAACCGTCCTCGGCGGCGAGCACGCCGCGGGTCTTGATGCTCAGCCCGTCGAGCTCGGCGCTGTACTCATGCATCTTCGGCCCGATCCACGGCACCCCTTTGTGGTGCGCGAAGGCCAGGTGATGCATGTCGAGGTGGGTCTCCATCAACCGGGTGTAGTTGTAGTTGACCACGTACGACACCTCGGCGGAGCGCTCGAGGGGCAGGTCGGCGTAGGGGAACAGCACGATCTCGGGGTACTCGGCCCGCGGCTCGCCGTGCCACATCCAGATGAGCCCATGGGCCTCGTCGGCCACCTGCAGGTCGAGCCGCAGACCCGGCGGGATCTTCGCCCCCTGTCCCTCGCAGGGCATCAGCTGGCACGCCCCCGAGCCGTCGAACTGGAAGCCGTGCATCGGACAGACGATGCGCCCGTTCACGACCTTGCCCTGATCGAGCGATACCCCCCGGTGGGGGCAGTAGGCATCGGCCACCCGCACCCGCCCGTCTTCGGCGCGCCAGGCGACGAAACGACGGCCGAAGCGGTCGAGGCGCACCGGCTTGCGCTTGAGCTTGCGGGCCTCGAGCACCGGGTACCAGACATCACGAATCATGGGAACGCCTCCCCGTATCGAACCAAGAACGCGCGATCGCTGCCCACCGGCCGCAGTCGACGAGCATCCATATAGGAGGCCGTATACTTCAACCCGGTCAACGATTGCCGGCGGCGTTGCTGATGTCGGGCTGCCTCAGCCGGCGGAAGACCCGCAGGATCTGCACGCAGGCGAGGGCCCAGAAGCCGATCACGTAGATCCACAGCTCGTAGGGCACGACGGGCACCTGCGCGAGGATCGCCTGCATGTCGTCGGAGTAGATGTTCGGGTCGACGCGCTGATAGGTGTACAGCGCCACCTGCGCGGCGAGCACCCCGGACGCGATGATGAAGACGAAGCTGCTGATCAGGCTGCCGATGAACGAGAGCTTGGTCTGCGCGCCCTGGAAGACCCGGGCCCGTCGCCGCATCCACTCCAGCTCGAAGCCGCTCTGCTCGAGCAGGCCTTCGACCAGCTGCGGGGTCCGGGTGATTATGCTCACCGCGCGCTGCAAGACCTCTTCGTCCTGCAGCTCGCTGCGGATGCGCCGCAGCTCGCGCTTGCGCAGGTACTGATCGAGCGTCTTGAAGTAGTCCATCTGCGGGAAGAGCTCCCGCAGCGACGTATCGAGGGTGATCTCGGCCCGGTTGATGCGCAAGAAGGCCCACGCCGTGGGGATGCGGTGGATGGCCATGATCTTGGCGATCTGGCTGTAGCCGAAGCCGATCGACTTCTTGCTGAAGGGGATCGACTTGATCTCGGCGTTGTGGGCCCACGACCGCATGAACCGCTTCAGGTCGCGGCGCACCGGCTCGAGGTCGATGTCGGGCAGCTCGGGCGAGAGCAGCAGGAAGAGGTCCGCCGCCTTGCCGTACTCCTTGAGCGCCATCGCCTTGAGGAAGTCGTCGTAGCGGTCGAGGAAGTCCTTGTCGAGCCAGCCGACCGAGCCGAAGTCGATGAGCGCGATGCGGCTGTCGCGCAGCAGCACGATGTTGCCCGGGTGCAGGTCGCCGTGAAAGAGGTTGTCCTCGAAGATCTGGCGGTTGAGCGACATCGTCAGCCGCTTGCCGACCTTCTTGCGGTCGACGTTGTTGTCCGCCATCCAATCCGCGAGCCGGGCCGGATCGGTATGGTCGAGCCGCAGCACGTCCGACATCAGGACGCCGGTGACGAACTCCATGACCAGCATCTGCTCGCCGCAGAAGCGCGGGAAGACCTTGGGCACGTAGATCCCGTGGGCCTTGAGGCTCTTGCGCATGCGGCGGATGTAGTTGGCCTCGTAGCGGTAGTCGAGCTCCTCGGAGAGCGTGCGGTCGAGCTCCCAGTAGAAGTCGTCCCAGCGGAAGCTCGGCAGCAGGTTGAACAGCAGGGCGATGCGCGAGATCCACCAGACGAAGCGGATGTCGCCGGCGACGAGGCCGGCGACGGTCGGGCGGCGGATCTTGACGGCGACCAGCATGCCGTTCTGGCGCAGACGGGCCCGGTAGATCTGACCGATCGAGGCCGCCGCGAACGGCTCTTCGTCGAACTCGGTGAAGACGTGCTCGATGGGGTCATCGAGCTCTTCGTCGAGGATGCGCTGGGTATGGTGGAAGGGGAACCCGGTCGCGTGGTCCTGCAGCGCGGCGAGCGCGTCGCAGAACTCGTCGCTGAACAGGTCGCGCCGCATGCTCAGCAGCTGACCGATCTTGACCCACAGCCCGCCGAGGCCTTCCAGGATCGAGCGGGTCAGCGCCGCGAGGCGCTTCGGGGTGGCCCGCTTCGTCAGGCGCAGCCAGGCGTAGACCAGCAGCCCGCGGCAGATCGCCATCGTCAGGATCAGCGGTCTGAGCTTGGACGGCTTGCGCACCTCCCGAATGGTCGGGCGGCTGCGCTTGTCGACGAGGCGGGTCGGAATCCATTTCTTGCGCAGCATGGCCGTCCGGCGGCTGTCGGCTCATGTGGGATCGCGAGGCTGGCCGGGCGCCCCCCTCGCGCGCGGTGGGTATTACGTCGGCCGGCGCGACCTCAGATCGGCCAGCGACGCTTCTTGCTCTTCTCGCGCACGACGACGATCACCGGCTGGGCACCCTCCTTGACGACACCCTCGGTCTTGAGCTCGTCGAGGGCGAGCGCCACGTCGCTCATCAGGCGGCCCTGGCCCTTGCGCAGACGCTTGACCCGCTTCTTCTTCTGCTTGCCGAGATCGATGATGACCGGGTCGGCGTGGTTCGGCTGCTTCGCTTCGTTCATGGGGCTCTCCTGGGTTTGGGTGACGGCTGCGGTGCACCGTCCACCTTCGACGGGAGTCTAGCAGAACCTGCGGTATCCGCGACCCCTGACGCGAAAAAACGTCACGCCGAGGTCGCAGGTCCTTGCCACCTCCCCCGGAAACGGTGCTATCGTGCAGCGTCCCATCAGACCGAGGAGTCATCCTGATGGCCACGAAGCTCGTCAGCCCCAAGTCCGTCCGCCGCGTCATCGTCCTGGGGGACGACGGCCCGGTCACCGTGCACAGCAAGAAGCGCAAGAAGCGCAAGAAGCAGTCGCCGTGGCTCAAGCCCTTCGAGAAGGCCGAGCGCCGCGTGCTCAAGGCCGCCGACAAGGCCACCTCGCACTACCGCGATCGGCACGACCGCTCGAACCGCAAGCGCAAGGACGGCTGGGTCGAAGACATGCCGAAGAACACGATGAAGGCGGCCCGCAAGGCCGAGAAGGCGCTCAAGCTCAACAACATCTGAGCGGGCGCCCCTTCGAACCGCACCCGATGGGCCCGGTTCGGCGGCCGTTCACGGTCGCCGACGATCACCTACCCCCGCGTGCGGTGCTGCCCCCTCGCGCATTGCCGCGTTACGCGCTACACCCTCCCCCATGAGTCTGCCCGCACATATCGTCACCGAGCGGCTCGACGCCTGGGTCGAGGCCGAGGGCGCCTTCGAGCGGCTGCTGGTCGTCGTCGAAGCGCTGCTCGCCCTGCTCGTGCTCGCGATCGCCGCCGCCGCGCTCTGGCGCTGCGTCGCGCCCGTCGGGCCGATCTCCGGTCTGCTGACCCACCCCATCGCGATCTCGGCGGCCCTCGGGTTCGCCGTCGCCGCGATCGTCGGGCGCGCGCTGCCCGGCGGACAAGCGGCGCTGCCCGAGCTGCGTGTGGCCCTCGGCGATGCGCTCAGCGAGGCCTTGGGGCGCCAGCCCGCGGCCGACATCGAGGCCGTCGTGCAGGACGCATTCGGCCCCGAACGCATCCGCGCGGCGGTCTCCGATCGGCTCACCGCCGACGCGCTCTCGACGCAGATCGACGCCGCGCTGGCCGATCAGGAACCGACGTCCGACCCGGACGCCGCCTTCGACGACGTCATCGCGGCGCTCGACCGGGCCGTCGTCCGCGCGCGCATCGCCCGCTGGCTCACCGACCTGCTCGCCGATCGGCCGGGGTTGATCGACGGCATCGCCCGCCCGGTGACCCGCCGCTTGCTGCGCGACAGCTGGTTCGACCGCCCGTTCTCCTGGGGCAAGCTCAACAAGCAGACCCGGCGGTTCCTCGAGCGGCGCAAAGGGCGGGACTGGGCCGAGGAGGTCGTATCGGCGGTGCTCGACGACTTCGAGCGTCGGCCACCGCGGGCCCGGGCCGCGATCGACGCCATCCTGCCTGCCACCCGCGAGGCGGTGAGCCGCCGCATGGGCCGCGAGATCGGCGAGCGCCTGCGCGAGACCGCCGACTTCGACGCGCTCATCACCGACGCCGCAGAGAACGTCGATCAGAGCGCGAGGCCGGCCCTGCTCGGCGCGTTGGGCCACATGGTCGACGAGCGGGCGGCCGCCGCAGCGCTGGCCCTCGAGATCCCGCGGCTGCGCGGGGTGCTGCGGCGCAGCGCCGACCGGGCCGCCCGCCGCCTGCGCCTCGCCTGCTTCGCCGGTGGCGCGGCGGTCGGCGCCCTGCCGACCTTGTGGGGCTGAGGGTGGCCGGATCCGACGAGAGCGACAGCCGGCCGACCGGGTTGACCATCTCGCCGCGGCGGCGGGCGCTGCGCATCGGCGGACTCATCACCCGCACGCTGTGGCGCCGCCTGATGCTGCGCATCCGCATCCGCCTGTCGTCCGCCGCCCGCCGACGCCGCCTCGCCGAGCGCGGTCAGATCCGCTCCGCCGAAGAGGTCACCCGGGTGCTCGGCGAGCTCAAGGGCGCGGTGATGAAGCTGGGTCAGATCATCTCGTTCACCGCCGACGCGCTGCCGCCGGCCGCCCGCGGCGCCCTCAGCAGCCTGCAGCGGGCCGCCCCGCCGATGAGCTTCGAACTCGCGCGCGGCGTGGTCGAGGCCGAACTCGGCGGCGATCTCGCGCGCTTCTTTCGCCGCTTCGAACCGGCGCCGATCGCCGCGGCGTCCATCGGCCAGGTGCACCGCGCGGTGTTGCACGACGGCCGCGAGGTCGCCGTCAAGGTCCAGTACCCCGGCGTCGACCAGGCCATCGAGTCCGACCTCGCGCTGCTCGACAAGCTCGGCTTCTTCGCCGGCTTCGCCAGCCCCAACCTCGACCGGCGGGCGCTGCTCGACGAGGTGACGGCCCTGCTGCGCGGCGAACTCGACTACCGGCAGGAAGCCGAGCATCAGGCGGCCTTCGGCGCCTTCTGGGCGGGGCATCCGTTCATCCGGATCCCGGCCGTCGTCGGCGAGCTGACCCGGCAGCGGGTGCTGTGCCAGGAGTTCGTGCGCGGGCTCGGCTATCGCGAATTCCTGGCGGTCTCGCAGCCCGCCGAGCGACAGCTGGCCGCCCGGGTCCTGCTCGACTTCACCTTCGACTCGCTCTACCGGCGGCGGCTGTTCTACGGCGACCCGCACCCGGGCAACTACCTCTTCGCCGCCGACGGCGGCATCACGTTCCTCGACTTCGGCTGCGTGCGCCGCTTCGAGCCGCCGTTCCTCGACGCGCTGCGCGGCCTGTTGCGCTCGGTCGTCGAGGACGACCGCAGCGCGTTCGACGGCGCCCTGCGCGCGCTGGGTATGCTCGACGCCGACGCGAGCGCCTCGGCTGCGGTGTGGGCGTTCTTCGTCTACCACTTCGAGCCGCTGCTCACCGACGCGCCCTTCACCTACGACGCCGAGTATGCGGCGCGGGCGCGCGACGTCCTGCACCTCTCCGAGCTGCGCCGGCTCGGGCTGGCGCGCGAGCTGCTCGTCTTCAACCGCATCAGCTTCGGCCTCAACGCGCTGATGGTCGACCTGGAAGCGACGGCCAACTTCCGCCGGATCTACCGCCGCTACCTCTACCCGTCGAGCGACAGCCCACCGGCGCTCGCCGACCTCGGCGTGCCGCTGCCCCCGCGATTCCTCACCAGCGTCGAACAATAGCGCCGAGGCGCCGGCTCAGGCCCCGGGGCGACCGCTCGGCGCATCGCCCGTCCGCTCGGCAGGCCCATCGTGCGCATCGAGCCACTGCACGATGTGAGGGAAGACCTCCGCGTCCGCGCGCCGGCCCATCAACAGATCGAAGTGCCCGTAGGCCCGCTCTGCGCCGCTGCTCGGACCGACCCGTCGCCCGACGAAGTTCGGCCGCACGCGCAGAATCCGCTCGACCGCCTCGAAGGGACACTGCGGGTCGGCCTCGCCCGCCATCATCAAGACCGGCGGTGTCTCATCCCGCTCGGCGAGCTGTTCGAAGTACGGCTGCGCGTCTTCGCCGTTCGGGCGCAGGCCGCCGGGCTCGACAGCGGTCATCAGCTGCAGGATGACGTCGGGCGAGATCGCGGTGAAGCCGATGGCGTCGAGCCGGCGGACGGCGGCCGGATCGCAGTTGTCGAGGTTGACGTTGAGCGCGTCGAGCGGGTTGCGCAGCCGACGGGCCGACGCCGGCGCCAACAGCCTCGACAGCCAACCGTACGGGACCTTCGAGACGTTCTCGAACAGCGGCCGCAAGCGGGTATACGACTCCAGCGCCTGCTCGGTGCCGTCGAACGCCAGCGCCGAGCCGAGGGTCACGCCCGACGCCAGCGCCGACTGACCACGGGCGATCGCCGAGAGCAGCACCATGCCGCCCATGGAGTGCCCGACCCAGTGCACGGCCGACGCGCCCGTCGTCCGCCGCACCCGAGCCAGCAGCGCCGGCACATCGCGCTCGACGAAGTCATCGAACCGCCACGGCCCGCGCTGGTGGTCGCCATGGCCCTCGCCGCGCAGCTCGACCACGAAGACATCGAAGCCATGCTCGGCGAGGGTCACCGCGAGGCTCGGCGCGTCCTCGCCGATGTCGAACGAGTAGCGGTTGCTGCCCAGACCCGGGCACAGGATCACCGGATGGCGCCGCGTGCTCGGCCCGACCGGCGGGTACCGAGACAGCGGCAGTCGATAGTGGTCGTCGGTGACGGCGAACAAGACGTCGTCGTAGCGGCGAGGGGCGCCGTATAGCCGGCGGACGACGAGCGACCAGCCCAGGAGCCCCATCAGCAGGACCCCGACCACGGTGACGAAGATCAGCATCGATTCTCCCACGGTTCGTAGTGGCCGCCGGGATGATCGACGGCGACGTGAGTATCGAGTCGTCGGGGCGGGTGTCGGCTACCGGAAAAGTCGCGGGCCGCGGGATGAACGCATTTCGCCGATGGCGATCGTTCGGCGCTACACCGACTCGGGCAGGAATTGCTTCTCCACCGCGACGTAGTCGACCTCGGCGTCCAGGCGGGCGATGAGCGAGTAGAACCCGAACTGCAGGCGATTGATGAAGAACATGCCGTCGGGCAGCGGCACGTAGCCGTCCTCGTCGGTCTTGCGGAAGTCGAGGATGAGCGCCTTCATCGCTTCGACGAGGTCGACGACGAAAGGGCGGGTCATGCGATAGGGCGAGTCGAAGAGCGGCTCGAAGCACGACTCGAGATAGGCCAGGGCGCGCGGCTCGTAGGCGCCGCCGCGCAGGCCGAGCAGGATGCGCGAGGCCTCGGCGAAGGCTGCGCGGTCGCGGGCGTGCGCCGCGAGGTGGATCGCGGTGGCCCGGCGCCGGCGTTCGACGGTCAGCGGTTGCACGCAGCCGAAGTCGATGAAGGTGACTCGACCATCGGGCTGGAAGAAGTAGTTGCCCGGGTGGGGGTCGGCGTTGAAGAGTCCGCCGACCAGGTTGGATTTGTAGACGAAGCGCCACAGCGTACGGCACCAGGCGGCGCGCTCCGGCTCGGGCGCGGCGCAGGCGGTGTCGAACGACGCACCTTCGGCCCACTCGGTCGTCAGCACCCGGGCTGCGCTGTGGGTCCCGATCACCGCCGGGATGCGCACCTCGGCATCGCCCTCGAAGAGTTCGGCGAACTGCGTCTGCCGACGGGCTTCGAGTGCGTAGTCCAACTCCTCGCGGAAGCGGGCGCGGATCTCGTCGAGCACCTCTTTGCTGTTGAACTTGCGCATGCCGGCCATGCGGGCCAGCGTGCCCTCGACGAGGCCCGCGTTGCGCAGGTCGCTGTCCATCGCCGAGATGATGCCCGGGTGCTGCACCTTGACCGCGACGGCGCGTCCATCGGCCAGACGCGCGCGGTGCACCTGTCCGATCGAAGCGCTCGCCGCCGGGGTATCGTCCCACTCGGCGAACAGCTGATCGATCGGCTCGCCGAGCTGCTCTTCGACCAGATGCCGGATGTCGATCGCCGACGAGCGGGGCGCGGCCGCCTGCAGGCCCTTCATCCACTTTTCGTAGGCCCCGCGATGCTGCTCGGGCACCACGCCGTCGACGTAGCTGGCCATCTGGCCGACCTTGGTGGCCATGCCCCGCAGCTGGCCCAGCGCGTCGGCCGCTTTCCTGGCCGCGCCGTCGCCCTCCCGGTCCAGCAGTATCTGAGCGCCGCTGCGGGCGCTGACCCGGGCGAGTCGAGCGAGTCGGCCGAGTCGGCTGCGGGGCAGGGGGGTGTCGTCGGCCACGGCGGCTCCAGGTCGGTCTTGATGCGCGCAGTGCAGATGCACCGTGGCGACTGCGGGTCACCGCCGTCGGCAGGGCGTTACCGAACGGTGCAGGCGGGCCGGCGCGTTACTTTTCGACCACGACCGCCTGCTGGATGTAGTCCAGCTCGGGGAAGTCGGCCTTGAGATAGCGATTGCCCTCGGCGTGGATCCGCGCCTGGCTCGGACCGCGTCCCCGGGGCGCGCCCTCACCGTAGCCGCCGTGCAGGCTGTCGACGATCTTCATGCTCTCGGGCTGAACCCGGGCGAACGGCGAGAAGCCCATGCCGTCGAGGCGGTCGTTGTCGCCGAAGTTGATGAAGAACTGCGTGGTGCGGGTGTTGGGGCCGGCGGTCGCGAAGCTCACCATGCCGCGGGTATTCGACTGGCCCACCGGGTCGTCGTCGATGTTCGCGCTGCGCCAGGTGCGGTTGATCGCCGGATCGCCGTGCAGGCCGACCTGAGCCATGAAGCCCGGGATCACGCGGAAGAAGGCCACGTCGGTGTAGTAGCCGGCCTTGACGAGGTTGTAGAAGCGGTCGACCCCCTTGGGCGCCCAGCTGCGCGTGACGTCCAGCCGGATGGGGCCCTTGGTGGTCTTCAGCTCGACGACGAACGTATCCGGCGCCTGGGCCGTCGCCTTGGAGGGGTCCTTCAGCGTCGCCGTGTCGACGGCCGCCGGCGCCTTCTCGTCGGCATCGTCCTTCGCCTCTTCGGCGTTGGCCGGGGCCTTCTCGGCGTTGGCCGGGGCCTTCTCGGCGTTGGCCGAGGCCTTCTTGGCGCTGGCCGGAGTCGCCTTCTCGTCGCCGGTCGCCGGCGCTTCGTCCTTCTTGCAGCCTGTCGCCAGGGTCATCGTCAGGGCCAGCAACAGGGCCATCACGCTGGGAATCCGCCGGGTCATGTCACCTCTCCGTATCCATCGCGGGCCGGCAGTCTAGCCCGATCGTCGGCGAAGTACAGCATTGGCGCGGGTGTGGTGTGCATCGCCACCGTGCTCGCTCTTTGGAATGCCGCATGCAGTGCACCGGCGCAGAACTCAAAAAAGTATAAAACCCGAGAAAGGTCTGGACCTGCAGGCGGTATCGGTGGGTATCCTTCTGTTTGTGACTTTTTGGAGGACCCCCCGTTCTCGATGCGCTCCGAGACGTGGGATACACTCACCGAGCGCCGCCTGCCCCTGCGAGGAAGAGCATGCCCGTGGTCTACGAGGAATTCGAAGCACTCAAGAGCTTCGTCGAATTCACCGAAGAGGATGAGAAGAACCTGGCCAGCCTCGCCGACGTCGTTGCGAAGCACGGCCCGGCGCTGACCGACCACTTCTACGATACCCTGGGCTCGGTGCCCGAGACGGCCAAGATCATCGAGGGGCGCGTCGAATCGCTCAAGAAGACGCACCGCCAGTACATGGTCGAGCTGACGTCGGGGTCGTACGGCAACGACTACTTCGAGCGGCGCGCCCGTATCGGACAGGTGCATGTGGCCCGGGGCATCGACCCCCGCTTCGTCGAAGGGGTCATGAGCGTCATTCGCGCGGGCATGCTCAAGGCGATCGCCGAGGAGATCGACGACCCCGCCGAGCTGGCCTCCAAGGCGAGCAGCTTCATCAAGCTGTGCGACCTCGACCTCGCGATCATCAACCTCGCCTACAGCGAGGAGCGGCTCGATCGCTTCTCCGAGTTCACCGGCATGAAGCGCAAGCTCATCGAGAACGTAATCACGATGCCCAAGCGCTGAGTCGCCGGGCCAGCGCCCGGGGACGGCGCTGTCGTTTCCCCGAGTAAACGAGCTGGCCCGATCCGCACCATGCGGGGCGGCCCTGCGATGGCGCGGCGTCGCCGCGTCAGAAGACTTCGTCTTCGTCCAGCGCCGGCGCGGTCGACGGATCGTTGAGGTCGACCGCTGCGATCTCACCGCTGATCGCCGTGATGCGGTCGACGGTCTGCATGAAGCGGCGCTCGAGCTCGCCGAGGCTCAACGCCGACAGCGCGTTGTGCTGCTGGCCGCGGGCCTGCTCGATGGCGAAGAGCTGATTGAGCACGACCCCGAGCCCGAGCTGCTTCAGCTCGGCCACCTGCTTGTGGCGGGCGCGGTACAGCGCGCCGAGGTTGCTCTCCAGGTCACCCAGCTCGATCCGCTGCAGGGCTTCGCGATGGCGCTGATGCACCTCGTCGAAGCGGCCGACCCCGGCTTTGAGGCCGTCGAGTCGATGATTGCGGAAGTCGGGGAACTGGTCGGCGCGCGCCGTCTCGAACTCGGTCAGGCGGTCGTGCAGGCCATCGAAGCCGAGCTGGTCGAGCGCGTCGATCTGCGCCCGGCGGGCCTGCTCGAAGCGCTCGACGAGGCTGGTCAGCCCCGAGAGGTCGGCGTTGTCCTGCGGCGCGTTGGCCCCCTGATCGTCGTCGAGCGCGCGCAGCTCGGCGCGCAGCGCGGCGTAGCTCTGACCGTAGGAATGCCGGGCCCGCACCGCCGACTCGAGCTGTTTCTGCAGGGCGATGACCGCCTCGCGATGGGCGCGCAGCGGCGCGTCGAGCGCGTCGAGTTCGGCCTGCAGCGTCTGCTCGGCCTCGGCGAAGGCGCCGAGTCGGGTGATGGCGCGCTCGACGAGCTCGAGCTGCCGGTCGATGTCGCCGATGCCGTGCAGACCGTCGGCCTTCTCGAATTCGGCGAGCTTGCTGCGCAGGGGCATCATCGTCTCGTCGATGATGCGGGCGGTGCGCCCCACCTCGCCGAACGCGTCGAAGTCGACCCGGATGCCGGCGAAGGTCCGCAACGCCTCTTGCTGGCGGGCGACCGCCGCGAGCTGCATCTCGAGCGGCTGCAGCGCGTCGAGCAGGTCGCGGGTGTGCTCGGTCGCGCCACGCACGACCCGTGGATCGACGTCGATCTCGCCGACTCGCTCCAGCTCGTGACGGATGTCCGACAGCGCTTCACGGTAGCGGCCGAGGCTGTCGAGCAGCCCTTGCATGGCGCCGGCCAGCGGGGTGTCCTGGTTGGCCAATCGTCTCCTCCACGGCGGCGCCGAACGCGGGCACGTGCGGCGCCGGTCACGGCCGGCCCCGCCAAGGCGGCGAGGGCGTGGCCTGCGAGCGGTCTGTATCTGGTTCCTTCGAAGCTAGCGCCGATCGGGGTCGGGCGCGAACGCCGGGGCGACGTCAGCGCGGGGTCAGCACGAAGACGTCGTGGGTGCCCCCGCGCAGTACGCTCTCGGTGTGCTTGGCGAAGAACTGCTGGTCGAGCAGGTACTCGATGGCCCCGTGGATCGCGCCGAGGGTGAAGGTGCACTTGCGCGGCGAGCCCATCTCCTCGTGCGCCGAGCAGACGGTCTCCGAGGTGTACACCACGATCCGGTCGCCGTCGGGCTCGATCTTGTCGACCTTGCAGAGGCGGGTGCCCTTGGTCCCGAGGGCGGCGTCGAGGTGTCCGGCGATGGCCGGCAGGTCGTCGGTGCTCGCCGACCCCTTCTCGAAGCCCAGGGTCTTGCACAGGTTGGCCCCGCGCGTCCGGCCGGCGGCCTTGAGCGAGATGGCCGTGGCATGCTCGCCGAGCATCTCCTCCATGCCGGTGATCACCGCCCTGAAGCAGACGATGCTGCTGAATTCGCCGAGTTCGGTTCGTTCGTAGGTCGCCATGTGGTCGTTCCCCCTCCAGTTTTTGGATACGCGCCGACAAGATCCTTTTTTCGTGTCGGCGACTGTTGAGTATTGTAGTATCAATTCTCGTGACAGTGGGTTGAAAACATCACGAAAAAAGTTCCAGCCTGCTCACACCGTGTAACGTCGTTCGTTACGAACAGTCACATGACCCGTTCTCGGCCTCGCGCGGCCGGACACCCAAGGAGAGACCCCATGTCCCGGATCGACAACCTCAACAAGATCCTCCGGACTCTTCAGAGCAGCACCCCCGACGTCGAAGCCTCCGCGCTCCTGTCTGACGACGGCTTGATGATCGCCAGCGCTCTGCCCCAGCACGTCGACGAGACCCGCGTCGCCGGTATGACCGCGACCCTCGCCTCGCTCGGCAACCGGGCGGCCACCGAGCTCGAGCGGGGGGATGTCGAGCAGGTCATGATCCGCGGCAAGAGCGGCTACGCGGTCATGCAGAACGCCCCGTCGGATACGCTTCTGCTCGTGCTCGCCAGCCGCAGCGCCAAGCTCGGCCTGCTCTTCCTCGACATGAACCGGGCGACGGCCGACATCAAGAAGGTGCTCTGACACCACCGGGCGCTCGACGCCCGATGGTGCTCGTCGGTCGATGTCGTCACCTGCCCCCCCCGCCGAAGATGTCCTGTCCGCTCTGCCTGCCGGCGTCCTGGTGGTTGACGGCATGGGCATCATCCGCTGGCTGAATCCGGCCGGCCGCGCCGTGCTCGGCCTGACCGGGACCGTGATCGGCCAGTCGGCCGAGGCCGTCTTCGCTGTCGATGATCCAGTGCTCGACTTCGCGGAGGCGGGCGCCAGACGTCAGCTCACCTACACCCGATCCGACGGCCAGGCCATCGAGATCGGCCTCTCGGGGGCGCCCTGCCGCAGCGGGGGATTCGTGATCCTCTTCAGAGACGTCTCTGCGTTGGCCGAGGCCCGTTCGGCCCGGGAGCACACCCTGCGCATCGAGACGATCCGCGACGTCTTGCCGAGCCTGCTGCACGAGCTGCGCAACCCGCTCGCGGCGATGACCTCGGCGGTCGAGCTGCTCATCGAAGAGAGCCGGCCGGGTGAGCTGCGCAGCGAGCTCGAGTCGGTCTTGATCGAAGGCCGGCGCATGGACCTGGGCTTCCAGGGGATCGGCATGGTGGGCCGCACGCTGCGCACCGCGCGCATGCAGCCGGTCTCGGCGGCGGTCAATGAAGTCGTGCGCGTCATGCGCGCGCCCGCGTCTCGCGCGGGGGTGATCCTGCGCGCGGAGTGCAGCCCGATGCCGCTCGTGCCGCTCAGCGCGCCGGTGATCCGGGCCATGCTCTACAACCTCGTCAACAACGCCATCACCGCCTGCCGCGAGGGTGACGAGGTCCGGGTGCGCGCCGGCCTGATCGAAGAGGATACGGTCTTCGCCCTGTCGGTGTACGACACCGGCGTCGGCATGCCGCCCGAGGTGCTGGCCCGGTGCACCGAGCTGTTCTTCACGACCCGCTCCCACGGCAGCGGCATCGGCCTGTCGATGTGTCGCTGGGCCGTCGAAGAGGCCGGCGGCCTGTGTACCGTTCTCAGCACGGCAGGGCGGGGCACCCGGGTGATCATCGAGGTGCCGGTGCCCGGGGCCGGCGCGAGGTGGTCGACCGATGCGTGATCGCTCGACCGGCCACCGTTGCGAGGCGTCGAGACGGGTGCGAAACTCGTCACGCACCCGACTCTCGCGAATCGCAGCCGAGGTGGATCGATGGCGCTGGTGATGCTGATCGAGGACGAGCCGGTCCTGCGCTCGTCCATGGCGCGGGGGCTGGCCCGATTGCCCAACGTCGAGGTGATCGACGCCAGCCTGTTTCGCGACGCCGTGCGGCTGCTCGACGCCGAGCGGCCCGATCTGATCGTCTCCGACCTCGATCTGCCCGATGGATCGGGGGTCGAGATCCTCAACGTGCTCGACAGCATCGGGCTGCGGGTGCCGGTGGTCTTCGTCACGGCCTATCTGGGGTCGTTCCGCGGGCAGCTGCCCAATCGCAGCGACGTCGAGGTCTACGAGAAGCCCCTGCCGCTGGTGAAGTTGCGCGAGGTGGTCATGCGCCACCTCGACGTCGAGCAGGCGGTGGGCGGTCACGAGTCGCCGTTCTCCCTGGCGGATTATCTGCAGCTGGCCTGCATGGGGCGCCATTCGGTGGTGCTCGATGTCGCTCAGCGGGGCGAGCCGATGGGCCGGATCGTGGTCGTGCGCGGCCAGGTCTGGTCGGCGGCCGCCGGGCGGGAGACCGGCGAGGAGGCGGTGGCGACGCTGGCGTTCGGCACGTCGGGGGCGTCGACGCAGGTCCGCCGGCTGGTCGGCGAGCCGGGGCCGCGCGACGTGCAGCGGCCGTGGCAGCACATCCTGCTCAACGCGGCGCGGGTGCACGACGAGGCGGTGCGCGACCAGGGGCGCCCGGGGGCGACGCCGCCAGCGGCGCGTCCGCCGCTGCCCCGTCAGCCGCGCCCGGGTCTGCCCGGTCGTGCCGGGCGCAGTCGGCCGTCGTCGTCGGGGCTGCCGTCATCGGCCGGGCGAGCGACCGGGCTGCCGTCGTCCGCGGGGCGCGCCCGCTCGCCACAAGCGCCCGCGGCCGAGCCGGCGGCTGCAGGCCGCGCGCAGCGGGGCTCGTTCGCGTCGGGTCCGCTGCCCGAGAGTCATCCGCCGCGGCCGTTGAAGCCCATCGAGCCCGGGCCGGCGGCCGGCTCCAGCGATCTGCGGCCGTCGGCGAGTCAGGAGCGGGCGTCTGCGGCCGCGGAGAGCCCGGCGGCGTTGCTGCGCCCCGATCTCGCCGCCGACGACGCCAGCGGGAAGGCCGAGTGGTCGTCGCGCGCGGATCGGTCCGCCGAGCGCTCGACCGATCGACCGGCGACCGAGCGGGTCTCGACGCCGCCGCCCCTGCGCCCGTCGGAGGCCCCCGCGCCGGCCCCGCAGGTGGACGAGGACTTCGCGACGCTCATGGATCGGGGCCTCGACGCGATGCTCGGTCGTGACTACGCCACGGCCTGGCGGGCTCTGCATCGGGCCGACAAGATTCAGCCGGGGGTGCCCACGGTGCTGGCCAACCTGGCCCGGCTGCGCCAGCTCGGTTTCGGAGACGACGCATGACCGCTTTCATGGGAGATTCGCCGGCCCGGGTCCTGCGCGGGGCGCTCGCGTCGTTCCTGGGGCTGTCCAATCAGCCCGACCGGCCGTCGTACGGGCTGGCGGGCTGGGAGCGCTTCCTCGACTTCTGTCGCCAGACGTTGGGCGCAGAGAGCGCGTTCGCCGTCGATCCGAGCGGGCTGGCCATCGCCCATCGCGGCGAGCTGTCGCCGCAGGTGCTCGAAGAGCTCGCCGCCCGGATCTCCCTCGCGACGGCCCAGGCCCATCGGCTCGCCGACGAGCCCGACGGAGAGTTCGCGCTCGTCGTCCGCTATCGCGGCAAGTGGCTGACGGTCCTGCGCCTGGTCGGCGAGCCGGTCTTCAAGGTGGGCCTCGTCGGCAGCAACCCGGTGCACCCCGCGCTGATGCACCCCGACTCGCTCATGGACGGGCATTGGAACGACCTCATGCGCTGGGCCGGCGCGCCGACGCCGGCTCGCGGCGCCTTCCTCGTCGACAACATGGGGCTGGTCATCGCCAACCACGGTCAGATCGACGATCTCGAGGTGCAGGGCATCGGTGGGCGGCTCTCGCTGGTCTACGAGCAGACCGACCGCATCAAGTCCATGGGTCGCTCTTCGTGGCTGGCGGTGTATTTCGACCAGCGATGGCTGGTCTCGGTGCGGGTGCGGGTGAGCAAGACCAAGCAGGTGCTCTTCGCGTCGCTGGGGCCGGTGCCGATGCACGCGGGCCGCATCATGGACCTCAAGCGGGTGCTGCGGCTCAAGCTCAAGGCCGATCCCAACGCGTTCTGATCCTGCCCGCGCTCAGCGGGCGCCGTCGCTGTCGGTTCCGCCCACCGTGCGCAGCGCGCCCGCCCGCACCGGCAGCGGCAGCGGGCCGTGCTGCAGGCGCATGGCCGCCTGCGCCCGCGCCTCGGCGGTGAGCCCGGGCAGCAGCGGCACCTCGGCGATCGCATCACGACCCAGGCGCCCCCGCGCCAACGGCACGCCGTCCAGGCGCAGCTCGATCGGCCCGGCGCCCGGGTGGCGCTGCGCCCGCACCGCCACCCGAACCATGGACCCCTGCACCTCGGCCCGGACCACGTCGTGGTGGTCGGCGACCCGGCGATCGGCGCGCCAGAGCGTCAAGCGTCCGGGGCTCAGCAGCGCGGGCAGCCAGGCGAGCGGGGCGTCGGTGGTCAGCTCCAGCTGAAGCGCGCCGCCGCCGGGCAGGGTCGCCTGTCCCCGGCCCGCCGGCAGGGCCTCGATGCGCGCGTCGAGCCGTTCGACGAGCCCGTTGAAGGCCCGCTTGCGCCAGCGCTCCGCCCGATCGGGCGTCGGGGCGTACGCCCGGCGGCCGTCGGGCAGGGTGCGCGGCGGCCGGAACCCGGGACCGGGCCTGACCGCGGGCGGCAGCACGAGCAGCGGGCCGTCGGCGGTGTCGTACACCTCGGCGGCCGGATCGAGCGTACGGGCGAAGCGCTCGAGGCCCTCGGCGACCGCCGGGGTCCGGTCGAAGAGGATGGGCACGACGGTCCCGCCGTGGCGGGCGAGCTGACCGTCGATGCCCGGCCGCAGGCGGCCGATGGCCCAGATCGCCAGGCCCACGATCAGGGCCGCGGCGAGGATCAGCAGCGGGCGGCGTTCGAGGCGACTCACCGGGCGTCTTCCGGGGCTCGATCCGGCGTGCGGCCCCGTGTACCGTGCCGACAGCCCTTGCTCACCGTGCTTCGAGGAGGATCTGGATGGACATCGAACGCATCCCGGACATGGTCGCCGACCTGCGGGCGACCTTCGATCGCGGCCGCACCCGCACGCTGCCCTGGCGCCTGGCTCAGCTCGACGCGTGCCGCCGCATGCTGCGCGAGCAGCGCGACGCGATCTGCGCCGCGCTGGCCGAAGACCTGGGCCGCCCCGCCTTCGAGGCGTGGAGCGCCGAGGTCGCGGCGCTCGAGAAGGAGCTGGATCACATCCACAAGCACCTCGCGGGCTGGGTGAAGCCCGAGCGGGTCTCGGCGCCGCTCGTGCTGCAGCCGGGTCGGGCGCGCATCTACAAAGATCCGCTCGGGGTCGTGCTGATCATCGCCCCGTGGAACTACCCGTTCCAGCTGCTCATCAGCCCGCTGCTGGGGGCCATCGCCGGGGGCAACTGCGCGGTGCTCAAGCCCTCGGAGGTCTCGTCGGCCACCTCGGCGCTGATCGCGAAGATCGTGCCCCGCTACTTCGACACCTCGGCGATTCGGGTGCTCGAGGGCGGCGTGCCCGAGACGACCAAGGTGCTCGAGCAGCGGTTCGATCACATCTTCTACACCGGCAACGGCCGGGTGGCCCGCATCGTGATGGCCGCGGCGGCCAAGCACCTCACCCCGGTCACCCTCGAGCTGGGCGGCAAGAGCCCGACCTATGTCGACCGCAGCGCCGATCTGGACGTGACCGCCCGGCGCATCATGTGGGGCAAGCTCTACAACGCCGGCCAGACCTGCGTCGCGCCGGATTACGTACTGGCCCACGCCGACATCCACGACGCGCTGCTCGACAAGATGGTGCAGGTGGTCCGCGAGTTCCACGGGCCCGACTCGCAGAAGAGCCCCGACTTCGGGCGCATCGTCAACGACCGCCACCACGGGCGGCTGACCGGCCTGCTCGAAGGGGCGGGCACGGTCGTGCTCGGGGGCGAGTCCGATGCGGCCGAGCGCTACCTGGCGCCGACCATCCTGCGCGACGTGCCCCACGACGCGCCGGTGATGCAGGAGGAGATCTTCGGGCCGATCCTGCCGGTCTTGAAGGTGGCCGATGTCGACGAGGCGATCGGGTTCATCAACGCCCGACCCAAGCCGCTGGCGATGTACATCTTCACCGACGATCGCCGGCCGCGGGACGCCCTGCTCGAGCGCACCAGCGCCGGCGGCGCGGTGGTCAATCACGTGATCCTGCACCTCGTCGCGCCCGATCTGCCGTTCGGCGGGGTGGGGGAGAGCGGCATGGGCGCCTATCACGGGCGGGCGAGCTTCGATACGTTCACCCATCACAAGTCGGTGCTGATGAAGCCGTTCGCCATCGACCCGCCGCTGCTCTATCCGCCCTACGACGCCACCAAGCAGAAGTGGCTGTCGCGCCTGATCTGAGCCGCCGCCGCCCAGCCCTCAACTCGACAACAGCTGAAGCGCGACCTCGGTGCGGGTATTGGCCTGGGCGAGGATCGAGACCCCCGCCTGCTGCAGGATGGAGTTGCGGGCGAAGTCCGCGCTCTCGGTGGCCAGATCGACGTCGAGGATGCGGCTGCGGGCGGACTGCAGGTTCTCGTCGGCGCTGGCGAGGGTCGACAGCGCCGAGCTGATGCGGTTCTGGCTCGCGCCGAGGCCGCTGCGGATGTCGAGCACCTGCTGCAGCGCCACGTCGGCGATGTCGATCGCCCGGTTCGCGCCGGCGACGGTCGAGATGTCGACGCTCGACAGGGCGTTGGCCGCGTCGATGCCCAACAGGGTCGTGCCCACGCCGTTGCCGAAGCCGACGGCGGTGTCGGCGCCGGCGGCGTTGATGGTCAGCTCGACGGGCTCGGTCGACTGCAGGACGAGGCTGCCGCCGGTGGTCACCGTCTCGGCGCCGGCGTTGAGCCCGGTGAAGTTCGCCGCGTCGGCGCTGCTGGTGACGACGGTGATGTTGCGCCCGTCGTCGGCGGTCAGCACGAGCTGGCTGTCGGCGTCGATGCTGGCGATCACCCCGGTGTCGTCGGCGACCGCGTTGATCGCGTCGACGAGCGCGTCGTCGGCGTCGCTGGCCTGCACCGTGATGCCCGAGATCGTGCTGCCGTTGATGGTGATGTTGTCGGCGGCGTCCAGATCGCCGCCGGCGATCGCCCCGCCGACGACCTCGGTGGGCTCGACGATGGCCCGCACGTCGCTGAACGGCGTGCCGTCGTTGATCGCCGCGCCCTTGGCGATGGCCGAGTTGGCGTTGTCGGCGGTCGAGCGCACGTCGTCGGCGGCCACCGGCGCCCGGATGTCGACGCCGTTGATCGTCAGCGCCCCCGCGGCCAGCGCGGTCGCCGCGTCGACCGGGTCGCCCGTCTCGCGCACCTGCCGCCCGAGCGCCGAGGCCCCCGAGGCGCCGATGCGCAGGGTCACCGTCTGGCGGGCGTCGGCGCCCACCTGGATCCGCTTGGCGGCGACGCTGCCGTCGAGCAGGGCCTGACCGTTGAAGGTGGTGTCCGCCGCGATGCGATCGACCTCGTCGAGCAGCTCGGCGACCTCGTCCTGCAGCGAGGCGCGGTCATCGTCGCTGTTGGCCCCGTTGGCCGCCTGCACCGCCAGCTCGCGCACCCGCTGGATGATGTTGGTCGTCTCGTCGAGCGCGCCCTCGGCGGTCTGGGCCAGCGAGAGCCCGTCGTTGGCGTTGCGGATGGCCTGATTGACCCCGCGGATGCGGGCGGTGAAGCGGTTGGCGATCGACAGCCCGGCGGCGTCGTCCCGGGCGCTGTTGATGCGCAGGCCCGACGAGAGCCGCTCGATGTTGCGCTGCAGCCGCCCGGTGGTCCGGTTGACGTTCCGCTGCGCGACGAGCGCGCTGATGTTGGTGTTGATGACGAGACCCATGGCACACCCCCGCGGACGGCACGATCAGCAGGATAACACGGCCCGATAACCGAGCGATCATCCCCGGGTGATCGATACAGCCCGGCAGGTGGGGGTCACCGTGGCCTCGTCGACGCGGCCGCGTCAGCCGGCCCCGGTATCATGGCGCCATCACCGAGCAGAGTCGGGCGTGGCGAAGGCGTCGACGAAGCGATCGAGCCACGGCTCGAGCCGCGCGCCGTCGCCGACCCGCGCCTGCGGGCAGACCGCGGCGACCTCGATGCCGTCGGCGTCGCCGCTGAGGCCCATGAAGAGCGGCAGCCCCTCCGAGCCGGGTGGTATGAAGAGCAGCCGCAGCGGTCGCCCGTCGAGGCGCAGGTCGTGGCGCCCGAGGCTGCTGATCACCGCCGAGTCGGGGCGCAGGCCGGCGCGGCGGGCGCTGGCCCGCGCGATGGCGGTCATGAGCCACAGCGGCAGCCCGCGCAGGCCCTCGGCGCTCAGGGCGTGGCGCTCGGCCGCGCGCCCGTCGAGCGCCGCGTCCAGCGCTGCCCGGATCGCCGACAGATCGGCGTCGGGCTCGACCACCAGCCGCGCGACGCCGGTGAGGTTGGCCGAGAGGGCCGAGTCGGCCGGCGGAAGGTGCCGGCGCAGATCCACGGGGATACCCAGCGTGAGGCGGTGGCCGGCGGCGGCGACCGTGGCCGCCATCGCCCGGGCCACGACCCCGCGGCGGATCGGCAGCCGGCGGCGGCGCCAGGTCAGCCCCGGGCGGTCGTCCGCGTCGTCGCCGAACGGGCTGCGGGCGTCGCTCTTCGGGGTATCGCGCTCGGCGGTCGCCCCGACGCGGCGGGCCAGCTCGGCGTCGATCAGCGGCCCGCCCGCGGCGCCACGCGGCGGCTCTCCGCCGAGTACGCGCACCACGTCGGCGACGAAGTCGCGCAGCCCGCGGCCGTCGGTGATGGCGTGGTGGGCGCTGAAGACCGCCCGACCGTCCGCCGGGAAGAGCACCGCGCGGGCGCCCGGACCGGGCAGCAGCCGCCCGTCGAGCAGCGCGTGTGGTCGATCACCGGCCCAGCGCTCGGCGGTGACGACCACCGGCAGCGGTCTCTCTTCGGCGATCCACCGCGCGCTGCGCAGCCAGCCGGCGAGGCGCACCCGCAGGCCGGGCCAGCGCGCCGCGGCGGTCGCGATGGCCGCCGACCAGCGGTCGGGGTCGAGCGGCGCGGGCGCCTCGAGCACCATGTGGATCGCAAACGGTGGATACAGCCGCCCGCCGACGAGCCACGCCCGCTCGAGCCCCGAGACCAGACGCAGCGCGCCGTCGCTCATGATGGCCCCAATCAGCGGGCGGCGGCCACGACGACCATGCGCTCGGACTCGTCGTCGAGCGCCGCGCCGTCGAAGTCGCCCCAGACGTCGAGCACGTCGAGGCCCGCCGCGCCCAGGACGCCGTCGAGCTCGTCGGTGCACAGGTAGTGGTGGGTGATGGTGTAGGCGCTGCGCGTCGGCATCTCGCCCGGGCGGGCGATCTGGTGGGTATAGGTCACCTCCATGCGCCCCGGTCGGTGCACGTCGCGCTCGAAGATCTCGATGATGGTGTCGCCGTCGCGCAGGCCCTCGATCCACTCCGGCGCCTCGTCGGCGAAGGCGCCGCGGGCGCGCAGATCGTCGCCGACCCACACGTCGAAGGCGAGCCGGCCCGCCGGCGCGAGGTGGGCGGCGACGCGGCTCAGGCAGCGCTGGCGCCGCTCGGGGTCGAGGCAGTAGAGGGTGGTGTAGGGCAGGATCACCCGATCGAAGGGGCGGCCGAGGTCGAAGTCGGCCATGTCGCCTTCGATGAGCTCGACCCGCTCGGCGACGGCCGGCGGCAGGGCCGAGCGGGCCTCCCGGGCGGCGGCGAGCATGCCCGGGTGGCGCTCGATGCCGATCACCCGTGGTCCGTCGGCCGCGATGGCGAGGGCGACCCGCCCGTCGCCGCAGCCGAGCTCGAGCACCGCCTGCGCGTCGGCGCACTGCGCGCGGTAGAAGTCGATGTCGCCCGGCGCGCCGGTGTGCAGCAGGCGATAGAGGTGCGGGTCGAACGCCATGGCGGGACTGTAGCAGACCGACGACGCGCCGCCGCCCTCGTCTCGACCGCGGCGTCACTGTATGGTGGCACGATGCAGATGGACGGCACCCCCGGACAGCCCACCCCGATCGACGCAGCGCTGCTGATGATGCGCATGCTCTTCGCCGGGCTGGTGGGCTCGGTGGTCGTCTATGTCGTGATCGTGCACCTCATCGCCCGCGGCGAGGCGGTCGCGGTCGATCAGACCCTGGCCATCAGCCTGGCCGGCGCCGCCGTCGCGCTGGGCTTGCTCGCGCCGTTCGCGCGGCGGCTGCTCATGCCGCGCAAGGACCACGGGCGCCCGGGGCAACCGGCGCCGTCGACCCTCTCACCGCGCGGCTTCGGCCGAACCTTCGCCGCCCACGTGGTGGCGTGGATGATGTGCGAGGCGGTCGCCGTGATGGGCGTCGTGCTCGCCTTCGTAGGCCGCGATCCGTCGGCGATCTTCCCGTTCGCCGCTGGCGCGGTGCTCCTCTTCCTCTTCCTCGCGCCGCGGCGGGCCGAGCTCGAAGCGGTGGCGCGGGCCGAGTCGGGCGACGCGGCCGCGGGCCCCGCCGGGCCCTGAGCCTCGGCCGCGCGCATCCATCGGAGTTGAACGTGCGATTCACGCGCCTCGCCCTTCGCGCCTTGCCGCTCGTCTGCCTCGCCGCGCTGATCGGCTGCACGCCGCCGGCCGAAGAGAGCCCGGCCGACGGCGGGGCGCCGGCGTGCGTGGCCGGCGAGATCCGCCCGTGTGATGTGCGGCCGGGCTGCGCCGGGCAGCAGGTCTGCGTCGGCGGCGCGTTCGACCGCTGCCGGGCCGGGGCGGAGACCTGCGACGGCGCCGACGATGACTGCGACGGCCGCGTGGACGAAGACTGGCCCGACCTGGGTGAGCCGTGCGGTGAGGGGCAGGGGGTCTGCGCCGACGCGGGCCGCTGGGTCTGCGGCGCAGACGACGTGGTGTGCAGCGCGCCGGCCGAGCCGCAGGACGAGCGCTGCGACGGCCTGGACAACGACTGTGATGGCGCCATCGACGAGGTTTATCCCGATCTGGGCGCGCCGTGCGTGGTCGGCGAGGGCCCGTGCGCGGTCGATGGCATGGTCGTCTGCGCGGCCGATGGCACGTCCCGCTGCGACGCCGCGCCGGGCGATGGGACCGACGAGGTCTGCGATGGCATCGACAATGACTGTGATGGTACGGCGGACGAAGACGTCGCCGAAGGCATGCCATGTGAGACCGACGCCGTCGGGCGGTGCGCCGCGGGCGCGACCCGCTGCGTCGCGGGCGAGACCGTCTGCGAGGCGCGAGAGATGCCCGCCGACGAGCGCTGCGATGGCATCGACGATGACTGCGATGGCACCGCGGACGAGGCCGCGAACGGCGAGCCGCTGACGACCGCGTGCTACGACGGCCCCGTTGGCACCGCCGGCACGGGCCCGTGCCAGGAGGGCGCCCGGATCTGCGCCGACGGGGCGTTCGGCGCGTGCGTCGGCCAGATCGTGCCCGCCGACGAGATCTGCGATGGCGTCGACGAGGACTGCGACGGCGAGGTCGACGAGGGGCTCGACTGCGCCTGCCTGCGCGACGCGCGCCGGCCGTGTTATGGCGGCCCGGAGGGCACCGAAGGCGTCGGGCCCTGCCGCGGCGGCAGCCAGGTCTGCCGGGCGGACGGCAGCAGCTTCGGCGAGTGTATTGGGTGCAGATCCCGATTTCCGAGTCATGACCCACATCACGCAGCGTCCTGGACTGGCTTGGCTGTGTGAGCCCGCGCCCGCTCGGGTTTCGCTCTCAGCTTGAACCCGTCGGCCTCGAACAGCGA
>JAUHXC010000040.1 GCA_030427205.1 bacterium | reverse complement strand
GCCGACTTCTTCGTCAACTGCCCCAAGTTCAAGGCCCACCCGTGGACGACGGTGACGTTCTCGATGAAGAACTACATCGGCATCCAGGACGACCGGCACCGGCTCATCGACCACGACCACCGGCTCAACGAGAAGGTGGCCGACCTGCAGTACATCATCCAGCCGCAGTTCATCGCGATCGACGCGATCACCGCCGGCGAGGGGCGCATGCTGACCCCGATCCCCTTCGATCTGGGGCTGGTCATCATGGGCGACAACCAGGTGGCCTTCGACGCGGTGTGCTGCCAGATCATCGGCCTCGATCCGCTGAGCGTCGACCACATCCGCATGGCCTGGGAGCGCGGCTTCGGCCCGGTCGACCTCGACGGGATCGACATCGTCGGCGACGTGAGCCTCGGCGAAGCGCAGACGCGCGCCGAGGGCTTCCGGGTCGGGCTCATCCGGGTCGAGGAGTACTTCGAGGGCAGCGCGATCAAGGCGGTCAGCGGCCCGCCGCCGCAGGGCGACGAAGAGGGCGAAGACCACGAATACTGCTGGGGCGGCTGCCCCGGCGCGCTCGAAGAGGCCATCGAGATCCTGCGGCTCTACGACGCGATGACCGACGAGAAGCTGCCGCCGATGCACATCGTCTTCGGCCAGTACGAGGGCGAGCTCGACGTCAAACCGGGCGAGAAGGTGATCTTCATCGGCGACTGCGCGACGTACAGCGGGCCCATCGGCGACAACGTGGTGCACATCGAGTCGCGCTATGTCGACCGCAGCACCAAGGATCCGCTCGAGGCGCCCGAGGTCGACATCATCCAGAAGATGGTGAGCACCGGCCTCAAGCTGCGCGCGCTCAAGAAGAACGACCACATGGTGCTCGACGGCTGCCCGGTCAGCGTCGCCGAGCAGGTGCTGACCCTGGTGCACATGGGCAAGACCAAGAACCCCTACGCCGATCCGGTCGACGCGCTGCCTTTCGCCCACGCATATTTTTCATCGCGCACCCGACGGGCCGTCCAGCGTATCCTTGGACACAGCTACAACAAACCCGGCCCAATCCATCGGGGAGACGCCCGCCCGCCGCAGAACCTGCCCCCGCCGGGGCACGCGGCGCCGCTCGAGAAGCGTTGATCCGAACCGGCCGGATGGGGGTCTCCGATGGGGCGGTCGCGATACATGGCGCCTTGGGTGCTCGGGCTGACGGCGATGCTGGTCGGGTGCGCCGACGGCACGCCCCCCGGTGACGGCGACGCCGGGCCGCCGGCGCCGGGCACGGACGCCATGCCCGATCAGGACGCCGACCGGGATACGAACGGTCCGCTCGTGCCGCGGGTCGAGAACCGCACCTGCAGCCTGCCGCCGGCCCCGCCGCTGGGCAATATGCGGGTGATCTCGGCCTTCCCGGGCCTCGACGTGCGCCGCCCGCTGTGGCTGGGCAGCGCGCCGGGCCACGACGACCTGATCTTCGTCGTCGAGCAGTCCGGCCGCATCCTCTACTTCGACCCGGCCGACCCGGGCACGACCGAGGTCTTCTACCGGCGCCCGGTCAGCCGCAACCACAACGAAGAGGGCCTGCTCGGCCTCGCCTTCCACCCGGACTATGCGTCCAACGGGCGCTTCTTCATCTACTACTCCGCCGCTAACCCGCGCCGCTCGGTCATCGCCGAGGTGCAGCGCGACCCGATGGATCCGCTCGTCGGCCGACCCGAGTCCGAGCGGGTCCTGCTCGAGGTCGAGCAGCCGTTCGGCAACCACAACGGCGGCGACATGCACTTCGGGCCCGACGGCTACCTCTACATCAGCCTGGGCGACGGCGGCGCCGCCGGCGATCCGCTGGGCCACGGCCAGGATACCTCGACCCTGCTCGGCAGCATCCTGCGCATCGACGTCGACCGGGCCGACGCCGCCTGCGGCCTGCCCTATGGCATCCCGCCGGACAACCCGTTCGCCGCCGAGCGCTGCCAGCCGGGCGACGCCGGGGCCGGGCGACCCGAGATCTGGGCCTGGGGCCTGCGCAACGTCTGGCGGATGAGCTTCGACCGCTCGACCGGCGAGCTGTGGGCCGCCGACGTGGGCCAGGACGAGGTCGAAGAGGTCAACCTGATCGAGGGCGGGCACAACTACGGCTGGAACCCGGTCGAAGGCGACATCTGCTACGTCGAGGGCTGCGACCAGAGCGCCTACACCCCGCCGGTGTTCGCCTACGGCCACGACGAGGGCAAGTCGATCACCGGCGGCTTCGTCTACCGCGGCCCGTCGCTGCCCGAGCTGTGGGGGGCCTACGTCGTCGGCGACTACAATACCGGCCGCATCTGGGCCGTGCGCCCCGTGCCCGGCGGGGAGCCCGAGGTGACGGTGCTCGCCGACTCGGGCCGCCAGATCACCAGCTTCGGCGAGGGCTCCGACGGCGAGCTGTACGTGGTGACCTTCGACGCCGGCATCGGCCGCTTCGACCGGGTCGACCCGCCGGCCGACGTCGAGCCGCTGCCCGAGTGGATCAGCCAGACCGGCTGCTTCACCGACGTCGCGGCGCACGTACTCGCCGACGGCGTCGTGCCCTACTACACCAACAGCCGGCTGTGGAGCGACGGGGCCACCAAGCTGCGGGCCATCGCCCTGCCCGCGGGCACGTCGATGACCTGGCGCGACGAGGGCGTCTTCGACCTGCCGGTGGGCACCGTGCTCATCAAGACCTTCGTCATGCCGCAGGCCGACGGCAGCGAGAAGCGCATCGAGACCCGCATGATCCGCAAGGGCGAAGACCGCTGGAACGGCTACAGCTTCCGCTGGACCGACGACGAGAGCGACGCCTACCTGCTGCCCGGCTCGGAGACCCGCGAGGTGCCGACCGCCAGCGGCGTGCTCGAGTGGACCTACCCCTCGCGCACGCAATGCGACCAGTGCCACATCCAGGGCCAGGGCTACGCGCTCGGGCTGTCGGGGCGGCAGCTCAACCGCGACTTCGACTACGGCGACGGGCGGCCGGTCAACCAGCTCGAGGCGCTGGCCGAGGCGGGCTACGTCGACCTGCCCCGCCCCGCCGCCGAGCTGCCGGCCTACCCCGACATCGACGACCCCGACGCGCCGCTGGCCGATCAGGCGCGGGCCTATCTGCACGCCAACTGCGCCTCGTGTCACCAGCCCGACGGCCCGGCCAACGCCGACATCGACCTGCGGGCGACCACCGCGCTCGCCGACACCAACATGTGCAACATCGAGCCGCAGCAGGGCGACCTCGACATCGCAGGCGCGGTGCTGCTCGCGCCCGGCGACCCCAACCGCAGCCTGCTCTTCGCCCGGATGAACATCCGCGGCGAGGGCCAGATGCCGCAGCTGGCCACGACCCGCGTCGACCCGCGGGGCACCGCGCTGGTCGGCGCGTGGATCCAGATGCTGCAGGGCTGCCCCTGACGGGCGCCGCGCCCGGACTCGCCCGCCGCGAGGGCGCATCAAACCCACGGCGCTGAACGCACACACTGAACGCACGCACAGTAAAGCCTTGATCCGCGCGCCCACCCGTGCCATTGCACGGCCATGGCCACGGATACCGAATCCGGTTCACCGCCCGCCTCGGCCGAGGCGCCGCGGGTGATCGTGCACGCCGACATGGACGCCTTCTACGCGGCGGTCGAGCAGCTCGACGATCCGGCGCTGCGCGGGCGGCCGGTGCTCGTCGGCGGGCGCGGGCCGCGATCGGTGGTCGCGACGGCGAGCTACGAGGCCCGCCCCTTCGGCGTCGGCAGCGCCATGCCGATGGCCGTCGCCCTGCGGCGGGTGCCCGACGCGGTGGTCGTGCCGCCGCGCTTCGACCGCTACAAGGCCATCTCCCGCGGCGTGATGGGCGTCTTCGCCGAGTTCGCGCCCGAGGTCGAGTCGCTCAGCCTCGACGAGGCCTTCCTCGACGCCACCGAGACCGCCGCCCGCTTCGACGGGCCCGCCGATCTGGGCCGCCGGCTCAAGGCCGCGGTGCGTGAGGTCACCGGCGGGCTGTCGGTCTCGGTCGGCATCTCGGCCACCAAGTTCGTCGCCAAGGTCGCCAGCGACTTCCATAAGCCCGACGGCTTGACCATCGTGCCCCCGGACGAGGCCCGCCGATTCCTCGCCCCCCTGCCCGTCTCGCGGCTGTGGGGCGCGGGCCCCAAGACCGCCGCCCGCATCGAGGCCCTCGGGCTGCGCACCATTGGCCAGGTCGCCCACGCCGACGACGCGACCCTCGCCCCGCTCGGCCGCATGGGGCCGCACTTCCGCCAGCTCGCGCGCGGCATCGACCCGCGGGCGGTGATCAGCCACCGCGAGCCCAAGTCCATCGGCTGGGAGCGCACCCTCGAGAGCGACATCCGTGGCCGGGCGGCCATCGAGCCCCTGCTCGTCGCCGCCGCCGACGCCGTCGCCGACCGGCTCGGACGGGCGCGGCGCCTCGCCGGCGGGGTGCGGGTCAAGCTCAAGGACAGCGAGTTCCAGATCGCGACCCGCCAATGCGCGCTGCCCCAGCCCGTCGACGACGCCGGGCCGCTGCTCGCCGCCGCGCGCCGCCTGCTCGACCAGTTCGACCTCGGCCGCGCCTACCGCCTCGTGGGGCTGACCGGCTACGATCTGGTCGCCGCCGACGAGCCCGTGCAGCTGCCGCTCTTCCCCTGGCATTGAGCCCCTCCAGAGGCCGCCGTTCATGTTCCGCAGTGGGGTTGCCGCCCCCCGACCGGTCGTGCCAAGGTGACGCTTCGCGCATGTCGGCTGCGCGACAGGAGCACCCCCATCAGCACGCACCCCGAAGACTTTCCGAGCGGATATCTGCCCCTGCGCGAGCTGGGCGAGGGCTCGATGGGCAGCGTCTGGCTCGCGCGCGCGGAGCGGGGCGGCCACTGCGCGGTGAAGGTGCTCAACCTGCGCAACGACCGGCGCGGCTCCGCCGAGCGCTCGTTCAACCGCGAGGTGCGGGCCATGGCCCGGCTCGACCACCCCGCGCTGGTCAAGGTGCACGACTTCGGGCGCACGCCGCAGGGCTCGCCGTTCATGGCGATGGAGTTCGTCGACGGCGCGCCGCTCGGCGAGTACACCCGCGGCCCGTGGAGCTGGCCCCGCCTGTGGACGCTGCTCGACGGGCTGCTGTCGGGCCTGGCCCACGCCCACGCCCGCGAGCTGGTGCACCGCGACCTCAAGCCGGGCAACGTGCTGCTCGTGCCCGAGGTCGACGGGCCCGGCGCGGTGCGGCTGGTCGACTTCGGCATCGCGCTGGCGGTGCCCGACGCCCGCCGCGCGAGCCGCCGGATCGAAGGCACGCCGGCCTATATCGCCCCCGAGGCGGCCTCGGGCAACGTCGTCGGCGCCGGCCCGTGGACCGACCTCTACAGTCTGGGCATCATCCTCTTCGAGATCCTGACCGGCGACCTGCCCTACCACGGGCGCCACCTGCTGGCCCACCACCAGCGCTCGCCGCTGCCCGCGATCCACATCCGCGACGACGTCGAGGCGCCCGAGGCGCTGATCCCCATCATCGAGCGCATGCTGCACAAGTCGCCCGCCGAGCGGTTCCGCTCGGTCGCCTCGGTGCGGCGCGCGCTCGCCGACCTGGGCGAGCCACCGCCGACGGTGCCCTTCGGCCCGCCGCCGGGCCACTACCTCTACGACACCGAGCCCGGCGAAGACATCGCGCCCTTCGAAGGCCCCGGCGGCCCGGCGCTGGCCCAGCTGCGCAACCCGCCGCTGGTCGGCCGCGAAGAAGCCCAGCGCACGCTGTTCGCCGCCGCCGACCAGGCCTGCCACGGCGCCGGCCCGCAGGTGGTCATCGTCGAAGGCGAAGCCGGGCTCGGCAAGAGCCGCCTCGCCGGCTGGCTGCGCGAGACGATGGAAGAGAGCGGTCGCATGCGCACCCTCGTCGTGCGCAGCGAGCCTCAGATCCAGAGCGGCGGCGGGCTGCGTCAGGCGGTGCTGCGCTTCGTGGGCCTGCCGGGCCTCCCCCGGGACGCGGCCGACGACGCGCTGACCGCCGCCTTCCCCGACGCCGACGAGCGGGCCTGCGCCACCGAGGTCTTGTGGAGCTCGGCGCCGCACGAGGGCCCCGCCAGCGACCAGCACGTGCGCCACGCGGCCGATCTGGTCAACCGGCTGGCCGGCGACGCGCCGTTTTTGCTGTGGGCCGACGACGCCCAGTGGTCGCCCGAGGGCAAGGTGCTGCGGCTGGTGCATCGGCTGGCGCGCCACGGCACCGCGCGGCTGATGATCGTCGTGACCCTGCGCCCCAGCCAGCGCACGACGGTGCAGGCGCCGCGCAAGGCGATCCTGCGGCTGCCCAATACGGCCCACATCCGCCTGGGGCCGGTCAACCCGCTCGAGCTCGGCCCGGCGCTGGCCTCGCTCGCCCGCATGGAGCCCGGCGTCGCCGAAGGGGCCGCCGTCATGGCCGCCGGCAACCCGCTCATCGCGCTCGAGGCGGTGCGCGGCTACCTCGAGGCCGAGGGCTACGGCAGCGCGCCCAGCGATCCCAACACCGTACTCGCCGAGCGCATCGCCCGGGCGTCCGACGGCCCCGACGGCGGCGAGATGCTCAGCATGCTGGCCCGGGCCACGCTGCTCGGCCGCTCGTTCACCCTGCGCCCGCTGAGCGCCCTGTGCGGCGTGCCGGGAGACCCCGAGGCCCCGGCGCTCACCGGCGAGAGCGATCAGCTCGAGAACCTGCTCGACCGCGCGGTGACCTGCGGCCTCGCGCTCGATCAGGGCCCCAACCGCTGGCGCTTCAGCCACGACCTCGTGCGCGCGCAGCTGCGCAAGATCTGCCGGGCGCTGCCCAACTGGGGCCCGATCAACCTCGCCGCGGCCCGCCTGCGCGAGCGCCGGGCCAACGCCGATCCGACCGGCATCGAGGTCGAGGTCTTCGCCCGTCACCTGTGGGCCGGCGGCGAGCGCGCCCGCGCCCTCGAGGTGGGGGTCGACGGCGCGCACCGACTGCACGGCGCCGGGCTGATGGGCCACACCGTCTCTTTCACCCGGCGGCTGCTCAAGTGGGACGGCGAGGTGCACCAGCTCGGCCCCGAGGCCCGCTGCGAGCTGCACCTGCTCGCCAGCGACGCGGCCGAGCACGCCGGCCAGCCCGTCGAAGCCGAGATCCAGGCCCGCTCCGGCGTCGACATCGCCCGGGCCCACGATCTGGCGGCGGTCGGCGCCCGCGCCGCGGGGCGGCTCGGCGTGCTCAAGCTGGCCCACGACGACGCCGAAGAGGCCGAGCAGTGGCTGTGGGAGGCCCTGCGCTTCGCCCGGGAGAGCGGCGATCGCCGGGCCCTGGCCGACGTGCACCACTCCCTGGGCCGCTTCTACCAGCACACCGACGAGCTCGATCTGGCGCTGGTGGCCTACGAGCACAGCCTGGAGAGCGCCATCGAGTCGGGCCTGCTCGCCCCGCGGCTGCAGGCCCGCGGCGCGCTCGCCCGCCTCGACCGCGTCCAGGGCCGCATCGAGCGCGCCGAGCAGACCTTCGAAGCGATCATCGATCAGGCGATGGAGGAAGGCCTCGAGGTCGTCGGCGTCGACGCGCGGCTGCAGCTCGGCCTGTGCGCGTGGGCCCGGGAAGACGCCCAGACCGCCCTCGCCGCCTTCGAAGAAGCCCGGCAGGCGGCCCGGGGCAACCTCTTCGTGCTGGAGTTCATCGCCTGCATCGGCCAGGCCTGGGCCCACGCGATGGAAGACGCCTGGACCGACGCCGAGCTGGCGCTGATGTACGCCGAAGATCTGCGCTACGACGTGCGCCTCAGCGACGGCGAGACCGACCGCCTGCGCCGCGATCTGCGCACCCTGGCGGTGCTCGCCCGCCGCGACGACCTCATCGAGCGGGTCGACAAGCTCGACCTGGCCTCGACGGCGAGCAGCACCGGCAACCTGACCCACAATACGGCCTGAGCGACGCGCCATCAGACACCATGATGCCATGATGCCATGATGCCATGATGCCATCAGATGACTTCACCATGGCATGAGGCATCAGCCCCGGCATCGTCTCAAGGCACCAGCGCGTCCTCCGGCACACACAGGCCCAGATCGTCGGGCAGCCCGCGGGCCGCGATGCGGCGACAGACCCGCCCCGCGTTACACTCGGGCGCGGAGAGCCGGCACCACGCCAGGCAGCCCAGCGCGTGGCTCTGCGAGAGGATCGACGGACAGACCAACCCCGGGCGACAGAAATCACGGGTGCAATCCTCCCCCTCTTCGAGCTGACCCTTCTGGCGACAGAAGAGGCGCACGAACCGTCGGCTCGAGTCATCGCTGAAGCCGCAGCCGGTCTCGGGCGGGCACTCATCGGCGAACGGGTCACATCCGGCGATGCAATTGCTCGCTTCGGCCCTCAGGGTCGGACACGCCTCGCCCTCGGCGCAGTCCGCCGCCGAATCACACAGCGGACGGCACCGCCGCTCGTCGCCGACGGCGCGCCCGGTCAACGTGCAGAACAAGCCGCTGTCGCAGCGATCGTTGCCATCTGCGTCGCGCTCGCACAGTTCGTCGATCCCCAGCGGCATCTCGGTCGGCGGCACGCAGGCGAGCACCCGCCCCTCGTCGGCGAAGACGAGCGCGCAGCGCTGGCCGTCGGGGCAGTCACGGGCCACCGGATCACAGGCGCGGGTCGACTCGAGGGGCGGCGCCGGATCGACCACCCGCCCCTCGCCGGGCATGCCATCTGCGGGCACCGCCGCCCGAGCCAGCGCGCCGACCACCATGCGCGTGGCGTCCACGGCGAAGTCGACGTCGACGGTGTCGATGTCATCGTCGCCCAGCCCGCAGTGATAGTTCGGGTTCCGGAACTCGGCGGTGTCGGAGATCATGATGCCGGGGTAGCCCGCAGCCCAGAGCGGGCCGTGGTCCGATCGACGGAAGGTCCCGGTGAGATCGCTGGCCCGCAGGACCGCGTCGAGGCGCACGCCGACGATGGGCATCTCGACCGCCGCCGCCGCGGCCTCCAGATGCGGGAACATCTCCGGGTCGTCGTCGGCGGCGTAGAAGAGGAAGTCGGCGCGGTTCTCGCGGGCGGCGATCGCGTCGGCGACGACCGGGAACGCCAGGCTGATCCCCTCGGGCAGGCGCTGGCTGCCCGGCCGGGTATCGCGATAGCCGATCATCTCCAGCACCAGCGCCCCGCGGATGTCATGCCCGGCCGCGCGCGCCCGCAGCGCGTACTCCGTCGAGCCCAGCAAGCTGTACTCCTCGGCGTCGAAGCAGATGAAGACCAGCGAGCGTTCGAAGCGGCGGGCGCCGAGCACCCGCGCCGCCTCGAGCACGCCGGCGACCCCCGAGGCGTTGTCATCGGCGCCGTTGCAGGCGAACTCCGAGTCGTAGTGGGCGCCGAGCAGGATCTGCTCATCGGGGCGGGTCAGCCCGGGCAATACGCCGATGACGTTGACCCCGTCGCCGGCGATCGGCTGACGGGTGACCTGCATGCCCGCCGCGAGGAAGACCTCGGCGCAGCGATCCTGGGTCGCCTGCCAGTTCTCGCCGTCGGGTGACTGCCGGGGCCCGCGGGCCACGAGCTCCAGGTCGGCGCCGTAGCGGCTGACATCCACCGCCGCGACGAGCGCCGCCACCGCCGCTTCGGGATCGGGTCCGCCCATGTCGGGCTGCGCATCGGCCCCGGCGTCCGCCGGCGGCGCGGTGTCGGGGGACGCCGGCTCGGCGCCCTCGTCACTATTGCAGCCGACGAGGCTCAACGCCACCGCGGCCATCAGGCACATCACACGCGTCATCGACGCCCCCCTCGTTCTGCACGTCCGCGGTCAGCATGCAGGCAAGCGGGCGTCCGGCGCACGGACAAACGGGCGGGCGCCCCGCTCAGCGGCGGGTGAAGATCTCGCGGGTCATGATCAGCCGCTGGATCTGGCTGGTGCCCTCGTAGATCTGGAAGATCTTCGAGTCGCGCAGCAGCTTCTCGACGGGATACTCGGTGTTGAAGCCGTTGCCGCCGAAGACCTGCACCGCGTCGCTGGCCACCCGGTGGGCCACGTCGGCGGCGAAGCACTTGGCCATCGCGGCGAACTTGGTATTGCGCACGCCCTGATCGATGGTCCACGCCGACTGCCAGACGAGCAGGCGGGCGGCCTCGATGTCTTTGGCCATGTCGGCGATCATGAAGCCGACGCCCTGGTGCATCCAGATCGGCTTGCCCATGGTCTTGCGCTGCGCGGCGTACTCGACGGCGTGCTCGTAGGCCGCCCGGGCGAGGCCGACCGCGCCGCTGGCCACCATCGGCCGGGTGATGTCGAACGCCTTCATGGCGATCTTGAAGCCCATGCCCTCTTCGCCGAGGCGGTTGGCCACCGGCACCTCGACGTCTTCGAGGGTGACCGCGCGGGTATCGCTGGCCCGCTGGCCCATGTTCCATTCTTTCTTGCCGACGCTCAGCCCCGGGCTGTCGGCGTCGACGATGAAGCCGGTCATGCCGCGGTGCCCGGCGTCGGGATCGGTCTTGGCCAGCACGAAGAACCAGTTGGCCTTGCCGGCGTTGGTGATCCACATCTTGCCGCCGTTGAGCACGTAGACGTCGCCCCGGCGCACCGCGGTGGCCCGGATCGCGGCGACGTCCGAGCCGGCGCCCGGCTCGGTGACCCCGTAGGCGGCGAAGAGGAAGTCTTCGGTCATGCGGCCGAGGTACTTCTTCTTCTGCGCCTCGCTGCCGGCCACGATCACCGGCGCCTCGGCCAGCGTATTGGCCTCGATGGCGGTGCTGATGCCGGTGCAGCCCCAGGCGTTCTCCTCGCCCATGATCGCGCTGTCGAGGCTGCCGAGCCCGAAGCCGCCGTAGGCCTCGGGGATGTGGCTGTTCATCAGCCCCAGCTCCCAGGCCTTGCGCAGCACATCGACCGGGAACTCGCCGGTCTTGTCGTGATGGGCGGCGACCGGGCGGATCTCGTTGCGGGCGAAGTCTCGGGCCAGATCGCGCAGCTGCTGCTGCTCCTGGCTGAGTCGGAAGTCGACCATGGGCTCCTCTGGATGTCGGGGGACGGGGCATGCCGTCGAGCAGCGGCAGTGTAGCGGCTCGGCGCGTCGGCTTCACCTGCCTTCATCGGCCGGTCCTCTTGACCCGGACCCCGCCCCGAGGGCATGCCTGCGACGGGTTCATGTGACGAAACCGTGTCGGCGCGCGTGGCGCCGAGGGAGCAGATCTCGAATGCGATACGCGATGATGCTGGCGTTGCTCTTCGGACTCGGCGCCTGCGTGCCGACCACCGGCGGCGGGGGCGGCGGGGGCGATGACGACGACGCGGCGGTCGACCGCAGCGACGGCGGCGAGGGCGAGGGCGAAGGCGAGGGCGAGGGCGAGGGCGAAGGCGAAGGAGAGGGCGAAGGCGAGGGCGAGGGCGAAGGCGAGGGCGAGGGCGAAGGCGAAGGCGAAGGCGAGGGCGAAGGAGAGGGCGAGGGCGAGGGCGAGGGCGAGGGCGAAGGCGAGGGCGAAGGCGAGGGCGAGGGCGAGGGCGAAGGCGAGGGCGAGGGCGAAGGAGAGGGCGAGGGCGAAGGAGAGGGCGAGGGCGAAGGAGAGGGCGAAGGCGAGGGCGAAGGCGAAGGAGAGGGCGAGGGCGAAGGAGAGGGCGAGGGCGAAGGCGACGGCAGCTGTGACGCGCCGCTGGCCTTCGGCGAGCAGCGTGACGGCACCTGGCTCGCTGCGGGCATGCTCGACGGCGACGACAGCGACGGCTCGTGCTCGACCACCGAGGACCAGGGCATGGACAACCCGGCCTTCGACGCGGTGGTGCGCTTCGTGCCGCCCCAGGGCGGTCCGTGGCAGTTCGACACCTTCGACAGCGAAGCCGACACCGTGCTCTACGTGCGCACCGTGTGCGGGGCACCGGCCACCGAGCTGGCGTGCAACGACGACTTCGGCGACTTCAACGCGGGCGAGGTCCAGAGCGTGGTCACCGTCGATCTCGCAGCCGGCGAGCCGGTCTACATCTTCGTCGACCTCTTCAGCGGCGTCGACGTGACGCCGTTCACCGTGCGCGCGCGCCCGGCGGACGCGCCGCAGCTCGACGCGGTGAGAGCGGTGTATGCGCCCAATGAGGTCGACGGCGCCGCGCTGTACCTCGAGGCGACCGGTCAGGCCGGCGCGGGGCCGGTGACCCACGCTCAGCTCGAGCTGTTCGACGCCCGCGGCGTGCGCCTCGACTTCGGGACCCCGGAGGCGCCGGTGGAGGTGGCCTTCGGCGACGTGGATGATCCCGAGGGGGCGTTCACCGGCACCATCGCCGGCTATCTGCCGCGCGATCTGCCCGAGCCGGCAGAGGTGCGGCTGCGGGTGCGTGATGCCAGCGGGGCGCTGAGCGACTGGGACAACGCAGACATCGCCCCGCCCGAGGTTCTGGCCCCGGGCGCGGCCTGCGATCCGATACAGGTGCCCGAGACCTGCCCCCGGGGCCAGGGCTGCACGGTCGAGGACGGCGAAGAAGAGGGCGTCTGCGTCGCGGCGACGGGCCCGACGATCCAGACGCTCGACGCGTGGCGCCTCGACGACGGGGGCTTCACGGTTCACGTCACCGGCACCGACGCCCAGAACGACCCGCTCGGGCTGCTCTTCGGCTTCACCGACGCCGTCGGTGAGCCGGTCCCGCTCGTGGGCGGCCTCGTCACCCTGGTCGGCGTGCCCGAGCTCGACTGGAACATCGCCCGCGGTCGGTTCGACCTGCTCTACACCTTCTCCGCCGCCCTGGCGTTCGGCTGCGCGAGCATCCAGGATCCGGCCCAGCAGCAGGAGTGCATCGACATCGCCGAGGCGCAGATGGCGCCCGCCGAAGAGATCGAGGTGCGGGCGTTCGACGAGACCCGACTGGGCAGCGCCGCGGTCAGCTCGCCGCTCGGCCAGGTACCGCGCCTCGCCGCGGGCGATCGCTGCCTGCCCGGCGGCGCGGCCGGCGACTGCCCGGCGGGCACGGTGTGCGTCGGCGCGCCCGCCATCTGTGGAGAGGCCCCCGAGGGCTGCGGCGACCTGCCGGTGACCGACCTCACCGCCGTGCGGCCAAACGCCAACGGTCGCCGGGTCGTGCAGGGCGACTACGCCGGCGCGCTGCCCCAGGACCGCGCGAGCTGCGGCGGCGGCGGGCCGGTCGACGTCTACAGCTTCACCCCGAACGCCGCGGGCGACTGGGCCTTCGAGATCACCGACCACGAGGGCGACCCGCTCATCTACCTGCGCGAGCAGTGCCTCGTGGCCGACAGCGAGCTCGAGTGCAATGACGACATCGAGGGCGGCAACCTGCTCAGCCGCGTCGAGCTCCGCCTGCAGGCGGGCGTCGAGGTCTACCTGTTTGTCGACAGCTTCGACGGCAACAACCTCGGGGCCTATGCCCTCGAGGTCTACCAGCCCTGAGCGGCGCCCACCGCGCGGCTACCGGGCCTCGGTGTGCCGCGGCGGCGGGCTGACGTCACCCGCCAACGGCCGCACCCGCGCGAGCTGCCCGGCGAGCACCGCCGGGTCGGACGTCGGCCGCTCGCAGCGGCCCTCCTCACACACATAGGCCGTCGCCCCGCCCTGGGGCCGCTTGTCGCGCAGCAGCTCCAGCCCCGCCGCGCGGGCCTGCTCGCGATCCACGTCGATCAGTGCCCGATTGGGCAGCCAGCGGGCGCGCACCGCCCGGCGCAGCGGCTCGGCGTCGGCCCGGTCGTCGGCGACGAGCACGACCTGCAGCGGCGTATCGTGGCGCAGCTCGAGCGCCGAGAGCATGGCCGGCACCGCCGTCGGGGTCCGGATCATGCGCGCGGCGAAGGCGCCCAGCAGGCGGTCGGCGCGCGCCTGTAGCCGCGCATCGCCGGTGAACGCGTGCAGCCGCAGCAGGTTGCGCGCGGCCACGGCGTTGCCCGACGGCCGCGCCCCGTCGTAATGCGGCTTCTGGCGGGCGAGCAGCGCCTCGCCGTCGGCGGCGGTGCGGAAGTAGCCCCCGCCCACCGCGTCGGCGAAGTGCGCGTCTTGCAGCCGCTGCAGCTCGAGGGCCGCCTTCAGCCAGCGGGCCTCGCCGGTTGCTTCGTACAGCTCGATCAGGCCGGCGATCACATCGGCGTAGTCGACGAGAAACGCCGCCCCGCGCGCTCTACCGCCCGCCCAGAGCCGCTGGAGGCGACCCCCCTGCCCTACTACCCGTTCGAGCAGAAACGCCGCCGCCGCCCGCGCAGCGGCCGTGTAGCGGGCTTCGCCCAGTACCCGGCCCGCCCGGGCGAGCGCGCCGAGCATCTGGCCGTTCCAGGCGGTGATGATCTTGTCGTCGCGCAGCGGCGCCGGCCGGGTCCCGCGGTGGGCCAGCAGCGCCCGCTCGAGTGGCGCGACGGCCGCAGCCAGACCGTCGGGGGCCATGCCGGCCCGCGTGGCCGCCTCGGCGAGCGACCGCGGCATATGCAGGATGGCTCGCCCGTCCAGGTCGCCGCGCGCGCTGATCGGATAGATCCGACGCAGCGTCGCCAGCCCCGCCGCCCCGACCACCGCTTCGACCTCGGCCGGCGTCCAGGTGAAGAAGCGGCCCTCTTCGGCGTGGCCGTCGGGCCCGAGGCTGTCGGCGTCGGTCGCCGAGTAGAAGCCGCCCTCGGGCGCGGTCATCTCGCGCAGCACGTAGTCGAGGGTCTCGCGGGCGACGGCGGCGAGCTCGGCGTCGCCGCTGACCTGCCAGGCGTCCACGTAGATCGCGGCGAGCTGCGCGTTGTCGTAGAGCATCTTCTCGAAGTGCGGCACCCGCCAGCGCCGGTCGACCGCGTAGCGGTGAAAGCCGCCGCCGAGGTGGTCGTACAGCCCGCCGCGGGCCATCTTGCGCAGGGTGTGCAGCGCCATGGTCTGCGCCTGCGCGTCGCCCGTGCGCCGATGGTCGCGCAGCAGCAGCTCGAGCACGACCGGCCGCGGGAACTTGGGCGCCGGCCCGAAGCCGCCCCACGTCGCGTCGAAGCGCTGCGCGAACCGGCGCACGCCCTCGACGATCGCCTCGGGGCCGGGCACCGCGTCGGGCGGCCGGGGTCGGGCCGCCGCCTGCAGCCGCGCGGTCACCTGCCCCGCCCGCTGCACCAGCGCCTCACGGTCGTCGGCGTAATGCGTCGACAGCTCGCGCAGGATCGTGAAGAAGCCCTTGCGCGCCCCGCGATCACCATCCCGCGCGGGGAAGTAGGTGCCGGCGAAGAAGGGCCGCCGGTCGGCGGTCATCACGACGGTCATCGGCCAGCCGCCGCGCCCGGCGAGCAGGTGCACCGCGTCCATGTAGAGCCCGTCGACGTCGGGCCGCTCCTCGCGGTCGACCTTGATGGCGACGAAGTGGGTGTTGATGAAGCGGGCGATCTCTTCGTCTTCGAAGGACTCCCGCTCCATGACATGGCACCAGTGGCAGGTGGAGTAGCCCACGCTGAGCAGCACCGGCCGGTCGAGCGCCCGGGCCCGGGCGAACGCGGCGTCACCCCACGGATACCAGTCGACCGGGTTGTGGGCGTGCTGCAGCAGGTAGGGGCTGACCTCGCCGATGAGGCGGTTGACGTACTTCGGGCCGCCGTCGGGCTTCAGGTGATGGGTGCGCGGGCGGTGGTCGGGGCCCTTCTCGGCGAGCAGGCCGCGCAGCCGGGCGTCCACCGCCGGATCGCCCTCGAGACCCGGCAGGCTCGGGTCGCCCGCGAGCGCCGCGGCAGGCCCCTCGGTGGCGGATTCGCGGGCGCCCGGCAGCTCGGGCGCGACGGCCTTGTTCGACGCCGCGGGCTCGGCGGCGCGTTCGTCCGCCTGACGACAGCCCACGCAGAGCGCACAGGCCGCCAGGACGAGCGCCATCCGCTGCCCACGGCTCACTTCGCCTCGGGGTCGAGCCAGTTGAACTGCACGAAGCCGGCGATATACGGCAGGCCGGTGCGATAGGGGTCGTCCAGATAGACCCCGGTGAGCAGCCCGAAGGTCATGTGCCGCTCGTGCAGCCAGCCGGGCCGCCACATCGTCAAGACCGAGAGCATCTGGCGCTCCTGCTCGCTCTCGAACGAACGCCAGCCCTCCCAGCGCAGGCCGAGCAGCAGGAACTCGTCGGCCGATGGGCTGCCCCACAGCAGATAGCCCAGGTTGCTGTTGATGGTCTGCACGTGGTCTTCGCGGGCGACGAGCATGTCCGAGCTGGACTCGTACCAGGCCCGCCCGGGCTGCACGTCGGGCACGCCGAGCCACATGTGGATGAAGTCGGTCAGCAAGACGATCGGGCCGTACTTGAGGCGCAGCTCGGCCTTGAAGCGCATCGACCAGCCCGTCTCGTGGCGCCCGACCGCCTCGCTGCGCTGGTCGGGCCCCCAGTCGGCGTCGATGTCCTCGTACTCGAAGAGGCTGCCGAAGTTGCCGAAGTAGCGCAGCTGCCAGACCGACGCCTCGAGCTTCAGCGGCGCGATGGGCACCGTCTGGACCGCGATGCCGGGGTGCAGCGACGCCGGGCTCAGCCGGGCGACGGGGCCGACCTCGATGTAGGTGCCGTCGAACAGCACGCCTCGTCGATCGCGCCACATCGGCGTGCGCCACGCGGCTTCGAATCGGGTGTCGAGGCCCTTGGGGATGACGCGGAACTGCGGCTGGATCCGGAAGCGCCAGCCGCCGCTGCCTTTGCGTCGCGGGGCCTCGTCGGCCGCGGCCTCCGGCGCCTCGGCGGTCGGTGGATCGACCGGCACCGGCACGTTGGGCTCGGGCAGATCGGCGAGAGCGGGGGTCGTCGACAGGATGGCGAGCAGCGCGCTCGCCCAGGCCGCCCGGCGGGCCATGGCACCTCCTCGGTGGAATGACTGCATATACCAGACGCGCGCCTGCCCTGTCCGGCCCGAACCGTCGGCGCGCCGGACGGTCCGCGGACCGTCTGCCCGAGGCCGTGCCCCGATCGCGCCCAGGCACCGACGACGGGTGATCCCAGATAGGCTGGGCGCGATGATTCAAATAGAAATATTCGAAATGAAACATGCCGCACTGGCACGCTCCGTGCACCCCATTGCCTCCATTCTCTTTACCAAGCCCTACCCGTCGCCCAAGACGAAAGAGGAAGAATCCGATGGATCGCCGTCCGCAGCCGAATACAACCGGGGCACTGCCCTTCGAACGACGCCCCACCCACCCCCGGGACCCCCTCGGGGTCGGGCGCGCGTGGCTCGGCCTGGGCCTGCTCGTCATCGCCCTGCCCCTCGGCGGCTGCCACTTCGACGATGAAGTCGAGGAGCAGCCCCCCGAGGTCGGCGTGGCCGACGCTGCGCCCGATGGCGCGTCGGGCTGCGCCGAGGGCGCCGTCGAGCCGTGCGCGATCATCGACGGCTGCGGCGGCGAGCGGGCCTGCGTCGGCGGCGAATTCGGCGCCTGCATCGCCCCCGAAGAGCGCTGTGACGGCGTCGACAACGACTGCGACGGCACCGCCGACGAGGGCTACGCCGATCTGGGCAGCGCCTGCTCGGCAGGCGAAGGCGCGTGCGCCGCGGACGGGGTGCGGGTCTGCGACGCGGCGGGTGAGGGCGTCGTCTGCGACGCGGTCGCCGGCGCGCCGGCCGAAGAAGCTTGCAACGGCCTCGACGACGACTGCGACGGCACCGCCGACGAGGAGTTTGGCGGTGCCGTGCCCTGCGAGACCGGCGAGCCGGGCGTCTGCGCCGCCGGCACCACCGCCTGCGAGGCGGGCGGCACGATCTGCGTGCGCGACGCCGAGCCGAGCGCCGAGCTGTGCGACGGCCTCGACAACGACTGCGACGGCGCCGCCGATGAGGGCGAGGACGGCAGCCCGCTGGTCCGCGAGTGTTACGACGGCCCCGCGGACACCGTGGGCAATGGCCCCTGCCTCGGCGGCACCCAGACCTGCGAGGGCGGGGTCTACGGCGCCTGCGTCGGCCAGGTGCTGCCCGGCGCCGAGATCTGCGACGGCCTGGACAACGACTGCGACGCCGAGACCGACGACGTCGGCGGCGGCTGCGCCTGCCTGCCCGGCGAGACCCGCGACTGCTACACCGGCCCCGACCGCACCGCCGATGTCGGCGCGTGCCGCATGGGCACCCAGGCCTGCCTCGAAGACGGCAGCACCTTCGGCCCCTGCGCGGGCGAGGTGGTGCCCGCCGGCGAGGTCTGCGCCACCCGCGATCAGGATCTCGACTGCGACGGCGACACCGACGACGTGCCCGGCACCGGCGAGGCCTGCTCGGTGGGCGTCGGCGCGTGCGCGGCCGACGGGCAGACGGTCTGCGGCGCTGACGACGCCGTGGCCTGCGACGCGGTCGCTGGCGAGCCGACGGTCGAGGTCTGCGATGGCATCGACAATGACTGCAACGGCGTGATCGACGACGTCGCCGGCCTCGGCGATGCCTGCCGGGTGGGTATCGGCGCCTGCACGGCCGACGGGCTACAGGTCTGCGACCTCGACGCGGGCGCGCTGGTCTGCGACGCGGTCGCCGGTGAGCCCGCCGCCGAGATCTGCGACGGCTTCGACAACGACTGCAACGGCACCACCGACGACGTCGACGGCCTCGGCGATGCCTGCGAGGTGGGCGTCGGCGCCTGCCTCACCGCTGGGGTGCAGATCTGCGATCTCGGCGCGGGCGCGCTGGTCTGCGACGCGCTCGCGGGCGAGGGGCAGGTCGAGATCTGCGATGGCCTCGACAATGACTGCGATGGCGTCGTCGACGACGTCGAGGGCCTGGGCGACGCCTGCTCGGCGGGCGTGGGCGTCTGCCAGGCCGACGGGGTCCGGGTGTGCGACGTCGGCGCCCGCCGGCTCGTCTGCGACGCGCAGGCCGGGCAGCCGGGCGACGAGACCTGCGACAACCGCGACGAGGACTGCGACGGGCGCACCGACGAGGGCGTGACCCGGGCGTGTTACCCGGGGCCGGGCGGCACCCGGGACGTCGGCACCTGCCGCAGCGGCACCCAGAGCTGCAACAACGGCGCGTTCGGCGCCTGCCAGGGCGCCGTCACCCCCGTCCGCGAGTTCTGCAGCGGGCGGGACGACGACTGCAACGGCGAGGTCGACGACCTCGTGGCCCGGTTTGCAGCGACCGACTTCCCTGCCGACGAGCAGTGCTTCGACTTCGCCGTCGGTGACCTGAACCGCAACGGCCGGCCCGACGTCGTGTGCAGCCTCCGCGGCTTCGACGGCCGCCTCGCCTACTGGCTCGATGCCGGCGTGGGCGACTTCGGGGCCGTGCGCTACACAGCGGCCGCGCCCTCGGAGGCGCACAAGGTCGAGCTCGCCGACCTCGACGGAGACGGCGATCCCGATCTGGTCGGCGTGGGCCCTGGCATGCGGCCCCACGTCTTCATCAACGACGACGGCAACCTGCGCGCGCCGGTGGAGGCATTCGGCGCCGGGGCACGCGCGGCGGGGCTCGCGCTGACCGACATGACCGGCGACGGCGCCATCGACATCGTCACCTCGATCGATCGCAACGGCGCCTGGCGCCTGGCCATCGCCCGGGGCAACGGCAACGGCACCTTCGCCGAGCCGGCCGAGCCGGTGGCGGGCCCCGAGCTCAACGACATCGCGATCGGCGACATCGACCAGGACGGCGACATCGACGTGCTCGGCCTGGGCGGCGGCTCGGTGGGGGTCTTCCGGGCCAACGGCGGCAACTTCGCCGACCACGCCCAGCTCATCGACCTGGCCTCCTTCCCGCAGAAGATGAGCTACGTCGACTACACCGGCGACGGCCGCCGCGATCTGGCCGTGGGCGGCAATGGCCGCTGGTTCTTCGGGCGGGCGCAGGGGGCCGGCTTCGCGTTCACCGAGTCCCGCGACGTGTACACCATAGAGGCCGCGACCGACACGGAGATCGACTGCGATCCGCTGCGCGACCTGGCCATGATCAGCCAGAACCCCGCCGCGACCTTGCGGCTCGTCGTCGATCCGCAGACGCAGAGTCGTCCGCTACTGGGCCGTTTCGCGGCCGAAGGCTATGACCTCGAGTCGCTCGACGTCACCGGAGACGGCCTCGAAGACCTCATCGTGCCCGACGACCAGGGCGGCTTCCACCTGCTGCGCCAGTTGCCCTGAGCACCATCTGCGTTCCCGAGGAGTCGACATGAAGATCCGAATCACGGGTGTCGCGCTGGGTGTCATGGCATGCCTGACGTGCCCCGCAGCGGCCGAAGAGAACGACCACCCGCGGGCCTACCTGGGCGCCTCGATCGGCGGGCACCTGGTGCTCGGCGACTGGGCCTTCGGCGAGCTCGACCGCATCAGCCAGCCGGCGAACGCCGAGTCGTCGCTGATCAGCGCGCTGCGCTTCGGCATCGACCTGAGCCCCGCCTGGGCCATCGAGATCAGCGGCGCGCACCTGCCCTTCGACGCCTCGGACGAGACCAACGACGGCCTCGACTTCGCCGTGCGCGCCCGCTGGACCTTCGTCGAGGGCGGCGCGGCGCCCTTCCTGATGTTCGGCGCGGGGGCCTATGCCAACCCACAGCCCGATCCCGATGGCACGCCGACCGAGGTCCGACCCCAGGTGCACTATGGCATCGGCCTCGGACCACAGCTCGGCGACCACGTGCGGCTGCGGCTCGATCTGCGGCACATGATCGCCTTCGGCGGCGGCGAGACGGGGCACAACATCGCCGCGCTCGGCGGGTTCGACATCCTCTTCGGCGGGTCGGACGCGCCCGAGCCCGCGCCCGAGCCGCCGCCGAAGCAGGAGGCACCCAGCGATCGCGACGGGGATGGCATCGTCGATGACAGCGATGACTGCTCCGACGCCGCCGAAGACATCGATGGCATCCAGGATGACGACGGCTGCCCCGAAGACGACGCCGACGGGGATGGCATCGCCGACCCCGACGATGGCTGTCCGCTGGTCGCCGAAGACGCCGATGGCATCCAGGACACCGACGGCTGCCCCGAAGACGACACCGACAGCGATGGCATCGCCGACCCCGACGATGGCTGCCCGCTCGAATCGGAGACGGTCAACGGCTTCGAAGACGACGACGGCTGCCCCGACACCGTCCCTGCACCCGCCGAGCCACCCGCGGCGCCTGCGCCAAGGGCCGAGGTGACCTGTGCGACGATCGACTTCGACGCGCTGGTCTTCTTCGATCTCGGCCGCTACACCCTGCGCCCCGAGGCCCGCCCGCTGCTCGACGAGGTCGCCCGTACGATGAAGACCCGCCCCGACGTGCGGCGGGTCCAGGTGCTCGGCTTCGCCGATACCACCGGCCCGGCGGACTTCAACGACCGCCTCTCCCGGCAGCGGGCGTGGACGGTGCGCCAGGCGCTGGTCGCCCGCGGGGTGGAGAAGAGCCGGCTGACGGTGCTCGCCCGCGGCGAGCAGGCGCCTCGCGCGAGCAACGAGACGGCGGAGGGGCGCGCCCAGAACCGCCGGGTCGAGTTCAACATCCTCGAGCGGGACGCCGACGCGAGCTGCCCACCGCAATAGCGGCCCCGCCCCCTCGCCAGCCCCGACCCCACGCCGGCACCGTCGGATCGACGCGTGCCGTCCACACGCCCGCGGGTGCGGTGCTCGGAGGCGTACCCGAAGGAGTATTGGAGGTGATCAGCGCGACCGTAAACGACATATGAAAACGTGTGACCATGTGGGTCACGCCCGAGATATCCGGGGTGGATCTGGCCCGCGGTGTGAGCCACAATCGGGTCATGTCGTATCCCTGTCAGATCACCGCCCCGTGCCCGACCACGGCGCGACCGTGCGGGTCGTCGAGATGAACGAGCCGGTGCTGATCGCCAATCGCTACGCGCTGCTCAGCCGGCTGGGCGTCGGCGGCATGGGCGAGGTCTGGCGGGCCGACGACCGGCTCACCAACCAGACCGTGGCCATCAAGGTGCTGCGCCCCTCCATCGCCGGGGCGCCCGCCGCCGAGCTGCGCTTCCAGCGCGAGATCCAGGCGATGGTCCGGCTCAACCACCCGCGGGTGGTGCCGATCATCGACGCCGGGGCCGACAACCGGGTCGGGCTGTACTTCGTGATGGCCCTGCAGCGCGGGCGCCCGCTGCACGAGGCGGGCAAGCACTGGAGCGACTGGCGTCAGCTCGCGCCGGTGGTCGATCAGGTGCTCGAGACCCTGGCCCACGCCCACGCGCAGCAGGTCATCCACCGCGACATCAAGCCCGACAACATCCTGATCGACCAGTACGGCGAGGCGATCCTGCTCGACTTCGGTGTGGCCCGCCTCAAAGATCAAGCGCGCAGCGGCACCTCGGCCTACGACATGCTCGGCACCGTCGACTACGCCGCGCCCGAGCAGGCCACCGGCAGCCGGCGCCGCATCGGCCCGTGGACCGACCTCTACTGCTTCGGCATCGTGCTCTACGAGATCATCTGTGGCCGCCTGCCCTTCTGGGCGTCGAGCCCGGTGCAGTCGCTGATGATCCGCCTCGACAACTCGTGCCCGCCGCTCGACCCGCGCCCCGGCTTCATCACCCCCAAGGGGCTGTGGGAGGTGCTCGACCGGATGATGAAGCCCGAGCCCTTCGACCGCTTCCGCCACGCCGCCGACGCGCGCAACGCCTTCGCCGCCCTGGCCGACGGCCCGTGGGAGCAGCTGACCCCCGGCGTCGAGGCCAGCATCGACCTGGCGATCGACGACGACGAGCTGCGCGAGTCGCACACCGACTCCGAGGGCGCCGAGCTGCTCGCCAGCCGGCAGGCACGCTACGCGCAGGCCGAAGACGGCGGGCCGGTGCGCAAGCCGCTCGAGGCGCCGCTGCGCACCACCACCCTCGTCGGCCGCGACAACCTGCTGCTCCAGCTCTCCCGCGGGCTCGACCGCTGGCGGCAGAACCCGCAGCCGGGCGTGCTCGTGCTCTGCGGCGAGCGCGGATCGGGCAAGACCCGGCTCTCGCTCGAGCTCAGCAGCCCCTTCATGGCGCAGGGCGACATCGACGGCCATCGCCACCGCTGGCGGGTCGGGCCGAGCATGCGCGAGACGGCCCTGTCGATCGCCGGCGCCATCGGCCTCGAAGACAGCCAGACCCGCGACCACGTCGACTGGTGGCTCAAGGGCCACCGGCTGGAGGACGCGCCGACCCGCAAGAAGCTCGTCGACTGGTGCCGCGGGCGCCTCGACCACCTGCCCAGCGACGCCCAGGGTCGGCTCTTCGCCGAGTTCATGAAGTGCGCGACCCGCGAGCGCCCCTTCGTGCTGACCCTCGACGGCATGGAGGTCATCGACGACGAGGTGCTGGCGCTGGTCTACGCGGTGCGCGCCCACCGGCTGCGGGTCATCGTGCTCATCACGGTGACGACGCCCGAGACCGCGCCCGGCCTGCCGACGCCCGGCTGGCTCAAGGCGGCGACCCGCAACCTGGGCCCGCTGGACGAAGAGGCCTTGTTCCGCATCGTCGACGAGCTCGTCGAGCTGCCCTACGCCGAGAAGCAGGATCTGGTGCGCGAGGCCGGCGGCAACCCCAAGACGCTGCTGGCCAAGCTGTACCGCATGCGCCGGGTGGGCGACATCGTGCCCGCCTGGCCCCGCTGGCGGCAGGCCCCGCCGGATTGGATCCCGCCGGTCGATGACGAGGAGGCCTCGTTGGTCATGGTCAGCTCGATCATCACCGACGTCGACGGCGACTACTGATCGCCGCGCCGCGCCGCGCCGAGCCCCGCCCCGCCCCGCCCGCCGCTCTGCCGAGGTTCGCATGATCGACCACGACCCCCCGCCCTTCGACCCCGACGCCTACGCCGAGCGCGGCTACGCCATCGTGCCCGGCGCGCTGGCCTCGGCCGAGGTGCAGCGCCTCGCCGCCCGCGCCCGGGCGATCATCGACGCCTTCGACCCCGAAGCCGCCGGGGCCCCCTTCTCGACCGACGAAGACCGCCGCGAGATCGACCGCTACTTCCTCGAGTCGGGCGACGTGGTGCGCTGCTTTCTGGAAGACACGCCCGCTGGCGCTGAGCGACGGGCGGTCAACAAGATCGGGCACGCGCTGCACGCGCACGATCCGGTCTTCGCGCCCGTCTCGACCGCCGCGCGTTGGAGAGCGCACCTGAGCGGCGCCGGCCTGGACGCGCCGCGGCCGGTGCAGTCGATGTTCATCGGCAAGGATCCGGGCGTCGGCGGCGAGGTCGCCCCCCACCAGGACGCGACGTTTCTGCATACCGCGCCGAGCACGGTGACCGGCCTCTGGTTCGCGCTGGCCGACGCCGATCGCGAGAACGGCTGCCTGTGGGCTTTGCCCGGCGGGCATCGCGAAGGGCTCAAGCGCCGCTTCGTGCGCGAGGGCGATCGGACGCGCTTCGTCGAGTTGTCCGAAGCCCCGTGGCCCGACAAGGGCTGGGTGCCGCTGGAGGTCGCGGCGGGCACGCTGGTGGTCCTGCACGGGCTGTTGCCCCACAAGAGCTTCGCCAATGAGAGCGCCCGCGGCCGCCCGGCCTATGCGGTGCACTTCGTCGACGACCGCGCCGCGTGGTCGCCCGACAACTGGATCCGGCCCGCCTGAGCGGAGCGTTCAGCGCCGGCGCACGAAGTCGATCAGCTGGCGCGCGGTGGTGATCCCGGTCAGCTGATAGCTCAACCCGGCCAGGACGGCATAGCCGCCGCCGAGCGCGACGAGTCGCAGAGCCGCGGGCCACGTATCGAGCTGCACCGCGCCGCCCAAGAGCCGCGCGGCGCCGAAGACCACCAGGGCCGGCAGGCCGGCGGCGGCGAGCACCGTCGCGATACGCCGCCACGGGATGAGGCTCGACGGGCGCACGCCCAACGCCCGGCCCATCGGCTGCAGCATGAACGCGACGACGCCGTAGGTGGTCAGCACCGTCGCCCACGCCGCGCCGGCGTGGCCCAGGAGCCCGACGCCGACCACCGAGAGCACGCCGTTGAGCGTGAGCCCGAACGCCGCGGAGGCCGTGACCCAGCGGGTATTGTCGGTGGCCATCAGCACGCTGCCGTAGATCGCCGCGCGCAGCGGCAGCAGCAGCGCGTAGATGCGCAGCGGGGTCGCCGCCTCGGTGTAGGCCGCCGAGAAGAGCACCGTCATCAGCTCGGGCGCGACGAGCAGCACGCCGAACATCACCGGCGCGAGGATGAGCAGCGCGGTCTTCATCGCCCCCTGCCACAGCGCGACGATGCGCGCGGGCGTGCCCGCCTTGTGAAAGCGGGTCAGCTCGGGCAGCACCACCGCGCTCATCGCGCCGGTGACGACGCCGATGAGCGGCAGCTCGATGGCGCCGGTGGCATAGATCGCGAAGTCTTCGGTCGAGCACATCGCCGAGACGATGAGCTTGTCGAGCTGGGCCGACAGCGTGCCGAGCAGCGAGGCGAGCCCCAACGGCACCGCGAAGCGCAGCTGGCGTGACATGCCGGCCAGAGTCGGGCGCTCGGGCAGTGATGGCGCGCTGATGGCATCGGAGTCATCCCCAATGGCATCAGATCCACTCTCAATGACACCCGAGTCATCCCCGATGGCCTCCGAGTCATCCCCGACGACATCCAGCTCGATGATACTGCCGGCGGGCGTCGGCCGCACCGCCCGGGCCATCATCCACAGCGCCGGCAGGACCATCACCCCGGCCCAGGCCGCGTGGGCGGCCACCGTCGCCTGCGCGGTGCCCCAGATCAACGCCGCGCCGGCAGCGGTCACCACGAGCAGCGCCCGCGAGGCGAGGTTGAAGCGCACCAGCTCACCGACCCGGTCACGGGCGACGAGGCAGGCGCCGAGCGCGGCCATCGGGAACATCGCCAGGCCATAGGGCGCGACCCAGCGGGCCGCGGCGGCGAGGCGCGGGTTGGCGAAGCGCTCGGCGGCGAGGTCGACGAGGCCCAGCGGCAGGGCGACGGCGAAGAGCACCCCCAAGAGCGTCAGCAGGCCCAGGTTCTCGACGAGCGCCGCCCGCGCCCGCCGCGGCTCGCCGGGCAGGAAGTAGTACAGCGCCTTGGGCAGCCCCAGCATGAGCAGCGGCGAGGCCATCGCGAAGATGAGCAGCGCCTGCTTGTGGGTGGCATACTGCTCGACGGTCAGCGCCCGGGTCAGCACGACGGTGAGCAGAATCGCGGCCAGCGCGCCCAACGCCTTGCCCGAGGCGAGCACCAGGGTCTTGATGGTCAGGTGCAGGGCCGACATCGAGGCAGGGTCGCCCACGGCGCGCGGCGTGGCAAGTCGAGGCGCCGGCGCGGCCTACCTGCAATCCCATTGCGTCAGTCCCGCGAGGCGGGTAATCAGGGCGCCGGAGGTGACGATGAAGCTTCAGACCGTGTTGAGGCCCTTGTGCGCGCTCGCGCTGTTCGCCGGCTGCGACGACGAACCGTCCAGCGCGCCCGAGCCGGGGGACGCGGCCGTCGACATGGCGCCTGCCCCCGACGTGGCGCCCGACGAGCCGGACGCCGCGGCGCCGGACGCAACCCCCGACGCCGCGCCGTCGCAGCCGGACACCCCGCCAATGGGCGCGGTGGTTCAGCTCGCGGGCGATACATCCACCGGCTTCGCCGACGGCGTCGGCTCGGCGGCTCGGTTCAACGGCGTCACCTGCATCGCGCTCGGCGCCGACGGCGCGACCCTCTTCGCCAGCGACACCTTCAACGGCACCGTGCGCGCCATCGCGCTCGACGCGCGCGCGGTGACCACAGTGGCCGGCCGCCCGCTCGAGTTCGCCAGCTTCGACGGCGGCCCCGGCGCCGCGCGCCTGACCGCGCCCCGCGGCTGCGCCGCCACCGCCGAGGCGTTCTTCGTCGCCGACGGACCGACCCTGCGGCGGGTCGACTTCGACGGGACCGTCTCGACGCTGGCCGGCCAGGCCAACGAGCGGGGCATGGTCGACGGCGTAGGCGCCGAGGCCCGGCTGGGCTACCTGCTGCACGACCTCGAGCCCGACGCCGAGGGCCAGCGGCTCTACATCAGCGACCGCAGCAACGACCGCATCCGGGTGATCGACCTGGCCACCAACGAGGTGAGCACGCTGGTCGGCCCCGAGGGCGGGCTCAACGGGCCCGGCGGCATCCAGCGGGTCGACGATACGCTCTACGTGGCCGATACCTTCGACGGCGAGATCGTCGCCGTCGACCTGTCGACCGGCGCCGTCGAGGTCATCGCCGAGGGCCTCGACGCGCCGCAGGGGCTGGCGGTCGACCGGAGCAGCGTCTGGGCCGCCGGCTTCGACGGCGCGCTCTATCGGGTCGATCTGGCGGACGGCTCGTTCGGGCCGGTGGTCGGCGTGCCCGGCGACAACGGCGTGGTCGACGGCGATCCGCCGGTGGCCCGGCTGGGCGGGGCCTTCGCGCCGCCGGTGATCGACGACGCGCGCAAGCAGCTGTACTACGTCGACATCGGGGCGGGCGGCGTCCGCCAGATCGATACCGGCCTGCTCAGCGTCACGCCGCTGGTGGGCCCCGAGAGCCCGGCGGGCTATCGCGACGGCGACGCGCCGCGCTTCGAGACGCTGTACGACATCGTCGGCGATCCCGCCGGCGGCTGGATCGTCAGCGACCCGATCAACAACGCCGTGCGCGCGGTGGATGCGGCGGGCGCCGGGCGCACGCTCTTCGGCGCGCCGGGCGAGGCCGAGCCGGTGGACGGCGCCGCGGCCGACGCCCGGATCGACGCCCCGGTCGGTATGGCCTGGGTCGACGGCCGGCTGTACGTCGCCGACTACGCCCGCGACGCGATCCGGGTCTTCGATCCCGCCTCGGGTGAGGTCTCGACCGCGGTGGACGGCGGTGTCTCGGGGCCCTGGGGGCTGGGCGCCGGCCCCGACGGCGCGCTGTGGATCACCGAAGCCGATCGCGGCGCGGTGCATGTGCTGCGCGCCGACGGCACGCTCGAAGAGATGGCGCCCGCGGGCCGCTTCGAGAACCCGGTGGACGTCGCCGTCGACCCGACGAGCGGCGCGGTCTACGTCGCCGACGGGGTGCGCGCGGCCATCTATCGCATCGAGCCCGACGGCCGGGTCGTGCCGGTGGTGGGCACGCCGGGGCAGACCGGCGTACGCGACGGCGCGCTCGACGAGGCGCTGCTGGCCGAGCCGCTGGGGCTGACCTTCGACGCCGACGGCGGCCTGCTGGTGGTCGACGGCGGCAATCACATGGTGCGCCGCGTCGACTTCACCGCCGGCACCATCACCCGCTGGCTGGGGCACCCCACCCGCCACGGCGGCTTCGCCGCGGGGGCCCGCCTGCCGTGGAGCGAGGCGACGCTCGAGCGGCCGCAGGCGGTCTGGGCCGACGACGCGGGCGGGCTGGCGGTGGTCAACGAGTACGCGGTCATGGTCGCGCGCCCCGGTGAGGCGCCGTGAGGGCTCGCGCAGGCAGCGTGACCGGCCGCCGGCGATCCCGATGGGGCGCGCTGCGTCTGATCGCACCGTGCCTCGCGGCGCTGTGTATCGCATCGCTGGGCGCCTGCGATGACACCGCGAGCGACGCGCCGCCCGACGCGCGGCCGCCGGATGCCATGGCCGACGCCGCGGGCCAGGCCGACGCCGCGCGATCGCCCGACGCCTCGACGACCGCCGACGAGGGCCCGACGGCCGACGGCCCCGCGCCCCCGGAGAGCGACTTCGAACTGACCCTGGGGCTGGGCACCCAGCGCTTCACCCCGGCGGACCACGGCGCGGTGGCCCTGCTGCAGCGCGGCTGTCAGGGCGCGCAGCACGTCTGGATCAGCCTGCGCAGCCCGGCGTTGCAGCCGGGGCCCTACCTCATGACGCTCTCGGCGCGCCGGGTCGACGGGCAGGAGGCCGTGCCAGCCCACCAGCTCGAGTTCGACTGGCTCGCCGCGCCCGACGGCGGCGCCGAGCTTGTCGGGGTGCAGCTGGTGATCTTCGACCCGCTGACGGTCGTCGACGCCGAGGTGGATGTCTTCGCCGAGGTGCCGACCGATGACGGGCAGGTGGGCCGCGCCGTGCGCCGGCTGCGGGTCGAGTGGGGCCCCGACGACTGCTGATCGGCGGCGCGCGCGCCGATCAGAGCGCGGGGGCGTCCTCGGGCGGCGGCGCGGTCGAGGGCTCGACGACCTGCTCGACGAAGCGCTGAAGCAGCCGGTCGATCGATCCGTCATCGGCTTCACCCAGCGGAGGCGGGGCGGCGGCCGGCGGGGCATCGAGAGCCCGGTCGAGGGTATCTTCGAGCGGCTCCACCGGTGGCAGCGAGACCGCCGACTCGAACGCGATGAGCGCCCGCTCGGCCGCCGCCGCGCCGCCCTCGACCGGCACCAGACGATCGACGAACCAGCGCATGCCGCCCGCCGCGCCGCGCGGGTCATCCCCCAAGGGCCGGGCGACCACCCAGGCCATCGCCCCGGGCGACAGCTTGGCGGCCGACCGCTGCACCCGCTGATCGTCGGTGACCATGCGCCGCAGCGTGCCCGCCAGCGGATCCCAGGCGTCGAAGCCATCGGCGCTCAGCCGGTCGAGGCGGGCCAGCCGCAGACCGGCGCTCTCGCTCCAGCTGCGGGCGATGACTCGATCGAGCGGGCTGAGGCCCGGCGCCCGGGTGGCGAACAGCTCGACGATCGAGCGCCCGGCGATGCGCGCGTGCCAGGGCGCGGCGGCGAACGCCACCGCGTCACTCAGCCCGACCGATCGGGCCCGGGCGGTGGCGGCGGCGAGGGCGTCGGCGATGTCGGGCATGCCGGTGCGCCACGCGACCAGCCGGCGGCCGATGATACCCGCGCGCAGGATCGCCCCGTCGAGGCTGTCGAGGTCCCGGTCGAATGGATAGCGCTGGCCGATCGGCAGCGGCGGCTCCCCGCCCACCACGAAGCCGGTCGGACCGAAGACGTGTCGCAGTCGGGTGACGATGGCTTCGCCGTCGTCCTCGGGCCGGGGCACGTACAGCGGCTGCCCGTCGGCGGGGTGACCCGTCTCGACCGGCGGCACCGACGCGTCGGGCTCGATGGCATCGAACAAGCGCTGCACCAGGCGGAAGCGGGGGCTCTGCTCGACGCCGTTGATCCAGCCGATGTCGGCCCCCGCGTCGATCAGCGCCGCCACCAGCCCCGGCGGGCAGTCGCTCCACAGGCCCGGCGGCAGGCCGCTCTCGGCGAGCAGCTCGGCCAGCAGATCGGCAGACGCCGCCGGCGATCCCAGCCGCAGGGCCGCGTGGCGCAGGCCCATGCAGCCCAGGTCGACGTGCACCGCCGCCACCGCCAGCGGGCCCTCGTCGTGACCGCGAACCAGCCCGACGACCGCGAATCGCCGCCGATCCCAATCCCGGTTGACCACACATCGGCGCACCGGCGCCCGAGCCGCCTCGATCAGTCCCAGCCCGGACGGCGACGCCGTCGCCCCTCGAATATCGTGCACGCCGCCTCCCTGTGAGACTGCACCACGAAGACTAGGGATCGATCGGCCCCGATCGTCCGTCGGGGCCTGTTTCCAGTGGATCTACGGGGCCCGGCGCGCCCGATGCGACCGAATACGATACAGACAGGTGCCCGTCAGCCGCCCATCAGCCGCCCGCTGTGCGCTCGGCGAGCGCCCGGTCGAAGTCGGCCCCGTCGGCGACCGCCCGCCGCGCCTCCTCGGTCGCCACCGCGCCGCCGGCGCTGCGCTCGGCCAGCGCCTCGGCGAGCGTCGGCCGCGGCGCGATCCGATCGAGCTGCAGCTCGGCGATGCCATCCGCGGCGGCCTCGTCGATGACGACGTGCTCGAAGACCGCCAGCCGCCCGCCGGCCCGCCGGGGCACGAGCACCTGCGCGCTGACGCCGGAGAGGATGCGCGCCAGAACCCGCGCGCAGCCCGGCCGCTCGTCGGGCTCGAACATGCCCAGCAGCCGCTCGATGGCGTCGACCGCGCTCTCGGCGGCCATGCCGACGATGACCAACGGCCCGGTCGAGGCCAGCGACAGCAACGCCGGCGCGGCGGCCTCGGTCAGATCGCCGACCACCACCACATCCGGCTCGTCGCGCGTCGCGTCGACCAGCGCATGCTCCAGCGCGCCGGTGTGCTGCCCGATCTCCCGCTGTACGACCAGCCCGACGTCGCTCTCGTGCAGATAGCTGACCGGATCTTCGAGGGTGAGCACCATCGCCGGCCGCGTGCGGTTGATCTCGCCGACCAGCGCCGCGATCGACGTCGAGCGCCCCGCGCCCCGCGGACCGGCCACCACGATCAAGCCGCGGCGGCGCCCCACCAGCTCCACGATCGGCGCCGGCAAGCCCAGCTGGGCCGGCGTGGGCACCCGCAGCGGGATCGAGCGCACCACCGCGCCCACCCCGCGGGTATCGCGGGTCAGGCGGATGCGAAACCGGGCCACGTCGTTGATCTCGTGGGTCAGTTCGAAGGTGTAGCTGTCTTCGAAGCCGGCCAGCAGGTTGGGGTGCGGCACCAGATCGAGCACCCATTCGAACGCCTCTTCGGGGTCGAGCCGCTCGCTGTCCTTCAGCGGAACCAGCTTGCCGTCGATGCGCCAGCGCGGGATCCGACCGGCGGCGAGGTGCAGCTCGCTGGCCCCCTCGGCGACCATGCGCCGCAGCACGGTGTCGAGCCGCGAACCGCCGAGTTCGAGCAGCTGATCCAGCGCGGAGGCCGCCGCCGGCGGGCGCGACGCCGGATCGAACCAGGCCCCGCCCACCTCGCGCATCGCTGACTCGAAGTAGTCCGCCGTGACGCGCACCGGCCGGATGCGCAGGCCGGGCAGCATGCGCCGGATGCGCTCGATGACCTCGGGATCGACGTCGTCGACGCAGCCGATACGCACCTGCTTCTCGTCGGCGGCGAGCGGCACGATGCGGTGGCGGATCTGGAAGTCGACCGGCAGCAGCCCGCGGGCCTCGCGCTCGGGCGCCGCCTGCACATCCCCCAGCTCGGGCAATGGGATGCGTCGGCTGGCGGCGTGCAGGCGCTCGGCCAGCGTGCGGCTCATCACCAGCCCGAAGTAGGGGTGCTGCAGCAGCATGTCGTGGAACTCGGCGGCGCCGAAGCGCAGCACGATCGCCCCGCCGTCGGCGTAGACGCTCGCCGAACGCGGCTGGCTGAGCAATACGCCCATCTCGCCGATGCTGTCGGGCGGCGAGATGCGGGCGAGCACCAGCGGCGGCCCGCCGTCCAGGCTCTCCCCTTCCCCGCCGTCGCGCATCACCACCGCGCCGCCTTCGACGAGCAGCAGAAACGCAGTGGACGCGTCGCCCTGCCGGGCGAGCGCCTCGTCATGGTCGAAGCGCAAGAGCTCGGCGCGGCGCGCCACCGCGCTCAGGCTGTCTTCGGCGAGGCCGTGAAACAGCGGCGAGCGCCCGAGCACCTCGAGGATCTGGTCGAAATACGTGGCGACCGAGAGGACTTCCATCGCGGCTCCTGATGGCGGGGCGAGGGGCAGAGGATCGTCGGCGGGCGGACCGCGGTCAAGCCCGCCGCTCGACCGCGGTTTGCGTGGGATGCCGGGCGGGCTAAGCTGGCGGCCGACACCGGCAGTGGGGACGACGGTCATCGAGAGCGACTACACCGGCTTCATCATCGTGGCAGCGGCGATCGGCGGCGCCATTCTGGTGTGGTGGCAAATCACCGAGCGGCGGCGGATCCGCACCCGCTTGGAGGACCCCAACGCCCGAGAGACGTACGCCGAGATCCTGCGCGCGGGGCGTTTCCTGCCCAGCGGCGATGGCAAGCCGCGCGGCGAGAAGGAGTACCGCAACTGGGTCGGCGCAAAGCTGGCGTACGTCGATCGGCTGCTCGGACCGACCCTCGTGCTCAACCTCCACGGCCTCGGGATCTGTATCGCTTGCGCCATGCTGTACGGCGCCCTGCTCTTCGGACTGGGCTGGATTGCCGGGTTCGACAGCAAATCTCTTCAACTTCAGGTCCTGCCGACACTGCCCGGTTGGCATCGGATTCTCCTCGGTTGCCTCGCGGCGTTTCTGCTTGCAGCCACTGGCTGGAGCGTCTGGTGCACTCTGCGCGCCCGCAGCGTGCCAATGGGCTGCGGGTCAATCGGGCTGGCAGTCGGGGCCGGCGCGTTGCTTCAGTTCGCAACCACCGGAACGGTGTGGCCGATAGCACCGGGCGCCGGCACATGGGGCAGCGTACTTCTCTGGACGTGCGCCGCGTCGGGCCTCGTCGTACTCGTGTTCGCAGCGCACGGCGCCGCTCTTCAGTGGCCGTGCCAGGCAGAGGAGGGCAACCCGCCGATCCATCGGCGGTCGAAGAGCGGTGTGTTCATGGCGGCGCTATGCGGTCTGGCCGCAGCGGTCTTCATCTCGGTCGAGCCGATGGGCCGCGACGCGGTCGTGGCGCTGTTCGTCATCTTGCTGCCGCTGTGCAACGGTATCTTCGATTGGATTTCGCTGGGGGTATCGCGGTGGCTGCTGAGCGATCTCATCGCTCGGCCGGCCACCCTGCCCCGCCTTGCGAAGCACGTTCTGGTCGACCTCGTCGTCGCCCTGTTGCTGATGCTCTGCGTCGCGGCGGCCATACCGGCGATGATCGAGTGGTCGAGCCTCGGCGTCGCGACGGACGAAGCGGTCCTCGAGGCATCCGAGGCCCCGGGTAGCCGTGGTTTGTGGCTTCTGGTCATGGTGGTCAGCACGCTGGGGCCGACGGTGTTGCACGTCGGGGTCCTGCTGTTCGCCGCGGTGCTCAGCGTCCGTCCGACCACTGATCGGCTACACTACGCCGAGCGACTCGAAGTCGACAATCCAGACCCCGTGGATCTGGACGATATCGCCCTCTTTCTCACCCAGCGTTGGCGATACGCACTCGGAGTGACAGCAGTGATCGCAGCGCTGTGCGTCATGCCGACGTACATCGTGGCGAAACCGTTGGGCATGGGCATGGCGCAGGTAGCCACGAGGTCCGGGCTCGCGTTTCGGACCGACCGAGCGCGGATCGAGATTTTGCGGGTCGTCCTGAGGCGCATGTACGGCAACCACAGCTGGCGAAATGCGCCGACCGATGAGGAGACCACCCGCATCAAAGGTGCATTGAAGCGCTTCACACACCTCAAGCAGCGGGGCTCGGTTGATGCAGTCATGCACTTCCACGCCGGGAGTCTGTACCTGACCGTCCAGGATCCAGTCGCCGCCTTTCTGGCCGCAGATGCCGGACGCGACGCCAAGGTGGGGCCATACCGCCCCAAGGACGTCAAGGGAGCCCTCCGGCGTCTCGAACTCCGAGCTATCAGACGAATCAACGGAGCAGACGGCATCTCGAAGGCGCTCCATACTGCGCACAGCAAGTCCTCGGGTCGGTCTACTCTATATGCTGGCCTTGCCCGTACTCTGCTGCGGCATGGATCACCGAGAGAGGCCTCGGCGATCATCGAGGCATGCCTCGCCCGAGAGCCAGAGCACTGGCAGTGCGCCTACACTCAACTCCTGATTCGACAAGCACAGGGAAGGCTGAACGACGTGGTGTCGATCAACCTGTCCCTGCTCGAACGTCGACCTGACGACTTCGGGCGACGGATGGGGGCCATCATGGCGCTCTTGCAACTCGGGCGCTTCGACACGGCGCTGGAACACAGTTCCATTGCCCAGACACTGCGTCCGCAAGATCGGATGGTGCACCGATACCTGGCAACAGCGCACCTGGGTCTGGGTCAGTTTGAGTCCTTCGATGCCACCATAGCCATCGCCGCAGCGCGAAGACCGGATGATGGCTACGTCGACTACCTCATCGCGATCGGTGCCCTGCGTCGCAACCAGCCGGCTCGCGCTGTCGCATCACTCGACACCGGAGCGAAAAAGAAGAAGCCCTATCCCAAATCCACCGCGCGATGCCTGCGCCGGCAGATCAAACGTATGCGCCGCGGCGAACCCCGAACCAAACGCTGCACCCCGCTCATGCCCCCGCTCGACGCCCAGCCCGACCCGCCCGGAGCCGCCGATGCTCAATGACACCTGGATCCCCGTCCTGCCCGACGCGACCGCCCGCGACCTGCTCGGCCAGCGGGCGGTCATCGCCACGCTCGGCAAAGCCATCGAGCGCCTGCCGGCCCCGGCGTGCATCGCGGTGTACGGCCCGTGGGGCAGCGGCAAGACCAACATCCTGCGCAACGCCATGCGCAACGCCTCGGCCGACCTGCACATCCCGGTGTGGTTCGACCCCTGGCAATACGATCGCCAGCCCGACCTGCTCGGGCCTCTACTGCGCGCGCTGCTCGTCGAGATGCGCGAGCGCACCCGCAAAGAGCCCGAGCGCGCCGAGCGCTTCATCGCGGCGGCCAAAGGGCTCGGGCGCATGCTGCTGTCGCTGGGCGTGCGCGTCGCCATCCGCGGCGGGGCCAACGCGCTGCTGCCGCTCGCGATCGCGTCCGACGCCGACGGCGAGATGCCGGTCGAGGTGGCCGCCGGCGACTCGGGCAAGCTGGACATCGACGGCTGGCTGAGAGGCCGCGGCGAGCCGGGTGACGAGGTCGAGCGCATCAAGGCGCAGTTCCGCGAGCTCGTCGACGCCACGCTCGAGCTGACCGCGGCGGACGGCGCGCAATCGGACAACCGGCGGGTGGTCTTCTTCCTCGATGACCTCGATCGCTGCCTGCCCGACCGGGTGGTCGACCTCATCGAGCGGGTCAAGCTGCTGCTGTGCGGCACCGAGCGGCGCATGAGCAGCGCCCGCGACGACCACGCCGACGCGGACCCCGCCGCGGGTGCCTCCAAGGCGGTCTTCGTCTTTGCGCTCGACCGGCGCATCGTCGGCGAGGCCATCCGCCACCGGTTCCCTGGGGCGAGCCAGTACAGCGGCGAGAACTACCTGGAGAAGATCTTCGACTTCTCGCTCGAGACGCCGCCGGTGCCCAGCGAGACCAAGGCGGTGAGCCGGTTCGTCGAGCATTGGGCCGAGGGGCTGGGCGGGATCGATACGCTGGCTGCGCCCTTCGGCGGCCGGCCGAACCTGGTGGCGGCGCTCGCCCTGCCGCCGCTCGCCAACCCGCGGGTGATCAAGCGCACCCTCAATCGGCTGACGCTGCTGCTCGACGAGCCATCCCGGGCGCGGCTCATCGTCGATGCCGGCTGGCAGACCCACGATCAGCGGCGCCACGCGCTGGTCTGGCTGGCAGGCGCCGAGCGTTTTCGGGTCATCCGCCACCTCATCCGCCGCGGTGAGACCCAGGCGTTTCAGCGCCTGCTCGACCACCTGCGCGACGCGCCGAAGAAGCCGGTCCTGCTCAGCGAGACAGGGCGGCTGGTGACGCTGCCCGGGCTGCTGCCGTATCTCGACGCCCTGGGGCTGGTCGGCAGCAAGCGCCATACCGAGTTGGAGCAGTTCGCCGGCAAACCCATCCAGCCGGGCTCGCTGCGCTGGTTCGACGATCTGATGCGCTCGGCGGGGCTCTGACCGTATGCGAAGCCGTCTCGGGATGACTCGATTCATGAGTATCGATGACTGATTTGTTCGAAACAGACAGGCTGCGCGCCCGCCGCATCACCGCGGATGACTTCGATGTGATGTATGCCACCTACAGCGATCCCATCGGCGCGCGCTGGGTCGACGACGGGCAGCCCATCTCGGCCGAAGACTGCCGCCGCTGGATCGACATCACGCTGTCGAACTACACCACCCGGGGCTATGGCATGTCGGCGCTGTGCCTGCGCGCCGACGGCCCCGCCGGCCGCAGCGGCGGCGAGGCCGTCGTCGGCTTCATCGGGCTGGTGCACCCCGGCGGGCAGCCCGAGCCCGAGCTCAAGTACGCGCTGCGCCGCCCCTACTGGGGGCGGGGGCTGGCCACCGAGGCCGCCGCGGGCATGCTGGCCTACGGCGCCCGAGCGCTCGGCCTGACCCGGATCATCGCCACTGTGGCCGAGCCGCACCACGCGTCGCGGCGGGTGCTCGAGAAGGCCGGCATGACCCATGACGCGACCCGCCCCGAGGGGAATGGGGTGCCGACGCTGGTCTATGGCTGGCGGCTCTTGTAGGCTGCGCCGCGCCTGCAGACCCACCCGCAGACGGAGGCGGTGAGACCGTGGCGACCTATGCGATCGGCGATGTCCAGGGCTGCTGGCGCACGCTGCGCACGCTGCTCGAGCACATCGAGTTCGACCGCCTGCGCGATCGCCTGCTCTTCCTCGGCGATCTGGTCAACCGCGGGCCGGGCTCGCTGGAGGTATTGCGCTTCGTCTCCGGGCTCGGGCCGGCGGGCTTGACCGTACTCGGCAACCACGATCTGCACCTGCTGGGGCGCGCGGTCGGCAGCCGCGCGCTGCGCCGGGGCGATACGCTCGAGGCCGTGCTCGCGGCGACCGATCGCCACGCGCTGCTCGACTGGCTGCGGCGTCAGCCCCTGCTGCACGAGGAGCAGGGCTTCGTGCTGGTGCACGCCGGCCTGCTGCCCGCCTGGGATCTGCCGGCGGCGCGCGCGGCGGCCCGCGGCCTCGAAGCGGGGCTGGCGGGCCCCGACTGGCAGGCGTACGTCGCCCGCCTCGCGGGCAAGGTGCCGCTGGATTGGGCCGCCGCCGACGGCCCGGGGCGCGAGCGGCTCGCGCTGTCGGCGCTGACCCGCATGCGCTGCGTCGACCGGGCGGGGCGGCCGTCTTTCGGCTACTCCGGACCGCCCGACGGCGCGCCGAGCGGGCTGCGGCCATGGTATCGGGTCGCCGCCCGCCCCGATGGCGCGCGCTGGCTCTTCGGCCACTGGGCGGCCCACGGCTTCGCCAAGGTGCGCGGCGGGTTCGCGCTCGACTCGGGCTGCATCTGGGGCGGCATGCTGACGGCGCTGCGGCTCGACGATATGCGGCCGTTTCAGGTGCCGCCGGTGCGCGGCGATCGGCCGACTCTGCGCCCGCCTCGGCGCGGGCCGGGCGGCTGAACGGCGGGCCGCGGTCACAATCGGGTGATCGGCCGGTGAAGTCGTCGTGACGTCGCCCCTCGGCGGTGGCACCGCGCGGCGGCCGACGGTATCGAGCAGGCATGGTCGATGCGCACCCCGACCCCGCTCAGACGCCGCCCGATCCGCCGGCAGGCCTCGTCGCCACCTCGGTGGATCACCTCTTCCGCGCCGTGAAGGTGCTGGCGCTGCTCTACATCTTCCTCGTCAGCGTGCAGCTCATCGGCGACGCCTTCCGCCTGCTGGGCGGGGGCAGCGCGGCGACGATCTTCGCCGACATCGACAACCCGCTGCTGGCCTTGTTGATCGGGCTGTTGGGCACCGCGGTGCTGCAGTCGTCGTCGACCACCACCGCCATCACCGTCGGGCTCGTCGCCGCCCAGGCGATCGATCTGCAGATGGCGATCCCGATGGTGATGGGGGCCAACATCGGCACGTCGGTGACCAATACCCTCGTCTCGTTGGGCCACGTACGCGACTCACGGGACTTCGAGCGGGCGTTCGCCGGGGCCACGGTGCACGACATCTTCAACCTGCTCGCGGTGGTCATGCTCCTGCCGCTCGAGCTGGCGACGGGTATCATCGAGCGCCTCTCGGGCGCGCTGGTCGCGCCGCTGACCGCGCTGGGCGGGGCGAGCTTCGAGTCGCCGCTCAAGGCCGCGATCCAGCCGGCGGTCAAGGCCCTGGTGAGCATCGACAAGTCGGCGATCGAGCGGGCGGCGCTGGGCGAGGCGCCGCAGGGCAGCCTGATCGACGGCGGGCTGCTCGCGGCGACCGGCCTCGGCGATCGGGCGCTCGGCGGGCTGCTGCTGGGGCTGGCGGCGGTGCTGCTGATCCTGGCGCTGATGGGCATCGTGCGCACGCTCAAGGCCGCGGTCGAGGGGCGCGCGGCGGGCTGGCTGCGCGCGGCCCTGGGCCGCAACGCGGTCGTCTCGATGGGCGTCGGCGCCGGCGCCACCGTCGCGGTGCAGTCGAGCTCGATCACCACCTCGACCCTGGTGCCGATGGTCGGGGTGGGGCTGGTCTCGCTCGAAGCGATGTATCCGCTGACCCTGGGGGCCAACGTCGGCACCACGGTCACCGCGCTGCTGGCGTCGATGGGCGCCGAGGGGCCGGGCGCGGTGCTCGGGCTGCAGATCGCGCTGTGCCACCTGCTCTTCAACCTGATGGGCATCCTGCTGCTGTATCCGCTGCCGGCGATCCGGCCGATCCCGCTGCGCCTGGCGCGCGCGCTGGCGGCGCGGGTCGTGCACCGCCCGAAGCTGGGGCTGGTCTATGTGGCGGTGGTCTTCTTCGCGGTGCCCGTCGGCGCGCTCGCGATCTACGATCTGTTCGTCCGCTGACCCCGCGCCGCGCGGGGCGGTCACAGGGTCTCGACAGCGCCGCTCGCGCCACGTATGCTGCCCGTCCGCGCGGCCGCTGTCGCCTGCGCGCCATACCGTTCGTTCGACCGGAGCACGATGAAAGCCACCGACATCCCGCAGGCGGACAGCCTGGGACGTGTGCGCGAGCTGGTGCAGGCAGTGCACTTCGGCGCCGCCGACCCCGCGCGATTGCAGAAAGTCATGACACTGCATCCGCGCCATGTGGGCTACCACCTGCACGCCGCCCGCATCCTGGGCTGGCTCGATCGCCAGGACGATGCCATCTCGCTCACCGCGCAGGGCGCCGCCCTGCTCGAGACCGAGATCAATACCGACGACGAGCGGGCCATCTTCCGGGCCTGTATCGAGGCGAGCGCGTCGATTCAGGCGGTGGCCGCCGATCTGCTCGACGAGACCGCGCCCGAGCAGGACGTCCTGCAGAGCCGCATCGAAGACGTGGCGGGCATCGCCCCGGCCACCGCCCGGCGGCGGGCGAGCACCCTGCTGCGCTGGCGCACCCAGGCCCTGCCGCCCGAGCGTCCGCGCCCGGCGCCGGCCCGGCCCAAGGTGCCCACCCGCGGGTCGATCATCACCGATACCCTGCGGCTGGCCCGGGTCGAGATCGAGCGCTACGGGCTCTTGCGATCGGTCAAGGTCGATCTCGACGAGAGCGCGGTGCTCATCGGGCCCAACGCCAGCGGCAAGAGCACGCTCTTCGACGCCCTGGCGTTCATCGGCGACGCCCTGCGCGACGGGGTGCCGGCGGCCATCGCCCGCCGCGGCGACGGGCTGGGCGACCTGCTGTGGTTCGGCGAGGGCGCGTTCTTCGCGATCGCCGTCGAGCTGCTGCTGCCGCCGAGCCTGCGCGGCGAGTTCAACCGGGTGCGCTACGAGCTCGAGGTCGGTGAGCTCGAAGACGAGCCCGACGCGGTCGGGGTGCGGCGCGAGTCGCTCTTCCTCATGCCCGGTCGGGAGTCGGCGCCGACGATCATCCAGCAGACGGTGCCCCGCAAGTGGCGCAAGGTGCTGGGGCTGACCGGGCAGACCGGGCAGGCCCGCTACGGCGCCGAGAGCGGCCAGCGCAAGACCAATACGTCGAGCATCGGCGCCGAGCAGCTGGCCCTGGCCCATCTGCCCGAGGAGCCCGAGCGCTTCCCGGTGGCGACGCGGGTGCTGAGCTTCTTCGTGCACGGCCTGCGCCGGGTGGCCCTCGAGCCCTCGGCGATGGCCCGCCCCTGCCCGCCCGACGCGCCGGGCTTCCTGCTGCCCGATGGCAGCAACATCCCCTCGGTGGTGCGGGCGCTCGCCGCTGGCGACATCAGCCGCTGCGAGGAGTGGCTGGCCCATGTGCGCGAGGCGCTGCCGACGGTCGAGTTCGTCAAGGTCGAGCCCCGCGGCGGCGATCTCGAGCTGGTCGTGGGCTTCCGCGGCGGCCACGAGGTGCCCGCCCGCCGCCTGGGCCGCGGCGTATTGCGCATCCTGGGGGTGACCCTGGTGCCCTACGTGGCCGAGCCGGACGCGGTCTACCTCATCGAAGAGCCGGAGAACGGGGTGCACCCCAGCGCGGTGGAGGCCATCTGCCAGGCGCTGGCGTGGAGCCCGGAGAATCAGGTGCTGGTGACGACGCACTCCCCGGTCTGGCTGGGCCTGACGCCCATCGATCGGCTGCTGTGCGTCACCCGCGAGGCGGGGGCGGCGCGCATCGTGCCGGCGACGGCGTTCGCACACCTCGAGGGCTGGGACGGCGAAGTCGACCTGCCGACCCTCTTCGCCGCCAACCTGCTTTCATAGGGGCAGTCCGATGGACGATCTGTGTGTCATCTGCCCCGGCGGGCATTGGAAGGCGGTCATCGAGTCGCTGCTCGAGCGCCATGTGCACCTGGGCATGCGCGAGGTGACCAGCGAGGTCTTCGCCACGCCGCTCGGCCGTGATCGGCTGCTGCGCGAGAAGGGCCCGGCGCTGGCGATGCGCTGCCGCCAGCGGTTCAACCACTGCCTGATCATCTTCGATCACGATCGCTGCGGCGACGACCGCCCGGCGGCGGAGATCGAGGCCGAGCTGAATACCAGGCTGGCCGAGCAGTGGGGCGAGCAGGCGCGGGCGCTGGTGGTGACCCCGTCGCTCGAGAGCTGGGTGCTGGCGGCCCATCGGGTCTTCAGCCGGGTGCGTGGCCTCAAGGGCGTCGACGTGCGGGCGTGGCTGGCCGAGGCCGACCTGTGGGACGTCAAGGCCGACGCGCCGGACGATCCGCGCGGGGTCATCGAGCAGCTCTTCCTCAACCACGGCGCCCGCCCCTCGGCGGCCAACTACCGGATCATCGCCGACGAAGCCCCGATCCGCATGGACGTCTGCGAGGCGGAGACCTTCCGCCGCATGGTGCTCGTCCTGCGCTCGTGGTTCCTGCCCTGAGCCCTGCCGCCCGATGTTCGTCCAACGGGACTTCCTGATCCGACAGATCGAGATGGCGACCGCCGGGCTCGCCCGGCTGGTGGCCGGCGACCGCCCCGGTGAAGACCTGGATCCGTCGGAGATCGCCCGCGCAGCGGGCCTCGGCCTCGACATCGCCCGCTCGTTGCCGCTGGAGACCGTCGCCGGTCTCGTGGAGCACGACGGGCAGAAGCTGCTGGTGCTGGGCCTCGCGCTGGGTCGCGAGGCGTGGCAGGGCGAGCAGTCCGATCTGGCGCGCACGGCCCTGCGCCTCATCGACCGGGCGCTGCACGGGCCCGATCCGCTGCCGCCGACGGCCGATATCCTGTCGATTCAGCAGGCGCTCTTGGGGCTGGCGTTCGGCTGACGCCGCCGGCACGCGCCGGCTACTGGAAGTCGCAGCGGCGCACGCGGTGGATGCCGTTGGGCAGGGTCGGCGGGATGCCCAGCTCGGGCCGGGTGACCTGCACCACGTCGCTGTCGATGACATAGAGCCGGCCGTAGGCCCGGGTGATCGTCGAGACGCCGGGCGGCACCGCGGTCGTGCTGCGCACCGAGGCCTGGGTATAGCTGCGGTCGGTGAAGGTCAGCTCCTGCACGCCCTGGTGATAGCTCACGTACAGCCGGCGGCCCTGGAAGACGAGGCCGTCGGGGGCGAGGAAGGCGATCGGATCACCCGCCGGGTCGGGGTTCTGGCCGAAGGCGTCGCCGCCGACGAACTGCACCTGCTGGATGTCGGTCGGATCGGCGAGGTCGATGGCGAAGAGCGCCGGCGGAATCGACCGGGCGAGCAGCAGCTTCCGGCCGTCGGGGCTCAGGGCGATGCCGTTCTGACCCAGCGCGCCGGGGATCGAGAAGTCGGGCAGGAAGTCGAGGCTGAAAGCGAACGGCTCGGCGCCGAGGGTCGGATCGTCCAGCGCGGCGGCGGGCACCCGCATCACGGCGGGGCCGATGGAGTTGGTGACGTAGGCGTTGCCGGCCCAGTCGAGGGTCACGTCGTTGCAGAAGTAGGGCACCGGCAGCGGGAAGGCGCGGATGACCGTGGCCGGCGATTGGGAGATGTCGAGGGCGTAGACCTGGCCCGCCGGCGCCATGGGATCGGTGGCCACGTCGACCGCGCACATCCACAGCACCCGGCGGAAGGGCGCCACCGCGGCGCCGGCGAACGACAGCAGCGGGTTCTGCTCCTGATAGGCGGTCTCTTCGACGCCGGTGTGCCCGTCGATGCGGGTGATGCGGCCGCCGAAGATCGCCGTGGCGTAGAAGTCGCCGCCGAGCGGGTCGAACGCGACGCCTTCGGGCACGCGGAACGGCAGGAACGGGATGCCGGTGTCGCCGTCGACCACGTAGTCGTCGAGCAGCCGGGCCTCGGCCGACGGCGCGGCGACGGCGAGCAGGGCGCCGGCCACGAGGGACGCGGAGAGCATGCGCAGGATGGGGTTCATGGATATGCCTCACTGGGTAGATGTGCGCGCGTCGAGCGAGCATCGACAGCGCGATATCTATATTATCTTTGTTAGACTTATTGGCCATGCGCGATTCTACGCATACGCAAAAATGACAGCCGACGGTGAAGACTTGTCTCGAACCCGCGAGGCGGCCACTCTGTCTGGCGGAGATCGGGGGATGGTCCACGGGAGATCGGGCGCGGCGAGCGACCGAAAATGGAGTGGGGTTGCTTCGGGGGTATGTCCAACACGCCGCGGTGAAGACCACCGGGGCCAGCGTCTTCACCGCCGCCACCGCGCCGGACGGTACGCCGGTCGTGCTCAAGGCGGCCAAGGGCCGGCCGGGGCATCGGCTCGCGCTGGAGTTCGACATCCTCGAGGACTTGCGCGAGGTCCCGGGGGTCGTGCGCCCGGTCGCCCTCGAGACCGACGGCGCCGAGACGGTCCTCGTCCTCGAGCGCTTCGACGGGATCGATCTGCGCGAGCGGCTGGCGGCCGGCCCGCTGCCGCTGGTCGAGGCCCTGGACATCGCGGTCCGGCTGACGACAATCCTGGCCGATGTGCACCGGGCCGGGGTGGTGCACCGCGACATCAAGCCGCCCAACGTGATGGTCGCCGACGACGGCGAGGTGCGGCTGATCGACTTCGAGTTGTCGACGAGCCCCAGCCGCGGGCAGAGCGAGGGCTTCGTCGGCACGCTGGCCTATATGGCGCCCGAGCAGACCGGTCGCATGGACAGCGACGTCGACCGCCGGGCCGATCTCTACGCGCTCGGGGTGACCCTCTTCGAGCTGGTGACGGGGCGGCTGCCTTTCGAGCGCAGCCGCCCGCTGGACTACATCCAGGCCCACCTCGCCGCCGAGCCGCCCCGGGTCGACGCCATCGACCCGACGGCGCCGGCGGTGGTCGGCGACATCATCGAGCGGCTGCTGCAGAAAGATCGAGCGCAGCGCTATCAGACCGCCGAGGGGGTGCTGGCCGACCTGCAGGCCGTGCGCGAGGCGCTGGCCGGCGGTGAGGCCCCGGCGCGCTTCCCGCTGGGGCGCCACGACGGGCGACGCCCGCTGCCCTCCCCCGGCATGGTCGGCCGCGAGGCGATCGTCGAGCGCTTCACCGCGCACGCCCTGGCCGGCGCGGGCTGGGCGCTGTTGATCGGCCCGGCGGGCATCGGCAAGTCATCGGTCTTCGGCGCCGTCCGTCAGGCGGTGCTCGATCACGGCGGTCGGGTGCTGCTGGGGCGCTTCGAGCAGTACGGGGCCGGGCGGCCCTTCGCCGGCTTCGCCCTGGCCCTCGATCACCTGGCCGACCAGCTGCTCGGCGCCCCGGCCGAGGCGCTCGCCGGCTGGCGCGCGGCGCTGCAGCGCCTGGGCGGGCTGGCGCCGGTCATCACGCAGCTCGCGCCGCGCTTCGGCACCCTGCTCGCCGCGGCGTCCGGCGGCACGGCTCCGACCGACGCGACCCGGCTCGATACGACCCTGCCCGATGCGGCCCCCGACGCGGTGCGCAACCGGGTCCAGCTGGCGGTCGAGCGGCTGGTGCACATCGCCGCCGAGGTCGAGCCGGGGCCGCTGGTCCTGGTGCTCGACGACCTGCAGCGGGCCGACGCGGCGAGCCTGTGGCTGCTCGAGCGGCTGGTCGAAGCCGAGCTGCCGCTCTTCGTGCTCTCGGCAGCGCGCCCGGCGGATCCGGCCCCTTGGGGTCCGCTGGTACAGAGCCGGGCCGCCGCCGGCCGCCGGCCCCCGGTCGAACAGCTCGAGCCGCTGACCGACGCCGACATCGTCGAGCTGGTCGCCGCGATGACCGGCCGCCGGCTGACCGAGGCCCAGCCGCTGGCCCGCCTGACCGCCGCCCGCTCGGAGAACAACCCGCTGCTGGCCCGGCAGTTTCTGACCTACCTGGCCGATACGGCGCAGCTGCTGCCCCACCCCGACGGCGGCTTCACCTGGGATCTGGACGCCGTGATGGGCGCCGGGCTGCCCGAGACCCTCGCCGAGACCCTCGCCGCGCGCCTGCACCGGCTCGACCCCGAGGCGCGCACCGTGCTGACGACCGCCGCCTGCGTCGGCTCGACCTTCGACCCGCAGCTGGTCTTCGAGATGTGCGACCTGCCGCGGCGGGTCTTCGACGTGGTGCTCGATACCCTGCGGCGGCAGGGGCTCGTCGGCGCCGACGCGCGACGCTGGGGCTTCGCCCATGACCGCATCCACGAGGCGGCGCACGGCCTGCTCGACGAGAGCGCGCGCATGGCGCTGCACCGGCGCATCGGCGAGCACCTGTTCGAGCGGTTCGGCGCCGATACGCTGGCCGCCGAGATCTTCGTGCTCGTCGACCACCTCAACCAGGCCGGCCCGGTGGAGCGCCCGGAGGGGCTGGCCCGGCTGAACCTGCTGGCGGGTCAGCGGGCGCTGGGGCGCGGCGCCTGGCAGGCGGCGGCGGGCTATCTGGAGCGCGGGCTGGCGCTGCTCGACGGGCTGCCGGCCGGCGCGGGCGATCGGGCCGACGCCGAGCCGGACGCCGAGACGCAGGCCGCGACGAACAGCGCGGCCGAGGCCCTGCGGCAGCTGCGCTACGAGCTCACGCTCGAAGAGGCTCAGGCGGCCTTCCTCATCGGTCGCCACGCCCACGCCGACGCGCAGTTCAAGGCGCTGCTCGACGAGACCCGCGACCCGGCCGCTCGGCTGCGGGTGGTCTTCCGCCGGGTGGTGCTGCTCACCGCGCGCGATCGCATGGCCGAAGCCATCGACGTCGGGCTGGCCGCGCTGGCCGAGCACGGGGTGAAGCTGCCCCGCACCCCGAGCCGCCTGCAGCGGGCGCTGGCCCTGCACCGCGCGCGGCGGGCGACGACCGAAGAGATCGCCCGCGGCTGGCTCGACCTGCCGCCGGTGCGCGACGAGGTCTCGGCGATTCTGCTGCGGCTGATGCCGGCGCTCGGCGGGGCGAGCTACGCCGTCGACAAGGGCCTCTTCGTGCTGCTGCTCAGCCGCACCGTGACCGAGATGACCCGCCGCGGCCGCTCGGCCTGGGCCGGCATCGGCCTGAGCACCTTCGCCATCATCCTGCTGGGCACCGGCCGCATGCAGCAGGGGCTGACGCTGCTCGACGTGGCCCGCGAGCTCGGCCGCACGCTGCCGCCGGGGCCGTCGACCCGCATGGCGTACGTGGTGTGGCTCTTCGGCCGCCCGTGGACCCGGCCCTTCGCCGAGTGCTGCGCGCCGATGCGGGCCGCCGCCGATCAGGCGCTCGAAGCGGGCGACATCGAGTATGGGGTGCTGCTCTTGACGGGCATGCACGTCCTGCAGTTCTTCGCCGCCGAAGACCTCGGCCGGCTGGCGGACGACCTGGCCAGCAGCCGGCGGCGCCTGGGCCCGTACAGCACCGGCGCGCGGCTCATGGTGCAGGCGCAGATGCAGTCCTGCGTGGCCCAGCTCGACGGCAGCGAGCCGCTCGACGCCGAAGAGCTCGCCCGGGGCGCGATGCCCGGCGACCGGCCCAACATCATCGAGCGGCGGCTGCTCTTCGTCGTGCCGATGCTGTGCGTCTTCGGCGAGTTCGAGCTGGCGATCGAGGCCGCCGAGCGGCTGCCCGGGCCGGAGAAACAGCGCTACTTCGGGCTGGCCTTCGGGCCGGTGTTCCACGCCTACCACGCCCTGGCCCGGCTCGCCGCCGGCAGGTCCGATGCGCGCCGCTTCGCCCGCCGCCAGCGGACCCGCCTCGAGCGGCTGGCCCGGCGCAACCCGAGCGCGTTCGACGGACCGCGGCGCGCGCTGGACGCCGAGATGGACCGCGCCGCCGGGCGCACGACCAAGGCGCTGGCGGGCTATGCCCGGGCGGTCGAGGCGGCCCATCAGAGCGGCGATCGGCTGCTGCTCGGCCTGCTGGAAGAGCGCTGGGCCGGGCTGTACGCCGAGCTGGGGCTGAGCGCCGAGGCCGCGCTGCACACCGACGAGGCCCGCGAGGTCTACGGGGCCTGGGGCGCCCTGGGCAAGGTGCAGCGCATGGGCCCGAGCAACCCGCAGCCGCTCGTCGAGGCCCCCACCGTCGAGATGCTGCCCGCGCTGTCGTCGCTGGGTCCGCGGGCGTCGCTGCGCTCGACGTCGTCGCTGGGCGATGTGGGCGAGCGGCTCGACATGGAGACCGTCTGGACCGTCGCCCGCGCGCTGGCGGGCGATCTGCGGCTCGACACCGTGATCGCGGTCCTGCTCGAAGCGGCGGTGCACAACGCCGGCGCCACCGCGGGGCTGCTGGCGCTGAACGATGAGGCCGGGCTGCGCGCCGTCGGCCGCTGGACCACCGAGGCGGCCTTCACGCCGCTCGCCGCGACGCTCGACGCGGTCGAGGGCGTGCCCGACCAGCTCATCCGCTACGTCTCGCGCACCGGCGAGTCGGTCGTGCTCGACCGGGCCGATCGGGCGCGGGTCGAAGACGCCTTCCTCGCCGCGCACCCGTCGCTGTCGGTCTTGTGCGTGCCCCTGTCGACCCCCGACGGCCCGGTGGGCGTGCTGTACCTGGAGAACGACCGCACCGGCGGCGCCTTCACCGCCGCGCGGACCCGGCTGCTGCAGCTCATCGGCATGCAGGCGGCGGTCTCGCTGGCCAACGCCCGGCTGCACGAGGCCACCGAGCAGCTGGCCCAGACCCTCGAGCAGCGGGTCGAGGCCCGCACCGCCGAGCTGGCCGTCGCCCGTGACCAGGCGCTCGAGGCGACCCGGGCCAAGAGCGCCTTCCTCGCGGCGATGTCCCACGAGATCCGCACGCCGATGAACGGCCTGCTCGGCACCGCGCAGCTGCTCAACGGCACCGCGCTCGACGAGCGGCAGCGGGCCTACGTCGACATCATCGCCGGCTCGGCCGACAGCCTGCTGCGGGTGCTCAACGACATCCTCGACTTCTCGAAGATCGAAGCTGGCCGCTTCGAGATCAGCCCGCGCCCGTTCGACCTGCCCGGCGCGGTCGACACCGCCAGCGCCACGGTGGGGCACCTCGCGCTGCGCAAGGGCCTGACGGTGGCGGTGCACGTCGACCCCGAGCTGCCGTCGTGGGTCCGCGGCGACGAGAGCCGGCTGCGGCAGATCCTGCTCAACCTGCTGGGCAACGCGATCAAGTTCACCCCCGCGGGCGGCATCGAGCTGGCCGTCGACGCCCGCGCCGACGGGCGGGTGCGCTTCGAAGTGCGTGATACGGGCATCGGCATCTCATCCGCGCAGCTCGAGCGGCTCTTCGAGCCCTTCGCCCAGGCCGACGACAGCATCAGCCGCCGCTTCGGCGGCACCGGGCTGGGCCTGGCGATCTCGCGGCGCCTCGTCGAGCTCATGGGCGGTGAGATCGGCGTATCGAGCCAACCCGGGCGCGGATCGCAGTTCTGGTTCGAACTGCCGCTGCCGCCCGCCGCGCCGCCCCGCCCCGCCGCGCGGCCCGCGCCGAGTCCGCTGCCCGACGACCGCCCCGAGCGGCGGCTGCTGGTGGTCGAAGACAACCCGGTCAACCAGAAGATCACCCGCTGGATGCTCGAACGGCAGGGCTATGTCTGCGACGTGGCCGACAACGGCCGCCTGGCCCTCGAGCGGGAGAGCGCCGGCGACTATGACCTCATCCTCATGGACTGCCAGATGCCCGAGATGGACGGCCTCGAAGCCACCCGGCGCCTGCGGGCCCGCGGCTGCCGACTGCCCATCATCGCGTTGACCGCCGGCGCCATGGAGGACGAGCGCGCGGCCTGCCTCGCAGCGGGCATGGACGACTTCGTGGCCAAGCCGATCAAGCTGCCGACGCTGCTGGCGACGGTGGAGCGCCACATGGGCAGCGAGTCGGGGCGCTTCGCGGTGATCGACGCCGCGGACGACGAGCCGCCGCCGGTCGAGCCGACCCCCGAAGGCTGAGCCCGGCTCAGGGCGCGCTCACCCCCGGGCCGCTCACCCCCGGAAAGTCCACCGGATCGTGGGCGCAGAACAAGCGCATGCCCTCTCCGCCCGCCGCGTCGAGGGCCCGCAGCCGCTCGAGGTTCGCCGCCCGCATCTCGTCGTCGAGCGCCAGCGCCCGCTCCAGCCGGCGAATGCCCTTGGGCACCGCGTCGGGATCGGTGAGCGAGCGGCGATCGAAGTACGCATCCCCGCAGTGCACCAGCCAGCCCTCGCCGTCGTCGACCGCGACGATGCTGTGCCCCCGGGTATGGCCGCGCACCGGCACGATCAAGAGCTCCGGCGCCACCGACGGCAGCGGGCGCGCCCGCTCGAAGCCGTGCCAGCTCTCGCCGCGGGCCACCGTGTGGATCTGCCAGTTCGGCCCGTGGGCCCACTGATCCGGCGCGTAGCGCCCCTTCTCGGCGAACGACGCCCGCTTCGTGATCGCGTCGTGCTCCTCGGCGAAGATGTGCACCTGCGCCTGCGGAAAATCGGGCAGCCCGCCGGCGTGATCGGCGTCCATATGGGTCACGACGATGTGCCGCACATCGTCCGCCGAGAAGCCCAAGGCCTCGACCTGCGCCCGCGCCGTCTCGGCCGGGTCGAACGCCGGGCGCATCATCCAGGCGTAGATCCGGCCGACCCGCGCGCCTTTCTGCTCGCACTCGGCGGCCCCGTAGCCGGTGTCGACCAGGATCAAGCCGTCGTCGCTCTCGACGAGCAGGCAGTGGGCGACGAAGTGGCTGCGCGAGAAGAAGCGTTGGCACGCGCGCGGGCAGAACGTCGCGCAGTTGAGGTGATGCACCTTCATATCGGTCCCCTCCCCAGGAGATCTCCAAGGTGTCCCACCGGGCGCGTGGTGGCAAGAGGCTGTCGGACGGCGGCGGTTGACGTATGATGCGGTGTCAGAGGAGGGCCTACACGATGTCAGCAGCGCCGACCTGCTATCTGCACCCCCGGCGGGAGGCCCCGCTGGCGTGCGATGTCTGCCGCCGGCCCATCTGCAACCGCTGCGTCGACACCGCCGCCGCGCGGCTGACCTGTCCGGCGTGCGTCGACGACGCGCGCACCCAGCGACGTCGGGGTCGCCTCGGCCTGATCGTCGCCGCCGCCCTGCTGATCGGCGGCGTGGGCGCGGGCGCCTGGTTCGGGCTGAGCGACGCGCCGCCCGACGAAGCGACCGCCGGCTCGACGAAGCGCTACGCCCAGGCGCGCCTGGAGGCGCAGCGCGACCCCGAAGACCCGCACAAGTGGCTGCGGGTGGCCGAGGTGCTCATCGAAGAGGGCAAGCTCGCCGCCGCCGAGACGCCGCTGCTCACCGCCCTGCGCCTCGCGCCCGACGACCCCGACGTCAACGCCCGGCTGGGCTACTACGAGTACGAGCGCGGCCGCGACGCCGACGCCCTCGCCCGCCTCGAGCAGGCCGAGGCCCTTGGCGCCGACGACCCGGCCCTCGCCTCGACCATCGCCTCGATCCGCGACCGACTCGCCGCCGAAGAGGCGGAGCGCCAAGCCGAGGACGACGCGCTCGCCCGAGAGCGGCGCGCCGCCGAGCTGGCCCGCGCCCGCGCCGAGCGGGCCCACGCCGAAGCCCTCGCCGCCCGCGCCGAAGCCATCACCGAGGCCGCCCAGGCCCGCGCAGCCGAAGAAGCCGCCGCCGAAGCCGAGGCCGATCGGCGACGCTTCGAAGCGGACGCCTGCAGCATGCCGGTCGAGCGGCGGGGCAATCACTTCGTCGTGCCGGTGCACATCAACGGGGTCGCGGCCCAACTGCTCTACGACACCGGCGCCACCGGGCTGATGTTGAGCCACGGGATCGCGCGCCGCGCGGCGGTGGAGCTCGACCCGGGCGATACCCTCGAGGCGCAGACGGCCAACGGCCCGGCGTACTTCCTGCGGGCCGACGTCGACGCGCTGACGGTGGCGGGCGGCACGCTCGAAGGCGTGCCCAGCGCGGTGTGCCGGGCCGGCGACCCGTGCCTCGGGCCGAGCGTCGACGGCCTGTTGGGGGTGCGGGTCATCGAAGCGATGGGCATGTCGCTCGATACGGCCGGGTCACGCATCCGCTTCGCGAACTGCGACTGACCGCGAGCCGATCGAGCGCGTGGATCACTCGGCCTGGGGGAAGAACTTGATGATGCCCAGGTGCGCCCCCTGGCGGTCGCTGATCATCGTGATGCGGCCCACGCCGTCGGCGTCGAACGGCGGCAGCACCACCTTGCCCCCGTGCTTCTCGGCCCGCGCGGCGACGCCGTCGACGTCGTCGACGAGCACGTAGGGCAGCCAGTAGGTCGGCATCGGCGCCGGCTTGCCCATGACGCCCAGCCGCCCCTTGCCGTCCCGCGAGAGCACGGTGTAGGGCCCGTTCGACATCTGCATGGTCTCGACCGTGTCGTAGCCGTAGGCCTTGGCGTACCACTGCGCGCACGCTGCGGGATCATCGGCCATCAGCTCGACCCAGCAGAAGTCGCCGAGCCCGTCGTCCTCGTCCGTCCGATCGGCGTCCTCGCCCTTGAAGGGCATCAGCGCCCCGCCCTCGGGGTCGAGCACCGCCGCCATGCGCCCCACGGTCGGCACCGACATCGGGGCCATGACGACCTTGCCGCCCGTCTCCTCGGCGGTCTTGACCGTCGCGTCGACGTCATCCACCGAGATGTAGGCCCCCCAGTGGGCGACCGGACCCCGGGGCTCGACGAGGCCCGAGTTGTGCTTCCGGTCGGCGCCGGGCTTGAACATGGTGTAGTCGCCGCCGGGCATGGGCACGGTGTCGGTCTTCCAGCCGAGCACCTCGCCGTAGAACGCCTGCGCGTCCGCCTTGTCGGGGGTGGCCAGTTCGAACCAGACAGCCTTGCCGGGAAGGTGGCTCATCGATCTCTCCTCCAGATACCGGCCGCTCGGCCGGGGTCGGGGCGCCGTCCATCGGCGCCGCTCACCCCCACGACGCGCGACGCGACGCGCGATCGACAGGGGCACGAAGTTTTTGGCGGATTTCTGTCTCCGCCGGTCGGGCACGCGTCGGCCCGAGATGACTAGGGCACGACCGGGGCAGAATGTCCGTTGGCGACAGCGCAGACCAGAGGCTTTCTGCGCCGGGCCCCGTCCGGCGGCCCGTCCGGCCGGGCCTCGGGCCGCCGTGTGACACCCTCGCGACGAGCCGGAGAACCGGTCGTCTCGACCGCCTCGATCGTGATAATCCACGCCCGCTCACGACTGGGGAGATGTCATGAACCCGTGGAAGTTGATGTTGATCGTGCTGTTGGCCCTCAACGGCGGCTGGGGCTGCGATTCGACCGGTGGCGGCGGCGCGGACGACGCCGGCCCGGTCGAGGTCGACGGCGGCGAAGGAGAGGGCGAGGGCGAAGGAGAGGGCGAAGGAGAAGGCGAAGGCGAAGGCGAAGGCGAGGGCGAGGGCGAGGGCGAAGGCGAGGGTGAAGGCGAGGGCGAAGGAGAGGGCGAGGGCGAAGGAGAAGGCGAAGGCGAGGGCGAAGGCGAGGGAGAGGGCGAAGGCGAGGGTGAGGGCGAAGGCGAGGGTGAGGGCGAAGGCGAGGGTGAGGGCGAAGGCGAGGGTGAGGGTGAGGGCGAAGGCGAGGGTGAAGGCGAAGGCGAGGGCGAAGGCCCGGCGTTCGACTGCGACCTCCTCTGCGCGGCCTTCGAGACCGAATGCGCCGACGCGTTCGCCATCGCCGGAGACTGCGCCAACTGCCTCGACGCCGCCGCCGCGGCCGCCGACGAGCTGACCGACCCGCTCGCCCGCGGCGCGGCCCTGTGCGACGCCGCCGTCGCCGCCGAGGACTGCGCCCGACTCAGCGCCTGCCTCGCCGACGAAGACGGCCTCGTGGCCTATGGCGCCGACGCCCAGGTCCAGGTGGCCGCCATCGTCGAAGGCGAGCCCCTGCAGATCGACACCGGCGCCGCGATATCGATCGTGGGCACCAAGAACGACGGCAGCCCCAGCGACCTCGAGGTGCACCTCGAAACCGAAGGCGGCTTCATCGTCATCAAGTTCAACGACCTCGCCGCCGACGCGGCCATGGCCCCGCTCGACGCGGCGAACAACGACGTGCGGGTCTACCGGGGCATCACCCGCACCGACTTCGAGGTCGGCACGGTGCTCGTCAACCGCTTCAGCCTCGTCGACGACGGCGAGCCGGCCGGCTTCGACGTCGAGGCCCGGGTGCAGATCACCGCCGACGACCCGCTCGCCACCTTCCGCGCGGTGGGCCTCTTCGAGTAGGCTGCGCCCGCCCGCGAACCCGAGCCCCCCCACGAGAGACCGACGACGTGCTGTTCAACTCCCTGGCGTTCGCCATCTTCATCGTCGTCTTCTACAACTTCTACCTGCACTTGCAGCGCAGCCGCACCTGGCAGAACGCCTGGCTGCTGGCGGGCAGCTACCTGTTCTACGGCTGGTGGGACTGGCGCTTCCTCTCGCTCTTGTGGATCAGCACCGCCGTCGACTACTTCGTCGGCCGCCGCATGGCCGCCACCGACGACGACGGCGCCCGCAAGCGCTGGATGCTGGTGTCGGTGTGCACCAACCTGGGCATCCTCGGGCTCTTCAAATACTTCGACTTCTTCGCCGAGAGCTTCGCGGTCGCCGCCGGCAGCCTCGGCTGGCAGGTCGACCCGCTGACCCTGGGGCTGGTGCTGCCCGTCGGCATCAGCTTCTACACCTTCCAGACGCTCAGCTACACCATCGACATCTACCGGCGGAAGCTCGAGCCCACCACCAGCCTGCTCGACTTCGCGGTCTACGTCGCGTTCTTCCCCCAGCTCGTCGCCGGCCCCATCGAGCGGGCCTCGCACTTCCTGCCGCAGGTCGCCCGCCCGCGCACCATCAGCGCCGGCCAGATCGAAGCCGGGCTGTGGCTCATCATCTGGGGCCTCTTCAAGAAGGTGGTCATCGCCGACAACGTCGCCGGCGTCGCCAACACCGTCTTCAACGGCTACGAGAGCTACCAGGGCCTCGACCTGGTCATCGGCGCGCTGGCCTTCACCGTGCAGATCTACGGCGACTTCAGCGGCTACAGCGACATCGCCCGCGGGCTGGCCAAGCTGATGGGCTTCGAGCTGATGGTCAACTTCGCCCTGCCCTACTTCTCGCGTACCCCCAGCGAGTTCTGGCGCCGCTGGCACATCAGCCTGTCGAGCTGGCTGCGGGACTACCTCTACATCTCGCTGGGCGGCAACCGCGGCGGGCGATACAAGACCTATCGCAACCTGTCGCTGACGATGCTGCTCGGCGGCTTGTGGCACGGCGCCGCGTGGAACTTCGTGCTCTGGGGCGCCTTCCACGGGCTCATCCTGTGCGTCTACCGGCCCTTCGAGATCCGCAAGCGGCGTATCGCCAAAGCCGAGCGGGCGCCGGCGCCGCTGCCCGTGCGTATGGGCATGGCCTTCGGCGCGTGGGCGATCTTCTTCGTGCTCACCGTCATCGGCTGGATCCTCTTCCGCGCCGAGAGCGTGCCGCAGATCACGCACTTCCTGACCCATATGTGGTCCGGCGCGACGAGCAAGGCGACCGGCGATATGGCGACGACCCTGATGTGGTGCGCGCTGCCGCTGGTCGCGGCGCAGATCTGGCAGTACCTGCGCCACGACCTGCTCGCGCCGATCCGCGGCCCGTGGATCTGGCGCGCAGCGCTGTGCGCGGTGCTGATCGCGTGCCTGCCGCTGTTCGCGCCGGGCGAGTCGGTGGAGTTCATCTACTTCCAGTTCTGAGTTCTGAGCCTCGGGCGCGTGCCGCGCGGGCTGGATCGGCGCGGATTCAGGGGCGACTAACGTGAGATATGCCGGTGGACCGTCTCTCCGGGCGACGATTAAATCGGGAGCCGCCGGTGCGGCGTATCTGCGGGCAGCGACTAAGTCGGGATCTGCCGTCGGGCGCGTCCGCGGGGCAGCGACTAAACCGAAAAGCGCCGGTGCGGTCGATCTCGGGGGCAGGGTCTAAGTCGGCTGACGCACCGACCGTAGATTTTGGGGCAGCGTCTAAACCGGCGGGCGTGCCGGCCGCGGATCTTGGGGCAGCGACTAAATCGGTGAAGGCCGTGGGCGCGCATCTCGGGGGCAGCGACTAAATCGGAAGCGCAGGGCGTGCGCAGTTTGGCGCGGCGACTAAACCAGGATCTGCTCGGGTCGCGATCCCCGGTTTGAAAGGGGGTCGCGGGACATGCTCGCCGGCGGTTCCCGATTTAGTCACTGCCCCGCGGATGCGCCGGCGAGCGGCCCTTGGTTTAGTCGGTGGCCGTGAATCTGCGGGGTGAGCGCTCCCCGAACTGGTCGGGGTGGGTCAGGGATGGTCAGGCGGTATTTCCGTAGGCGAGCGCCGGACTGCGGAACCCGCAGGTCTCGGAGCTTGGGGTGATCGGTCACCTCGATACGCAGCCGCCCGTCCCCGAGGATCGCCTCGCGGGCGTTCGTCACCAGGTTGAGCATGAGCTGCTCGAGCTGAGCGGGGTCCATCAGCACCGGCGCCGGCGGGCTGCCGAGCGCGATCGACGACGCCGATCTGCGCGAGGGCGACGGCTGCACCTGCGCCGCCAGCGCCGACGTGGTGTTCTGCCCGCCCGAGCCGCCCGAGCCGCCGGCCAGCCCGGACCAGGAGAACATCACCCGGCTTTGTATCGAAGCCGGCGGCTGCGGCACCTGCGGCACCCGCAGGCCGACGACGCCGTATCACTCAGGCGAAGCGGGCCGCGCCGTGGTCGCCGGCCTTGTCGGTGTCGATCTTCTCGCCCTGGACGGCCGCCTTCGTCGCCTCCCAGACGAACTCCAGGCCGGCGGCGCCCGAGGCGTCCCAATAGCGACCGCTGGAGGCGTTGATCTTCACCAGCACCGCGGTGCCAGACTTGGGCCCGTCGGGGAACCACAGGTCGAGGGCCTTGCTCCAGCGTGCTTCGAGCGCCGCGTCGTCATTGATGATCCGGGCGGTGCCTTGCAGCTCGACCTGCTTGGTCGACCCCTGCATGGTCACCAGCACGCGCTCGTCGGCGGCGATCTCGTCGACCTTGCCGCTGCGCGCATCGGTGACGAAGTACAGCTCGCCGCGGTCGGTCAACTCGGCGACGCTCATCGGCCGGGCCCGGAGGCCGCCTGCGTGGTCGTGGGTCACGAGCATGGCGGTGCCGAAGTCGTCGGCGACGTCGAGCAGCTTGGCCTGGTTCTCTTGGCGGGTCATCTCGGCTCCTGGGTTGTTTTGGGTGATGGCTCTGTCGATGGGGTCGTCCCGCACGGCGGCCGTTGCGCGGTGCGGGATCGCGGGCGTGAGCCCGAGCCGGGCGCAGGACGCTCACGCGGCGGGCACGGCTCGGGTCACCCCGGCGTCAGCTGGCGAGCTTCTTGGCCCCGATGATGCCGATGGCGAGGAAGATCACGAACAGCGCGATGGCGATGAAGGCCAGAACCTGGGCCACGCCGGCGGCGGCGCCGGCCACGCCGGTGAAGCCGAGGCCGCTGGCGACCAACGCGACGATGAAGAAGATGAGCGCCCACTTGAGCATGGAGTCCTCCGGGGGTCGGGTGTGCGCCCGGCGAGCAGTGCGAAGGCCGTGCCATCGCCGCGCAATGCGCGTTCTCGCCCGATCGGGCCCCTCGAACCGGGGCCATTCGCCTCGGCCGACCCACGCGGCGTCGCGGCTCACCCCAGACCCGCTCGCGGCGAGGCTGCCTCGAGCCGGGACGCGAGTCGCCGTCTAGGAGGCTGTAGGGCGTAGACGACCGAGCCCGGTGCGGGGCCGTTCGCCGAGTTCAAGGAGGAAGGCCGCAGAAGGGCTCAGCCCGCGACCTGACGGGGCGCAGGCCCGTTGCGCAGCGCGTAGCGCCAAGCATCTCGAAATATTTCGAGCGCCTGACGACGCCGAAATCGGCGAACGGGACCGTGCTGGGCGATGTGTCGGGCTATGCCCTACAGCCTCCTGGCGCTCTTCGGCGGTCACGTTGGCGGTCAGCGCCACGATACAGGCCTGCGCGCCCGCGCCACTGCGAATGCGGCGGGAGTTGTCTTCGGCGACGAGGGTGCGCAGGTCGGCGCTCGGCCGGGGCACGCTCACCCCGCGCGGCGGCGTCGTGCGGTGTCGCGCCGGGGGCTCGACCGGCGGCGCCTCGACCGTGAACGAGGAGGTCGATCCCTGCCCCAGCGTGCAGCCCACCGCGATCTCGCCGCCCATCGCCTCGACGACGCGCTTGCAGTCGTCAGATCGCGGGGACATCGGGGTGGCTCGGGCTCAGTCCGACCGACAGCAGCCAGTTGCGAGTCGGTGCGAGATCTCCCGTACCGGCGGGCATACGTGCCGGGAGAGCGCGCTGCTGATGCGGCTGTTCGAGCCGTCGGCGCGCGATCGTCAGCGCCCTCGCAGGCGGCGTCCGCGCCGACGCCCGACAACGAACAGTGCGAGCAGGGCGCCGAGCCACAGCGGCTCGGCGTGCCCGGACGACACCGCACACCCATCGCCTTCGTAACCGCCGGGCGGGTGCGGTGACTCGTCTCCCGCACCCGCATCCCGGGCGTCAGCCGGGGGTACCCGCCCATCCTGGTGGCCGGCGTCTGCAGGAAGCGGATCGGGCGAAGCACGATCCGGGGGTTCGTCGGGGTTCGGCGCATCGCCCCACAGGACGGCAGCGAGGCAGATCTGGACGATTCCGGGCGCCTCTGCGGGGCGCTGTGATCGCAAGCGCACGGGCGAATGATTCGAGAGTCGAGCGGGCCGCGACACCGACGCGACGAGCGTGTCATTCGCGTCGGGGCATCTCCCATCATGGCATGCGGACTCCACGACGAAGTCGGAGGACCAGGGCGCGTCGTTGGAGCGGTATTCGATGACATCGGCCATCGCTCCGGGCGGCAGCCTGCCATCCAATTCGATGATCAACTCCAGCCCCAGCGGCTGCGCGTCGTCGCTGCCTCGGAGGTCGATGTCGAAGGCACGGCCATTGTCTTCGACGCCCTGCAGGCGCGTCCGGTCGCGGGCGCTGCAGAAGGTCGCGCGGTGCGTCGCAGCCCCTGCATCCGACTCGGCCACCGCGCTGCGCATCCCGATGATCGACGCAGCGCACAAGAGACAACCGAAGATCCAGTGATTCATGATGATCTCGCCTTCGAGAAGGATCAGTAGTCGCGAATGTAAAGCATGTAGAAGATGTTCCACCCATCGAAGTGAGCGATGATGCCGGCCGAACAACTGCCCCGCAATGACCGGCGCGCAGCCCGCCGCGTAGACGCTCAGCCGGGTGCCGGTCGACGAAACCCGCACACGATTCGCCCCCTGGGTGCTCACCCGCAGCCGTAGACTCTGCCCTTCCCGCATCGCGATGGCGGTCATCGGTCGAGATAGGTGCCAACCATATCGTACCGATCAGAAGCGCGCCCCGAAGAGAGTGAGCGCACGGGTCCGCGGGCTGTCGTCCGGTCGGGCATGGGGTACGCCCGAGACCGCCCGCCGACGGGCGTCGTCGACCAGCGTGTCATGCTCGGCGTCGGCGTCGATGGAGGCCCACAACCCCCATCCGAGCAGCGCCAGGCTGACGGGCACCGCCATGATCTCGCCGCCGGTGCCGCTCAGCGGTTCGTCGCGGGCGAAGGCCACGACGGCCCCGGCCCCCAGCAGCCCGCCCCAGACCAGCGCCATGGCCCCCGCCCCCGCCCGTTCGCCCGCTTGCCGGGCGGCGAGCGGTCCGTCCTGCGGTGCATGGGTGGCGAACCAGGCGCCGAAGCCGATCTGGGCACCGGCCAGCCCCAGCAGGATCGCCGATGCGCCGAGCACGTCCGCCCGCCCCTCGACCGCGCCGGCGACGGTGCCGGTCAGACCGGGGATCGCCGTCAGGATGCCGCCGACGATCAACGGCCCGCCCGTGCCATGCCAGAAGCCCGCGTCGTAGGCAGCGTCGATGGCCTCTTCGCTCCACGCCGCGTCCTCGGCGGCAGCGACCTTCGCCGAGACCATCGGCGCCGAAGCGAGCGCCTCGGGGGTCGGTGGGGCCGAACGCGCGCGCAGGCCGGGTGCCGACGACGCCACCAGCGCGCCAGCGAGCGCGAGCGGCCAACTGGATGCTGTACGGCGCATGGCGCCTCCTCGCTCGGGGTGGGACCAGCCTGACAGGCGCGCGGACATCGGATCAAAGCGGCTCCGCGCGGTGCGCTCGCGAGACGTTGCTGCGCTGGCGAGGCAGGCGCGAGCGAGAGGTGCCGACCACAGGGTGAGGCGCCGACTTTCTTCCGGCGCCGCGTTCTTTTTTTCGATTGCCGTGCACTCGATCCGGCCCACGGGGGTGATCCAGCCGAGACCCGGGTCGCCCGCCAGGTGGCGAGGCGGCCGTTCATCGGCGCTGCGATGCGCCCCCGACCCACGAGGACCCCGATGACCCAGGCAATACTTCGACTCTGCGCGGCCCTGCTGCTGGCCCTGACCGCCGTCGGCTGCGGCGAGGACGACACCACCGAAGAGACCCCGCCCGTCTCGTCCGTCGAAGGCGCGGTGCTGCTCGCCGACTTCTGCGGCCACTTCAACGAGCTCTACTGCAACGCGAGCGCAGACTGCTGCTCGCCCCTCGATCAGACCCACGACAGCGTCGACGCCTGCATCGCGGCCAACCCCTGTCCGACGGTGCTCGGCGACGCGCTGGTGCAGGACGGCGTCATCGCCTACGACCCCGAGCTGGCCGGCGAGTACCTGCGCGGCCTCGAGCGCGACGGCGCCGCGTGTGAGGCCGACGCGGCCGAGGTGGGCAAGCTGCCGTTCCTCGAGGGCACGCTGGGTGAGGGCGGCGACTGCTCGCCGTTCGGCGACGGGCTCGAGGTCGAGAACCCGTTGCGCCGCAAGACCTGCGCCCCGGGGCTCTTCTGCGCGATCGACGCCGACGGCATCACCGGCGCCTGCCGGCCCGAAGCCGACCCGGCGCCGCCGCTCAAGGCGATCGGCGAGACGTGCGACGCCGAGATCGATACCTGCGCCGGCGGCTTCTGCGACTCCGCGGCCGGGGCCTGCGCCGCGAAGCTCGCCGGCGGCATCGCCTGCGCCGATGACGCCGCCTGCCTCAGCGGTCGCTGCGTCGACCCGGCCAACCCCGACGCCGATCTGTGCGAGGGCGACGGCTGCACCTGCGCCGCCAGCGCCGACGTGGTGTTCTGCCCGGCCGAGCCGCCCGCGCCGCCGGCCAACCCGAACTACGAGAACATCACCCGGCTGTGCATCAAGGCCGGCGGCTGCGGCACCTGCGGCAGCAGCAAGCCGACGAAGCTCAAGTGGCGGGTCGGGCACAAGCTGTGGGAGTGCAGCATCAACAGCATCGACAAGAAGGAAGAGAAGTGCTGCACCCCCGTCCGGCAGGACAACCCCAGCTCGGGCTTCGCCGGCTCGGGCATGAGCCAGTTCCGCATCAACGGCACCGACAACGGCCTCAAGGTCACCAAGCTGTCGTATCGCCTCGGCGGCACCACCTACACCGACAGCAGCTTCTACGACGCCGACCTCGGCCTGGGGGCCAAGTTCGAGGGCTGCAACTGGACCTTCGACAACTGCGGCTCGTTCTGGGTCGATACCAACGGCCACGGCCGGTGCGAGACGGTGGCCTACGACTACACCGACGGCGATGCCTGGTGCATCGACTGACCGCGCCGGCGCCTCGCCGGGGCAGCGCCTCGCTCGACATGATGAGGCAGACGCGGTCGTCGCGGGGCAAATGAAGCTGGCTCGGGCAGGCGTGGTGGGCATCGCTGACGGGTGCGCTCTCGGGGCCCCTCCTGTCGCCGCGCCATGCCCGGACCCCGAGCAGAACGCGCCGCCGATGATCAATGAGACGTATCGGATGCGGACGCGTGGCGAGCGGGGTCGAGGCCGGTCAGGATGCCCGCTCTCGGTCTCAGGCCGGGACGCGGGCCGCGGTGTAGCGTTCGAGCAGGCGCTGCAGGTCTTCGAGGCGCACGGGCTTGCTGACGAAGTCGTCCATGCCCGCCGCCGCGCAGCGCTCGCGGTCTTCGGCGGTCACGTTGGCGGTCACCGCCACGATATAGGGCTGCGCGCCCGCGCCGCTGCGGATGCAGCGGGTGGCAGACAGCCCGTCGAGCAGGGGCATGTCCAGGTCCATCAGCACCAGCTCGAAATCACCGCCCGCGACGGCCTGCACCGCCCGCTCGCCGTCCTCGACGACGGTGATGGCGTGGCCGAGGCGGGCGAGCGACAGCTCGACCACCCGCTGATTGACCGGGTTGTCCTCGGCGACGAGGATGCGCAGGTCGGCGCCCGCTCCGGGCGCGGTCAGCCCGCGCGGCGGCGTCGTGCGATGGCGCGCCGGGGGCTCGACCGGCGGCGCCTCGACGGTGAAACAGAACGTCGATCCCTGCCCCAGCGTGCTGCGCACCGCGATCTCGCCGCCCATCGCCTCGACGAGCCGCTTGCAGATCGTCAGCCCCAGGCCGGTGCCGCCAAAGGCCCGGGTGGTGCTGGCATCGGCCTGCACGAACGCGTCGAAGAGGCTGCCGAGGCGGTCCTCCGCGATGCCGATGCCGGTATCGGTCACCGCGAACGACAAGCGCTCGGCGTGCTGGGGGTCGACGCTGATCGCGAGGCTCACGCCCCCCCGGTGGGTGAACTTGGTCGCGTTGCTGATCAGGTTCACCAGAACCTGCCGCAGCCGGTTGCTGTCCCCGAGCACCGCCGGCGGCACCGCGTCGTCGATCCGCACGTCGAGGGTCAGATCCTTGGCGTCGGCCGCCAGCCGCAGCCCGGGGGCCAGCTCGACCACCAGCGCGCGCACGTCGACCGGGGCGGTCTCGATGTGCATCTCCCCGGCCTCGATCTTCGAGAAGTCGAGCACGTCGTTGACCAGCGCGAGCAGGGCCTCGCCGCTGCCGCGCACGATGTTCACCAGCTCCTGCTGCTCGGGGTCGAGGCGGCTCTCGGTGAGCAGGCCGGTCGCGGCGATGACCGCGTTCATCGGGGTGCGGATCTCGTGGCTCATCGTCGCCAGGAAGCGCCCCTTGGCCTCACTGGCCTGCTCGGCTTGCTCCTTGAGGCCCTGCATCTCTCCGAACGCGCCGTACAGGGCGTTGCGCTGCACCTGCAGGGCGTCGATCTGGCGCCCGCCGAACGCGGCGAACATGCCCAGGAAGAGGGGCGCGGTGTCGATGATCCACAAGAGCGGCGAGCCGGCCTGCGCCGCGATGAGGCTGGCGCCCGAGATCTCACCGGCGCTGAGCCACGCCTCGATGAGCGTCGCCACGATCGGGAAGAGCAAGCCGAAGAGCGCGCCGTAGAGCGCGTAGCGCCGGACGTGGCGCGGCGAGGATGCGGTGTCGTCCACGATGCGGTCCACGGTGTCGTCTACGGTATCCGGGGCGATCTCGCCGGCGTTCGGTCCGGCGCGGCCTGCTTGGTGTCTCACGGGATACACGATCGATGAGACGTTCCACGGCTCGGTGCTACAGGCGCGGACAGACATAGGCTCCTCCAGGCCGGGCGTCGACATTCTCTGGAGCTTGGAGCAAGATCCGTGCACGGCGCCGCCGCGCGGCGACATCGACGAGGTGACCCGGGCGGGCCGATGGTTGCGTCGGCCGGGTCGGCGCGCCGCATTCCCCTACCCTGGCGCGCACCTCGGCCGTACCACCCCGCCGATTGACCCCGCCCCCCGCGCGGGGTATGCACCTGTCGACGCGGCGCCGGGCACCCCGCCCCGCCGCACCGTGAACAAGGAGGAATCCGCGTGAATCGATTCGCGAGCGCATTGACCGCGCTGCTGATCGCGACCGCCGGGCTCTCGGCTCAGGCCGAAGAGGCCCCCGTGCCGCAGATCGAGGTCGAGCAGATGACGCTCGACAACGGGCTGACGGTGCTCATGAGCCGGGACGACCGGCTGCCGGTGGTCGCCGTCGAGGTCCGCTATCTGGTCGGCTCGGCCCACGAGCGCAAGGGCCGCTCGGGCTTCGCTCACCTGTTCGAGCACCTGATGTTCCAGGGCAGCCAGAACTTCGACGACGAGTACTTCAAGCCGTTCGAGCCCATCGGGGCGGCGGTGAACGGCACGACGAGCACCGACCGCACCAACTACTACGAGCGGGTGCCCAAGGAGTACCTCGAGCTGGCGCTGTGGATGGAGTCGGACCGCATGGAGAACCTCCTGCCGGTGCTGACCCAGGAGAAGCTCGACAACCAGCGGGACGTCGTCAAGAACGAGCGGCGGCAGAGCTATGAAGACCGGCCCTACGGCATGTGGTGGCTGTACATCATCGACTCGCTGTTTCCCGAGGGGCACCCCTATCACCACGCGCCCATCGGCTCGCACGCGGATCTGACCGCGGCGACGCTCGACGACGTCAAGGGCTTCTTCCGCACCCACTACGTGCCGGCCAACGCGGTGGTGACCATCGTCGGCGACTTCGACCCGGCCAACGCCAAAGCACTGGTGCAGAAGTACTTCGGCCACCTGCCCGCCGGTAAGCGGACCCCCGACCCCAAGGTCAAGGATCCGACGCTCGCCGAGGACGTGCACCGCGTCGAGAAGGACGAGGTCAAGCTGCCGCGCATGTACCTCGCCTGGCATACCCCGGCGCTCTTCGAAGAGGGCGACGCGGCGATGGACATCCTGGCGACGGTGCTCAGCGGCGGCAAGTCGTCGCGGCTGTATCAGCCCCTGGTCTACGAGCAGAAGGTGGCCAAGGACGTCGCCGCCTTCCAGGTGAGCTTCGCCCGCGAAGGCTTCTTCGTCATCATGGCCACCGCGGCGCCGGGCAAGACCATCGACGAGCTGTCGGCGGCGGTCGACGCGGCGATCACCGCGGCCCTGGCGACCCCGCCGAGCGAAGACGAAATGACCCGCAGCCTCAACGGCTGGCGCAAGTCGTTCTACGGCCGCGCCGAGAGCGTGCTCAGCCGGGCGCAGACCCTCTCGACATACTTCCACTTCACCGGCAAGCCCGACTTCCTCGCCCAGGATCTCGCCCGCTATACGAGCCTCGACGCGGCCAAGGTGCACGCCGCCGCGCAGACCTACCTCGGCAAGAAGCGGGTCCGGCTGGACATCCTGCCGGTCGAACAGAAGAAGGCCGAGGGCAAGAAGGCCCGGATCACCAGCGGCGCCAGCGGCCAGCCCACGGGAGGCGCACGATGAAGACGTCGATGACCATGGCGGCCCTCGCCGCCGGACTGTTCGCCGTCGGCTGCGGCGGCGCGCCCGCGCCCAAGGCCGAGGCCCCGGCCGAGAAGCCCGCCGCCGCGCCGGCCGCGCCCGATCGGTCGAAGCTGCCCGAGCCCGGCGCGCGCACCGAGTGGACGCCGCCGGCCGTCGCGAGCTGGAAGATGCCCAACGGCATCACCGTCTGGCACCTGCAGCAGACCCAGGCGCCGCTCATCGCGCTCAAGCTGGTGCTGCCCACCGGCGCGGCGAGCGATCCCGCCGGCAAGGCGGGCACGACCGATCTGATGGTCGATCTGCTCGACGAGGGCGCCGGTGAGTACACCGCGCTGACCCTGGGCGAGGCCTTCCAGCGGCTGGCGACCGACTACGGGGCCAGCGTCTCGACCGACGGCATCACCTTCTCGATGAGCATGCTCGCCGACAAGCTCGCGCCCTCGCTGGCGCTCTTGTCCGACGTGCTGCGCGAGCCCGCCCTGGCCCCCGAAGAGTTCCGCCGGCGCAAGGAGCAGACCATCGCCGGGCTCATCACCCAGGAGGCCGATCCGCAGTACGGTGCCAGCGTCGTGGGGCGCAAGGTGCTCTTCGGCGACGGCTACGGCGGCATGCCCGCCGGCGGCGTGCGCAAGACCGTCGAGGCCATCACGCTGGCCGACGTCAAGGTGCGCTACAGCGGCGCCATCAAGCCCGAGGGCGCGACCATCATCGCCGTCGGCGCCGTCGACAAGGCGACGCTCGAGAAGGCGCTCGACGACGCGTTCGGCGACTGGGCCGGCAAGCCGGGCGCCCGCGAGGTGGCGGTCGCCGAGTCGGCGATGCCCCGGGCGATCTACTGGATCGACTACCCCGGCTCGGCCCAGTCGGTCGTCGCCGCCGTGCGCCGCGCGCCGGGCGCCGAGGCCGCCGACTACTTCCCCGCGGCCATCTTCAACCGGGTGCTCGCCGGCGCCTTCACCAGCCGGCTCAACCTCAACCTGCGCGAAGACAAGGGCTACACCTACGGCGCCCGGGGGTACTTCAACCGCTGGGCCCGCGCCGGCTTCTACATGATGTCGGCCAAGGTCAAGGCCGATACCACCCGCGCCAGCCTCGACGAGATGCTCGCCGAGCTCGCCGGCATCCGCGGCGACAAACCCATCTCGCAGGAGGAGCGCGATCAGGCGGTCGGCGGCTACCTGCTCGGCTTCCCCGGCCGCTTCGAGAACATGGGCAGCGTGGCCTCGCAGTTCGCCTCGCTGGTGCTCGACGGGCACGGGCCCGAGTGGTACGCCGAGTGGCCCGGCCGCGTCGCCGCGGTCGATCTGGCCGCCGCCCGCGCCGCCGCTCAGGCCTACACCGACAAGGCCGACTTCTCGCTCATCGTCGCCGGCGACTACGAGAAGCTGCACGCGTCGATGAACGGCCTCGGGCTCACCATCAAGCGCTTCGACGCGCAGGGCACCCCGATCAAGAGCAAGTGAGGCGCTGACGGCCCCCGCGGCCGTCACGCCGCCCGCCCCGATCGTCCTCCGCCTCCGTGCGCCCCGCCGTGCGGGTCCAGGAGTCTGTAGACGCGCTGCATGATCCGAGACGATCCCCCGCCGACCTGATAGTCTGCCGGCCATGCGCATCGGCGATCGATACGAGCTCGAGCGCCCCCTCGGCGAGGGCGGCATGGCCGGTGTATTCCTGGCCAGGGATACCGAGACCGACAGCCAGGTGGCCATCAAGCAGATGCACGCCGAGCTGGGCAAACACGCCGAGCTGCGGGCGCGCTTCCTGCGCGAGGGGCGCATCGTCGCCCGACTCGACCACCCGCACATCGTCGCGATCCACGACGTCATCCCGGTCGAGGAGACCGGCGTGGCCATGGTGATGGCGTTCGTCGAAGGCTGCGACCTCAGCCGCATCGTCAAGCGCAACCCGCCGCCGGTGCTGTGCCCCGAGCTGGCCGCGCGCATCGTGCGCCCCATCGCCGAGGCGCTGGCCTACGTGCACGGCGAGGGGGTCATCCACCGCGACGTGAAGCCGGCCAACGTGCTGCTCGGCCTCGACGGCGCGATCAAGCTCACCGACTTCGGCATCGCCCGCGGCGACGACGAGCAGGGGCTGACCAAGACCGGCGACTTCCTCGGCACGCCGGCCTACATCCCGCCCGAGCAGGCCCGCGGCCTGCGGGTGAGCGCCGCCGCCGACCAGTACGCGCTCGGGGTGATGCTCTATCAGCTCGTCACCGGCGAGAAGCCCTTCGCCGCCCGCAGCACCGCCGAGGTCGTGCTGGCCATCCTGCGCAACGAGTACCCCGACCCGCGCACCCGCAACCCGGCCATCGACGACGCCTTCGCGGCGGTGATCAATACGGCGATGGCGCCCGAACCCGACGCACGCTTCGCCGACGTCGCCGCCTTCATCGCCGCGCTCGACGCCTGCGTGCCGCCGTGCGCCGCCGCGCAGACCGCCGAGACGGTGGCCGCGCTCGTCGCCGATCCCGAAGGGGCCGCGACGGCGTTTGCCCGAGACATCGCCGAGCGGCTGTGCGCCGAGGGCGAGGTGGCGCTCGGCGTGGGCGATCGGCCGACCGCCGTCGCCCGGGCCCACGGCGCGCTCTACCGCCACCCGAGCAATACGCGGGCTGCGGCGCTGTTGCACGATCTGGGGCAGGACGCGCCCGATCCGCTGCTGGCCGCCGCCGCGGCCGGCGACGCGGGCGCCGACGACGACGACACCGTCTTCGACCCCCGCGGCCCGCAGCTGCCCGGCGGGCAGACCCAGGTCACCCCCGCCGGCCCCGCCGCGCGCGACGCCATGGCCGCCGCCGCGCTCGGCGTGGCCGAGACCGACCCGCAAGTCGAGCCGGTCGGCGCCGCCGCTGCGCCCGCGCCGAGCGCCCGGCCGGCGCAGATCCCGGCGCAGGACCCGCCGCCGGCCCCCGAGCCCGGCCCGCACGACGAAGCGACGGTGCTGCGCCCGGCCGGGACCCCGCGGGGTATCGCCGGCTGGAAGGTGCTGGCCGCCGTCTTCGTCCTGACCGCCCTGATCGGCGGCGGCGTCGCCTGGATCGTACACAGCCAGCCGCCGACCGCGCCGCCGACGCCCACGCCCGAGGCCCGGCCCTGAGCATGCCCGCGACCCCTGCCCGACCCGCCTGCCCGACCCGCCCGAGGAGCCACCGGTGGACCTGCTGACCGCCATCATCCTGGGTCTGGTGCAGGCCCTCACCGAGTTCCTGCCCGTCTCGTCTTCGGGCCACCTCGTGCTGGGTCAGGCGCTGCTCGGCGCCCACGACGACGGCGGCGCCGCGTTCGAGATCGCGGTGCACTTCGGCACGCTGCTCAGCGTATTGGTGGTCTTCCGGCTCGAAGTCGTGCGCTTGTTCCGGGCGACGTTCGGCGCGCTGGCGGCGCCGAGCCGCATCGGCGAGCGCTGGAAGGCCGACGCCGACCTGCGCCTCGCCGGCGCGATCGTACTCGGCTGCATCCCGGCGGGTATCGTCGGCCTCGCCTTCAAAGACGAGCTCGAGGCGGCGTTCGACAGCGTCTTCGGGGTGTGCGTGGCCCTGATCTGCACCGGCGTGGTCCTGCTCGCCACCCGGCTCGCCCGGCCGGGCGACGGCGAGGTCACCATCGGGCGCGCGCTGCTCATCGGCGCGGCTCAGGCGGCGGCGATCATGCCCGGCGTCAGCCGCTCGGGCTCGACCATCGCCACCGCGCTCTTTCTCGGCGTCGACCGCGATCTCGCCGCCCGCTACAGCTTCCTGCTCTCGCTGCCGGTGATCTTCGGCGCGACGCTGCTGCAGGCCCGCGACCTGATCGAGGCGCCGCCGCCGGGCGACGCGCTGCTCGCGCTGGGCGCCGGCGCTCTGGTCAGCTTCGTGGCCGGTATCGCGGCGCTGGTGCTGCTGCTGCGGCTGGTGCGCAGCGGCTGGTTCGCCCACTTCGGCTGGTACTGCCTCGCGGCGGGCATCGCCGGCTTGATCTGGCTGGCCTGACCCGCGCAAGGCGGGCACCGGTCACGCGTCCCTCCCCCGCCGGGGCAGAAGTCGACTGTCAGCGCTCCGGGTGTGGCGTTCTTTCGCAGAAAATCTATACCAATGAGAGATATGATACGCGATCTTCGCATGGCATGGCATTTGCGAAGTCAGTGATGCAGAACGCCGGGTCATGTGGACCGCGGCGAGGGACGCCGAGAAGGTCAGAATGCAGCCCGAAGCACGCAGGGACGCCACGACGCGACCCGGGCGCGCCGAGGTGCCCGTGTGCCATCATGAGCGCCGCTGCGTGGGTGCTTCGGATGGCATCCACGACATCGAGCCGGACCACCCATGAGCGACCGACATCGGCGCCCACCTGCCATGGGCGACGCCAAGGCAGGAAAGGACGAGAGTCAGGAGTACGAGATGCTGAAGACATACATGGGAAGGACGATGGCTCTGGCCATGTTCGGGGTGGCCGCGCTCGCCTGTGGCGAGGCAGACCAGGACGAGCCTGCGACCCGAGGCGCGCTCGAGCGCACGATCTGGGCGGACGAGGCGGATGTGACGCTCCGCCCGCTGGCCGACGGCTCGGGCATCACGGGCGGCGCGGTGCAGCTCGAGGGCGCCGATGGCATCATCTGGGGTGTCTTCGTCGAGGACTCGGGGCACGGCGCGGCGCTCGCGTCGGCCCTTCGTCAGGGGCCGGTGACCGTAACACTGCGCGGAGACACAGTGGCCGGCCTGATGGGGTTCGCGGCGGATGGCACGCCCAAGACATACTCTCGGGACGAGGGCATCACCAGCATGCTGCGGGCCGACTCCACCAGGACGCTGTGCGGCTGGTACAAGCTCGAGGGCGACGGCCAGCTCGACTTCCAGGGTCAGTCGATCCAGGTCCTGCATCGGATCGGACCGCAAGGCTCCGAGCCGTTCGCGCTGGAGCCCGAGCACGAGTGTGGCTGGACCGTCAGCGGCACGCCGACCTGCAACGTCGGATACGGGTGTGAGTGGGGCTTCGGACCCGGCGGCCCTCCGCCGACCTACGGTGTCTGTGATGGTCGCTGGCACGACGGGTGGACGCGGAACGTCTGCTACTGCAACAGCGAACCGTGAAGTCTGGCCGTGACCTGGTGATGCGATGCCCGGGGTGGCAGGCATCTGCGCTCGCGCTGGCAGGCATGCTCGTCGGGAGCTGTGGCAGCGCCGACGAGCCGGATGAGACACCATGCCCGCTCATCGGCGAGGTCGACATCGTTGCCGACGATCACGGCGTGGTGGCCCTGCTGCGTGATGGCGCGCTGGTCTGCTCCGGTGTCCTCGCGACGGCGAACCATGTGCTGACCGCCGCCCACTGCGTGGCCGACACTCCTCTCGATACCATCGAGCTGGTCATCCTGCCCGGTGCGGACGACGCAGCGAAGCCCCGCCGTCGCATCAGCGAGGTCGCCTACGCTCCGGAGAGCGCGGGAGGTGAGCGCACGGATCTGGCAGTCATCGAGCTCGACGAGCCGGTCATGCCTCCAGCCATCAATACGGTCTACGTTTGCGACAGGTGCTCGGTCGACGGACGGCTCGGCTACACCTTCGGCTTCGGGATCGACCCGGACGAGGGGCTCTCGCCGGATGCTGGCGGCGGCTCGGTGGACCTCGTCGAGTCCGCAGAGGGGGATGACCGCCTCGACGCGTCCGGCTCGGAGTTCACCCCCTGTCGAGGTGACAGCGGCGCCCCGGTGTTCGCGTCCTCCCGAGCGGGCCCCGTGCTCCTCGGCCTCATCGAGAGGGGCCCTGGAGACTGCGACCAGACGGCGTCCTACGTTCGCTTCGACGGGGACATGGTCGGCTGGCTGGCGGCGCAGGTGCCCAACCTCGCGGTGGATGACTGCGCTGCCCCACGGGCGCCCGAAAGCAAATGATCCGGGCCGGCGGGGCGAGCGCTGGCCCCTCGGCCATCGTCGCGTCTCATCGCCCCTACTCGCCGAACGGCAGCCGATACCAGACGCCGCGATCGGCCGGGCCGCGGCAGGCCCAGGCCGCGCCGTCGGCGGGCACCGCCACGAAGACCGCGTTGGTCGCCGCGTAGTCCCCGTCTTCGGGATAGCGGTTGACGCTGAGCTTGCCGTCACGCCGGTCGCTGAAGATGGCCTTGACCGTCTCGACCGAGTGCGGCCCCTCTTCGGCGAGGCTCTGCGTCACCCGGGCGAACCGCCGGGCGCTGCTCTCGTGGGTCGGCTCGCCCTGGATGCGCACCAGCGCCGGATCGACGCAGTGGTTGGTGCGGCAGATCGGCCCCAGCGCGCCGGCGTCGCGCACCGCGGTGAAGTGCGGCGCCGCCTCGACCTCGAGCTGATCGTGCGCGTCGGCGACCCAGTAGGTATGGGCCCCGGCGCGCGGCGCGTCGTCGACCAGCGCCGCCGCCGCCTTCGCCGAGTCGGCGCGCACGATGCGGTGCAGAATCGTCAGGTAGCCCGCGCCGGGCCGCGCGCCCCAGGTCTTGATGTTGGTGGTGCCCACCGCCAGCCCGCGGGCGTTCATGCCGACCAGCGTCAGGCAGCCGGCGCAGGTCACCGACCACGTCTCGACGCCGTCCTTCGGCTTGCGGTTGACCGCGACGACGTATTGCACGTCGGCCGCGTTGAGATCCCAGGTCTGGCCGACGACCGCCTTGCCGTCGACGCTCTTCGCCGGCGGCACCAGCAGCGAGGTGCAGCCCTCGGCGTCGGGCGGCACGGCGTCGCCCTTCACGTTGCCCGACAGCAGGAAGACGTCGCGCATGTCGGTCATGTTGGCGCCGGTGTAGAGCACCACCGGATCGAGGCCGGCGCCCTCGGCGATGCCCAGGTGCTCGTCGTGGCCGGCGGGATCCCACTCGGCGGCGATGGCCATGCTCTGCCGCCCGATCTGCATGATGCGGTCGCGGGCGAAGGCCATGCCCCGCTCGGCGGTATAGCGGGCGAAGTACTCGAAGCGCACGTCCATGAACGCCCGGATCCGCGGGCGCAGCGCTTCGCCGAGCTGGCGCCCCATCTCGCGGGCGGTGCCGGTGACGGTGAAACGGTCGAGGTCGATGGGTGCGGCCATGGGGCGGGCTCCGGAGGCGATGACGGCCGGTATGATGCCAGGGTCGGCGCGGCGATGCATCCGCCGCCGCGCGATGCTTCGGTTCGACCAACGATCGCCACGGGCCAGACCGCACGCCGGACGCCCGCGGGCGTGCGCCGTATCAAGAATGCATAAAAACGGGGCCCCTCATCGGGCTGTGCGCTCGATTGTCGTGACGGTGATGCCGTTCCAACCGACAAACAGTAAACAGCAGAGCCTCAAACCATGAACAAGACCATCCGCAGACTGCCCCCCACGATCCGCCTCGTGCTCTACGCCGACCCGGCCCTGCTGCCCGCGCTGCAGCGACCGGCGCTGGCCATGGCGGGCCCGATCGTCGAGCTGGCCCGGCGGACGCGCCTCACCGATCCCGGGCTGCCGATCGAGCGCGCGTCGACGACGACTACGTCGGCCCGACGGGCGTGGCACCGCGTGCGCCGGCGCCTGCATCGCCCCCAGCAGGGCCACCGCTCGGCGACGCTCGTATGCCATATCGACGAGCTGGACGGCCTGCTGCCCTGCGTGCGCGGCGTCTCCGACGTGCGGCTGCTCTGGCATCCGGCCGATCGGCCCGATCCGACGATCGAGATCACGCTGCGGCGGCTCGAAGATACGCCGCTCGGCCGCGCGGTGGGCCCGAGCCCGGTCTATCACTGCGTGCTGGGCCGGCCGGCGACCGGGCACGACTGGTTCCGGGCGGCGTCGTGCCCGGTCTTCGAGATGCTGGCCAATACCGCGCGCCGGCGCCGGCACCGACTCAGCGCCGGCCCGCTCGCGATCGAGGCGCCGCGCATGATCGAGGCGCCGGTCATCGACACCGGTCGCCAGCGCGCCTGACGCGGCTCGCCCGGCGCGTCACAGCAGCGGTCGGGTCGAATCGGGCCGCCGCATCCAGGCGGTCATCGCCCAGCGGTCGCCGTGGCTCGGCTCGACGGCGTGCTCGACCTCTTCGCTGAAGAACACCACCAATCGATCGAGCGTCGGCTCGACCACCGGCTCGCCGGGCACGAACAGCCGCAAGCGGCCGCCGTGGGCCGGTCGCCAGTCGGGGTTGAGGTACCAGATCGCGGTGATGAGCCGGTTGCTCGACCCGCTGAAGGCGTCCCGATGACGCGCGTAGTGGGCGCCGTCGCCCGGATAGAACGCCAGCTGCAGGTCGAAGCGCTCGAGGCCCAGAAAAGCCGCGCGGTTGAGCGCGATACGCACCCGCTCGAAGCGCGCGGCGGCGCGCCCGAAGACCGGCCGCTGATCGTCGAGCCATACGGTGCGATCGCCCCTGGTCGCCCGATTCAGGCGGTGGTCGCCGCCGCGGCCGAGGCCCGCCGGTGTGAGCGCGCCGGCGCGGTCGAGCGAAGCGGCCGCCGCGCGGGCGGCGAGCGCTTCATCCCGCCCGGCGAACCCGTCGACGAGGCACCAGCGCTGCTCGGCGAGCTGATCGAGGTGCGCGGGCGCGAGCGGTGACGCGGGCTCGGCGGGCGGTTTCATCGGGTCTCTCCGACGCGGACGACGGCCCGATCTACCGGCCTTCGGCGCGGGCCGCAATCGGGAAGCGCCGCGGGGAAGAACGTGCCAAATCCCGGCGGGCGGCCTACCGTGGATCACCGACGCAGCGGGGAGGCGCACATGTCGATCGGACTGGTCTTGTCGGGCGGCGGCGCGCGCGGCGCGTACGAGGCGGGGGTCATCGCGGGCCTGGTCGACGTGCTGGGCCTCGGCCCGGACGATGAGCCGCCCTTTCGCATCTTCACCGGGGCCTCGGTGGGCGCGATCAACGTCGCCTACCTCGCGGCCCACGCCGACCGCGGCGACCTGGCCATCGACGGCCTGCTCGACATCTGGAGCAGCCTGAGCCTCGAAGCGCACCTGCAGCTCGACCCGCTCGGCTTCTTCGGCGTGCGTCAGCGGCTGCGCACCCTGCTGCGCTTCATGGAGCCCCACGAGCCGCAGGCCCGCTCGCTGCTCGACGCCAGCGCGCTCGAGCGCACCGTGACGGACAACGTGCCCTGGAATCGGCTGCACGATCTCATCGACCGGGGCACGGTGCACGCGCTGATCATCGCCGCCCTGCGGGTGGCCGACGGCCGCACGACGCTCTTCGCCGAGACCGCGCCCGACGTGGCCTTCAACCCCTCGCGCGACCCGCGGCGCATCGCCGATCACTGCCGCATCGGCGCCGATCACATCCTGGCGTCGGCGGCGATCCCGATCGTCTTCCCCGCCCGACGCATCGGGCGCACCTGGTACTGCGACGGCGGGCTGCGCTTCAATACGCCCATCGCGCCGGCGATCCGCTGCGGCGCCGAGAAGCTGGTCGTCGTCTCGCTGCTGCACAAAGGCCCGCCCGGCGCGCCGCTGCGGGAGGACGCGCCCGGCGGCATGACCGGCTACCCCGACCCGGTCTTCCTCATCGGCAAGGTCTTCAACGCCCTGCTGCTCGATCCCATCGACTACGACCTGCAGATGCTCGACCGCTTCAACGCGCTGGTCGGCGTGATCGACGAGAGCCTCGAGCCCCACGAGAAGCGGCGGGTCGACCGGGTGCTGACCGAGAAGCGCGGGGCGCCCTATCGCCAGCTCGATACGCTGGTCTTCCGCCCCGACGACGACCTGGGCCGGGTGGCGGGCCAGTATCTGCGCGATCACAAGGTGATCCCCCAGATCGGGCGCGGGGCCTCGTGGCTCTTGCGCCGCGCCGGCCGGGCCGACGCCACCTGGGAGGTCGACCTCGCCTCGTATGTGCTCTTCGACGGCAGCTTCGCCCGCATTCTCATCGAGCATGGGCGCAACGACGTCGTGCGCCGGGCCGACGCGGTGCGGCGGTTCTTCCGGTCTTGAGGCGCGCCCGGATGGCATCCGATGACTCGGAATACCATCAAGATGGCATCCAGACGACTCAACATGGCATCCAGATGACTCCGAATGCCATCGAGTCACAGCCCACAGCTCAGAGTTCGAACTTGATGCCTTGAGCCAGCGGCAGCCGGCGCCCGTGGTTGATGGTGTTCGTCTGCCGGCGCATATAGGCCTTCCAGGCGTCCGATCCGGCCTCCCGACCGCCGCCGGTGTCTTTCTCACCGCCGAACGCGCCGCCAATCTCGGCCCCCGAGGTGCCGATGTTGACGTTGGCGATGCCGCAGTCGCTGCCCTCGGACCCCAGGAAGCGCTCGGCCCGCCGCAGATCGGCGGTGAACAGCGCCGATGACAGCCCCTGCGCGACCCCGTTGTTGAGCGCGATGGCCTCGTCGATCTCATCGAAGGGCATGGCATATGCGATGGGCGCGAAGGTCTCTTCGGCGACGACATCCCATTCGGGGCGGGCCTCGACCAGCGTCGGCTGCACGTAGAACCCGGGCCGATCGATGGCCGCGCCGCCGGCCAGCACCCGCCCGCCGAGGGCCTCGATCCGGGCGACGGTCTGCTCGAAGCGGGCGACGGCGGTGGCGTCGATCAGCGGCCCGAGCAGCGTCTGCGGATCGAGCGGCGCGCCGACCCGCACCTGCCCGTAGGCGTGGGCCACCTTCTCGACGACCTCGGCGTAGCGGCTGCGGTGGATCAACAGCCGGCGGGTCGTGGTGCAGCGCTGCCCGGCGGTGCCCACCGCGCCGAAGACGATCGCCGGCAGGGCCAGCTCGAGATCGGCAGTCTCGTCGACGATCAGCGCGTTGTTGCCACCCAGCTCGAGCAGGCTGCGCCCCAAGCGGCCCGCGACGGTCTGCGCCACCTGCTTGCCGACGGCGGTCGATCCGGTGAACGAGACCAGCGGCACCCGCGGATCGGCGGCCAGAGCCTTGGCCCGGGCGGCGTCGCCGTCGACCAGGGTGAAGAAGATCGGCGGGAAGCCGCCCGCGGTCAGCGCGCCGTCGCAGATGCGCTGCACGGCCAGCGCGCACAGCGGGGCCTTGGGGGACGGCTTCCAGATCGTGGCGTTGCCGCAGACCGCCGCGATCAGCGCGTTCCACGCCCAGACCGCCACCGGGAAGTTGAAGGCGGTGATCACGGCGACCACGCCCAGCGGGTGGTACTGCTCGTACATCCGGTGCTCGGGGCGCTCGGAGTGCATCGTGCGGCCGTAGAGCATGCGGCTCTGACCGACCGCGAAGTCGGCCAGGTCGATCATCTCCTGCACCTCGCCGCGGCCCTCTTCGAGGATCTTGCCCACCTCGAGGCTCACCAGCCGGCCGAGGTCGTCCTTGTGCCGGCGCAGGGCCTCGCCGACCAGCCGCACCGCCTCGCCCCGCCGGGGGGCCGGCACGCGGCGCCACGCGGCGGCGGCGTCCAGCGCGGCCTGCATCACCGCCGCGTGATCGTCGGCGTCGGCGCAGCGCACGGTCGCGATGGGCGCGCCGGTGGACGGGTCGAACGAAGTCAGCGCCTCTCCCCCGCCCCGCCAGGTATCACCGCCGAGCGCGGCTCCGGGGTTGTCGGCGGCGAGGCCGAGGGCGTCGAGGATGGCGGCGGCGGACGGCTGCATGGCGGCTCCGTGTGCGGGTGCTCGGCGGTTCGATGTGCGCGGTGATCGGGCGGTCGGCTCCAGGATGCGGGCCCAGACGCCCTCGGCGGTCCAGCGGCGGGCGCGCGCGACCAGCGGCCGCATGTCGCGCCAGTCGCGGCCCGAATCGGCGACCTCGTCGGGCGTGCCGATGCGGCGCCACGCGGCGACGGCCACCGCCGCGCGTACGAAGAGCCCGGGCAGGGCCGCCCGCTCGACGGGCAGCAGGCCCGCCTCGGCGGCGTAGGCCCGCACCAGCGCGGCGACGGCCTCGGGCGCCGGGCCGTCGGCGCCGGCGAAGCCCACCGCGCACATCGCCAGATCGAAGGCCCGCGGGGCGCGGCACGCCTCTTCGAAGTCGATGGCCACCAGCCGCCCGTCGGGGCGCCGGATCAGGTTGTCGGGGAAGAGGTCGCCGTGGATGAGCGCGAGCGGCAACCCATCGTCGCCGGCCGCGGCGGACAGCGCGTCGGCGACGAAGGCGACGAAGGCCGCGTCGCCGATCGGCGCGCCGTCGATGTCGTGGCCGCCGGCCAGCGCCGCGAGGCGGGCCGGGCCCATGTCGTGGGCCGGCGCGACCGCGGGCGGGGGTCGATGCAGCCGGGCCAGCAGCCGCCCGATCTCGGCCGCGGTCGGCGGGTCGACGGTCGCCAGCGGCGTGCCCTCGGTGAAGCGGGTCACCAAGACCGGGCGCGGGCCGTCGAGCCGCACCCCGGCGAATGGCAGGTCGTCGAGGCGCACGGCCTCGAGCCGCACGTCGTCGGGCCGGCCGACCAGCCGGCCGACGGGCGCGTCGGCCAGCGCGTCGAGCAGCTGCGCCACCCGCCGCGCGCCCGCCAGATCTTTGTAGAGGCAGACGGTGATCTTGACCGGCGGGGTCGCGTCGCCGAAGCGCGCGACGACGTTCAGGTTGGCCGAGCCACCGCTCAGACGCCGGATCTCGACCGGCTGCGGCAACCCCCGGCGGGCACAGATCTCCGCGAACGATACCTGCGCCGAGGCCTTCATCGATCGCCCGCGGCCAGGGCCCGCAGCGTCGGCGCGTCGAGGGCCGCGAGGGCGGAGTCGACGAACTCGGCGGTGTCGATACCCGCCTCGGCGTAGATCGCCGCCTGCAGCGCCATGTCGAGCTTGTCGAGCGCCTTGACCCAGCGCCCCTCGGCCGTGCGGCCCAGCTCGTAATCCCACCAGCGCTCGAGCAGCTCGGCGCCGCCGGGCAGCGGCGCGAGCATCGCGGTGATCGCGCGCTCTTCGCGGGCCCGCTTCTCGGCCTTGTCGACGCCGTCGTATGGGGTCAGGTCGCCCACCCGCACCTCGGCCAGATCGTGCACCGTGGCGATGGCCAGCGCGACGCCCCGATCGAGCTCGGGCGGGCACAGCGCGCAGATCAGCCAGCACAGCCCCCAGGTATGGGCCGCCACCGACTCCGGGGCCCGCACGCCCGCCCGCAGCCAGCCGGCGCGGTCGATGCGCTTGAGGCGCAGGCCGTCGAGCAGGGTCCGGCGCAGCGCTTCGGTGGCGGGGGTGGTCGACATGGGGCGCACGGTACGTCGGGCGGCCGCCAGAGGCAACCGGCGGCGGTTCAGTCGGATGGCGCCCGGGGCACGGCGGACAGGCTGAGCTGCACCCGGTCGGCGTCGACCTCGAACGTGGCGCTGGCGGTGTCGAGCGGCCCCGCCACGAGGCCCTGCCAGGCCTGCATCACCCGCGCATTCGGCAGCGGCGGACCGCTCAGCTGGAAGACGATCTGACCCGGCCGCTCGCTGACGATGACGTCGAGGCCGTCGGTGTAGCTGCGCGGCGCCTCGCCGACGACCCGCTCGATCACCGCCCCGAGCAGCAGCGCCGCGTTGGCGGCGGGGCGGGCGATGTCTTGCCCGGTGCCGTCGACGTGCCAGCGCACGCCGCCGATCGACGCGGCGCTCGTCCGGTCGGTCTCGCGGACGAGCGCGACGACGCGATCGACGCCGGCGATGTCGATCCCACGGGCGGCGACGGCTTCGAGCTGCTCGAGGTCGGCGAGCAGCCGATCGCCGCTGCGATCGAGCATCTGCAAGACCTCGGAGACCTGCGTCGTCCGGCTGCGCAGCCGCCGCAGCGCGACGATCGCGCTCAGGTCGCCCTGGCCCGACTCGGCGAAGCGCTGCTCGGCCATCAGCTCGGCGCGTACGATGCGCAGCTCGTCGCGGGCGCAGGCGAGCACGGTGAGCCGATTGCGCATGTCGGCGAGCACCGGCGCGGTGATCGCCCGGGCCCGGCGCGCGTCCTCGACCCGGGCGCTCCAGCGCGCCAGCCGCGCGTCGACCTCAGCGGCGAGCCCCACGAGCTGCGCCCGTTGCTCGGCGCTGAAGGTGCGCGGGCGCACGTCGATGACGCACAGGCTGCCGAGCGGCTGGCCGTCGAGGTGGATCGGCGCGCCGAGGTAGGCCCGGATGCCGTGGGATCGCACCAGCGCCTGGGGCAGGTCGGGCCGGGCGGTGGCGTCTTCGACCTCGAAGAGCGCGTCGTCGCGCACGGCCATCTGGCAGAAGGAGACATCCCGCGCGGTGGCCCGCGTGCGGGCGAGATCGTCGGGCAGGCCCACCTGCGCCCGAAAGAGCTGGATGTTGTCGAGCACCAGGCTGACGAGCGCGATCGGCGCGCCCACCGCCTTCGCCGCCTCTTCGACGATGCGCTGCAGCGTCGGATCGGGGCGGTCGTCGAGCAGGGCGTCGCTCACCCCGGCCAGACGACGACCGGGCCCCAGCGCGTCGATATGGGGCAGAAAAGGCGACTGCATGGGTCCTCCCGAAACGAACCGGCGTGGACGAAGAGTAACAGCATTCGAGACATGCGGCACGTCGTCGCGGGCACGGCGTGGGTGCACGGCGTTCAGCCGCGCGGCGTGGGCGCTTGCCCCGCGCCTTCGGATCCCGACACTCTGGGAGACGTTACGCTGGCCGCGGAGACAGATGATGCGCCGACAATGGCTGATGCCGGTTCTGCTGCTCGGGCTTCTGCCCGCGTGCGACAGCGAGCCGGCGAGCACGCCGCCCGTCGTCGTCATCCCGGGCGATACGGGGCCTGCGATCGACATGGGCGCGCCCCCTGTGCCCGACGCCGCGGCCGACATGGCGCCCGATCCGACGCCGGACGCCGCCATAGACGCAGCCCTGGACGCGGCCCCGGACGCGGCCCCGGACGCGGCGCCGCCCTTCGACGACTGGCCCGCGCCCTCTCCCGACGGCGTGCCCACCCCGGTCGCGATCGACACCTGGATGCGCGCGATGCCGCCGCTGCCCGACGATCCGCTGGAGGTGCGCTACGAGCGGGGCGAGGTCGAGTGGCCCGCGGAGGGCGAGGCGCCAGATGGCGTCCGCTGGTTCCGGGTCGGCTCGACCGAAGACGGCACGGTTGATCCCTTCGGCATAACCGACGGCTACGTGGTCGGCCGGGTGCCGGTGCCGCCGGGGCACGGGGTGCTCATCACCGCCGACCGCGCGCGGCGGGTCTACACCGCCCGCTCGCTGCAGCCGGGCGACGTCTACGGGCACGGCACTTCGCTGGTGCCGCTGCTGCCCGAGCCGGGCGCCGAAGAGCTGATCGTCGCGGTCGAGGCCTTCCCCCAGCGGGGCGCGCCGCGGCTGCGGCTGTACACCACGCCCGACCAGATCGTCTTCAACCCGGCGGACATGACCTTGCCCGACCTGCGGGTGGGCGACGCCGAGGCCCACTGGCTGGGCCTGCCGGTGATCGAGACCCGCGGCTGGACGGTGGGCGCGGTCGAGGCGCGGGTGGTCGAGAGCGAACACTGGCAGGCCTCGGCGGTGACCCACGCCGGCTTGCCGCCGGGCGCGTCGACCCAGCTCGGCTTCCGGCTGGTGCCCAAGGCCGCCTGGGCCGAGGCCGAGGTCGAGATCCCGCTGACGCTGGAGATCGGCTCGCCCGATCTGGCCCATGACTATCGACGCACGGTCACCCTGACCACCCGCCCCGCCGAGGGGCCGTATCGCCAGACGTTCGTCTCGCCCGTCGACGGATCGGTGCAGTACTACGGCGTCAACCCGCCGCCGGTCGTCGAGCCCGACGGCGAGTACGGGCTGGTGCTGTCGTTGCACGGCGCCGGCGTCGAGGCCATCGGACAGGCGCGGGCCTACGCCGCCAAGGACTGGGCCTACATCATCGCGCCGACCAACCGCCGCCGCTTCGGCTTCGACTGGGAGGAGTGGGGCCGGTTCAACGGGCTGGCGACCCTCGACGACGCCCAGGCGCGCTTCGGCACCGATCCGACGCAGACCTGGCTGACGGGGCACTCGATGGGCGGCCACGGCAGCTGGCATCTGGGGGTCACCACGCCGGGCCGCTTCGCGCTCATCGGGCCGAGCGCCGGCTGGGCCTCGTTCGAGACGTATCAGGGCGAGGAGATCCCCGACGGCCTCTTCGGGCGGCCGCGGGCCCACAGCCGCACGCTGGACTACATCTCGAACCTGGCGCGGCGGGCGGTCTACATCATCCACGGCGGCGCGGACAACAACGTGCCGGTGCGCGAGGGGCGCACGATGTTCGAGCTGGTGGGCGCGATCACCGACGACATCGCCTACCACGAGCAGCCGGGCGCCGGGCACTGGTGGAGCGCGGGCATCGGGCCGGCGACCGACTGCGTGGACTGGCCGGAGATGTTCGAGACGATGCAGAACCGCCGGCTCGATCCCCATGAGCTGGACTTCGACTTCCGCTCGCCCAACCCGGGCTACAGCGCAGATCACTCGGTGGTGCACATCATCAGCGCGATCAGCCCCCTGGAGGACGTGCGGGTGGTCGCCGCCCGCGACGGCGCGACGCTGCGCCTGACGACCGAGAACGTGCGCGCGCTCGACGTCGACGGCGCGGCGCTCGCCGAGCGCGGTATCGAGACCGTCGAGGTGGACGGCGTCGCGACCGCGGTGACCGACGAGCCGCTGCGCTTCGGCGAGGCCGGCCGCAAGACCGCCGAGATCTACGGGCCGTTCAGCCAGGCCTTCCGCCGACCGTTCTGCTTCATCACGCCCGACGACGAGGCCGATCGGGCCGCCGCGTGGCGCCGGGTCGCCGGTTTTTGGGCCTCGTACTGGCAGATCGTCGGCAACGGCCACGCCTGCGGTCTGCCCGAGAGCCGCCTCGCCGAGGCGCGCGGCGCCGGCTATCACATGATCCGCATGGGCACGGCGGCCGACGCGGTGATGGGCTTCGCCGGCGTACCGATCGAGTGGGACGCTGGCGGTGTGACCGTCGACGGCGCCCACCTGCCCGAGACCGTGATGGTGATGGTGCAGCGGGACGATCGCGCCCCTGTGGGCGTGCTCGTCGCCGCCGAAGGCGAGGAGCACCTGCTCTCGCGGCTGGTGCCGTTCAGCTCGCGCGGCGGGCTGCCCGACTACTTCGTCTACAGCGAGCGCGGCGGCCGGGCGGCGGGCTTCTTCGACAGCGACTGGCGCTGGGATCCGGCCTACGCGCTGCCTTGACCGCCGGGCGCCGAGCGTGCCGGCGGAGAATGGTCCCGAGCGGGCGCGCGGCGTTCGCTTGCCCCGGACATGAGGCAGGTGACCGGGTCATCGCCGGGGCTTGTCCGGGCGATGGGGTGAGGGCACGCATGTCGGCGGCGACTTGCCCGAGCGGTGCCGGTCGGGGCGCGGATGTCGCCGGCGACTTGCCCGGGCGATGAGGTGGGGGCGCGCATGTCGCCGGCGACTTGCCCCGGCGGGGGTGGTCGGGGCGCGCATGTCGCCGGCGACTTGCCCCGGCGGGGGTGGTCGGGGCGCGCATGTCGCCGGCAAGTTGCCCGGCCGATGGGGTCGGGGCGCGCACGTCGCCGGCAACTTGCCCGAGGCGGCGCGGTGCACCCGCGTTCGTCGGCGGCGAGGTCGCCGCGGACTGCGGGCATGGCGCGGATATCGCGGGCGAGTTGCCCGACCCGGGGTGGTGCACCCGCGTTCGTCGGCGGCGAGGTCGCCGAGAGCGGCGGTCATGGCGCGGATGTGGGCGGCAAAGTCGCCGCGGGCGGTGGTCGAGGCGCGGATGACGGCGGCAAAGTCGCCGAGGGTGGTGGTCGAGGCGCGTATGACGCCGGCAAAGTCGCCGCAGGCGGTGGTCGGGGCGCAGAATACGCCGGCAGAGTCAGCGGCGGCGGTGGTCGGGCGGCGAGAGGCGGCGGCAAAGTCGCCGCGGCGGCCGGTCGGGGCGCGCATGTCGGCGGCGACCTCACGCCGCGGACTCGTTGACGCGGCGCGTCAGACGCGCTATGCCGCCGCGTGCAGCTGTACGCTCGCTCCGGCGAGCAGGAGGTCGACATGGGCGCGCCTTACGGTCATATCCGCCATCAGGGCCCGGTGATCGCCGGCCTGGGGCGCGTCGCCTGGGCCGCGGCGGCGCAGAAGCTGGGCATCGGCCCGCCGCCGCTGCGTGAGCTGCCCGGCCCCGAGGCGACCGCCGTCCTGCCGCCGCGCGATCGGCAGATGGTGCGGGACTACGTGCGCTGGGCCGGCGGCGACCCCGCGATGTGGAAGCGCAACGTGCCGCATCACCTCTTCCCGCAGTGGTGCTTCCCGCTGCAGGGGCGCACGCTCGAAGGCATCAGCTATCCCATCGCCAAGGTGCTCAACGGCGGGTGCCGGCTCGACCTCAAGGCGCCGATCCCGATGGACTCGCCGCTGCACGTCTCGGCGCAGTTGACCGACATCGACGACAACGGCAAGCGCGCCATCTTGACCCAGCGGCTGACGACGGCGCTGCCCGACGGCACCGTGGCGCTCGAGGCACAGATGTACGCCTTCATCCCGCTGGGCGGCGGCAAGGGCGACAAGAGCGACACCAGCGGCAAGAGCAAGCGGCCCAGGAAGGCCCGGCCGCTGGTGCACCCCGACGCGCGGCCGCTGGGCACGCGCCGGCTGACCCCCGACGACGGCATGGCCTTCGCCTGCCTCACCGGCGACTTCAACCCGATCCACTGGCTCAAGCCCTACGCCGTCGCGGCGGGCTTCGGGCGCACCATCCTGCACGGCTTCGGCACCATGGCCCTCGCGATCGAGCGCCTGCGCCGCGGGCTGTGGGCCGGCGACATCCACTGGCCGCAGAGCTTCGAGGTGCGCTTCACCCGGCCGCTCAAGCTGCCGGCGAAGGTGGGCGTCTTCGTGCACGGCACCGACTTCTTCGTGGGCCCGGCGCCCGGCGCGCCGGCCTACCTCACCGGATCCTTCACCCCCCTCACCGCGGAGCCTCCCCATGAGTGATCTGCTCGTCGATCTGAGCGCCAACCCCTGGTTCAAGCAGGCGGTCAAGCAGCTCGGCCTGCCCATCCCCACCCCGCAGAAGCTGGCCCGCCCGGCCGGCCCGCGGGTCGCCCGCCCGCTCGAGAGCCGCGCGGTCGTCGTACACTCGGCCGGCGACGGCGTGGTCGACGGCGTGCTGGCGACGACGCTGGCCGAGGCCGGCGCCGATCCGCACCTGGTGGGCCCGGCGGAGATCCCGTCCGACTGGCAGGCGGCGGCCGAGGCCTATGGCCGGCCGGCGACGCTGCACGCCGACGCGCCCGATGGCTTCAAGGCCCACGGGCTCGTCTTCGACGCCTCGAACTTCAAGACCCCCGAAGACCTGCGCGGGCTGTACGACTTCTTCAACGCCTGGCTGCCCCGCCTGCGGGCCTGCGGCCGGGTGATCGTGATCGCCCGCCCCGCCGACAAGGCCAAGGACCCCCTCGAGGCGGCGGCCCGGGCGGCGGTGGACGGCTTCATCCGCAGCGTCGCCCGCGAGATCGGGCGTAAGGGCGCCACCGCCAACGCCGTCTTCGTCGGCGGCCGCGCCGAGAAGTACCTGCCCGGCGTGCTGCGCTTCCTCTTGTCGGAGCGCTCGGCGTTCATCACCGGCCAGCCCTTCCAACTCGGCGCCTCGCTGCGCTCGAAGATCGAGCCGCAGTGGGTCAAGCCGCTCGACGGCAAGGTGGCCCTCGTCACCGGCGCGGCCCGCGGCATCGGCGCGGCGACGGCCGAGGTGCTCGCCGGCGAAGGCGCCACGGTGGTCTGCCTCGATCGGCCGGGGGACGAGGAGCTGTGCGGCAAGATCGCGCAGAAGGTGGGCGGGCGCCCGCTGATGGTCGACATCACCGGCGACGACGCGCCGGCACGCATCAAGCAGGCGCTGCTCGAGCAGCTCGGCGGGGTCGACATCGTCATCCACAACGCCGGCATCACCCGCGACAAGACGCTCGCCCGCATGAAGCCCGAGTGGTGGGACCAGGCGGTCGACGTCAACCTGGGCGCGGTCACCCGCATCAACGGGGCGCTGGTCGACGACGTGCTGCGCGACGAGGGCCGCATCGTCTGCCTCTCGAGCGTCGCCGGGCTCGCCGGCAACGTGGGCCAGACCAACTACGCGGCGAGCAAGGCCGGGCTGGTGGGCTATGTGCGCACGCTGGCGCCGAGCCTGTCGAAGCGCGGCATCACCCTCAACGCGGTGGCCCCCGGCTTCATCGAGACCCGATTGACCGCGGCGATCCCCGCGGTGACCCGCGAGGCCGGTCGGCGCATGTCGGCGCTGGGCCAGGGCGGGCTGCCGGTCGACGTCGCCGAGCTGATCACCTTCCTGTCGACGCCCGGCTCGGCGGGCCTCACCGGCGAGGTCTTCCGGGCCTGCGGCGGCATGTTCATCGGCGCCTGAGGCCTGTCAGCCGGTCTCGGCGACCCGCTTGCGCGGCTCGATGGCCGGCTGCGGCGGCATCGTCGGCGGCGGCTCGGGCCGGTCGGGGTGCAGAAAACGCCCCGAGAGCAGATCGGCGATCGGCCGGGTCAGCTCGGTCTCGCCGGCCGCGATGTGCACCGCCGTGGTCAGCGGCACCGCCAGCAGCAGGCCGGGCACCCCCCACAGCATGCCCCAGAAGACCAGCGCCGCCAGCACGCTGACCGGGTGCAGGCGCAGCTCGTGGCCCAGATAGCGCGGCTCGATGATGTTGCCGATGAGGAACTGCACCAGCCCCGGGATCAGCAGCACCAGCAGCAGCGTCTGACCCGGATCGTCGGCCAGGAAGGCCAGCGGCAGCGGCAGCGCGATGGCGATGAGCGGCCCCACGTTGGGGATGAAGTTCAGCGCGAAGGTCAGCACGCCGACGAGGAAGGCGAGGTCGATGCCGATCACCGCCAGCGAGACGCCGACGAGCACGCCGGTCACCAGCGACAGCAAAAACTTCACCGCCAGGTAGCGCTTGACCCGCCGGGCGACGCGGGCGCGCAGCGAGTGGAAGCGCGGCTCGGCGTCGTTGACGAGCATGAAGAGCGCGAAGACGATGACCAGCCCCAGGGTGGTGACCATGCCGAAGAGCCCGTCGGCGAGGCTGCCGGCCCACTGCCCGATGGGCGCGTCGGCGGCATAGCGCCACAGCTCGACCTTCCACCCGCTGCCGGTCAGCGCCGACTGGTCGATGGCCAGATCGCCCGACTGGAGCGGGATGCCCAGGTCGCGGCCGAGGCCGATCAGCGCCTGCTCGTAGGCGTCGCTGCTGTCGACCACCGCGTCGATGGAGTCGCCGACGAAGTAGCCGATGCCGCCGAAGAACCCGGCGACGACCGCCAGGGCCAGCATGACGCTGAACATGCGCGGAATGTGGCAGCGATCGGTGAGGAAGTCGACCCCCGGCGCGAGGGCGTAGGCGGTGACGAGCGCCAGCGCCAGCGGGATCATCACCGGCTGCAGCAGATAGAGCGCCGCGGCGGCGATGCCCCCGGCGATCACGAGCAGACAGGTGGTCTGCACCCGGATCAGGTGGTCGGTGGAGATCGACGGCGCCCGCGAGCGCAGGGGTTTGTGCTCGGGCATCGACGTCAGTTGGCGTGGGCGTGCAGGTCATCGGGCGCCGGCGGGCGACGGTAGACCCCGTTGCCCGGCGCGCGCTGCTCATCGGCGGCGACCCCGCGCATCGGCACCTCGGGCGCTGCGTGCGGGTCGGCCGGACCCTCGACCGCGTCGTCGCGACCGCCGCGCAGGGCGGCGATCACGCCGACCACCGCGCCGGTCAAGAGCCCCACGACCCCGTAGAGCAGCGGGTGGCGCGCGAACGTGCGCCGCACGCCGCGGGCCTTGGCCAGCGCCCGATCGGCGCCCGACGACTCCACCGCCGGCGCGCCCGTCTGCGTCGGATGGGGCAGCGTCGGGCCGGCCAGCGTCGGACCGGCCGACGTCGGACCGGCCAGCGTCGGATCGGGCGTACGCGGCACATCCTGCCGGCCGGGCACCGGCTCGGGCGCGCCCACCGGAGCCACCGGCGCGGTCGCCCGGGCCGACGCCGCCGGACGCCGCGGCACGACGGGGCGCCCCTCCACCTCGGTCAGCCCCGGATCGCGCGCCGGATCGGCCAGGTCACGATCGCCGCTGAGCAGCTTGTAGCCCATCCACGCCAGGCCGGTGGCCGCCAGCGCCGTGGGCACCGGGTTGCGCTTGACGAAGTCGGCGGCGCTCTGCCGCGCCTCCTGGTCTTCGATGATCGACCGCGCCAGATCGAGCGCGCCGCCCGGCGAGAGGTGATCGCTCAGCGCGTCGAGCGAGGCGCGCAGGCGGGCGCGGGCCTCGTGCACGGCGTGGGCGGCTTCGGAAGTGGGCGATGTCATGGGTGCTCCTGGGGGCTGGTGTATCGGTTCGACGGGCGGCGGGGATCGAACGCATCGATCGTGGCCCGCGCCTCGCGCAGCGTCTGCTCGGGGGTGATCCGGCCGATGCGCGCGCTGCCGAGCGCGACGAGCGCGCCGCCGATCAGCAGCGCGCCGCCGGCGACGACCGCGGCGGCCATCCAGACCGGCCAGATCAGGCTCAGGCCGGCGATCGCGGCGCCCGCCGCGGCGAGCAGGCCGACGAGCAGCAGCAGCACGCCGATCACGACGCCGACGATGCCGCGCCGCGCCTCGCGCAGACCCTGACGCATCTCGGCCCGGGCCAGCCGGATCTCGCTGCGCATCAAGGCGGCGGCGGCGTCGATGGAGGTGCCGATCTGGTCGGACAGGCTGCGGGGCGGCATGGGGCTCACGTCGGGGGTCTCCGGTCTGGTGTCGGCTCCCGTACGAGCAATGGCCATGCCACGTGCCCGTTTCGGGGCTGCGCACCGGCTATACGGCGGTTTCGGGCGATCCTCGGGCCCATTCGACGCCCCGCGGCGAGGCATTTCGCCCCAACCATCACCCGCGCGGCCGATCCCGCCCCGCCGCCGGCCCGCGGCGCCCCCGAAAATGAACCGCGGTTCAGACCGGTGATGACAGGGCCGACGCGCCCGTGCTAAGCCCCTGGGGCACCGTATCGACGCAGCGCGTCAAGGAGGAGTCCATGGGCCGCCGAGCCGTGATCGTGGGGGGCGTGCGCACCCCGTTCGTCAAAGCCTTCAAGCAGTTCCTCGCCCTCGACGCGATCGACCTCGGCGTGGCCGCCACCGGGGCGCTCATCGACCGCTACGACGTCTCGCGCACCGAGCTGGACGCGATCGTCTGGGGCGGGGTCATCCTGCCGTCGGCGGCGCCCAACGTCGGCCGCGAGATCGCCCTCGACCTGGGCCTGCCGGCGAGCGTCGAGGCGATGACCTGCACCCGGGCCTGCGCCACCGGGCTGCAGGCGGTGACCCTGGCCGCCGCCGCCATCGAGCGCGGCGAGTACGACGTGGCCATCGCCGGCGGCGGCGACTCGACGAGCAACGCCGAGCTCAAGGTGCCGCAGAAGGTCGTGCGCGCGCTGGGCCCGGTGATGATGGGCGGCAAGTCGAGCCCCGGTGACATGCTCTCGGCGGCGATGAAGCTCGCGCCGTTCACCGACATCCTGCCGACCATCCCGCGCATCGCCGAGCGCACCACCGGCGAGGTGATGGGCGAGGCCGCCGAGCGCATGGCGGTGCGCAACGAGATCAGCCGGCAGTCCCAGGACGCCTTCGCCGCCCGCAGCCACCACCGCGCGGCCGCCGCGATGCAGTCGGGGCGCTTCGACGACGAGGTGACCGCGGTGGGCGAGGTCTACGCCGACACCCTCGTGCGGCCCGATACCGGCGCCGACAAGCTGAGCAAGCTGCGGCCGGTCTTCGCCAAGGACGGCACGCTGACCGCCGGCAACTCGAGCCCGCTGACCGACGGCGCCGCGGCGGTGCTGCTGATGAGCGAAGAGAAGGCCAAGGCGCTGGGTTACGCGCCCAAGGCCGCGTTCCGCTCGTGGAAGTACGTCGGCGTCGACCCCGCCGACCAGCTGCTGATGGGCCCGGCCATCGCCATGCCGCTCGCGATGCAGAAGGCGGGCATGAGCAGCTTCGCCGACGTCGATCTCGTCGATCTGCACGAGGCCTTCGCCGCCCAGGTGCTGTGCGTGCTCAAGATGATGTCGTCCGACGCCTTCGCCAAGGCGCGCCTCGGCCGCGACCGGGGCCTCGGCGAGCTGGACGACGCCAAGCTCAACGTGCACGGCGGCTCGGTCGCGCTGGGCCACCCCTTCGGCGCGACGGGCGCGCGCATGGTCACCACCATGGTCAACGAGCTGGTGCTCGCCGACAAAGAGACCGCGGCGCTCGGCATCTGCGCCGCCGGCGGCCTCGGCGCGGGCGCCGTGCTCGAGCGGGTCGGCTGAGCGCCGATGCGGTAGAGTGGGCGTCACAGCGCGGCACGACACACCGGAGACTGCCCATGCACCGCCTGCACCTCATCGAGATCGAAGACCAGCCGTGGTGCCCGCGCTGGCTGCGCACCGCCGGCACCAACGTCATCGTCGTCTTCATGCGGGCCATCGGCGGCGAGCGGGTCGTCGCCCACCGGGTGAAGCAGGCCCTCGCCGAGACCGGCGAGACCCACATCGTCGACATGGGATCGGGCTCGGGCGGCTCGATGCCCGCGGTGCTCGATTCGCTGCGGGCCGAGGGCATCGCCGCCGACCTCACGCTGAGCGACCTCTACCCCAACCCGGCGATGGTGCAGCACTTCGCCGATCGGCAGGTCGCCGGCCTGCGCTACCACCCCGAGCCCGTCGACGCCACCGACATCGGCGACGCGCCGCCGGGCCTCAAGACGATGATCAACTGCTTCCACCACATGCCCGAAGACGTCGCCCGGCGCATCGTGGCCTCGGCGGTCGCGACCCGGCAGCCGCTCTTCATCTACGAGGCCTCCAAGACCCGCATCCCGCGGCTCTTGTGGTGGCTGACCCTGCCCATCTCGCTGCCGCTCACCGCGCTGTCGTGCCTGCTCTTCACCCCGCTCGTGCGGCCGATGACATGGCAGCAGCTCGTCTTCACCTACCTCATCCCGATCATCCCGCTGCTCTACGCCTGGGACGGCCAGGTCTCGGGCATCCGCATCTACCACGAGCCCGACATGCGCGCGCTGCTCGCCGGGCTCGAGACCGACGACTACGCCTGGGAGGTGGGCCCCGCCGAAGGCGCCGACGGCCGGGCGGTGGGCATGTACGTCTTCGGCCGCCCGACCGCCCCGACCGGAGAGTCAGCGACTCATCCGCGCTGACCCCTTGCCCGCTCGGCCGGATCGGGCGCATCGTCGACGGGTGAGTCAGTCATCGCCCGATCCCGCGCGCACGCTGCTGTCGACCGACGCCCTGCCCGTCGCGTCGGTGATCGTGCCCCGCGAGCTGACCCCGCCCGGCGCCCCCGAGCCGGTCGACATCGACCCGCCGGTGCACTCGGCGGCGGCGACGACCCGGCGCCTGCTCTACATCGTCGCCGGCTTGCTGGTGGCCTGGCCGCTGCTCGGCTTCGTGGTGATGCCGGCCCTGCCGCCCGAGCACACCGAGACCGGCGTGGTCATCGCGCTGGCGCTCACCGGCGTCGCGCTCTTCGGCTTCATCGTCTTCGATCACGACCGCGTCTTCGTGCGCCGCCGCCGCGCCGGCTGGATCCGCGCCCTGCGTCGGCTGGGCGGCGATCCGAGCGGCGGCGAGACGATCAGCGCGACCTTCACCCACGCCGGCCGCCGCTTCACCGCCGAGCTGGGCGCCGACGACTACGGCCTCGAGCGCGTATGGCTCACGGCGGTGCCCGGCGACGGCGAGACCCGCGCCGGCCTGACCCTGCAGCGGCGCAGCACCGCCCGCCGCTTCTGGCCCACCGGGGACCCGGACTTCGACGCCCGGATCGCGGTGCACGGCCCGCTCGAGCCGCGGGTCGCGCTGCTCGACGCCGAGGCCCGCAGCGCCTGGCGGGCGCTGGTCGAGTCGCGGGACGTCACCCTGTCGGACGGCCGCCTGTTCTTCTCGCTGGCCTACGCCCCGCGCACGGGCCGGGCGTCGGTCATCGCCGGGCTGATCCGCCACCTCGCCGAGCACGCCGCGCGCTGCGTCTATCGCCCCGACGCCCTCGACGCGCGCCTCGCCCGGCTGTCCGATCCCGGCGAGCCGCCGGCGGTGGCGGCCAACGCGCTGCGCAGCCTGCGCGCCCACTCGATGGGCAGCGGCACGATGGCCGACGTGCAAGGCCGGCTGCTGGCCGACGCCGACCCCTGGCGCCGGGTGATGGCCGCCGAGGTGACCGGCCACGAAGACACCCTGGTCGAGCTGCTGGCCCATACCGACGTCGGCGTGCGGGCCCGGGCGGTCGAGGCGCTCATCGAGCTGTGGCCGCTCGACGGCCTGGGTGACCGGCTGCATCTGCTGCTCGACCACCCCGAAGGCGGGGTGCGGGGCAGCGTGCTCACCGCGCTGGGCCAGCGCTGCCTGCCGCTCGCCGAGGCCAACCTGATGCGCGCCGCCGCCGACCCCGACCCGCGGGTGGGGCTGGGGCTGCTCGACTGGCTGCAGACCGCCACCGGCCCGCGGGCCGAGGCCGCGCTCGGTCTGCTCTTGAAGCATGCCGACGCGCAGGTCGTGCACCGCGCCGCCGATCGCCTGGGGCGGGTCGGCGGCCCCGACGCCGAGCTGGTGCTCATCGACCTGACCCGCAAGAAGGTGCATCGGCGGGCGGCGCGCAACGCGCTGCTGCAGCTGCGCCAGCGGTTCCCCAAGAGCCTGGGCGGCATCAGGGCGGTCGGCCGCTGACGGGGTTCTCGGGGGCCCGTACACGACGCCCGTTGACGGCGCCCCGGGCGCCTGATTGTATCGCCGTGCCCACCCGGAGCCGTCGATGTCCCAGTCCGATCCGACCGCGCAGCTCGCCGCGCTCGCCCGAGATGGCCGGCTGACCCCGGCCTTGATCGACGCCCTGCTCGCCCCGGGCCCGGTCGGCGTCGTCGCCGCGCGCCTGAGCCGGCTGCGCGCGCTGATCGACCCCGCGTCGATCGCCGAGGACGAGACCGCCTTCGACCTGCCCGAGACGCTCGTCGGCGCGTCCGAGCTCGCCCGCCCGCGCACCGTGCCGCTGCCCGACGCCCTGCCCGACACGGCGACCGCCGCCGCGCCGACCGCCGCCGAGCGCTACATCCCGCTCGACGTGCTGGGCCGCGGCGGCATGGGCGAGGTCTGGCGCGCCCGCGATACGCTGCTCGACCGCGACGTGGCCCTCAAGCGCCTGCGGCCCAAGTTCGCCCGCGACGCCAGCGCCTGGGCCCGCTTCGGCCACGAGGCCCGGCTCACCGCCCGCCTCGGCCACCCGGGCATCATCCCGGTCTACGACCTGGGCACCACCGCCGACGGGGCGCACTGCTACTCGATGCAGCTCATCTCGGGGCGCACCCTGGGCGACCTGCTCAAGACCCTGCGCGCCGACGCCGAGGCCCGGGCGGCCTATCCCCTCGCCCGCCTGCTGCCGCTGTTCAACCGCATCTGCCTCACGGTGGCCTTCGCCCACGACCGCGACGTCATCCACCGCGACCTCAAGCCGTCGAACGTGATGCTCGGGGCCTATGGCGAGGTCTACGTGGCCGACTGGGGCCTGGCGCAGCTGGTCGACGAGGCCGGCGACACCGGCGACAGCTACACCCGCCCGGGGGTGCCCATCGGCACGCCGAACTACATGTCACCCGAGCAGGTGCGCGGCGAGGCGGGGCGCTACGGCCGGGCGACCGACATCTGGAGCCTCGGGGTGATGCTCTACGAGCTGACCACCTTCGAGAAGCCGTTCGCCGCCGACAGCCCGGTGGCGACCATGTACCGGGTCATGGAGGGCCCGCTGCCCGACGCGCGCGCCGCCGGGGTGCCCGAGCCCATCGCCGCGCTGATCGAGCGGGCGCTGGTGCGCGACGTCGACCGCCGCACGCTGACCGCGCGGGAGATGGCCGACCACCTGTCCACCTTCATCGAGGGGGTCGAGGCCCACCGCCGACGGGTGGCCCGCGCCGCCGAGATGCTGCAGCGGGCCCACGCCACATGGGCCGAGCACGGCACCGTGCGCCGCGCGCTGACCGCCGCCCGCAGCCGCCTCGCCGAGCAGCGCGCCGCCGCGGCCCGCACCCACGACGCCGACCAGCGCCGGGCCACATGGGCCGCCGAGCAGCGGCTCGTCGAGCGCACCCTCGAAGCCGAGGCGCTCGCCGCCCGCGCGCTGCGCGAGGCCCAGGCGTCCCACGAAGAGCACGAGACCGCCGGCGCCGGCGCCCTGCTGGCCGAGATGTACTGGCTGCGCGCCGAGGAGGCCCGCCGGCGGCGCGACGAGGCCACCGCGCTCTTCTTCCGGGCGCGGGTGCAGCAATACGATACCGGGGCCTATCGCGACCGCCTCGCCACCGAGGGCCGCGTCCACATCGAGGCCCCCGGCGCGCGCATCCGCGTCGACCGCGAGACAGGCTTCGGGCCGATCTTCGTCGCCGCCGCCATCGGCCCGCCCGAGGCCGAGCGCTGCGCCCGGACCCTGGCGGTGGGCAGCTACGTGGCCCACGTCGTCGCGCCCGGCGCCCTGCCCGTGCGGCTGCCGTTCACCGTCGAGGGCAACTGCGACAAGCGCTTCCGGGTCGACGCGCCGGCCCGCTTCGCTGGCGACGAAGCCTTCGTCTACATCGCCGCCGGCCGCTACCGCATCGGCGGCGACGTCGACGCGCCGCGCGGCCTCGACGGGCAGACGGTGAGCACCGACGGCTTCCTCATCGGCCGCCACCCGATCACCCTGGCCGAGTACGTGCGCTTCCTCGACGCCATGGCCGCCGACGACCCCGACCGCGCCCGCCGGCACGCCCCGCGCAGCATGGACGGCTCACGGCTCTACCTCGATTACGACCCGCAGACCCGCCGCTTCGCGGTGCCCGGCAAGGACGACGACGGCGACGCCTGGGACCCGCGCTGGCCGGCGCTGATGCTCAACTGGCACGACGCGGTGGCCTACTGCCGCTGGCGCACCGCCGCCGAAGGCGTCGAGCACCGCCTGCCCACCGAGCTGGAGTGGGAGCTCGCCGCCCGCGGCGCCGACGGGCGCATCTTCCCCTGGGGCAACGGCTTCGACGAGACCCTGTGCCGCATGGCCGACACCGCCCGCGGGCGCCCGATGCCGGTGCCGGTGGGCAGCCACCCCCACGACTGCTCGCCCTTCGGGGTCTACGACATGGCCGGGCTGGTCGCCGAGTGGACCGCGACGCTGCTGCCCGCCGAGGGCGATCAGGCGCAGCAGGCCATCCAGCGCGGCGGCTCCTTCGTCTCGCCGCCGCTGTGGTGCCGGGCGGGCACCCGGCGCAGCAACTACGTCGACTACGTGACCCACCACTTCGGCTTCCGGGTGGTGCGGGCGCTGGCCTGACTCCAAGGCCCGCCGGTCCGCGGCCTACTGCGGCTCGGGATCCGACGGTCGAGGCGGCGGGAAGCGCCGCTGATCACCCTCGGCCACCTCGACGTTCTCGTCCCCCTGAAAGCGCTCGGGCAGCGGACCGAGCGCGACGATGTCGACCCCGTTCTCGGCCATGACCGCCTCGCCGAGCCGCAGGGTCAGATCGAGGTCGATGACGTCGTTGGCGACCAGGACGCCGATGCGGCGGGCGCCGACGATCGTATTGTCGCGCAGCTGGGCCCGCTGCGAGACCGCCCAGCGGCCGGGCTCGACGATCACCCCATCGGCCACGTCGATCGCCGCGAAGCGACCGAGCAGGTTATGGAAGCGCACATCCTCGATCTGATTGCCGCGCAGGGTCAGCCCGCTGCCATAGCTCCAGATGCCGACGCCCTGCACCCCGCGCAGCCGGCTGCCCGAGACCGTCAGCGCCGAGTTGATCGCCGCGATGCCGATGCCGCCGGTCTCTTCGATGCGCAGCCCCTCGGCGCGCAGGTGATGCCCCAGGTCGACCGCCTGCGGCGGCTCGATGCCACGCGGCGCCGGCCCGTCGAGCGGCGGCACGCTGCACGGCGCGCCCGGATCACCGCCGACCCCGCACACCAGCGCCACGTCGCCCACCTCGATGCCGGCGCCCGGCGTATCGCCGATCTCGAGCGCGAGAAGCTCCGACAGCGCGACCACGTCCCCGCCGGGCCCGTCCACCGGCAGCGCCGAGCGTCGGGTCACCGCCAGCGCCGGGCCGCCGGCGATCTCGCTGATCCGCCCGCCCGATACCCGCACCGCGTGACCGCTGAGGTCGACGCCGAACCCGGCGTGCCCCTGCACCTGCACATCGTCGAGCGCCGCCCGGGCCCAGGTGAACAGCGCCAGCTCGGGCGACTGGAAGGCGGCCTCGGTCTCGGGCCGCAGCTGATAGGGCAGCGCGGCGGGCTGCGGCGCCCAGGCCTCGCCGGGGAACCAGTCCGCGCCCGGCTCGAAGCCGTCGCCTTCGAACGCGTCGGGCAGCGGCGACCACGCCTCGCCGGGGAACCACGCCTCGCCGGGGAACCGGATCGAGCCGGGCACGAAGCCGCCGTCGGCGAACCGCACCAGCTCCCGCGCCGCGAGCCGCGCCACCCGCACGCCGCCGCGCCCGCACTCGGTCACGCTGACCCGGCCGATATGCCCCCGGCTGCTGAGCAGCTCGACGCCGAGCCCGAGCGCGTCGTCCACCGCCGTCGCCGCGACCCGGCGCAGCGTGACCTCTTCGACGACCACGAAGCCCTGCCGACCGCGGATGCCCACCGGCTCGCCGAGCGCGCCCAGGTCGATGTCTTCGATCAGGCTGCGCCGCACGTGCAGCCGCCCGCTGCGGGTCTCGATTCCCACGTCGTTCACCCCGGCGACGTGGCTGTCGACCACGAAGATGCCCTGGCGATAGGGGCACAGCGGGCCGCTGTCGTCGCAGCTGTCGAGCGGGCGCTCGGCCAGCCCGACAATGCCCGCTCCCGGCCCCGGGCCGACGCGGGTCCGGCGCAGCGCGAGGCCGCTGTCTTCGACCTGCATCTGCGCCTCGGCCGCCCCGTCGATGCGGCTGTCGGCGACGCTGAGCGTCGCGGTGTCGCGGGCGCTGATGCCCACCGCGCCGCCCTGCACGACGCTGTGGCGGATCTCGACCGTCGCCGCCCCGTCGATACGCACCGCCGCCTGCCCGCCGTCGACGCTCACCCCGTCGATCACCGCGCGGGCGCCGGTGACGTGCACGGCCTGCGGGCCGTCGGCGGTGATGCGGACTTCATCCGGGCAGGTGCCGATCAGCGCCGCCTCGACGCCGAGCGTGACCGGGCCGACGTGATCCCCCGGCGCGAGGGCGAAGGCCGTGCGCGGCTCTGCGTTTGCGGCGGCATCGACCAGCGACGTCAGCGGCCGGGCGAGGCTGCCGTCGCCGTCGGGCGCGGCGTTCGGATCGACGTGCACCACGGTCCAGCCGGCGAAGCCCGCGGGCAAGGCGCCCGGCGCGCGGCAGGCGATGCACGGGCCGAGGGTCGTCACGGCGTCGTCGAGCGGCAGCGTGGGGCACTCGGGCGGCGGCCCGGCGTCGGGGAACGGCGGCCGCATGTCGGGCGGGCGCGCGTCGGGCTCGGCGGCGTCGGGCAGGGCCGTATCTGGCGCAGCCCCGTCCGGCAGTGTCCCGTCCGGCAGTGTCCCGTCCGGCAGTGTCCCGTCCGGCAGTGCCCCGTCCGGCGGCGCCAGATCCAGGTCCACCGCGCCATCCGGATCGGGCCCGACGTCGCCCGGCAGACCCGCCTCCAGCTCACCGAGATCGAGCGCGACGGCCCCATCGGTCGCCGCGTCGGCCGCGCCGCCGTCGGTGCTCACATCCGACGCGTCGAAGCAGCCACCGAGGCCAAGCCCCAGCGCGATGGCCAACAGACCGGGCAAGTGCCGCATGATCGTCCCCCCATGGCGTGCGTCCCGCCTGCGCACTCTGGCACAGGCACGCGGGGTGAGACCACCGCGCTCGGCGCCGCTCACGCGCCCGCCCGGCAGGCGGCCTGCGGCCACGCCCGCCCTCGAGTCAGTCAAACAGTCGTGAACAAGCGCTCATCAGACAGGTCGCAGTTGACTCTATCGCGTTGGGCGTGAGGCAGACTCGCATCATAGAGTCGCATGGCTCTCTGATACAGCAGCCTGTATCTTTTGTATATGAAATTGCACGACCAATGGTCCCCAGACCGCTGAATGGATGTCACCGTCGGCTCACCCCAATCGCTCTTGCTCGTGCCATCAGGGAAAATATCACTCTCCTGGTCGCTCAAGTAGCGGTTGAAGAGTGCGAGAAGCTCGGCCTTGGTCGGTCTCCTGCCAGGTCTTCCCAATTGGCTGCGGTGGGCCGAGAAGGAATAAGTGAAGGGCTCGGCACCCTCGTCCCTCTCTCTTTTGAGGTCGAAGCTCGGCCACTCCAGGAGTATCCGGTCATCCGTGAATGGCGAGAGACCGTAGTTCGCAGGTGAGTCGCGTTGCAGGGTATGGAACGCTCTCCTCAGTTCATCAGATACGCTCCGCGGTGACGAGAGACGCCTTCGAAGACGCCTCCGGCCCGGTATGGTGACTCTGAAGAACTCGACATCTTCCATGAAGAACTCAGAGCTCTTATTGCCGGCGTACTCGTAGGCAATCGTCCACTTCGGAATGCTCACCGATGGGATGTTGGCGAAGAGGCGACGCTTGATCGCGCGTGCCAAACCAGGGGCGAGGCCTGCCCTGCACGCTCGGATGACGACCTCGGTCTGCGCATCGACCGACGTCAGCGCCCGCCCCTCTGCGAGCGCATTGATGGCGCTCGCGTTCAGCCACTCGGGGTTGGTGTCGAGTGACTTGGCCAGCTTTATAGAGCGCACGTTTCCATGACATGCGATGTTGATCTGGCCCCAGGGCCCGTAGTCGCCTCCCTCCGCATCGAGGGCTCGAAGCATGTCCTCGATGCTCCACGTGCGCTGTATGCGAGGCGGTGGCCGAGGGCTCATGGCCGACGTCAGGCAGGCATCTGAGTTCGCTTCCCAATACACGGCGGCCGCATCGAAGAATGAGTCCGACGTCGAGCCGGTGGTGAAGCAGGCTATCGGCCGACCATTCGCCGTGGGGTGCTGGAAGTCATGGATCACGACCGGTGCAGCTGACTCGAAAACACTCGTACGGCCTTCGCGGACAATCAACTTGACTTCATAGACCCCGTGTTCGAACTCGGGATCGAGCAGCTGGAAACGCGTGTCGAGTACGGGCGTCGTCGTGCTGGGAAAACCCATCACTCTCAAGCGAACAGTGGATGGTGCAGCCCCCGTGGCAGCCCCCCTGGTTCGGGTTGAGTCACTCGCCTCGGTTGGCTGAGGTGTCGGGCTCGATTGCCGATGCTCTGCGTCGGGCTGTTGAGTTGTCGCAGCGGTTGTATCGGTTGTATCGGTTGAGTGCGTGGTGGTGATCTGCCCGCTGGCGCCCACTGTGAGTGGGAACTCGATCAGCGTTTCGGAGCGACCGCCCGTTTCGAGCGCTCTTCCGCCTGTCGCGGGAGTATCGACCTCCACCAGGCGCACCGTGAGCTCCGTTCCATGAAGTCGCTCATCGATCCGGTCGAACTGGAGGGTGAGTAGCTCGCTGGCCGTGATTCGATTCGGCGTCAGACTGGCATGGAGTCGATGTGTCATGACGTGCTCCCGAATCGACTGAGGTAGAAGCCGCGTACCGCGTGAGCGATCGGCACCGAGCCGGTTGGCAATGTCGGCAGGACGGTCGTCCACCCATCCAGATCGAGATGATAGTCTCCTGGTGGCAAATCGTAGTGGGCGATGAGTCCATCCGCATCGGTCTCACCTGTGATCGTCTCGCCAGGCATGACAAGCCGATATCTGCGTCCGGCGATTGGGACAGTCCCGGCGTTGGTACGCAGCAGGTACGTGATCTGCGACGTGCGCGGGAGCACCGGGCCGGCTCGTAGATCATGCCGTCGACCCGTGTCGAGGGTAAGACCATACTGCGTTGAAGGGCGGCGCATCGCCTATCCTGCTCGGTCGATCTGCTGGCATTATATTGGGGTGCAGATCCCGATTTCCGAGTCATGACCCACATCACGCAGCGTCCTGGACTGGCTTGGCTGTGTGAGCCCGCGCCCGCTCGGGTTTCGCTCTCAGCTTGAACCCGTCGGCCTCGAACAGCGAGT
>JAUHXC010000039.1 GCA_030427205.1 bacterium | reverse complement strand
CCTTTCGGCGTTTTGGTTCAAGCACTCCGAATAACCGAGGGGTACGGCCTCCTCTTCCATCTTGTCAGGGGCGCAAAGGCGCGAAACTACGCGGCTCGATCAGATGTAGATCGGGATATGCACCCGAATCACTTCGTGGGCTACCTGGACTACGGCAGTTCATTCAAGTCGAGGTCTGGCCTTTCGGGGCTCGGCTTGTCACGCACAGCGCCATGAACGACTATGCCGGTCGTGACGAATACTCACCCGATCTTCATCTGCGCCGCCGAGGCGGACCGTGAATTGGCGGAAGGCCTGTGGACCGCGCTGAGCGACCGCGGACATCGACCCTGGTTGCAGTCCAGAGACCTCCTCCCGGGTGACGACTGGATGCGCACGGTACCGCAACGGCTCAAGGAGGCGCGGCTGATCTTGATGATCGTCGCGCCCGATTGGCACCGCCGGGAGGACCCCTACGCCAACGATCAGGTCGTGCAGATGGTGCTCGGCCGTCAGGACGATGGACAGCGCATCGTCCCGATCAGGATCGGCGACGTGCGGCTCGAGGGGCTGCCATATGGGCTTGCGGGCCTTCAGAGCGTAGAAGGTGATCCGAGGGACTGGTCAAACACGCTGGCTGCTCTTCGTCCGGTGCTGAACACCCTCGGTGTCGAACCCAGCGCGGCCGAGGACTCGAAGACAGCGATGTCGAGTCAGGCATATACACCGAGCCAGCCGAAGCGGAAGCGAACTCTCATTGCCCTCGCTATGCTTCTGGCTCTCGGGGTGAGCCTGCATCTCATGCACGAGGCACACGAGCCAGAACCGCGTCTTGTTGTCGTGGTCGCTGACTTCGTCCACAATGGATCGGATACCAACTTCGTGCTGACCAACGCTGTGCTCGACGCGCTGCACATGTCCGAGTCCAAGAACGGTTGGCCCCTCGGCCTTCGGCCCCTGCGTGACGTCGTGACTCGGCGAAATCTCGACACCAAGCTCGCCGCTATCCACGGGCGACTAGGCAGCAGCGAGGCGGGGATCCTGGTTCACGGCCGTAGCGAAGATGTCAGCGACGGCCCGATGCGGATAAGAGCTACAGTGCTACCACTTCGGGGCTTGCCGATTGCACCGCTTCAGATCGACTCGATGGAATTCGATATCGCCGAGCCGCGCAACATCGAGATGGTGATGTATGCCTCAAGCGCGGTTGATGACATCGTCCGTTTCGTGCTGGCTCTCCTCGGCTATTACGGCGGCCGGCACATCGAGGCCCGCGCACTCCTCGACCAACTGATCAACGCCGGATCGACATCCTCCGACGTATTGCATCAGGCCCACATGTACCGAGGTATTCTGCGAGCGACGTCCGGTGAGTCTGGGTCGGCCCTGGATGCGTGGCAAGACTTCGACGTAGCGGTTACGATCGCAGAGACGGCCGGGCGTAATACATCCAGAGCGCGTATCAACCGTAGCATCACACGTGTCAGGTTGCTGGTCCAGTCTGCAGACCGCGATGCCCCTCGGTCGCGGGCAGACCTCCAGTCGGTCATCAATGACCTACTGAAAGCTGCGGTCCCGGGAAGCCCTGCCCACCCGCAAGCGCTGGCTGTGCTGGCGCCGACCTACTCCCTCGCGGGGCGCCACACCGAGGCGGTCGCCGCTTATCGCGAAGCACTGAAGGTCAACGACGGGCAACTCGACCTGGCGACCGTCGAATTGAACGGTGCCCGCATCCTCCTGCGAGCGGACCGGTACCCTGAGGCTCGCGCCGCGCTCGCAAGGGCCAAGGCGATTCGTCGTGAGCGCGGCCACTCCGCACGACAGCGCACGGTCGAACAACTCGAACGTCAAATCCACAGCGCCCACGCCGCCGAATCCCCAGGGGGGCGAACGAACCGGGGACTGCCCTCCGAGGACCTCGGCTCACCGCGCACGGGGCTCGTGGGCAAGGAGGTGAACGCCCCGGGCCTGCGCGACCGCGGCCTTGTAGATGTCGGTACGGCGGACTCGGGAGCCGCAGCAGTTGGTACACAGGACGCCGTATCCGGGACCGTACGGGGACGGCCCGCCCCGGACCGGAATGCGGCAACCACGCCAGTACGGAACCCCGACCGACTATTGCGCGAGCAGGTATGCATGTTCGATCCCGCGGTCACGACCCCGCTCAATCGGCTCGGCAACTCGCTGGTGGCCACGATGTGTGGCCCCAAACATGACCAGCCGGCCCCGGCAACGGTCGAGGACCTCTGCACACACGGTCTATGGGCAGATGCCGCGCGTCATCCCGACGCCGCCCGACCCGCGCGCGAGCACATCGGCTGTGTTGCGCGGGGGCATATCGAGTTGCGCAACCGGGGAGAGGCACGTCGTTTGCTACGATCGACGATCGCGACGATGGCTCCGGGTCACTACCTGGGCGAGTTGAGCCGACTGTTGGTCCAGGTCAGCCGAGGACCGGGTGCGATGTCTGCGATGCGTGTCGCGGTCGACATGTATGGCCAGTCCCTATACGTAGCCCCAGATGAGATTGCTTTTTTCGGGCAGATCGCCCGAGTCGGCCAGCGTTCGAGTATCGAGACCATAATCGAGCCGTGCCAGCCTGCGAGAAACCGCGACGGATGCACGCGGCTCCTCCAGTACTTCGACCGACGCCGCCCAGCAGGTCCGTCTCCAGTGAAGCCCGATATGGGGCAAGAGGATCCCGCAGAGCCTGCGCGGCAGAGCAGCGAAGAAACAACGTCACGAGTAAAGGTCTACGCACAACCCGTCGGTGCCGTGCTCCGACTACACGGGAAACATGACTTCTTCCAAGCAGAGAGTGCCCCCGGCGGCTTCATCGTCGACCCTTCGGATCTCCCTGCAGGCCCAGTCGCCTTCTCTCTCAGCGCGCCGGGTAGACAAACCCTCAGGGGAACGATCGACATTGCTGACCATGAGACCCTGGGAAGCCCCCTGCGTCTCTACGTGCCACACACTGATGCGTACACAGCACTCAGCGTGGGAATAGAAGCTCTTACGAAGGGGGAAAACGCAAGGGCAGCAGGAGCATTTCAGCTCGCGGTCTCACATGATGACCGCTATTGCCTGGCATACGTATTCCTCGGCTACGCTCAGGGTATTCTCGGTCGGAACCTGCCTGCTCGAGGTACACTGAGTCGCTGTTCAAGCAGTCTGGAGAATGATACGATAGCTGTCGCGCTGGCGTTGTTCTTCGAGCCCCTCATCACCCTGCGCGCAGCCCTGGACGACAGGTCGAATCGTACGAGCACGTTGAGACTGGTGGAACTCATCAACGGTCTTGAAGCGGGCTACCGGCAGATCCGGATCGCTACAGAGGTCCTCCCTCACCTGCGACGGTCGTTGCCCCACTCGACTGCCGATCTTCGGAACTACTGGCGAGCCCGGGGTCTGGCCCAGCTTTGGATCAACAGGTCCGATTCGGGAGATCACCCGAAGTTGGTCGAAGAATCATGCCGTCAGGCGCTGAAGGCATGGCGAAGGCTGCCGGCTACACAGGTTCGCTACGTCGGCAAGCGGCAACTCACCCTATCGACAGCATACGCTGACGAAAGAGAACAGCGTCTGGAACGATTGCAGGCAGCATGCCCATGATACCTGGGAGACCGGGCAAGGTGTCGGGCAAGGTGTCGACCGTATGTAGAGTCGGGACTGTCGGGCAAGGGCAAGGTGTCGACCATATGTAGAGGCGGGCAAGGTGTCGACCATATATAGAGGCGGGACGGATGCTTGGTAGCCCTGATACCCGGACACGGTGGAGCCCTACCGACTGCGGGCCACATAGGCCACCTCGCCAGCCTTGATCCGCTCCTCGTGCTCGACGCGCACCCGCCCCGGGCAAGGTGTCGGGCAAGGTGTCGACCATATATAGAGGCGGGCAAGGTGTCGGGCAAGGTGTCGACCATATATAGAGGCGGGACCGGGCAAGGTGTCGACCATATATAGAGGCGGGACGGATGCTTGGTAGCCCTGATACCCGGACACGGTGGAGCCCTACCGACTGCGGGCCACATAGGCCACCTCGCCAGCCTTGATCCGCTCCTCGTGCTCGACGCGCACCCGCCCCGACGGCCACGAGCCAGACCCCCAGACACACCCATCCACCCCGCCGCGCGACGCCACCGACACCACCATCCTGACCGACTCTATCGGCCGCGCAGAAAGCTACCCGCCCGGCGCCAACGCCATGCAGGTTGGCCGACACCCCTCGATCGGGAACCCGAACCCATCGACCTCGGCCAGCAGCGCCTTCATCGCCCGGCGGTAGGTCTCGACAAAGGCCCGATACGCCGCGCGCCACTCGATCCGTTGCAGCTTGCTACTCGCGTGCACCGCCGGCGCGGGGCTGCGCTTGCTCGTCTCCGGCTGCCCGTGCGGATCGACCCTCAGCACGCCCGCCGGGCCGAGGACGCGCGCCGGAGCCGGATCGCGTGCCTCGGCGATGTCGACCACCTCGCGCCACAGCACCTGCCGCTCAGTCTCGTCGAGGTGGGCCCACATCGGCGGCGGCGTCAGCGTGACCGTCCGCCGCTCGGCGACATCGGCCAGCACCGGGCGCCTGCCCCGCTTGCCCTTCGGCTTCGCCGCCCACGCCACGAGCAGCCGGTACAGCCGCGAGCGGTCGTACCATACGCCGACGAGCGGCTCGCCCCGGGTCACCGCCGGCACCCACCGCACCCCCGGCCAGTCGGCCGCGCGCCGCACCAGCCCGGCCCGGGTCGCCTGCCCGGCGACATACACCAGCCGCTCGTACAGCGCCGCGTCGTCGAGGATGGGAATATCGGTCGACCGCCGCTCCCAATGGCAGCCCCGCCAGTCATAGAGGTCACCCAGCTCTTTCGACAGATTCGTGCGCACATGACACGTCCAGCGCGCCTTGATCTCGGCGCTGCGGAAGGCCGCGACGAGGTGGATGTGATTACACGTACCCCCCGCGAAGTAGAGGTGCACATCGTCCGGCTCGAACAGCCGCATGGCCTGCCCGATCACACCGATGATCCGCCGATTCGCCTCCGGCCCCGGGCGCAGCAGGAAGCGGCCTTGTATGCACCGCCACGTGAGTTCGAACGGCTGCATCTCTCGCGCAACATATCTGAGCACCCGGCCCATGAGTCGACCTCCGCTGTCATCAGAGAGGTCATCGATCACCGGGCGGCGATGTTGCGTGTTTTCTGGTGATTGTCGCCGTTCGCGGCTCTGTCGGCTGCGACACAGGCCGTCGGCGCACGGCCCGTCCGGCCCCGGGCCGTCGCGCGGGCCCCGCTGTCGTCGCGGGCTTCAGGGCAGATACCAGACGTAGGCCGTGCCGCTGCCCTCGGCCCGCCGGTTGGGCGCAGCGGCCGTACTCTGGGCATCGCCGTCGTAGCCCGGCCAAGTGGCGGCCACGACCCCATGGCCGATCACCAGCGCCCGGCTGCGGCGGTGGACGAACTCGCCGGGGTAGCGCAGCGTCAGGCTCGGTCGCCAGCGGTCGTCGGCGTCGCGCTCGAAGAGGATCAGCGGGCCCTGCTCCGCGCCGGTGATCGCGACCCGCCCGTCGGCGATCGCCGCCGCGACGCCGAAGTCAGAGTCCCACGGGTTGCCTTGGCCATAGATGATCTCGCCCTGCTCGACCCACTCGCCGTCGGGGCCCCGCTCGAAGACGTGGGCCCGGTCGGTGGTCTCCGCCGCGCTCACCAGCAGCCCGCCGTCGGCCTGGATCGAGAAGCCCAGCCGGGTGCCCGGCACGGCGCCGCGGGCCTTGAGGTACGCCGTCTGGACCCACGCGCCGTCCGGGCCCTGGCGGAAGGCGTAGATCGCGCCGGTGTGCGGCAGCCCGTCGTTGGGCATCTCGGCGGTGCTGTCGGCGTCGCCGTCTTCGAGGTAGGCCCCGATGAGCAGCGTCGGGCCGCCGTCGGGCTCGGGCACCAGCTCGATCGCCTTGCCGAACTGGTCCTGCGGGTCCGTATTGAGCCCTTGCAGCGCGTGGGTCTGCTGCCACGCGCCGTCGCGCAACTCGAAGATGTGGGCCACGTCGTTCATGCCGCAGCCGAGCACCGCGATGGTGCCCCAGACGCCGACCTCGTCGGGGAACGGGCAGTCCGGCTCGGCCACGACCCGGGCGACCTCGGCGTACCGTCCGTCCTCGCCCCGCTCGGCGATGGCCAGCGCCGCGACGGCGTCGGGCGTGATCACCGCGGCGACGAGGCGGTCCCCCTGGGCGTCGATGGCGGCGCGGGTCCCGGCGATGTCCACCCGCTCGCGCCAGCGGAGCCGCCCGTCGTCGTCCGGCTCGAAGACCTCGACCCCATCGCCGCGGTCCTCGCTGACGAAGAGGTGGTGCGGGGTCAGAGCGAGCCCGCCGCCGAGCAGCTGGCCGGCCCGCACGACGCCCGGCCGCAGGTGCGCCAGGCAGGTGCCCGTCTCGCACAGCTCGCCCGCCGCGCAGGGGCACGCTCCGCAGTCGGCGGGCAGGGCGGTCTCGTCCACCGCGCCGTCGCAGTCGTTGTCAACCCCGTCACAGTTCTGGCCCTCGGGCCGGTGCTCAGCGATAGCGTCGAGGCCGTCGACCCAGCCGTCGGGGCCGGCGCAGATGTCGACCGCGCCGGCGCAGACGCCCTCCTGCAGCGGGGCGGGGCGGGTATCGAGGCCCTCGTCGACCGCGCCGTCGCAGTCGTCGTCGACCCCGTTGCAGACCTCGTCCCCCGGCGCGATCTGCGCCGCGTCGCACACCACCCGGCCGCCGTCGCCGCAGGCCACCACGCCCGCTGCCCGGCACGCGCCCTCGCCCAGCACGCAGGGCACGCCCAGGTCGAGGCCTTCGTCGGTCACGCCGTCGCAGTCGTCGTCGATCTGATTGCAGGCCTCGGCGCGCGGCGCGCCCGCCACTGCGTCGCAGACCAGCCCGTCGTCGCTGCAGATCGTCATGCCCGCCGACTGGCACGCGCCCTGCCCGGCCATACAGTCCCGGCCCACGTCGAACCCTTCGTCGGCCGCGCCGTCGCAGTCGTCGTCGGCGCCGTTGCAGACCTCGTCGCCCGGCGCGCCCGGCACCGCGTCGCACAGCCCCCGGCCGTCGTCGCCGCACACCCGCGCGCCCGCCGACTGGCAGGCCCCCTCGCCCACCGTGCACGGCGCGCCCACGTCGAACCCTTCGTCGGCCGCGCCGTCGCAGTCGTCGTCGACCCCGTTGCAGACCTCGTCGCCGGGCGCGCCCGGCGCCGCGTCACAGACCGCCCCGCCCGCGTCGTCGCAGGCCAACCGGCCCTCCGCCCGGCATGACCCCTCGCCCACGGCGCACGCCGCGCCCACGTCGAAGCCCTCGTCGACCTGTCCGTCGCAGTCGTCGTCGACTCCGTTGCAGAGCTCGGCGGTGGCTTCGGGGCAGGTCACCGCGGCGTCGGCCGGCGCACCCATCATCTCGTCGGGCTCGCAGCCGAACAGCCCGAGGGCCGCGGATACGATGATCGCCGGGCGCAGGGCCCGCTGGATCGGCGTGGTCGGTGTGATCGAACTCATGATCTGCCTCTCGTGCTGCTGCCGGTGGATGCGTCCGCAAGGGCCGGACCGCTCGGGTTCACTGATGTCTTGGCGGCGGGCCCGCGCGATCTGACGCGGTGATCTGCTTATCTGCTTTGGCCGAGGGATCGATCCCACGGCCCGGTGGGATCGATCCCACGCCGCCCGCGCGAGACCCCCCGCACAGCCCCCGCCGTCTGGCCCCTGGCGCCGGCGTGTGACATGGCCCGTCACTTGCAAGCCGCCGGCTCATCCCGGAGGTTTTCATGCTCGACCCGCACGCGCCCACGCTCTCGACCGCGCCGCCGCCGCACGTCTTCGACAGCGACCCCGCCGGCCTGCGCTTCGCCCGCTTCGTGCTGCTCGCCGAGCAGGGCCGCGGCGCGATGGGCGTGGTCTACTCGGCCTACGACCCCGAGCTCGATCGCACCGTCGCGCTCAAGGTGCTCACCGACTGCCCCGACGGGCAGTGCGCCTTCGACGAGGCGCGGGCGCTGGCCCGGCTCGATCACCCCAACGTCGTGGGGGTGCACGAGGTCGGCCGCACCGCGGGGCATACCTGGATGGCGATGACCTTCCTCGACGGCCCGACGCTCGCCGAGTGGCAGGCCGGCGATCCGGGCACGGCGGCGATCATCGAGGCCTATACCCGCCTCGGCGATGGGCTGGCGGCGGCCCACGCGGCGGGGGTGGTGCACCGCGACTTCAAGCCGGACAACGTGGTCTTCGCCGACGATCGGCCGCGCATCATCGACTTCGGGCTGGCCTCGTGGCGGCGGTCCGACGGCGACATGGGCATCTTCGGTACGCCGGGCTTCATCGCGCCCGAGGTGCTGCAGCGGGGCCCGGCGACGCCCGCCGCCGATCAATTCGCCTTCTGCGCGGCCCTCTACCGGGCGCTCTTCGACCAGACCCCCTACCCCGGCACCAGCCCGCTGTCGCAGGCGGTCGCGATGAACCTGGGCCGGCTGCGCACGCCGCCGCGGCACGACGCGCCCCGCTGGGTGGTCGCGGCGATCATGCGCGGCCTGTCGGTCGATCCGGCGGATCGCTGGCCCTCGATGGCGGCGCTGGTGGCCGAGCTGCGCCGCTCGCCGGAGACCGATCGCACGCTCTTCGCCGCCGAGCGGTCCCGTCTGACCCGGCGCACGATCGGCGCGCTGGTCGCCTTGCTGGTGGTCGCGGGCATTCTGGCCGACGGGCGCACGCCGACGCCGGGCGAGGCGATGGCCTGGGGGCTGGCCTGGCCGGCGCTGGTGGCCGGGCTCTTGTGGAGCGCGCGCCGCTGGGTCCGGGCCAGCCCGGTCAACCGCGCGCTGGCGCTGGTGCTGGGCACCTCGGCGGCGCTGGGGCTGGCCTTCCGGGTCGTGGCGTGGCTGCTCGAGATGCCGGTGCTGCATGTGCTGCCGTTCGAACTGGCGGCGGGCGCGGGGCTGGCGGTGATGGCCGCGCCGACCCTGGGCCGCTGGATGGGCACGGTGGCCGGGATCGAGCTGTTCGCCGCGGTGCTCGCCGCCCGCTGGCCCGAGCACGCGGCGGGTATCCTCTACGTGACGCTGGCGGTGGTGGTCGCGGTGATGTGGCGCCACGTGGTGCGCCCGACGGGGCGCGGGGCTACGCAGGACTGGACATACGGTGGGGCTCAGATCTCGCCGAGCACGTGATCGAGCACGTCGACGATGAAGTCGATGTCGGCCGCTTCGATGCACAGCGGCGGCTTGATGCGCAGGGTATTGCCGAAGAAGCCGCCCTTGCCGAGCAAGAGCCCGAGATCCTTTGCCCGCTCGACCACCTCGGCGCAGGCCTTCGAGGCGGGCGCCTTGGTGGCGCGGTCTTCGACCAGCTCGACGCCGGTCATCAGGCCCTTGCCGCGCACGTCGCCGATGATGGTGTGCTTCTCGGCGAGCCGGTTCAGCCCGGCGTGCAGCCGATCGCCCACCTTTCGCACGTGGCCCAGGTAGTCGTTGTCCTTGAGGACCCGCAGGCTGGCGAGCCCCTGGGCCGCCGAGACCGGGTTGCCGGCGAAGGTATTGAAGTGCACCCGGTGGGTCAGCGCGTCGGCGATCTCGCGGCGGGTGACGAGGCATGAAAGCGGCGCGCCGTTGCCGATGCCCTTGGCCATGGTGACCATGTCGGGCACGACCCCCTGGTACTCGAAGCCCCAGAACGCCTGCCCGGTGCGGGCGAAGCCGGTCTGCACCTCGTCGGCGACGCAGATCCCGCCGCGGGCGCGCACGATCTCGTAGACCGCCTCGAGGTAGCCCGGCGGCATCTCGACCGCGCCGCCGACCCCCTGTATGGGCTCGCAGATGAAGGCGGCGAGCGCGCCGTTGGTGCCGAACTGTGCCAGATCGGCCACGTCGGAGGCGTACTTCACGCCCGCATCGGGGTCGTCGTAGCCGTGGGGTCCGCGGAAGCGGTCGGGCAGGATGGCGTGGTGCACGCCGAAGCCGTGGGGCACCGTCTGCTTCCAGGTGCTGTGCGCCGTCAGGCCCATCGCCGTCGGCGAGATGCCGTGGTAGGCGTTGCGCAGGGCGATGATGTCCCAGTTGCCGGTGTAGGCCCGGGCCATGGTCATCGCCAGCTCGTTGGCCTCGCTGCCGCTGTTGAGGAAGTAGCAGACGTCGAGCCCCTCGGGCAGCGTCTCGGCGAGCTCCTTGCCGAACTGCGCGATGGCCGGGTGCAGGTAGATCGTCGTCGCGTGCTGCAGGTGCTCGAGCTGGTCGCGGGCGACGGCGAGCACCTCGGGGTGACAGTGCCCGGCGCTGATGGTGGCGATGCCGGCGATGCCGTCGACATAGCGCTTGCCGGTCTCGTCCCAGACGTACTGCATGCGGCCTTCCACGATCATGATCGGATCGCGGTAGTAGGTCAGCAGCGAGGGGCTGAGGTAGCGCTTGCGCAGCGCGAGCACGTCGGCCTTCGAAGGGCCGTCGTAGGGGCGCGGGGTGTGGTCGAACGGGGGCAGGGTCGGGGCGGTCAAGGCGTCACTCCGGGCAACGGTGCGACCCGCATTTGAACCGCTCGCGCCGCGGGCGGCAAGCGGCACGTCGCGCCCGGTCGACGACGGGTGGTGGTCGCTCGTCCGACGGGGGTAGACTGTCGGCGGGATTCTTCTGCCGCGGGGGCACCATGTCGCGCACGCACGCACCCGAAACCGAGGGCATCGAGGCCCCGGCCCACGCCGGGCCGCAGCCCGAGCCGGGCGGTCCACAGGTCGACGCCGCGTCGGCCCAGAGCGCCGAGCTGCTCAAGCAAGGCCCACGCTCGTGGAATCAATGGCTGCACGGGCTGGTCGGCAGCGAGGTCGATGTCGAGGCCCCCGAGGCGGAGGCGGCGCCCGAGCCGGTCTACACCGGACGCATCTACACCTGCACCGACAGCGCCGCCTGGCTGCGCACCGCGCCGCCCGATGCGACCTACGTCAACGCCTCGCTGCCCGAGGGGCAGACGGTGGTGGTCGTCGGCGAGGGGGCGGCGGCGTCGCGGCGCACGGGGGCCTGCGTCGAGGTGATCGGCATCGACGCCGACGGCAACCTCGGCGAGCGCTACGGCTGGACGAAGTCGGGCAACCTGACCCCGATCGACGGCGACGTCGCCCTGCCGGCGGCCACCGCCGAGCAGCTGCTCGCCGGGCCGCGGCCCGATCTGAGCGTGCGCGTCGACGGCGAGCCGGCCCCCCTGCCCGGCGACGATCGCGGTGATGCGGCGCAGCCCGAGCCCGAGGCGGTGGCCGCCGACGGCATCCAGGCCATCGTCGACATGTGCGTCGGCTGGGAGTCGTGGGTCACCTGGGACGAGACGGTGGTCGCGGCGGTCGGCCGTCTGCAGGGCGGCGAGCGGGTCTACGCGCGCACGGTGCCCTACATGCACGGGGTGCTCGCGGAGAAGCTGGGCCCGGCGGACTTCGAGCAGGCCCTGCGCAACGTCGACGCCACGCTGCTCGATCTGGTCGAGGCGCACCTCACCGCCGGCTACGAGGACTACTTCGGCGGGGCGTTCGCTGGCGAGCTGTCGGCGGCGAGCCTGGCCGACGTGCAGCAGCTCATGGGCATGGGCCCCGAGATGATCGATCGGCTGATCGCGTCGGGGGTCGATCCGACGGGCCACGCCGCGTTCGCCGACGCGGGCACCGCGGCGATGGCCAGCGCCGATCCGGCGTTCGAGCGCTGGGCCTGCGGCGTCAAGGGCTGGGACGGGCCGGCCTACGAGGCCTGGGCCAGCGGCCTCTTGAGCCACGCCGACGAGGCGACCCGGCGCCACGCCTTCTCGACGGCCTCGGAAGAGAAGGTCGCCGACATGGTCGACAAGGGCCAGTACCGCGGCGGCAAGGCGGCTGATCACCGCACGCGCGTCAACTACGAAGACATCGACGGCGGGCTGACGGCGGGGCTGCGGGAAGACATCTACCCCACCGGCCGCGCGGAGGACTACGACTCGGCGGTGCGCGAGCTGGCCGACGAGAAGAAGGCCGACATGAGCAGCGGCCAGCAGGCGCTGCTGGCGAAGGTCGAGGAGTTCTTGCAGACGAAGCCCGAGCCGACGAGCGCGTACGCCGCCTTCGCCACGTTCGAGGTGCCGGGGCACATGAACCAGGTGGGCAATACGGTGCTCGATCCCGAGCTGATCGAGCGCATGCGGCAGTTCGTGAAGTTCGCCGCGTGGTCGGGGCTGTTGACCGGCGCGCCGCGCATGACCAGCGGCGCGCGGTCGGAGGAGCGCTGCCACCAGCTCTCGGTGAACTATCAGTTCACCTCGGGGCGCGGCATCGGCGACGCGGCCAGCCGGCAGCAGGTGGCCGAGTGGGCGGTGGCCAACGACGGCACCGACAAGGACGGCAACACCTGGATCCCGCCGCATCTGGTGGAGAAGCTCGCCGCGGAGGACGCAGACGACGCGGTCTACGAGCAGGTGCTGCGCCACGAGGTCAAGGACACCTTCTCGCGCAATCAGACCAAGCAGGCGGCCGAGGGCTACGACCGCGGCGACGACCGGCGCCTGCCCAACCTGCGCAATACCGGCAAGAGCCTGCACGCCGGCCGCGACGGGGTCGCCGGCGCCATCGACATCGACATCCCGTGGGTCTTCTCGAATCGCTACGACCCGATGATCGACATCCTGGCGCTGTACTTCGGCCTCAAGCGCCCGGTGAAAGACAGCAGTTCCTCCCCCGAGGACTGGCACTTCGAAAAGATCGGCAACGTGCTGCAGGGCGACGAGATCGACGAGGAGCGCTGACGCACAGCGACCGGACGTTGAAGTTGACCAGGGATCGCGCAGACCGATTCGCCGAGGAGAACCGAGCCCTCGACCCGACGGGGCGTCGGTTCGGGCGCAGCCCGCGCGAGACGCAGACGCTGCTGGGGGCCACGGCACGGCCAAGACGTCGACCCGACGGGGCGTAGGCCGGTCGCGAAGCGACGAGCAACGCCGTCATCGGCGAATCGGGCAAGCGAGCACGGTCAGATTCAATGTCTGGTAACTCTACTGTCGTCGTTCCTGCCGGAACCGAAGACCGCCACAAGACGTTGCTCTGCAAAGGCTTTTCGGCCCGACGGCGTTCCGCCGCTGAACTATCCTCAGCCCGATGTTCCGAATCCGTTCCACTTTCGGTTCAGGTCGACTCGTCTTCGCCCTTGTCGACCACCAGCGCTTGGACCGCCTCGACGAGCTGGTCGTCGCCGACATGAGCGTAGCGCTCGGTCATCGTCACCGAGTGGTGTCCCATCAGCTGCTGCACGACCTTGAGCGAGCAGCCCCGCAGCACGAGCTGTGACGCGAAGGTGTGCCGCAGGTCGTGGAACCGGATACGCCGCAGGCCGGCGCGCTTCAGGGCACGGTCCAGCGCCTGATTGGCGATGGCCTGCCCGTACACCGGCTGCCCTTTCCGACTCGGGAAGACCAGCTCGCCGGGCGTGCGCTCGCGCCACGCCGACAGCACATCGACCAGATCGGCCGCGATGGGCACCTCGCGGCTCTTGCCGTTCTTCGGCGTGCCGAGCTGCCCCATCCAGACCGTGTAGCGGACCGTGAGCCGCCGCCGTTCGAGGTCGATCTCCGACCAATGCAACCCGAAAATCTCGCCCTTGCGTAGCCCGGTCCGCAGCGCGACGTAGAAGAACGTGAACCACCGCAGGTTCATCGCCTTCGTCGCGTCGAGCAGCCGCTCCGACTCATCGGGGCGCAGCCACTCGGTCGGTTCGACCTGCTTGCGCATCATCCTGATGGTCGGCATCTCGCGGATCACGCCCCAATCGACGGCGCAGCGCATCAGCCGAGCGAGGGCCGCCAGGTGCCGGTTGACGGTGTTCACCGCCAGCCCCTGGCTGAGCTGCTGCGCGCGGAACGTCTCCACGTCCCGCTGCGTGATCTGGTCCAGCCGCCGCTTGCCAAAGAACGGAACGAGGTGGTTGCGCAAGGTGCGACTCTTGCGGTCCTGCTCGCTCGGCTTGTTGTGGACCCGCACCGACGTGCGCATCCACTCGGGCGCGAATTCGGCCAGGGTCGGCACTTCGGCCGCAGGCGCCGTGCTTGGCTCGGGCGTCGTCGAGGTCAACTCGAGCCGAAGCTCGACCTCGTACGCCTTCGCCCCGCGCTTCGTCTGCACCGGGCTGACCCGCCGAATCCGCTTGCCGTCGACGATGAAGTCGACGACCCACTTTCCTCTCCACTTCTTGACCGCCATGACCATTCAAGCGGCCAAGACGTGGGAGCCGTTGCCATCGATGATGTCGCGGGAGCCGACGCTCAGCGCGCGGGCCGAGCCGCCGATGACATTCTCGCTGCCGGTGAGCTTGGGCGCCGCGGCGCTGGGCGGCGCGACGGCCTTCAACGTGGAGGGCGCCGACGAGGCCGAGACGTGGCTGCACATCGACATCCTCGGGCGCGTCGGGCATGGCCGCCACCGCCTGCTGCTCGAGGCGAGCTGTGCCCGCGCCACGCTGCATGGGGACAACGCGGAACCCGAGACCGGACCGCCCCCGATCCTCGGCCACCGGATCGGCGGGCGAGTCGGGTACGGACGCCTGATCGACGAGGGCACCGTCGATCTATCGGCCGGCGTGCTCACGGGCCTGTATCAGATGTGGGGCGAGAGCGGGCCACCCGAGGCTCGGCGGATCCTGATCCATGACGTCGCGCTGCGCGGTACGATCACCGTGCCCTTCGGAACCCACTCCCGCTGGGGCTGGCGGCTCGACGCAGAGGTCGGTACGGCCGGTGCCGGGCGCTCGCTCGCGCCGACGCTCAAGCTGGCTACCGGCCTCGACTTCGAGGCGCTCGTGCACCCGTAGCGATGGTCAGCAGGCTGTTCGGGTCAGTTCGCCCGGGCATACAACCGCTACCAAGGGGATGCATTGTGCAGTAGCCTGCACTGTATGCGGGCACCCGATGGAGGGCAGACGATGACCAGTCGCCAAGTGATCACTCGGCTCATGTTTCACGGTGTCCTCGTGACGCTCGCCATCGGCTGTACGCCGGTGTCCGGAGGCGGGGGATCGGCCGACGGCGAGCCGGGGGATGCGGCCGCGGCCGACGGGCACGCGCCAGACGTCGAGGCGCCTGCTGCCGATGCAGCCCCCGACTCCGCCCCGGGCCCGGTCGACGCGACGCTGACCGATACGGCGCCTGCAGACATGGCCGCTGCCGACGCCGCCGTCGCCGATACCGGCCCGGCCGACGCCGCCGTCGACGATACGGGCCCGGCCGACGCGGCTGTCGATGATATGGGCCCGGCCGACGCGCGCCCAGCGGACATGCTGCTGATCGACATGGGGCCGGCGGTCGTCTGTGGCGACGGGGTCTGCGCCGATCCCGAGACCTGCGCCGACTGCCCCGACGATTGCGGCTGCGGGCCATCCGAGCGGTGCGACGCGGGCGCGTGCGTGCTCGATTGCCCCGAAGACTGCGGCGCGCTGCTCGACGCGGCCTGTGATCCGGACGGCCGCGCCTACCGGCTCTGCGTGCCCGACCCCGAGCGGCCCGGCTGCCTCGCGCCGGGCGCCCGCATCGCGTGCGGCGAGGACCGCAGCTGCGAGGGGCCGGGCGAGGGCTGCGCGGGCTTCTGCGCGGCGCCGGAGCTGATCTTCGTCGTCGACCGCTCGTCGAGCATGGCCCGCGAGGGCAAGTGGGACGCCACCGTCGAGGCCATCGAGGACTTCGTCGGGGTGTGGGCTCCGCGGATCCGCATCGGGCTGCGGACCTTCCCCGACAGTCAGATCGAGTGCGCCGCCGGCCGGATCCAGGCCCCGGAGTTCGGCCCGCGGCTCTTCCTCGGTGAGCCGGCGGGCTTCGGCGATACGCCGATCGCCGCCGCGCTCGACGGGCTGTCCCGGGCGTATGGCGACCCCGACGAGGGCGAGATGGTCATCCTGGTGACCGACGGCGAGGAGACCTGCGCCGACGAGGCGGCGGTGATCGCCGCCACCGAGGCCCTGCGTCTTCGGGGGGTGAATGTGTTCGCCGTCGGTATCGGCCCCGACGCCAACCGGGCGCTGCTCGGGCGGATCGCCGAGGCGGGGGGCACCGCCGTTCCGGGGCCGTTCTTCGCCGAGGATCGCGACGGGCTCTACGGGGCGTTCTCGGACATCCGGCGCACGTTCGACGTCTGCGTATGCAACCCCGGCTTCGTATTCTGCCGCGACGGTGAGCTCCTCGAGTGCGCCGAGCACGGGCTGGGCTTCGACCTGCTCGAGCCGTGCGCCTTCGGGTGCGCCGACGGCACCGCGTGCTACCCGGAGTGCACCCCGGGGGCGCCGCTCGATGTCTGCGACGCGCACTATATGACGGTCTGCGGGGACGACGGGCGCATCGAGCGGGACGGCAGCTGCTTCTTCGGCTGCGAGGCCAACGCCTGCCTCGAAGGGCCGACGGTCGACCGCTGCGTCTTCGCGGAGCGGGACCGCGCCACGGCGTGGGCCGCCGGGGAGTGGGTCAACGACAATCGGGTCGCGGTCTTCGAGGAGGGCTTCACCACCCTGACCCCGGGGGTCGACACCGCGGAGCGCTACGAGGTGCAGATCGGCCATGGCCCGCTCGGCAGCGACCCCCGGGTCGAGCAATGGTTCTGGCAGGACCTGCGGCCGGTGGCGCGCTGGGACGACGCCGATCACCCGGGCCTGGCGGGGTACGACGGGTTCGGGCCGTCGAACCTCGGGGCCAACGTGCCGCCGGGCGGCCGCCACAGCTTCGGCTTCCGGGTCCGCATCCCGCGCAGCGAATGGACCTATTGCGACACCGACGATCGGGACGGCTTCCAGCCCGAGCAGCTGGGGCTCTTCGACTCGCTGGGGCTGTCGCGGTGCAGCTCGCAGCTTCGCGAGGAGACGTGCTTCGCGAGCCGGCAGGGCCGATGCAGCGTCGACGGGGTCAACCCGACCCGCGCCACGGCCCGCGTCTGCGGGCGGGGCTGTGACGAGGATCGCTGCCGGGCGCCGCTGCGCGGCCGGCTGGTGGTGTGCGGCGCGCGCACCCCCGCCCTCGACGCGCTGCTGAACGAAGGCGGCGCGGGCCAGCTCGAGATCGTGGACGGGTGCAGCCTCGACCTCACGACCGCGGTCCTGCCCCACCCCGCCCGGGCAGTGCTCGTCCTGCCCGGCGGCCGGCTCGAGGGCGACGGCGAGGCGTGGCGCCGGGCGATCGGCGCCGGGCTGCGGGTGGTCGCCCTGGGCCCCGACGCGGTCGTGCACACCGTGACCTTCACCGAGATGGCCGGCGCCGACGAGATCGACGCCGAGGCGCGCTTCGGCGAGTGCGGGGCCAGCGTGATGCCGGCCTTCCAGTTGTCGCACAGCGCGCCGCTGTGGTCCGAGGTCGACTTCGAGCCGGCCCCCGAAGCGAGCGACTGCGGGCCCGATTTGAGCCCTTTGACCGACATGAGGCGGCTGGGCGGCTGGGAGCGGGACCGCATCTCACTGGGCTACATCACCCGGTTCCAGGGCGAGATCTGGCTGCTGTCGCCCGACGTCGTCGCCGGCCTCGCCGAGCGCACCCCCCGGGAGAAGGCCCTGCTCTCGTGGTTCGTCAACGGGGGCCTCGTGCCGCCGGCCGCGCCGCCGGGTGAGCCGGTGCCGCTCGATCCCGACCAGGGCTACGGCGCCGAGCCGTGCGGCGGGCCGAGCCCGTGTGATACGCCGCGCGCCTGCGCCGACATGGCCTGCGCCCAGGCCGGACACGGCCCCGCGCTCGGCTGGCAGGCGGCCGATTGCCTGGCCTTCGACGCCGATCCGGCCCGCACGTGCATGGTGCTCGACGAGGCCCGCGAGCGCTTGCGCCCCGCCGCCGAGGCCGGCCTGCCCGCCGGCTGCGCGCTGCCGGGGGCCACCGCGGTGACGTGCGCGCCGACCGAAGGTTGCACCCACGACGATGACTGCCCCGATGACCGGTTCTGTGATGTATTCGGGGTGTGCAGCCCGACGTAGGGCCGCGGGCCCGAGGCGTACGACGCCGCATCGGGCGCTGGCCACGGGCCTCGACTTCGAGGCGCTCGTGCACCCGTAGCGACGGTCAGCAGGCTCAGAAAAACCACTTTCTGCGGATGCCCGCCGTCAGATCGGGGTCGTCGTCTCTTAGCCACCCGTGGACGGTGTTTCGTCGAACGGAGGAACCCGCATGGTCCGCGCGCTGCTATCGCTTGCCTGCTGCGCTCTGCTCGCCCCACAGCTCGCGCACGCCGAGGATGTCTGCCCGCCGATCGAGCGCACCCCAGGCCCGCCGGTCTATGCGATCCTCTACGGCTACCCCCACGACGGGCCGGTCGAGGGCTCGTGGTTCTCGCTCGGCAACCCGCGGCCGGACCTGCCGATGGTCGACGACGATCTCGTGCGCATGGCGCGGCTCTTTCAGGCGCTGAGCCCCGAGCGCATGCGCATCCACGGCGAGCCCGACCGCGCGGCGAGCGCCCGACTGTCGAGCTTCGGAGTCCGCCCGCCGACATGGCGCAGCCTGCTGGAGAGCGTGGCCGAGGTTGCGTCCGACATCGACAAGGCGCCAGCGGGCGCGACCGAGGCCGACGTCTACATCTATCTCGCGGGTCACGGGCGCAAGGCTCGAATTGGAGACAAGACGCGCTTGCTCATCTTCGGCGAGCCGGACGGCGAGGCGCCCGGATACAACGGCGTGATCGACTCGGCGCTCTTCGCCGAGCACATCCTGACCCCGCTCGCGCCTCACCGATCGGTCTCGGCTCGGGGTTGCACCGGCCGTCACCCACCCAGGCAGGCCTTCAGCCGCTCCGCCAGGGTGCTGACGTGCGGCGGATAGGTCATGGTCGTATGGCTGCCCGGAACGACATGCACCCGCGCCGCCCCAATCTCCGCCCAGCCAGCAGCCATCGTGGCGCGCTCGGTCTCCGGTGCTTCTTCCGCCAGGATGAGATCGAAGGGCAGACGCGCCGGGTGCTCGGGGCGGTAGACCGTCTGGGTATTGAGGCGGAAGACCTCGAAGATCGTGCGAACATGACCGATGCCCGCACCCATCGGCAACGCACCGATACGCTGGAGGGCCCGGGTCAGCTCTTCGAGTCGCCCTTCGACCGACAAGGGTGCCAGCGCCTCGGCCGTGAGGGTGGCTTCGGCGCCGTACTCCTCCGCGAAGAGCCCCTCGAAGGTGACGATCAGCTCTGCCTCGGATGCCACGGGCAGCGGCATGGAGGGCGGCAGCGTATCCAACACGGCCAATGTCATCGCATGGCCCGCGCGATGGAGCTGCTGGGCCATCTCGAATGCGATCAAGCCGCCGAATGAGTGACCCGCGAGATGGTACGGGCCCACCGGCCAGCGCGCCTTGATCTGTTCGATGTGATAGGCGGCGGCGGCCTCCACCGTCGTGTGGGGTGCAGCCTTGCCATCGAGGCCGAGCGACTCCAGGCCGTAGACCGGCTGGTCGGGTCCCAGGGACCGAGCCAGCGGGTAGAAGTAGAAGACGTTGCCACCGTCACCCGGCACGCAGAAGAGCGGCGCGCGGTCGCCCTCGGGCTGCAGCGCGACCAGCGTCGACCATGGCCGCCCCGGCGTGCGTTCGTCCACATGGGCCGCGAGCTCGGCGACGGTCGGATATCGAAACAGCGCCTGGAGTGGCAGGACCGTTCCGTGGGCCTCGCCGATCTGGGCCATCAGACGCACGGCGAGCAACGAGTGCCCGCCGAGTTCGAAGAAGTTGTCGAAGATGTCGATCGCGTCGGTGCCGAGCGCGCTGCGCCAGATCGTCAGGATCTCCTGCTCGGTGGCGCTGCGCGGGCGGTGCATGGTCGGGGGCGCGCTTGCCTCGCTCGGTGCAGGCAGAGCCTTGCGGTCGATCTTGCCGGTGGGTGTCAGCGGCAAGCGTTCGAGGATCACGAACGCCGACGGGATCATGTAGACCGGCAGGTGTTCGCGCAAGAACACCCGCAGCGCCGCCGGCAGCGCCCCCCGGTCGGTATCCGGGGCGACGACATAGGCCACCAGACGCTTCTGATGGAGCGCGTCGTGATCGGTCACGACGGCGACCTGCTCGACGGCGTCGTGGCGTAGCAGGACGGCCTCGATCTCGCCGAGCTCCACCCGGAAGCCCCGGATCTTCACCTGGCGGTCGATGCGGCCGACGAACTCGAGCAGGCCGTCGGCCCGCCAACGGGCGCGATCGCCGGTCCGATAGAGCCGCTCGCCCTCTGGATCAGCGCCCGTCCACGTGACGAAGCGCTGCGCGGTCAACTCGGGCCGGTCCAGATAGCCGCGGGCGACCCCGCCCCCGCCGATGTGCAGCTCGCCGGCCACGCCGGGCGGCAGGAGCTCTCCGCGATCGTCGAGCACGAAGGCGCGGGCGTTGGCGAGGGGCGTACCGATCGGCAGCGGGCCGGCCGCGTGCTGCACGCGGTGGCTCGTCGCCGTCACCGTCGTCTCCGTCGGTCCGAACGAGTTGTAGACGCCGACCCCGCGGGCGAGCAGTGACTCGACCTCTTCGGGATGCAGGACATCGCCGCCGCTCGCCAGGAACCGGATGTCGCGCAGCTCGTCCGCCCGGCTGTCGAAGTACTGGGTCAGCAGCGGGGTGGTGCAGACCATCGTGACCCGGTGCCGGATCGCGTCGTCGACGATCGCTTCGATCCCGCTCGGATCGACGCAGATGACCACCGAGGCGCCGACGCTGAGCGGGGGGATGATCTCCTCGATGCAGATGTCGAACGCCAGCGTGCCGTGTTGCAGCGCTCGATCCTGGGCGTCGAGCGCGACCCGATCCACGAAGCCCCGGGTGTAGCTCACGACGTTGCGATGCTCGACCACCACCCCCTTGGGGCGGCCGGTCGAGCCGGACGTATACATGATGTAGGCCGCGTCTTCCGGTCGGCTCGCGGCAGGCGGGCTGCCCCTGTCGGCAGCCGGGTCTACGGGATCGGCGTCGATCTCGATTGCGGCTCGCTCGGCCAGCGCGGCGCCGTCGAGCAGGCCGGGCTCGGTGATCACCGCGAACGGGTCGGCATCATCCAGGATCATCGCGACCCGCTGCGACGGCCAGGTCGCGTCCACCGGCACATAGGCGAAGCCAGCTTTGAGCACGCCGAGCATGGCCACGAGCATCTCCGCCGAGCGGCCGAGGCAGATCCCGATGAGGTGCGGCCTCAGGGCGGCGCTGTCGAGGCTGTCTGGCTGTGGTCCGAGCCCGGCCGGCCGCAGCGCCACCAATCGCCGCGCAAGGCGGTCGGCCCGAGCGTCGAGCTCGGCATAGGTCAGCGTCCGACAGGCGTCGGGCGGCGCGCCGGGGGTCGCTTCGACGACCGCGATCGCCTCGGGCGTGCGGGCGACCTGCGCCTCGATCAGCCCGTGGATCGTCCTGTCGTCGGGCGGCAGGCGCTGGGGTGTGCCGAGCGACAGCACAGCCGCCCGCTCCGCTGCGGGCAGCATCGGCAGCGCGGCGACTGTCTGCGTCGGCGCCTTCACCGCGGCCCGCGCCAGCGTGTGCAGCCGCGCGGCCAGGCGTTCGACGGTCGTGGCGTCGAACAGCGCGGTGGCATAGTCGATCCAGCCCACGAGACCGTCGTCGGTGCGAATCAACTCCAGGCTGAGATCCATGTCGGTGTGGGCCCGACCGAGGTCGATCCAGCGGGCGCGCAATTCGCCCAGGGCATACGAACGGGCGGCGGGGTGGGACTGCGCATACTCGACCGTGACGATGCTCTGGAACAGCGGGGCATGGCTCAGGCTACGGTCGATCCTGAGCGCGTTGAGGACCTGCTCGACCGGCACATCCTGCCGAGCGTAGGCGTCGAGCGTAGTCTCGCGGACCGTGGCGAGCAGGTCGGCGAAGGACGCGTCTCCCGACACCGCGATCCGCAGCGGCACAGTGTTGACGAGGCACGCCACCAGCCCATCGAGACCTGGGCGGTGGCGGTTGGCGATGGGCGTGCCGAGGACGATGTCGTCGCCGCCGCCGTGGCGTGCGAGCAGAGTCGCCCACAGCGCGAGCACGACCATGAAGAGGCTCGCGCCATGCTGCTCCGCCAGACGCTCCAGGGCCTCGGTCAGCTGGCCATCCAGCGCCACGTTCACGGCCGCGCAGGCTGTCTCTTGGACGGCCGGGCGCGGGCGGTCGGTGGGCAACTCGGTCATCGTCGGTGCGCCCTCGAGATCGCGGCACCACGCCGCCAGCCAATCCTGCCAGGTCTGGGTCTCGGCGGCTTCGCGCTGCCACAGGGTGTAGTCGATGGGATCCAGCGACCCAGCGGGCGGCATCCAGGGCTCGCCCGCGGCGGCGGCGCGATAGGCCGCGTCCAGATCGTGCGCCAGCACACCGAGCGACCAGCCGTCGGCGACGATGTGATGCAGGCTCACGAGCAAGGCGTGGTCGTGTTCGCTCAGCGTGAACAGCGTGGCGCGGGCGAGCGGGCCGTTCGCCAGATCGAAGGGCTGCGATGCCGACGCGCGGATCGCATCGAGCAGGGCGGCGTCTGGTCGAGCGGCGGCCGTCAGATCGTCATGGGCCAGGGTGAGCGCCATGCTCTCGGCCACGCGCTGGCTCGGCAGGCCACCGTTGTCGGGGAACGTCGTGCGCAGCGCCGCATGCCCCGCCACCCACATCTGTAGCGCGGCCTCCAGCGCGCCTCGATCGAGCGGACCGCACAGCCTGAGCGCGAGCGGCACCGCATAGGCGGTCAGGGTCGTCTCGAAGCGGTCGAGCACCCACAGCCGCTCCTGCGCGAACGACAGGGGCGGATTCACCGGGCGGGGCCGAGGCGCAAGGGCGGGCAAGCCGTCGACGCTCGAAGCGGCGCTCGCGGGCGCGGTCATCTCGATCCAGGCCGCGAACGCTGCGAGGGTCGGGTGATCGAACACGGCCCGCAGGGGCACCGGTCGCTTCAGCTCGGCGCCGAGGCGCGTGGCGACCTGCGTCGCCAGCAGCGAGTGCCCGCCGAGCAGGAAGAAGTTGTCGTGCCGGTCGAGCACCGCGCCGCCGAGTACGGCCGACCAGACCGCGGCGATGGCCCGCTCGGTCTCGGTGGCGGGCGGCTCGGCGTCGCGAGCCGAGGCGCTGTCGGGCGGCATGCGGACGAGGGCCTGGAGATCGATCTTGCCGTTGGGTGTCAACGGCATGTGGTCGAGGATGACGAAGCCCCCCGGGAGCATGTAGTCGGGCAGCACCCGGCTCAACGCGGCGCGCAACGTGCTCGGCTCGGTCCGCGTCGCGGTCGAGACACAGGCCACCAGCGTCGGCCCGGTGGATGCCTCTCTCAACTGCACCACCGCCTGGCGCACGGCGGGCAACGCGACCAGCGCGGCGGAGACCTCGGTCAGATCGACCCGGAAGCCGCGGATCTTGACCTGGGTGTCGGCGCGGCCCAGGAAGCCGATCTCCGGACGGGCGTCCGGTGTCCCGCTCGGCAGCCAGCGCGCGCGATCTCCGGTGCGAAACAGCCGCCCCGGCGCGAACGGGTTGCCGATGAAGCGCTCGGCCGTCTCCATCGGGCGGCGTCGGTAACCGCGGGCGAGGCAGGCGCCGCCGACGTAGAGTTCACCTTCGACGCCGGGGGGCACTGGCTGCCGCGCAGCGTCGAGGATATAGCACCATGCGCCGTCGATCGGCCGGCCGATCGGTACGGTCGCGGGCCACTGAGCGCCGACGGGCGTCAGGTCGCCCGTGTCATACCAGGTGACGTCGGCCGCCACCTCGGACGAGCCATACAGGTTGATCAATCGCGCCTCGGAGTGCTGCGCCCCAAATGCACGCGCCAACTCCACCGGCAGGCTCTCTCCGCTGCAGATCCAATGCCGCAGGTGAGGCAGCCGCGCCCCCAGCGGCGTCCCGGTCCCATCCGCCAGCATCGCGCGCAGCAGCGAAGGCACCAGGACCAGGCGGGTCACCCGATGCACGGCCAGCGTCTCGACGAAACGCGGGACGTCCTGCACGGCGCGGGTCGCCAGGATGACCGAGGGCACCCCCTGCAATAGAGGGCCGAAGATCTCCCAGATCGAGTCGACGAACGAGAGCGCCGTCTTCTGGCAGCAGACATCGTCCGCCGCGAATGGCATCGCGCGCCACATCCACGCCAGCCGGTTCAGCGTCGCACCGTGCAGCGCCTCGACCCCCTTCGGCCGACCGGTGGACCCGGACGTATAGATGATATAGGCGAGGTCATCCGGCCCGGCCGCGGATGGCACATTGTCAGCCGAGTCGTCCGGCGCTTCGCCGATCTCGATGACAGTGACACCCGTCGCCGTCGGCGCCTCGCCTCGCATCGCGGCCGTCGTGATCAACAGCGGCGCCCCCGAGTCCGCCAACATGTATTCGAGCCGCGCCTTGGGATAACTCGGGTCGAGTGGCAGGTACGCGGCGCCCGCCTTGTGCACGGCGAGCAGGGCCGCGACCGTCGCGATCGAGCGATTGGCATAGACACCGATCGCTGTGTTGCGATCGGCCCCATGGGTCCGCAAGCGCCAGGCGAGGGCCCGCGCCCAGGCGTCGAGTTCGGCGAAGGTGATGGATGTATTGCCATCGCCCGAGTCATCGCACTCGGTGAGCGCGATGGTATCCGGCGTGCGGGCGACCTGCCGCGCGAACAGCGTGTCGAGCGTCTGCGGGTGGTCGGCGGCGGGCGCGGGCGCGCGCCGCCCGCTCCAATCCATGAGGATGCGCCCGCGGGCGGCGGCGTCGAGCAGTGACACCTGCGAGACCGGCCGCTCGGGCTCGGCCGTCATGCCTCGCAGCGCCATGCGCAGCGCCTCGGCCAGACGCCGCATCGTATCGGGCACGAACCGGCGCGCGTCGTAGCTGAAGGCGCCGCCGAGGTCACCATCCATGTCGAACATCGACAGCGAGACCGACTCGGGCGCGCCGCGCTGCCCGACGGCGAGGACCTCGGCGAACAGCGAGGGCGCGCGGGCCGACTGCCGGGTCGCGTCGAGGATGAACCCGAAGGTGGGCATGTCCGCGCCGGCGCTCTGGATCAGGCGCAGGACCTCCGAAAATGGGAACAGTTGATGCTCGAACGCGGCGCCCAGCCGGGTCCGGGTCCGCTCCAGCAGCTCGAGCGTGCTCGGCGCGCCGGAGACGTCGAGCGCCAGACACAGCGGGTTGATCATATAGCCCGCCGTGCGCTCCCAGCCGGACAGGTGCCGCAGCGAGGTCGGCGTCGTGACGACGAACCGCGCGCGCCCGGTGTAGCGGGCGAGCACGACCTGATACGCCGCCAGCAGCACCTGAAAGACCGAGACCCGCTGTGCCTTCGCGAAGCCGCGCACCGTCGCCGTCAACTCGGCGTCGAAGGCGAACTCGAAGGCGCCCGGGCGATACGGGCCGTCGCCCGCGGCGAGGTCGGCCGGCAGCTCGGCGGCGGGCGGCCACTCGGCGATCTGCGACCGCCACCAGCTTCGGGCCAGATCCCCGGCGGGCATCGAGTCGGCCTGCCAGCGCACGAAGTCGCGGTGGCTCAGCGCCGGCCGTTCGAGGGCGTCAGCCGCCCCGTCGGCGCGTATCAACGCCTCGAGATCGTCGATCAAGACCTCCTGGGTCAGGAAGTCGGAGACGATGTGATGCACCGTCCAATGCAGCAGCCGCCGCGGCGCGCCGGCGACATGCGCCTCGAGCAGCGCGGCGCGCATCACCGGCCCGCGCTCGAGGTCGAACGGGCGGTCGGCCTCGCGCTCGATCCACGCCTCGACCTGCGCCTCGGTCCAGCCCGCGCCGTCGACCGGCTGCACCTCGAAGCGGAAGCCGTCGTCCACGTACTGGCGCGGCGCGTCGCCCTCGGGCCAGTCGAACCGCGCGCGCAGGACGGGGTGGCGATCGGCCAGCGCCTGCATGAGGCCGCGGACCCGCCCGAGCGTCACACCGTCCTGCAGGCGGGCGACCAGATACAGGTTGTAGATCGGGCTCTGCGGGTCGAGGCGCCAGGCCATCCACAGGCCCTGCTGGCCGGCGGACATCGGGTAGACCTGCGGTTGCGCCTGCTTCAGGCGCAGCCACTCGATCAGCGTGCCGCGGTGGGCGCGGATCGTCTCGATGATCGCCGCGGGCGGCGCGGACGCGCGCGTCGCGAACTGCAGCTGGTCGCCGCGCAGGCTCAGCCGGTCACCGCGGGCCGACAGATCCGCGAGGAACTCGACGACATTGAACTGTGAGGCGGCCATCGATGAGCTCCCGGCCGGCGCGATCCGAGGCGCGCCGCTCAGAGCCGAGTTTGCTACCATACGGAATCTGTGATTCGTAGCTGCACATGGGCCCGTGTGCGGGTAATCTGCCCGCGCAACAGCGCACGAGCAATACGCACATGACGTATATCCTGGGTCTCAACGCGATCTACCACGAGGCTGCCGCGTGTCTGCTCCGCGGCGCCGAGCTGATCGCGATCGCGGAAGAAGAGCGCTTCAACCGGATCAAGCACGGCAAGAAGGTGCTCACCGACAACCCCGACGAGTTCCCTCTCGAATCGATCGAGTACTGCCTGCGCCAGGCGGGCATCGAGATGGGCGACGTCGACCATATCGGCTACTCGGCGGTGCCGGTGGAGTTCGAGCGGCGGCGCGCGGCCCTGGCCACCGGCGCCTTCGGCGACGAGTGGCTCGACGACGAGGAGTGGGAGCGCGGGCAGCAGGCGCTCTTGCGGGTGCCCGAGTCGCTGAAGGCGCTCGGCTTCCGCGGGCAGTTCCACTGGGTCGATCACCACCTCGCGCACGCCGCCTCGGCCTTCTATCCGTCACCCTTCGAGGACGCCGCGGTCTTGTCCGTCGACGGGACCGGCGAGTTCGATACGGCCGTGGTCTACCACGGCTCGGGCCGCGAGCTGACCCGCCTGAAGGGCGTGGCCTACCCCAACTCGATCGGGCTGCTGTGGGAGGTCTTGTCGATCTACCTCGGGTTCGGGGTCTACGACGCCGCCAAGCTCATGGGGCTCGCGAGCTACGGCGACGCGGATCGCTTCATCGAGAAGTTCCGCCGGATCCTGCGCGCCGGACCCGACGGGACCTTCGTCATCGACCATGATCTGATCCGCTTCGGTCACCTCGAGTACTACCCGCCGAAGGCGTATCTCGACGGCCTCGAGCGGCTGCTCGACGTCAAGCGCCGCAGCCCGGGCGACCCGCTGGAGCAGGTGCACGAAGACATCGCCGCCGCGATGCAGACGCTGACCAACGAGCTCGTGATGCACATGGCCGAGTACGCGCACCGCGAGACGGGCTCGAAGAATCTGTGCCTCGCGGGCGGCGTGGCGCTCAACTGCGTGACCAACGGCCATGTCTTCGAGAAGGGGCCGTTCGAGCGGCTCTACGTGCAGCCGACGGCCCACGACGCCGGCACCGCGATCGGCGCGGCCTGCTGGATTCATCACGTCGCGCTCGGCAATGAGACCCGCGGCGTGATGGACCACGCCTATTGGGGGCCGGACTACGACGACGCGCAGATCGTCGAAGCGCTCGACGCCCGCGCTCTGCCGCATCGGCTGTGCGAGTCGATCGAGTCCGAGGTCGCCGCGCTGATCGCCGAAGACAAGATCGTCGCCTTCTTCCAAGGGCGCATGGAGACCGGGCCGCGGGCGCTGGGCAACCGCAGCCTGCTGGCCAACCCGACCAACCGCGACATGCGCGACATCCTCAACGCCAAGGTCAAGCACCGGGAGTACTTCCGCCCGCTGGCGCCGAGCGTGCTGGCCGAAGAGGCGGAGGCCTGGTTCGACATCCGCAAGCCGACGAGCGCGGCGGAGTTCATGCTGATGACCTACCCCGCGCGGATCGAGAAGCGCGATCGCATCCCGGCGGTGGTGCACACCGACGGCTCCAGCCGGATCCAGGCGGTGCGCCGTGAGACCAACCCGCGCTATCACAAGGTGATCTCGGCCTTCCAGGCGCTCACCGGCGTGCCGGTGGTGCTCAATACGTCGTTCAACGATCAGGAGCCGATCGTCTGCACCCCCGCAGACGCGATCCACACCTTCCTCAAGACCGAGATCGACGCCCTCGCCATCGGTGACCGGCTGGTGCTCAAGGAAGACATCCGTTGACTCTGCAGAAGCAACTCGACGCCGTGCTCGCCCGCAAGCGGCTCACGCGCATCAACGGCTACGCCGTGGTCACCGACCGGCTCGACTACGCCGAGATCGATCAGGTCTTCCCGATCTACCCCGAGCAGGCGTTCTTCCTCGACGAGATCGTCGGCGACGCGATCGAGGGGGCCTCGGTGCTCGAGGTCGGGGTCGGCTCGGGCGTGCTGTCCATCGGCGCCATCCGGGCCGGCGCGGCGAAGGTCACGGCGCTCGAGATCAACCCGCGGGCCAAGAACATCGCCGGCTTCAACATCGTGATGAACGGCTTCGAGGATCGCATCTCCATCGTCGACGGCGCGGCGGATGTCTTCGCGCCGGTCGCCGGGCAGCGCTTCGGCTATGTCTTCTCCAACCCGCCGTTCGAGCCGACCCCGCCGGACCACCCGTTCTTCTATCACTCCGCGGCGGGGCCTTTCGGGCTCGACTTCATCGAGACGATGTTCAAGGGCCTCTACGACGTGCTCGAGCCCGGCGGCCACCTGCAGATCGTCACCGCCGCGCCGGGCGACGAGGCCGGCCCGTTCATGTTCGCCGAGCTGGCCGCGCAGTACCTGAAGGGGCCCACCCGCATCGTCAGCAGCCCGGCCCGGCTCGACTACTACGAGGCGCTCGACTGGCTGCCGGAGAAGGGCTTCTTCACCGTCGAGCAGACCGAAGAGCTCAAGCGCATGGCGCGGGCGCGGGGCGTGACCCACTCCCATCTGTGCGTCCTGCATCACCACTACGATGGCTCGGATGTCAGCGACGTGGTGATGACCACGTCGGACAAGGCGTACGCCTCGCCCGAGATCCCGTTCGAGTAGCATCCGGTGGACCCCCTTCGCACATGGCAGACCACACAGGGCTGGTGATGACTCAGGCTTCCATGCAGACGCGGCGCGCCGAGAGCGTCGCCGCTCCCACGCCGCAGACGTCGATCCCGGTGGTCAACAGCTACACCGAGTGGGATCCGCTGGAGGAGGTCATCGTCGGGCGGGCGGACAACGCCTGCGTGCCGCGCTGGCATCCGGTCCTGCACGCGACGATGCCGCGCAAGCACTGGGACTTCTTCCGCCAGAACGGCGGGCAGCTCTTCCCCGCCGAGACCCGCGCCGCCGCCGAGCGCGAGCTGGACGCGTTCTGCCGCGAGCTCGAGGCGCAGGGCGTCGTCGTGCGCCGCCCCGAGCCGGTGGATTGGCGCGAGACCTTCTCGACCCCCGACTTCGGGCCCGAGGCCGGCCTCTACGGCGCCATGCCGCGGGATCTGCTGCTCGTGGTGGGCGACGAGATCATCGAGGCGCCGATGGCGTGGCGCAGCCGGTACTTCGAGTCGCGGGCCTACCGCCCGCTGATGAAGCACTACTTCGAGCGGGGCGCGCGCTGGACGATGGCGCCGAAGCCGCAGCTCGGCGAAGAGAGCTACCGCCCGCGCGCCGACGGCGACTACGACGCGCAGGCCGGGCGCAGCGTCATCACCGAGTTCGAGCCGCTCTTCGACGCCGCCGACTTCAGCCGCTGCGGGCGCGACATCTTCTGCCAGGTGACCCAGGTCACCAACCGCTTCGGCATCGAGTGGCTGCGGCGGCACCTGGGCCCGGACTATACGATCCACGAGCTGGACGTGCGCGATCCCCACGCGATGCACATCGACGCCAGCTTCGTGCCGCTCGCCCCGGGCCGGGTGCTGCTGCACCCCACCCGCGTGCCGCGGCTGCCGGCGATGTTCGCCGACTGGGAGATCCTGACCCCGCCGGCCCCCACCGTGCCGGCCGCGCACCCGTTCTACTTCAGCAGCCCATGGCTCTCGCTCAACGTCCTCAGCCTCGACGAGACCCGGGTGATCGTGGAAGCGGCCGAGACACCGATGATCGAGTTCCTGCGCAAGCACGGCTTCGAGCCGATCCCGATCCCGTTCCGCAACTTCGGCAGCCTGGGCGGTGCCTTCCACTGCGCCACCAGCGACATCCGCCGGCACGGCACGCTGCAGAGCTACTTCTGATGCGTGGACTGTCGGGCAAGCGCGCGATCGTCACCGGCGGAGCCCGGGGCATCGGCTATGCGACGGTGCTGCGGCTGCGCGAAGAAGGGGTGCGGGTCGCGGTGCTCGATCGCGACGCCGAGGGCTGCGCCGCCCTGCGCGCCGAGCTGCCCGACGTGCTCGCGCTCACCGTCGACGTGGCCGACGCCGACGCGGTCGAGGCCGCGTTCGCCGAGGTGATCGCGGCGCTCGGCGGGCTCGACGTCGTCTTCAACAACGCCGGGATCAGCGCGCCGGGCGACAGCCTCGCGCTGCCCGCCGGACACTGGCGGCGCACGCTGTCGGTCAACGTCGACGGCGTCTTCTACTGCGCGCGGGCGGCGGCGCGGCACATGAAGGCCCGGGGCGGCGGGGTCATCCTCAACATGGCCTCGGTCAGCGGCATGGTGGCCATCCCCGACTATCTGGCCTACAACACGTCCAAGGCGGCGGTGATCCAACTGTCGCGTACGATGGCCCTCGAGCTCGCGCCGAGTGTGCGGGTCAACAGCATCAGCCCGGGCTATGTGCTGACCCCGATGCAGGAAGCCGAATACACCCCCGAGCAGATGAAGGCGCTCAATACCCGCATCCCCCTCGGCCGCCACGCCGACCCGGCCGAGATCGCCGCGCTGGTGGCGTTCCTCGCGTCGGAAGAAGCCCCGTTCATGACGGGGTCGAACATCGTCATCGACGGCGGCGAGACCGCCGGCGGCACGGCGAGCCTGTGATGCGCTCGATGGATCAGAGCGTGGCCGAGCCCTTCGCGCGCTCGGCCGAGAGCGGGCCGATGGTGGATCGTGTCCCGCACATCAGCCCGAAGGACTTCGCCCGGCGCTACTTCCGGCGGCGCACGCCGCTGCTGATCACCGACATGGCGACGCGCTGGCCGGCCTGTGAGCGGTGGACCTTCAGCTTCTTCGCCCAGCAGGATCCCGGCCGGCGGGTCACCCTCGAGAACGGCAACGTGCTGCAGGGGGAGACCGACTTCGAAACGGCGCGCATCGCCGACTACCTCGCCCGGATCGAAGACGAGAGCATCGACCCGCCCGCCGACGGCCAGAAGAAGCGCTATCTCTCGATGTTCCGGGTCTTCGAAGAGTTCCCGCACCTGCGGGACGACGTCGACTTCCACCTCATCGAGAAGATGTCATTGTGGCAGACCTACTTCGCGTGGCTCGGCCCGGCGGGTACGCTCACCGGCTATCACATCGACTGGATCGATAACATCCTGACCCAGATCAGGGGCCGCAAGCGGGTCTGGCTCGTCTCGCCCGAGCAGTCGGCGAATATGTATCCCAGCAAGAAGTACGACTATCGCTCGACCCTGAGCGAAGTCGAGCCGAACACCTGGGACCGCGAGACCCACCCGCGCTTCGCCGACGTGACCCCGATCGAGCTGACCCTCGAGCCGGGGCAGATGCTGTTCATCCCCCACGGCTGGTGGCATCGGGTCCTGGCGTTGACGCCGTCGATCAGCATCAACGCCTTCGCCCAGAACCTCTCCGGGCTGCTCTTGCGACAGAGCAGAGCCTACGCGCTCGACCTGCTGCATCGGGCGGGCCTGCTCGGCCGCGCCGACTGCACCTGCCACCAGAAGACGGCGCCGGATTCGGGCGCCCGGTGAGCGCTCTCCCACCCACTCCGGCGGCAGGCGTTTTCGGCGCATGATCCCCGGCTATACCCATGCGCTCGGCGACGACCGCGCCCCGGTGGACCTGCTGTTCCTCAACTTCAGCAACTGGCCCGGCAACCCGGTCTATCCGTATGCGTTCGTGCAGGTCTCGGCGCTCGCTCGCCGGGCGGGGCTCAGCGTGCGGCGCTGGGATGGCCTCGGGCTGACGCGGGACCAGCAGCTGGCGTGCGTGCGCGCGCTGGTGCAGCGGCATCGGCCGCGGGCGGTGGGCTTCACCATCCGTCAGGCCGACTCCACCGAGGCCGACGAGTACCTGGGCGCCAAGGCCGAGGCGACGACCCGCTGGTTCCCGATGGAGGATACCCACGCCGCGATCCGCGCGGTGCGCGCGGTCTCCGACGCGAAGGTGATCCTCGGCGGGTTCACGTTCACGGTGAACCCGGTCTCGGCGGCCGAGTACCTCGATCCCGACTTCGGCGTCATCGGCGAGCCCGACGACGTCATCGCCCGCTTCGACGACGTGCTGGCGGGCCGGGTCGAGGGGGTGGCCAACCTGCTGTACCGCCGCGACGGCGTCTGGCAGCAGAATCAGCGGGTCTACTACGGGCCGTTCGACGGGGTGGAGTACACCGCCGAGATCCTCGACGAGATCGCCCGCTTCCACGGCGAGCGCCCGTGGCGCGAGGCCCAGCTCGCGCCGGTGCCCGGGCTGAATACGGCCGATAACACCGGCAAGGCGGTGGCCGTCGAGATCTCCCGCGGCTGCCCGTTTCGCTGTGCGTTCTGCTGCGAGCCGCTGGTCAAGGGCAAGGCGGTCCGGCTGCGTGATCTGGATGTCATCGAGGCCGAGCTGCGCTTCCTGCTGAGTCATGGCGTGCGCTACCTGTGGTTCATCTGCTCCGAGCTGAACGTGAGCAAGAGCCATGTCATGGGGCTGGCCGAGCGGCTGATCCGGCTCAACGAGGGGCGCGCGCTGCCGATCTACTGGCGGGCGTACTTCCTGCCGGTCAAGTTCAGCAAGGACGAGCTGCGCATCCTGCTGCGCTCGGGGCTGATGCTCGAGCACAACGGGCCGTTCTCCGACCTGACCGAGGGCACGCTGAAGAGCCTGCGCGAACCCTATCGGGTGCGGCATGCGCTGCAGCACCTGCGCGATCTCATCGAGCTCAACGAGGAGCCGGAGTTCGCCCATCGCAAGCTCGAGCGGTGGATTCTCTGGTCGTGGCTGGTCAACCCGTACGCCACGCTGCAGACGGTGCGCCAGACGATCGAGGCGCTGTCCGACCTGAAGCTCGACCTGCACTTCGACATGGCGGCGGGCTACCCGGCGCTGCGGGTCTACGAGGGGCTGACCGGCCTGCCGGATGATACCCACCAGACGATGACCGTGGTCACCGGCGACGAGGGCGTCGAGCCATCGGTGATCCACCCGTCGTTCTATTACAGCCGGGCGCTGCTCGAACACTTCGGTGGCATCGACCCGCTGCATCGCTTCCTGTACTACGCCCACGCCACGTTCCTGTCGAAGCAGTACCGCGCGCAGCGGGATTGGTTCGGCTGGGCCGAGCGGCAGGTGCCCGAAGACCTGACCCGCATGCTGGCCGCGGTGACCGCGGCGCCCGCGCCCTGGCCCGCCTGGGTCGCGCACCCCGACCTGGGATCCGACGCGCCGGATCACTGGTTCGAGGCCGCCTGGCAGGCATGGCAGGCGGCGGGGCATGACTGGCCCCGGTTGCAGGCGTCGCTGGCGCGGCGCGAGCCGGCGGCCGCCAATGGGATCGTCGCTGCCTTGCTGCACCAGGCCTGGCAGCGTACGTCGGCGACGCAGCGATCGCTGCTGGATGCCTTCGATCTGATCGACCCGGCGACCGACGCGGCCGTGGTCTCGCCGTTCCGTGCGCTGCGGCGGCTCATGCCATGCGCCGAGGGCGAGCTCTTCGAAGCCGCCCGGGCGCGCTGCGGCCCCGCGGCGGCGACGCTGATGCGCTACTACGCCTACGCGCTGAACCTGCGATTCGAGCCGTCGCTGGCCTTCCTGACGACGCCGCCGGAGACCGCAGCCGACGCCCTCATCGTACTCGAAAGCGAGGCCGTATGACCGACAGCAAGCGCTCTGCCAGGGATGCACGGCCGGGTGACTGGCACGACCAGGCCGATGCCTATCTGGCCTACTTCGAGGACAACCCCGACCGGCTCTCGACGACGACGATCTTCCCCCGGCTGCTGACGCACTTCGGCGACATCCGCGGGCTGCGGGTGCTCGACTTCGGCTGCGGGCAGGGGCGCTTCTCGCGGGCCATGGCCGACGCGGGGGCCCATGTCGTGGCGTTCGACGCCTCGAGCGCCGAGGTGGCCAACGCCCGGGCCCGCGACGGCGGGCGCAACATCCGCTATATCGACGACCCCGCGGCGCTGGCGGCCGAGGGCCCCTTCGACCGCATCCTGTGCTTCATGGTCCTGCTGTGCAATGCGCTGCCGGAGGCCGAGGCGTTGCTCCGGCGGCTGCACGCCCTCACCGCGCCCGGCGGGTGCCTGGGGCTGGGCAATACCGATACGGCGAGCATCGGCCGGGTCTGGCCCGACTTCTACTCGAGCCCGCCGGCCGAGCCGACGCGCGGCGCACCGTATCAGAGCAACATCCCCACCAGCGCGGGGCTGATCCAGATCACCGACCATTTCTACAGCCCCGCCGACATCGAGGCGATGCTGTTCGACGCCGGCTTCGTCGATGTGATGGGCGAGCACGTCGCTCTGCCGTTCGTGATCCACGTGGCCCGGCGACCCTGATCGCCGGCTGTTCGAGGAGCTTCGACCATGCCTTTCCCGATCGTGCCGCTCGTCGCTGGCGCCGTGGTGTATGGCCTGGTCAACTATGGCAAGACCCGCTTCACCGGCCTGGGTCGGCGGCGGCACAAGAAGGCGCAGCCGCCCGAGGCGCCCGAGCGACCCGCCGAGAAGGTCGACCTGACCCGGCTCGCGCGAGACGTGGGCAAGGTCGTATTCCTCAGCGACCGCGCCGAGTTGCAGGCGAGCATGGACGAGGCCAGCCGCGCCGAGGCCGAGGCCGAAGATCGCCGCAACAAGCGTCAGATGGCGCTCTCGGCCGGCGCGTTCGGCGTCGCGCTCGGATCGGCCTTCGTCCCTGTCCTGGCGCCGGTGGCCATCGGCTCGGTGCTGTTCTTGATGCGCGACACCGCAGCGCTCGTCTGGCGTGACATCAAGCGCGGACACATCCTGAGCCTGTATGCCATCAGCGCCGGCGTCACCCTGCTGATGCTGGCGTCGGGCTACGTCGCCCTCGCGGCGTTCGCCGCGCTCATGGAAGGCTTCTTCTCGCGCATCATCAACCAGCTCGAGCGCAGCTCGCAGCATCACCTCACGACCGCCTTCGCCAATGACGTCGACAAGGTCTGGGTCATCAAGCATGGCGTCGAGGTCCAGCTCCCCTACGACGAGGTCGAGGTCGGCGACCGGGTGCGCATCCGCGCCGGCGAGCTGATCCCGGTCGATGGCCGGATCGTCGAGGGTCTGGCCCAGGTCGACCAGCGCATCCTGACCGGCGAGAGCCAGCCGGTCGAGAAGGCGCCGGGCGACGAGGTCTTCGCCGCGACGCTGGTGCTGTCGGGGCGGATCACCGTCGAGGTGCTCACCGCCGGCGACGAGACGGTCGCCGCCAAGATCGCGCGCACGCTCGACGAGACCAAGAGCTACCGCGAAACGGTCATGCTGCGCGGCCGGGACATCGCCGACCGGTTCGTGCCGGCCAAGCTCGCGCTCGCGGGCACCGCGGCGGTCTTCGTCAACCCCCGGGCGGGGCTGGCGCTGATGTGGGCCGAGATGGGCACCGGCCTGTGCATCTCGGGGCCGATGTCGGTCATGACCTACCTGCAACTGCTGGCTCAGCAACAGATCCTCATCAAGGATGGCCGGGTCTTCGAGGCGCTGAGCTCAGTGGATACGATGGTCTTCGACAAGACCGGGACCCTGACCGAAGAGCAGCCGACCCTCGGCACGATCCACCCGTTCAACGGCTTCGACGAGCAGACGGTGCTGCGCTACGCGGCGACCGCCGAGCAGCGTCAGCCGCACCCGATCGCGCGGGCGATCCGGGCCCGGGCCGAGGCCGAGGGCCTCGAGCCGCTCGCGGTGGACGACGGTCAGTACGAGCTGGGCTACGGCGTCACGGTCAGCATCGGCGGGCGGATCATCCGGGTCGGCAGCGCCCGCTTCCTCACCCGGGAGGGGGTGAGCCTGCCGCCCGCGGTCGATGCGCTGCAGGCCGAGGCGCAGGCCGCGGCGCATACGTTGATCTATCTCGGCGTCGACGACGCGCTCGCCGGCGTGATGGAGCTGCAGCCCACCATCCGCCCCGAGGCGCCCGACGTGATCGCCGCGCTGAAGGCGCTGGGCATCGACCTCTACATCATCTCGGGCGACCACGAGGCGCCGACACGCCGGATGGCCGAAACCCTCGGCATAGAGAACTATTTCTCCGAGACCCTGCCCGAGAACAAGGCCGATCTGATCCACGAGCTGCGCGCCGAGGGCCGCTTCGTCTGCTTCGTCGGCGATGGCATCAACGACGCGATCGCGCTGCAGGCGGCCCAGGTCTCGATCTCGCTGAAGGGCGCCTCGACCGCCGCGACCGACACCGCGCAGATCCTCTTCATGGACGGCACGCTGCGCAACCTGCCGCGCCTCTTCGAGATGGTCGACGAGTTCGAGGAGTCGATGCGGCGCAACATCATGTTCGGCTTCGCGCCGGGCGTCGTCACCATCGGCGGGGTGCTGTTCTTCAAGTTCGGCGTCGCGGCGGCCATGGCGGTCCAGTACATCAGCATCTTCGGGGAGCTGGTGAACATCTTCTGGCCGCTGGCCCGGCACCAGCAGGTCGTCGCCGAGGCGACGCCGGAGGTGCCGCACGCGCCCGACGTACCAGATGACCCCGAAGCGTCTGCGAGCGATGTGAGCCCACCGCCCTCCGAGTCCGCTGGAGCCGAGCGATGATCGAGCAGTTCAAGCGCAAGACCGTGCACGCCGCGCAGATCCTGGCACCCGTGCTCTACGAGACGCCGCTGACGTGGTCGGCGCCGCTCAGCGACGCGATCGGCGGCACGGTCTACATCAAGCAGGAGAACCTGCAGCGCACCCGGACCTGCAAGGCGCGCAGCGCGTATTACATGCTCTCCATGCTCGACGAGGCCGAGCGGCGCCACGTCGTGACGGTCTCCACCGGCAATAACGGCGTATCGATGTCATGGGCCATGGCAGAGCTCGGTATCCCGGGCACGGTCTTTTTGCCGCATACGGTCGTGCCGCACAAAGTCGCCGCCATCGAGCAGCACCCGGTCACGATCATCCGCGAGGGCGAAGACATCGTCGACGCCGAGATCGTGGCCCGGACCTATGCCAAGGCGCATGGCTATACCTTCCGCTCGCCGTACAACGAATGGGGGGCGATGATCGCGCAGGCGACCATCGCCCGCGAGATCTTCGCGCAGCTCGACGCGGTCGGGGCGCAGGCCGACAGCGTCGTGGTGCCGGTGGGCGGCGGCGGCCTGATCGCCGGCATCGCGGCCTGGCTGCTCGACGACGGGCGCGCGGTCGAGCTGATCGGCGCCCAGCCCGAGAAGTCGCCGGTGATGGCCCTGTCGGTCCAGGCGGGACACATCCTGGAGATGCCATCGGAGCCCACCCTGTCCGATGCCACCGCCGGTGGCATCGAGCAGGGCGCGATCACGTTCCCCTATTGCCGCGATCATGTCAGTGACTATGCCATCCTGAGCGAGCGCGAGATCCGCGACGCGATGCTGCTGCTCGACCGAGATCATGGCATCGTGGTCGAAGGCTCCGGGGCCCTGTCGGTGGCGACGGTGCTCAAGCACCGGGCGCGCTTCCGGGGCAAGACGGTGGTCTTGCTCGCGTGCGGGGCCAACGTCGACCCTTCGCTGCTGCAGCGCCTGCGCGATGCCGGCTGAGACGACCCTGCGCATCGCGGTGGCGGCGTTTCGCGTGCAGCGTGAACCGGCGTGCAACCTGGCCGGCATGCTGGCGTTGATCCCGCGCGCCGCGGCCGCCGGCGCCGAGTTGGTGTGTTTCCCGGAGTACAGCCTGCGCCCGCTGGACGCGGCGTGGGTCGACCCGACGCCGGCGATCGATGCCATCCGGGCCGCGTGTCGGGCGGCTGAGGTGTGGGTCGTCTTCGGGGCCGACGGCGGGGGGCCCGAGCGTCGGCTGAACAGCCTGTATGTCATCGATCCGGCCGGCGCGATTCACTATCGCTATGACAAGGTGCATCTGTGGGGGCGCGAGGCCGAGATCTACCGAGCCGGCGCGCCGTCGCGGGTCATCGACGTCGGCCCGGCGCGGCTGGCGGTGATCACCTGCTGGGATCTGGCGTTCCCGCGCTATTCGGCCGACCTCGCAAAGCAAGGCGCGGATGTCATCCTGTGTTGCAGCTATCTGGTGGACTCGGCGCTCGACGCCGAGCCGTTGCAAGCGCTGCCGTTGGTCCGTGCGTTCGAGAATCGGGTGTATTGCGTGCTGTGCGAAGCGGTGACGGACGAGACTCTGTCGGTCAGCATGGTGTGTCATCCGCTCGGGGTGCGCCAGCGGATCGCGGGGGAGGAGGGGCTGCTGGTCGCTGACCTCGACCTCGCCGAGCTGAAGCGGCTGCGGGCCTACTACACCGATCCGGGCCAGGGCCTGGAGGACTGACATGGCGAAGACCCTCGACGAGAGCGGCCTGATCGCGCAGATCTTCGCCCACGCCACGACACATCCAGAGGCGCTGGCCCTGATCGGCGCGCAGGAGACGCTGTCCTATGGCGCCCTGCGCGACCGCGTCGGCCGGATCGCAGCCGGCCTGAAGCGCGTCGGTATCGGCCCCGAGGCCGAGACTCTGGTGGGTGTCGACCTGCCGCGTGGCATCGACGCGGTGTGTCTCGTGCTCGGCATCGTCGCCGCCGGCGGAGTCTACGTCCCGCTCGACCGACGTCATTCGGTGGAGACCCGTCAGCGCATGACTCGGCGCGCGGGGCTGACCCATGTCGTCACCGACACCGATGACTTCGCCGACCTCGTCCCGCACCGCCTCCGGGTGGCGGATCTGGCCGCGGGCGAAGACGTCGCCCTGCCAATCCCGGCCGCTGCCGACCGCCTGCTGCACGTGCTCTATACCTCGGGCAGCACCGACGAGCCGAAGGGCGTGCTCGGCACCCATGGGCAGATGTTGGCCCGGCTCGCGTGGCTCTGGCGGGCGCTGCCCCTCGAACCGAACGACATCGGCTGCCACAAGACCGCCCTGCACTTCGTCGACGCGAGCCTGGAGATCTTCGGCACCCTCGCCCAGGGGCGACCGCTGGTGCTCGCCCCGGATGTCTCGGCAGCCGAGGCCGAGAGCTTCGTGGGGCTGCTGGCCCGGCGTGGGGTGACCCGCCTCTACCTCGTGGTGTCGCAGCTGCGCTCGCTGCTGCTCGCGGTGCCTGCGCTCGGCGCGCGGTTGCCGGCGCTCGGGCTGTGGGTCGTCAGCGGCGAGCGCCTGCCCCGCGAGCTCGTGGAGACCTTCGCTGCGGCCGCCCCCGAGGCCCAACTGATCAACCTGTACGGCTGCAGCGAGGCCCCGGAGATCAGCTGGGTCCAGGTCGCCCCCGGCGGGCGCCTCGACGGTGACTCGGCGCCCATCGGTCACGCGATCGATGGGTTGGAGGCGCACATCGTCGACGATGCGCTGGCGCCGGTCGCGCCCGGCGAGACCGGCGAGCTGCTGGTCGGCGGCCCGATCCTGGCCCGCGGCTATCTGAACCTGCCCGCCGAGACGGCTCGGCGCTTCATCGACAGCCCTTTCCGAGGCGGGCGCCGGCTCTACCGCACGGGCGACCGGGTCCGGCGCACCGCAGATGGCCTGCTGTGGCACCAAGGCCGCGCCGACGATCAGGTCAAGGTGCGCGGGCACCGGGTCGAACTGAGCGCGGTCGAGGCGGCGCTCATGCGCGTCGAGCCCGCTCTGGCGGCGGTCAAGGCGGTGGTGCAAGAGGACCCGCGCCTGCCGGAGAACCGCAGCATCGTGGCCTTCGTCGCTCCAGACTCCGTCGATACGGCTCGGCTCGCGGCGCGGATGAAAGCCCAGGTCCCGCCGCCAATGCAGCCCCAGCGGATCGTGGCGCTCGCGACGCTGCCGACGACCGCGAGCGGCAAGATCGACCGCCGCCGTCTCGCGGCGATGGCCCAGGCCCGCTTCGAAGCGGCGGTCGACGGGGATACCCGGGCCAGCGTGACCCGGCTGTGGCGTCGGGTGCTGATGACCGAGGCTGTCGGCCCCGAAGACCGCTTCTTCGAGGTGGGGGGCGACTCGCTGCGGTTGGCTCAGCTGCACCAGGATCTCGAGGCCACGTTTCCCCGCTTCGACCTCTCGCTGCCCGAGCTGCTGGCCTATCCCACCATCACGGCGCAGGCTGCGTACCTCGACCAACAGCGGCCGGCGGGCACGCTCGATACGAGGAAGGCTGGCCCCGCCGGACAGGCGATCGCGGTCATCGGCATCGCGTGCCGGTTTCCGGGGGCGGAGACCCCCGACGCCTTCTGGGCCAACCTGCGCGACGGGGTGGACGGCATCACCGACTTCACCGACGCCGAGTTGCAGCAGCCGGACGCCGCGCTGCGAGCCGACCCGGACTACGTGAAGGCCGGCGCGGTGCTGGACGATGTCGCCGGCTTCGACCCCGAGTTCTTCGGGATGAGCGAGGCCCAGGCAAGCCGCCTCGACCCGCAGCACCGCCTGCTGCTGGAGTGCGCCTGGGAGGCGATGGAGAGGGCCGCCCTGCCGCCCGGCGCCGCAGGGGGTCGAGTCGGCGTCTTCGCCGGCAGCGGGCCGAACAGCTACTTCCTCAACCAGATCGCCACGCCGCCGGTCACCGAAGCGACCATGGCCGAGTACCAGGACAACCTCGCCGCCGACCGCAACTTCCTGGCGACCCGCATCGCATACCGGTTGGGGTTGACCGGCCCCGCGCTCACCATCCAGTCGGCGTGTTCGACCGGGCTCGTGGTGGTGCACCAGGCGTGCCAGGCGCTGCGGGCCGGGACCTGCGAGGCGGCGCTCGCAGCCGCCGTCTCGATCAAGACCCCGCAGCGGGTGGGCTATCTGTTCGAGGAGGGCATGATCCGCTCGCCCGACGGCCGCTGCCGGGCGTTCGACGCCGCGGCGCAGGGCACACTGTTCGGCAACGGCGCCGGCGTCGTGGTGCTCAAGCCGCTCGCCGCCGCCCGCGCCGACGGCGACCCGATCCTGGCGGTGATCACGGGCACGGCGGTCAATAACGATGGCATGGACAAGGCGGGCTACGCCGCGCCGAGCGCCAGCGGTCAGGCCGAGGTCGTGGCTGCGGCACTGGCCGACGCCGACGTCGATCCGTCCAGCATCGGCTACGTCGAGGCCCATGGCACCGGCACCCGGATCGGCGATCCGATCGAGATCAGCGCCTTGACCCGGGCCTACACCCGGCTCGGCTGGACGCCGGGGACCGCGCGGGTGCCGATCGGATCGGTCAAGACCAATATCGGCCACCTCGACGAGGCGGCGGGCATGGCGGGGCTGATCAAGATCGTGCTCATGCTCCAGCACCGTCGGATCCCGCCGAGCCTGCACTTTCGGTCCGCCAATCCGGCCATCGACTTCGAGAGCAGCCCGTTCACGGTCGCGACCGCCCTCGCCCCCTGGCGACGGACGGGCAATACGCCGCGGCGGGCGGGGGTCAGCTCGTTCGGTATGGGCGGCACCAACGCCCATCTGGTCGTGGAGGAGCCCCCCCTGACACCGCCGACGCCGATGAGCGAGACCCCGCCGTCACGGCATCTACTGGCGTTGTCGGCGCCGACCGCTGCCGGTTTGAGCGCGCTGGTCGCCCGCTATCGCGACTTTCTGGCCGGTCCATCCGATATGGAACCCGCCGACCTCTGCGCGACCGCGGCTCTGGGCCGCCGACACTTCGAGCACCGCCTGGCCGTCGTCGGAGACAGCACCCGCAGCCTGCGCGACGCCCTGGCGACAGCGGGCGCGCAGGCGGCCGGGCCGGGCGAATCGGGCAGCACGGGCAGGATCGCCTTCGTCTTCAGCGGTCAGGGCGCGCAGTACCCGGGCATGGCCCGCGGACTGTACGCGGCCGCCACCCCGTTTCGGGAGACCCTGGACCAGTGCGCCGCGATCCTCGACACGCTGCTGCCGCGGCCGCTGTTCGAGGTGCTGTTCGAGGGGGCGGCCGACGCCGACGGCACGCCGCTGCTCTCCCAGACGCAATATACCCAGCCCGCTTTGGTCGCCGTCGAACTGGCCCTGGTGGCGCTCTGGCGGTCGTGGGGCGTGGAGCCGGACATCGTGCTCGGCCACAGCATCGGTGAGTATGCCGCCGCCTGCACCGCGGGTGTCTTCGCGCTGCCCGATGTATTGGCAGCAGTGGCCGAGCGCGGGCGGCTGATGCAGGCCCTGCCGAGCGGCAGCGGCATGCTCGCGGTCGGCCTGGACGCGGCGCGGGCCGAGGCCGTCGTGTCGGCCCACCCGGGCCTGTGCGTCGCGGCGGTGAACGCCGCATCGAGCAGCGTACTGGCCGGGGATACAGCCACGCTCGACGGGGTGATGCTCGAACTGGAGGCGCGCGGCGTGCGCTGCAAGCGGCTCGATGTCTCCCATGGGTTCCACTCTCCGGCGATGGAGCCGATGCTGGCGCCGCTGAAGGCCGCGCTGGCGCGCTACCGGCTGACGGCGCCGTCGCTGCCGGTGGTCTCGAATATCGACGGCGGGCTCGACCACGATCCGACCGACCCCGGGTATTGGGTCCGGCATACCCGAGCGCCGGTCCGCTTCGTCGACGGGGTCGAGACGCTGCGCCGGCGGGGCGTCGATACGATCATCGAGATCGGGCCGTCGGCCCCGCTCCTGGGTCTGATCGCCCGCGCGGACGGCGCGGAGGTGTTGCTCCCGAGCCTGCGTCGGTGCCAGGACGACTGGGGGCAGATGCTGACGAGCCTCGGGCGGCTCTACGAGCAGGGGCGGGACATCGAGTGGAGCCGGGTCTTCGTCGGCGGCCCCTGGCGCAAGCGCGCGCTGCCGACGATGCCGTTCCAGCGACGCCGCTGCTGGATCGACCGCCCCGCGCCAACGCGGGATACGGCCGACCTCGAATCCGCGTTGCGGCGGGCGACCGAGCGGCTGGCCGCCCGGGGCTTGCTGACGGCGGAGCAGGCCGCGCAGGTCGCCGCCGAGGTCCTGGCCGAGACGGCTCGACCCAGCGATTGGACCCATCTGCTCTATCGGCCGGTCTGGGCCGAGGCGCCGTCGAAACCTTCGAGCCCACGTGGGTCGCGATGGCTGATCCTCGCCGACCGCGGCGGCGTGGGGGCGGCGCTCGCCACGCGGGCCCGCGCCGCCGGGATCGGAGCGATCGTCGCGGCGCCGGGCGCCGCCTTGCCCGAAGCAGATGTCGATCGCATCGTGCACCTGCGCGCCCTGGACGCCTCTGGCGACGGCACCGCGGCGCAGCACGCCGCCATCGACGGTGTCCTTTCGCTCGTGCCGTGGCTGGGCGCGGCGTCGATACCCGCGACTTTCGTGACCCGCGGCGCCCAGAGCATCGACGCCTGCCCGGGCGACTCGCTGGCCCAGGCCCTGGTGTGGGGCGTGGTCCGCACGCTGGTGCTGGAGGGCACCGTCGCCGGGGGCGGGCTGTTCGATCTCGACCCGACGGCCGACGCCATCGACGCCGCCGAGGCACTGTGCAACGCGCTGACGGCCGATACGCACGCGCTGTATCGGGGGGCGACGTGCCATGGGCTTCGGCTCGAGCGGTCCGCGCCGCCCCCTCGGGCCACCGCCATCCGACCCGACGCGACCTATCTGGTCACGGGCGGGGTCGGCGCGCTCGGGCTGGAGGCGGCCGACGCGCTGGCCGATCTCGGGGCGCGCCACCTGGTCTTGACCAGCCGGCGGGGACCCACACGCGATGCGCAGTCGATCCGCCTCGACGCCTTGCGTCGGCGAGGCGTATCCGTCGACACACCGACGGTCGACGTCGCGGACGAGGACGCCATGGGCGCCCTGCTCGGCGCTCTGGCCGGCCCGCCGCTGCGGGGGATCATCCATGCGGCCGGCGCCATCGCCGAGCAACCGCGAAGCGTGCCCGAGATGGATCGCGTCGCGCGCACGCTGCGGGGCAAGGTCGACGGGGCCGTGATCCTGGACCGGCTGGCGCGGGATTCAGCGCTGGAGTTGTTCGTCCTTTTCTCGTCTGCGGCGGGGCTGCTGGGCCTGAGCGGCCACGCCGATTACGCCGCGGCCAACGCCGCCCTCGACGCCTTGGCGGCACGCCGCCATGCGCGCGGTATGCCGGCCCTGAGCCTCGCTTGGGGCGATTGGGTCGGGCTGGGCATGGCAGCGGACGTCTCCACGACCGGCATCGCCGCGGAGACCGGCCTCGGCGCTCTGTCGCTGGGTCAGGCCCGCGCGGCTCTGCGCGGGCTGCTCGGCGCACAGGGCCATTGGGCGATCATCGACGCCGACTGGCCGGCCTTCGTCGCCGCCTTCGGGGCCCACGCGAAGCTGCTCGCGCCGTTGCTCGTGGGCGAGACCGGCGACGCCGCCCACATCCCGGGGCCACCGGTGCCGAGCGGCGAAGCGTCGACCCCAGTGGACCAAATCACCGAGCGGGTGGCGCGCCTGCTGGGATGCAACGGCGCGGCGCTCGACCGGGACGAGAGCCTGCTGGGCCTCGGCTTCGACTCGCTGATGTTGATCACGCTCCGCAATCAGCTGCGGCGCGACCTCGGCCTACGCATTCCGCTGCCGCGGATGCTCCTGGGTCCGTCGATCGCCGCGCTGGCCGCGGAGATCGCCGGCCAGCATCCCCCGGCCGAGACCGCTGCGTCCGAGACCGACGGCCCCGACGAGACGGGCTGGACGACCTTCACCCTGTAGAGCTGGCTGCACCATGAATCACCCCCCCGCCGACCGCCCCTGGGGCCGCGCCACCACGCTGGATCAGTTCTTCGCTCTGCACGACCGGCTGATGAGCGTAGACAGCTATCCGCAGGGCGCGCCGCTCGTGACCCGCCCCTCGGATGTCTTCATCACCCCCTTCGCCAAGAGCGGCACGACCTGGATGCAACAGATCTGCCACGGTCTGCGCTCGGGCGGTGACATGAGCTTCGAGGAGATCAGCTATGTCGTGCCGTGCATCGACTACGCCCACGCGATGGGGCTCGACCTGAACGCTGACCATGTGTTCGACCCGCGGGTGTACATGACCCACGCCACCTGGGACGACGCGCCGGCCGGCGGACGCTACATCTGTGCGTTCCGCAACCCCAAGACCGTGATCGTCTCGTACTACCGCTTCTTGGAGAACTGGTTCTTCGAACCCGGCGTGATCGACCTGACGGCGTTCGCTCGGGCCTTCATGCCCGCCCCCGGCACGCTGGACGACTGGTGGCTGCACATGATCTCGTGGTGGCGGCAACGGGACAACCCATCGGTGCTGCTGCTCTGCTACGAGGACATGGTGCGGGATCTGCCCGGCACGGTCCGCAGGATCGCCCGGCTGATGCAGATCGAGCTGACGGATGGCCTGTTCGAGGTCGTCGTCCGCCAGTCGTCGCGGGGCTTCATGCTGGACCACGCCGATCAGTTCGACGAGCGCGGGCTGCGTCGCCTGGCTGCCCGCGACGCCGGCCTGCCGCTCGACAGCAACTCGTCGAAGATCACGCGCAGCGCCGACAAGGATCGGTATCGCCTCCGGCCCGATATCGACGCGGCCTTCGATGCGCTCTGGCAGGACCAGATCGCCCCGCGGACTGGCCTCGCCGACTACGAAGCCTTGCGAGCCGCGGTGCGGGCAGGCATGGCGCAGCTCTGACCGAGACGGTGCGCCGACCGGCTTCGCCTCAGCATCCGATGACTGCGTTGACCATCGCTCGCGACGCAGGCTCGAGAAATCATCCCAGCCGGCCGGGTCACCGGAACTCGGGCGATGGCGGCCTGGCCTTTCGCCTGCTCGGCTCAGCCGAGCACTTCGGCTGCGGCTCTCGGCGCCGCGTTCCACGAGGTGTTCCAAGATCAGCGGCGAATGATGGGGACGAAGCGGTAGAGAACGACACTGAAGAGCACCGGCAACTATCCGGTATTTTGGCCGAATCCACGCCCCCGCTGGGTTGCGCGTCATCTACCGTATAGTTGTCTGGTTGCTGTAAGGCCGCCGACCGGCGCTACTTCAGCTCGCCGAGCGCCGTGCGATAGCTCGCGTGATCGGCGGCGGAGAACTGCACCAGCCGCACCCGATCGAGCGCGCCGGGATGCTGCTCGATCCACGCCTTGACGTGATGCACCGCGACCCGCGCGGCGTCGGCGACCGGGTAGCCATAGGCGCCGGTGCTGATCGAGGGGAAGGCCACCGTACGCAGGCCATGCTCGGCGGCCAGATCGAGGCTGCGCTGGTAGCACTGCGCCAGCTGACGGGGCGCCTGCCCGGCCGCGCGATGATAGACCGGCCCCACCGTATGGATGACGTGGCGCGCCTTGAGCCGCCCGCCGCTGGTGATGACCGCTCGCCCCACGTCGAGGCAGCCCTGGCGCGCGCGGATGGCCCGGCACTCTTCGAGGATCTGCGGCCCGCCGGCCCGATGGATCGCCCCGTCGACGCCGCCTCCACCGAGCAGCGAGCTGTTGGCGGCGTTGACGATCGCGTCGACGTCCTGCTGGGTCAGGTCGCCGCGCAGCAGCTCGAGCGTCGTGCTGCCGATGAGCTTCGCGGTCATATCTCGGTCGACTTCTTGCGCTCGGTGGTCTCGAGCGACTCGCCGAGCGCGTCGAAGAGGTCGTTGGGGTTCCAGATGTCGCCGCCGACGATGGGCACCGTCCAATACGAGTCGGGGAAGTCGGCCCCCGCCTTGCGGGCGACGTCGCGGCCGAAGGTGGTGCAGTTGCGCTCGACCATCTTGTAGGTCGGCGGGGCCTTGCGCCACCGCTCGGCCTCGCGCATCGCCTTGAGGTAGTTCGACTGGCCGACGACGCTGTACTTCGTGCGCAGCGGGCTGTCGCCGCGGTGCACGGTGTCGGGGTGGCGCACCATGCCCTTGACCGCCTGGGTCGGGTGCACCCGCTCGCTGGGCCAGAAGCCGTACGTCAGCTCGTCGGCCAGCTCGCCGGTCTCCTTGTAGCGCCGCTCGAGGCCGACCCAGGTGTGGCCGCAGTCCGCCTTGAGCAGCGCCTCGATCGCCTTCTGCCGCTCTTCGTCCTTCAGGTCGCCGCGGTAGGTGTCGATGATCGTCGTCGCCGCCGAGATCTTGATATCGCTCGAGTCGGTCGTATTGAACGGGTTGAGCTTCTTCTTGGTGATCAGCCGCGAGCGCTCCTTGGCGAACTTGGCGTACAGCGGGTTGCCGATCCAGGCGTAGACCCGCACCCCGTACTCCAGCTTGTCACTCAGCGCCGCCTTCTCGAGGCGATCCTTCTTCTCGATGCCCGCCATGATGTCGGAGCGCTCGTAGCGGTCGCCGGCCTCGAACCTGGCGTCGTCGTACAGCTCGTAGACCGCCTGGGCGATGTCGCCCGAGTAGCCGTACCAGTTGACGAACTTCCTGCAGCGGCTGATGAGCTTGTCGAGGTGGCCCTCGCGGGTCTTGCGCGCCCCCTTGCTGCCGTCGTCGTCCTCGCGGGCGTTGTGATAGGCCTCGAGCGACTCGATGATCTTCGGCAGCCGGGTCAGCCCCTTGCCCGATCCGCCGTCGTCGAGCTCGTCGCGGTCGAAGTCCTTGATGTACTTCTTGAACAGCTCGGCGCTGATCAGCCCCTGGATCGCCAGCGCGCTCGGCGTGCCCAGGCTCGGCCGGCCCCGCGAACCGAGACCGCGAGACAGGCCCGACTGCTGCACGGTGTGGCTCAGCTCGTGGGCCAGCCGCTGCCGACCGCTACGGGTCTCGGGGGTGAACTTGCCCGGCGCGAAGTAGACGTCCCGGCCCACGGTGAAGGCCTCGGCGCCGATGGACTTCGCCATGCGCCCCGCCTCGACGTCGGTGTGGATGCGCACCCGGCCGAAGTCGACCCCGAAGCGCGGCTCGATGCCGCGCCGCACGTGGCCCGCCAGCTGCCGCCCGCCGCCGCTGCGGCTGGAGATGCGCCGGGAGAGGTCGCCCGAGACCCGATGCCCGCGGCCGGCGGTGCCCGCCGAGAGCTTGGGGATCTGCGTGCCCGGCGCCGACCCCCTCCGCGTCTCGCCCGAGAGCGCCCGATCGGCGGCGCGATCGGCCTGCCGCTCGGGGGCCCCGCCCGGCGGCAGCACCTTCAGCCCCGATCCACCCGCGACCAGCCCGCCCACCGCCGAGCGCCCGCCCAGGCGCGCGCCGCCGCTCGCGCTCAACGCGGCGCGGTTGCCGGCCAGTCGGCGCAGCGCGTTCAAGCCATCGCGGCTGGCGAGCGCGCCGGCGGGCCGTCGGCTGCGCGCGGCGGTCTGCGGGGCGTGCTGGCGGGTCGCGCTGGGCTTGGGCATGGGATCCTCCACGGCGGGCGGCCTTCATGGTGCGATCTCGCGGCGGCGGCTTCAACGGGCATTTGCCTCGACGGGCAGCGTTGCGCCCGGCGGTGGCCTGGGCCAGACTTCCATCGACACGGGAGGGGACATGCGCCACGCCTGGATGATCTGTTGTTGGGCCGCCCTCGCGCTGGGCTGCGCCACCGGCCCGGCGGTGCGCACCGAGACGGGACAGATCGTGCCGCTGGCCAGCCAGGACCTGTCGCGGCGGCCCGTCGCCGAGCTCGACGCGCGCATCGCCGCCGACGCCGCCGCGCTCGCGGCGGTCACCGCCGGCGTCGCCGCGCTCGAGCGCAAGGGCTGGCTGCTCAAGGACGCCCTCGAGGCCCGCCCGGGCAAGTTCACCCAGGCCGAGAACGACCAGATCCGCCAGCTGATGCTCAGCTTCCTCAACTATCGGACGGCGACGTTCCGCATGGTGGCGTTCCACAGCTCGTACGCGACCATCCCGGACGAGACCCGGCGGCTGCAGAGCTTCATGCTGTACTACACCGCCGGCATCAGCCTCTTCGCCCGCGGGCTGGCGCTGGTGCAGATGATGGACGAGAGCCCCAACGCGGTGCGCAAGCTCAACGAGCCCGAGCCCATCTGGGGCATCCCGCCGGATGTCTTCGATACGGTCTTCGACAACGTCACCCACGACGGCAACATCGAGCTCTTGGGCCGCACCCGCGGACAGTACGCGCGCATGCAGCCGGCGCTGCAGGCGGCGGGTGTATTCGACGATCCGGCGTTCGGCTGGATGAAGGGCTACCTCGAAGACGAAGAGGCGGGCATCGAGAAGCGGCTGGCGCGATATACCAACGCCGACTGGGTGCGCTTCGGCCGCGAGACCAAAGCCTTCGGCGACAGCGTCTGGTATGCCATCCAGGCGTTCTTCGCCAACCTCGCCGGCGATACCCGGGTCTGGCCGGCGCAGGCGCGCATCACCGACAAAGGCATCGCCGCGCTGGCCGACGCGCTGCGCCCGGGCGACATCATCCTGGCGCGCAAGAACTTCTACATCAGCAATGGCTTCTTGCCCGGCTTCTGGCCCCACGCGATCCTGTACGTGGGCCGCCCGGACGAGCTCGAGGCCCGCGGGCTGACCGAGCGGCCCTTCGTCGCCCGCCACCTCGAGCGCTATCGGGGCAACGCCCGCGACGGCAACCCGCATCGGGTGATCGAGGCCATCAGCGAGGGCGTGGTCTTCTCGTCGCTCGAGCAGGTGATGCACAGCGACTTCGTGGCCGTCCTGCGCCCGCGGCTGAGCGAGGCGCGCAAAGACCTGGCCATCGAGCGGGCCTTCGCCCACCTGGGCAAGCCTTATGACTTCGACTTCGACTTCTTCTCGACCGACGCCCTCGTCTGCACCGAGCTGGTCTATCGGGCCTACGACGAAGACGTCGGCGGCGAGCGGCTCGACCTGCAGATGCAGCGCATCCTGGGGCGCGATACCTACCCCGCCATCGAGTTCGTGCGGAAGTTCGCCGAGGAGTGGGAAGACGACCAGCCGCGCATCGACCAGGGGCTGCCCGAGGAGCGGCAGCTCGACTTCGTGGCCTACCTCGACGGCGATACCCGGCGCGACGTGGACGATCTGATCGACACCGCCGACCGCCCGAGCACGCCCGAGCGGCAGGGCTTCACGCTGGGGCTGGCCGGCGGCTATCACTTCAGCGGCGCGGGCGGCTGGCCGCTGGACGAGACCCACCACGGCGGGCTGTTCGCGCTGCGTATGGGGCACTCGCTGACGTGGCGGCTGCTGCTGCAATACGAGGCGTGGGTGACGCCGCAGCTCATCGCCGATGCCACCCGCTGGCGGCTGTCCCATACGGCGAGCCTGCAATGGCATCCGACGCGGCTGTTGCTCCTGGGCGTCGGCGCGGGGGTCGAGCATGGCATCGACGACGACCCGCGGGATCCGGGGCCGGTGGGCGCGTTGACGCTGGGTTATGAGTTCCTGCAGGGCTACTCGTGGGCGCTGGACGCGCGGTTGTACTACAAGGCGTCGAGTGATTGGGGCTTCGGTGACTGGCGCTCGGCGGCGGGGGTGATGGCGGGCATTCAGTTCTATTGAGACCCGGGCTGCGGCCGGGGCCGACGTGAACGTCGAGGGTTCGTGTAACCACCGTTCGCACCGCACATCACCTCTGCGTTCGCGGCCCGTCCGCCCGACCCGGAGTGATGTCCATGACCCGCCTGCCCCTGCTGGCCGTGCTCTTCGCCCTGCCGTTGCTCACCGCATGCCACGAAGGCGTCGACGCCGACGAGACGCCCGCCGACGCGCCGCTCGGCGGGGTGGACGTCGAGCCCGAGCTCGATCCCGATCCGTTCGAGGAGCCGGCCCCGACGCCCGCCGAAGATCCGGATCTCGAGGAGCCCGATCTCGACGAGCCCGACGAGTACGACGTCGTCGGCCTGCTCGGGCGCTGCCTCTACAGCAACCCGTTCTCCGGCGGCGACGAGTGCAAGGCCTACACCGGCACCGGCTGGACGCTCGCGCGGGCCGAGGCCGACTGCACCGACGGCGTGATGGGCGCGCCGGGCCGCTTCGACGCCGAGCTGGACTGCGGCTTCGAGAGCGAGCTGGGCCGCTGCGCGGTCGGCGAGAGCGACGGCGACGGGCACGTGCTCGTCTTCGCCGGCGACGACCCGGCGAGCTGCCAGGGCACGGTGATCGGCTGCGAGACCTTCGCCGGCGGCCGCTTCTCGCCGGGCGCACCGTGCGGCGGCGAGACGGTCTCGGGCGTGCCGTCGAGCGAGGCTTTTATCTTCGGCGAGCAGGTCTGCGCGCCGCCGGCCGACGGCGTGGCGGGCGCGGGCCCCGACGGCACGGTGTGCACCTGGGACGGCATCCAGGGCTGCACCGAAGAGGGCCGCCGCTTCGTCGATCAGGCGTCGTGCGATACGGCCTATCGCCAGCGCGGCTACTACCCCGTGCCCATCGAAGCCGGCACCGCGCCCGACGATCCGCGGCTCGACGACGCCGAATACATGGCCGAGGTCGAGTGGGTGACCGCGCAGGTCGAGTCGTGCTCGTGCACCTGCTGCCACTCGTCGGCGATCACCCCGTCGGGCCCCTCGATGTGGTTCATCGAAGACGGCCCGATCTGGCTCGACGGGGTCAGCGACGCCGGGCTGGCGATGTTCGCCGGCTTCGCCGACTCGGAGAGCTTCGGCGCCTACCCGGTGATCGACAACAACGGCTTCGATCGCAGCCGCACCGGCCTGCCGACCACCGATACCGAGCGGCTGCAGCGCTTCCTGCGCACCGAGCTGCAGCGCCGCGGCGTGGCCGATCCCGAGGCGCAAGACTGGTATGCCTTCGGCGGGCCGCTGGTGAGCCAGGCCCGCTTCGAGCCGGAGGTGTGCGACGCCGACGTGGGCATCGTCGACGGCGCGCTGACCTGGTCGGGCGGCGGGGCGCGCTATGTCTACGTGCTCGAGGCGGACGCCGACAACCCGGGCACGCCGCCGAACCTCTTCCAGCCCGAAGGCACGCTGTGGCACGTGATGGTCGATCCGAGCGACGCGCCCTTCGGTCCGGGCTTCGCGTATGGCGAGCTGCCGCCGGGCGCGGCCTTCCAGGCGCTGCCCGCCGAGGGCCCGGCGCCGACGCTGGCGCCCGGGCAGACCTACTATCTCTATGTGCTCGCCGACATCATCCGCCCGCTGGAGCGCTGCCTGTTCGTCTACGACGGCTGAAACAGCCTCGGCCGAGCTTCACAGCCTGCGCGAGCCGTCCATGACACCGTCGCGCACCGCGTCATCCAGCGGCACATAGCCTTCGGATGTCATGATCCAGATGGCATCCCGGCACTGGATGCCCTCGACCCGCAGCCGCGCCTTCTGCACCTTCTGCGTGCCGGTGTGCTCGATGGCGTCGACCCGGCGCACGAACAGCGGCCGGGCGTACGACGGCAGGCTCTGCGCGCAGCGGTACAGGCCGTCGAGATCGGGCGCCCCGGCCAGCGCCACCATGCCCGCGCGGCCCTCGCGGCCGGGCAGGGTCACCCCGTAGACCGCAAACGGCCCGTCGATCGCCGGCGCGAGGGCCTCGGACACCGCCTGGGTGCTGACGTTGTGCCCCTTCCAGCGGAAGGTATCGCCGATGCGGTCGACGAAGAACCAGTCGCCCTCCGCATCGACGCGCAGCAGATCACCGGTGCGGAACCAGCGGTCGCCCGGTTTGCGCACGTCGGTGACGATCTTGGCAGCGGTGGCCGCGGGGTCGCGATAGCCGTCGAACCGCCGGATGGGGTTGAGCGTGGTGATGCGCACCAGCAGCTCGCCGGGCTCGTCCACCTGCACCTCGACGACGCGCCCGTCAGCGTCGCGCACGTGCGCGTCGCCGGCGACGTCGTAGCGGGCGAGGCACAGGTCGGGGCGCGGACCGGCGCCGCCGAAGCGGGGCACGGTCAACGCCGGCACCACCGGGCGGCCGACGCTGCCCACCTTTCCGCTGGCGTTGATCAGCAGCGTATTGCCCTCGGTGGCGCCGTAGAACTCGACGATGCGCCGCACACCGCTCTGCGCTTGCAGGCGCGGCCAGACGTCGCCGGCGAGGCCGTTGCCCAGCAGCGTATGCACGGTATGGCGCCGGCTCTCGGCGTCGAGCGGCGCGTCGGCCAGGTAGCGCCCGGTCTCGCCCACGTACAGGCCCACGGTCGCGCCGAGCGTGATGGCGTCGCGCCAGTAGCGGCGGGTCGAGAACCGCGGCGCGAGCGCGAAGCAGGCCCCCGACCACAGCGCCGCCGACAGCCCGGCGAGCTGGGCCGAGGCGTGGGACAGCGGCAGCGGGGTGAAGACCACGTCGTCCGGCCGCAGGTGCGCCCCGAGCGCGTGGAAGGCGAGCCCGGCCATGAGGATGCGCCGATGGGGCAGTCGAGCGGCTTTGGGTCGACCGGTCGTGCCGCTGGTGGCGAGCAGCAGGGCGGTCGCTTCGAGCACGCCGAGCGGATCGCGCACCGTCGGCGCCTCCGCGCCATGCGCTCGAACGCCGGACGGGATGCCATGGGGGATGCCATGCCGCATGCCATCCGGGCTGGTATCGAGGCGGCCGTCGCAGTCGCCGTCGCAGTCGAAGACGCGCGCGGCGGGCGGGTGGTCGAGGCTGTCGAGGGCCGCGCGCCCGGCGGCGTCGACGAGGATGAAGCGCGGCGCGACCGCCCGCAGCACGTGGGTCAACGGCGGCCCCCGCCGCTCGGGGTCGATGGGCGCGGCGATGGCGCCGAGCCGCAGCAGCCCGAGCTGGTGGATGACCGCCGCCGCCCGATTGGGCAGGATCAGCGCCACCGCGTCGTCGCGCACGACGCCCCGGCGGCGCCACCACGCGGCGGTGCGATCGACGGCGGCGTCCAGCTCGACCCAGGTGAAGCGCAGCACGCGCGCGTCGGCTTCGATGGTGCGCAGGGCGGCGCCGTCGGGCGTGACGCGCGCGTTGCGCCGCAAGAGCCCGGTCAGCCCGCGCAGCGCCGCGCCGGGCACCGCAGGGGCGCCGCGGGTCAGGTCCACCGCGCCGCGCAGCGTATGCTCGACCCGGGCAATGCGTCGGCGCAGGCGGTCGCGCAGCCGGCTCATGGCCGGTGCTCGGCGACGGGCGCGGCGGGCAGGCTGAAGCAGTCGAAAGGCACCCCGGAGAGGTCGACCCCGCAGCCTTCGATGCGATCGGGCAGCACCCTGAAGCGGCCGAAGCTGTAGATCGGGCGGCTGACGTGGGCGGTGAAGCCCTCGCGCTCGCCGGGTCCGCGGGTGCCGTAGAGCGGCGCGCCGCCGCCGCCGAGCACCAGATACGGCAGGCCGTGGGCGTCGACGCCGCGCTCGTAGTAGTGGTCGTGGCCGCTGACGATCAGGCTCAGGCCCGCCGCCCGCAGCTCGGGCAGGTGCGTACGCAAGCCGATGTTGCCGCTGCGGCTGGGGTGCCCGCTGTAGGGCCCCTTGTGCACGAAGGCCACCACATGGGCGATGCGCGGGTCGATGCGCGCCGCCTTCAACTCGCCGCGCAGCCACTCGAGCTGCTCGGCGTCGGGCGCGCCCTCGCCGTCGGTCACCGCGACCTCCGAGTCGAGGCCCACGAAGCGCACATTGCCCCAGGTGAAGGCGAAGTACGTGCGGTCGTCGGGCAGCGCGAAGTGGCGCAGCAGCGGCGCGGGGTCGCCATAGTCGAGGTCGTGATTGCCCAGCACGGGCACCAGCATCGCCCGGCGGGTGATCGGCGTCGCCGCCCGGAAGAACTCGCCCCACTCGGCGTCGCGCCCGCCGCGGGTGACCAGATCGCCGGTGTGCAGCACCAGATCGGGGTCGGCGGCGGCGATGCGCACGGCCAGGGCGGCGTGCACCCGGTGGTCGGTGCGCGAGTCGCCATAGGCCACGAAGCTGAACGGCGTGCCCGGCGCCGGCGGGGTATGAAAGCGCCCTTCGATCGGGCCGGTCTCCGCATCGATGAAATACCGGTAGCGGGTGCCCGGCGTCAGCCCGGTCAGGGCCACGCGCACCCGGCCGCGGGCGTCGGGCGGTGGAATACCATGGGTCGTCGTACCCGCCGGGCCGATCAGCCGCAGCGCCTTGACGTCACCGCCGCGCCAGACGAGCTGCGCGCGATCGGGGCCCACCTGCTGCGGGTGCGGGCCGCGCTCGATGGCGGCGGCCGAACCCCAGCCGACGACGAGCGCGCAACCGAACGCGACGAGAGCGAGAATGCGCATGGCGAATCAGTACCACGGCCGGGCGCTGCGCTGTACAGTGCGCACGGCCCGGCGCCCGGCGCGCGGGGCGGGGAGAGCGCGTGAAGATCGGAGAAGACATCGTCTGCGTGACCGGCGCCTCGGGCTTCATCGGCAGCCACATCGTCGACCGCCTGCTGGCCCGCGGACACCAGGTGCGGGCCACCGTGCGCAACCCGGACGACGCCGAGAAGACCACCCACCTGAAGCAGATGGCCGAGCGCCACCCGGGCACGCTCGAGCTGCATCGCGCCGATCTGCTCGAGCTCGGCAGCTTCGACACGGTCATCGACGGCTGCGCCGGCCTGATCCATACCGCGGCGGTGGCCCGGTTCTCGGCCAAGGACCCCCAGCGGGAGATCGTCGCGCCGTCGGTGGACGGGGTGAACAACGTGCTCTCGGCGGTGCGCAAGGCGGGCAGCGTGCGGCGCATCGTGCAGACATCGTCGGCGGCGGCGGTCTACAGCCAGCCCCGGCCGGGCGTGGTCTACGACGAGACCCACTGGAACGACGAGGCCACCGTCAAGAGCGACCCCTACGGGCTGGCCAAGACCCGGGCCGAGCGCTCGGTGTGGTCGTTCGTCGAGGCCCTCGACGACGTCAGCGCGGTCTCGATCAACCCGGTGCTGGTGCTCGGCGAGCCGTTCACCGCGGCCCATGTGCGCACCAGCCTGGGCGTCTTCCGCGACCTGCTGGTGGGCACCTTCCCCGCCGTCCCGCGCTTCTGGTTCAACCTCGTCGACGTGCGCGACGTGGCCGACGCGCACATCAAGGCCCTCGAAGACGACACCATCGAGGGGCGGTTTCTGCTCAGCCACACCGGCATGTGGATGCGCGACATGGCCGGCGACCTCGAACGGCTGTTGCCGCAATACGCGATCCAGACCGGCCAGCTGCCGAACATCGCGATGTGGGTCGCCGCCGTCTTCGACCCGCGGCTGACCTTCGCGACGCTGCGCCAGCTGCTCGGCCGCGCCGCGCCGGTGGACAATACCCGCTCGCGGGACGTGCTCGGCATCGAGTACGCCGACCTGGACGAGACCTTCCGCATGACCGCGGCGGCGCTGGTCGAGAAGGGCTTCGCCCGCCCCAAGGCGCGCTGACGCCGACCCGGCGAATGAATAGCGGCGCCGCCTCGGGCGACTTTTGCCCGCGCGCGACGCCGCGCCACGACGAGAGGAGCAACGATGACGCATCACAGACCGCAGCGCCCCCACATCGCGCTCGCCGCGCTCGCCGGACTGCTCGCGGGCGCCCTCACCGCGCCCGCCAGCGCCGCCCCCGCGTGGTCGGTCACCTTCGACGGCCGCTCGCAGCCGGCGCTGAAGTGGATGAAGGCCAACGGCTGGAAGGAGCAGCGGGGCGACGCCGACCGCTGGCGCATCGCCGACGGCGCGCTGCACACCGCCCAGAACGAAGACTCGACCACCGTCGGCACCGAACGCGGCTTCCCGCTCGACCCCAACGCCGCCCCCCGCATCCGCATCCGGTTCAAGGTCACCGCGTGGCCCGAGAAGGGCGACCTGCGGCGCAAAGGCACCGAAGACGCCGCCCTGCGGGTCTTCGTGATCTTCGATCGCGGCGGCGGCCTGCTCTCGCCGCCCGATACGCTGGGCTACGCCTTCGCCTCGAAGAACCCGGCGGGCGTCTTCATCACCGCCGACCGCTTCGACAACGTGAAGTACATCCCCGTGGCCAGCGCCAAGGGCTACGACGGCGGCTGGATCGAGGTCGAGCGGGACGTGGTCGCCGACTACAAGAAGGCCTTCGGCAAGGCCCCGCCGCGCATCAAGGCCATCGGCATCAAGTCCGACGCCAACAATACCGACGGCAAGGCCGCCGCCATCATCGACCGCATCGAGTTCCTGCCCCGCTGAGGTCTGCGCCGGGTCCAGCCGAGCTTGTGAGCACGGCTGGACGCCGAGAGCCAGTCACCTCTGCCAGCGAAATAGCTGCGTTATAGCGGGCGCTTTGGCTTGACTCCCCACCATGATCTAGGATGCCGCAGCTTGGCAGCATGGAGAGTGGTGTGACCAACAGCACGCTGAGCGAGATCCACCGGCTTGCGGTTTCATGTGGGCTGGCGGATCCGGGTACGCGGAGTCTCCTCATTCCGGATGCAGCCCTCAGAGCTCAGATTCCGGTAGGCAGAAACGCCTCCGAGCAATTGCTCCACGACTTGACTGCGCTTCGCTGCTACGCCGACCCCGAGACAGGTCAGTGCGCCTTGACATCCTGGCTAGAGCGAGCCAGTGCCCTACTCGCTCCGCGACCCGAGAGCAGAACCTTCGCCGCGTGGTCTCAGCGAGAGTGGGCAGTCAAGAGTCAGGTCGAAACCCCGTGGGCGACAGCATCCCGTCGGCGAGGCGTGCTGGCCGCAGCAGCGCTCTTCGCGGCGCTGAGCTGGGGTGTCGTGCAGTGGAGGCCGTGGGCATCGGACGCCTCCCCGCTTTCTGATGTCCATAGTCGGAGCGATGCGGGAGGTCAGACCGCCGCCCATGATGTCTCCGGCGGGGGCGGTACCGAAGGAGAGGATACGCATATCAAGCCGATAGACGACGAGGCAGACCATAGTGAGGAGGCCCCCCAATGCGCCCGAGCCTATCCGCTCGGCAAAGTTGATCCACGCGCGGTCGTATCGGCCAATCCTTGGACCAGAGTTGCATCGGCGGACGGCCCTGGTGTTCCATGCGGGCTCCAGCGAGTTCACGATGTGCTGGACATGCTGGAATCCATCACTGATGACTCGGGTGTGCGTTCTCCCAACGGACTCGTGGTGGCGGAACGCTTCGGAATGCTCCTGGCTGCGCTCGAGTTGGCACTCGAGGAAGGTGCATACGACCTGGACGTCGAGCACGCCCGCGCTCGCGTCTCCAGCCACCTGAAAGCGGTATTCCCCTTCCCCCTGGGTCTGAGCGCGATGGCGATCCGAGGCGAAATGATCGCGCTGCCCATGTGCGATCCGGACGACAGCGCCTGCACACCCGATGTCTCGCTCGGTGCCCGGGAGGTGAGTTGGGCTCAAGTGCAGCACATGCTCCCCGGTGCACCCGTCATGTTCTCCGCAACCGCCGTGGACGATACGCCGACTCAGCCCGCCCGCTGGGTGTCCTGGTACTTCGCTGTCGCCTTCGCCAACTGGGTCGACGCTCGACTTCCGACGGACGACGAGTGGGTCGTGGCGGTTCGCAACTCGCCAGACTGGTCGTCTCGCGACTACTGCGCCGGGATCCCGCTCACAACCGTGGCCCACTTCCGAGCATCGAGCCCGCAGCCGGTCGGCTCCCTCGACGCCTGTCATGGATTCTATGATCTGCACGGCAACGTCGCAGAGTGGACATCCACACCAGACTACCCCGGTGCAGCGCACTGGCCCGCCGGGGCAGCCACAACCAGACGTTCGCCGCACCTTCGGCGCGTGATGCGAGGGGGGGCATTCACGAGCAAGAGGCGGTCATACTTGGGGATTGGACACCGCTACGCCGGGGCGCCGCACATGTCGATGCATAATATAGGCTTTCGCCTTGCTTTCGATGGTTCACCCCCCGGCGCATAGTATCAAGGCAGGTCCAGCTCGCGCATCAGCTCTTCCATCGCTTTCGGATCGACGCCGCCGGGCAGCAGCCCCTCCAGCCCCTCCAGCCCCTCGACCGAGCCGATATCGGCGGTGAGGAGCGCGCCGATCAAACGCACCGAGACGAAGAACAGCGCCGCCCAGCCGGCGAGGCGCACCGCGAAGATCCAGCGGGCGGCGGCGCGGCGATCGGTGTCGTCGGCGGCGGCCGTGAGGGCCCGCGGATCGGCGACGCCGGCCACGATGGCGCCGGCGGCCTCGGCGCCGACTTCGGCGGCCGTGGGCAGCACGCCGTCCAGCGAGTCGCCCTGCTCGATGCGCCGGGCGCTGCGAGCGCAGGCCCGCGCGAGGGGTCCGGCGGGCACGAAGCGGGCGGCGCGGGCCAACCCGGGGCCGTCCAGCGGCGCGGCGGCCCACAGACCATGCAGCGCGGCGCGCCGTCGCCCGCCGGGCAGCCGCTGAGCGAGGCCGCGCAGCCGGGCCGAGACCCACGGACGGGTGGCGCCGAGCACCAGCAGCGCGACAACCGCGAGCGGCAAGATGTCGACGATCCGCTCGGCGGCGCCGCGTGGGATCCACAAGCCGGTCAGCGCGGTGGTCAACGTGCCCAGCCCGGGCAGAATCAGCGCGCGCAGGGCGCCGCGCCGGGCGGCATGGCCCGCGGCTCGCCGGCGGGCGGCCAGCCGCAGCGCCGCCGGCTCGATGGCCGCCGCGGCGCCGCCCAGATCGGTGACCTCGTCGGGATCGAGCGCGCCGGCTCTGACCAGCGCGCCCGCCGGATCGCCGCCCGTCGCCACCGCCGCCCGGGCTTCGGCGGCCCAGGAGACACCGGCGCGGGCGAGCAGGTCGAAGGCTTCGCTGGGGGTGCGGCCGCCGTCGAGCAGGTCGGCCAGGGTGCGCAGGGCTTCGATCATGCCTCTACGCTACCGCGGGCGGGTCACGGGCGCGATCTCGGGCCGCGTCGGTCGCTCACAGCGGGCATCAACGGATGCGAGCACCGCTGTCAGTTGAGCGGGTCGGTCATGCCCACCGCGGGGTCGGTGTGGAAGCGGAAGTTGTCGATGAGCACCGTCGAGCTGTAGATCTCGTCGCCTTCGTCGTGCACCGAGAAGGTCAGGGTGAAGGTCTCGCCGGGCTGGATCGGCCAGCTGGTGCGCAGCCAGCAGGTCGAGGCGCGCCGGGTGAAGCCGGTGTCGCGCTCGCTGCACGGGTGGAATGAGTTGGCGAAGTAGTTGTTGTTGATCTCGATCGCCTGACCGTTGGCGTCGAAGGCGATGTTGGTCGGCGCGCCGCCGTTGGTGCTGTCGGCCTCGATGATGGCGTAGAAGGTGTCGTTGAACTCCGAGCCGATGTACTCGGGGAACTCGGCGCTGAAGTAGTCGAAGTCGAACGAGAAGCTCCGCGCGTCGGCCGGCGCGGTCAGGGTGATGGTCATCTGGGCCAGGTCGCAGATGTTCGCCCCGTCGCCCCGCTGGCGCACCTCGCCCTGGAACTGCGGCATGGGATCGGCGAAGCCGCAACCCCGCGAGAGGCCGGGGATGGTCTCGCCCTCGCCCACCGCGCCGGTCGACAGCGCGGCGTAGCGGCAGCCCTCGCGGGCGGGGATGTCGGTCGACTCGTAGAGCCCGGTGATGGCGCGCGCCGCCTCGGGCCCGCCGGAGAGCTGCTCGAACTGCCGCCGCCCGCAGAGGCCCATCGCCGCCGCGAAGCTCACGTCGAGGCCGCAGTCGCAGGCGTCGGGGTGCTGCTCGCCTTCGATGGTGATGGTGCACGCCCGCACGCCGAGCTGGCGCGCCTCGAGGATGGCCGGGCTCTCGGGCGCTTCCATAAGTGCCCGCAGCATGTCGTCACACACCGCCTGGGCCTCGTCCCGGGGCCCGAAGCGCAGCGGATAGAGCGCCACCAGGCCCTCGGCGAAGGCCACCAGCCCGTCGCCCACCGCCAGGTTCGGGGCGGGCGCGTCGAGCAGTTCGCCGACGGTCACCGTGCGCTCGGTGACCCGCGGCTCGGCCTCGCCGGGCACGGTGTAGCGGGCGCGCACGATGATCGGCTCGTCGCCGGTGATCGCCTCGGCATCACAGGTGGTGATGACCTGGCTGAAGATCATCTGGTCGTTGGGCGCGAGGTTCTGCGGCTCGACCTCCGCCGGGTCGCCCGAGACCTCCTCGCCGTGGAACTTCACCAGCGACCAGCGCGGCGGCAGCACCAGGTTGACCTGCACGTCCAGGGCCGCGGTGGCCATGTTCGCCACGAAGCGCTCGCCGAACATGCGCTGCGCCTCCGCGGCGGAGTCGATGAACATGTAGGCGCCCTTGCCGGCGTCGGTGACCGCGTCCATCAGCCCGTCGTCGTAGCCCTCGCCGAGCCCGACGCCGACCATGTAGATGCCCTCCTCGCGGGCGCTGCCGGCGTAGGCCGCGATCAGCTCGTCGGCGAACTCGCCGGCGTTGGCGCCGCCGTCGCTGAACAGCACCACCCGGCCCAGGCGGCCGTCGACCTGGTGCTCGTCGGCGCGGGCGTAGGCCAGCTCCAAGGCCCGGCCGATGTCGGTGACGCCGTTGGGGCGCAGGTCGTCGAGCACCCGCTCGAGCTGCACGTCGGGCGCGGCGACGCCGTCCACCTGCACGGTGGGGTTGGCGTCGAGGCGCACGATGCTGACGGTGTCGTCGGGGCGCAGCTGCTCGAACAGCCCGCGCACGCTGGCCCGCAAGAGCTCGAGCGGGCGGCCGGCCATCGAGCCCGAGGCGTCGAGCACCAGCACCAGGTTCATCGGCGGCAGCGCCTCGCGGGGCACGTCGGGCGCGCGCAGGCCGATCTGCAGGCTGTGCTCGCCGGGATCGTCGGCGTTGCCGGTGGGCCGCATCTCGGGGTGGATGCCCAGCCCCTCTTCGGGCGCGGGATAGTCGAAGTCGGCGTAGTTGAGGAACTCGTAGGTGCGCACGACCCGATCGGGCACGTAGCGGCCGCTGCGGATGAGGTGGCGCGCCAGCACGGGCGAGGCCTGGGAGTTGGAGTCGTCGGCCGAGAGGTAGAGCGAGGTCGGGCCCTCGTCGAGGCAGGCGCCCGGCTCCTCGGGCTCCTCGGGCTCCTCGGGCTCTTCGGGTTCTTCGGGCTCCTCCGGCTCTTCGGGTTCCTGAGGCTCGCCCGGCGGCGGCTCCGGCGCGGGCTCCGGCTCGGGGGCGGGGGCGTCGAACTCCCCTTCCCCTTCGCCTTCTCCCTCGCCCTCGCCCTCGCCCTCTCCACCCCACGGCGCCAGGCCCGCGTCGGCGCCTTGCGCGCCGCCCGCACCGCCCGTGCCGCCCGCGCCGCCGCCGTTGTCGTCGCCGCTTTCGGCGTAGTCGCCGCCCGCGCTGTTGGCGCTCAGCTCCTCGGCGCTGCAGCCGAAGCCCAGCGCGACGGCGGCGAGGGCGATACAGAGTCGTCGGTTCATGGTGTGCCTCCCTGCGATGTGACGCCGACACCCTATGCGGTGAAGGGGCAGTTCTTACACCCGACCCGGGATTTCCTGCCCGAAGGCCGGGCGCCGGTTGGCTATCGTGGCGATATGAACACCGCATTGCTCATCGACGGGCTGCTGCGCGAGTGCGCCTCGCTCGTCGCCGCCATCACCCGCGCCGCCGACCACCGCCCCTCGCTCGCCGAGCTGCCGAGCCGCGTCTTCGCCGAGGTCGACGACGCGCTGCGCCGCGAGGGCCTGCGCGCCTCACTGCTCGCCGACCTCTTCGGGCTGAAGCTGCGCACCTACCACGATCACGTGCGCCGCGCGCGCCGCCTGCGCGCCGAGCGCCCGCTGCCCCTGATCGCCGAGCTCTACCGCTGCATGCGCGACGAGGGGCCCGTCGAGCGCTGGGAGCTCGACGGGCGCTTCGCCGACGCCCACCCCAAGGTCTTCGCCGCCGCGCTCGACGAGCTGGTCGACAGCGGCCTGGCCTACCGCACGGGGCGCGGGCCCTCGGCGCGGTTCGGCGCGGTGGTCGACGGCGAAGCCCCCTCGCGGGTCGAGGCCGCCGCGCGCCTCGTCTGGGTCACGCTCTACCACCGCACCACCGCCGATCGGGCGGCACTCGCGCCGATGCTCGGCGACGACGAGCTGCTCGACGGGGCCCTGGCCCGGCTCGAGGCCGCGGGGCACATCGAGGCCATCGACGGCGGCTGGCGCTGCGTCGACTACGCCATCCCCTTCGGCGATCGCGCCGGCTGGCCGGCGGCGGTCTACGACCACCTGCGGGCGGTGATGGGCACGCTGAGCGCCAAGCTCGCCACCGGCGGCGCGGCGCAGGCCACCGACCACACCGGCGGCAGCACCTACACCTTCGAGGTGGGGCCCGATCACCCGCTCGACGGCGAGGTGCTCGCGCTGCTCAGCGAGACCCGCCGCCGCATGGAGGCGCTGCGCGCGGCGGTGCTCGATCACAACCGCAGGCGGCCGCCGGGCCCGCGCCGGCGGGTGATCTTCTACTTCGGCCAGCGGATCGACTGACGGCGCCTGAGGCCCGGCGCAGCGCGAGATCTCGCACCCGCAGCGACGCGAGAGCCCGCGTCGTCGCGCGCAGGGTCGAGCGGTGATGATGAAGGCCCACGCACCACAACCGCGGAGGTGAACATGCGCTCGCTCGCGGCGCTCGCGCTCTCGATGCTGCTCGTCGGCCCGGCCAGCAGCGGCTGCCTCGTCGCCATCGGCGACCGGCCATTCTCCGATGTCGGCCCCGGATCGGACGGCGAGGCCGACGCCGAGCCGGACGGCGAGGCGACCGATGGCGGGCCGCAACTCGACGCCTTCTGGCCCTACGAACACCGCCCGGAGGACTGCCCCGAAGAGGCCGCCCGGGCCCGTGAGGTCTGCGATCCGCGCTGCGACGGGGTCTCGCACTTCTACTGCGCCGAGGAGCCGTCGGACCCCTGCTGTGCGTGCTTGCGGCTGGCCGGCGGTTCGGGCGGTTCGGGCGGCTCGGGCGGCGGCCTGCCCGACGACCCCCGCGGACCGGGCAACCCGGGCGGCGGCGGCGGAGACGACCCGCCGCGCCCGCCGCCTTCGCCCCGCTGAAGCCCCGCAGGGCGACGCAGGGGCCGCGCAGGGCCGAGTGCCAACGGGCGAAGGGCGCCGGCCTATCGTCCAAGAGAAGCGGCCCGGGCGAGGCCACCAGCTGCCCCAGCGAGGCGATTCTGCGGGGGTTTCGGGCCGCCCGCGGGTCAAAGGCCGGCGATCGCGGCGTCCTCGGCGGCGTAATTCAGCGGCGGCGCCATCTCGCCGATCGGCGGGTGCTTCGCCGTGAAGTCGATCGTCGCCCGCAGCGCCTCGGTCAGCGAGGCGGTCTCGGCGAAGCCCAGCTCGTCGCGGATGCGGCGGGTATCGAGCGTCAGGTGGTGCCGGGCGTCGCCCTCGAACCGCAGATGCTCGGGCAGCGCGGCGTCGGGCGCGGTCACCACCCGCCCGCGCCAGCCGAAGACCGCGCCGATGGCTTCGACCCAGGCCTTCTCGCTCAGGTCGTGGGTATCCCCGACGTTGTAGACCCGCCGCTGGCCCTTCTCGACGGCGAGGGTGATGGCGTGGGCCACGTCTTCGACATAGGCCCGACACGGGCGCCACGCGGCGACGGTCTCGCCGAGCAGGATACGCGGCCGGCCGTCGGCCATGCGCCGGACGTAGCCGTAGATCCGATGGCGGTGGTCCCCCGGGCCGTAGACCATCGGCAGCCGCAGCACGCTGGTCGACAATGCGGGCGCGTCGAGCAGCGCGCGCTCGGCGGGGATCTTGTCGTAGCCCGGGATGCGCACCGCGTCGCCATAAGGCCGCAGCACGACCCGCAGCGGCGCGTCTTCGGCGATGGGCAGCGGGCCGGGCGGGCCGTCGCTGTCGGGCTCGGTGCGCAGCACGCGGCCGAAGGCGCGGTAGACGTCGCAGCTCGACAGCATGACCAGCCGCGGAGCCAGCCCGGAGAAGACCTCGACGGCGGCCTCGGCGTGGGCCTGGGTCATGCAGATGCCGTGCAGCACCACATCCGGCGCGAAGGCGGCGAACGCCATGCGGTGCTCGGGCAGCGTGTCGCGGTCGCCCTTGATATGTTCGACGCTGATGGGCTCTACGGCGGTCGAGCCGCGGTTGAAGACGGCGACCCGATGGCCCCGCTCGACGAGCCGGCGCACGGTCGGCGGGCCGATGAAGTTGCTGCCGCCGAGGACGAGGACGCGCATGGGCCGCTCCGGGTGCCGGGGTCGCTGACAGACGCAGTGTGCCGATACGGTGCCATGGCCCGCGGCCGCTCGATAGTGCCGCACGCCCGCTGTATGCTGCGCGCCTGCTGCAGGAGTCCGCCATGGCCGACAGCGCCTTCTGGGATCGCATCGCCGAGTCCTACGCCGCCAAGCCCGTCGACGATCCGGCCGCGTTCGAGCGCAAGATCGCCATCACCCGCGACCGCATGACCCCCGACTCCGTAGTGCTCGACGTCGGCTGCGGCACCGGCTCGCTCGCGCTGCGCCTCGCCGACGCGGGGCAAGCGGTGCACGGGCTCGACATCTCGGCGGAGATGATCCGCATCGCCGAGGGCAAGGCCGCCGCGCAGGGTATCGAGAACGTGCGGTTTCACACCGGCCCGTTCGACGCCGACTTCACCGTCTTCGCCGACGGCGCCCTCGACGGCCTCTGCGCGTACAGCATCCTGCACCTCGTCGACGATCGGCAGGCGGCGCTGGCGCAGATCCGTCGGCTGCTCAAGCCGGGCGGCTTCTTCATCTCGTCGACGGTGTGTCTCGGGCGGCGCCGCTGGCTCTACGGGCCGCTGCTGGCGCTGATGCGGCTCTTCGGCAAGGCGCCGCGGGTGACGCTGTTCACCGCCGAGACGCTGCTCGACGACATGCGCGCGGCGGGCTTCGTCGACGTCGAGTTGGCCGACGTCGGCGCGTCGGCCGAGATCGCCTTCATCGTCGCGCAGAAGCCGGGCTGACCGGGCTGACCGAGCTCGGTCAGCCCGGCTGGTAACAGCTACTCGGCGAGACCGACGCGACATCAACCATCGTCCAGCGCCGTGCGTGACGGCATACCTCCAGGGCGACCCATGATGCGTGCGCGGGCGGCGATCGCCGGCGCGCCAGCGAGCGTTGCGGCCTCCTCCAGGAGCTGCCAGCCGACATGTCCGATCGGCTCTCCCCCGGCGCACCGATGTCCGGCCAACGCCGCAGCCCAAGCATCTGCGGGCCATGCGCCGAGCAAGAGCAGCCGCGCCCAATCGAACCAGAGGATGGTCTCCATGGCGGCCAGCGCGTCCGACGACTGCGGCGATGAGGGGGTATCGTTCGGCGAGTCGAGCGCGGCGGCGAGGACGGCGCGGGCGCCGACCGGCTGTCCCTCTACAGCCAGGGCAGCGGCGAGGAGATGCGACCAGAGCAAGCGGTGGGCGCGCGCGGTGCGGGTGTCAGGGCGCTCGGCGTCTTCAGCTCCCATCTCGGCGAGTATGTGTCGCGCGCTGGCGATGACTGTCGTGGTCCGTCCGCCTTGCAGGCTGACCAGGGCCAGGCCCGCGCGGCGAACAGCGGGCGGGATCAAGGGCAAATCAGGTGGGTCGTCCGTCACGGCTGGCGCCGTGGAGCGATCCGCCGTTTCGGGATGAGCCCACCGGAGCCAGAGCTCGAATACGCGCTCACTCTGCGATGTGAGCCGCAGACGACGCGCGATACCCGGAGACAGCGCCAGGGGCAACACCAACTGGGCCGGCGCCCGCCGATGCAACAGAGCCATTCGATTCAGGCTGCCATCGGTGGTCAGCGACCAGCCACGCCGGCTCATTTGCGCCGCTGTTGCCCCGGGATCCCGGACGTGCGGCAAGGCCCGCAGACAATCAGCAACAGAGCCGAAGCGGAAACCCGTCGCGCATGCGTCGATCGCGAGGGGCTCCAATCCGGCGAGCACCGCAACGGCGACCGCATCGCGGATGCCGGCCGCGCTCAGCAGGAGCGCCGCGAACGCCGGCTCCATGAGAGTCGCGTCGATCTCGGGATACCAGTACGACGGCTCCGGTCCAGCGTCGACGATGATGCCCGACCAGCGACCGGATCGGCGCAGTGGTTCGAGATCTTGCGGATGCAGCCAGGCGGTCGGACGGTCGATGACCAGCCACGGCCGCTGGCACGGATCCCCGGCTTCGCTCGGGCACCGGGTGGCATCCGCCAAGCGCGCGACGCGTCGCCATCTTGCATCGGGCCACGCCGCTCTCAGCGCTGCTTCGAGCGGCGCCCCCCGCCAACCGACCACTTGCCCGGCCGCGGCGCGCAGGGCCGCCACACCGTGAGCGGGCGGCTCGTCGGGGCCATCGATCCGCGCGGTCACCCATGAAAAGGCGTCGGGGGCTCGATGGGCCAGGCGGTGAGCCAGCGCCGGCCGGGTCCACAGCACGAGTCGCAGTTGCCGATCGTCGATGACCGATCGCCTCAGGTTCAGCGCCGCCAACTCAGCGGAACGCACCAGAAGCACCACCACCGAGCCTGCCTCGACCGCGTCGAGGTCGGCCACGCTCTCCAGGAAGACGGCGTCGGGGTGCTCGCGCGCCACATGGCGCGCCAACGTACACAGCGCGGGGAGAGTCGGCGTGACCACCAGCACCACGCAGCCGGCGCGGGAGAGGCGCAGCGTTCTGTCGAGAGGCCGAAGCCAGCTCATGGAGCCGCCGTCACTGTCACACGTCGGTCGACGCCAACAGCCCCAGCAGCAGGAGCGGATGCGGATAGAACCAGACCGAGCGGTTGGGATAGGGCAGCAAGCGACCGAAGAGCAGGAGTTCGTCGGCGTATTGATCCCGCTCGGGACGTACATCCGGCGCTGCCATCGCCGCCTGGAGCACCTTGATGTGCTGGCCGAAGATACCCGTCTCCTTGAGCTGCCGCTGCGCATCGAGGACATCGTCCACGAGCCTGAGATCACAGCGTTCGGCGTCCCGATCCCACGCAGCGCCAGCGAGCTCGTGAATCAGGCGAACAAAATCCCGAGCCACCCCCCCGGAATAGCGCGCCAATCGATCGAGCAGCGGCGCGGGCAGCAGATCTCCGGCGTCGCTCAGGCCGGTGACCCGCGCGTGATACAAGCGCCGCATGAACTCGACGCCGGAGCCCGGCCGGCCCTCGTCGAGCGGCGCCTCGTGGTCGAGCACAGGTGCGTTGACGAGCGGGATGGGCGAGAAGGCGCGTACTTCGGAGAAAGCCGCGCGGTGCCGCAAAGAGAAAGGTGCGGTCACCACCATCGCGCACTCGAGATCAGCGAGCAGTTCGCTGTCTACGAAGAGCCTGGTCGCGCGATCGAGGTCGCGGATACGGTCGAGCCCGTCGATGATCACCAACGGGCGCGCGCCCGCCAGTTCACGAGCCTCCTTGAGGAGGAGGTTGACGGCGTCGACCAGCCGCCGCACGGGCTCGTCCTGATCACGACGAAAAGGTCGCCCAGGAAGACCCATCGGCACCAGCCACCGCCCGGCCCCCGCCGCCTGTCCCAGCGTGAGCAGCGCGTCGGACAGGCCACCATCAGCGAACGCAGAGGCGCGCAGCATGAGAGTCGACGCCGCCTTGGCCACATCCACCTGCGGACCCGACGAGCCCGCACCGTCCGTCGCCAGCTCGTTCCATGCCTTCTGCAACGCCGGCAGACCGGCACCTCGCCAGCGGTCCGCAGACCGGGCGGCCGCGACCGCCGCCGTCCCCACCAGGGCGCAGATCTCCCATGGCTGGACGTCTTCGAGCGCCCGGGCGTCGCCGACCACGCGCTGGAAGTGCTGGTGCAAGTCCAGGAAGAGAACGAGGTCGCGCCCCTGACGATTCTCGGCCAGCTTGAGCAGCTCGGTCGACTTGCCGGTCCCGATCGTGCCGGACAATACGAAGCGCGGGTGACGCTCACCAAAGGGCCGGTTGAGCTGGACGTTGATCGACCACGTCGGGCCCTTGGAGCGGTCGACACGCCACGCCTGATTCGCCGGTGGGCGCATCGGGTCGAAGCGGTTGTAGATCTCTTCCCAGACCGGACGTCGGCTCATGGCGGCAGTATGCGCCACGGGGCCCTGAAGCGTCCACCTCCAGCCTACCACCAGCCTTCGAGCGCGGCCTCGACCCGGGCGTCGAGCGCGGCGCCGACCCGGGCGATGCCGGCGGGCACCGGCGCGTCGGCGTCGGCGGTCTCTTCGAGGCCGATCTCCTCGGCCACGCGCACGCCGATGCGGTCGAGCTCGCTGGGGATGAACCGGGTGAAGGCCCGGCGCAGATCGGGCAGCAGCGTCTTGAACGTCTCCCAGTCGAGCTCGGCGAGCGCGGCGTTGATCGCCCGCAGGAGGCGCGGGCTGCGCATGAAGACCGCGCGGCTGGCTTGGAACAAGCCGTCGAGGAAGCCGCCGGCGAGCAGGCGGCGGGCCTCGCTGCCCCGCAGATAACCCGACAGCGCCGCGGCGACGGTGCGCTCGCGGGCGGCGCCGAAGCCGTGCAGCAGGCCAAACGCGGCGCCGCGCAGCCCTGCGGCGGTCTCGGGGTCTTCGGCCAGCCGGCGCAGGGCTTCTACGAGCAGCGTGCGGTCGATGCGGGCCCGCGGATCGCCGTCTTCGGCCGGGGCGAGGGTCACCGCGTGGCGGGCGAGGGTCAGCATGCGCTCGAGGATGGGCGGCAGCGCCTCGGCGTCGACCCGGGCCACCGACGGCAACACCCGCACCGCCTTGCGGAAGGTGGCCGCCACCGTCGCCGCGAGCCGGTCGAGGCCGCGGGTGGCGAGCGCGCCGCGGTAGGCGTGCAGCAGCACGAAGTGGTTCAGCGCGTCGACGAGGTGGGTGAAGCGCTGATCGCCCTCGACGGCGCCATCGACCACCTCGAGCACCGCGTCGAAGCGGTCGACGAGCATCATCCGCGCACATTGCAACAGCAGCGCGCTGGTGGCGGCGGCGTCATCGGCCGCTTCGGCGAGGCGGGCGGTCAGCTCGGCGGCGGCGGCCTGGGCGATGCTCGCGCCGCGATCGCACAGCTCGACGAGGCGATCGTCCACCGCCTCGGTCCAGCGGATGGCCCAGGTCTCGGTGATCAGGTGCAGGTCGGTGCCCGCGATGGGATCGGGCCCGCGAAAATACCGCGCCATGCCGCCGCGGCCGGCGTCGAGGGTGCCGAACATCGGGATCGACAGCCACGCGCAGCGATGCAGAAACGCCGACTTGAGGCGGTGCTTGTCCTGCTTGTGCAGGTCGAGGCGCACGTTCTTCTCGGCGCCGGTCAGGTCGATGCGGTGGCGCTTCGCCTCGGCGTGGAAGTCGCCGAGCAGCGGCAGGATGCCCGCCTCGGGGGTCAGGTGGCCCTGGGCGTGGCCCACGAGCACCGCGCGGGCGGCGCGGGCGATGGCGCCGCCCCAGACCCGCTCGTCGCCTTTGACGTAACCCATCCGGCAGGCGTCGAGCAGATCGTGGGCGGTCACTTCGGGGTTGCCGCGCAGCGCGGCGAGGCGGCCGGCGGCGTGCCACGCGCCCACCGCGTCGGCGGTGCTCACCGCGAGGCCGTCGTCGCGGGCGGCGCGCATGATCTGCACCAGCAGCGCCATCGCGGCGTGGTCGTAGGGCCGCGGCTCGCCAGCGTTCATCGCCTGCCAGACCGCCTGCTCGTACCCCGGCGTGCGGGCCATGTGATACAGCCGCGCCAGGGCGGTGAAGCTGTACGGGGTCAGCAGGGTGTCGAGGTTGCGGTCGAGCTTGAACTTCGCCTTGGCCGCCTTGGTGAACGGCAGCGCGACCGAGTGGAAGGCGCCCGTGACGACGACGATCGGGCGCGGATCGTCGGCCGCCTTCAGCCGCTTGAGCGTCCGCTCGATGTGCCAGCGCATATGCGCTTCGCGGGTGAGCGTGCCGTCCCGATCCAGCGGCTGATCGCCGCCCGGCGCCGCGCCCGGCGCGCTGCCGGCGTAGCGCGCGCACCAGGCGAAGGTCAGCACCCGCCGGCGGAAGTGATCGACCGGCAGGTCGGGGCGCTCGAAGTTGGCCCGCCAGAACTCCTCGAAGTCGCGCCGGCGCTGCTTGCGGGCCAGCGCGTCGAAGTAGGCGCTGGTGGCCAGGTGGTGGTCGCCGACGACCTCGGTGCCGTCGAGCCGCCGGGCGTGGGTGAACGGGATGCGGCCGGGCACCGGCAGGTCGACGAAGGCCAGCTCGGCGCCCGCGGCGTGGCCGGCCATCAGCGCGGTGTACTCCGGGCAGAAGTCGACCATCGGCCACCACGAGCGGAAGCGGGCGGGCACGTCCGCCGACGGGCTCAGGCGCCCGTTGAGCCCGAAGCGGTTCTTGCGGTCGACATAGGCCGAGAAGATGGTCAGCGGCGGCGCGGTGTCGGGGTGCACCAGGTGCGGGATCAGATCGGTGGCGTCCTCCGGGCCCTCGACGAGCACCGCCGCCGGTCGCACCGCCGCGATCAGCCGCTGAACCTGCCGGGCGCAGGCGGGGCTGTAGTGTTTGACCGGAAACCAGATCACCCGCGCGTCGGCCATGATGCGCTCGACCCCGCCGGCGACGTCGGCGGCGGCTGGCGGGGGCGCTCTGCGGGGGCGACGGGCCACGGCTCGGGTGCTCCTCGACGGATGTGAACGACGCGCACTCTAACAGCTCGCGCGCGCCACGCGCCGCCTTGCGTGCTCGCCGAGCGGTGCACTATCGTCCGGCAGATTCGGGGGCGGACGTCCGGGGGGAGTGGCCGATGGCCGACCAGAACGACGAGCTGCGCGACGTGCTGCGCTGGGTGCGCCACGCGCTGCATCGCCATATCAGCCGCAACGCCCACCGGCTGGTGCAGACCGGCGGACGGCTCAACGATCTCTTCGTCAGCCTCGACGAGGCCCGGCGCACGCTGCCCGACGACGGGCGCCCGCGGCCGGTCGACCTGCCGCAGCCGCCGCCGCCGAGCCCGCTGCCGGTGGGCCCGCGGCTGAGCGCGCTGGCCGAGCGCTTCGGCCTCGACGAGATGGACCTGCGCCTGCTCGCGGTGGCCGCGGCGCCGGCCCTCGACGTCGAGCTGTCCCGGCTCTACCCCTTCGCCTGGGCCGACTTCACCCACAAGCAGCCGTCGGTGGGCTTCCTCTGCGAGCTGGTGGCCCCCGGCGAGCCCCTGCTGGCCCAGGCGGCCCTGCGCGACGCCCGCCCGCTGGTGCGCGAGCGGCTGCTGCGGCTGATGCCGACCACCGCCTGGGGCCCCGAGCCGCCGCGGCTGCACCTGGGCGTCACCGTGCCCGATCCGGTGGTGAGCTGGCTGAAGGGCGAGCCGTCGAGCCTGCTGGCCCGCCTCGGCGAAGCCGCCCGATTGCACCGCCCCGAGACCGCGCCGGCCGAGCTGTATGTGAGCGCGGGCGTCGCCGAGGCGCTCGATCGGATCTTCGCCCGGGCGCCGACCGACGAACCGACGGTGATGATGCTGGTGGGCGCGCCGACCAGCGGGCGTCGCAGCGCGCTGCACGCGGCGGCCGCCCGCACAAGCCGATCGCTGCTGCACGTCGACCTGGATCGCCTCGCGGCGTCGGGCTCGGCGGCCTCGGTCGGCGAGGCGATGCTCGATACGCTGCGCGAGGCCCGGATGCGCGGCGCGGTGCCGGCGCTCGCTGGCGACGACCTCTTCGAAGACAGCGAGAAGTCGACGGCGCTGCTGCCATTGCTGCGGCTGGCGGTGGGCCGCTTCCCGGGCCCGGTGGCCCTGATCGCCCGCCAGCCGCTGGGCGGGGCGCTGACGGGGCTCGAGCCGATCGAGCTGCGCCTCGAGCCGCTCGACAGCGCGACCCAGGTCGCCCTCTGGCGGCGAGTGCTCGGTGAAGACGCCGACGCGGCGCTCGCCGAGTCGCTCGCCGAGCGCTTCAGCATGCCCGCCGGCGCCATCTGCGCGGCGGCGGAGAGCGCGCGCATCCAGTCCCGCTTCGCGGCCGATCCGGGCGTCGGGCCCGACGGCGCGGCGGTGACCCGGGCGGTGCGCACCCGCATCAGCCACGCGCTCGACGCCGTCGCCGAACAGGTGGGCACGACGCTGACCTGGGACGACGTGGTCCTGCCCGACGACGTAATGGAGACGCTGCGCGAGATCAGGGCCCAGGCGCGCCACCGCAGCCGGGTGTACGACACCTGGGGCTTCCGGCGGAAGGTGGCCTACGGCCGCGGGCTGGCCTGCCTCTTCGCCGGCCCGCCGGGCACCGGCAAGACCATGATGGCCACCATCCTCGCCGCCGATCTGGGCCGCGAGCTGTACCGGGTCGACCTGTCGCGGGTGGTCAGCAAGTGGGTCGGCGAGACCGAGAAGAACCTCTCGCGGGTCTTCGACGAGGCCGAGCGGGCCCAGATCATCCTGTTCTTCGACGAGGCCGACAGCCTGTTCTCGAGCCGCACCGAGGTGAAGGGGGCCAACGACCGCTTCGCCAACATGGAGGTCAACTACCTGCTGCAGCGCATGGAGAACTTCGACGGCATGTCGATCCTGACGACGAACTTCGAGCGCGGCATCGACGAGGCCTTCAAGCGGCGGCTGAAGTTCAAGGTGCAGTTCCCCCTGCCCGACGCCGATCAGCGCGCGGCCCTGTGGGAGCGGTGCGTGCCCGCCGCGATGCCCATCGACGAGGGCATCCGCTGGTCGCTGCTGGGGCGCAAGTACAAGCTCAGCGGCGGCAACATCAAGAACGCGGTCGTGCGGGCGGCGTTCTATGCGGCCGAGGGCGAGGGGCGGCTCACCGAGAAGCTCCTGCAGCGCGCGGCCGACGCCGAGACCCGGGAGATGGGCCGGCTCTGACCCTCCCGGGGCCCGGCGCCCGCCGGCCTGCGATACAACCACGGTTGGATCGGGCACAACCACAGTTGGATCGATCGCGGCCCATCGCGGCGCCGAATCGCCGCAAACCCGCATGGCGCCGTCGCCGCCAGCGATGGCCCGCCGGTTGCACTCTCTGGGAAGCAGACATCGACGCTTCTCGGAGGATCCATGCGCGCCCCACCCTGCCTGCTGGCCCTGGCCGCCCTCGCGTTCGCCGCCTCGGCGGCCGCGGAACCGCTCATCTACGAGGGTCACCTCGACGGCCTGCCCGACGGCGCCGCAACGGTCGACCTGCGCTTCGCGCTGTACGCCGAGCCCGCCGCGGGCGAGCCGGTCTGGGTCAGCGATGACCTGACGCTGGATGTCGATGACGGCCGCTTCGTCGCCGAGCTGCAGGACGGGCCGGATGGCATGCTCGAGCCGTATCACTTCGCCGGCAGCCGCTGGCTCGAGGTCACCGTGCTGCCGCCCGACGCCGAGGCGGTGACGCTGGCGCCGAGGCAGCGCATCGGCTGGACGCCCTCGGCGTTCGACCCGACGATCAAGGCGCGCAGCGACGATGGCATCTTCCTGGTGTCCGTGCATTGCGGACAAGGCGCCCACGCGCCGGGCGCCGCGATGCGTTTCGACGATCTGCACGCCGCCGTGCGCTGGCTCGATGACAAACGGATCGCCGAAGGCACGACCGTACACATCGCGGTCCTCGAAGACTGTGCCTTGCCCGAGGCGCTGCGCATCGAGCATCCCGACGGCCAGCAGATCGAGCTCGTCGGCGAACCCGGCGGTCTCGAGCCACCGATTCTGAGCTTCGCGGGCGACGGCATCATCGTCGGCAGGGGCCATCGGCTGGGCTCGATCCGCGGTTTTCGCATCCACCGGATCCCTGCACGACCGGATGGTCCGGTGAGTTGGGGCCTCAAAGTTGAGCAAGGCTCCCTGGTATTCGCAGACGACTTGACGGTGAGCGGCTTCTTCTACGGCATAGCCACGGAGAGCGGTGGCACGATCATCGACCCGACGAGCAACGAGGGTGACCCGCTCATCGCGGTCGCCAACGGGACCGGTTTCGGCGCCTACTGGGGCGGCAACATTCGCGCTCCCTATGCGGAGGCGCACGGGAATCATGGCCCCGGCATGACAGCCAGCGGCAATGGCACACTACACAGCACCCACGCGACAGCCGAGGGCAACCACGAGTCCGGATTCGTAGCCGTCCACGGCGGCGTGATGCGACTCGTGCATTCGGCAGCGGTAGCCAATACGCATCATGGCTTCGTCGTCTCTCGGAGCGGGCATATGTATGCCGACTATACGACCTCCGAAGCCAATGAACAGCAGGGGTTCATGGCAACCGTTGGCGGCTCCATGGACGCATCGATATCGATCGCCGAGCGCAACAACATCGGCTATCTGGCAACGACCAGCGGAGTCATCTCAGCCTCCCGCAGCTACAGCGTCGAGAATGCGGCACACGCGCTCCAATCCATTCTGCAGGGCATGATCTATTTCCGGTGCGGGGCATGGAGTGACCGCGAGGGACAGCAGAATCCGGGCGGTCCACGCGAAGGGCCCTATCTGAGCATGAGCGACCCGCCCGCCGCCAATGCGGGAGCCACGATCCACGCCGACGACGAGGGCGTAGTCGATGCGCTGGGGTGCACACCGAACGGCGAGGTCATCGCGGTCAACGGCGACCGCCTGACCAGAGGTCATGTCGCGCACCCAAGCGCGGCAGCCATGCTTTGCTGCGGGGTGCCCTGATGACTCATCGAATCACACTCATGGCATGCCTCATGGCATCGCCCACCCTCGCCGCGCCGCCCTGCCCCACGGCCAGCGCCTGCGCCGAGGCCGGCTCGGCGGCGTTCGCCGGCGGCCGCCTGGAAGAAGCGCTGCGCCACTTCGCGCAAGGCCAGACCTACGCGCCCTCGGCCAGCTTCGAGTGGAACATCGCGCACCTGCTCGGCACCCTCGGCCGCGACGACGAGGCCATCCCGGCCTACGAGAAGTTCATCGCCCGCCGCCCCGACGACCCGCGCCGGGCGCTCGCCGCCCGTATGCTCAGCCTGGTGCGCGCCCGCCAGGAGGGCCCGGTGCGCATCCGGGTCGACGCCCACGCCGACGGCACGCCGGTGGTCATCCGCGACGTCAAGCAGAGCCAGAACGGCGTGAGCCCGATGGTCGCCGAGGTCGAGCCGCGCGGCACCCTTCAAGTCATGCTCGGCCCGCCGCCTCTGGCCGGAGACGCGCAGTCGGTGCCCGACTATGAGATCTACAGCTACGTCGCGCTGGGCGCGGGCGGCGCGCTGGCCGTCACCTCGATCGTCCTGGCGGTGCTCGCCGCCGACCACCGCGACGCGGCCGACCAGCTCACCGCGCAGGCCCGGGAAGAGGGCCCCGAGCTGACCGACATCCGCGTCGCCGACGTGCAAGCCGAGCGCGACGCCGCCGCCGCCCTCGACGTCGGCGCCCTGATCACCGGCGGCCTGGGCCTCGTGGGCCTCACCGCCGGCGCGCTGCTGTTCGCCATCGACGCCGAGCTGCCCGCCGAGGGCACCATCCACGTCGGCCCCGCCGGGGCCGCCGCCTCGTGGAGCTTCTGATGAGTCATCCGATGCCATATACCATACGCCGCCTGATGGCGGCCTGCCTGCTCGCCGCCGGACTCGCGGCATGCGATCCGGGCGACCCCAAGGAGTGTTTCTCCAACGAGGAGTGCACCGCACCCGGCGAGATGTGCGACGAGGCCAGCAATGCCTGCGTCCCAGCCCCCGACGCCGGCTGCGTGCCCGGCGACGAGCTGTGCAACGGGCAGGACGACGACTGCGACGGCGCCACCGACGAGGGCTTCGACACCGGCGCGGTCTGCACCGTGGGCCAGGGCATCTGCGAAGCCAGCGGCGTACAGGTCTGCGCCGCGGACGGCGTCGGCGTCGTCTGCAGCGTCGAGCCCGGCCCGCCCGAAGCCGAGGCCTGCAATCGGCGCGACGACGACTGCGACGGCGCCGCCGACGAGGGCTTCGCCACCGGCGAGCCGTGCACGGCCGGCGTGGGCGCCTGCGAGACGAGCGGCCAGACCATCTGCGGCCCCGAGGGCGGGACCGTCTGCAGCGCCGTGCCTCGGCAACCCGCCGACGAGGCCTGCAATGCCATTGACGATGACTGCGATGGCACCCCCGACGAAGGCTTCGACCTTGGCGAGGCGTGCACCGCCGGTATCGGCACCTGCGCGGCAGACGGCGTCACCGTCTGCGCCGACGACGGCAGCGCCACCTGCGACGCCGAGCCGGGCCAGCCGGCCGAAGAGACCTGCAACGGCCTCGACGACGACTGCAGCGGGGTCGTCGACGAAGGCTTCGACCTCGGCGCGGACTGCACCGTGGGCATCGGCGCCTGCGCGGTCGGCGGCAGCACCGTCTGCGGCGACGACGAGGCGGCCGCCTGCGACGCCGTCGCCGGCGAACCCGGCGAAGAGACCTGCAATGGCATCGACGATGACTGCGATGGCACCGTCGACGAGGCCTTCCCCGGCCAGGGCGAGCCGTGCGAAGACGGCGTCGGCGCCTGCCTGACCGTCGGCGCGGTCGCCTGCGTCGACGGCGCCCGGATCTGCCTCCTGGCAGGCGAGCCGATCGCGCCCGGTGAACCCGGCGTAGAGGCCTGCAATGACATCGACGACGACTGCGATGGCAATACCGACGAAGACTTCGCCCTCGGTGAGATCTGCACCGAAGGCGTCGGCGCCTGCGCGGCGGAGGGGCTGACGGTCTGCGCCGCGGACGGCGACGGCACGGTCTGCGACGCCGAGCCCGGCGCGCCCGCTGCCGAGCGCTGCGATGACATCGACGATGACTGCGACGGCGAAGTGGACGAAGACTTCCCGCTCGGTGACGACTGCGCGGTCGGCGTGGGCGTCTGCGTGGCCGAGTCGGCCTTCGTCTGCGGCGACGACGGCGACGTGGTCTGCCCCGTCCAGCCCGGCGAGCCCGGCGTGGAGGCATGCGATGGCACCGACGCGGACTGCGATGGCATCACCGACGAGACCTTCGCCGGCCAGGGCGACCCCTGCGCCGAAGGCGTCGGCGCCTGCCTGACCGAAGGCGTCGTCGCCTGTGTCGCTGGCGCGCAGGACTGCGTCGACGCCGAGGGCGCGCCGGTATTGGCCGGGCAGCCGAGCGATGAGATCTGCAATGACATCGACGATGACTGCGATGCCAGCACCGACGAAGACTTCCCGCTCGGCGACGCCTGCGAAGAGGGTCAGGGGGTCTGCCTCGCGGCGGGGGTCTGGATCTGCGGCGGCGACGGCGCGGCCGAGTGCGACACGGAGCCGGGCGTGGGCGGGGACGAGGTCTGCAACGGCCTCGACGACGACTGCAATGGCGAGGTCGACGACGTGCCGCCGACGCCGTGCCTCGCCGGGACCGGAGAGTGTCTGGCCGAAGGCGATCTGAACTGCGTCGACGGCGAGTTCGTCTGTGACGCCGTCGCCGACGCGCCGGCGCCCGAGGTGTGCAACGACCTCGACGACGACTGCGACGGACGCCCCGACGAGGGCCTCGGTCACCCATGCCACCCGTTCGTGCTGCGCGGCGGCCGGGTGACCTGGGCCGCGGGCACGAGCCTCAGCGCCGATCGGCAGTGGCGGCTGGAAGGCCGCGGCGTCGCGCTCGACGGGCGCACGCTGCGGGACGGCGCGAACCAGTATCGGTTGACCGGCGGGGTCTTGAAGACCGTCGGCGGCCTCGAGATGGAGGGGCAGTGATGAAGGCATATGGCATGGCGGGCGTGATGGCATACGCCGCGCTGGCGGTGATGCCGCTGGCCGCGAGCGCGTCGGCGCCGCTCATCTACGAGGGTACGCTGACCAACGGCGACGGCCCGCCGGATCCGTGGCCCGGCCTGCGCTTCTCGGTGGTCGACGCCGACGGCGAGGCGTGGTGGTCGACGATGGTGGCGCCGGAGGGTCCGCTGATCGAGGTGGGGCCCGACGGGCGGTTCGTGGCCTATCTGGAGGACTCGGCCGAGAACCCGTGGGCGCTCGCCGGCTTCGACCAGGGCCGCTGGCTGCGGGTCGAGGTCTGCCCCGGCGCGTGGCCGGAGAACCCGGCGGATGACTGTGGCTGGGTGCAGTTGGAGCAGACGCAGCGGCTGGGCACGGTGCCGATGGCAGAGACCATCAGCGAGGCCGAGCGGGCGCGGATTCGGGCCGAGGTGATGGCTGAGATGTGGGTGGTGCCCGACGTGCCCGGTGGTGATGTGGCGACGCTGCGGGTGAGCCAGTCCGGGGAGCCCGGCACCTTCGGGAGTGTTCACGAGGCCCTGGCGTCGCTGAGCCACAAGAAGATCCCCCATGGCATGCGGGCCGAAATCCGGATCGAGCCGGCTGACGAGCCCTATGTCTCCGACCGCCCGATATTCATCGATCGTGAAGACGGCAGTCGCCTGCACATCATCGGCGAGGCGCCACCCGACGGGAGCTTCTTGGATGTGGTGCTCGAGTTCGACAACTCGGCGGGCATCGTGGTCCTGGAGGGGGCTCGGCTCGGTCGGCTCGATGGGATGACTCTCTTGGGGGACGGCTTGGTCGACGACCTCGATATTGGCGGGATCGTTCGGACTCGCGCAGGCTCTCCGCGCCGAAAAATCGGGATACTCGCGAGGCCCGGAGCCGTTGCCCAAGTAGGCCCAGACGTACGAGTTACTCGCTTCGGGGCTGATTGCCTGCACGCGGCTGCAGGAATCATACTTGCGAACGGTGTCCAGCTGGACGGGTGTTTGGCAAGGGGGGCCGTGTCCGAGTTTGGCGGGTTCATCGACGCCACGCGGGCCTCGTTTCAAGGGATGCAGAATGGGCGGGTCCTTGCTGCTCACTGGAACGGAGGCGTATTCGCCCGCTCCAGCACGATTCAACATGCCGACGAACCTGCCCGGGGGCCATCGGCGGATGCCATGGGCTGGACCGATGTAGTGGGAGCAGATTGGGTACTCGATGACCCAGATACGGACATCCCACGCTTCTCCGTCGACGACAACAGCTTCCTGCTTCATACATTGCCGGGCCGAGTTTTCGGCCAGGACTCATCGTACGCGAGGTAAATTGTGCTCTATCGCATTCTCGGCATCTTCGTCTTGTGCGCTGGCTACGCCACGGCTGCGCCTCCCATCATCTACGAAGGCACCCTGACCAACGGCGATCAGCCGCCCGACCCCTGGCCCGGCCTGCGCTTCTCGGTGGTCGACGCCGACGGCGCGACGTGGTGGTCGACCATGGTCGAGCCCGCCGGGCCGCTGATCGAGGTCGGGCCCGACGGCCGTTTCGTGGCCTACCTGGAGGACTCGCCGCAGAACCCGTGGGCTCTCGCCGGCTTCGACCAAGGCCGCTGGCTGCGGGTCGAGGTCTGCCCCGGCGCGTGGCCGGCCAACCCCGAGGATGACTGTCAGTGGGTGCAGTTGGAGCAGACCCAGCGGCTGGGCACGGTGCCGATGGCTGCATCGCTCGACCCAGCGGCCCTACGGAAGATACTCTTTCAGGTCGATGACCTCGTCGTGTCACCCGACCCGGCCGATGGCCAATTCGCCACGATTCACGAGGCGCTGGAATCCCTCGACGAAAAGCTGCTCTCGCCGGGTCGAGACACACGCATTCTGGTGATGCCCGGCCTCTACACCCACGACCGGCCGATCGAAGTCTGGCGGAGCGACAGCACTCGGCTGCAGATTATCGGCCAGGGCGACGATCCATCGGATGTGATCCTACACTTCGATGGCTCCGACGGATTGGTGGTGCATCGCGGTGCTCGCCTGGGGTTGCTCGATGGCATGACGCTGGTCGGTGACCGCGTTCGGGGTGCGGGAGGCGGCACCTACAACGGCATATCCGCGCGAATTGGCGCGCACATGACGATCGGCCCTGCGATGATCGTTCGGGAATTCACGGCCGACTGCATCGTGGCCCGCGGGGCATCCATGTTCGCCGAAGGCGTCGTCGTCGGAGGCTGCGGCGATGACGGTCTGCTCGCCGTCTTCAACGGATACATCGAAGCCGATGGAGCAAGGGTGACCGATAACATCGGCCAAGGGGTGGAAGCCTACATGGGCGGAGGCATCCGGGCAGGCAGCGTTGTCTCGAACGGCAACGGCGTCGGGTTCTCGGCCAGCGACAACGGCTGGCTCTATATCCGCAACGCATCGGCGGCCGAAAACGGGCAGGACTTCGTGGCAGTCGAGAACTCATACATCAACGCCGAACGCACCGTACCCCCCGCGCCCCAAGTGGGCCACGACGCCAGCTTCATCCAGTAGACGAAGCGCAATGCCCACCCCACCACCCACCGCCCTCAACGACCCGCTGCTCGGCGCCGCCGTCGGCGGGCGCTTCCGCATCGTCGAACGCCTCGGCGTGGGCGGGTTCGGCGTCGTCTACCGCGCCGACCAGTTGTCCGTCGACCGCCCCGTCGCCATCAAGGTCCTCGGCCTGCGCGCCTCGGGGCCCGATGCCCGCAAACGCTTCCGCCGCGAGGCGCAGGTCCTCAGCCGGCTGACCAGCCCGCACACCGTCCGGCTCATCGACTTCGGCGTGCTCGACGACGGCCGCTTCTACTATGTGATGGAGTACCTCGAAGGCCAGACCCTCGAGGCGCTCATCGCGCGGGGCAAGGTCCCGGTCGACGTGGCGCTGCGCATCGCCGAGCAAATCTGCCATGCCTTGCAGGAAGCCCACGGCCAGCAGGTGGTGCACCGCGACCTCAAGCCGGCGAACGTCTGGCTGCAGCAGGTCTCCGGCGATCGGGTCGTCAAGCTGCTCGACTTCGGCACCGCGCGCCTGCTCGACGGCGACAAGGTCACCCGCTCGGAGGTGCTCATCGGCACACCGGCCTATCTGGCGCCGGAGCAGTGCCGCTCGGGCGCCCTCGACGGGCGGGCCGACTTGTATGCGCTCGGGCTGCTGATGTTCGAGATGATCGCCGGCCGCCATCCGTTCGGCGAGGGCGTGCTCGCCGAGATGGTCTACCGCCATGTGCACGCCCCACCGCCGCGGCTGTTCGAGGCGGTCGAGGGCGTGCCGCCGGTGCTGTCGGACCTCGTGCGGCGGCTGATGGCCAAGGATCCCGCCGATCGGCCCGAGTCGGCGTGGGCGGTGCGGCTGGAGCTCGAGCGGCTGCTCGCCGGCCGCGGCTCGGCCCGGGTGATGGGGCTGGCGCCGACGGCGCTGTACGATGTCATCGACGATGCGCCCGCGCCGACCGAGCCGCGCGCCGAGCGCTCGACCCGGGTGCTCGACGCGTCGGCGGTGCGCGCCATGGCCGACGGGCCGCCGCCGGCGCTCGACGCCACGGTGCCGTCGATGGGCCCCGACTTCAGGGCGGCGGTGGTCGCCGGCATCCAGGCGCCCGATCCGGCGCCGCCCACCGCGGCCGATCCACCGCCGGAGCCACCGCCCGAGCCTCGGCGCGCGCGCGGCTGGTTGGTGATCCTGCTCCTGCTGACGCTCGGGCTGGGCCTGGGCACGCTGGTCGATTCGCTGTGGGCCACCCCCGAACCGGCGCCGACGGAGCCCGACGCCGCGGTGGTCCGCTTGACCATAGCGCCGCCCGACGCGGGCGACCCCGTGCCGGTCGATCTCGGGGTCGATCAGGCGGTCGACGCCGCGGTCGATGTCGCCGTCGACGCGGCGCCCGCCCGCCGCCCGCCGCGGCGGGTCAGACCCAGGCCGAAGCCAAAGCCGAAGCCGAAGCCCAGACCAGACCCCGGGGCCAAACCCGAGCCCGAGCCCGAGCCCGAGCCGAAGCCCAAGGGCCCGGTCGATGTCTTCAGCCCGGAGACCCTGTCGCCCGGCGCTCAGTGACTCGCCACGGCGCTCGGCCACAGCGGCGCGTTCATTTCCACTACGGAGTCCGCATGAGATATCTCATCCCCATCCCACTCGCCCTCGCGCTCATGGCATGCGACGACGGCAAGGTCGAGTGCACCCGCTTCGACGACTGCGGCGAAGGGCGGGTCTGCGAGAACCAGATCTGCGTGCCCGCCCCCGACGCTGGCTGCATGCGCGCAGGCGATGACACCACCTGCGACGGGATCGACGACGACTGCGACGGCCTCGTCGACGAGGGCTGGCAGGGCGAATCCACCTGCGGGGTGGGCGCCTGCCGCGCGGCGTCTACAGCGGCGGCGTGCGTCGACGGCGAAGTGGCCCCCTGCGCGCCGGGCGCCGCGGCTGCAACCGATGACACCTGTGATGCCATCGACGACGACTGCGATGGCGCCATCGACGAGGGCTGGCGCGGCGCCGAGAGCTGCGGCGTCGGCGCCTGTCTGGCGGCGTCCACCCCCGCCACCTGCGTCGAAGGCGTCGAGACGCCGTGTGCGCCCGGCGACCCGGCGGCGACCGACGACACCTGTGATGGCATCGACGATGACTGCGATGGCATGCCCGACGAAGGCTGGCAGGGTGAGCAGACCTGCGGCGAGGGTCCATGCGCCGACAGCGCGACCCCCGCCACCTGCGTCGAGGGCGTCGAGACGGCCTGCGTGCCCGGCGCGCCGGCGGACGAGGCCTGCAACGGGCGCGACGACGACTGCGATGGCGCCGTCGACGAGACGTTCGACCTGGCCCATGACATCGCCCACTGCGGCGCCTGCGGGGCCGCCTGCGCGATCGCGAACGGGGTGCCTTTCTGCGATGACGGCGCCTGCCGGCTCGCGCGCTGCGTCGCGGGCTTCTCCGACTGCAACGCCGACGCGGCCGATGGCTGCGAGACCGAGGGGCCCTGCCCGCCCGACAGCACCTGCGATGGCATCGACGACGACGGGGACGGCCGCGCCGATGAAGGCTTCGTGCCGACCACCGGCTGCGGTGTCGGCCTGTGCGGGCAGCTGGCGACGCCCTCGGCATGCGTGGATGGGCAGCTCAGCCCGTGCCGGTCGGCGGCGCAGGGCGTAGACGCGAACTGCAACGGCCTCGATGAGGACTGCGACGGGATCGCCGACGAAGACTACGCGCCGCGGAGCTGCGGGCGCGGCGCCTGCGCCGAGGCAGCCACGCCCTCCCGCTGCGAGGGCGGCGTCGAGGTCGACTGCGCACCCGGCGCCGACGCGGATGAAGTCTGCGATGGCATGATCGACGAGGACTGCGACGGCGCGGTCGACGAGGGCTTCGACCTGAGCGCTGATCCGCAGAACTGCGGCCGCTGCGGTCGAATCTGCGCCCGCCCGGGGGCCGAGGGGCTGTGTATCGACGGCGACTGCGTGCCCGGCCCGTGCGCGGCGGGCTTCGCCGACTGCAATGGCGATCCGAGCGACGGCTGCGAAGCCGAGGGGGCCTGCCCACCAGACGCGGCGTGTGATGGTATCGACGACGACGGCGACGGGCGCGTTGACGAGGGCTTCGTGCCGGCGATCGCGTGCGGCGCAGGCGCCTGCGCCGCGGGCGTGACGCCCGGGAGCTGCGTGCGGGGCGAGCTGTTCCCCTGCCGCCCGGGGCCGCAGAGCGAAGCGCTCGATGAGACCTGCGATGGCATCGACGGGGACTGCGACGGGCGGGTCGACGAGGGCTTCGCGCCCGACGCGAGCTGCGGGGTCGGCGCCTGCGCGGCGGGTGTGGTGCCGTCGGCGTGCGTAGGCGGCGTCGAGCAGGCGTGCGCGGTGGTGGTCGATACCATGGATGAGACCTGCGATCGCACAGACGAGGACTGTGACGGCGCGGTGGACGAAGGCTTCGGGCTGGGTGAGCCGTGCAGCGTGGGGGTCGGGCTGTGCGCGCGGGCCGGGCGGGTGATCTGTGTGGAGGGCGCCGCGGGCTGCGATGTCGAGGCCGGTCGTGAGGTCGCTGATGCCGACTGCGACGGGCTCGACGCGGACTGCGACGGTGTGGTGGATGAAGGGTTCGTGGAGGCCGTGCCGGCGGCGTGCGTGGCGGATGTGCGGGGCGCGTGCGCGAGCGAGGCGACGCCGGAGCGGTGCGTGGAAGGTGGGGTCGTGGCGTGCGTGGCGGCCGCTGCGAGCGCGGAGGTGTGTGATGGGATCGACAATGACTGTGACAACTCCATAGATGAGCAAGCATTGCGTGGCTTCGACCCGATCTACATCCCCCTTGCGGTGGACGCCGTGAACGTACCCCGTCGCAGCCGAGACGCCAGCCTCGCGTGGAGTGGCGACTCATTGGCTGTGAGTTGGTGGGAGAAGTCCACCGACGACCCGGATCTGGCCTCATGGCGCGCTGCGTTCACCCTCCTCGATGCCGACGGTGCCCCACGGCTGGCCGGTGCTCGGGTGCTCGAAGACATACCCGGGCGACATCCGCGCATGCTGTGGGACGACGACGCATTCGTCGCGGTCTGGCATCGCAACGACGAGCCCGACGGGCTGTACTCGACCCGGATCGGCCTCGATGGAGCGCAAAGGGGTGGCGTCCTCGAAGTCGCACCGGGCGGGTTCTTCCCGTCGCTGCAGAGTCTGGTGCTTGGCCCGGCGGGGCCTCTCGTCGGTTGGCACCTCGTCCGCGGCGGCCCCGAAGGGCGCGACGTCCGTGTCGACCGCATCGCTGCTGATTCCATCGCAGCCTCGACGCAGATCACGAGCAACGACGTAGCGGATCGGGGCCCGGCGCTCGCTGCGTTCGGAGACACTGTCGGTGCCGCGTGGCGTCAATGGCCAGACGGCGATGATCGGGACGCGAACGTCTGGTTTCGCCGACTCAACGGCGATGGGCGGCCTCTCGGCGAGCCCGTCGAAGTCGGTCACCTCGGCGGCTCGGCTGAGTTGCCCGATGCGGATGTGATCAACGATCCCCGAGTCAGCGTTGCGGGCTTCAGCCGCGGGTTCGAGGTGATCTGGACCGCCGAGGTGGACGGCATGCTCGAACTGCGCAGTCGTCGTATATCGCCGGATGGCCAGTTGGACCGCCGGGTACGTTCGCACATCCGGCCAGGCCGGCTGCGCAGCCGGACGGTTCCTGCGCTTTGGGTGCCCGAGTTGCAGAGCACGGTGATCGCGTGGTCGGAGCAGGTCGGAGACGAGGCACGGATCTTCTTGGGACAACTCGACCCGGTCAACGGCGAGTTGACTCGAGCAGAGCCGCTACCGGCTGGACCGGGCGCGCAGGTACGCCCGACAGCCCTGGCGTGGCTCGGCGACCGGCTGGCGGTGGCCTACGAAGAGAGCCGGGGGCCCGACGATTGGCGATTGGTGCTGGCCATCGGGACAGTGGGTTGCGGGCGCGACCGATGCCGTCCCCCCCGGGGAGATGGCATGGATCGGACCTGTGACGGCATCGACGATGACTGCGACGGTTTGATCGACGAAGATTACATACCCGTCGCCGAGTGTGGCATCGGTGGGTGTGCCGAACGTGCAACCGCTGCATCGGCGTGTGTAGGCGGACGCCGGGCAGCGTGTGTACCGGGTGAGCCGCAGCCAGAGGTTTGCAATAACACAGACGATGACTGCGATGGCATCGTTGACGAAGTCAGTCTGATCGCCAGTTCGTCTTTCGACGATGACACGGACGGATGGACACTCGTCAACATCATCGCCGACGATCCTGAGCGGGTCGTCGAGGCACAACGAGAGGTTCTGCAGCATGTGGTCGCCGGCGGATTGCCGGGTGGCCATATTCGGGTTGCGGACGTGGGCAGCAATGCGATTCACTTCAGCGCACCAGCACACCTGCTCGGCGACAGGTCGACGGCCGTGGGCGGGTCCTTCCGCTTTCAGATTCGAGCGGACCAGGTCGAGCCCTATGACTACACGCCATCGGTGACCTTCTACGCGGCGGGTGGCCAATGGCTCCGCTACCTCTTGCCATTCGGAGTTCTCACGCCTGTGGCCGGGCAGTGGACCGAATTCAGCCTGCGGTTGACCGCTGATCGTTTCGTCGGCCCCGACGGGCAACCTCCCTCGAATGAGGAGCTTCTGGACGTCTTTAGCGCGCTCGACACGGTATTGATTCCGGGTGAATGGCTGTCGGGCGACGAGACCACGGACCTCGACTCGGTCGAATGGGTCGCCCCGCCCTGCCCATGACACGGGCATTACGCCGCCTACCCGAACGCTCCCGCCTGCGCTACCGTGATCGGTGTGCAGGCGGGGGCGCCTGCGCGGAGGACGACAAAAGAGCGAGAGAGGGGGGAAACGCATGGGCAGGAGCAGACCATTGACCGGCGAAGACGCCTGGCACGCCGCCCGCGCGCAGCTCGGCGCGCATCAGGTGCAACTGGAGCGATCGCGGGCGTTCATCGAGCACCTCGACGGGGCGATCGCGTCCTCGGCGCCGGCGGCTTTCCTGGGGCCATGGGCCGTCGACGCCAGCGGGGTGGACGCCGGCGGCTTCATCGGGCCGGCCGGTGATCCCGACGGCGGGCTGGCCGATCGCGCCGGGCAGACGGTGGATCCGGGCGCGCTGGGCGACGCCGCGCTGCTCGATCCGGCCACGGTGCTGCCATCGCAGGGCGCAAAATCGACCGACGCACGCACCATCGCGGTGCCTGCGGGCGATGGCTGGCGGCTGGTCTTGCATACCCAGGGTGTCATCGACGATGGCTTGGAGGCGCTGGCGGTGGTGATGGCTTCGCTCTCGGCGCCGTGCTTCGAGGCAGCGTCCCATCTGCCGCGGGCCGTCCGCCGCCGGGCGGCCCGGGACGAGCGGCTGCTGCATCGCCTGCGCGATCGGCTGCCCCCGGACATCGTCGCCGAGTCGCCCGCCTATCGCTCGGCGCTGGCCCGGGCCGCCCGGCTCGCGCGGCACGACCTGCCGGCTTTACTCGTCGGCGAGACCGGCGTGGGCAAGGAGCTGCTCGCGCGGGCCTATCATGCGCTGGGGCCGCGGCGGGACGGGCCGTTCGTGGCGGTGAACTGCGCGGCGCTGCCCGAGGCGCTCGCCGAGAGCCTGCTCTTCGGGCACGTGCGCGGGGCGTTCACCGGGGCGGCGCGCGGCCATGATGGCCACCTGGAGGCCGCCCGGGACGGCGTGCTCTTCCTCGACGAGGTCGGCGAGCTGCCCCGTCCGCTGCAGGCCAAGCTGCTGCGGGCGCTGGACGGCTGGACCCGCCCGGTGGGCGCCTCGGGGCCCGAGCGGCCGATGGACACCGGCATCATCGCGGCGACCCATCGTGACCCCGACGATCCGGGGGTGCTGCGCCGTGACCTGCGGCAGCGGCTGGGCACGCGGGTCGACGTGGCGCCGCTGCGCGATCGCCCGGCAGATGTCATCGCGCTGGCGCGGGCGTGGGTCCGGGAGCACGGCAGCCGGGCGGGCTTCGATGCCCGGCAGCTGACGCCGGACGCGGTCGACATCATCTGCGCGCTGCCCCTGGGCGGCAACGCGCGCGAGCTGCGCCGGCTCGTGGCCGAAGCGTTCGCCTTCGAGTTGACCCCCGACGACGAGTGCCTGTGCGCCGATCATCTGCCGCAGTGGGTCCGGCCCACGGCAGAGCGCGTCGCGTCGCTCGCGGCCCAGCTCTCGGCCTTCGAGGCGCGCACGGTGGTCAAGCTGCTGCGCTCGGCAGACAGCGTCGCGGCGGCGGCCCGCGTGGCCGGTGATCGCGATCAGACCTTCCGCAAGCGTATCAATCGGCTCGAGCGGGATGGCTTTCTGGAGCCGTCGGGTGATCTGTGGCGCCTGCCCGCGGTGCCCCGGCGGGCCAGCTGACGGCTGCCGCCGGGGTCACTGCCGCCAGGGTCACTGCCGCCGGGGTCACTGCTGCCGGGGTCACTGCCGACGGCGGCGCTTGCGTTGCTTGGGCTGCGTCGGCTGAAGGACCAGCTCGTATTCGCCGATGCGGCGTCGATCGTAGAGGTCGTCGCCGCTGATGCTCTGGCTGACGTAGCCCTTGGCCTCGACCCGGTAGTCGATGTCGATGGGTACGGCGCAGCGGCGCGCGGCGTCGCAGATGACCGCCTTGTCTTCGACGCGCACGACGCGCCCGGGGATCGGGCCGATGATCAGCGTCACCCGGGCCCGCAGGTCGGCGTCGGCCGCGCCGTCACCCGCCGCGCCGTCGCCCGCCGCCCCGCCGTCGGTGGCGCCGGCGGTCGATGGCGTCGCCGCGTCGAGCGGGCCGCCGTCGAAGGCGACGATGCCCGGGGAGACGGTGGCGTCGGGCAGCGCCTCGCTGTCGGCGAGCTGGTTCATCACGATCCGGGCGCCGACGAGCCCGACGGCGAGCACGGCGATGACCACCGCCGCGGTGGCCAGCGGGTTGCGCGGGGCGCGGGCCGGCGCGGGCCGACCGGCGCTGCTGACGGTGTGCACGATCGCGCCGGTGTGATCGCGGCGCATGCCACCGCCGTTGCCCGCTGGCGCAGGGGGCGGCGGCTCGGGGCTGGCGCCGATGCCCCAGGTGTCTTCGGTCGAGGCCTGGACCATGTCCCGTGACTCGACCACCCAGCCGGTGCCCCGGGACGGCGGCCGGGCGTCGTCGGGCGGCGCCGCGACGCCCCAGGTGTCTTCGCCGGGCGGCGGGCCGGGGGCGCGCGCGGGCGGCGGCGCGGGCGGCGGATCGGCCGGCGGGCTCAGCCGCGGCTCGACGGGCGGGGGCAGGGTCGGCGCGGCAGGCTCGGGCGGGCTCGAGGTGCTCGGCGCGGCCCCGAAGTCGAAGTCGCGGTCCTGGCTGAGCGCCGGATCGAGGGTCTTGAGCGCCCGGCACAGCGCGTCGGCGGTGTCGAGCGGCGAGGCGAGCAGCGCCCGCAGCTCGCCGGGCGGGTCGGGCACCAGATCGCGCAGCAGGTCGCCGACCGCGCGCACGTCGTCCACCGGCTGGCTGACGCGCCCGACGAGCGCGCCGTAGCCTACGCCGACGACCCGCAGCCCGTCGGACCACGCGATGCAGCCGGCGTCGAGCGCCCCGTGGCTCAGCCCGGCCTGGTGGGCCGCGCTCAGCGCCTTGAGCACCGCGACGCCGACGTCGATGGCGACCTTGTAGGGCGGGCGGTGGCCGGCGGCGAGGCGGTCGGCGAGCGTGCCGCCTTCGACCGGGGTGCGCACGATCCAGGCCCGGCCGTCGATCCGGGCGGCGGCGAAGACGGGCCAGAGATGCGGGTGGCGCAGGCCGACGAGGCGCCCGCAGACGACGTCGAAGTCGGGGGTCGGCCGGCCGTCGATCCGGCGGGCCTCGCAGCCGGGCTGCGGGCCATCGACAGACCATGTGTCGGGGCCGAGGGGTACGGCGGTGCGGTAGGGCCCGATCGCGGTGTTGACGCGCATGGCCGCATGCTGTCACGGCGCAGACCCGGACGCAATCCGGCCGCATCGGCCGAATGAGACGCCGTGCGGTCCGGTGGATTTGCACCGACTTCGGGCGAGGCGCACAGTGGGGGACGACTGCACCCGCCATCGAGGATGTGCCGATGCGCGCGCCCGCCCTGCTCCGCTCCGCCGCGGCCCTCGCGGCGATGCTCGTGCTCACCAGCGGCCTCGCCCGCGCCGAGCCGGTGATCGTGAACGTGCGCAGCAACGCGCTCGAGGACGACGGCTTCGGCGCGGCGATGGCCGTGGGCGACTTCGACGGCGACGGCTGGCCCGATCTGGCGGTCGGCGCGCCGGCCGTCAGCGACGCTCTGCAGGGCCCGCTGGGCAAGGTGCACGTCTGGTTGGGCGGCGACGGCGCCGTCGGCCAGCCGGGCGGGGTCGCCGATCGCATCCTGCCGGGCCGAGAGGCGCTGGGCTTCGGCGTCGCCCTCGCGGCGGCCGATGTGGACGGCGATCGGCTGACCGATCTGGTGGTGGGTGATCTCGACGGCAACGTGACGGTCTATTTCGGCGTCGACGGCGTGTTCGCCGACGGCGGCAGTCAGCGGATGAACATCGCCCCGCTGCCCGGGCTGTCGCAGCTGGTGCCGGTGGGTGATCTGGACGGCGATCAGACCGAAGACATCGCGGTGGTCTGGCCGCAGACGGTCGAGGGGCTGTGTCCCTGCGACGATGGTGTCGACGGCGAGGGCGCGGTCGTCCTGGGCGGGGTCGCGGTGCTGCTCGGGCACGACGATCGGGTGAACCTCACCGCCGATCCGCTGCTGGTGCCCTTCCCCGAGCCCTTCGCCGACGGCTGCACCTGCCCGGTGGACGAAGAGGACGGCTGCACCCGGGTGTGCGGGTTCGGCGAGGGCGTCCTGGGCGGGCGGCCGCTCGACGGCGGCCCGACCGACGCGCTGATCGTCGGCGCGCCCGGCCTGGGCGAGGGCGGCAAGATCTACGCCTATGCCCAGGGGCCCGAGGGGGCGACCACGGTGCTCGAGGGCCCCGCCGACGGCCCGCGCATCGGGCGCTCGATGGCCTGGGTCGTCACCGCGGCCGATCCGGAGAACCCCAAGCTGCTGGTGACCGCCGATCCGGGCGAGGTGCGGGTCTTCCCGACGGTCGCCGGCAGCCTTCGGCTCGGCGCGTTGGCGGGCATCGACATCGGCGACATCGACGCCTTCGAGAAGGCGCGCTTCGCCAGCGGTGACTTCGACGTCGACGGCGAGCCCGACCTCGTGGTGGGCGACGCCGGGGACGGCACGTTCGTGGCGCTGCTCTACGGCCCGCTGACGCTGCCCCCGGACGGACCCGATGTGGTGGCCGCGGTGCCCGAAGACGGCTCGGAGCGGCTGGGCTGGCCCTTCGCGGTGGTCGGGCAGCTGGTGCCGGGCTTCGACGCCGAGCTGGCGGTGCGGGTCTACGACGAGGACGACGACTCGACCGGTGTGCGCATCTTCGTCAACGGCGTCGGCGACCTCGACGGCGACGGCGACGGCGTGCCCGACGAGGCGGACATCTGCCCCGACGATCACGACCCGCGGCAGCAGAACCGGGACGGCGACGAGAACGGCGACGCCTGCGACGACTACCCGCAGGATCCCGACGACGACGCCGACGACGACGGCTGGCCGGTGCTCGATTGCGTCGAGTTCTACACCGTCGACGCCTACGGCGACTTCGACGACAGCCCGCTGCGCCCGCTGCTCGACGCGGACCGGTTCTCGTGGTTCGAGCAGGAGGACGCCGAAGACGGCGTCCCCGCGCCGGGCCTCGATTGGCGGGGCGGCGTGGGCTCCGACGAGTCGGATCTGCCGCCGGACGATGTGCGCGCGCTCGGGGCGCGGTCGCTGGTGGTGCCCGACGCCCGCGAAGGCCTCTCGCTGACGTTCGATCCGTATGTGCACGGCACCTGGCCCGATCATGTCGGGCTGGCGGTCACCGACCTGTGCGGTCCGATCGTGCAGATCGACGTGCAGGTGCCCGAGGGCCCGACGGTCACGGTGCGCCAGGCGCTCGATCCCGGCCAGGTCGAAGAGAGCCCGCGCTTCATCGGCACCAAGCACCCCGACGGCATCGAAGCCGTGCGCATCTCGGTGGACTGCGACGGGCCGCTGCAGGTCGACAGCATCCAGTTCGGCGACGTGGGCGAGCCCTTCGGCTGTCGCGACGGCGATGGCGGGGGCGACAACTGCCCCGCGGCGCCCAACGCGGGGCAGGCCGATCAGGACGAAGACGGGCGGGGCGATGTCTGCGATTGCGGGGTCGATCAGGCGGGGCTCGTCGACGACTGCGCGCCGATCGTGACCGTGCGCGGCTTCGCCGATCGCGGGCTGTGCGACGACGACAGCGGCCTCTCGCAGAGCCCGAACCATACCCGCTTGCGCACCCTGCTCGACCAGCTGGGCTACCCGATCGGGTTGCGGGTCGACACCTTCGACATCGACGAGGTCGATCGGCGGTTGATCTTCGTCGTCGACGGCGAGGGGCCGCGGGGCGACGCGGAGCCGTGCGCGATCGACCAGTTCCTGCTCGGGGGCGGGGCGGTGCTCGACGTGCGCGACAGCGGCGCGGCGCCCTATGGCATCACCCGCCCGCGGCCTTTCGGCGGCAACGGCGAGACGCGTATCGCCCGCTGCAGCGACGCGCAGGGTGCACCGGCGTCGCTGTGCGCCGACGTCGACGAGCTGCCGTCGACCGCGGGCGGCCTGCTCGAGCTGCCGCCCGGCGAGGCCACGCCGTTCTTGACGACCGATGACGGAGTCGTCGGCGCGGCCGTGGAGCTGCCGCCGGGTCGGCTGATCGTGCTCGGCGAGGGGCAGTGGACCTGGGGCAAGCACATCTGCGACGAGACCTGGGCCGGCATGCACGCGCCCGAGGTGCGGCGCATGCTCACCAACGCCCTGGCCTGGCTGGCGCGGGCGCCGGGCTTCGAGCCGGCGTTGGCCGGCGCGGCGCTGGAGGCCTGCTTCGACCCGCCGCTCGTCGGCGCGCTGCCCGACCTGCGGCTCGAGGCGGGCGAGGCCACCGATTGGATCGCGCTGGAGATCGACGACTTCGCCACGCCGCCCGACGGCATCAGCGTGGGGCTCGGCGCGCTGCCCGGCGGGGTGCTCGACCAGATCGAGAGCGGGACCCGCGTCGGCGAGCTCGGCCACGAGGCGCGCTTCGTGGCGGGCGCCATGGCGGGCGAGGCCGAGGTGCGGGTGGTGGCGACCGACGGCGACGGGCTGACCGCCGAGACCCGGTTCACGCTGACGGTGACCTGCACCGATCGCGACGACGATGCGCTGTGCAACGCGTTCGACGACGACGACGACGGCGACGGCGTGCTCGACGACGCGGACATCGCCCCCGAGGATCCGAGCCGCTGCGACGATACCGACCGCGACGGCTGCGACGACTGCGCCGAGCTGCTGGGCGAGCCCGATCCGCTGCGGGACGGGCTCGATACCGACGGCGATGGGCTGTGCGACATCGGCGATCCGTGCCCCGACGCGGCCGATCGCGAGCCGCCCTGCGCGGACCCCTGCCCCGACGGAGACGGCGACGGGCTCTGCGACGACGACGACCCCTGCCCCGGCGTGGCCGATCGTGAGCCCCCGTGCGAGGACCCCTGCGCCGAGGTGGGCGATCGGGACGAGGACGGGGTCTGCGACGACGTCGATCCGTGCCCCGACGCCGCGGGCCGCGAGCCGCCCTGCGAGGACCCCTGCGCCGACGCCGGCGACATGGACGGCGACGCCATCTGCGACGCGGACGACAACTGCCCGGACGTGCCCAATCCGGGTCAGGAAGACGGCGACGACGACGAGATCGGCGACGCCTGCGCCGGCCTCGACGAGGACGGAGACGGGCTGACCCGGGCGCGGGAGAAGGCGTTCGGCACCCTGCCCGACAACCCGGACACCGACGGCGACCGCCGCTGGGACGGTGTCGAGGTCGACGGCTGCACCGATCCGCTGGTGGTCGATCCCGACGCCGACGAGGACGGCAAGGCCGACTGCGAGGATGTCTGCCCGTTTGATCCCGAGGATATCGACCGCGGCGATACCGACGACGACGGCGTCGCCGACTGTGTGGACGTCTGCCGCTTCCTGCCCGATCCGGCGCAGCGCGATGCCGACGGCGACGGCGTCGGCGATGTCTGCGATCTGGACGACGGCCACGAGCAGGAGGACGAGGCGCTGCACGGGCTGCGCCTGCAGGGGGGCTGCCGCGCCGCGCCGGGATCGGCGCCCCTGCCGGCGGGCTGGCTGCTGTTCGTGCTGATGGCCGGTATCGGCGTTCGGCGGGCGCTGAGCTGAGCCGCGCCGAGATTCGTCTCGCGCAGGGCGACCCGAAGCGGCACATTGAATCGGAGAGCAGTGCTTCAGAGAGCGGTGCATCCGAGAGCACCCTGCTCGTGCTGCCATCCCGACCCCCGAGGAGCCTTCGTGATCTTCCGCCAGCTCATCGACGACGACACCAAGACCTTCACCTATCTGCTCGGCGACCCCTGGCGTCGGGACGCGGTGCTGATCGACCCGGTGCGCGAGCACCTCGAGCGTGATCTGAGCTTCCTGCAGCAGCTGGGCCTCGACCTGCGCTACGTCATCGATACCCACCTGCACGCCGACCACATCACCAGCTCGGGGCTGCTGCGGGCGCGCACCGGCTGCAAGGTGGTCCTGCCGGCGGCGACCGGCGTGGACGCGGCGGATATGCTCGTCGAGGACGGCGACGCGATCACGTTCGGGCTGCAGGCTCTCGAGGTGCGGGCCACGCCGGGGCATACCGACGGCTGCGCGAGCTACGTGGCGGTGACCCGGCCGATGGTCTTCACCGGCGATACGCTGCTCATCCGCGGCTGCGGGCGCACCGACTTCCAGAGCGGTGACGCGCGCACGCTGTACCGCTCGGTGCGCGACAAGCTGTTCAGCCTGACCGACGAGACCGAGGTCTTCCCGGCCCACGACTACAAGGGGCGCACGTCGAGCTCGATCCGCGAGGAGCGGCTGTACAACCCGCGGCTCGGCGGCGAGAAGACCGAGGATCAATTCGTCGGCATCATGGACCAGCTCGAGCTGGCCTACCCGCGCAAGATCGACGTCGCGCTGCCCGCCAATCAACACTGCGGGCTCGTCGAGGGCGACGAAGAGACGGCCCACGGGCACGGCGCCGACGCGTTCGTCTGGCCGCTGTACCGCACCGCGACCGGGGCGCCCGACATCCCGGCGGTCTGGCTGGCGGATCACCCCGACGCCGTGCGGCTCGTCGACATCCGCACCGCCGACGAGTGGCAGGGGGCCGACGGGCGGCTGCAGGGGGCCGCTCACATCCCGATGGACACGCTGATCGACGCGGCGTCGGGCTGGGACAAGGCGGCGCCGGTGGTGCTCTACTGCCGCTCGGGCGGGCGCTCGGACCGCATGGCCGTCGAGCTGGAGAAGCGCGGCTTCGAGAAGGTGGCCTCGCTGGCGGGCGGGGTCCTCAAGTGGGCGGCGCTGGGCCTGCCGCTCGATGGCGACCAGCAGGGCTGAGCCCCGCCCTCACCCGGCGGCCTCGCGGCCGACCAGCGACGCCACCACGCCGGCGGCCGACAGCCCCAAGACCACCGCGGGGAAGACCAGCGGCGGCTCGGCGGGTGTATTGGCGCGCACGTAGAGGATGATGCCCGCCAGCGGCGCCATGCAGATCAGCGTCACCAGCGGGGCGGCCCACAGCGGCCAGCGAGCGCCGCGCCTCAAGGGCCCGAAGACGGCGATGCACAGCGCCACGCCCGCGGCGAGATAGCCGGCGCCGACGCCTTTCATGAAGGCCAGGAAGAGCACCCGATACGCCGGCTCGATCGCTTCCCACGTCGTCTGCAGCGCCTCGAGGTGATAAGGCATGATCTGCGATCGGGCGAGGTAGACGACGCCCATCACCGCCGTCAGCACGGCGGCGAGGCCGTGCAGCGCGACGAGCAGTCGGGGCGCGGTGCGCTCGGTCATGGGGCGGCTCCGGGCAAGGTCAGCCGTCACGGTAGCACGCCGCGCGGGCGAAGAATGTGAGGCCTGCCCGGCCCGGCCGACGGCGCCGTTGCGGGCAGCCCCGCCCGGGTCCTACGGTGATCCGGCCCGGACCGCCCGTTCGGGCCCCGCCCGATCCGAAGGAGTCGCCCATGGCCCGCCCACCGCTGAACGCCGAGTGGAAGACCACCGCGTGCATCCTCTGCGAGTGCAACTGCGGCGTCGAGGTGCAGCTCGGCGGCGACGACGGCCGGCGGCTGGTGCGGTTCCGCGGCGACAAGGCGCACCCCGCGTCGCAGGGCTATGCCTGTGAGAAAGCCCACCGCCTCGACCACTACCAGAACGAGCAGGCCCGGCTGACGACGCCGCTGCGCCGGCGCGCGGACGGCGGACTCGAGCCCATCGACTGGCAGACCGCCATCGCCGAAGTCGCCGAGCGGCTCGCGGCGGTCCGCGATGCCCACGGCGGGTCGACGATCGTCTATTACGGCGGCGGCGGGCAGGGCAACCACCTGCCCGGCACCTACGCCACCGCCACCCGGCGGGCGCTGGGCATGCGCTATCGCAGCAACGCGCTGGCGCAGGAGAAGACCGGCGAGTTCTGGGTCAGCCATCGCATGCTCGGCGGCTATACCCGGGGCGACTTCGAGCGCTGCGAGGTGGGGCTGTTCATCGGCAAGAACCCCTGGTTCTCCCACGGCATCCCGCGGGCGCGGGTCACCCTCAAGGCGCTGGCGGCCGATCCGGCGCGCGCGCTGATCGTCGTCGACCCGCGGCGCACCAAGACCGCCGCGCTGGCCGACATACACCTGCAGGTGAAGCCGGGCACCGACGCCTGGCTGCTGGCGGCGCTGGTCGCCGTCATCCTCGAAGACGACCTCGTCGATCACGCCTTCGTCGAGGCGCACACCGCCGGCCTCGACGCCGTGCGCGACGTACTCGGCGCGGTCGATGTCGCGGCGTACAGCGCCATCTGCGGGGTGCCCGAAGACCAGATCCGCGCCGCGGCCCAGCGCATCGGCGAGGCCCGCTCGGTGGCCTCGTTCGAAGACCTCGGCGTGCAGATGAACCGCCACTCGACCCTGGTCAGCTATCTGCACCGGCTGCTGTGGCTGACGACGGGCAACTTCGGCAAGCCCGGCTGCCAGTTCATGCCCACCGCGCTCGCCCCGCTGGCGACCGGCGGCCACAAGTACGACACCCCGGTGACCGGCCAGCGCATCATCGGCGGGCTGGTGCCGTGCAACGCGATCTCCGACGAGATCCTCAACGACCACCCGGCGCGCTTCCGGGCGATGATCGTCGAGGCGGCCAACCCGGCGCACTCCCTGGCCGACAGCCCGCGCATGCGCGAGGCCCTGCGCGCGCTCGACTGCCTGGTGGTGATCGACGTGGCGCTGACCGAGACCGCTCGCCTGGCGGACTACGTGCTGCCGGCGAGCACGCAGTTCGAGAAAGCCGAAGCGACGTTCTTCAACTTCGAGTTTCCCCACAACGTCTTCCACCTGCGCCCGCGGCTGCTCGAGGCGCCCGAAGGCCCGCTGCCCGAGGCGGAGATCCACTGCCGGCTGGTCGAAGCGCTCGGCGCGCTGGACGCGGGGCTCGTCGCCGAGCTTCGAAGCGCCGCCGAGGCGGGGCTCGCGACCTATACCCAGGCGTTCCTGGCCAGGGTCGCGATGAACCCGGCGCAGATGCCCTACGCCGCGGCGCTGCTGTATCGCAGCCTGGGGCCGACGCTGCCCGCCGACCGGCGCGAAGGCGCGGTGCTGCTCGGGCTCGCGCTGCGGGCGGCGATGGCCCGGCCCGAGCCGCTGGCTCGCGCGGGCTTCGCCGGCGACCCGCTCACGGCGGCGCGGACCCTGTTCGAGGCGATGCTCGAGCGATCCTCGGGCGTGGTCTTCGCGGTCGACGTCTGGGACGACCAGCTCGCGCGGATCGCCGGCGGGCGCATCCAGCTCGCGCTGCCCGACCTGCTCGCGGAGGCCGAGACGCTCAGCGCGGGGCCCGCGCCGCGGGATGCCGCCTTCCCGTTCACGCTCTCGGCGGGCGAGCGGCGGGCGTTCACCGCCAATACGATCATCCGCGACCCGCGCTGGCGCCGAAAAGACGCCGAGGGCGCGCTGCGCATCAACCCGGCCGACGCCGCGGCGCTCGGCGTGGCGCCCGGCGGGCGGGTGCGGCTGACGACCGCCCGCGGATCGGCGGTGGTGCCCGTCGAGATCAGCGAGACGATGCAGCCCGGCCACATCTCGCTGCCCAACGGGACCGGCCTGCACGACGACGACGACGGGCCGCTCGGCGGCATCGCGCCCAACGAGCTGACCACCAATGGCGACCGCGACCCGTTCGTGGGCACGCCGTGGCACAAGAGCGTGCCCGCCCGGCTCGCGCTGGCCTGACGGGCTCGGGCGCAGATACGCGAGGGCACGGACGCGCGAGGGCACAGATAAGCGAGGGGGTTGCCGGCCGGCGCGCGAGCCGTTAGCGTGCCGCCGCTTTCACCGATCAGGCGGATCTCCGATGCAGACCTTCACGCTGGCCCACGGCGGCCACGGCCTCACCGACGCGACCACCCTGCTGCACTGGCTCGTCGAGCCGGCGCACCTGCCGCTCGTGCTGCTCGCCGCCGTCGGCGGCCTCGCCCTGCTGCGCTGGTCGCGGCGCCGCGCCCGCGGCTGACCCGCCACGGGGCCCGCGGCAACCCTTCAGGGGACCGCCATGCGCACCGACGACCCCTACGCCGCCATCGCCCGACGCCTCGGCGGGCGCCTGCTCGACCGGCGTCCGCTGACCGGCGGCGTCTCGGCCGACGTGCAGGCGCTGCGCATCGCCGACCCCGACGGCAGCCCGCGTCGCGTCGTCGTGCGCCATCACCGCCTCGACGGCCCGCACGCGGTCGCCCCGCACGTCACCGGCGCCGAGTGCGCGCTGCTCACCCTGCTCGCCGAGCGCGGGTTCCCCGTACCGCGGCCGCTGCTGCTCGACGAGAGCTGCGCGCTGCTGCCGGGCCCGTTCGTGGTGCTGCCCTTCGTCGACGGCTCGACCGAGCTGACGCCCGCCGAGCTGCCCGACGCGCTGATCCAGATGGCCGGATTCCTCGCCCGCCTGCACCGGGTCGATATCGATCTGGCGCCCCCAGGGCTGCCCGAGCGGCTCGATCCGATGCCTGAGCTACTGGAGTACCTGCCCGACGACCCGCGCCTGAGCCGGGCCCGCCAGCGCCTGCAGAGCGATTCGCCGCCGCCGGGCGTTCGATCGCTGCTGCACGGCGACTTCTGGGCGGGCAACCTGATGTGGCGCGCCGGCCGGCTGGTCGCGGTGCTCGACTGGGAAGACGCCGCGATCGGCGACCCGCTGTGCGACGTGGCCGGCGCCCGGGTCGAGCTGGCCTGGAAGTTCGGCGCCGCGGCCAGCGCGGCCTTCGTCGGGCACTACGCCGCGGCGACGGGCACGCCGCTCGACGATCGGGCGCTGGCCCGCTGGGAGCTGTACGTGGCGTCCGCGGGCATGGCCTATATGGGCGGCTGGGGGCTCGAGCCGGCGCTCGAGGCGCATATGCGCCGCTCGCACATGGCCTGCGTGCTCGACGCCGCCCGCCGGATCACCGCCGCCGAGGCCCGCTGAACCCGCTCAGCCCGGCTTGCGCCCGATGATCTGCAGCACCGACGCGGCGCCGGTATGGCCCCGACCCTCGACCACCGACCGCTCGATCTCGGCGCAGCGCTCGAAGTCGAGCCCGCGCAGCTCGCGGCGGATGTCGTCGGGCTCGTAGAGCATGTGCGCCACCGGCGGACCGCCCGTGCCCCGGCCCAGCTGGCGCGGGGTATAGGCCTCCATCACCAGCGCGCCGCCGGGCGCGAGACCGCGCACGACGCCGGCGTGCACCTTCGCCCGCAGCGCCGGCGGCAGGTGCCCGAAGGTGATCACCACGCCGCCCCAGCGCCCGTCGCCGATGTCGAACTCGGCCAGATCGGCGTGGATCGCCTCGACGTCGACCCCGCGCTCTGCGGCCAGCCGCCGGGTCTTCTCGACGCCCACCTGCGACCCGTCGACCGCGGTCACCGCGAAGCCCTGCTCGGCCAGCCACACCGGGTTGCGACCTTCGCCCGAGGCGAGGCAGATCACCGGACTCTTCAGGGCGCCGACCGACGCCGCCACGAAGTCGTTGGGCGCGGTGCCGTAGACGAAGCCCTCTTTGCCATAGCGTTCATCCCACATGGCGGGCAGTGAACCACAGCCGCCGGCCGACGCCTACCGCGATCGACGCCGGCCGGTGTATCATCCGGCCCCACTCGACGAGGAGCACGGGATGAGAGTGCTGGTGACGGGCAGCGCGGGCCACCTGGGCGAGGCGCTGATGATCGCGCTGACCGACGCGGGCCATGCGCCGCTGGGCCTCGACATCCTGCCCGGCGAGCACACACACATCGTCGCCTCGATCACCGACGCCGACACGGTGCGCCGCGCGGTCGCCGAGGTCGAGGTCGTGCTGCACGCCGCCACGCTGCACAAGCCGCACGTGGCCACCCGCTCGACCCAGGCGTTCGTCGACGTCAACGTCTCGGGCACCCTGACGCTGCTCGAAGCGGCGGCCGACGCCGGCCTGCGCGGCCTGATCTTCACCAGCACCACCAGCGCGTTCGGGGCCAGCCTGCGCCCGGCGGCCGACCAGCCCGCCGTCTGGATCGACGAGGCGGTGCCCGACGTGCCCAAGAACATCTACGGGGCCACCAAGACCGCCGCCGAGGGGCTGTGCCACCTCTTCCACCGCACCCGCGGCTTGCCGTGCCTCGTGCTGCGCACCTCGCGGTTCTTCCCCGAAGACGATGACGACCCCGCCGCCCGCGCCGCGTGGGACGCGGAGAACCTGAAGGCCAACGAGTTCCTGCACCGGCGGGTCGACCTCGAAGACGCCGCCCGAGCCCACATCGACGCGCTGCAGCGGCTGGGACGGCTCGACTTCGGGCGCTACGTGATCAGCGCCCCGACCCCCTTCACCCGGGACGATCGCGCCGCGCTGCGCCGCGACGCCGCCGCGGTCATCGAGCGCCGGGTGCCGGGCACGCGGGCGATCTACGACGCCCGCGGCTATCGCCTGCCCGAGACCCTGGGGCGGGTCTACGACAGCGCCCGCGCCCGCCGCGACCTGGGCTGGACCCCGCGCTTCGACTTCGCCCGCGTCTCGCGCCAGATCGCCAAAGGCCAGCCCATCGGCAGCGACCTCGCCCGCCGCGTCGGCCGCAAGGGCTACCATCGAGAGGCGTTTGACGGTACGCCCGACCCCACCGCCTGATGCGGGAGCCCGCCATGCTCGACCTCGATCGGCCGCCTCGGGCTGCGTCGCGCCGACTTCGCGGCGGTCTGAGCCGCCGATCGCGCCAGTGGGCCGCACGTACAGCGACCGGGCATCGAGGCCGACCATGGATCGCGCAGACCGGTTCGCCGAGGTCGGACGCCGGTTCGAGCTCGGCGTCGCCGAAGCCGTCGAATGACTCACCGCCGCTCGCCTCGCCTGGGCGCCCGGCAGACCGTGGCGCGATTCAGCCGCCGGTCTCGGCGGGCCCCTCGCCGCGCGCGCAGCCGGTCGCGCATCCCGGGAAAATATGACGCCACAGCCGACCCCTGAACAGCGCGCCGCCGGCCTCGGCCACCGCTGCAACATGTGCCTGCAACATGTGTTCGGCACCTCGATCTCTGCAACATGTGCCTGCAACATGTGCCTGCAACATGTGTTCGGCACCTCGATCTCTGCAACATGTGCTCGGCACCTCGATCTCTGCAACATGTGCTCGGCACCTCGATCTCCGCGGTGCAACATGTGCTCGGCACCTCGATCTCTGCAACATGTGCTCGGCACCTCGATCTCCGCGGTGCAACATGTGCTCGGCACCTCGATCTCTGCAACATGTGCTCGGCACCTCGATCTCCGCGGCGTCAGGCACGCAGCCGAAGCGTTGGAGTTGGGTGCATATCCCGATCTACATCTGATCGAGCCGCGTAGTTTCGCGCCTTTGCGCCCCTGACAAGATGGAAGAGGAGGCCGTACCCCTCGGTTATTCGGAGTGCTTGAACCAAAACGCCGAAAGG
>JAUHXC010000038.1 GCA_030427205.1 bacterium | reverse complement strand
GACCCGGCCGTCGTTGTCGTCGTCGTCGTCGCAGATATCGCCGATGCCGTCGCCGTCGGTGTCCAGCTGGTCGGGGTTGAACTGCGCGCAGTTGTCGACCTCGTCGAGGCTACCGTCGTCGTCGTCGTCGTCGTCGCACGCGTCGCCGAACCCGTCGCCGTCGGCATCGACCTGATCTCGGTTCGGCAGGCCGGGGCAGTTGTCCCGGCACGGGGAGATCGTATTGCCCCGGCACGTGGGGCGCTCGGGCTCGTTCGTCTCGACGATGTCGTCGTTGTCATCGTCTTCGTCGCAGACGTCGCCGATGCCATCCGGTTCGGCGTCTTCCTGCCCTGGGTTGATGTCGACCGGGCAGTTGTCGTCGGAGTCATCGACGCCGTCGCCGTCGTCGTCGGGGTCGCATGCGTTGCCGAAGCCGTTCTCGTCGGTGTCGATCTGTCCCTCGTTGGGTACGAGCCGGCAGTTGTCGTCGGAGTCGGCTTCACCGTCACCGTCGTCGTCGGTATCGCAGACGTCCCCGTCTCCGTCCTCGTCCGTATCGGTCTGATCCGGGTCTGCCGGATCTACACTGCGCGGGCAGTTGTCGGCGGCGTCGAGCAGACCGTCGTTGTCGTCGTCGGGATCACAACCGTCGCCTCTGCCGTCGCCGTCGGTATCGGTCTGATCGGGCTCGGGGTCGAGCGGGCAGTTGTCGGCGATATCGGCCCGACCGTCGTTGTCGTCGTCCCCATCGCAGACGTTGCCTGCGCCGTCGCCGTCGGTGTCGGTCTGATCGGGGTCCGGGCTCAGTGGGCAGTTGTCAACTGCGTCGGCAAGACCGTCGTTATCATCGTCGCTGTCGCAGAGATTTCCGATACTGTCCTGATCAGTGTCGGTCTGATCAGGATCGGCCGGGTTCACGCTGCGCGGGCAGTTGTCGTTGTCATCGGTCCGACCATCGTTGTCATCATCATCGTCGCACGCATCGCCTCTGCCGTCGCCGTCCGTATCGAGCTGGTCCTGGTTCGGCAGGCCGGGGCAGTTGTCCCGGCATGGCGTGATTGTAGCGCCTCGGCACGTCGGGCGTTCGGGATCGTTCGTCTCGACGACGTCGTCGTTGTCGTCGTCGTCGTCGCAGACATCGCCGATGCCGTCGGGTTCGGCGTCTGCCTGCCCAGGGTTGATGTCGATCGGACAGTTGTCATCGACGTCATCGACGCCGTCGCCGTCGTCGTCGGGGTCGCACGCGTCGCCGAAGCCGTCGCCGTCGGTGTCGATCTGTTCCGCGTTGGGAACGAGCGGGCAGTTGTCGGCAGCATCGTCGTGACCGTCGTTGTCATCATCGGTATCGCAGGCATCCCCCTGGCCGTCCCCATCTTCGTCTCTCTGGTCGGCGTTGGGTGTTGTCCGGCAGTTGTCGATGCACGGTCCCTGCTCGGCCCCAATGCCTCTGCACGGCTCGTATTGGGCTGCGTTGCAGGAGCAAATCCCGTCTTCGGTACCATCTGGTTCGAACTCCGAGCATTGATTGCCATCAAGAACCGGATTGCAGTCCTGGACAGGCTGAGCCGAGGCGGCTCCGCACCATGCCAGGGTCCATGTCATCCCGAGCAGTGTCAGCAAGCGCGCATCAGCCAACCGCCGCCGACCGGTTCGGCGCCACATCTCATCCGAATGACTCATCTTCAGCTCCCGCGCAGGGTGCCGGTGCGCACCACGAGCTTGTTGACCATCACCTCGAGCGTCGTGCCTTCGGCGGGCGGGCGCTCGGTCTCGGGGAATTGCAGGTTGATGATCACGCCGGCGTCCGCCTGCTGCAGCCAGTAGGCCGGCACGCCGTTGGTCTGGTAGCCACGGTCGTCGGACATCACGGTCGCCTCCTGCTGCTGCGCCTGGTAGCGCACGATCTTGCAGCGCAGGCGGCTGGTGGCGGTGTCGATCGTCTCGGGCTTCTCGGTCAGCTGGCAGCTGGACGGCAGCATCTGGGCGCCGAGGCCGGCCTGACCGCCGCCGCAGCCGAGGCTGGCGGATACGCAGAGCAGCGCGAAGAGTGAAGCGCGGTGGGTCATGGTCATCCTCTCTGGGTGGCGCGGTCGGCCGGGTGATGGCAGGCGACGTCGCGGTCGCCGTGGCGTTGCAGTCGGGGGCGTCGGGTCGTGCAGAGGTCGCTGCGCAGGCGGCACCAGCTGCGCGCCGGGCAGCCGCCGGGCGCGTCGGGCAGTCTGAAGCGCTGCAGCTCGGGGTCTCCGCCGGGGTGGCGGGTCTCGCGGCCGGCGCGCAGCAGCAGCCGGGCGTAGGGGTGCAGCGGGTCGAGGGTCAGGCGGTCGACGGGCGCCTGCTCGACGAACTCGCCGTCGAACATCACCGCGACCCGGCGACAGGTCGCCCGCATGAGCTCGAGGCTGTGGGTGATGAAGAGGTAGGTGACGTCGTACTCGCGGCCCAACTCGACGAAGATGTCGACGACTTCGCCGACGAAGGCCGGGTCGAGCATGCTCGTGGGCTCGTCGGCGATCATCAGCGTCGGGCAGTCGGTGCGCAGGCCATGGAACGCCCGCAGGATCTCGACGCGCTGGCGCTGGCCGCCGCTGAGGTGCGCGGCCCGCCGTTGGGCGAGGTCGCGCAGGCCGAACGCGGCGAGCTTCTCGGCGACCCAGCGTCGGCCGGCCTCGCGGGCGTCGGGCTCGCGGGCGAGCCGCGGCTCGAGGATGACCTGCTCGACGGTCAGCCGCGGGTCGATGGAGCCGATCGCGGCGTCGGGGTCCTGGAAGACCATCTGGATGCGGTGGCGCAGCGCGTGGTCCGGTCGATGCAGCCCGCGCAGGTCGATGCCGTCGAAGGTCACCGCGCCGGTCTCGCGATCGTCGATGGGCAGCACGCCGGCGAGCAGGTTGGCCAGGGTGGTCTTGCCCGACCCGCTCGCGCCGATGATCGCGGTGTGCTCGCGATGCCGGATGCGCAGGTCGAGGCTGTGCAGCACTCGCCGCGGCCGGCGGAACGGCGCCTTGAAGCTCTTCGAGACCGCGCGGGCGTCGAGCAGGACCGGCGCCTCGTCGAGGGCCGCGGCGGCGTCGCGCGCGGCGGGCAGACCGAGCGCGGGGGTGACCCGCGACGGGTCGCCTTCGTCGGTGATGCGCCCATGGGAGACGACGACGACCCGGTCGGCGTACTGTCGCACCAGGCGGGTATCGTGGCAGACGAAGACGATCGCCATGTCGGGTCGGCTGCGCTGCTCGCCGGTGATGAGTTCGAAGACCACTTGCTGGTTGATCACGTCCAGCGCCGAGGTGACCTCGTCGGCGATGACCAGGTCGGGTCGGTTGGCGAGGGCGAGCGCGACGAGGGCGCGCTGCTTCATGCCCTGGCTGAGCTGGTGCGGGCGGTCGCCGACGCTCTCGGCGGGGAAGTTCACGGCGGCGAGCCGCGCGCCGGGGTCGGCGTCGGTGGCGCCGGCGAGCCGCTGCATCTGGCGCAGCTGGCCTCCGATCGAGCGGATCGGGTTCAGGGTGTGGGAGAAGTCCTGGAAGATGGCCGACATGCGCTCGGCCCGCAGCCGGCGCAGTGCCCGGGGGTCGAGGCTCAGCAGGTCGACGCCACAGACCTCGATCCGCCCCGCGAGGTGCACGCCCCGCGCGGCGTTGTAGCGGCCGAGCAGCGCGTTGGTCAGCACCGTCTTGCCGGCGCCGTTGGGTCCGACGATCGCCAGGCACTCGCCGCGCCGGATGGTCAGGTCGAGGCCCGAGAGAACCGTGCGGCGGCCCGCTGGGGTGTCGAAGGCAACCCCGAGCCCTTCGACCTTCACGATGGCGTCGGTCGTCATGATGCCTCCTGCGCGGGGGCTTTGGCGTACAGCGCGTCGACGGCGTCGCCCGTCGATCTGAGGGCCGCTGCGAGCGCGACGGTCATCAGGCACATCACGATGGCCGGCGCGAGCTCGTCGGGTCGGGCGAAGGGGTCGATGCGGTGCAGCTGCGCGCCGAGCGTCGAGCCGGTCGACGACGGGCCGAAGCCGAGGTAGCTGAGCGCCGTCTCGACGAAGACACCCCAGATGACCAGCTGGGTGAACGGGATGATCAGCTCGTGGCGCAGGTGCGGCACGATCTTGTGGCGCACCACCCGCAGCGCACCCCATCCCATGAGGCGCGCGGCGATCACGTACTTGCGCCCGGCGATGAGGCGGGTCTGGTGGTGCACGACGAGCAGGACCTGGGTCGAGTTGACGAGCCCGATGAGCACGCCGACGGCGATGAGCAGGGCGTCCCCTTCGGTGCCGGCGAGATCTCGATAGAGCGCGACGGCGGTGACGAGCACGACGAACTGCGGCAGCGCGTCGAGGCCGTCGGCGAACCAGCGCACCGCGATCCGCTCGGCGAGCCCGCCGCGGTAGCCGCTCATCAGCCCGAGCAACGCGCCGACGAGGGTCGCGACGATGGCGGTCAGCACACCCACGAGGAGGCTGCCGAGCGCGGCGCGAACCAGCGTGGCGGGGCTGATCGTCAGCTCCTTGGAGACCGCCGCGTCGGCTTCGGCTGTCGTGTCGGCCGGTGGCCGATCGCGGTGGGTATTGGTCTCGTCGAGGGGGTCGCCGTCCAGCGTGTCCGGCGCGCCGAAGAGCGCCGAGTCATCGAGCGGCGACGGCGGCTCTCTGTCATGGTCCGGTGGCTCGGCCGGCGAGTCATCGGCTCCACCCAGACCCAACGCGGTGTTGTCGAGTACCCCTGGCTGCGCGGGGTGCCCGCCCGGCGTCGGCGACGCGTCGGCGGGTGGCTGGCCCGCCGCGGCGGATGGCCTGCGCCCGTCCGTGGTCTGCCCGCCGGCATGTGCCGTCTGGCTCGGGGCCTTGGCTGCTGCGGACGGCGCCTGGTCCGTGGGCGCGAGCAGCCGGGTCATCGGTCCGGACAGCCATGGCAGGCCACCGATCGCGAGGACGGTGGCCGCGATGCCCAGCGAGAGCCTCTGGCGTGGGGTGAGGGTCACCGAAGGGGTTCGACGGCTCATGTCACCGCCCTGCGCTCGATGAGGATCACGGCGAGCCGCACCGCGAGCTGTACGGCGATGGCGACGCCGAAGAAGACCACCGCGCACGTGAGCAGGAGCGGTACGTCATGGGAGTCGCTCAGCGCGTCGATGAGCAGCCGGCCGAGGCCGTCGCGGGTGAACATGCGCTCGACGACGACCGCGCCGCTCAGCAGAAAGATGGTCCGCTGGCGCAAAAAGATGAGGGACAGGACGGCGACGTTGGGCAGCAGGTACCAGAAGACGATCGACCACGCGCCGACGCCGCGGACCCGCGCGTAGTCGACGTAGCGCGAGCGATCGACCTCGTCGAGGTTGCGCGACAGGTCGCGCACCAGATAGCCCAGGTTGCCGTCGCCGAGGGCGAGCACCGTCGCCGGAATCAGCAGGTGGGCCATGTAGTCTGCGAGGCATCGCGGGTCGCCGAGCAGCCCGAGCAGCGAGAAGCGTCGCTCGGCGCCGAAGCAGGGCTCCACGAGCGCGGGGTCGAGCACCCGGAAGACCTGGAAGTCGGCGCTGTTGAAGGCCGCGCCGAGCAGGTAGCCGACCAGCACGATCGGGATGAAGCTCGCTGCGAGCAGCATCGAGATGCTCGTCTTCCACCCCCGCCGCCCGCGGCCGATGTGCAGCAGCACCACGAGGAGCACGGCGGCGCAGGCGGAGAGCAGCAGGCTGGTGAGCACGAGCATGAGCGTCTGACCCAGCGCTGCGCCCACCCGCGGCACGATCCGCATGCCATCGGCACCCAGGACGCGACCCGATGCCATGTTGCCCGCCCAGCAGACGTACTTCTCGACCAGCGATGTATGGGCGTACCATTCGGCTACGAGCGGGCGGCCGCTCGCACAGCGCTCTGCGGATCCGTATTCGGATGATCCGTCGACCAGCGGCCGATCGATGGCATCAGGCCCGCTTCGACGACCGGGACAGGGGTCTTCGCCGTCGAGCAGGCCGTCGCCGTCGGAGTCGGCGTCGTCCGGGCGGGTGCCGGCGTAGATCCCTCGGCCTTCGAGCACGTCGCGTACGCCGTCGGCGTCGGCGTCGGCGGGGGGGCGGACGGGTCGGCCATCGGCGCACAGCCCATCCGCTGGTGCGTCGGCATGCAGCGGGCACGGGTCTTCGCCGTCGAGCATCCCATCGTCATCCGAGTCATCCCAGATGGGATCGGTCGCGCGGCCGTCGACGCCGCCGGCCACCTCGTCACGGTCGGGCAGGCCGTCGAGGTCGACGTCGATGGCACAGTCGAGCGGCGCGCACGACGCGGGGTTGCCTTCACATGGACTCCAGGCGTACCAGGCCGCCGCGAGCACTGCGAGCCCGGCGACGAACACGAGGATCGCTCGGTTGACGAGCAATGCGAGCGCGGCGGAGAGCCGTCCCGCGTATTGGTGTAGAGCGTCTCTCATGCCCTCTCACGGGACAGGGCGAGCCATCCACCCTGCGGTGGCGCGCCTCCCAACGTCACATCACTCAGCGTCGCATCACTCGGTGCTACATCACTCACTCAGCGCTACATCACTCACTCAGCGCTACATCACCCGACGTCACGTCACCCCGTGGGGGGGGGGAGTCAGCGGTATCACTCCGCCGAGAGTCGCTTCATATCGATGCCCCACTCGACCAGACTGCCGAAGAAGTCGACCCGCTTGGGATCCACGTTGGTGAAGCGGCGGTTGATGGCGATGAATCGCTTGCGCGACCACAAGAACAACGCCGCCTGCTGGTCGTACATGGCACCGTGGACTTCGGCGAGCAGGTCGTGGCGCAGCTGGGCGTCGGCGGTGCGCTGCCGCTCGAGCAAACCGTCGAGGTGTGCGTCGGAGAACGACCAGTAGTTCGACAAGCCCTCGGAGTGCCAGTCCGCATACGGGTCGAAGTTGAGCGACAGGGCGTGGGTCATCAGGATGAGATCGAAGTCGCCGCCGGCGCGCCCCTGCGGCGCCGTCAGACGCTGCCCGACGCGGCGCGCGTTGAGCCCCTCGAGCTCGAGGGTGATGCCATAGGCTTCGATCATCTCTTCGAGGGCGTACGCGATGCGCCGGCTGCGCTCGACGTCGCCGTTGAAGATGAGCCGCAAAGTGAGCGGCTTCCCGTTGCAGCGCCGAGACCCCTTGGCCGGGGCAGGTCCGCAGACCTCGTCGAGCAGCGCGCGCGCCGCGTCCGGGTCGAAGTCGTAGAGGGGCTCGAGGTCGGGGTCGTAGGTGCCCGCGAGGTGCGGGTCGTACGGACCGGTGACGGGGATGGCCGCATCGGCGATCCGGTCGAAGACAGAGCGGATGAGAGCGTCTTTGTCGACCATCATCGACAGCGCGCGGCGCAGCCGCACGTCGCCGAGCAGGGGGGCGCGATGGTTCATGCCGATGAACGTGTATGACAGCGACGGCGTGCTCTCTCGCGCGGCCTTCGACTCGGCGCGCGAGGAGATGTCGTCGGCGTCCTTGGGCGAGAGGTCCATCATCAGGTCGGTATTGCCGATGATCAGATCTGTCTTCACCGCCCGCGTATCGGAGCGGTGCTCGCGGTGCACCACCTCGATCGCAGGCCCGGCGTTGCCCAGGTCCCGCCGTCGGGTCAGTCGAACCGTGCCGCCGGTCTTGCTCTGCACCATATACGGACCGGTGCTCCAGGGCTTGCCGGTCCACGGCATCTTGAGCTTGCGCAGTCTGATGGCCTGCTCTCGACTCATCAACCTGAGGTTGATGAACTGCCCCAGCGTATCGGCGCGCCACTGGTCCTTGGCGAAGTCGATGTGAATGGCGTCGCCGTCGACTTCCCACTTGAGGATGCCTTCCATCAGACCCGCGACCTGCGGGCTGGCGGTCTTGTTGGCCACCCGACCCCGGGCCTTGGCGAGCGAGTACTCGACGTCCTTGGCGGTCACCGGCAGGTTGCCGTCGAGGTCCGAGCCGGCCCACTGCGCGTCGCGCAGCTTGAAGGTCACCCGGATCCGGTCGCGGGACTCGCGCAAGGTGTAGGTCGCGAGGTCGGGGCCGAGTTGAAGGTTGTCGTCCACCTGAACCAGGCCGCGCAGCATCAACTCGATGAGGTTCCACGAGTCGAGGTCTTCGGCCGTCATCGGGTCGAGGTTGATGTGGCTGCCTTGCTGGGCGTACGACAACTCGCGGTCGACCTCCACCTGCTGAGCGTTGCCCGGCGATGGCAGGAGCGTGCCGGTGAGCATGATGCCGGCGAGCGATGCGCCGACGGTGGCGCGCCGCACGATGGCGCCGATGGCGGCCATGATGTCCTTGCGTATCACTCTGTCATTCGTGGCAGGAGTGCCATGGCTCATGAACGGTGCGCGCGTCATCTCGTCTCCCTCAATCCTGGCCCGGTCGGGTGCCGGACGGCAAATCGGCGAAGAGCTCTGCCCGACGCTGTCCGAAGTCGTCGAGGACCTCACCCACTCGCTTGGCGAGGCTCGGTGCGAGCCGCCGCCGAATGGGTTCGAAGACATCGACGAAGTGGTAGGTGATGTCGAAGAAGTGCCGGCGGGCCCCGATGCGATGGTAGAGGCCGCCGAGCGCGCCGAAGATCTCGATCAGATCGGCAACCCGCTGGGGGTCGGTGCCTGCGAGTCGTTCGATCGCTTTGGGTCGATAGGCGAGCAGCGCGCCCACGCGAACGCCCGCCTCGTCGTGTTCGAGCAGCGCGCGCATGCGGCAGCGGTCGTCACGGCCGAGCTTGCCGATGGCCGCGACGTGCCGGGCGAGGTCCGCTCTGCCCTCGACATAGCGCAAGCGTGGCAGGAGCGAGACATGGTCGGCATAGAGCGCCAGGAGGCGCGCGGAGGGCCGCGCCCGGGCTGCCGCTTCGGAGACGGCCATGAACGCCGCCCGCTCGGCGGTGCGCTCGAGCAGGTTGAGCCGGATCGTCGCGCGGGTGAGCGCGTCGGGCACCTCGGGCGCGGCGAGCGTCTCGGGGCACTCGGCCCGCGCGCCGGATACGGCGCACATGAGCACCGCTGCGCTCAAGGCGCGGGTGACCCGTCGCGAGGCCGTGGGCATGCGTATGACTGTCATGGGCTCTTCCGCAGGACGAAGGTCAGGGTCAGCCGCGCCGCGTCGGCGCCGGAGACGGGCTCCCATCGGGCATCGAGCTCGAGGCCGTCGGCGTAGCGATGTGTGGGACGGGAGCCGGTCAGGTTGACCGGCGCGCTCTCGCCCTCACGGATGGCCAGGAAATACTCGGGTGGGGGGCTGTCATCGGGCCGGGTGGTGAGCACGTCGGCGATCCAGATGCTCTGCTGGCTGACGAACCCGCTCACGGCCAGCCGGCGCGTCGTCGACGCCCAGGCGAGGTCGTAGTGGGTCGGGAACGCGCGGGAGAGCATCGACGGCTGGCGGGCGGGATCGACGTGCGCCACCACGATCGGATGCTGTCCGCCGGTGCCGTCGATGACCGCCGCGATGTGATGCGTATCGAGCCATACGATGTCGGATTTGTTGGAGTTGTAGCGTCCACGGCTCATCGAGAGCGGCCGGGCGACGCTCTTCGGGCCGGCTGCCCGGGTATCGACGATGTTGATCCGCCCGCCGCTGACGAAGGCGAGGTGTTCGCCCGACGGGCTGAACGCGATGGCCATGGCCGGCTTCTTCGCGTTGCGCGCGCTCGCTGCGCCTCCGGTCACTTCGACGAGGCGGGGACGCCCGATCACCTTGCGCCGCAGGTCGAGTGGGGTCCAGATGACCTGCTGGCCGCCGCTCCTTCCGCTCTGAGCCCGCCAGAAAGCCACCGCGCCGCCGTCGGGTCGCCAGCGCACGCCCCGGCAGACCGATGTGCGCAGCATGGGGTCGGCATTCGGGCCGCACAGCTCGCCGACGGGTTCACCGCCGACGGGCCCGACGACGAGGCGCTCGGCCCCCGCGGGCCGCCAGACCATCCAGCGGCCGTCCGGCGACAACGCGAAGTCGGTGGCCTCCGGCAGCTCGGCGGCCGGGGTCACCTCGCCCTTGCAGTTCTCGAAGTCGACCCGCCGCAACTCTCGGGCCCGGGTCAGGCGCACGAGCACCGACGTGGTGCCCGGCACCCACTCGAAGTGACTGATGCCGTCGGCGGTCTCTCCGAAGAGCTCGTCCGCGTTCTCATCGGGGAACTCGACCGCGCGCGGCGCAGGCTCGGCGGCGTCCACATCGAGGCACCAGAGCCGGGCGACGTCGCCGATCTGATGCCAGACGAGATAGCGCCCGTCGGCGTGCCACTTCGGGCGGTAGTTGCCGGCCTCGTCTCCGCTCGCGAGGCGGAAGCTCTGTCTGCCCGGGATCTTGTCGAAGCGGCGCTCGGCGATCGAGCTGTCGCGTACGACCGGCTCGAAGGCGAGCGGGCGTCCCTGGGCGTGGGCCGCACTGACGCGCACCACGCTCAGCGGGCGAGGGGCGCCGGCCAGGGGGACGTCGACCCGGATGGTGATCGGCCGGTTCGGCTCGAGCACCTCGGCGGGGGCTCCCCGGCAACCCGTTCGATCCGTCCCTGCGTCGTCGAGCAGGCACAGCCGCGGTGCGTCGGCGGCCGCGGTGGCCGTCAGCGAAAGGCACAGACCGACGACGCTCATACCGATACGCAAGGCCTTCACTTGCACGCTGCCCCCAATTCCGCCATCGCCCGGGTTCGCTCGTCTGCGAAGTCGGCTTTGGTATCCGTCAGGCGCGTGCCCACGTAGCGCATCTGGCTGGCGGGGAGCTTACGCCACACCTTGAGCGCTTCCCGGCACGCCGACGCGATCGGCTCGGGCGCGCCCTCCGCAGCGGCCAGCTTGCGCCAGTAGGCGGTCTTGCCCCGCGCGGTCCATACGCTGTTGATCACGCCGAGGTTGATGCTCCGCCCGCGGGCCGTACCTCGCAGCACCCGGTTGGCGTAGACGACGCGACCGTATCCGCGGCGCAGCCCGCGCAAGAGGCTCGCGAGCTGCTCGGGCGAGGCGCTGTCGATGCGGTTGCGCAGCTCCACGACGGCGGACATGAATCGCGCGGTGGCCACCGCCGCCAGATCGTTGTCGAGGCTGCTGCTGCAGCGCTGCAGGCTGCCCTTGGCTTGCTTGACGTCGCCGGCCAGGCCCTGGGCGTAGCCCAGATAGGTGTAGGCCAGGCAGAAGTCGGAGTCGGCCCGGGTCGCGGCGCGGAACGCCGCGATGGCCGCGCCCGTATCACCGCGAGCGAGGGCCGCTTCACCGTCGCTGTACGGCTTGTGGGCACCCACCTTGTGCGCGTAGAGGCGCACCGGCCCCTCCGCAGCCTTCCTGGCCCGCAGGTTGACCCTGCCCGAACGCGTCTGGCGACCGCCCGCGCTCATCGAGAACCGGACGGCGCCGACCGGCAACGCGTCCTCGTCGATGTCGAAGGCGCCCGATGGGGTGGCCTTCTCGATCTTCGTGCCGTCGTCGAGGATGAGCACCAGTCGGGCCCCGGCCGGCCGGCCGATGACGTCGGCCTTGCTCGCGGTCAGGGCGGGCGCCGGCACCGGCTCGGGCCGGGCGGGCTCGGGCTGAGTGGGCTCGGGCTCGGGCTGAGCGGGCTCGGGCTCGGGCTGAGCGGGCTCCGGCTCGGGCTGAGCGGGCTCGGGCTGAGCGGGCTCACCGTCGAAGTGGCTCAGCAGCTTGCGGCATGCCTCTCGACGGCTGGCCTGCCGGCATGGGGTGATGATCTGCTCGACGGCATCTCGGCCGCGCACCGCGGTGATCTCGCGGTAGAACTGCGGTGGGTCTTCGACGACGTAGAGCGACTGGGCCACCATCTCGACGGCGCGTTTCATCGCTTCGACCGCGTCTCGACCGGTGCTGACCTCCGCCAGGAGGCGGCTGGCCGCGCCGAGTTCACCGCCGGCGGACATCTTTCGAACGGCGGCGCGCAGCACGGTGCGCGCCCGCCCCGGCTGCCCGAGTTCGACCAGCCCGCGCGCGACGCAGAGCGCCAGCCGCTCGGGCGGGGACTCGGCGTCGGGGTGGGCGGCCGCCGCCCCGTGATCGCCATTGCGGCACAACTCGGCGAGCGAAGCCGATGGGGCCACCTCGTCGATCAACGCGGCGCACAGCGTGTGACCCGCATGGCGGCTGCAGGGCTCGACGGCACGCGCGTACTGCGCCTCGTCGAGCCGAGCGCGCTCGAGGTCGGCCCGCACGCGCGCAGGGCTCATGCGAAACCGCGAGCGCCCGCTCAGCGCGAGCTCGATCGCCCGCTGCCAGCTCCGCGCCGCCTCGTCCTTGCGGCCGAGCGTCGCATGGCATCCACCGATGAGCTGCCAGGCGGGCACGGCGTCGGAGGCCCTCGACCCGGTCAACGGATCAGCCATCGAGAGGGCGTCTTCGCAGCGCCCGGACATCTGAAGACCCAGCGCGATGCACAGGCGTTCGGCATCGGTCACGGTCGGGTCTTGTGCGCCCTGGTAGGCCGCGGCGGCATCTCGAAAGCGGTTGCTCCGGCAGGCGCTCCGGATCTCCAGCTCGGGGCCGTCGCCGGCCGCGTCATCGACCGCGGCGTCGGGCGTGGTCGGCGGATCTGGCGGCACGTCCGGCGGCGTCTTCCCGATCGGGTCTTCCGGCGGCGCCACCGGATCGACTTTCGGCTGCGCAGCGCCGGCGCCGCTCAACAGGCGATGACATACATGCCGGCGATCATCGTGCTCCACGCACGGCAGCAAGACGCTGTCCTCGGCGCCGCTCTCGCGCATCGTCCGGCCGAGCTGCTCGGCCCGCTTCCGGTCGATGAGCGGACGTTCGCTCTCGGCGATGCGCTCGACGGCGAGCCGCCATGCGCGGTCCCGTACCCCCGCCGCCCCCTGCCGCGCGCTGGCCATGGCGCCGGCGAGCAACGCGTCGAGCGGCCACTGCGCGAGCGTATCGCTCGGTCGGTCGATCAGCGCCGCCGCTCCGGCCCACGCCTCGGCCTTCACAGCGCCGAGCAGCAGGCAGGGGGCCAGGGTATCGGCGGTCCGCTCGTCGAGCCGCCCGCGCGCGCCCCACGCCGCCGCCGTCCGGCCGGCGCGGCACAGCGCGTCGACGGTGACGGGCCTCTCGGGTTGTGGTGCCGCATCGTCGATCACGACGTCGAGGGTGAGCGTCTTCTCCAGGCTGGCCTGACGGCGCCAGGAGCGCACGGTGAGGGCGTTTTCTCCCTCATCGAGGTCGAGGTGCAGCTCGAGCCGATCCGTCACCGCGGTGGCTCGACCGAGCAGCTCCTGCCCTCGAGAGACCTCCACTCGAATACCGGGAGCGGTATCGACCACCAAGCGGTAGCCGTCTTCGAGCCGGCTCAGCTTCACCTCCGACCGGCGGCCCTCGATCTCCGGGAATCGCGGCTCTGGTGGTGCGACGAAGCTGTACTTGAAGTCCTGATATTCTTCGGTGTCTTCCCGCCCATTGCGGGTGCCGACGACGCGCAGTTGATAGATGCCCTCGGCGTCGAGTGTGACCCGGCCCGCGTAGCTCTGCCCATCGGTCGACTTCAAGACGCCGGATGCGACCGTGCCGCCCCCGCTGGCTGCGGATTTGATGCTGACCGAGTACCGCACGGCGTCGACGGGGGCGCCGTCCACGCGCACCGCGATGTCTACGTCGTCGGCCATGACGACGACTTCGGGCCGCTCGATCCGGATGGTGGGAGAGGCGACGTCCGCCTTCGCGGATGTCTCCGAAGGCGCGTCGGTGGTGTCGTCGCAGCCGACCGCGCCCCAGGCAACGACCGCGAGGACGAGAGATCTCCGAAGCTTGCCGAGAGCCATGGGGCCCACGAGCGAATGCCATGCACGAACAGTCCATCTGATCTGCCACATAGAGGCTTCTCGTCCCTCGACCTTGGTTGGCCCGAACTCTGTGATCCTGTCGGAGATCCAAGCTCTGTGACTTGTCTTCTCTGTCGGCGTTGGATACTACCTAGCACGCAGCCACTCAGCAAGGACATTACTCGGGCCTTTCGGTGGTCGTTCAGCGGTCGGGGATGGCTGTCAAGTCCTGTATGATCAGCGGTTTATACCTTTTTCGGTGTATCCTCTCGGGTGCCTGGTGATCGAGGGGGGAGGCTCGGGCGATCAGCCTTGTATGCCTTTCGGTGTATTATATTGCGATTACATTTTTCGGTGTCTTGCGCAGAGCCGGCGAGGCACCACGCCGTCGCAAGGTCGGGCTGCGCTATGTCACACGGCACGGGCTGTCTTCGAGCAGAGGCCGCGTGGAGCGAGTGGGGAGGGGGCGGTCGGGTGAGCGGGGGGTGGGTGCCGAGGCGTCGGCCGGCTCGGCGGTTCAGCAGGGGCAATCCAGGTCGAGGATCGCCAGCCGGCTCGCGGGGGCATAGGCGCCGTCCTGCGGGGTGAACAGCACGCTGTCGCCCGAGTAGCCCTCGACGCCGAAGAGCGCCGGCAGCCCGTCGCCGCGGTCGAGCGCGCCGGAGGGTACGAACGGCGAAGTCTGCGGCGCGCCCACCGGTACGACCCGCTCCTCCGCGACGGTGAACGCCTGCCACAGCCCGCCGCCGAAGCCGCCGCAGCCCAGGCCGGCGTTCATATCGACGACCACCAGTTCGCGGCCGTCGGGCGCGGTGAAGCCCTTGACCACCGTGCGGGCGATGCCGGCGGCGTCCCAGGGCCCCTGGCCGCCCTCGATGTCTTCGTAGTCCTTCTGGATCGCCTTCCACGCGACGCCGAGTCGCAGCATGTCGCGGGCCGCGTTCTGGCGGGCCGGCGGCACGGGCGTCGAGCGCCACACCGCCGCGACCGGCGCCTCGGACCCTTCGAGTCGGGCGTAGAGCGCGCCGGCGCAGTCGTTCGCGGTCCGATCGAGCTTGCCGGCGAGCACCCGTCCGCCCTCACTGCTCATCGCCCAGACCGAGGCGGCGATCTCCGCCGCGGAGGCCTTCTCGCCGCTGTCGTCCATCTCGCCGTTCCAGGTCTGGATCGCGCCGAAGTGCGGGATCACCATGCCCAGCACGACCACTTCGGCGACGGTGCCGCCGCAGCGGCGGCCGTTGGGGCCATACAGCGTGACCGCCCGCCCGACGTGCGGTGACTCGCCGGCGAGCGCCGCGCTGACCACGTGCGGTCGGCCACGGGCCAGCAGCCGCGGCGGCGCCTCGGTCTCGACCGCGTCGCCGAGCACGACGTAGGGGGCGTCGAGCATGCGCACGAAGCGCAGCGGCTGTACGTCTCCGCCGACCGGGGCCGTGCCGAGCACCGTCGACTGCAACATCTCTTCGCGGGCGATGAGCGCCTGCTTGGCGTGCAGCCCGAGCACCAGCTGCTTGGGCCCCGTATCGCGGTAGTTGCCCGAGGCCCAGGTCTGGGTGAACAGGATACGCGCCGTGCCCGGCCCGGGGGTGATGCGCACGTCCTCGGCGGTGACGGTCATCGGCTTGCCGAACATGCGCTGGCGGTCCTTCATCCAGCCGGCGCGGTCGTAGCGGTAGGTCCGCGGGCCGGCCCGCTTGATGCCGAAGAACCGGGGGGCGTAGGTCGCTTCGTAGGCTGCGAAGTCGCCTGCGTTCTGGGCGGCGAGCCAGCGATCGAATACGGCGCGGGCCGCCTCTTCGGTCAGCGTCGGCTTCAGGGTGACCGGCTCGACGGGTTCGGGTTCGACGGGCTCGGGCTCGACGGGCTTGGGCTCGACGGGCTTGGGCTCGACGGGCTTGGGCGGCTCGACCGGCGCCGGCGGCGGCTCGCTCTTGCAGGCGGGCAGCACCAGGCCGGCCAGCAGGATGCCGCACAAGGCGGCGAGCGGCGTGCGGGCTGTACGAGACATGGCAGACCTCCGGTTCGGAGGGCCAATCAACCGCAGGTCGGGTCGCGAAGCAATCACCGCGGCGCACGTGGCCCCACCGGCGGCTGCGACCACGGCACTCGAGCGGTGCGCCGTTCGGCGCAAGCCCCTTTCAATCGACCCGGCGCTCTTGTCACCGTACGGACGGTCAGCCACAGCCCCCGAGGTCCCGTGCACCGCAGAGCGCTCCTGTCGTTCGGCGCCGTCGCGCTCGTCGCCGTCGCGCTCGTCGCCGTGCAGCGCAGCCGCCGCGCGCCGCCGCCTCCGACCCCAGCGGCGGATCTGGCGGTGCAGTTCGCCGGCTGCACCGAGGTGCACGTCGGGCCGGTCTGCGCGGTCTCCGGCGCGCCGGTGACGCTGTGGGTGCCCGGGTCGACGCGGCCTGACGTCCGGCTCGACGGGGCAGTGGTCGAGGTGCAGCCGGAGCCGGTGGCTGGCGGCCAGCGTATCGTGGTGCCCGTGCCGGTCGACGCGACCGTGCTGGGCGTGACGCTCGGCCCGGCCCGATGGCAGCTGCCGCTGACGGCCGCGCCGCCGCCCGTCGCGCTCGACGCGGATGCGCTCGCGGTCGAGGCGCGGCCCGGCGCAGATCGAGCGCGGCGGCTGCGGGCCCGCGGGCGGCTCGAGCTGCGCGGCGGGTCGCCGGACGCTGCAGTGAAGACCCTCACCGCGGCGCGGGATGCGGCTCTGGCGGCCGGACTCGACTCCGAGGCCCGACTGGCGGCGGCCATCGCGGTGCACGCCGCGCTGATGCAGGGGCGCTTCGCCGACGCGCGGGCCGCGCTGGCCGAGTTGCCGCCGCCGCCGACGGGTGATGCCTACGGGGCGTATGTCGACGGTCACGCGCGCGCGATGCTCGCCCGGGCCACCGGTGACCTGCGGGCGGCGGCGCGCGGGCTGGCGCGGGCGGCCGCGGTCGCCGAGCGGGTCGGACTGCACGGCGAGGCCCGCGCCGCGCGTCACGAGGAGGCCACCCTGCTCGGTGACCTGGGGCGGGTCGAGGCGTCCGTTCGAGCGCTCGAACGGCTCAGCCGAAGCCTGCCCGCCGACGTCGGCCCCTGCGAGCGCGGCGATGTTCGGGTCAACCTCGGCTGGGCCCGGGTGAGGGCCGGACGCGCAGCGCGGGCGATCGCCGGGCTCGAGTCGGCCCTGGACGTCTACGCCGACTGCGAGCGTCAGGTCGTCTTCCGTCGCTCGGTGGCCCGGGTGAACCTGGCGGTGGCGCATCTGCAGCTCGACGCGCCCGAGGCGGCGGCGGCCGCGCTGACGGGGGTCGAGGCCGCCGCCGGTTTGCAGGTCGCCGCGTGGCGCACGATCGTCGAGGGCCGGCTGGCCCGGCGGCGGGGCGATCTGGCCCGGGCCGAAGCGGCCTTCGTCGAGCTCGAGGCCCGCGCGCGCGCCGCTGCCTCGACGCCGCTGCGCTGGCGGGCCGCGTTGGAGCGGGGCCTGACCGCCGAAGCGGTCTGCGACTGGCCGCGGGCGGCCACGTTCTACCGAGAGGCCGAAGGGCTGCTGTTCGACGCCAGCTTGCGCATCGCCGCCGACGCCGGCCGGACGCGGTTTCTCGCCGATCGGTCGGCGAGCGCCACGCACCTGGTGCGGGCGCTGGTCGAGCAGGGTCGGTCGGCCGCCGCCTTCGACGCCGCACGCCACGCCCGGCGCCGGGTGCTGCTCGGCTTCTCGCAATACGCCCGACTGGACGGGCTGCCGGCCGATCGGCGGGCGCGATGGGAGGCGGCTCACACCGCCTTCGTCGCGGCCCGCGCCGACCTCGAGGCCGCCGCGGCCGAGGACTGGGACCGCTCGGCGGCCGAGCTGGCGGCCGTCGCATCAAAGCGCCGGCGGGCGAACGAACGGGTATCGGCGCTGCTCGACGAGATGACGACGTTGTCCGGGCACAACGCCGACCACGCGCCGCTGCGTGGCTTCGAGGCCGATGTACCCGCTCTGGGCTGGTTTCCGGCGCCGCGGACCGGGTCGGCCTGCCCGACGGCCGCGCCGGCGGCGTGGTATGCCTTCGCCGCGATCGAAGGCGCCGTTCGCGCCGCGCCCCTCGCCGATGTCGACGACCCGCTGGCGCCGTTCGCCGAATCATTGCGCTCTGCGCTCACGACGGCGCGGCGGGTCGAGTTGCTGCCCGCCGGCCCGCTCCGCGATCGTGACCTGCACCTGCTGGCATTCGATGGCGCGCCGCTGAGCGCGCGGCTGCCGGTGGTCTGGCGGCTGGACGGCCCGGCGCCCTCTCCGGCCGAGCATGGTGCCCGCACGGCGCTGGTGGTGATCGATCCACGGGTCGATCTGGCCAGCGCGCGGGCCGAGGGTCACGCCGTCGCCGGGCGGCTGCGCGGCGCCGGCTGGTCGGTCGAGCGGCTCGAAGGCACCGCGGTCACCGGCGAGACCCTGCGCGCGCGGTTGGCCGCCGCCGACCTCTTCCACTACGCCGGGCACGCGGTCGCCGAGGGGATCGATGGCTGGCGCAGCGCGTTCCTGCTCGCCGAGGGCACGCTCTCGGCCGGCGAGCTGCTGACGCTGCCCGCTGCGCCTCGCTGGGCGGTGCTCGCCGCCTGCGAGACCGGCCGCGCGCCGGGTGAGGTCTCGGGCATCGGGCTGGCCCACGCGCTGCTGTCGCTGGGCACCGAGGCGGTCGTGGCCACCGCCCGCCCGGTGGCCGACGCGGTGGGGGCCCGCTTCAGCGCGGCGTTTTATGGCGCGCTGCTCGGGGCGGGGGCGGGCACGATCTTCGACGCGTACCGCGCCGGTCTGGCGGCGCTGCCGGCCGATGCGCGCGGCGCGTTTCGCCTCCTGGTGCCGTGACGGCCGGGCGGGTCAGGGCCGCGCGGGGCCGGGCGCGATGCGGAAGCGATGCTCGATGGCCCGCGGCTCGCTGTCGCCCGCGATCAGGGTGAAGGTCGCCACATAAGCCCCCGGCGGCAGCGCGAGCGCGTCGGCGAAGACCCCTTCGATCTTGACGCTGCCGCTGGCGCCCACCGCGATGGGCGGTTGCCAGTCGATCGCGCCGTCCGGGCCGCTCAGGGTGACGCTCGCCCGCACCGGCTCGGCGACGTCGGCCGCGGGCCGCAGGACGAGGCGAAAGCGGGTGCCGGCGGTGTAGACCGTCTCGCCCGCGGCGGGCGGCTGGTCGCCGCGCACGTCGGCCGCGCCGGCTGTGGCTTCGACGGTGTACGCCGGCAGCGTCGGACCGGCGGGCAGGGCGAGCAGCGCGATCAGCGCCGCGAGCAGCAGCCCGCCGACGGCGAATGCCCGGCCCATGCGCCGCGGCGGGCTCGGCGCGGCGACGTCGGCCAGCGGCAGCGCGTCGTCGGCGGGGGCGGCGGCGCCGGCGGCCAGGATCGCATCGAGGATCTGCGCCCGTTCACCGTCGTCGAGCGCGCGCAGGGGGCCCGACTCGAGCAGCGGTGCATCGGCTTGGGCGTCCTCTTCCCGCGCAACGGCGCCCAAGGCGTCGAGCCAGGCATCTTCGTCGGCGGCGCGCTCGGGCAGTTCGTCCGACATCATCCAGCCTCTTCCATCTCGGCGGCGATCTGCACCACGGTGCGCTTGAGCCGGCTGCGCCAGGCGTAGATCGCCGAGCGGGTCATGTCATGGGCCTGGGCCACCTCGTCCACCGGTCGCTGCTCGACGACCAGCGCGCGGAAGAGCAGCAGCCCCCGGTCGCTGAGCCGGGTGCGCAGCTGGTCGAGCACCGCGCGCAGCGTCTGCTTGCCAGCGACCCGGCGATCGGCGTCCGCGGCCTGCGCGGGCATCGCGAAATCATCGGGCGCGGTGGGGTCTTCGGTCCACGGGCTGCGCCGCCGACTGCGCAGAATCGCCCGCACCTCGCGCTCGGTGACGAGGCCCACGAAGGTGGTCAGCGACGCGCCGCGGGCGGGATCCCATCGACGCAGGATGCGCGCGTCGCGGTCGAAGAGCGCCAGGAAGACCTCCTGGGTCATGTCGAGCACCTCCTGCCGCAAGACGCGGCCCCGCCCCAGCGACGCGCGCCGCTGCAGCGCGAGCGTCACCCGCGCCTGAATGACCGGTGTCAGGGCGTCGACCAGGGCGCGGCAGGCCGTGGGCTCGCGGGCGGCGGCCCGGGCCACCAGCGCAGGGGTGAGCTGTGACATCCGCCGACTCTAACAAGCGGGCGGGCGGCTGTCTCGGCTGGCTGTCTCCGCCGGCCGACGGCGCTGCTCAATCGCCGACCGCGATCTCGCTGGCGACGGTGACGTGCTTGCCATCGACGAAGAGCTGGCCGCTGAGCCAGGCGGCCTTGACCTCGCCGGTGTAGCCGACATCGACCTTGAACGCGGTCTCGGTCGGCAGGTCGGGCAGCGAGATCGAGACCCCGTCGAGGCCGTCGTCGATGTGCAGGACCGGCGTGGTCAGAAGCCCGCCCTCCACGTCCGTCAGCGTGCCGTAGAGCAAGCCGTCGGCGACACCGCAATAGGGGCACTGCGGCACGTTTGGCTGCGGGGTGGCAAAGGGCGCGTCGGTCACGTCGAGCCCGTCGCCGGGCGCCGGCGGCTCGCCGTCGAAGAGCGCGGCGTCGGGGTGCATCAGCGGGAGCAGCGCGCCATGGTCGGCCCGGGCATCCGCCGGCCGGCCGGGGCAGGGCGGCGCGACCGCGAGGCAGTCGCCGTCCACACAGGCGCCGGCGAGGGCCGCGCAGACGTCCAGCCGGCGCCGCTGCACCGGCCCGTACAGGCCGAGCTCGGCCACCCCGTCGACCGGCGCGGCGCCGGCATAGAGCGCCTGCATCACCCCGGCCGGATCCAGATCGGGGCGCCAGGTCCAGAGCAGCGCGGCGGCGCCCGAGGCGGCGGCGGCGGCCAGCGAGGTCCCGCTGAGCGGGCTCGCGCCGGCCGCGTCGGCGGTGCGCTCGTCGGCGAGCATGACATGGGCCGCCGGCGCCACCAGCCGCGGGTGGCTGCCCGGTCGAGCCACGCCCAGCGGTCGATCGGCCCCGTCGACGGCGCCCACCGCGTAGACCGGCGGCACACTGGGGTCGCAGAGCGAGGGCACGTCGACCCACGCGGCGGGGTAGGTCGCGCCCGTCGCGTCGTCTCGGGCCCGGTTGCCCGCCGCCGCGATGGAGAGCACACCCGCGCAGGCCGCCGCGTCCAGGGCCCACAAGCCCAGCTGCGGGGTGAAGCGCGCGCTGTCCTGTGGATCGCCGCCGTGCAGCGCCGTCCAGCCGAGGCTCAGGTTGAGGATCAGGCGCGGCGCCGCGCTGTCCTGCCAGGCCAGCAGCGCCGCGACGACCGCCGCGGCGAACTCGCCCTGCGACCCGAACGTGCCCCCGCGATCTGCCGTATCGCCGCCGTGCACCCGGGGCAGCGCCAGGTGATGGACCAGCTCGGCGGCGCACGGGCCGGCGTCGCCGCGACCGGCAGGACAGGCCACGGCGCGCACCGTATTGCCGACGACCAGCCCGTGATCCGAGGCCGATCCCTCCCGGGGTTCGCCGTCCGCATCACCGCTCATCGACGTATCGAGGATGGCCACCCGCGTCGGCGCAGCCATCGCCGCGGCGTCGGCCGGCCAGGCGGGCAGATGTGCCTGGGTGCGCCAGGCCTCGGCCAGCGGCCGCCACACCGCCTCGGGCACGGCCTGGGCCCCGACCACCTGACGGTCGCGCTCGACCCGAAAGGCGGGCTCGTCGGGCAGGACGTCGGCCGGCGCGGGCCCGCCCGGCGACCAGACGTAGCGGCAGACCCGGTCCAGATCGGGGTGGTCGAGGCCGGCGTAGGGCGCCTCGATCACCCAGCCGTCGGCCGGCGGGCACGGCGCGTCGGTCAGCCGGAAGGCGAGCCAGGTATCGCCGAGGCCGGCGTCGCCGCCCGCGTCCTCTGCCTCGCGCCCGCCGCACCACCATGGCTTCGGGGCGGGGACGCCGGCGCAGTGGGCCGCGGCCTCGGCGGGATCGTAGTGCGGTCCCCAGGGGAAGCGCGCCGGTGAGGCCGGCGCCATGGCGGCGGCAGCGTCGGCGGCGGCAGCGTCGGCGGCAGCGTCGGCGGCGGCGTCGGCGTCGGCGGCGGCAGCGGCGTCGGCGGCGAGCGCGTCGGTCGACCGGGCGTCGGGCGTAGCGCCCGGATCATCGGCCGAGCCACAGCCGAAGAGCGCGAGCGCGGGCATCAGGGGCAGCAATCGGGCGCGCAGCATAGGTCCTCCATCGTCGGGTTCGCCGATGTCTTGGCGACCCACGAGGCCGATCTGACGCGCCGAGCACCAAAAAAACGGTCAGGCGTCCCAGTCGGCGAAAGGAAAGCCCCGGCGCAATATGCTGCGCAGCGCGTCGGCGTCGGGGTGCTCCAGCCCTTCGAGGTGCGCCATCAACGCCTCGGCCTCGTCGTCGCCGAACGACATGTAGCCGATACGGGCGTACTTGGTCTCGGCGATGGCCTTCACCAGCCCGGTGAAGTCGTCGCGCGCCGCGGCGCCCGGCGCGGTGCAGGCGGTCAGGCACAGCTCGACCGTGGACAGCTCCTCGTCGGCGTAGTGATCGAGGACGCCGCCCTCGTCGTCCTCCATGTCGTCGATCGTGAGCCGCACGCCGTAGATGTCTTCCGTCAGATCGCCGTAGTCGGCGGTGAGCTCGAGCAGCGCGGTCACCAACCGGGCCCAGGCCGGATGCGCCACCGCGGCGGGCTGCATCAGCACGCCCCGCGTCAGCTGCTCCAGCTCGTCGAATCGCTCGGCGGGCTCATCGCCGATCGCCCGGCGCACGGCGTCTTCGAAGTCGGCGCCGCCGTGCGTCGCGCGGTCGAGCAGCGCGCCCAGCGCGTCGGCCGTCGCTTCATCGCGCGCAACGCCCGCGCCAAGGGCCTCGTCGGCCCGATCGAGCCACTGCGTCAGCGCGCGCCAATCGGGCAGGTGGCCGGCGACGACGCGCATCAGCTCCACCGTGGCCTCGGCCATGGCCCGATCGTCGGCGTCCCCCTCGCGCAGCCCAGCGAGGGGCGCGTCGCCGACCTGTGCTATCAGATCCTGCCCGAATGGATCCGGCTGCCGCGGGTCGGTCCCGGCCGCCAGCAGGACCTGCAACGCCTCGACCTTGGGCCCGCCCGGCGCGTCGGGGGTGCAGCGCGTGATCAGCGCCTGCGCCGCGTTTCCCGCGCAGCCCACCGCCTTCGGATCGGCCCCCGCCGCCAACAGCCGCCGCAGCAGCGCCGGCCGCCCGACGATCGCCGCCAGCTGCAGCGGGGTCTCGTTGCGGTGGGTCCGCCCGTCCACCGGCGCGCCGGCGGCGAGCAACGCCTCGACGATCGCCAGCGCCGCCTTCACCTCACCCGGGCCACGGCACGCCTCGCCCAGCGGCGTATAATACGGCGCGCCGTCCAGGCAGCCTGCGGCGTCTCCGCGCCAGATCTCGCCGTCCGATCCGTCGACCGGCACCCCCTCGGCCAGCAGCGCCTCGACGCGCGGCACATCGAGCGCATAACACGCCCGGGTCAGCTCGCTCCTGCTCATCGCTCCCCCCGAACTCCCCGGGTCCTACTTGCGCGCGCGGTCCAGCTCGGCCTGGATCAGCGCCTCATAGGCCGCGGCCGGCTGAGCCCCCGACAGGGGGATGCCGTTGAAGAAGAAGGCCGGCGTACCCTCGACGCCGAGCGCCTTGCCCGCCTCGTGATCGGCGTTGATGGCCGCCATGTGGGCCGGATCGGCGAAGCACGCGTCGAACTTCGCCGCGTCGAGCTTCAACGTCGCCGCGTGGGCCTTGAACGTCGCCGGATCGAGGCTCTGCTGATCGGCGAACAGCAGATCGTGCATCGCATAGTACTTGCCCTGGGCCCCCGCGCAGCGGGCCGCGATGGCCGCCGGCACCGCGTTGGCGTGGAAGTCGAGCGGGAAGTCCCGGAAGACCAGCCGCACCTTGCCGGGGAACTTCGCCGCCGCCTCGGCGACGCTCGCGGCGGCCTTGGCGCAGTACGGGCACTCGTAGTCGGCGAACGAGACGATGGTCACCGGCGCATCGGCCGGGCCCTTCGCCGGGCCCTTGGCCTCGACCTTCATGCGGAACGGCTCGAGGGTCAGCTTCACCCCGCTCCTGGCCCGCAGGCCGGTGACCAGCGCCTCGAAGCGGGCCTGGCGCGCCTCGCCGGTCAGGTGCTCGGCGATGCGCGGGGCCATGTCGTCGTAGCTCGCCCCGCCCATGCGCGCCTTGTTGGCCTCGTAGAACGCCTTGAGCTCGGCGTCGGGCGGCGCGCTCACCGGCTCGACCACCTCGGCTGCGATGAGCGCCTCGACCCCGGCCAGACCGCGGGCCTTGGCCTCGGCCTCGAGCAGCTTCTCGGCGATGAGCTGCTCGGTCGACTGCTGGCGCAGCTCGGCCTCCTTCTGGGCCAGCTCGACCCGCGCCTTGCACAGCTCGCCGGCGATGCGGGCGTCCACCTCGGCCACGGTGATCTTCTGGCCGCCGATGGTCGCCGCGGCGCTGTCGGCCGCCGGACCGCCGCGCGCGGGCACCGGACACTCGGGGGCCGCCAGACTCGGCGAGAGGCCGGCGAAGCTGATGAGGCAGGCCAGCGCGGCCGCCGTCGGGGATCGGAACATGGGCTGTCTCCGCGGATCGTCGTGATCCGGTCTCGGGTCTCGGGTCTCGGCCGTCGCCGGGGCCTCAGGGGCGCGCGCCCTCCTGCTCGAGGGCCTGCAACTCCGCCTGCAGCGCGCGGCGCTTCTCGTAGAGCGGATCGAGGGTCTCGGTCCACAACTTCTCGAAGCGGGCGTCGGCCTCGCGAACTTCCCCGGCCACCGCCGCGACCGCGTCCGGCACGCTCTTCGCGCCCACATAGAGCCCGAGCCGACCGTCGAGCCCGCCGCTCACCGGCCGCACGCTGGTCGCCGCCCGCCCCAATCGGCCGAGCATCGCCCGGCCGCGGGTGATCGCCGTCTCGCGGTGGGCCCGGCGGTGATCGGCGATCTGCCGGTCGAGCGCGGCGATCCGGGCCATCAGCTTCGAAGCCGGGCCATCCCCGTCCGGCGCCTCGCGCAGCACCGCGGGGTGAGCGTCCATCATCAGCGGCCCCAGGGCGCCGATGTCGAGCCAGCCGCTCCAGCCGCCGTCGCGGCCGTCGAGCATCGCCTGCACCGGCGGCTGAAGATCGGCGACGAAGCCCGCGCTCTGGCCGCCGGCCTGCGCCGCCAGCCGCGTCGACGTCGCCTCGTCGAGGCTGAGGAAGAGCTGGTGGTCGGCGACCGCGATCCACAGGGTCAGCGCCGGGTTGAGGCCCAGCCGCCAGCGCCGCGGGCCGTCCGCCGGGCCCTCGATCGCCACCAGCCCCCGCTCGGCGATGGCGGTGATGCGATCGAGCAGCGCGATGGCCCCCGCCGGATCCTGGAGGCCCAGGTGCCCCGCGAAGCGCACCCGGCTCAGCAGCTCGTCGGGGCGCTGCACCCCGTCGAGCCGCGCCGGGTCGATCTCCGCCGCCGCGCCCACATCCCCCGCCAGCAGCCCGGCGACGGCGGCCAGATCGTGCCCCGTCGCCGCGCGCAGCACAGCGTTCGCCTCGCCCAGCTCGCGGCCGCCGCCCAGCGCGGTGGCGACCGCCCGGACCAGATCGTACAGCGCGACCGGATCGACGTTGAGCTCGGCCAGACCCGCCGGTGCCCGCGCGAAGGCCGCCCGCAGCGCCAGCGGCCCGGTGCGGCTGGCGAAGATGCGCCCGACGGGCGACGCGCGGTCGAGGTGATGGGCGAAGCGCAGCTGCACCGCGGCCTCGTCGATGTTGACGCCCAGCGCCAGACCGCCGAACGCGCTGAGGTACGAGCGCACGACCATGCCCGCCGCCAGCGTGCCCGCGCCGCGCTTGAAGTCCTCGGCCCGCGCCTTGTCGAGCCGGGCCCGCAGCGCCTCGGCCTCCGCCGTCTCGCCCAGGGCCTCGGCGCCGCGCAGCTGCCGCTCGATCCGGGTCTGTCGGGCGGGCCCCAGCCGCGCGCGCAGGGCGGCGTCGATGATCGCCGGCAGGTTGACGATCGCCGCCACGTCGCGCCCGTAGTTGAGCCGCACGAGCACCGGCGCGACGCCCTGCCGGGCCACCAGCGTCGACGGCGGGCGCTGGGCCAGCGCCCGGGCGTGGTGCAGCGTCTCGCCCGGCTCGAGGCGATCGCCGAGCACGAGCCACGCCTCCCGCGGGCCGATGGCGAAGGTCAGACGCGCGCCGTAGAGAAAGTGCAGCTCGCCGGCCTGCGACGGCGCCAGCTCGACGCCCAGCGCCGCCGCCCGCGCGATCACCGTCGAGCGCAAGGCCGCGGCGTCCTTCACCGTGACCGCGAACGCGACCAGCGCCGGCTCGAGCCGCAGAACGGCGACGCCCGCCGGGCCGTCCGGGTCGAGACCCGCCGCGCGCCAACCGGCGACGTCGAAGAGGTCGTGGCCCAGCCGGCCCTTCAGCTCGGCGCGCAGCTGCTCGGCTTCGGGGCCCAGCGCCGCCATCAGGCCGTCGAGGCCGATGCGTCGGGCGAGATCGGCCGGCGAGGCCAGCGCGACGAGACCCGAGGCGTCGGCCGGCAGCCGCGCGGTCAGCGGCAGCCCGTCGAAGGCCGGGGGTGCGGGCATGAAGCCCGGCGGCGCCGGCGGCGGCTCGTCGGCCGCGCGCGGTTCGGCGGCCGGCGGGTCGGCTGGCTTCGCAGCCTTCGGCTCGGTCGATGAGGCCGGGCGCGCGGTCGGTTCGGCAGCGGACGACGCCTGGGTGGCCGGCGGCTCGGCGCCGGTCGAGGGCTCGGGCCGGTCGGTGCAGGCGAGCCCGGCCAGGGCCGCCAGGGTCAGCGTCAGGACGAGTCGGGCGGCCATGGGAAGCTCCGGTGGGATACGCCAGAGTGTCAGCATACCGCATGGCGCCGTCCGGTCGGCCGGGAACGCCCCCAACGTCCACGGACGCCAGCACGCCCCATCGGAGGGACCACATGAAGCGCGTCGGCCCGCACTCGATCGCCGCCCCGATCGCCGCCCTGATCGTCACCCTGCTCGCCGCCGGCTGCGACGACGCCCGCCCACGCAGCGGCGGCGAGTCCGAAGGCCCAGGAGACGCGGGCCGCGCAGGCGACGGCGCGCCGCCCGAGTCGGGCCGGGACGCCGCGCCCGATACGGGGCTCGACGCCGCGCCCGACGCCGTGGTCGATCCCGGCCCCGCCGACGCCACGCAGGTCATGCTCGTCGCCCGCCTCGACGATGGGCGGCTGCAGCTGATCGCCTTCGACCCGCACACCGGCCGGGCCGAGCCCTGGGGCGCGCCCATCCCGCTCGAAGCCGACTGGACCCTGCACGAGGTGATGCACGACGTCGCCCTCGACCGGGTCGTCGTCCGCTACGGGTTCCCGCCGGTCGATCCGCGCGATCGACGCTCGAACTTCGCCTACGCCGGCTACCTGCGCGCCGCCCGCGACGGTGACTGGCAGACCATCGCGCACACCGACGACGTCATCGCGCTCGTGCTCGCGCCGACCCTCGAACAGATGGCCCTGGTGGTGCACGCCCAGGGCGACCCCGAGCTCTGCACCGAGAACCGGCTCCTCGACTTCGCCGGGCGGACCCTGCTCGACAGCTTCGACCCCGCTGCGCCGTGCGACGCCCAGCGCCGGGTCTGGGGCTTCGGCCCCGACTACCGGGTCGTGCGCCAGCGGGACGACATGATCCTGATCGACGACGCCGGCGAGGCGCCGCTCGACCTCGGCGATACGCGGGTGGCCTGGAGCACGCGGCTGCTGGCGCTGCCGGCTGCGGGCCCGCTCGTCCGGGTCAGCAAGAACGCCCGCTGGCACGACCGCGACGGCGCCATCCGCGAGATCATCGAGCCCGACGCCTACCTGATCTTCGACGGGCACACCTTCCACGACGGCGCGCTGTGGGCCATCGGGGACGGCACGCTCACGCCCCTCGACGCCGCCGACGCGCCCTTCGTCGAGGCCCGGCCGGGCCTCGCGCCGCTCGCCGACCGGCCCGACGTCGAGGGCAGCGCTCGGCGGCTCTGGCTGCGCGTGGTCGACGGGCGGTGGACCGCCGCCCTGATCGACGGGCACTTCCTCAGCCCGTTCGAAGAGGTCCCCGACGGCGACGAGGTCAACCGCAGCGTCTACGACGCCTGGCACCGCGACCCGCAGACCGGCGCCTGGCGCCGCAGCCGCCTGTTCGAATCGAGCGGACCCGTGGCGCCGTGGGTCGTGCGCGCCGGGCGCTATCTGCTCTGGGCCGACGCCTGCGCGATCGCCCGCTTCGATACCCACAGCGGCGTCTTCGATCGGCTGGCGCTCGACTGGCCCGTCATCGACGCCGCCGTCGGCCGCCCCGGCTGGTGGGGCGGGCTCGACCGGGGCCACGGCCGGGCCGGACGCGACGCCACCGGGCAGCCGGTGGTCGAGTTCCGCGGCGACCGACGCCGCGCCGACTGCCCCGCCGCGCCCTGACGCCCGAGCCGCGGCTTGCGCTGTCGACGCGACGGCTCCATGCTCCTCCGGGGGTCGACGACCCGCCCACGAGCCAGGAGACACGGCATGTCCGAGCAACAAGGCGTGCGCTACGAGAAGGTCGACGACGGCTACTTCGAGAAGCGCGGCCTGCGGCGCTACGCCGGGGTCTGGTCGCTGTGGGCGCTCGGCGTCGGCGCGGTGATCTCCGGCGACTTCTTCGGCTGGAACTTCGGCCTCACCGCCGGCGGCTTCGGCGGGCTGCTCGCCGCGACGATCATCATCACCGTGATGTACATCGGCCTCTGCGCCTGCATCGCCGAGATGTCGCCCGCGCTGCCGCACACCGGCGGCGCCTACTCGTTCGGGCGCTCGACGATGGGCCCGTGGGGCGGCTTCATCACCGGCCTCGGCGAGAACATGGAGTACGTCATCACCCCGGCGGTGATCGTCGTCGGCATCGGCGGCTACCTCGGCGCGGTCTTCGGCACGCCCGACGCGTTCCAGCCGGTGTGGTGGCTCATCGCCTACCTGCTCTTCGTCGGGCTCAACATCGTCGGCGTCGAGATGACCTTCCGCTTCACGGTGGTCATCACCTTCGTCGCCCTGGCCATCCTGGTGGTCTTCTTCATCGGCGCCATCCCGCTCTTCGAATGGGACAACGCGCTCAACATCCCGCCCGACCCCGCGCTGACCGCCGGCATGACCGCCGAGCAGGCCCGCTGGCTGCCTCAGGGGTGGATGGGCATCGCCTACGCCTTGCCCTTCGCCATCTGGTTCTTCCTGGCCATCGAAGAGCTGCCGCTCGCCGCCGAAGAGGCCCACGACCCCAAGCGCGACATGCCCCGGGGCATCCTGCTCGGGCTGGCGACGCTGGTGGTCACCGCGTTCTTGACGCTCTTCCTCAACGCCGGCATCGCCCCGGGTGCGGCGGCGGTCGGCGCCACCGACGAGCCGTTGTTCCTGGCCTTCGGCACCATCTTCGGCGAGGGCATCGGCAGCAAGGCGTTGGCGCTCTTCGCCGTCGCCGGCCTCATCGCCAGCTTCCACGGCATCATCTACGCCTACGGGCGCAACATCTACTCGCTGTCCCGGGCGGGCTACTTCCCGCGCTGGCTCTCGGTGACCCACCAGACCCGCAAGACCCCGCACGTCGCGCTCATCGGCGGCGCCGCGCTGGGTTATGCCGCCGCGCTCGTCATCCACTTCGCCGGCGGCGACAGCTCGGTCGGCGCGGTGCTGCTCAACATGGCGGTCTTCGGGGCGATGATCTCGTACGTGATGCAGTGCGTGGCCTTCGTCATCCTGCGCCGCCGCCACCCGGACATCGAGCGCCCGTTCAAGAGCCCGCTGGGCACCCCCGGCGCCATCGTCGCCCTCGTCATCGCCCTGGGCACCCTGGTCTTCTTGTTCATGAACGAGGAGTACCGCCCGGGGGTCATCGGCGCCGCCGCGTGGTACGTCGCCGGGCTCCTGTGGTTCGGCTTCTACGCCCGCAAGCGCATGGTGCTCGCCCCCGAGGAGCAGTTCGCCATCGACGCGATGGCCCAGGCGAGCAACCGAAAAGGCTGATCCGCGACCCCGCGCCGCCCCAGGCATCCGATCGGCGATGAGCCCCGAGCCCCCGCACGACACCCCGCCCCCGGCGGCCGCCCTGCGCCGTCGACTGCGCCAGCTCACCGTGCTCAGCACGCTGCTCGCGCTGACGGTCGCCGGCCTCGTCACCTATGTGCTGGTCCGGCCGTCGCCACAGCCCGCGGCGCCCGCGGGCCGCGCCGATCTGCCCGACGCGCCGACCGTGCGGCCCACCGACCCCGTCGGCGCCCGCCACCCCACCTTCGACTGCCGCGCGTTCAGCGGCGAGGTCGGCCCGCTGCCCGGCGCGCCGGCCGCGCCCATCGCCAGCCTGCGCGAGACCCCCGCCGGCGAGCGGGTGCGCAGCCGGGGCAAGGTGATGGCCGCCTATCCGCGCATCATGGGCCGCAACTGGCTGCACCTGTGCGACGCGCCCGGCGGCGACGTGCTCGTGGTCGCCACCACCGACTGGGCCCACCCCGGCGACGAGGTCGCCGTCGAAGGCACGCTCTCCCGGGACCGCGACATCGGCGGGGTCTATCGCTTCCCGCTGCTGATCGAAGGCGGGCTGGAGGGGCCGGGGGTCATCGAGGCCGGCGTGCGCCCCGAAGGCGCCATCGACCTGTGAAGCGCCCACGCAGCCGCGTAGACTGCCGCCCCACAGGAGGCCCCCGATGATGCGCACCCGAACCGCTCGCGCCCTGCTCGGCGCCCTTCTCGGCTCACTGCTCGCCCTGGCGGGCTGCGACGACGGCACGTCGCCGGCCAGCCCCGATGCCATGGCAGTCATGCTCGACGATGGGGTGAGCGATACATCCGATGCCATGCCCGACATGGCGCCGCATGCCATCGCCGATATGGCTTCGGATGCCATGCCCGAGCCGCAGGTCGACCCGGCCTGCGAGGCGCTCGTCCCCGAATACTGCCTCTTCCCATGGCCGTCGGATCACTTCCTGACCGTCGACGAGACCCGCGACAGCGGCTATCGGCTCACCCCGCCCGCCAGCGGCATGCCCGTCTCGCAGACCGGCATACCCGTCGAGCCGGCGCTGGTCGCGCGGGCCGATGGCTTCCCGATCGGCACGCCCATCGTCACCTTGATCCCGCTCGTCGACGACTCGACGCTGCCCGGCGAAGAGAGCATCGAGCGCTCGCTCGAGCCCGACAGCACACTCGGCCTCTTCGAAGCCACCGCCGACGGCCTGCGGGCGATCCCGGCCTTCGCCGAGCTCGACCTGCGCGAAGACGACCCCGCGCTGCGGGTGCTCTTCGTGCGGCCGGCGGTCATCCTGAAGGCCGATACCCGCTACGTGGTGGCCTTGCGCGGGCTGAGCGACCTGAGCGGCGAGCCGATCACCCCGACCGCTGCCTTCTCGGCCCTGCGTGATGGCACCGCCGACGGCGCGCTCGGCGGCCGTCAGCTGGCATTCGATGCCATGTTCGACGAATTGGACGCCATCGGATGGGCCCGGTCGAGCCTCACCAGCGCGTGGCAGTTTCGCACCGCCAGCGCGCGCTCGCTGCACGGCGACCTGCTGCACATGCGCGACGACGCCATCGCTCGTATCGCCGCCGAGGGCCGCAACGGCCCCGCGCTGACCATCACCGAGGTCGAAGAGATCGACCCCGCAGAGAACGCCCAGATCGCGTTGCGGGTGCACGGCACCATGCGGGTGCCGCATTACATGCGCCCGGTCGACGGCTTCCTGCAAGAGACCGCCTATGTCTTCAACCGCGGCCCCGACGGCCTGCCCGCGGCCGACGGCTGGCGCGAGGCGCCGTTCCTGCTGCTCGTGCCCCGCGTCGCCCTCGGCGGGCCGCCGGTGGGCCTCATCCAGCACGGCCACGGGCTCAACGGCTCGCGGCGTCAGACCGACTCGGGGCACTTCCATCAGACCGCCGCCGAAGGCTACCTCTACTTCGGCCTCGATCTCATCGGCATGTCATCCGGCGACAGCACGAATACCGTCGGCATCACATATGACATCAACCGCTTCGTCTGGCTCGCCGATCGGCTGCACCAAGGCATCATCGAGTCATTGCTGCTCGCCCGGGCGATGCGATTCACCCTGCCGACGCTGCCCGAGCTGGCGCAGTGGCAGGTCACCGTCGACCCCGACCGGCTGTACTACGAAGGGCACTCCCAGGGCGGCATCTTCGGGGCGACCATCCTCGCCCTGTCGACCCAGATCGACCGGGGCATGCTCGGCGTGCCCGGGCAGAACTACTCGACGCTGCTCGAGCGCTCGGTCGACTTCGACCCGTTCTTCGCCATCTTCGACGCGGTCTACCAGCGCCGCTTCGACCAGGTGCTGCTGCTGGCGCTGATGCAGGTGCTGTGGGACAGCACCGACCCCGTCAGCCACTATCGGCACCTCGTCGTCGACCCGCACCCGGGCAGCGGGCCCAATCGGGCGATCCTGGCGACAGCCAAGGGCGACTGGCAGGTGGCGCTGTTGACCGCCGAGATCGTCGCCCGCAGCGACATCGGCGTGGCGCTCATGGAGAATTACGACCTGCAGCGCCGCCCGGCGCTCATCGAGCCGGTGGCCTACCCCCACGAGGGATCGGGCCTGATCAACTGGCACTACGGCAACCCGTGGCCGGCCGCCGGCAACCGCCCGCCGCGGGACGACCTCGGCGATCCCCACGGGCGGCCGCGGCGCGACCCGGACTACCGCTGGCAGATGCTCGAGTTCTTCCGCACCGGGCGCATCGTCGACGTCTGCGAGGGCGGGCTCTGCCCCCGCCGTCGCCCGTGACACAGGTCACCGGCGCTGCCCAAGCTCCCCCCGGCGGCCCGGTTGCTGATACCGTGAGCCCATGAACATCCCCCTGGGTCCATTCGACCTCATCGCGTCCGCCGGCCGCGGCGCGATGGCCGAGGTGTGGCGCGCGGTGCATCGGCGCCAGGGGGTCTCGGTGGCGGTCAAGGTGGTCACCGCGCCGGCGGGCCGCGAAGCCCGGTTCAGGCGGCTCTTCGCCCGTGAGATCCGCGCCGTCGCCCGCCTCGATCATCCCAGCGTGGTGCCGCTGTTCGACCACGGCGAACTGCCGGCGCACTTCGTCGACCTCGCCGAACCCCGCCTGCCCGCCGGCGCGCCCTACCTGGTGATGGCCTGGCTCGGCGGCGGATCGCTGCGCAGCCGGGCGCCCATGCCCTGGCCCGTGCTGCGCTCGACCCTCCTCGGCCTGCTCGACGGCCTGGCCCACGCCCACGCCCGGGGGGTCATCCACCGCGATCTGAAGATCGACAACGTGCTCTTCGGCGACGGCGGGCCGGTGCTCACCGACTTCGGGCTGGCCTTCGACATCGAAGACAGCTTCCGGCCCAGCGAGGGCCGCCGGCGGTTGATGGGCACCCCCAACTACATGGCGCCCGAGCAGATCGACACCGACGACCGCGCGCTCGGCCCGTGGACCGACCTCTACGCCGTCGGCTGCCTCGCGTGGTGCCTCGCCACCGGCCGTCCACCCTTCGATCGCCCGAGCCCGATGGCGGTGCTGCAGGCCCACATCGACGAGAAGCCGCCCGCGCTGCGCACCGCGCACCCGCTGCCGCTGGCCTTCGAGGCCTGGGTCCGCCGGCTGCTGGCCAAGGCGCCCGGGCGGCGCTTCCGCTTCGCCGCCGACGCCGCGGTCGCGTTGATGGACATCCCCGAGCAGATCAGCGGCGCGACCACCCGCATCCAGCACCGCGCGCTGGTGGCCGACGCGCCCAGCGAGAGCGACCTGACCCTCGTCGCGCCGCCGACCTTCGTCTCGATCACCGACCCCGGCTGGCGCGCGGCCCGCGGCGACGACCGGCCGGCGATGCCCGCCAGCTGGCGCGGCCCCGAGCGCGCCGAGCCGCCGCCGGTGCTGCTCGGCACCGGCCAGGCGCTCTTCGGCCTGCGCACCCTGACGCTGCACGGGCGCACCGCCGAGCGCGACCGGCTGTGGACCCTCCTGCGGGGCGTGGTCGACGGGGCCGGCGCCGCCGCGGTGATCATCGAAGGCCCCTCGGGGCACGGCAAGAGCCGCCTCGCCGAGTGGCTCGGGCAGCGGGCCCACGAGCTGGGGATCGCCGACACCCTGCGGGCGACCCACGACCTGCCCCGCGGGCCGGGCTGCGGCCTGGGTCCCATGCTGGCCCGCCACCTGCGCTGCGAAGCCCTCGACGCCGCCGCGCGCCTCGCCCGCATCGCCCAGCACATCGACGACGACGCCACCGCCCGGGCGCTGGCGGCGATGCTCGACCCCGACGGCCGCATCCTGCTCGGCGGGCGGGCGCTGGCCGTGCAGGCCGAGGTCGAGCGCCGGGAGGCCATCTGCCGCGCGCTGGCCCACATCGCCCGGCGGCCGTTGATCGTGCAGCTCGATGACGTGCAGTGGGCCGAAGACGCCCTGCGCTTCGTCGAGCACCTGCTCGAACACCACCCCGAGCTGCCGGTGCTGGTGCTGCTCACCGCCCGCGACGACGGCCGGCGGCCGACCCGGGCGCTGCTCGACGGCCTCGTCGCCCGCGGGGCCCACCGCATCGGCCTCGGACCGCTCGATCCGGCGGCGCATCGGGCGCTTCTCGCCGCGACCCTGCCGCTCGACGACGGCGTGCTCGACCGCCTGGTCGCGCGGGCCGGCGGCAGCCCGATCTTCGCCGAACAGGTCATCCGCCACTGGTTGAGCACCGACGCCCTCGACAGCGGCCGGCGCGGCTTCCGGCTCAAGGCCGGCGCCGACGCCCGCCCGCCGCCCGACCTGCCCGGGCTGTGGGCCAGCCGCATCACCGAAGCCCTCGAGCCGGCCGAGCCCGACGCGTCGGCCGCGTTCGAACTCGCCGCGGCGCTGGGGCAGGGCTTCGCCCTCGACGAGTGGGCCGCCGTCTGCGCCGCGGCCGGGCTCAGCCTGCCGTCCCGCGGCATCGAGCGCATGCTCGACGCCCGGCTCATCGACAGCGCGCCCGACGGCTTCGCCTTCACCCACGCCATGCTGCGCGAAGACCTGCAGCTGCAGGCCGATCTCGCCGGCCGCCGCCCGCGCTGGAACCGCATCTGCGCCCGGGTGCTCGCCGCCGGCGACGTCGATCCGGTGCGCCTCGCCGACCACCTCGAAGCCGCCGGCGACGTCGACGCCGCGCTCGAGCCGCTCGCCCGGGCGATGCGCGACCGGCGCAGACGCTCCGATTTTCCCGCCGTGCGCCGGCTGCTCGAGCGCCGGGTGCGCCTGCTGCGCGGCCAGCGGCACCACCCGACCGATCGCCGCTGGGTCGAGACCCGGGTCTTCGCCGCCCGGCTCGCGGTGGCCGAGCAGGACTTCCCCCGGGCCCGCCGCTGGGCCAGCCGCGCGGTGCGCACCGGCGAAGACACCGGCGAGCTCGACCTGCTCGCCGAGGCGCTGATCACCCGCGGCGACGCCCGGCTCAAGACCACCGACGGCAGCGACGCCGCCCTCGACGACCTCGAGCGGGCGCAGATCATCGCCGAGAGCATCGGCGACCCGCAGCGGGCGGCGGAGGCGCTGATCAAGCGGGGCACCGCGCTGCTGGTCGTCGGCCGGACCGCCGAAGCCCAGGCCGCCTTCGCCGCGGGCCACGCCCGGCTGACCGCGCTCGACGCGCCCGACGACGAGCTGATGGGCGAGCTGTTGCGCAAGATGACCGATACCGCCCGCCGGATCGGCGACCTCGACGCCGCCTGGGCCCACGGGCAACGGGCCTACGCCCACTACGAGCGCATCGGCGCCCGCTGGCCGATGGCCCGGGTCAGCAATACCCTCGGCGACATCCTGCGCTATCGCGGCGATCTGGCCGGCGCGGTGAAGCGCTACGAAGAGCTGCGCCAGCTGAGCGAGGAGCTGGGGCTGACCCTGGGCACCCGCTACGCCGAGACCAACCTCGGGCTGGTGCTCATCGAGCTGTGCCGCTACGCCGAGGCCCGCCCGCTGCTGCAACAGGCGCTGGCGGCGATGCGCGCGATGGACGACGCCGAGATGGTGGCCTACGTCAACGCCGCGCTGTGGCCCTGCGACGCCGCGCGCGGCAACTGGACCGCCTGGGACGCCCGCCGAGCCGCCCTGGGGCCGCTCTTCGAGTGCAAGTACCACGACCCCGACGCGGCGATGGCCGCCAGCCACGCCGCCCGCCTCGCCCAGCGCGCCGGCCGGCCGCGCCGCGCCGCCGACGCGCTGGCGCTGGCCGTGGCCCAATACCGCGCGCTCGAGCGCGCCGCCGACGCCGACGCGCTCGTCGAAGAGCTGGGCATCGAGCCGGCGCCGCTGTAGCCCTGTAGCCCTGTAGCCCTGTGGCCCTGGAGCCCCGTGGCCCCGTGGTGCCTCAGGCCCGGCGCACGCTGCGCTTCAGCGGGCGGGGGTGACGCTCGTAGCGGAAGGTCGCTCGGCCGATCTTGGGGGCCACGCAGGCCAGCCGGCCCGCCGACGCGCGATAGGTCCGCACCCGGATCGCCGCCTCCGCCGTCGACAGCGCCTCGCCGGCCTCGGGCGACAGACAGGCGCTGGCCCGCACCAGCCGCAGCGGCCCCAGGGCCGAGGCGGTGCCGTGGGCGATGAGCCAGGCGGACAGCGCTTGCAACAAGGCACGATCGGCGGTGGGCAGCCAGCGCAGCAGACGCTTCTCGGGGGCGTCGGGCCGCTCGGCCAGGGCCTGCATCACGGCGCCGCGCGCGCCGACGCAGCGATCGGCGAGGCGCACCAGCGCCGTGGGGTCGGGCACCCCGTTGCGTCGCGCGAGGGCCACCAGCGCCGTGATCACCTCCACCGCCTGCGACCCGAGCCGATCGACCAGCGGCGAGAGGTGCATCCGTGGGCGATCCGGCGCGCGCGGCGACAAGACCATCAGCGCGAGCGCGACGTCCACCGGCAGGCGCACCGCCGCCAGCGGCTCCAGCGCCGCAGCGCCGTGGATGCGCCACAGCTCTTCCAACGCCGCCAGGCGCATCCCCCAGCCGGCGTTGGAGAAGAGCCGCTCGACCCGATGGGCGAACGCCAGGCCTGCGCGTCGGTCGTCGACGGGCTGCGGCGGGGCGTCGGGGTCGGGGGTCGAACGGTGGCCGGCGTAGATGGGGCAGGCGGTCATCGGGGGCTCCTTTGCGTGGCGGCGGTGCGCGTGCTTCGGAGCGTTCTAGGCGGGCGCAGGGCCGTCCTTTCCGGTCGGCCGGACGGCCACGATATTTTGTCGGATGGGGCCCTCTCACCGCGCGGACTGGCCGGTCGCCGAACACCGACGTAGGCTCGTGCCAAGCCGATCGCCCGCTGTGGATCACCATGCCCCGACGCTTCGCCTGGTATCGCCCGCGCCCGCCCACCCGCCTCGAGCTCGTGCTCATCGCGCTGGCGATCTTCGCCTGCGTGCGCATGCTGGGCTACGCGCTCTTCCCCGGGGTCGACCTCTTCGCGACCTTGCCCATCAGCGAAGACCACACCCGCCACAGCTGCTTCTCGGCCTACTACCTCGGGGTGAAGCTCGCCGCGCTGCACCAGCCGATCTACGCCGAGGGCATCTACACCGACGCGCTCGGCGCGCTGCACGGGGTGCCGCTGTACGCGGTCAACATCGACGCCTTCGTCTACCCGCCGCTCTTCCTGCCCACCCTCGAGCCGCTGGTCTCGCTCGACTTCGCGACCGCGCGCACCGTGTGGATGGCGCTCAACCTCGCCGTGCTCATCGGCGCGCTCTGGGCGACGACGCGCGCGGTCGGCGGCGTCAACGGCACCCTGCTCGCCCGCTGGATGCCCGCGTTCCTCATCACGCTGTCGGTGCAGTCGCAGATCCAGTTCGGCAACGCGCACCTGCTGGTGATGGCCACCGCGCTGTGGGGCATGGTGCGCATCGAGCAGGGCCACGAGCGCAGCGGGGCGGCGCTGCTCGCGTGGTCCATCGGCGCCAAGCTCTTCCCGGGCCTGCTCGTCGTCTTCCTCGCCGCCCGCGGGCGCTGGCGGGCCATCGGCTACACCGCGCTGTGGGGGCTCGGCCTGACGCTCTCGACCGTCGCGCTCTACGGCACCGGCCCCATCGTCGAGTTCTTCGCGGTGCACGTGCCGCGGCTGGCGAGCGGCGAGGCCTTCGGCTGGCTCTTCGTGCGCCCCGAGAGCGCGGCGATCAACATCTCGCCGTTCGGCATCCCCATCAAGCTGGGCTTCCTCGGCCTGCTCGACGAGCCGCGACCGATCGCCCGGGCCGTCGGCGCGATCTACCTCGTCGCGATCCTGGCGCTGGCCTGGCGCGCCGGTCGGCGCCTGCCCGACGACCACAGCACCGCCGGCCGCCTCGCCCGCCTGCAGCTCACCGGCCTGCTGCTGATCCTCGGCGCGCTGCAGACCCCGTTCTACGACGCCTTCCGCGGCAACGCGGCGATGTTCGTCGGCGTCTGGCTGCTCGCGCCCTCCCTCAAGAAGCGCTGGATGTTCGGCCTGCTCTTCTTCGAGGTCGCCTTCCTGCCGCTGATGGTGCTGCTCGGCCCGCTGTGGGCCCGCGCCGCGATGGGCGTCGCCGGCTTCATCGTCGTGCTGGACGTCGGCTGGCTGCTCTACACCCGCGCCATGCGCTTCTACCGCCCCGACCGCCAGCCGCAGCGCGCCTGAGCCCGCGGGTATCGCATGGCATGTTTTTCGAGACTTTTTGTGAATCACTCTTGACGCATCCCGATGACATCCGTAGAGTCCAGCCATCATGAAGATTCGCACCACCCAGCACCACGCCGACACCGTTTCGGACTGCACGGTCGAGCGCACCGCGCCGCGCGGTGAGGGTCTATTGCGTCTTCTGCTGCTGCTTTCCACCCGGCCGAAGGGGGCGCGACTGGGCACATAAGTGCCTGATTTGCGTACATAACCCCCTCCGGCCGCGTGCCCGAGGGGGTTTTGTGTTTCTGGGGCTCGACGCCGCCGGCGACACAGCCCGCCCTCGGCAATACGACCGGACGAGGCCCGACGCGCCCTGCCGCCATGGCATGGGCGGACAGGAACGGTGTATCCATCGATGGGATAGCCATCGCTGAGTCATGCATTGCATCCGGCCCCGTGGCCCGATGAGTATCGAGAGAGGTGGACCATGAGATGAAGACCGCACCCGGCGTGACCGGGCGCTCGCAGCGAACACGAGACCCATGGCCCATATGGGACCGTGGCGGAGTTGGGATACGCACCGGACTCAGACTCCGGGGGGCCGCAGTGCCCATGTGGGTTCGAATCCCACCGGTCCTACCATGCCATGGGTCGCGTCCATGCCATCAAACTCATTCGACGAATTGCTCGTCGAGCCCCCACGCAGCCGTGGCGGAGCTGGTATACGCACCGGACCGAGATTCCGGCGTCCATCGGGACATGCGGGTTCGAATCCCGCCGGCTGTACACATCGCACGCACGCGGCGCACGGCACCCTTCGGGGCACCTGTGGGACCGTGGCGAAATGGGATACGCGCCGGACTCAGACTCCGGGGGGCCAGAGTGCCCATGCGGGTTCGACTCCCGCCGGTCCTACCCATGCCATGCGCCGCGTGCGTGCGCATCTCCTATATCCACCGCTTCGGGATCGTGGCGGAACGGCAGACGCAGCGCGCTCAAACCGCGTGGGGCCTTGGCCCGTGAGGGTTCGACTCCCTCCGATCCCACATCTCACACCGCCGCGCTTCGCCGCGCTGCTCGATCCGTCGCGCAGGGCAGGTCACGTGGTCTGCCGCAGTGCACCATCGCCGGTCCGTACGACGGCCCGTGCGAGGTCGCCGTGTCCTGCGCCTTCGACCCGGACGGCTGGGGCCTCCGCGCCTCGACGACAGAAGACCACGACCCATCCATCTGGCGCGCGCGTCGATCTCGGGGACCGTCGGGAAGCACGTCGTCCATTCGGACGCGACGTCGTGCGGCCCCGGCGCGGCCCCTGCAATTGCCTACCGCGCCGAGGGCGCCCCGAGCCGCTCGGCCTCCGAACCCGAAGTTGCAGTCGGCGATGGCGGGCGACTGCCGGCGGGCATCGAGTCGGTCAACGGCCATGGCCCCGCGCCGGTCGGTCGAGAGGAGACGTCGGAGATCCCGCTGGTATTGCCGGGGGCGCCGAGGCGAGAAAAGAAATCGCTGCGTACTTTGGGGCCGCTCTGCGCCTATTACCTCAACGCTGATGCGCCCGCTTGCGCGATCACGAACGATGACGACGGAGGATACGATGGGCTTCATCTGCGCACTCGTGTGCGCAGCGGGCTGCGATGAAGCAGGCACACCCGAGGCGGCCGATGCGATGACCGTCGACGCGACCGCTGCGGGCGACGCAGGAGGGGACGGGGAAGGCGGCGCCGGTGGGCGCCCGGATCTTGCGCGCCGACTGTGACGCGCTCGACCTCGACGACCCACAGCGTTTGTGCTGGCACACCAACGACGACAGCGACTGGCGCTGCGGCGCGAACGTGGGGTTGCAGGGCGACGCGGGCTGGGAGCGGGTGGTGATGCAGCGCTCGGCGAACGTGCCGATCCCGCTCGCGGCGCCCGGCGCGGCTCTGGAGTTCGCCGGATCCATCGACGCCAGTGACGCGCTGTTCCGCCGCGCCCGCGAGAACTGCACGCCGAAGCCCACGGCGGAGTACCACTACGATACATTCGTGGTGGTCAACGACACCGCGGTCGATCAGGTCATCGACGTCGAGGCCGCCTGGGCGGGCGATGGCTTCTTGCTGCTCTACCGCGACCCGTTCGCGCCCGAGGTCGCCGGCCAGTGCATCGCGGGCGACGACGACTTCGGCGCGCGCGGCAGCCGGGTCGCGAACCGGACCATCGCCCCCGGCCAGATCGTGCACATCGCGGCGACCACCTTCAGCGCCTTCGCGGCCATCGGCCCCTACACCATCACGGTGTCGACCCGTCCGGCGCCGTAGGCCGACGCCCGGCACGCGCCCTCCGCCGCGCTCGGCAGAAGCCGGGTGCAGCAGGCCCCGGTGCCGGGCGGCGGGGCAATACGAGCCGAACAGCGCCGAGGGCGATCCGGCTCGTGGGCGCCGACGACCGGAACAGCGCCCGACCCCTGCCGGCTCGATGGCGAACGGCGCCTCGACCACACGAGCGGGAGACAGACCCTTGGCGATCGACGCCTCGACCACGGTGTCGAGCGGCCCGCGGCGTTCGATCGGCGGCTCGACGCCCGCGGAGGCGCCGATCGAACCCCGCGCGGGCGGGGTCGGGCGACCCTCGGGCCGCTGATCGAACGCCGCGGGGTGGGCCAGGCGCGCCTCGTTCGGCGCCGATCGAACCCCGCCCCGGCGGCGGGTGACCCGGTCCGAGCGCCATTTGATCCCCACCGAGCCGGCCGATGGCGCGGTCGCGGCGTCGGCGGCGGCCACCGGGGCGGCCGAGGTCGCGGTCGGCGGGTTGTCGGAACGCCACGGGGCGACGGACAGCCCGGTCGGGGCGGCGGGCGAACGCGCCGCGCGGGGGTCGGGCGCTGTTTCGGTCCGCGGCGCCCGCGAAGCGGATGGGGTCGGGCGCCGTTGGGCTGCCGTTCACCGCCGACCCGCGCGCCGTCGTCGCGGTCGCGGCGTCGATCGCCGAGGAGGTGTCTCCCGATCGTGTGGTCGAGGCGCCGTTGCCCGCGCATTTCTGGCGAGCGCCGGGGTCGCGGCGCCGTTCGATCGCCGCCAGCGCCGACGTGGCTGACGGGTCGCGCGGCGCCGCAGGTGTGCGGCTGCGGTCACGGCGCCGGGCGCCGCGCGTGCACGGCGCCGGCCGACGGCGGGTCATGCAGTGACCGGTCGCGGGGGGTTTGGGGACCGGTCCGGCGACAGGCTGCGCCGGCGGTGTCCGTCACGCCTGTTGTTCAAGGACCAAGGACCCATCACCGAGCTCGGGGGGGAGGGCCGGCGAATCGGACGGGGCGAAAACCGGTGCCCCCTTCCCGGGCTCCCGGGAACTGCCACCCGCGGTTGGCGGTGCGCACGACACGGGCGTCGTTGATTAACGAGCCGCTCCGCTTGATGCGCCCGGCGCCGTTGGGCGGGCCGGCCGGGTCAACTGGGTCGGCCAGGCGGGCGCCATCGGCGGGCGGCTCCGGGTAGGGGCGGTACCACGACTCGGTCCACTCCCAGACGTTGCCGTGCACGTCGCACAGGCCCCACGGGTGATGTAGAGCCTCGACCGGCAGGCTGCACACGGGGTGGGTCAGGCCGCCCGAGTTTGCGAAGTACCACCCGACGCGGGCGAGGTCCTCCTCGGCCTCGCCCGACCAGAAGCGGGTCTGGGTAGCCCCGCGTGCGATGTATTCCCACTCGGCCTCGGTCGGCAAGCGATAGCCCGTACAGTCGGCGGGTGCTCGCGCGACCGCCAGATCGCACTCGAGGTCTGCGCCGGGGGCGCGCACGCAGTCGGAGAGCGCATAACAAGGCTCCAAGCCAGCCTCGACCGAGAGGTGGTTCACGAAAGCCACCGCTTCGAACCAGTTGATGGACTCCACCGGACACGCGGGGCCGCAGTCAAGGTAGACGGACGGCGCGTTATCGAACGCGGTCTGCCACTGGACCTGGGTCACCTCGTGCGTCTGTACCAGCAGCGGGCGGGTGATGGCCATCGGCACCTGCGGGCCTTCGTCCAGGAACCGTCCCTCTTCGTCGTCGGGGCTGCCGAGCAGGAACTCTCCGGCCGGCACGCAGACCCACGCGCCGCCCAGCGGGCCGATGGTCGGTACGACCGTGCCCTCGGGGCAGCCGTTGCACGGCGGCAGCAGCGTGCCTGCGGCGCAGACGGTCTCGGCGCACGCCCGGTCCTCGTCGACCCGCCCATCGCAGTCATCGTCGAGGCCGTCGCATTGTCCATCGGGTACGCCCTGCCATTCCTCGTCCGTGCGCCCGTCGCAGTCGTTGTCGAGACCGTCGCATGAGGCCTCACGGCCATGCTCGTAGCCGGCGATACCGCCATAGGCCGGCTCGACCCACCGATCGGCGCAGACGCGGGTCGCGCCAGCGCATACACCAAACTGCAGATCGGCGGGCGGAGGCTCGAGGCCTTCGTCGGTCGTACCATCGCAGTCGTCGTCGATATCATTGCAGCGCTCGACACCATCGCCGTTGACGGTGCATGCATACTCGCAGCCGTTCGCGTAGAGCCCGTCCACGTCCCATCGGTCTCCGTTGCAGGCGCGAATCTGGCATGCGGCCGCGATACACTCGACCAGGCCGCTGTCGGCGTTGATCGCGAAGCCCGGGCAGGCGCCGTCCGCGTCCTCGTCGATGGTTCCATCGCAGTCGTCGTCCTCGCCGTTGCACAGCTCGGCCTCGAGCGCCGGGGTATCGGGCGCGCAGCGGGATACGCCGCCGTCGCAGGTGGTATGCCCCAGCACGCAGCGGCCGGGCAGATCGGAGACACACGGCGTCGAAGCCTGATCCTCGTCGGGGGTGCCATCGCAGTCATCGTCGACGCCATTGCAGAGCTCGTCGCTGGCTACGCCCGCCACCGCCGGACACACCACGCCGTCGCCCTCGGGCGTGCAGACGTATTCGGCGCTCACGGCGCAGGCGCCGACGCCGACCGCGCAGTCGGCGCCCGCGAGGGGATATCCCTCGTCGACCGCGCCGTCGCAGTCGTTGTCGAGGTCGTCGCAGCTCACCTCGACTGCCTCGTAGCCCGGCCGCTCGGCGTACGGCGGATCGACCCACATCCCGCTCGAGCAGATCTGGAGGGCGTCCTGACACACGCCCTGCTGCTGCGTGGCGCGCGGGGCACCTGTCGGGGCTTCGTCGGTGATGCCATCGCAGTCGTCGTCGCGGCCGTTGCAGCGCTCGACGCCGCCGTGGGCCACGCGGCACGCATACTCGCAGCCGTTGCCGAAGCGGCCGTCGAGGTCGTGGTGGCCCTCGTCGCAGGTGGCGATACGGCACGGCAGGCCGACGCCGCCGTCCGGCGGGTCGTCGGGCGTGCAGGCGGCGGTGGCGTAGGACATCTCGACCGTGAAGGGGCAAAGCCTGGAGCCGGCCTCGTCGGTGCGGCCGTCGAGGTCGTCGTCGAGGCCGTTGCAGACCTCGCCGAGCGCCGGGTGCTCGTCGGCGCCCTGCAGACAGCCGCTGAGCAGCAGCGCCGCGGTCAGCACGCGGTGAAAGCGCGCCGCGATGATGGCGCGGGGCGCCCGCCTGGGAGGTCGGAGCGTGGGCACGATGAACTCCGGGAGGCTCTCTCGGACATCCTCATGTACGCCCAGAATGGTCAGGAAACGCAAATGATTTCGTTATATACTGATCGTTTGTTGTTGTTTGGTTCATATGTAGCATCACGTCGATGTGTCTGCCGCCTGCGGCTCAGCGCCCGCCCAATACACCCCGTCCGCATCCCGGTTGAGCCTCGGCGCCGGCGTCAGCTTCAGCGGATGGTCCAGGCACCGCCCGGTGCGCACGTCGAAGCGATAGCCATGCCACGGACACTCGACGCAGCCGTCGACCGGCGCCTGCCCGCCCAGTGGACCCAGCCAGTGGGGGCACAGCGTCGACCACGCGATCCAGGCGCCGTCGACCCGGGCGACGGCGAATGTGCGGCCGCGGTGGGCGAAGCTGAAGCCCGGTCGGCCGATCTCGGCCTCGGTGCCCAGGCGCACCGGCCCGTCGGCCCCCGTACGGCGGCGGTCGAGCTGCGCCTGCCGCTCGACCATCATCGCCTCGTCTTCGTCGTAGAGCACCCGATAGGTCTCGACCATGCGCCGCCCGAGCCAGCGGTTCCACGGGCGCCGCCCCGGCACCCGGAAGCGCACGTCGACGGTGATCGCGCGCGGCCCCTCGGCGATCGCGGTGGTGTGGATGACCATGCCCTTCGCGACGCCCGCGCGCACCTCCGAGACCCAGACGCCCGTCGCCGGGTCGAGGGTCAGCCGCACGTCCTGGGTCAGCGGCCCGAAGCCCGCCAGCGCCAGCCGGGCCTCCCAGAAGTCGTCGCCCTCGTCGAGCAGCGTCGCGTCGGTGAAGGTGGTGCGGTGCAGGTGCGGCAGGTGCTGCCAGTCGAGCGCGTTCTCGAACATGCGGTCGAGGCCGACGGGCAGCGCGCGGCGGTAGCGGGCGATCTCGCGCACGGGGCCTCCTGGCTCGAGGGCCCGCATCATACCCGGACCGGCGCGACGCCCATACGCCCGCGCTCGGCGGTGGGTCGCTGGAGGAATGGTCCCCGAAGAAAAAAACGGCCGCAGAAAAAAAAGGGCGCCCGCCGCGCTCGGCTACCCCCGATCGAACCGGCCAGCTGGCCACTTCGACAAGGAGCCGAGATGAACCGCACCCACCGCGCAACCCGCAGCCTGACCCGCATCGCCGCCGTCGGCCTCGCCGCCGCGCTCTCTGCCTGCGCCCCGATGCACGCCGACGAGCCGCTGCGTGACGGCGAGAGCCTCGCCCCCGAGATCGGCAGCATCGAGCAGGGCATCGTCGGCGGCATCATGACCACCGCCCGGCCCGAGGTCGGGTTGTTTCTGCCGCCCGGCGGCGGCTTCTGCACCGCGACGCTCGTCGCGCCGCGCTACATCCTCACCGCCGCGCATTGCGTGGGCTATGGCAACCCCCAGGGCGGCGAGTTCTGGCTGGGCGGCAACCGCTACGCCATCAACGTGACGATGAGCTTCGACGGCGACCCGGCGGGCCCGGGCAATAACGCCGTCGGCTCGCGGGACATCGCGCTGGCCCAGCTCTCGGCGGCGGTGCCCGACAACGTGGCCCGGCCGGCGACGCTCGGCTGGCGCCGGCCGAACGCCGACGAGCAGGTCACCGCGTTCGGCTTCGGCTGCACGAACCGGGCGGACGAGACCGGCAGCGTCAGCAAGCGGGCGATCACCTTCGGCTACGGCGACAGCACCGCGCTGTGCCCCGGGGACTCCGGCGGTCCGCTCTTCCTCGGCTCGCGCTGGGGCAGCGGCATGCTCGTCGGCGTCAACAGCGGCTACGGCGGCGGCGGGCAGGACATCTTCGGCATGGTCGAGATCTACAAGGAGCGTATCGAGGCCACGATGCGGTCGCACATGGGCGCCATCGAGCCCGGCTTCAACCGCCCGGGTCACGACTTCCGGGTGGCGGTGCTCGGCCCCAACCGGCAGTACCAGTGCCGCGACATGTGCGACGATGACGAGCGCTGCCGGGCGTTCACCTACAACGGCAACGACGGCCGCTGCTGGCTCAAGGACGCGGTGCCGCATCCGGTGCCGGCGCCGAACATGCACAGCGGGCTGCCCTCGACCCGGGAGTACGGCATGGATCGCGCGGGCAATGACTACGCGGTGACCATCGAGAGCACCGTCGAGCGCTGCGAGGCGCGCTGCGCCGCCGACAACCGCTGCGAGGCCTACACCTACGTCTACAGCAACGACCGCTGCTGGCTGAAGGATCGCGCCGGTTTGGGGCGCAGCTGCGCGGGCTGCGCGACCGGCGCCCGCCGGGGGCTCGAGTTCGGCTACGACCGCAACGGCGGCGACTACCGCTCGATCGGCAACGTGGCCGACCCGACGGCCTGCGCCCGCCAGTGCGCCGGCGACGCGCCGTGCAAGGCCTGGACGTACAACACCTCGACCCGCCGCTGCTGGCTCAAGGACGAGGTGCGGCCGGCTCAGCCGAGCAACATCGGGGTCTCGGGCGTGCGCCGCGGCTTCCAGTACAACGTCGACCGCCCGGGTCGGGACTACCGCAGCTTCGCGGTGGGCACCCCCGACCCCCAGGTCTGTCAGGCGGCGTGCGAGGACGAGGGCCGCTGCGTGGCCTGGACGATGACCACCGAGCCCACCGGGCTGGGCAACCGCTGCTGGCTCAAGGACAGCGTGCCCGGGCAGCGCAGCATGCTGGGCGCCGTCTCGGGGCTCAAGGGCATGGCCGCCTTCTGACCGAGGGGGCCGATCAGGCGGTGGTCAGCGCGCCGTGATGGTCGCAGTGGCCATCGTGCGGGTGGTGCAGGTGGCCGTCGACGAGATAGTCGACGTGGTCGCCGTGCGGCACCGCCGGATGTCCGCAGCCGGGCCCGTGCACATGGTCGTCGGCGTGGCCGCCGCAGCTGTGGTCCGGGGTGCACGCGGCGGGGTTGGTCGGGTTCACGTCGAGCACGTGCTCGTCCACGTGGTCGCCGTGCGGGTGATGCAGGTGCCCGTCGTGCAGGTAGTCGACGTGGTCGCCGTGCCGCACGGCGGTGTGGCCGCAGTCGGGGCCGTGCTGATGGGCGTGGTCGTGGTGCGTTTCGCAGGACATTCGGGTGCTCCTCTCGGGTTGTTCAGATGTGGCCCGCGTGTTCCAGGGCCATGTCCAGAAGTCGGACGACGTGCTCGTCGGCCAGGCTGTAGAACTGGTGGCGGTCTTGGCGCCGGCGAGTCACCAGCCCACCGCGGGCCAGCGTCTGCAGGCGGTTCGACGTCGTGGTGATCGGCTCGCCGAGGTGCTCGGCGAGGCCCGAGACGCAGGCCTCGCCGGCCCGCAGGCACTCCAGCAGGCGCAGCCGATCGGGGTTGGCCGCCGCGGAGAATATCTTGGCCACCCGGGCCAGGACGTCGTCGGGCACGTGGTGGTCGTCGCGGCTGGGCACGGTGTGCTCATCGGTCATGCGGCTTTATTCCATGGATCCATGGAGTGTGCAAGTGTCTGGCTCCGGTGCGGCTGACCGACGTTGACACGGTCGCAGGGTTCGGTGACGTTGGTGACTTCCGGGGGCGCGACGCCGCGAGGCCCGGGGGAGCCGACACGATGAACTCGAATCGCGGGCAGCCGCCGACCGAAGCACTGCCGATGCCATCGTGGCGGGCCGCCCTGCTCCTGATGGCCTGGTGCGCGCCGCTCGCCCTCGCGGGGTGCATCCCTCCGCCCGATCTGCCCGACATCGGTCCGCTCGACGCCGCCTGCGTCCCGGGCGTCGAGCGCTGCAACGGCGTCGACGACGACTGCGACGGCGAGACCGACGAAGAGATGATCCGCGCGTGCTACGCCGGCCCCGAAGCGACCGAGGGGGTCGGCCCCTGCCGCGCGGGTATCGAGGTCTGCGATGCCGGGCAGTGGAGCGGCTGCGCCGAGTCGGTGCTGCCGGCCGGTGAGCGCTGCAACGGGCTCGACGACGACTGCAACGGCGCCGTGGACGATGTGCCCGGCGCGGTCTGCGCCTGCACGATCGGCGAAGAGGAGGCGTGCTACACCGGGCCGCCGGGCACGGTGGACGTCGGCTCCTGCCAGCGGGGGCGGTGGCGGTGCGGGGAGCGGGAGGACGGCGGCGCCGCCTTCGGCCCGTGCACCGGCGATATCGGGCCGGTCGCCGAGCTGTGCAACGAAATCGACGATGACTGCGACGGCGCGATCGACGAGGCCTTCCCCGCGCTGGGCACGACGTGCGGCGCCGGGCAGGGCGCGTGCGCGGTCGATGGCCGCTGGGTCTGTGATGGGTCGGGCGCTGCGATCTGCGACGCGATACCCGGGGAGCCGTCGGCCGAGGCGTGCACCGGCGTCGACGACGACTGCGACGGCGAGACCGACGAGGGCTTCGGACTCGGCGGGGCGTGCAGCGTCGGTCGCGGCGCCTGCACGGTCGACGGCACGCTGGTCTGCGACGGCGCGGGTCAGCGGACCTGTTCGGCGCAGGCCGGCCCGTCGATCGACGAGCAATGCAACGGCCTGGACGACGACTGCGATGGGGTCATCGACGAGGGCGTGCCGGGCTGCGGTGTGGTCTGTGGTCCAGCGGACGAGCGGCCCTCGACCCCGCCGTGCAACGGGGCAGAGGGTGGCACCGAGGTGCCCGCCGGCTGGGTCGTGCTGCCGCCGGGTGACTTCATGGTCGGCGACGCCGACTGCAACGCGGCCGCGCCGGGCCCGCACATCGCCGAGGGTCAGTACGCGGTGCGCATCGAGCGGCGAGTCTTCATGCAGGCCACCGAGGTGACCCGGGGCGCGTGGCGGCAGATGGTGGACGCGGAGAACGAGCAGCCCGACCCGGGGTTCGTGGTCGAGGTGCCGCCCGCTCCGCCCGGCTGTGGGAACGCCTGCGACGACCTGCCCATCGACCTCGTCAGCCGCCTCGACGCGCTGTGGTACGCCAACGCCCTCTCGCGCAGCCAGATGCGCCAGCCGCGCTACGACCCGCGGGCTTTGGCGCTGTGCAGCGGGCACGTCGGCGGCGGCTGCGACGCCGGCGAGCGCTGCGGCTGCGCGCCCGGTGATGTGACCTGTGGGCGGCCGGCGCCGGACTCGATCTTCCAGTGCCCGCCCGAGGCGTTGGCCCGGCTGGCCAACCCGCTGCCCGGCCGCGACGGCTTCCGCCTGCCGACCGCCGCCGAATGGGCCCGCGGCGCCCGGGCCGGGACGTCTCCGGTGCCGACCCGGCTCGATGGGGGCGGCCTCGACGGGCCGTGCGTCTGCGGTGCGCCGGACTTCGCGTGTCCCCAGGTGTGGTGGGGCGTGGCGGGGGACGACGTCCCGCCCGACCCGGAGGCGTGCGGGGAAGGGTCGGTCGTGCGCAGCGTCTCCGCCGGCGCCGCCAACCCGTTCGGGCTGTACGAGATGGTCGGCAACGTCAGCGAGCACGTCGATACGATCGGCGCCAAGGCGGCCGAGCCCGACGACCCGCTGACGCCCCTGGTCGACCCGCTGGGGCCGGTGGGCATCGACGCCGAGTCGAGCCTCGGCTCGCAGGCGGGCGCGATCTGCCTCACGTCGCGCGCATCGCGGGCGCCCGCACGCTTTCGGGCGCGCGGCGTCGGCTTCCGGTTGGTCGATGATCGCGATCCGGGCCCGCGCTTCGACCTCGCCGAGATCCGTCCGCCGGCGGTCGAGGCCGGGCAGTGGCGGCTGGATCTTCAGGTGGAGAACCCGGCCAACCTGCGGCTCACGGCCACCGCCTGGCTCTGGCGGCGTCAGCGCAGCCTCGAGCTGGCCACCATCGATGCGGTCGGCGCCCGGGCCGAGCTGCTGATCACGTTCGACCGGCTGGCTCAGGTGCTGGCAGAGGCGAACGCCGCGCCGGGCCCCGAGGGCAGCGGGCCGCATATGATCATCGTCGCCCTGACCGATGGCGCCGGCCGCCGGGTCAGCCGCGGGCTGCGGCTGCGGGCCGGCTGCGACGGGTCGGACGACGACGGGGACGGCCGCGCCGACCACCCCGACTGCGCCGATGTGCTGTGCGAGGGCGACCCCGACGGGCCTCCGCCGTGCAACGCCGCGCCCGCGGGCACCGTCGTGCCCCACGGCTGGGTCTACATCGCCCCGGGCCCGGTCACCATCGGCTCGGCGGACGACCCGGGCACCCACAACTTCCCGCCGGCCGCCGCGCAGGTCTCGCGGGGCTTCTTGATGATGGACGCCGAGGTGAGCCGCACCCGTTGGAAGGCCGCGGTGGAGATGCGGCGGCTCGCCGCGCCGGGCGCCAACCCGACGCCGTCGGATCTCGCCGAGGAGCCCAACGCGCCGATCTGCCGCGATCGGGACACCGACGGCGACTGCCCGGTGCAGAACATCAACTGGTGGGAGGCGCTGTGGCTGGCCAACGTGCTCTCCGAAGAAGAGGGCCTGACGCCGTGCTATCCGACCGACCTGCTCGCCGAATGCACCGGCCTGCCGGGCGCCGGCGCGATGGTGGGCGAGGGGCTCATCTGCGACGGCCAGATCGAAGGCGGACGGGCACACAGTACGCTGCTCTGGCCGGACCGCCTTCTCGACGGCGAGCCGGCGCCGTGGCCCGGCCATCCGGCCGTCTGCGATGGCTACCGCCTGCCCTCCGAGGCCGAGTGGCTGCGCGCCGTCGCCGACGAGGCCGTGCCCGCCTGGGGCGTCTCGAGTCGACCGGTGCGTGACGGCGCGCCGAGCGCCTGGGGGCTGCATGGCATGGGGGACAACGTCGACGAGTGGCTCGCCGACAGCGCGGGGCACTTCGTAGCGTTGGATCGTGCGACGCGCGACCCGTGGGGCCCGGTGGGGGTGGGTGATCGGGTGGCCCGTGGAGGCGACCGCGGCGGGCCCGGCCGGCCGCTGTGCCGCAGCGTCCGCACCCCTGGCAGTGAGAGGTCCACGATCGGGGTGCGCTTCGTCCGCACCGCGCGCCCGCTCGAGGCGCCGCCGGCCCGACCGATGCTCCGGCTGGTCGGCGGACGACCGACGGTGACGCCGGGCCTGCCCGGCGCGGTCGAAGTACAGGTCGACACGACCGACGGCGGCCCGGCCGAGGTCGCGCTGATCGTCTACCAGCCCAACGCGTCTGCGCCGTCGTGCCCGCTGCCTTTCGAGCCGGTCGACGGCGTGGCCGGGCGCTCCCGCGCGCTGTTGCCCTGGGCCCACGCCGTGCACGATCTCGATCCGGAGACCCTGTGCGGCGACGTGTATCTCGACGGGCGCCTGATCGTGCGGGCGGTCGACCAGACCGGCGCGACAACGGCCACGCAGCTCTATTTCACCCTGGACGGCACCGGTGAGGGCGGCTGCGATCCCCCGCCAGCGCCGGTCTGCCCCTGATCGGCGGGGGATGGCGGGCGGCGCGTCGGCTCAGCGCAGGTCCGCGCTGTCGAGCACCGCGCCCTCGGCCTGCGGGTCGAGCGCGGCGCGCACCAGCCCGGCGGCCAGGGTCGGGCCGTCGATCGAGCGCAGTCGATCGGCCGTGCGGCGCCCGCCGAGCCAGCCGATCAGCTTGAGCGGCGCGTCGGCCACCGCCGCGCCCACCGTCTCGCCGACCCGCGCCCGATCGCGATCGCCCACGATGAACGACGGCCGGGCGATGGTGTGGGGCAGGCCGCTGGCCCGCAGGTGGGCCTCGACGTCGGCCCGGGCCTGCAGGTAGGCCCCGCGCGGCTTGTCGGCCCCCAGCGACGACAGATAGATCACCCGGGTCGACTCGAGGCCGGCGGCCTTCACCGCGTCGATGAGCATCACCGTCAGCCCGAAGTCGACCGCCCGATAGTCGCCGTCTCCGGCCCGGGCCCGCTTCGCCGTCGTGCCGAGCAGGCAGAAGACGTGGGTCGGCCGGTGCTGCGCCATGGCGCGCTGCATGCCGTCCGGCGTCCACGGATGGGTAGCGACCCGGGCGCCGAGCGATTCGAAGCGGGTGGTCCACTCGGCGAGCCGCGACGAGTCGGGGCGCACGTGGGCCACCGTCTCCAGGCCGCGCTGCACGGCGACCTCGACCACCGATCGACCGGTCAAGCCGGTGGCCCCTGCGACGAATGCGCGCATGTGGTATCTCCTCTACGGCGCAGACAGGCTCGTCTGCGCTACCCGAGCGGTGGTATGCTGCCCGCACCGACCGCGACGGTCAACCGACCACGAGGTGTATCATGCACAGCCCGCTGGCCTTCGCCCGCCCTCAGCAGACCCCGACCGAGTCCCCCAAGAAGCAGGCCCTCGCCGAGATCGTGCGCCGCGTCGCCGCCGACGCGCGCACCGCGCCCGAGCGCTACCTGCGCGAGACCCGGGTGCCCGGCGGCGGCGAGTAGCCCCTCCGGGCCGACGAACGGAGCCCCGCCGTGCTCGACCGGCTCGCCGGCCTCGAGACCGAATACGCCATTCGCTTCAGCCCATCCGCCCCGGGTGACCGGCAGCCGGACAAGCACGTCATCTTCGAAGCGGTGGCCGCGGTGGTCCGCGCGCGGGTCGCGACCCTGCCCGGACGGCGCCGCTACTCCCACGAGCAGCTCTTCACCGCCAACGGCGGCGGCTTGTACTTCGAGCGCTCGCCCACCGACCCCGACGGCGGCCTGATCGAGGCCAGCACGCCCGAGTGCCGCGGCCCGGGGCAGCTGCTGCTCTATCAACGCGCGCAAGAGGCCCTGCTCGCCGACGCCCTGCCCGACGCCGCCGCCCGGCTGCGCCTCGACGGCCACCCCGGCGCGCTGGGCCTGCTCAAGAACGGCCGCGACGCCGAGGGCAACGTCTACGGGGTGCAGGAGAACTTCGAGGCCGAGCTGGCCCGCGGGCCGATGCTGTGGCTCTACCGGCTCGGGCTGGCGCTGCTGGTGCCGGTGATGCTGGTCGACGTGCTCGTCTGCTGGATGATCCTGGTGGCGCTCATCCTGCTCATCTTCGTCGTCGGCGTCGCCGGCATCATCATCGACACCATCTACGTGCAGCTGCGCGGGCTCGATCGCCCCGACATCTTCACGGTGATCGCCCGCGATCCCGAGAAGCGGGCCCAGCGGATCATGACCCGGCTGGCGAGCTGGCTCGACATGCTGCTGGCGATGCCCGCGGTGCTGCCCTACGCGTGGCTGCTGCGCCTGTGCGCGTTTCGCACCATCCGCCAGACCACCGCCGGCTTCTTCGTCAGCCGCCCGATCGTCAGCGGCACCGGCACCGTCGAGCCCGACGGGCGGTTCCTGCTCAGCGAGAAGGCGCCGTCGATCCGCCGGCTGATGCGCAGCTCGGCGGCGCCCGTCGGCCGGGCGATCTTCGACACCGGCAACCACCTCAAGGGGCTGCAGCGGCTGCTGGTCTTCGACGCCTCGGGCCTGCCCGGGCTCTTCGCCCGCCGCCAGCGCATGCAGCTCGGGCTGGCCGACGCCAACCGCTGTCAGGTCGCCGAGTACCTCAAGCTGGGCACCACGCTGCTGGTGCTCGACATGGCCGAGGCCGGCGCGCTGCACGACGCGCCCCGACTGCGGCGTCCGATCGCCGCGCTGCACGCGCTGACCGACGACCCGACGCTCGCCGCGGCGGTCGCGACCCGCGACGGCCGGACGCTGACCGCCATCGAGCTGCAGCGCTGGTACCTCGAGCGGGCGCGGGCCTGGCTGGCCGATCACCCCGCGGCGTCGATGGAGGCCCACGACGTCGTGCGCCTGTGGGGCGAGGCGCTCGATACGCTCGCCGACGACCCGGGCGGCCTCGTCGGCCGGATCGACTGGATCAGCAAACGCTATCTGATGGAGGCCGCCGCCGCCGGCGCGACCCACCCCGTGCGCAAGAAGATCGACCTGCGCTACCACGAGCTGGTCGACGGCCCGGTCGCGCAGATGGAGGCGGCGGGCATCGCGCCGGTGCTCGTCGGCCCCGAAGAGGCCGCTGCCGCCATCCACGAGGCGCCCGAGGCCTCGCCCGCCCGTCAGCGCGGGCGCTTGATCCGCGAGCTGGCCGACGGCGCGACGCCCGCGGTCATCGGCTGGCACGAGGCGCGCATCGGCGCGGGCCTCGAGCGCAAGATCGTGCGCATCGACGCGTTCCGCGCCCGCCGCGACGCCCGACGAGAGGAGAGTTGATGTCCGGCTATCACATCGCCGCCGCGGTCTGCGCGGTGTGCACCGTCGGGCTCTTGTGGGGCGAGCGGCGCCACGACCAGCGGCTCAAGTGGCTGTTCAAGCCGCTGGCCTCGGCGGCGTTCATCAGCGCCGCGTTCATGGTCGACGCGCATCATCACGCCTTCGGTATCACGGTCATCGTCGGGCTCTCGCTGTCGGCCCTGGGCGACATCCTGCTCATCCCGCGGTCGACCGGGCTGCCGTTTCTCGCCGGCCTCGGCGCTTTCCTGCTGGGGCACGTGGCCTACTCGGTCGCCTTCGCCGTGCGCGGCGTCGACCTGGGCGCGGTGGCCATCGCCGCGGCGCCGCTGATCGTCTTCGGGGTCGTCGTGCACCGCTGGCTGAGCCCCGACGTGCCGCGGCTGCTGCAGGCGCCGGTGGTGGCCTATATCGTCGTCATCTGCTCGATGGCCGCCTTGTCGGTGGGCACCTACGCCGCCGCCGGCGACATCCGCGAGCCGATCGCCGCCACGCTGTTCGTCGCCTCCGACATCTCGGTGGGCGTCGATCGCTTCAAGAACGGCGGCTTCCGCAACCGGCTGTGGGGCGTGCCGCTCTACTTCGGCGCCCAGCTCGTCTTCGCCGCGGCCGCCGGCGTCTGACCCTCACACCTCTTCGGAGCCCCCATGGACCCCTATCGCACCCTCAACGTCGGCCTCGTCGACGTGCCGACGCCGCAGCTCGAGAACCTGCTGCGGCGCATCCTCAAGACCGAGCTCGAGTACCCGCTGACCAAGCCGACGCTGATGGCCCTGGGCTACAACGAGGTCGCCGCGGCGGCCCAGGCGCTGCGCGGGCTCGATCAGCGCGGCGTGCGGGCGGTGCTCGTCGCGGTGCTCGCCGAGCGCAAGGCGCGGTAGATCGCGGTCGATCGCCGTCGAGCGCGGTTGAGCGCCCGCGGCCATGATGGCACCCTGCCTGCGCAGCCGGTTGCGGCGCGCCAGAGCCCGTCAGGAGGACGATATGGCCACCCTCGTCAGCTTCGACCCGGCCGACGGCCAGCCCGTCGGCGAGGTGCCGATCACGCCGGTCGATGAGATCAGCGCCATGGTCGCCCGCGCCCGCGCCGCGCAGCCCGCGTGGGCCGCGCTGGGGCCCACGGGCCGCCGCGACGCGCTGAGAGGCGCCGCCAGCCGGATGATCGAGGCCGCCGAGGCCGTCGGGTTGCAGCTCACCCGCGAGATGGGCAAGCCGCTCGCCGAAGGCGTCGGCGAGGTGCGCTACACCGGCAAGGGGCTGATCGAAGAGCTCGACGAGATGGTCGAGGCCTTCACCGCCGAGGTGGTCGAAGACGCCTATACCCGCTCGGAGATGCGCTACGACGGGCTCGGCGTCTGCGCGGCGATCACCCCGTGGAACTTCCCGTTCAGCATGCCCCACTGGATGGTGCTGCCGGCGCTGATGGCGGGCAATACGGTCATCCTCAAGCCCAGCGAAGAGACGCCGCTGACCGGTCAGGCCTACGTCGACCTGCTCGGGGCCGACCTGCCCGACGGCGTCCTGCAGATCGCCCACGGCGCCGACGCCCAGGGCAAAGCGCTCGTCGCCGCCGACGTCGACTTGATCGCCTTCACCGGCAGCCGCGCGGTCGGACAGTCGATCATGGCCGCCGCCGCCGGCCGCCTCACCCGGATCATCCTCGAGCTGGGCGGCAAGGACCCGCTGGTCGTGCTCGACGACGCCGACGTGGCCAGCGCGGCGCGCTTCGCCGCCCGCAACAGCTTCCGCAACGCGGGGCAGGTCTGCGTCTCGACCGAGCGGATCTACGTCGACGAGGCCATCGCCGACCGCTTCGTCGACGCGCTCGTCGCCGAGGCCGGCAAGATGAAGGTGGGCCACGGCACCGAAGACGGCGTGCGCATCGGCCCGATGGTCAACCAGCGCCAGCGGGCCCACGTGCTGCGCCAGCTCGCCGCGGCCGAAGCGGACGGCGCCCGACGCCTCTGCGGCGGGGAAGCGGGGCCGGGGGCCTTCTTGCAGCCGGCGGTGCTCGACGGGGTCACCCACGCCATGGACATCGCCCGCGAGGAGACCTTCGGCCCGGTGGCCTGCGTCATCCGCGTCGCCGACGACGACGAGGCGGTGCGGCTGGCCAATGACACGCCCTACGGCCTCGGGGCCATCGTCTTCGGCGGCGACGAAGCGCGCGCCGCGGCGGTCGCCGACCGGCTCGACGCGGGCATGGTCGGCATCAACCGCGGCGTCGGCGGCGCCTTCGGCACCCCGTGGGTCGGCGCGCGCCAGAGCGGCTTCGGTTATCACAAAGGCATCGCCGGGCACCGGCAGTTCGCCCAGGTGCGGGTGATCAGCCGCAGCAAGCCCAAGCCCGGGAAGCGATCATGAGCGACGCGTCTGCCGGCCAGACGACCGAGATCGCCCGCCATCGCGACCAGGCGGCGGCCTTCCTCGTCGGCAGCATCATCGTGACCGTGCTGCTGTACCACGTCATCCCCTACGGGCGGACGATCGGCTACCCGCTGATGCTGCTGTCGACCCTGGTGCACGAGCTGGGGCACGGCGTCGCCGCGATCATGATGGGCGGCGAGTTCGACCGCTTCGAGATGTTCGCCGACGGATCGGGCGTGGCCTACTCCCGCGGGGCCTTCGGGCGCTTCGCCAAGGCCTTCATCAGCGCCGGCGGGCTCGTCGGCCCCGCGCTCATCGGCGGCATCGGCTTCATCGTCGGCCGGACCCCCAAGGGCGCCCGCATCGCGCTGGCGATCTTCGGCGTGGTGCTGGCGCTCGCCGTCGTGCTGGTGGTGCGCAACTGGTTCGGCGTGGCCTTCGTCGGCGCCACCGCCGCGATCTGCCTCGCCATCGCCGTCAAGGGCAAGCCCTGGGTCAGCCAGGTCGCGGTGGTCTTCCTGGCGGTGCAGCTCGCGCTGAGCGTCTTCTCCCGCGGGGACTACCTCTTCACCCAGTACGCCAATACCGCCAACGGGCAGATGCCATCCGACGTGCAGCAGATGAGCGACGCGCTCTTCCTGCCGTATTGGTTCTGGGGCGGCCTGTGCGGCCTCATCTCGGTGGCGGTGCTCTTGGTGGGGCTGCGGGTCTTCTTCAAGGCCGCCAGCGACTGAGAAGCCGCCAGCGGCCGAAGGGCGTCAGCTGGCCTTGCTCGGCGCGACGGGCATCGTCTGAACCTGGAAGTGCTGCTCGGGCACCGAGTAGCCCGCCTCGCCGCCGATGTCGCGGATGGCCAGGTTGGTATCGAAGTAGACCTGCCAGTAGTGGTCGTTGTGGGTGTACGGCCGCACCGCCAGCACCGGGCCGGCCAGGGTGAAGGTCAGCACGTCCACCTCGGGCGGGTTGTCGGTCGATACGTTGGGGATGGCCTTCAGCTTCTCCTGCAGCCGCTGGATGGCGTCGCGCACGTCGGTGTCGTGGCTCAGCTGCGCGACCAGCTCGACGCGGCGGGTGGGGTTGGCGGTGAAGTTCTGGATGGTATCGCCGAAGACCTTGCCGTTGCCCAGGATGGTCTTCACGTTGTCGAGGGTGTTGATGGTCACCACGAAGAGGCCGATCTCTTCGACGGTGCCCATTTTGCCGGCCACTTGCACGAAGTCGCCCACCTTGAACGGGCGCAGCACGATCATGAAGACGCCCGCCGCGAAGTTCGACAGCAGGCCCGACCAGGCCATGCCGATGGCGACGCCGCCCGCGGCGATCAGCGCGGCGAAGGTGGTCGTCTCGACGCCGAACCAGCCGAGGATGGCCATGATCAGGACGATGGTCAGCAGGATGTCGAGCGCCGAGTCGGTATAGCGGATCAGCGTATCGTCGACCTTGCGTCGGGTCATCGTCGCCGTGACGAGCCGGCGCGCGACGCCGACGAGCCACTTGCCCACGACCCAGATGACGACCGCGGCCAGGATGGCGCCGAGCAGCGAGAGCCCCTTGGTGATGATCCAATCGCCGATGCTGCTCGCGGCGACCTCTACCTCGTTCATCGATGCCTCCCGTGATTGTGTGCGCCCACGGTGCGCCCATCCCGCGCGGCCGACATCGGGTGAGTTACGTAGAGATACGCCCGTGACGGTGCGTGGCCGGGCTCCGCCCGCGCCGTTTCACGGTTCGCCGCAGCATTAACGGTCGATTAACGTTTCGCGCCCCGATCGGCCCCGTGGGCCGCCCGCTCGCTCGCTAGTCTCTCCTTGCTTTCGCTGACCCGCCGCCCCGACGCGGCTTCACGAACGGAGAGACCATGAAGACCCTGCTTCGCATCTGCGCCGTCGCCCTCGCCTCGACCCTGCTGGTGCCGCCCGAGTCATCGGCGGCCATCGTGCCCGGCGGCTTCGGCGCCGAGGCGGTCGACATCTGCGCCGGCGGACCGAGCGTCGCCGAGTGCCAGGACGCCGACTGGCTCAACAATGCCTGGTGCGGCCGCGTCGAGCGGCAGCGCCTGCTGGACGATCCGAGCAGCGCGACCTGCGCCGACGCCTGCGCTGATCTCGAGCCCACCCGCGAACAGTGCGAGGACGACGCCTGGATGAGCAGCGCCTGCGGCCAGCTCGAGGCGCCGCGCTGGCTGGTCTATCGCGAGGCGGAGATCGCGGGCGACGTCAGCGGGCAGCACCTCGACGCCCTGCGCGGGGATTCGCAGTGCGGCACCGCCACCGAGGGCGCCAGCCCGGTCGAGTCGCTCGAAGAGGTCGTGCTGCCCGAGAACGTCGCCGATGACGACGGCGTGCGGGTGGTCAGCAAGGGCCACTACGGCCGCGAGGGCCAGCGCTTCGTCGGCGGCACGACCCACTACCAGGGCCACGTCTCCCGCGAGTGGACCCGGGCGTCGAGCGACGCGCCGGGCAGCGAGGGCGGCGGCTGGTTCAGCCCGGCCCTGGCCGACGCGCTGGCCCGCATGGCATGGGAAGACAATGGCATCGCGGTCGACAGCTGCCGGGAGTATGTCTACGAGCGCTATTATGACTACAGCCGCTTCGAGGATGCCATCATGGGTCTGGGCGATGACTATCGCTCGATCTTCCGGGTGGCATACGACGAAGGCACCGTGCGCCGCCTCGGCGGCCGCCGGCGCGGCGACCAGCCCGACCTGCGGGTCGTGCCCGAGTCGGCCATCGGCACCCGGGGCATCGCCGGCGAGCCGCAGACCGCCCGCGACGGCGCGCTGCTCGAGCCGCAGATCACCTTCCCCGGCGAGGCGCAGCCCAAGAACGGCCTGTACATGGTGGGCGTGCTCGACGCCGACGATCGGGCCGACGCCCGGGCGACCTACGACGCCGCGGTCGCCATCGGCCAGCAGGCCCGCTTCCAGGGGTCGTGCGGCAGCGCGCTGGCCGGGCCGGTCTTCTGCGACGATACGCTCTGGCAGGATCTGGTCGACGGCGCCGCGGTGACCCACGTCGAGTCGTGGGCCTGGCACAAGCAGATGAGCGACGACCTGCAGGCGGCGGGCTACCTCGACGAGCACCTCGCCATGGGCGAGCAGCGCGTCGATGACTTCGAGCAGCTGCTCTACCAGCGGGCGCGCGCCGTCGGCGACATCATCACCTGGTGGAGCGCGAAGCAGGCCGAGATCGAGGCCGAGCTGCCCGACGAGGTGGCCGACGCGCTCTTCGACCCGTCGGTGCAGATGCAGCTGATGGCGGGGGATCCCATCTCGGCGCAGCTCGCGGGTCAGCGCGCCGCCCGGCTGGCGCGGGCCGACCTCGGCACCATGGGTATCAACCAGCCGCCGGCGCCGATGCAGCGCGGTGTCTCCTATGCCCTGCCGCCGAGCCCGAGCTACACCGCCTACCAGAGCGCCGCGCCGCATCCGACCCACGCGCTGGGCACCCCGGTCAGCGTCGGCAGCCCGGCCTATCTCGAAGCCCTGCAGAACCGGCTGTATCGCATCGACGCCCGGATCGAGCAGGCGCTGCTCGACGCCCGCGCCGCCGGCTGCCTCGAGGCCGATGTGATCACCCCCTGCGATTGGTCGCCGCGCCGCTTCGCCCAGCGGGTGCTCGCGCTGTACAGCACCGAGCGCGAGGACGACTACACCTACTGCGTCGACAATACCCCCGAGGGCTTCGGCCGGCTCGACGGCCACGATCTGGGCGTGCCCCAGAACGGCTTGCGGCCCTATCCCGGTATCGAGCTCGACGGCGCCGCCCGCACCTGCCTGCTCGCCGCCGACGGCGCCCTGCTGGCCGGCGACGCCGATACCACGGGCCAGGCCAACTGCGCCGACTGCAACCGCTGGAGCGCCAGCACCACCGCCGTCGAGCAGTACTTCCGCTGCTTCGAGTCGCACAAGCAGCTCATCTTGAAGGTCGTCGTCGACGCGCTGGGCCAGGACGCCATCACCCCCGACGGCAAGCTCAAGCTGCAGGGCAGCACCGGCGAGAGCACGATGCTCGGCGACGAGAACTTCAACATCACCGCGAGCTATGGCTTCGGCTGGGCCATCGGCGAGTTCTCGACCTACGCCGACGCCGACGACCCCGATCGCTGCGACCTGCGCCCCGAGGCCTACGCCCACTTCGATGTCGACGCCACCGCGCTCTTCTTCTCGCAGAGCCTGGTGCACGCCGCGGCGCATACCCGGCTCTACGACGCCGCCAAGGACGCCGGCGAGGCCGACCGCCTGCAGCTGCCCGCCGGCGTCGACCCCAACCGCCTCGAGGTGGAGCTGCTCGGCATCGAGGTGGTCGGCGCAGACCTCGACCTCGACTGGTCGGACGGCTTCAACGTCATGCGCGACGAGTGGAGCGAGGGCGGCACCCTGGTCAGCGCCGGCGCCACCTTCACCATCGGCTTCGTGCCGGTGACCATCGCCGGCGGCGTCGCCGGGCGCATCGGCGTCGACTACACCGTCGACTTCGAGGTGCCCTTCGCCGCGCAGGCCACCTGCGACCTCTTCGCGCTGACCGGCAAGGTCTCGCCCTACGCCGCGGTCGAAGGCTTCGCGAGCGCGACGGTCAACGCGGTGGTGGCCGAGGCGGGGGTCAAGGTCTACCTGACCCTGCTGCGCATCGACCTGCCCTTCGACGTCTCGCTGACCCTGGGCATCAACGCGCACAACGAGCTGGCCCTGCGCCTGTCTTCGAGCCTCGACCTGGTGGTGAGCTTCCTCTCGGGTCGGGTGGCGGCCTACCTGCGGGTGCTGTGGGAGGAGTGGGAGGCGACGCTCTTCTCGTGGAACGGCCCGCGCTTCACCAAGAGCCTGATGGACCATGGCATCGACATGCCCATCGCCTCGCTCGAAGCGGCCTACGGCGCCCTGGAGACCCTGCGCGACCAGCTCTGAGAGGCATCGGACGACGGCCGCTCACGCTGCGGTGGGCGGTCGGATCGGATGCCTCTCGGATGTTATGTGCCATGTGTCATATGTCATATGTCATGTGTTATGTGGCGCATGCCATGCGTTGAGTGTTGTTTTGAGTCATGCCTGCCATCGCGCAAGTCATCGGAGCCATGCCATGAACCCCGTCACCAAGGCCCTGCTCGCCCTCGTCGCTCTCGCCGCCGCCGTCGGTCTCTACACCGCCGTCACCTGGAGCCCGCCCGACGACGGCGTCGGCCCACGGCTGCGCTTCGCCGAAGGCGTCGCCCTGCGCTACGACCTCGAGCACCGCAGCCGGCAGCGGGTGGCCGTGCCCGAGCTGGCGGGCGGCGGTCAGGCGCCGCAGATGACCGCCGACGCCCGCATCGAGGGCCAGCTGGTGCTGCGCGGCCTCGCCCCGGCCGATGGGGTGCAGCGCTTCGCCTTGCGCTTCGAGGCGCTGACCGCCGCCGATATCCGGGTGCAGGGCCAGTCGCTGCTCGACGGCGCCTCGCTCGTCGGGCCGGAGGCTGTGGTCTCGATGGCCACCGACGGCGAGATCGTCGGCGTGCAGCTGCCGGCCGACGCGCCGCAGGCGCTGCACGTCGCGGTGCATCTGGTGCTCAGCGAGGCGCAGGTGCGGCTGGGCGATGGTGGTACGTGGCAGGCCAGCGAGACCACCGCCCACGGTGAGGCCCGCGCCCGCTATCGGCGCGCGGCCGACGGCTTCGACCGGGTGCGTGACGACTACGCGCTGCAGGCGGTGCGTATCGCCGCCGACCAGACCACCGACAGCCGGGCCCGCTTCGCCGTCGAGCAGGGGCGCATCGTGCGCCTCACCGCCGACGAGGCCATCAGCGCCCGCGCGGCTGGCGGCGGGCCGCTCTTGCTCGACGCCGAGAGCCACACCGCGCTCGTACTGATCGCCGTCGAGACCGCAGCCGACCGGCCGACGCCGCGGCTGGGCGTCGCGACCCGCCTCGGCGCGCCGGCGACGGTGGGCGATCCCCGGGCCCAGGCCCTGCGGGAGCGCATCGGCGACCTGGACGCCGCGCAGGCCCGCGCGATGATCGAGCAGGCCGTCGGCGGCCGCCTGCCCGAGCACAACCGCACGCTGTGGCGCCTGACCGCGCTGCTGCGCACCGACGCCGCCCTCTGCGCGTGGCTCGGTGCGTTCGCCGGCGCGCCGGGCCGCACCCGGGTGGCGCGGGCGCTGGCCCTCGACCTGTTGACCTCCGCCGGCACCGCCGAGGCGCAGGCCGCGCTGCGCGGGGCGCTCGACAGCGAGGCGACCCGGGCCACCGACGGCTACGCGGTGCTGTATCAGCGGGCCGGGCTGCTCACGCGCCCCGACGGCCAGACGCTCGACTGGCTCGCGACCCGCCACCGCGCCCCGGGCCCCGAGGGGCAGACAGCCGCCACCCTGGCTCTGGGCGCCGCCGCTGGCGCCGCGGCCCGTGGACCCGATCTGGGCGAGGCCGGCCGCGCTCTGGCCGCCGGGCTGCTCGACGAGGCCCTCGCCGCCGATGATCCCACCACCCGCGCGGTGCGGCTGCGGGCCCTGGGCAACGCCGCCCGCCCCGAGCACGCCGCCGCCATCGCCGGCTTCGCCGCCGACGCCGATCCCGCCGTGCGCCACGCCACCGCCGCCGCCCTGCGCCGCATCGAGGGCCCCGCGGCGCGGGCGACCCTGGTCGATCTGGCGGTGGACGGCGACGCCCGGGTGCAGGGCCGGGCGCTGACCTCGCTCGGCGATCGTCACCTGAGCGCCGCCGAGCTGCAGCGGCTGGCGGGCGCGGTGGCCGACGGCACCCTGGCCGAGTCGAGCCTCGATCGGGTCGTCGACCGGCTGCTCGTGCAGCCCGACCCCGCCGCGCGGGCGGTGATCGACGCCATCCTCGCCCGCGACCTGCGCGACAGCCGGATCAAGGGCCGCATCCGCAGCCTGCTGGGCGGTTGAGGTGCGCCCGGCCTCGCGCGCCCGCCGTCGGCCTGCGTACACTCGAAGGATGCCGCTGCTGCCCCGCTCGACGACGCCCTTCATCGCCCGCCGCGCCGAGCTGGCCGCGATCGGAGAAGCGCTGGCGCGCGGCGCCCGGTTGTTGACCCTCACCGGGCCCGGCGGCACCGGCAAGACCCGGCTCTCGGTGGCCGTGGTCGAGGGCCGCGACGACGGGCTCTTCGCGCCGTTGGCCGCCGCCCGCACCACCGGCGAGATCTGCGCCATCGTCGCCCGCGCCGCCCGGCTGCCGTTGACCCGCCGGGTGGCCGATCCGGCGGCCGCGGTGGCCGAGGAGCTGCGCGGGCGCGGGCCGACGCTGCTGGTGCTCGACAACGCCGAGCACATCGTCGAGCCGGTGGCCGCGCTCGCCCGCCGCTGGCTGGACGCCGCCCCCGAGACCGCGATCATCGTGACCTCCCGCTGGCCGCTGGGCTGCGCGGGCGAAGAGACCCGCGCGGTGGGGCCGTTGGCGCTGGAGCCCGCTGGCGACGGGCCCTCGGACGCCGCCCGCCTCTTCGCCGCCGCCGCGCCCCGCGGGGTCGACGTCGCGCCCGAGCATCCGCTGGTGCAGACCACGGTCGAGCGGCTGGCGGGCAACCCGCTGGCCATCGAGCTGGCCGCCGCGCGCCTCGAGCTGCTGACCCTGCCCCGCCTCGCCGAGCGCCTCGCCGAGCGCCTGGACGGCGCGGGCGCGCTGAAGATCCTGCGCGATCCGGCGCGCGCCGACGCGCGCCACGGCACGCTGTACAACCTCGTCGACTGGAGCTACGCGCTGCTGTCGGCCGCCGAGCAGGCCGCGCTGCGGCAGGCGGCGGTCTTCGTCGGCGGGTTCACCCTCGAGGCCGCCGAGGCCATCTTCCAGCTGCCCGACGCCGAGCCGCTCGACGCCCTGCACGGGCTGCGGCGGCGCGCGCTGCTGCGGGTCGACGGCGACGGGCGCTTCTGGTTGCACGCGCTGGTGGGCGAGTACGCGCGCGCCCGGCTGGACGCCGACCCGCGGCGCGCCGCGCTCGAAGCGGCCCACGCCGCCCACTATGTCGCCGAGTCCGAGCGCCGCGCCGCCGAGGCCCACGACGCCGCCCGGCCCGAGGTCATCGGCTGGCTCGACCGTGAGCGGGCCAACCTGATGGCGGCCCACGCCCGCACCATCACCGGCGCGCCCGACGGCGCGGTGGCGCGGCGGGCGATGGCCATCCTGCGCGCGCTGCGGCCGCTGCAGAACGGGCACGTGCCCGCCGACGAGCAGCTGGCGCTCATCGAGTCGACCCGGCGCATGGTCAGCGGCGTCGAGCACGCCTGGCCCGACGCCTTCGCCGAGCTTCTGCGCGGCGAGGCCCGCGCGCTGCGCTACCTGGGCCGCATGGCCGAGAGCCTCGCCCGGCTCGAAGAGGCCCTCGAGGTCGCCCGCGCGCTGCCCGAGCGCGATATGGAGGCGCGGGTGCTGAGCACGATGTGCGAGGTGCTCGAGGTGATGGGCCAGAGCGAGCGGGCGCTGCCGCTGGCCGAGCGGGCGCTGGTGCTGCACCGGGCGACGGGCGAGCTGCGGTTCCAGGCGATGACCCTGGGCCACATCGCGCAGGCGCAGTGTGGGATCGGTCGTTTCGCCGAGGCCCGCGCCACCTACGATGAGGCCATCGCGCTCTTCGAGACGCTGGGTGATGTGCACTTCCTCGCGCTCTCGATCACCAATCAGGCCACCGCGGCGCTCGAGCAGGGCGACGTCGCCTTCGCCCGGGTGCGCTTCGAGCGGGCGCTCGAGCTCAATACCTCGCTGGGCAACCCGCGGGCGGTGGCCATCGGCGAGAGCTACCTCGCGCTGTGCGACCAGCACGACGGGCGGCTGCGGGCCGCCGATGCCCGTCACCGGCGGCTGATCGCGACCCTCGATGGGCTCGGGGCGGCCCGGTTCGCGTGCTATCTGCGCTTCTACCTGGGCGTCTCGCGGCTGGAGCAGCACGATCCGGCCGAGGCGGGCGCGATCTTCGAAGACGCCGCCGCCCGGCTGCGCGCGCTCAGCGACGAGACCTATCGCCCGCTGGCCGAGCTGGGGGCGGTGGTCGCCGCGGTGCGCTGCGGGCGGCGGGACGCGGTCGCCGAGGCCCGCATCCGCCAGGTCATGGCCGAGCTGCAGAGCCCGCATCTGCGGCCGGCCATCGCCTTGCTCGACGCCGCGGTGGCGCTGGCCGCCGGCGCCGATACCCGCACGCTGCGCCAGTGGTCGGACCGCGCGCTCGAGCTGGCCGCGGCCGATGGCGACGACGTGCGCCTGCTCGCCCGGGTGATCGCCGCGTGGGTCGCCGAGGCCCGCGACGCGGCGGCGAGCTGGATCTGCGCCGTCGACGGCGGCTGGTTCCGGGCGCCCGGCGGCGCGCGGGTCGAGCTGGCCCACCGCGTCGCGCCCCGCCGGATCTTCGCCGCGCTGCTCGCCGCCCATCGCGTGGGCCGGGTGCTCGAACGGGCCGCGGCCATCGAGGCCGGCTGGCCCGGTGAGGTCATGGCCGCCGCGTCCGCCGGCAATCGGCTGCGGGTGGCGCTGTCGACCTTGCGCAAGGCGGGGCTGGCCGAGCTGGTGCAGCGGGCGCCGGGCCGCGCCCTGCGGCTCGATTCGGCGCAGCGGGTGCGTATCGTCGACGGTTGACTGCCGGACCGAGCGTCTTTGTGGCACGCTGCGCGCGCACCGGATCGAGAGATCAGCGTATTCCCGAATCAGCGGAGGCTGTGATGTACCGCGACGACGCCACCTGGGCCCCGTTCCTGCTCTTCGAGTACGAGAGCAGCGACGGCTACAGCCTCATCCTCTCCGACGGCAAGATGGGCCCGTGCGAAGCGCCCTTCGCCGCCGCTGGCCGCGATCCGGGCGGCTACGCCTGGGCCGATGTGGCGGTGCACCTGATGCGCAGCCGCGCGCCCGGGTTGACCGAGCGCCTCGGCCTCGACCCCGAGGCGGGCATGTTCTGCGCGTACGGCAAGGATCTCGAGGCGCTGCAGCAGCTCGCCGGCCTGTTGCACGGCGTCTTTCACGACCCGGCCGCGCTCGAGGCGGCGGCGAAGGTCGCCCCTTGGGAGTATGACTGAACGCCGGTGAGCGCCCCGCGATGGCTCGACTTCAGATGAAGTACATATAGCCCGGCGCGCCCTTGCTCAGCCCGGCCTCTTCGGCGCGGCGCACCAGATCGGCGAGGGTGTACTCCTCGTAGAGCGCCGCGATGCGCGACGTCACCTCGCCCCAGATCACCGCCGGGATGCAGCGGGTATTCTTGGGGCAGGCCCCGTGCAGCGGCTCGCCCTCGTCGTTCTGGCAGAAGTTGACCTCGATGGGCCCATCCGTCGCCCGGATGATGTCGCCCAGCGAGATCTCCGCGGGCGGTCGGCGCAGAAAATAGCCCCCGTTGCGCCCCCGCTTGCCGTCGACGAGCTCGGCCCGCTTGAGGTCTTGGAAGATCTGTTCGAGGAAGCGGGCGGGGATGTCCTGCCGCTCGGCGATCAGGCGGACCTGCGTCGGCTCGCCATCGGCGTGAAACGCGATGTCGAACAGGGCCAGCGCGGCGTAGCGGCAGCGGGTCGAGAGCTTCATGGCTCCACTATGCGGCCGCGGGTCGCTCGATGACAACCGGGTGACGGGCGCTGGATCACCACAGGTCGAGGATGACGACGAAGCCGTCCTGACCGCCGCCCGGCCCCGCCTGCGCTGGCAGCGTCGTGGCCAGCTCGGCGGCGCAGGTGGTGCCGCCGAGCGCCAGCCGTCCGCCGCGGATCGCGATGGCCCCGAAGCCCTGGCGTCCGTCTTCGCCGCAGCCGGTGCCGCCGATGGCGGTATTGAACAGCACCGCGCTCAGACTCTCGTCGAGCACCGCCAGCCCGCCGCCCCGCCCGCCGAAGCCGAGCGCGTCATCGGCCTCGCTCAGCGGGCCGCCGTCGCGGCTCGAGAGCGCCCCGGCCAGATAGACCCGCCCGAACAGATCGACCGCCAGCGGCGCGACGTGGGCCGCGACGAAGGTGCCCGAGACCACCGCGCCGCCGTCGCGCGGGTCGACGAGCGCGTAGAGCGACGCCATGCCGCCCGCCGAGCGCTGGTAGTTCTCGCGGCTCCAGCTCGGGGTGAAGCCCACGCGGTCGAGGTCGCGGGGATCCTTGGCCAGCACCGAGTTGCCGCCGTCGGTCCAGCACTGCACGCCGATGAGATCACCCGGCATGCCCCAGGCCCGATAGCAGCGGCTGTCGGCGCCGAGGTTGCGATCCTGCACGTCGGCGACGGCGTGGCCCCACAGCGTCCACTGGCGCATCTCGCCGACGAAGGCGCGAAAGATCGGCAGCTGCACGTTGCCCGCCTGACGGTAGCCGACCCGGAAGTCGAGCCCCGACGCCCCGTGGCTGCACAGCGTGCCCGGGTTGCCCGGCAGCGGCGGCCGCGGGCGCCACGCCGCGTCGTCGTGGGTCGCCGGATCGCCGTCGATTCGCCACCCGCCGTCGAACCGCGCCTCGAAGCCGGCGCCGCGCGCGATCACCGCGCCCCCGGCGTCGAACTCGATGCTGCGCACGAACTGGTCCCCCGCGCCGCCGATCCAGGTGGCGCTGACGACCGAGACCGAGAGCGGGATCGCCGGATCGGGCTGCGCGTCGAAGTCGAGCGCGCAGGCCGCCGGCTCGCTCGGGCCCTGGTCGGCGCTGACGGCGCCGTCGCGCCTGTCATCATCGTCCGCATCGGCGCCGGACCCGCCGCCGCTCGGGACGCAGCCCGCCGCGCAGATCGCCAATGACCACGCCCATGCCCAGCGAGAGAGACGCGCGCTCATTTGGTCTTCCCCTGCAAGAAGGCCCACACCAGATCATACGCCCGGATCCGCGGGTCGAAGTGGGTGCGATACGAGACGACGTGGCCCTCGTCGGCGAAGCGATAGCCCACCACGTCGCCGTCGGGGCAGGGGCGGAAGTCGAGCTTCTCGGCCACCGCGGTGCCCGGCGCGTCGGCGACCCAGGCGTCGTCGGGGGCCACCGGGGTCCAGGCCGCGTCCAGGCGCGCGCAGCGGTTGACCGTCGCCCGCTGGCGCAGCCGCGCCTCGCAGCCGTCGCCGCCGAATTGATCGTCGCGCCCGTTGGTCGCGAAGACGTGGAAGTTGCCCGCCCGCTGAGCGAAGCCTTCGCTGCAGTTGGGGCAGCCGCCGAGGGTCGCGATGGCGGCGTAGATGTCGCTGGTCGTGCCGAAGGTCGACTCGTCGTAGCCCTTCGCCGCCTGGCACTGTCCGCGGAAGACCGCGCCCGCGCCCGCCGACCAGCCCACCATGTAGATCCGCCCGGGGTCGAGCCCGGGCCAGTCGCGCGCGACCACCCGCGGCAGCTCGGCCACCCAGTCCTTGACGCCGTCGCCGTCCCGGGCGCCGGTGCTCAGGGCGACGATGAGGGGCTGCTCGGCCAGCCGGTCGAAGTAGGCGCCCGCGGTATTGCTGGTGACGTAGAGCGGGCAGTCGGCGCCGGCCTGCGCGCAGTCGGGGTGGGCCCCGAGGCAATAGCCGACGCCGGTGCCCGGCAGGCGCATGCTGGTGCCTTGGGCGATGTCGCCGCAGGCGTCTCCGCCCACCACGCCGCCCTGGCCGTCGGCGGGCAGGGCGGGCGCCCCGTCGGCCGCTGCGCCGCCGTCGCCTTCACCGTTGCCGCTGCCGCCGCCGCCCGGGACGCAGCCGGCGAGCGCCAGCGCCCAGACGATGGGCCAGACGTCGATTGAGATCCGCACGCACGCCTCCCGGTGGGAGGCAGGATGATCGGGGGCGGGTCACCGGTTCGGCGAACCGGTGATCAAGGCGCGCGCAGGCCGAGGATCGTGCGCACTCGACGCCGCTCGCGGTCGTCGAAGCGCGCGTCGAGCAGCGCCTCGCGCTCGGCGGCGAAGTCGGCCCCGTGCGGATCAAGCTCGGCGATGGCCGCGCGGGCCGCGTCGACGCGGGTCCTCCACGCGGCGCGCTCGGCGTCGAGCCGGGCGAGGCGGTCGGCGGCGGCCTCGCCCACCTGCTCGACGCGCAGCGCGTGGATCGCGGTGATATCGGCCCCCGCCTCGCGGGCGATGGCGGTCTCGGCCCCCAGGCGCAGCGCCGCGCGGGCCGCGCGCTCGGCTTCGACCTCGGCGGCCGACTTGCGGGTGAACAGCGCGGCGACCTGCATCCGGCGGGCGAGCGCGCCCACGTCGCCGTCGCGCATGGCGCGCTTGGCGGCGACGGCCTGCTCGACCAGCGCGTCGTCCTCGGCGAAGAGCGGGTGATCGCCGACGGTCTCGGCCCGCAGCCGGCGGATCTGCGCGACGAGCGCCGGGCCGTCGGCCTGCGGGCCCGCCTTCTGGATCGCCGCGTCGAAGCGCCGGCGGTACTCGACGTAATCGTCGTAGAAGGCCATCGCCTCGAACGCCGCCGGGCCGAGCCGGCGCGCCTCGGCGGCCACCAGCACCCGGCGGGCGGCGTCGTCGATCTCGCCCTCGGTGGTCAGAAAATAGTCGAACAGCCGCACCGCGTCGGCGGTGATCACGAAGCGCCCGTCGACGTCGACGTCGAGCCGCCCGTCGATGTCGGTGCCGGTCAGCGACAGCGGCGTCTCGCCGATCGCCTCGTCCATCGGCTCGGCGGTGGCGCAGCCCAACGCCAGCAGGGCGGGCAGGGTCAGCCAGATCGCGGCGCGCTTCAGCGTGGTCTTCACGGCGTTCATCAAAGCCCCGCGTTCTTGAGTCGGTTGGCGTGCTGGCGGAACAGCGTCACCGGGTTGGGGCCGAAGAGGTGGCGCAGCCCGAACATCAGGTTGACCTCGTCGAGGTGGTTCATCCGATAGTCGCTGCGGATGACGTCGCCCAGGTGGCTGCTGCAGCGCCCCACCAGCCCGTCGTTGGGCTCGTCGTAGACCAGCGAGGTGACCCCCAGCATCGCGTCGCTGATGTCGAGCACGTTGGTCACCGGGCGGGTGCCGCTCCACGAGTAGTAGCGCACGCCGTTCACCTCGCGCGGGCCCTCGCCGCAGCGCTCGGCGGGCAGCCCTTGCGGGTGCTCGGCGTTGAAGCGGGCCATGCCGGCGCTCGACAGCGCCTCGAGGGCGGCGACCGAGTCCTGGGGGTTGGTGGTGCCCGACAAGAGCGCCAGGGCCAGCCCCAGCGTATCGGCCAGGGTGCTCACCGCGGTCTCGGTGAACGAGCCCTCGCGGATGTTCGCCCGCAGGAAGTCGGCCAGCTCGGCTCCACGGTGCGGGCTGCCGACGCTGGTCACCGAGGCGATCAGATCGGGCCGCACCGAGGCGACGTAGCGCGCGTCGAGGCCGCCGTGGCTGTGGCCGATGAGGTTGACCTTGCCGGTGCCGGTGATGGCCACGATCTCTTCGATCTGGGCCAGCAGCGCCTCGCCGCGCACCGCGGTGTCGTTGAACTGCGGCACCTCGGTGACGAAGACCCGCGCCCCGTCGCGCTCGAGCGCCCGGGGGATGCGGTGCCAGTAGTCGACGATGCCGAGGATGCTGTCGAAGCCGCTCATGCCGTGGGCCAGCACGATCGGGTGCTGGGTGCGGCAGTAGTTGCCGGCGGTGGCCAGGGTCGGCAGCAAGAGGGCCAGCGCGGTGAGCACGGTGCGCAGCATGCAAGGTCTCCGTCGGGTCATGCCCATACCCATAGGCAAACGGCGGACCAGCCTTTTCTGGCGGGCGTCCGGCCCGGCCTGCGGGCCGGAATTCCATCGCTGATGTGAGAATCTCAGCCCGGCTGCAATGTGACGCCGGCGCGGGCTGCGGGCGGTGTGACCTCGACCGCTCACCGAGACCTGCATGTCTCAGCGCGCGCGCCGCGCAACCGCGCGGTCGCCGCAGACATCGAGCATCCATGCAGAACCCAGCTCTCGATACGCTCGCCATCGACTTCGACGACAGCTTCGTGCGCGCCCTGCCCGCCGACCCCGAAGAGGGCAACCACCGGCGGCAGGTCTACGACGCCGGCTACTCCCGGGTGCAGCCCACGCCGGTCAAGGCGCCGACGCTGCTCGGCTGGAGCCGCGAATGCGCCGCGCTGCTCGGGCTGCCCGCGTCACCGGACGCCGAGGCGGCGGCGCAAGTCTTCGCCGGCAACCGGCTGCTCGACGGCATGGACCCCTACGCGGCGTGCTACGGCGGCCATCAATTCGGCAACTGGGCCGGGCAGCTCGGCGACGGGCGGGCGATCACCCTCGGCGAGACGGTGCACGCCGGCCAGCGCTGGGAGCTGCAGCTCAAAGGCGCCGGGCCGACGCCTTATTCGCGCATGGCCGACGGCCGGGCGGTGCTGCGCTCGTCGGTGCGCGAGTTCTTGTGCAGCGAGGCGATGCACCACCTCGGCGTGCCGACCACCCGGGCGCTGAGCCTGGTCTCGACCGGCGAGCCGGTGATCCGCGACATGTTCTACGACGGCCACCCCAAGCCCGAGCCGGGCGCGGTGGTGTGCCGGGTGGCGCCGTCGTTCGTGCGGTTCGGCAGCTTCGAGATCTTCGCCTCGCGGGACGATCCGCGCACCGCGAAGACCCTGGCCGACTATGTCATCCAGACCCATTTTCCCGCGCTGTGGCCCGCCTCGGGCGCGCCCACCCGCGAAGACTACGCCGCGTGGTTCGCCGAGATCGCCGAGCGCACCGCGCGCACGATCACCCACTGGATGCGGGTCGGCTTCGTGCACGGGGTGATGAACACCGACAACATGTCGATCTTGGGCCTGACCATCGACTACGGGCCCTATGGCTGGCTCGAGCCGTACGATCCCGGCTGGACGCCGAATACCACCGACGCCCACGGGCGACGCTATCGCTTCGGCAACCAGCCGGCGGTCGGCGGCTGGAACCTCGTGCGGTTGGCCCACGGCATCTACGACCTCGTCGGTCAGGCGCCGCTGCTGCAGGCGGGCGTCGATCGCTATGCCAAGACCTTGGCCGACGAAGCGCGGGCCATGTGGGCCGCCAAGTTGGGCATCGCCGAGCGCATGCACGGCGGCGAGGATCACAACGCCGAGCTGGTGGGGCAGCTCTTGTCGGCCCTGCAGCAGACCGAGGTCGATTACTGCATCTTCCACCGCAAGCTGGCCGATGTGGCATCCGCTGCTGACTCGGATGCCATTTTGAAGGCATCGGATGGCATTCGAGAGTCATTTTATGACTTCGATGGCATGTCGAAGGAGGCGCGGGATGCCATCGCGGGCTGGTTGGATGCCTATACCGCGCGCCTGCGCGAAGAGGGCCGCCCCGACGCCGAGCGCCGGGCCGCGATGAACCGGGTCAACCCCAAGTACGTGATGCGCAACTACCTGGCCCAGCTGGCGATCGACGACGCCGAGCAGGGCGATACGGCCCGGCTGACCGAGACGTTGGATGTCATGCGCGATCCGTACGGCGAGCAGCCGGGCCGCGAAGAGTACGCCGCCCGTCGCCCGGAGTGGGCCCGCAACCGCCCGGGCTGCTCGACGCTGTCGTGCAGCTCATGAGGCGCGCCGGGTCGGGCTGAGCATCGGCGGCCCTACATCACGCACTCGGCGCGGGACGGGTCGCGCTTGCAGCGGGCCTTCTTGAGTAGGGTCAGCATCTTGCGGTCGTAGGGCTTGGGGGCGAGGGCCTCGCGCACCTCGCGCAAGAGCTCGTCGTAGCGCTGCTTGTCGGCCTCGGGGATGCTGATCCAGGTGCCGGCCGGGATGTCGGCCTCAGACTTGCGCGAGAGCGCGAGCGCCTTGTCGAAGTAGGTCGTCGCCGCCAGCTTGCGCAGGTTGTCGCCGAAGTCGGCGGGCCACGCGTCGGCGGGGCGGATGACGATCTGCAGGGTGAGCTGGGCGATGGGGTAGCGCAGGATGCCGCCGGCCTTGCCGATGCCCTTGTACAGCTCGAGCGCCTTGTAGGCGTAGGCCGGCGCGTAGCTGGCGTCGACCGATCCGTTGTTGAACATCGAGGCGAAGCTGCCGATGTCGGCGCCGGTGGCCGAGGCGCCGACCTTGCCCACCATGGCCTTGGCGGCGTCGTCGTGGGTCAGGGTCGCGATCTTCTTGCCGGCGAGCTCACCGACGGTGTCGATGCTGCGGTCGTCGACGAAGAGGAAGACCGAGCCGCCGGGGAAGACGGCGACGGTCTCGTACTCGCCGTGGCGCATGAGCTTGCCGGCGGCGGGCTTGGCGAGGCTCTTGATGACCCGCTTCGTCACCGCGTAGTCGGGCAGCGCGCCGAGGGCCTCCATGGTGCTGGTGAAAGGCTGAAAAGGCCGCAGGCGGGTGCCGGTGAGCAGCGCGGCGTCGCATTGGCCCGCCTGGAAGTCGCGGGCGGCGGTGGCTTCGTCGGTATAGGGCTTGAGCTCGAACTTCACGCCGGTGGACAGGGCGTCGACCGAGAAGTCCTTGACGAGCTGGAAGACGTTGCCGTTGGCCCCGCTGGGGTCGAAGACGCACAGTGTCTTCTCGACGGGTCCGGCCAGCGCGGGCAGCGCGAAGAGGGCCGACAGGGCGATCAGGGTGGCCGTGATCGGCCGGGGGAGCGTGCGCAGCATGGTGACCTCCGATTCGGTGCGGGCTGCGGTTCTCCTGCCGCCCGACCGCCAGCCTTCCGGGGGGCTTGCGGCGGGGTCGCGGCAGGGGCGTGGCAGTCCGTACGCCGCAGATCGTCCCGTATTCGGTGGTCGCTTGTCACGGGTCTTCTGCCTACATGTCGTTTTTTGGCGACAGCGGCCGCGCGCTGGGGGGAATCCTGACATTCCGCTGACGACCGAGCGCGGTCAGCGGCGGGCGGCGCGGGTCAGAAGGGGATCGTCAGCAGGGCGCCGGCCCGTCCGCGGCCGGCGGCCGGGGTCAGGGTCGGGCTGTCGTCGCCCGGCTCGAGCAGCAGGAGCCCGGCGACCCCCGCCGCGACCGCCACCGCGTAGCCGCTCCACTGCACGATCTGGTAGAGCTGCGCCCGGTCGATGGCTTCGTCGAGCTCGGTGCGGCTGACGGTGGGGCGGGCGGCGAGCTGCTCCATCGTCTCGTTCTCGGCGGTGAGCTGCACCGTGCCGAGCACGCCGGCGGCGAGCCCCACCGCCGAGAGGCCGAGCGCGCTCCAGCCGAAGAGGTCGCGGGTCGAGAGGCCCGGGTCGAGCTCGCTCAGCGGCGTGATCTGAATCGCCAGGGTCTGGGTCTGCACCCCGACGATGGTGATCCGGTGGCGCTCGATCTGCTGATGGGCCCGGGCGATGATGGTGTAGGGGCCGGGCGGCAGCTCCACCAGCGTGCCGCAGCCGATGCGCGGCAGATCGGCCGCAGGGCGCTCGGGCGTATCGACGAACTGCAGCTTGGCGCCCATCGGGTCGCAGGTGACCACCAGGGTGCCGGGGCACTCGTTGGCCAGCTCCTGCTGATAGCGGGTCAGCGCGCCGCGCACGGTATCGGGGCTGGGCTCGGTGACCGCCGGCGCGTCGAGCACCCGCACATAGGCGTTGGCGGCGCCGTTGCACTGGCCGAGGCGCTGCAGCGCGCGGCCCTTGTTGAGCAGCGCGATGTTGAGCGGGCCGATGGCGAGCGCCTCGTCGTAGGCCTTGACCGCGGCGCGGAAGTCCTTGGTGCGATAGGCCTCGGTGCCCCGGCGCAGGGCGTCTTCCTGCGAGGCGCTGGGTTCGATGGTCGGCGGCACGGTGATCTGGGCGGCGGCCGGCGCGGCGAGCGCGATCGACAGCAGCCCGATCAGCGCGCCGAGGCGCCGTGGCAGCGTGGTCGCAACGCTCATCATTCGGCGGCGCCGTCGGGCAGGCGGCGGACGAGCCGGAAGCCGGTCCGGTCGTCGGGGTCGAGCTGCGGGCGGCGCTCGTCGATGGCCGTCGGCGGGTCAGCCCAGCTGCCGCCGATCACGGTGAAACAGTCGTCCACGACCTCATCGTCGCACAGCACCCGCCCCGGCGCGATCGGCACGTAGGGGTCGATCCCGCTGGGCGGCTCGGCGCGCCAGTGGTCGTGCAGCCACTCGGCGAGGTTGCCCGCCCGGTCGTAGAGCCCGTCGGCGTCGGGCGGGCGGGTGCCCACCGGGCGCGGCCCGAAGCAGGCCGGCGTCGCGCTCTCGGCCGCGGCGCAGGCGGGGTGGGGCAGGGCGTCGGCGGGGAAGCCGCAGGCTTCGATGGCCATGGCGTAGGTGCCCGGCTCGCAGCTGCAGCGGCCGCTGTCGAGCGCGGGGTCGTCTTCGAAGCCGCTGGTGCACAGGGTCCACGCCTGCTCGGCGGCGCAGTCGCCGTCGCAGGGGGCGAGCACCCGCCACTCGGCCTCGGTGGGCAGCCGCCAGCCCGCGCAGCGATAGGGGTCGTCATCGGCCGACGCCCGGACGGCGCCGTCGTCGGTGTAGCACGGCTGCAATCCGTGGCGCGCCGAGAGGGCGTTGGCCACCGCGGTGGCCTGGCGGCGGTCGATCCAGTTGATCGAGCAGTCCGGGCCGCAGTCGCCGAAGCCGGAGAGGTCGCGGGCGCCGAGCTGCACCGCGAGCGCCCGGGTGATCTCGTGGGTCGAGATCTCGAAGCTGCCGGTCACGGTGATGTCGCCGGCGCTGCGCGGGCCGACGATCGTGGTGGTCGACAGCTCGGCGGCGGGCACCGTGCGGGCCAGCCGCAGGCCCGCGGCGGCGCCGGGGAAGACCGCGTCGGCGGGCACCGCCCGGGCGTCGAGCCGCAGGGCGTCGCTGCGCTCGTACCACGCGCCGCCCTTGAGCACCGGCCGCCGCCCTTCGGCGTAGGGGCGATACGGGTCGCGCCCGCCCAGCGCCGGGCCTTCGCCGCCGTCGAAGTCGGCGACCCACTCGGGCACGTTGCCGGTCATGCCGCTGAGGCCCCAGGCGTTGGCCGGGTGGGCCTCGACGCCCGCGAGCAGGTGGCAGATGTCGCCGTCGCTCCACAGCGGGCAGCCGGCCCCGCGGCACGGGCAGTCGGCGGGGTCATCGACCCGGTCGCCGGAGTTGGCGCGGTAGGTGGCGCTCTGGCCCAGGCACAGCGGGTCGTCGCCGCAGGTCCAGGTGCCGGTGCCGCCGGCGCGGGCGGCGTAGGTCCACTCGGCCTCGGTGGGCAGGCGATAGCCCAGGCAGAGCTGCGGATCGCCGGTGTCGCCGCCGTCGATGACCCGGCCGTCGGCGGCATAACACGGCGGCAGCCCCTCGGAGACCGACAGGTTGTTGGCGATGCGCACCGCGTCGAGCCACTGCAGCCCGAAGGCGGGCACCGCCAGGCAGCTCGCCGGGTTGTCGAAGCAGTCCTGCAGCCGCTCGGCGATCAGCGTGCGCATCACCTGCAGCGCGAAGTTCGACTCTTCGAGGCCGTCTTCCCCGAGCAGATACTGGAACTGCGCGTAGGTCAGCTCGGTGGTCATCAGCCAGAAGTCGTGGGCGATGGTCGTGCGCCGCGCGTCGGGGCCGGTGCCGTGGGTGAAGACCCCGGCGGGGATCTCGGCGAACGTCAGCGGGCTCGGCAGCGTCGAGCCGTCTTCCTCCGGCTCGCCGTCCGGGTCGTCCGGATCGTCGGGGCCGCCGGGTCCGTCGGGGCCGCCGGGGCCGCCGGGATCGACCCCGTCGACGTCGACGCTGGAGATGACCGCGTCGCCTTCGCGCAGGCAGACGCCGGCGCGGCAGCCCGCGACGCACCGCTGCGTATCGGTCTCGTAGGCGCAGGGCACGCCCGGGGTCAGCGCGCACGCGCCCCGCCCCTGGATGCGGCGGACGATCGCCTGCTCGGTGACCAGATCGATCTGGCAGGTGTCCGGCGGGCGCGGGGCCAGCCCGCGGACCAGCCGCACGCCGGCGTCTTCGATCGCGGTGTGCGCTTCGAAGCCGCCCCGCGCGGTGACCTCGGCCCCGGCGGGCCCGGTGAGCCAGGAGCCGCCGCGCAGCACCCGCAGCGCGCCGTCGGCCGGGCCGTAGGGCTCGTGGCCGCCGGTCAGCGGCGCGAAGACGTCGTGCAGCCACTCGCGGGCGTTGCCGCCCATGTCGTAGAGCCCCACGCCGTGCCGGGCCGGGATCGTATCGTCCCGCGCGCCGTCGCCGTCCGCGTCGTCGACGTCGATGAGCACGCCGGTGCCGACCGCGCGCGGGCCTTGCCCGTCCAGGTGTGCATCGAGCGCCGGGCCGAGGCAGCTCGGGTCGTCGCCGCACGGCCAGCGGGTCGCGGTGCCCGCGCGCCAGGCGGCGAGCCACTCGACCTCGGTGGGCAGCCGCCAGCCCTCGCAGAGGTACGGATCGCCGCCGGCGCCGCCCACCACCCGGCCGGCGGGGCCGTAGCACGGCTGCAGGCCGTCGCGGACGGAGAACGCGTTGGCGATGGCCACCGCGTCGATCCACGAGAGCCCGGTCGCCGGGCAATCGTCGCCGCAACCCGCCGGCGCCTCGCCCAGCAGCGGGCGCAGCAGGCCCTCGCCGACGAGCGTCTGCACCGCGCCGCGGCTGACCTCGGTGGCCATCATGACCAGCGACGCCTCGTAGCGGGCCACCAGCGGCGCCTCGGGCGGGCCCAGGTCGACCGCGGTCGGCGGCAGGCGCACGGTGCCCGGCAGCACGCACACCGCGCCCGCCGGCAGGCACGCGGCGCAGTCGGTCTCGATGGCGTCGCCGAAGAGGCAGCCGTTGATCGCGCTGCAGGCGCCGGGGCCGACGTGGGCCACCTGGCGGTCGCCATCACACGTCGGCGCGGGGGCGCGGTTGCAGTCGAGGAGCTGCACCCGGCGGCAGGCGGCGCGGCCGTCGGTCGTGAGGCAGTTGGGCTCGTCGGGGCCGAACAGGCGGTTGCCTTCGCAGAACAGCTCGTCGGGGCAGGGCTCGGCGCTGTCGGGCTCGACCTCGGGCCCGACGCAGCGGCCCGCGTCGGCATCGCAGCGATCGACCCGATCGTAGTTATAGGCCACCCCGTCGTCGCAGAAGCCCACCGGCGCGGCGCAGACCTCGGGGGTGGTCTCTTCGACGCAGGCGCCCGCCGCGCAGCCGGTGGGCGCGGTCACCTGCGCGACGTCGCCTTCGCAGACCCGGGTCGTCGCGCACGGCTCGACCACCGGCTCGGGCCACGCGCAGCGCCCCGAGCCCTGATTGCAGACGCCGCCCGGGTGCCGGCGTACGGCGGGCGGGCCGCCTTCGACGCAGGTCGCCGGGCGCTCGGCGGTGCAATCGACGACCGTCGGCTCGTCGGCGCAGCGGCCGAGCTCGGCGTCGCAGGTGCTCGCCGGGCGGACCTCCGACAAGGCGCCGATGCAGCGCGCCTGCTCGCGGGAGCAGTCCTCCACCCGCGGGTCGGGATAGCGGCAGGCGCCGGCGATCGGATCACAGACGCCGCCCGTCCCGCGCTCGATGAGCAGATCGCCGTCGCACGTCGGCGCCGGCGCCTCGCTGCAATCCACCGGCGTCAGGTCGTTGTAGACGCAGGCGTCGTTGAGGCAGACCCCGTTGCGCTGGACCTGCAGGGTATCGCCCTCGCAGGTGATGGCGTCGGCGCTGCAGTCGACCACCTGCTCGGTGGGCGGACGGCAGGCGTTGGTCAGCGGGTTGCACGCCGAGACGTCGGCCTCGATCGCCGAGCGGATGAGGAAGCGGTTGGCGTCCGGATCGCAGCGGGCGACCGAGCCGGCTTCTTCGCGGCAGTCGATCGTCTCGGTCTCGACCAGACAGCGGTTGCCATCGGGATCACAGCCGGCGCCGCTCTCGGTGATCAGCGCGTCGCCTTCGCAGCGCTGGCGGGTCTCGAGGCAGTCGGTGATCACCGCGGGCGGATAGACGCAGCGCCCGAGGTTGGAGTCGCAGGTGCCCGGTCCCTGCTCGATCTGGCGCTCGAGTTCGGCGTCGCAGACGATCGGCGGCGGCCTCGAGCAGTCGGTCTGTTCGAGGACCTCGACGCGGGCGCTCTGGCAGCGATAGTCGTCACAGACCACCCGCACCGTGCGCAGCTCGGCGCCCTGACACAGCGTCCGGGTGCGATCGGCGTCGGGCAGCACGCAGGCGCGCTCCAGGCAGGTCCGCCCCGAGGGGCAGTCTTCCGGCACCTCGCAGCGCCGGGATTCGAGGGCGGCGTCGTCGGCGGCGCAGCCCGCGAGCAGGCCCAGCGCGGTCAGCGCCCAGATCAGCGCGGCGATCCGGCCCGTCGTCCCCATCGATCGCCCGGTCACGGCAACGCCCCCCGCCCGATTTCGAAGAAGGCCTCGAAGTCCACCTCGCCGAAGGCCCCCGGCAGCGCGCCGCCCAGGTAGCCCAGCCCGTGGTCGGGCCCGTCGAAGATGATGACGAAGCCGCCGGAGATCAGGCCGGCGAGCAGCCCTTCGGCGCCCAGCTCGTCGGCGCTGAGCCGGCCCGCCGACAAGCTGCCGAGCTGCACGTCGCGGTCGGCGAGCGGCCCTTCGAAGGTGCAGGTGTAGTCGCCGCGGACCTGGGCCTCGGCCTCGACGTCGACAATGACGTCGATCGTGCCCCGGCAGATATCGAAGCGTTCACCGGCCCGGCCGAAGATCTCGATGGAGACCCCGCCGCGCCATTGGCCGTCGCGGCTGCCGACCGGCGCCGGGCAGCCGTCCCGCGGGTTGGCCTCGGGCACCGCGTCGTCGCAGTCGGTGCCGTCCTGCACCCAGCCCGCGCTGCCCGGACAGCGCCGCGAGCGGTTGTCGGGATCACCGAAGCCGTCGCCGTCGGCGTCGCGGAAGAAGACCTGCCGGGTGCCTTCGTCGATGCCGCCGTCGCAGTCGTTGTCGGCGCTGTCGCAGACCTCCGCCAGCCCCGGCGCCCGGGTGGCGTCGAGCCGGTCGCAGTCCGCCGCGTCGGGCACGCCGTCGTCGTCGTCGTCGTCATCTTCGTCGATGTCGCGGCAGCCGTCGCCGTCGTGGTCCTCTTCGGGGTTGTCCGACGACCACCCGATCTGGCCCACCGGGCAGCGGTCGAGGGCGTCGGGTCGCCCGTCGTTGTCGTCGTCGTCGTCCTCGCGGCCGTCGATGCAGCCGTCGCGGTCGCGGTCGAGCGCGGGCGTCGCCCGCCGCCCCGGCTGGCCGAGGCAGTCGTCGAGCTCATCGGGGATGCCGTCGTCGTCGTCGTCGTCGTCGTCTCCGTCGAAGCAGCCGTCGCCGTCGTAATCCTCGGCGTCGGCGTCACCCACGATGGCCGGGCACAGGTCGACGACGTCGGGCACACCGTCGCCGTCGTCGTCCTCGTCGACCGCCTCGTCGCAGCCGTCGCCGTCGATGTCGTCGACCGCCTCGTCGAGCGGGCAGGCGTCGTCCCGGTCGAGCACGCCGTCGCCGTCGTCGTCGTCGTCTTCGTCCAGATCGCGGCAGCCGTCACCGTCGGCGTCGGTGCCTGGGAACGACGCCCAGTTGGTCACCGCCGCGCTCACGCAGTCGTCGCGCACGTCGGGCACGCCGTCGTTGTCGTTGTCCGGGTCGTTGGCCACGCAGCCGTCCCCGTCCAGATCGCTGCCGACGCCCAGCTCGATGTCGTGGGGGCAGGCATCGGCGACATCGGGCACGCCGTCGCCGTCGTCGTCGGCGTCCTCGAGGTCGTCGTCGCAGCCGTCCCGGTCGCGGTCGACGGGGATCCGATCGCGGCTGGGCGGGGTCTCGTCGCAGGCGTCGATCTCGTCGGGCACGCCGTCGCCGTCGTCGTCGTCGTCCTCGTCGCCCGCGTCGCGGCAGCCGTCGCGGTCGTGATCGCTGTCGGGGTTGGAGAACCAGCCCCGATCACCCCGCGGGCAGTCGTCGAGGCCGTCGGGCAGGCCGTCGTTGTCGTCGTCGGGATCGATCGTCGCGTCCTGGCAGCCGTCGCGATCGTGGTCGGTCTCGGGCGTCGACAGCCACATCTCGCCGTCGAAGCGGCACAGATCCATGCCGTCGAGCACGCCGTCGCCGTCGGCGTCCTGATTGTCGACCCCGTCGTGGCAGCCGTCGCCGTCGATGTCGTTGATCGGGTTGGAGACGAAGCGCTCCTGCAGACGCACGCTGTTGGGGCAGGCGTCGATCTCGTCGGGCAGGCCGTCGTCGTCGTCGTCGTCGTCTTCGCCGTCGAAGCAGCCGTCCCCGTCGTAGTCGACGATCGCGTCGGTCGGGCTGAGGGGGCAGCGATCGACGTCGTCGTTGCGCCCGTCGTCGTCATCGTCGGCGTCGGCGGCGTCGCACAGCCCGTCGTCGTCGAAGTCCGCGCCGCCGGGCAGGCTCTCGTCGATCGGATCCTCGACGCAGCGGCCCTCGACGCAGCGATCGATCAGGCACGGGTTGCCCTGATAACAGTCCGGGGCCGCCTCGCAGGCTCTCTCTTCGATGGTCGGCTCGCCTTCGATGCACGCCGCCCCGACCAGCAGCCAGAGGGCGACGGCCGACGACGCGGAGCGCGATCGGATCAGGCGTTCGAACAGCTGCATGGCGACCGCGCGGCGAAGAGGTTGTCGCGATGGTAGGAAGCGCCGACCACCCGAGTCAATTCGCCCGGCCGGCCGTCGGCCGCGTAATCCCGGACGCGCGAGCGCCGTGTGCCGTGGTCCGGCTCATCGCCCGATCCAGTTCTCGCTGTAGCTGCCGTCCCCGCGCACATCTTCCGGCGCCCGGCGGTAGCGCTGGCCGATGAACGCCTCGATCTCCTCGGGTTGCACGCACTCCGCCTCGTAGATCCACTCCCAGGCCACCACCGCGACCGCCGTCGGCAGCTCGGGATACGGGGTCAGGATCCAGCGGAACGGGCCCGTATCGTCGTCGGGCATGCCGCGGGCGATGTCGCGCAAGGCCTCGACGCTCTCCGGGTCGACGCACGGGTTGTAGAGCAGCGCGATGCCGCCGTGCTCGAGGTTGTGCAGCCAGCGATCGGGCCCGAGCGCGCTGTACTCGCCCCAGCGGGCCCACTGTCCGCGGTGGGCGCCGCTCGCCGGCGGCACCGCCTGCCAGGCGATCACCTCCGGTTCGTCGACGTGGGCCGCGCCCTCGCCGGGCACCGCCCGGGCCACGCCGGGCATGCAGGCGCCCGGCGCCCAGCCGGGGTCGTCGCACAGCGGCGAGGCGACCCCGCCGTCGGGCGCGGGCGCTGGCGGCTCGGCCTCGGTTCCACCGCATCCGAAGAGCGCGGCGGCGCACAGCAGGGTGATCGCGCGGGCGGCTTGGCGTGCGGCGGTGCGGCGGGGGGTCGACCAGAACAGCATCGGCATGGGCATCTCCTCGAACAGCGCACTCTACCCGGCGGGGCCCCTTCGGCGCGAGTGAGCGCCCGCGGGCGGTCACGTGCGTTGTTCGCCACGGGGGATCTGTTACTATCTTGACAGTGCATGTCACCTTTCATCGGAGGAGCGCCGATGGGGAGCTTGTTGGACGCCTGCCTGCGCGGCAGTGCGTCGATGGATCTGGTGGTCCGGCCGGACGGCACCGTCGTCGACTTCAGCGACAACGTGCTGACGTTTCTCGACCGGACCCCCGATACGCTGCGCGGACAGCCCGTCTGGACCCTCGGCCACAACGTCACCCGGGAGAACTGGCCCGGTTTCGTCGAGGCGGCGGCGCGTCACCGGATAGTCGAGTACGATACGATCAGCACCTCGAGCGATAGCCGGGCGCATCGTCTGAGGCTGCGGTTCGAGTACATCGACAACCCCGGCGCGTCGCCGCTGGTCCTGGCGCGGGGCATGCTGCTGCCCGAGCCGCGGGTCGAGGCCGGCCCCTTCGGCGAGCGCTGGTTTCGCTTCGTGCACGAGTTCGGCGACGACGGCTTCTGGATCTTCGACATCCGCAGCCAGCGGGTCACCTGCAATCGGCAGTGGTATGAGCGGCTGGGCCTCGAGCCGCAGCCCGCCGACGCGCTCGCCGTCCTGCAAGAGCGGCTGCACCCCGACGACCTCCGCGACATGCAGCCGGCGTACGGCGCTCTGATCGCAGGGCAGCGCGCGCGCCTCTCGGCCCGGGCCCGGCTGCGCCATGCCGACGGTCACTATCTGTGGATGCGCCACCGGGCCTACGTCGTCGCCCGCGACCCCGAAGGCCGGGCGATGATGCTGGTGGGCCACGACGTCGACATCTCCGCCGAGGTCGAGGCCGAGCGTCGAGCACAGGCCAGCGAGCGCGCGCTGCGGGACCTCATCGAGCGCATCCCCACGGCCGTGATCGTCTATCGCCCCGACGCCACCCCGCGCCTGTGGAACTCCGCGGCCGCGCGACTGCTCGGGGTATCCGAGGGCGACGTGGCCGACGAGATCGCCGAGCGGCGCCGGCAGGGCTGGCAGCTCGTCGACGAGCGCGGCGAGCCCTTCGGCGATAACCCGATCATGCGCGCGCTGCGCACCGGAGAGCCTGTCGCCGATACGGTGGTCGGCGTCACCACGGGCGATCGGCAGATCTGGGGCCTGATGAACGCCGCACCCGGCTTCGACGCCGCCGGGCAGATGCAGGACGTGGTGTGCACCGTCGCCGACATCACCCGCACCCGCGAGCTCGAGGCCGGCCTCGCCCGGGCGCAGCGGCTGGAGAGCGTCGGCCGGCTCGCGAGCGGGGTGGCGCACGACTTCAACAACCTGCTGACGGTGGTGGTCACGAGCGTCGAGCTGCTCGAGGACGCGATCGACCCCGCCTCGCCGGCGGGCGCCGACCTCGCCGAGCTGCGCTATGCGGCCCGCCGCGGCACCGAGCTGACCCGGCAGCTGCTCAGCTATGGGCGGCAGACAGCGGTCGACGCCCGGCCGATCGACCTCGGCACCCGCATCGAGGCTTCGATGGGCCTCTTGCGGCGGCTGCTGCCGGTCGACATCGAGCTCGAAGCGCGCATCGCCGACGACCTGTGGCCGGTGCGCTTCGATCCGGCCCGGCTGGACCAGATCCTGGTCAACCTGACGGTCAACGCCGCCGACGCGATGCAGCAGACCGGCGGCAGCGTCGTGCTGGCGGCCTCGAACGTGACCCGCGACGGGCCGTCGGACTGGGTGCGGCTGCAGGTCATCGACACCGGCAGCGGCATGAGCGAGGCGGTGCGTCGACAAGCGCTCGAGCCCTTCTTCACCACCAAGAGCGTCGGCGCGGGCACCGGCCTCGGTCTGTCCACCTGCCGCGCGCTGGTGCTCGAACAGCACGGCGAGCTGCGCATACGCAGCGCGATCGGGGTCGGCACGACCGTCGAGATCGATCTGCCGCGCACGGCGGGGCGGCCCGAGGCGTCGACCCCGCCGGCGCCGGTCGATCGAGGCAGCGCGCGGGGCACGGTGCTGCTCGTCGAGGACGAGCCGCGGGTGATGCAGGTCATGCGTCGGGCGCTGAGCTTCGAGGGCTATCGGGTGGTCATCGCGCGCGACGGGCTCGAAGCCATGCGCCGGCTCGACGAAGGCGCCGATCCCGACGTGGTCGTCACCGACGTCGCGATGCCCGGGGTAGACGGACCTGCGCTCATGCGGCTGCTCGAGCGCTTGCGGCCCGGTCTGCCGGTGCTCTTCACCTCGGGGCACGACGACCCGACGCTGGCCCGACACGGGGTCGACCGGGCGGCGGTGGAGTTTCTGGCCAAACCCTTCGGGCCCGGCCGACTCGTCGAGCGGTTGGCCAGTTTGCTGCAACGCAGCAACTCGCGGTCGGCGAGCGGCCCGCCGACCGACGATGATCAGAGCCGCAGCCCGCCGTCGATGTCGAGGCAGCGCCCGGTGAAGTAGTCGCACTCGCAGACGAAGCGGATGCCGGCGAAGATCTCGTCGGCTTTGCCCAGGCGGCGCAGGGGCACGCCCTTGAGCATCTTCTCGAGGGCGTCGGGCCGCATGCCCTGCAAGATCGGCGTATCGATGAAGCCCGGCGCGATCGCCGCCACCCGGATGCCGTAGCGGGCGAGCTCCTTGGCCCACAGCACGGTGTCGGCCACCAGCCCCGCCTTGGCCGCCGAGTAGTTGCCCTGGCCCATGTTGCCGTGGCGGCTGATGCTGCTGATGTTGATGATGACCGCCGGCCCGCCGTCGTGCTCGACGACGCGCGAGGCGAGCGCCCGGGTGCACAAGAACGGCCCGGTGAGGTCGACGTCGAGCACCTGCTGCCAGTGCTTCAGGCTCATCGTGCGGATGGCGCCGGTCTTGCGATCTTTCTTGACGAGCAGCGCGTCACGGAAGATGCCGGCGTTGTTGACGAGGCCGTCGAGGCCGTCGAAGTCGGCCCACGCCTGGTCGAAGAAGCCCTCGACCGCCTCTTCGCGCGCGACGTCGCAGGTGTAGGTGCGCACGGTGCCCGGCAGATCCTTCGCCTCGGCGGCGAGCGCCGCGAGCGCCTCGGGGTCGATGTCGCACGCGGCGACCCCGGCGCCGGCCCGGGCGAAGCCGAGGGCGAAGTTCTTGCCCATGCCGCTCGCCGCGCCGGTGACCACAACCTTCATGTTCGCTATCTGCATCGCAGCATCCTCCGATTCGATCCGATTCGCGCGCCGGGGTCGGGCCCCGCGTCTCGTTGGCGGGGTATCACGATTTATTGTGCGATGCAGCATTTTTCGCCCACCCGGCCCCCGCGCGCCGGCGCCACGCGAGCCGGTTGACGTCGCCCGGCCTGCGGTCCAAGGTCCGCCGATGCGGCTGCTGCTCGTCGACAATTACGACTCGTTCACCCACAACCTGGCCCATCGGCTGGCCGAGGCCGGGGCCGAGCCGGTCATCGTGCCCAACGACACGCCGTTCGAGCAGCTGCCGCTCGACGCAGTGGCCGGGGTCGTGCTCTCCCCGGGGCCGGGGCGGCCCGATCGCCCGGCCGACTTCGGCGTCTGCCGCGCGATCATCGAGCGCTGTCGGCTGCCGATCCTCGGCGTCTGCCTGGGGCATCAGGGCATCGGCGCCGCCTTCGGCGCGCGGGTCGTGCCCGCGCCGCGGGTCATGCACGGGCGGCTCTCGACGATCACCCACGGCGGCGATCCGCTCTTCGCCGGGGTGCCTCAGGGGGCGTCGGTGGTGCGCTACCACTCGCTGTGCGTCGTCGAGTTGCCCCCATGCCTCGCGGCTCTCGCCCGGGCCGACGACGGCGTGCTGATGGCGCTGCGGCATCGGCAGCGGCCGCTGTGGGGGGTGCAGTTCCACCCGGAGTCGATCTGCACGCCCGACGGGCCGCGTCTGCTGGCCAACTTCGTCGGCCTCTGCCGCGGGCGGGCGCCGGTCGCCGCGGCGCGCCGCGCGGGCGCCCCGCCGCCGCGCACCGCGAGCCACCGGCTGATCTACCGCGCAGCGCGCCGCGTGGACGGCCGGGCCATCGACCCCGAGGCGGCGTTCATCGACCTCTTCGCCGGGCGGCCGGGCGCGTTCTGGCTCGACACCGCCGGCGGCGGGCGACACATCATGGGCGTCGGGGGGCCCACATTGCGGCATCGGGTGGGCGAAGGTCGGGGCCTGTTCGACAAGCTGCGCGATGGGTTGGCGGCGGTCGTCGTGGCGCCCGACCCCCAGCGGCCTTTTCCCTTCACCGGCGGCTGGGTGGGCTGCCTGGGCTATGGCCTCGAAGCGGAGTGCGGCGGGCCGCGCCGTCCGGCGGACCGCCAGCCGGACGCGGTGTTGATGCGGGTCGATCGCTTCGTGGTCATCGACGGCGCGCGCGCCTGGGCGGCGGCGGTGGCGCCCGTCGGGGCGGAGGCGGCGGGTGACTCATATGGCACCTCTGATGGCTCGAATGCCATGCTTGATGGTTTCGATGCCACCCCTGATGGTTCGGATGCCATTGTTGATGATTCGGGTGCCATTTTTGATGACTCTGGTGCCATTGTTGATGACTCGGGTGCCATTATTGGTGATCCGGGTGCCATCTGTGATGCCATGTCGGGTGGTTTCGATGCCATCGGTCCGATGGGTTGGCTGGATGCCATCGCCCGGCGACTGGCCGACCTGCCTTCGCCGGCGCCGCCGGGCGCGCCGTGCGCCGCCGCCCCCGTCTTTCGCCCGGCGCGGGATGCCGCCGGCTATCGGGCCGACATCGCCCGGATCAAGGCCGAGCTGACCCGCGGCGAGACCTACGAGGCCTGCCTGACCACCCGCCTGCACAGCCCGATGGCGGTAGACGGGCTGGCCTTCCATCGGCGCCTGCGCCGCGACAACCCCGCGCCGTATGCCGCGCTGCTCGAGTTCGGCGACGTGACGCTGGTCAGCGCCTCACCCGAACGCTTCTTGCGGGTGGACGCCTGGGGCGCCGTCGAGACCAAGCCGATCAAAGGCACCCGCGCCCGCGAGGCCGATCCCGTCGCCGACGCGGCGGCGCGCGACGCGTTGCTGACCAGCGAGAAGGACCGGGCCGAGAACCTGATGATCTGCGATCTGCTGCGCAACGACCTGGCCCGGGTCTGCCGGCCGGGCTCGGTGCAGGTGCCCCGGCTGATGCACGTCGAGAGCTACGCCACGGTGCATCAGCTCGTCAGCACGGTGCGCGGGCAGCTGCGGCACGGGGCGACGGCGGTGGACTGCGCGCAGGCGGCCTTCCCCGGCGGGTCGATGACCGGCGCGCCCAAGATCCGCACGATGGCGATCCTGGCCGACATCGAGCGGGCCCCGCGCGGGCTCTACAGCGGCGCCCTGGGCTGGTTCGGCTTCGACGGCGCGGCCGATCTGAGCATCGTGATCCGCACCGCGGTCATCGACGAGGCGGGCTGCAGCATCGGCGTCGGCGGCGCGATCGTGGCGCTGTCCGACCCCGAGGCGGAGATCGCCGAGATGCAGCTCAAGGCGCGGGCGTTGATCGACGCGCTCGGCGGGCGGCTCGAGGGTTGACCGCCGATCGCTCGCGGCGCGCTGCAGCGCCCGACTGCGCCGGCGTCAGCCTGCCCGGCATCAACCCTGCGCCAGCCGGAAGCACAGCCCGCCGGGGCCGCGCAGGTAGGTCAGCGTGCCCTCGCCATAGGTGAACGGCACGCACCCGGCGGCCTCGCAGGCGGCCCGCGCGGCGTCGACGTCGGCGACGGCGAACTCCAGCCAGGCGCCGAGCCGCTGCTGCTTCTCGGTCAGCGCCTCGCCGTCGGCGACGGTGTAGACCCCGACGTTGCCGCCGTCGGTGAAGCGGTAGACCGCCAGGTTCGGCATCGGGTCGACGCGGGTCGCGCCGAGCGCGCCGGCGAAGGTCTTCTGCGCGACGGCCGCGCCGGCGGCGTCGAGGGTGAGCTTCACGTTGGATCCCAGGCGTGCCATCGGATGACTCCTCTCGGGTGCGGGTGCGGGTCCGGGTATCGGTGGCCGCTGCAGAGTGGCCGATCGCGGGGGCCGGGCCCACCCCGACGCGTCCAGCGGATCCGACCGATCGTCCGCCGGACGATCGGTCGGATCCGCTGGACGCCTCGCTGTACCGGGCTCGGGCCTCGAACGGCACCATCGGAGCACATCGACGGCGCCGCAGCATCGGACGCCGCTCACCCGAAGGAGAGACCATGAACGCCCGTATCCTGACCGCGCTCTTCGCCTGCTCGCTCACCGTCACCGCCTGCGGCGAAGAAGCCGCCGAGACCGTCGAGCCCGAGGCGCCGTTCCCGGCCTTCGCGACGGTGGTCCGCGGGCCGCTCGCCGACGACGCCAAGGCGGTGCACGACATGATCGCCGCCGGCGGTGAGGCGGCGGCGACCGAGGCCGGCGACCTGAGCCACGACGCCCTGGTCTCCACAGCCCTGCTCGGCGGCGAGGAGGGCCACTTCCTGGGCATCGACCAGTGGGCCGACGCCGAGGCGATGGGGCAGTTCTACAGCGACCCGGCCTTCGCCGAGGGCCTGGGCGCGATGTTCGCCGGCCCGCCGACGGTGACCACCTACGCCCGCGCGGCGGACTGGCACGGCTGGGGCGAGCTGGACTCGGCGGATGACGCCGGCGACTACTGGTTCGTCGTCGCCGCCGGCACCCTGGCCCAGCCCGCCGACGAGGCGCAGGCGCTGCACGACATGCTCGCCGCCGGCGGCGAGGGTCAGGCCAAGGAAGCCGGAGACGTGGCCCACGTGGTCTTCCTCGGCCTCGAAGACCGGCAGCAGTTCCTGGCGGTCGATGTCTGGCGCAGCGCGGACGCCATCGAGGCGTTCTACGGCAACCCCGACTTCCAGATGGGCTTCGCCAGCCTCTTCGCCGAGCCGCCGAGCGTGACCGTCTACCGCTCGACCGATTGGCATCAGTGGTGAGCGTGCTACCGTCTCGCTGACGGCGCTCGCATCCGTCGATGCCCGCTCGCGGCCGACCGCGGCCGACTCTGCCCCGGCCCACGAGGTGCGCCATGTCCGCCCCTATCCTCCCGCCCACCGTCGACTCCGACGCGCTCAGCGAGCTGCTCTCGGCGCTGCGGCTCTCGTCGAGCGTGATCTCCCGCGCCCGCTTCACCGCGCCCTGGGCGGTGCATACCGATCCGGTGCCGGGCGCGCTGTTCCATGTGGTGCTGTCCGGTCCCGCCGTGCTCACCCGCGACGTCGACCGGGCGCCGATCCGGCTCGAGCCGGGCGAGGTGGTGATCCTGCCCGGGGGCTGCGCCCATGTCATGGCCGGCGCCGAGCGAGGTCCCGTGGTGCCGATCTCGGTGGCCCGCACGGTGCCCGGGCCGGCCGGCGTCGGCCTGGTCGATCACGGCGGCGGCGGCGGCGAGACCCGGATTCTGTGCGGGCTCTTCCGGCTGCAGCACAAGGCGGCCGAGGGGCTGCTGTCGATGCTGCCGCCGGTGCTGCGGGTGAAGCGGCCCTCGCCGACGCTGAAGGCGACCCTGGCCCTGGTCGAGGCGGAGCTCGACGCCCATCGGCCGGGCGCCGAAGCGGTGCTCACCCGGCTGTGCGATCTGGTCTTCATCCACGCCCTGCGGGCGCACGTCGCCGCGCTGCCGGCCCACGCCGAGGGCCTGCTCGGCGCGCTGGGCGACGCCCAGATCGCCGAGTCGATGACCCTGATGCACCGTCACCCGGACCGCAGCTGGACCGTCGGTGATCTGGCCGACGCGGTGGGGCTGTCGCGGTCGAGTTATGCCGAGCGCTTCAGCGCGCTGGTGGGCACTCCGCCGATGCAATACCTGCTGCGCTGGCGGGTGCACGTGGCGCTGGGGCTGCTCGCCGACCCGCGCACGAGCACCATCGAGGTGGCCGAGGCGGTGGGCTACTCGTCGGAGGACGCCTTCGTGCGGGCCTTCCGCCGGGTGATGGGTCAGACCCCGGCCGCGTGGCGCAAGGGCTGGAGCGCCGCGGGGCTCAGCGCCGAGCTGCCCGCCTGAACGGCCCGCCCGAGCTGCACGCCCGAGCGGCTCAGCGCGCGCCGAGCCGCTCGATCCAATAGAGCTGGTAGATGATCGCCTGGCGCCGGGCCATGCGGCAGACCCGGACGGCGGCGGCTTCGTCCCACAGGCCCGTCAGCGCCTGATCGTCGCCGCTGGCCAGGGTCGAGAGATAGTAGTTGCCCGGGCTCTCACCCGGGCGCTGCACGTCGAGGGCGTCCCGCGGGTTGTAGCGATCGAACGTCCAGCGCTGGTCGGGATCGGCCGCCGTCGCGACCAGGCGGGCCGGCGCGCTGCCGTCGCCGCCCTGCAGCGCCAGGCCGTCGCCTCCGGCGAGCGTATGCAGGGTGAAGACGTCGTCATCCAGCTCGGCGGCGTACCACTGGGTGCGCGGGCCGCGGGCTTCCCGGGGCATGTAGGCCTCGTCCTCGGCGTCGGTGCCCAGGGTCGTATCGAGGTCGCGCGCTTCGTTGTGCAGGCCGTAGCGATAACCCGGATCGAGGAAGATCGTCTCGAACTCGACATCTTCGTAGACGCTGGGTGCTTCGCCGTTCACCCCGCGCACGCCGAAGTCGACGATGGCGGTGTAGCCGGTCCGGTACTCCTGCCACCGGCCCTCATCGGGGGTGAAGACCAGGGTGTCGCCGCGCACGACGGTCGTGCCCGCGATCGTCGGGCGCAGGCGGTTGGCCACCCAGGTATCGGCCCGGACCCGGACCGCGTTCTGCGGGTCGACGGAGTCGGGGTCGAGCTGCGCCGACATGCGGATCTCGAGCGGCGCGTCGATGCGCACCCCGCGCTGGCCGTCGAACGGGCTGCTCGAGACGACGTCGAGCGGCGCGGTGGTCGAGAAGCGGTAGGTAAACGGCTCGGGCAGCGCGACGCCTTCGACGCTGCGCACCCCGGCGGCGACGGTGACCGTATACGCCGTGCCGATCTCGAGCGCCTCTGACGGCGTGGCGATCACGGTCTGGCCGTCCACCTGGGCGGGGGCGCTGAGCAGGGCGTTGCCCTCGCTGGTGAGCGTGATCGCGCCGCCGAAGCTGACCGGGTCCATCCGGGTATTGAAGTCGACCCGCAGCAGGGTATCGGGCCGCACCGAGCTGCGGCCGTTCGTCGGCTCGGAGTAGACCACCCGCGGCGTCGGCGGGATCCGGTCGCCGACGGTGGTGAACCCGATGACGACCTCTTCGGCGAGCGGCTCGCCCGCCGCCGAGCGCAGGTCCGTATTCAGCCGCACGCTGTAGGTCGTGCCCGGCGCCATGCCGCCGCCGACGATGAACCGGATCAGGCTCGGGTCGTCCTCGTCCTGGTGGAAGCTGCCCGGGCGCCGGCGGTCGGGGCCGTCGAGCGCGACGCTGTCGTTGTCGAAGCTGCTGCCGTCGAGGGGCGCGCTGAAGCGGAAGACGAGCGCCTCGGCCGTCGGCACGTCGGTCGCGCCGTCGGCGGGGGTCGACTCGACGAGGCGGAAGTCCGAGGCGGCGCCCTCGCACCCCGGGCCGTCGGGGTCTTCGTCGCAGTCCGCGCGGGGCACGAAGGCCGCCGCGTCGATGGGGTCGCCGCCGTCTGCGCCATCTGCGGCGTCTGCGTCGGCGTCGGCCGGCGCGTCGGCGGGGGCCGTATCGCCGGCGTCGCCGCCGTCGCCCGTATCGTCGCACCCGCAGAACAGGGCGGCGAGGAGGGCGAGGCCGAGGGCAAGGGTCGAAGGGGTGCGCGGATGGTCGGCGGCGGATTTCATCATGGGTTCCCTTATCACGGTGTCCGTGGCCGGGACATCCTGGTGTCCGGCATGCCGCCGGGCGGGTTCATCGTCGCCCGTCGGGTCGATTCGGAGGATTGTGCAAGCAGCGCGGAGAATATGGGCTTCGCGCAGCGCCCGCCGACGCCTATCTTGTCCAGGCGACGAGGCGAGGGGGTCACGACCCGCTCCGCCGAAACGACGACACACCCCTCGACTCGGGAGAACACCATGGCCACCCATCCCCGCCGCAAGCTCGGCAACAGCGACCTGCAGATCTCGCCTATCGGCCTCGGCTGCATGGGTATGTCCGACTTTTATGGCAAAGCTGACGACGCCCGCAGCACCAAGCTGCTGCACCACGCGCTCGACGCCGGCATGAACTTCTTCGACACCGCCGACATGTACGGGCCCTTCACCAACGAGCGGCTCATCGGCGCGGCCCTGCGCGCGCGCCGCGACGAGGCGGTCATCGCCACCAAGTTCGGCGTCGTGCGCGACGAGGACGGCGGCTTCCACGGCCTCGACGGCAGCCCGGCCTACGTGCGGTCGGCCTGCGACGCCTCGCTCGAGCGCCTCGGCGTCGACACCATCGACCTCTACTACCAGCACCGGGTCGACCCCAAGACGCCCATCGAGGAGACCGTCGGCGCCATGGCCGAGCTGGTCGCGGCGGGCAAGGTGCGCTACATCGGGCTCTCCGAGGCGACGCCGGATCAGATCCGCCGGGCCCACGCGGTGCATCCGATCTCGGCGCTGCAGACCGAGTTCTCGCTGTGGTCGCGCGAGCCCGAGGCCGAGCTGCTCGACACCTGCAAAGAGCTCGGCATCACCTTCGTGGCCTACTCGCCGCTCGGCCGCGGCTTCCTGACCGGCGCCATCCGCTCGCCCGAGGACTTCGCGCCCGACGACTTCCGCCGCAGCAACCCGCGCTTCCAGGGCGAGAACTTCGAGAAGAACCTCGAGCTGGTCGACGCGGTGCGCGAGATGGCCGCCGGCAAGGGGGTCACCCCGGCTCAGCTGGCGCTGGCCTGGCTGCTGCACCGCGGCGAGCACGTCGTGACGATCCCCGGCACGACCAAGATCAGCCGCTTCGACGAGAATCAGGCGGCCAACGCCGTCGAGCTGACCGCCGCCGATCTGGCGTCGCTCGACGAGAAGCTGCCGGTGGGGGCCGCCGAAGGCGGGCGCTACTGAGGCCGCCGCGGTGCGCGACGTCATCGCCCGGTGTCTGGTTCACGGCCCCGCCGATGGGGCCAACCCGACCGCTATCGACGGGGTCGCGGTCTATCGCCGCAACGCGACCTCGCAGCCGGGCAACGCGGTGTATGCGCGCAGCATCTTCCTGGTGCTGCAGGGCCGCAAGCAGGCGCAGGTCGGCGAGGACACCTTCGTCTACGACCCCGACAATTACCTGGTCACCTCGGTGCCGCTGCCGGTGGTCTCGCGCATCCTCGCGGCGAGCGCCGAGCGGCCGTTCCTGTCGCTGGCCATCGACTTCTCGCTCGAGGCCGTGCGCGAGATCATGACCCGCGCCGGCGATGTGATGGCGCCGCGGGTGGCCGAGCCCTTGAGCCGCGGGTTGACCGCCTGCCCGGTCACCGCGCCCGTCCGGGATGTGATCGGCCGGCTGGTGGGCCTGCTCGATCGGCCCGAAGACGCCGCGGTGCTCGGCCCGCTGTACCGCCGGGAGCTGCTGTATCACGTGCTCAAGGGGCCTCGCGGCGGCTTCTTGCGGGCCGTCGCGATGGGCCATGGCCAGCAGCACGCGATCGCCGAGGTGCTGACCACGATCCACAGCGACTGCACCCGCACCTTCGCCGTGTCGCGGCTGGCTGCCCTGGCCGGCATGAGCGAGTCGGTCTTCTACGAGGCCTTCAAGTCGGTCACCGCCTCGACGCCGATCCAGTACATCAAGCGCCTGCGGCTGCAGGAGGCCCACCGCCGGCTCACCATGGGCCTGAGCAACGTCTCCGACGCGGCCTACGCGGTCGGCTACAACAGCCTGTCGCAGTTCTCGCGGGAGTTCACGCGCGTCTTCGGCGCCAACCCGAGCACGTACCTGCCGCGTTGACCGCCCGCCGACGTCGTCGGCAACCGCCGACCGTGAAAGATCGTGCGGCGCGCTCGCCTATAGGTGGTGAACCCGAAGGGAGGCCTGCCCATGTCGCGATCCACCGCCCGCTCCAATTCGATCACCCGACGCCTCGCGCGGCTCGTCGCGCTCACCGCGGCCTTCGGGGCCGCCTGCATCGAAGCGCCGCCCGACGCGCAGCTCGACGGCGAGCCGCCGGCCGACGCCGTCGGGGACGGCCCGCTCGATCCGGGGGATATGGACCCGCCGGATCTCGCCGACGACGTGGCCGATGGCGATCCGGTCGACGTGGCCGACGCCGCGCCCGAGCCGCCCGATCTGGCGCCGCCCGACGCCGTCGCCGAGCCGCCGATGCCGGACCGCGACGGCGATCGGGTGCCAGACGCCCACGATCCGTGCCCCGATGTCGCATCGCGCCTGCCGCGGGACGTGGACGGGGACGGGGCCGGCGACGCTTGTGACGCCGATGACGACGGGGACGGCGTGCTCGATGTCTTCGATCCGTGCCCCTGGCTCGCCGACGAGGCCGGGCCCGCCGACTGCGCCGCCGATCGCGACGCCGACGGGATGCCCGACGCCGAGGACGACTGCCCCACCGTGCCCGATCCGGGCGATGGGCCGTGCCCCGGTCCGCTGCAGCCCGAGCCGTGGTCCCGCGCGACCACGGCGCTCTTGGCCGACGGCGACGGGCTGATCGTCGGCACTCGCGGCGGTGTGCTGCGCCTCGACGCCGACGGCGTCTTGCTGCAGCGATGGACCGCCGTCGACGGCGTCGGCCCCGAGGTGACGGGCCTGAGCCGCGGCGAGGACGGGGCGATCTGGGTGGCCCACGCCGCGGGGCTGAGCGTCATTCGGCCCGACGGGCTGGTCTTGCGCGCCGGCGAGGACGCACCGCGCGAACCGGTCGAGGGCGTCGTCGTGGCCGACGACGGGGTCTGGTTCACCGACGCGCGCGGCCTGTGGCGACTGGACGCGGCCCAGCGGGTCCGCATGGGCGAGCCGGCGCGCGCGCTCTTCGTCGACGGCCGGGGGGCGCCCTGGCGGGTGGATCTGCTGAGCGTTCAGCGGCTGCATCCGCCAGCGGAGGTCGTCGAGCGCCTCGGCCCGGTGGGCTTCCTCGAAGGCGGCGCGGCCGGGGCCGATCCGGACGAGATCTGGGTGTTCGGCGCGCGCGGCATCGCCCGGGTGCGCGACGCCGGGCTCCACTGGATCTACGACGTCGGTCACCCGGTGTACGCGGCGCTCGAGCACGCCGGGCAGATCTACCTCGCGACCGCGGACGGGGTGCGCCGCATCGATCGCGATGGCCGCCTGCTGCCGGGGGCGCTGCCCGTTGATGGCGCCTTCCCGCCGCTGCCGCCGGGTGAGGCGCGCGCGGTCGCCATCGATGCCGCCGAGCGGCTGTGGGTCGGTGGCGACGGCGGGCTGCGGCAGCTCGACGGGGTGCTCTCGGTCTTTCACGGGCCGGAGCTGCCCTGCGTCACCGCGGTCGCGCGCTTCGACGGTCTGCTCTGGCTGGGTACGTTCGAGGGTCTGCGCGTCGTCGACAGATGGGGCGTCGTCTGGGCGGTTGACGGCGTGCTCGACCGGGTGACGGCCATCACACCCGAGGGCGAGTCCGTGTGGGTCGGCACCGAAGCCGGCGTGACGATCTTCGGGCCCGACCAGCAGGTCGTCGACACCCTGCAAGCCGGCGTCGAGCTGCCCGACGCGCCGGTCTCGGCCATCGCGGCGCGGGACGACGAGGTCTGGGTCGCGACCGGTGGCGCCGGCATCGTGGTCGGCGAGCCCGGCGCCTGGCGTCCGTTGAACGTCGCCAACGGGCTGGTCCACGACGAGGTCTTCGCGCTGGCCGACGACGGCTTCTTCATGTGGATCGCAACACCGCTCGGGGTGCAGGCGTGGGATCACGCGCAGCAGGCGTTGCTGCCGCCGGGCCGGCCGCGGGTCGTGCCGGCTCGGGACGTGGCCGCTGCGCCGGGCCAACCCTTCGTCGCCGGTGCCGCAGGCGTGCTCACCCAGCTGCCCGACGGCCAGTGGGTGACGCTGCGCCGGCAGATCGGCGGCGTGCCCAACGAGGCGGGCACCGACTCCACCCGCGCGCTCGCCTTCGACGGCGAACACCTGTGGATGCTGCTCGATGTCAACCGGCGCATGACCGAGGGCAGCCTGCTGCGCCGCTCGCCCGACCCGTTGATCCCGCCCACGGTCGAGACGCTGTGGCCGCTGGCCGATCTGGGGCTCCATCGGCGCGCCGAGATCGACATGTGGTGGCTGGGCGAAGAGCTGGCGATCGGCAGCTGTGGGGATCGGGTCGAGCGCGGTGGGCTGTGGCTCATCGGCGGGCGCGGCCTCGGCGGGATCGACACCGCGCCCCGCCGGCTGCCCGGTGGACCGGGGACCCGCCTGACCCGAGGGCCCGCCGGCTGGCCGATGGTCGTGGGCCCGGGGCCGGGTGGCCCGTTCGCCGCCGCCATCGAACGCGGCGCCCTCGTCGGCCACGACCCGAGGGAGATCGACGCGGCGCCCACCGCCTGCGACGCCATCGGCGACGACCTGTGGTGCGTCTTCGCCGATGGCAGCTGGGGTCGTCGCTTCGGCAACGGGCAATGGAACCGCGGGACGCCGCAGCTGCCCGGACAGCCGCCGCTCGAGCTGCGCGACATCGCGCTGTCGGCCGCCATCGAGCCCTGGATCGCCACCGATCGCGGTGTCTTGCAGGTCGAGGGCGCGTCGGTCCGCCTGCTGCAGCGGCAGGCGGGCGGGCTGATCGACGATGACGTGCGCGCGGTTCACGTCGCCGGGCGGCGGCTCTACGCGGCGACCGCTGCGGGCGTCTCGATCTACGACATGGACGCCGATCGCTGGTTCGACATCGGCGTCGAGCGCCTGCCCGCTGGATCGACCCGGGGGCTGTGGTCGGACGACGCGGGGCGGCTTTGGGTCGCCACCGACGCCGGGTTGGCGGTGTTTGCGGCCGACGGCGGCCCGCTGGCCGATGCGCCCGCGATCGACCGCCTCGAAGGCCTGGCCATCACCGGCGTCGTCGGCGACGGCGACGGGCGGATCTACGCCGTCACTGCCGAAGGGCTCTACGTGCTCGAGCCGGACGGCGCGCGCCGCCTCTTCGGGCCGGCGTACGGGCTGCCCGGCGCCCTCGATGGCCGGATGGTCATCGACCCCGAGGGCGACGTCTGGGTGGGTGGAGCCGACGGCGTGGCGCGGCTGGACCCCCGCGATCTCTGACGGGGGTCGAGCTGCGGATCACTCGGGCGGGTAGCCGACGACGCTCGCCGGGCTGCCCGACGCCGAGACGCAGGCGCTGTAGGCATCGTTCTGGCCGTCGCCGTCCTGGTCGACGTCGGGCTGGATGAGCAGCGGCACCAGCGCGCGGAAGTCCGGCGGCACGATGACCAGCGCCGCCTGGAAGTCCTCTTCGGTCACGATACCGGTGACCCACCCGTCATTGAGGGTCACCCCGGCGTCGTTGACCGACATGTCGCCGGTGATGATGGTCTCGATGATGCGCAACTCGGCTTCTTCGTCGCCGTTGCGCAGGGTCAAGAGGAACGTGCCCGGCCCGGCGTTGAGCGCGCCGTCGGCGATGCGGGTGCCGGGGAAGAGCATCAACGGCAGGCCGTCCTCATCGAGCGAATCCGGCGAGACCCGATAGGCGTCGGCCTCGGGGCTGCCGTAGAGCACGCCGAAGTCGAAGACCCCGTCGGTGCCCGGCGGCAGGAGCCCGGGGGCGATGGGCAGCAGGTTGAGCTGCTCGTCGTCCACCGACTGCTGCAAGTCGCCGTTGACGATGGGGCCGGCCGGGCCGAACGCGTTGTCCGGGCGGCCGTCGCCGTTGATGTCGCGGCAGTTCGGGTCGTCGCGGGCGGCGATGGCCACCTGCTCGATGCGCCCGGCCGGCACATCGCACTCGATGTCGCGGCCGTCGCAGTTCTGGTCGATGCCGTCCTCGCAGATCTCGGGGGCGTTGGGGTAGACCGAGCCGTCGTCGGGCGCGCAGTCCTGGATCGGGCACAGCGCATCGCAGTCGACCCCGGCGGGGCAGGGCGCGTCGCAGTCGATGCCGCAGCCGGGCGCGCCGTCGCCGTCTTCGTCGAAGCCCTCATCGGTGGTGCCGTCGCAGTCGTCGTCGACGCTGTTGCACTGCTCGTCGACCGGGGCGCCCGGCTGCGCGCCGCAGACCACCGCGCCATCGTCGCCGCAGACCGTCTCGCCGTCGGCGGCGCAGGCCCCGATACCGACGCTGCACGCCTCGCCGAGCCCCAAGCCCTCGTCGACGGTGCCGTCGCAGTCGTTGTCGACGCCGTCGCAGACCTCGTCGCCGCTGATCGCGCACTCGCAGCCGTTCTCGGGGTCTCCGTCGGCGTCGCCGAAGCCCTCGACGCAGCCGGTCAGGGCGCAGGCCGACATGGCGCAGGCCACCTCGGCGTTGGGCCGGTCGCAGCTCACCGCGCAGCCGCCGCAGTTCGCCGGATCGCTGGCGAAGTCGAAGTCCTCGTCCGCCGCGCCGTCGCAGTCGTTGTCGGCGTCGTCGCAGACCTCGTCGCTCGCCTCGGGCGCCGGCGCGTCACACACCGCGGCCAGCCCGTCGTCGCTGCAGGCCCACATTCCATCGGAGGTGCAGCCGTTCTGCTCGACGGTGCAGGCCTGACCGATGTTGAACCCGTTGTCGATCTCGCCATCGCAGTCGTCGTCGACCCCGTTGCACACCTCGCTCGACGGCGTGCACTCGGGCTCGCTGTCGATGAGGGTCGCGCTGTCGGTCAGCATGTCGGGCGCCGGACCGACGTCGGGGTCTTCGCCGCCGCCACCGGGCGGGCTCGACTGATCGACACAGCCTGACGTCAGCGCCACCGCGAAGGCGGCCACAGCGATGAAGCGGTTCATGGGATCCCCCAGGAGGTGTGGCCGAGCGGGCGGCCGTTGTGCGGGCGTTTCAGCCGCCGAAAGGCAGGTAGGTCGACTTCTGGATCAACAGCTCGATCTCCGCCGCGCGCAGATCGACAGCGAGCGCGTCGTCGATCGTATCGCCGGCGTTGATGATGTCGAGGAACCGCTGACCCAGCGCGTGGTACTCGGCCAGCCGGCTCTCGAACCGGCCGGCGTCGAGCTTGCGCACGAGGCGGCCCTTGTAGCGACCGTACTGACCGGTCTGGATGTCGCCGACCTTGTCGGCGAAGCGGTCGAGGTAGGCGGCGAACGCGTCCTTCTCTTCGGTCATCTGACTCCTGCCGATCGGCTGGCGGTGCCGTCGAAACGTAAACCACGGTTCGAGACCGTCGCCAGCAAAACTTCCCCGCGCGCGCCGCCCGGCCGACGGCGGCGCGCGCTGCACCCGGCCGGGCCCATCGCCGCGCGGCGCCGGGCCGTCTTGACAACCTGTCGTGCCCGGCATACTTACAGCCGATGATCCGCCTCCTCGCCGCCGTCGCGATGGTCCTCGCCGCGGGGGCTGCCCGGGCCGAGCCCGTCCGGCTCACCCTCGACGAGCTCTTGCAGCGCGTCGAAGAGACCAGCCCGGTCATGGAGATCGCGCGGGCGAAGCTGGCGGACTATCAGGCGCAGTTCGACCGGGCCTACTACGCCTGGACCCCCTCGCTGCGGGTCGACTCGATCCTGGCGCCGCTGCCCGAGCGCAAGGCGCTGCGCACCTGCATCGTCGGGATCTACACCGACCCGTCCACCGGTGGCGCCCTCGACGAAGTCGGCGCGTGCCCCGGGCAGGACGTCGAAGCCGACGAGCGCATCACCGCCGACACCGAGATCGGCATCCTCACCCGGACCACCGCCCGACTGACCTTCCCGATCTATACCTTCGGCCGGGTCGAGCACGGGCTCGAAGCGGCGCGGGCCGGCCTCGAAGTGGGGCAGGGCGGACTCGACGTCGCCCGGGGCATGCTGCACTACCGGGTCAAGCAGGCGTGGTACGGGGCCCAGCTCGCCGCCTCGGCGCTCGACATCCTGCAGGACGGCCGCAAGCGCTTCCGCGAGGCCAAGGCCGGCATCGAGAAGGAGCTCGACCGTGAGTCGGGGCGCTTCACCAGCAACGACCTGCGCAAGCTCATCGTCGAAGAGGCCGACCTCGAGTCGAGCCTGCTCGAGACCGAGGCCCTCGAAGCGGTGGCGTGGTCCGGGCTGCGCATCGCCGCCGGCCTGCCGCCCGGCGCGGCGATCCAACTCGACAGCCTCGACCTCGAGCCGGTGCACGTCGAAGCGCGCGCCGCCGAGGCTTATGTCGAGATGGCGATCGACGCCCGCCCCGAGCTGCGCATGGCCCGCGCCGGCATCGAGGCCCGGGCGGCGCTCGTCGACCTCGCCGAGGCCGAGTTCCTGCCCAACATCGCGCTCGTCGGCGCCTTCGGCTACGCCAAGGGCACGCCGGCCTACGACCCGCCCGACCCGTTCGCCAACGACAACTACAACTACCTCAGCTGGGGCGTGGTCATCGGGCTCGACTGGCGCATCGACTTCGCCACGCTGACCAGCAGCCTGGGTCGGGCGCGGGCGGCGCTGTCCAAGCAGCGGGCCGAGCACGACGCGCTCATGCAGGAGGTGCGGCTGAAGGTGCTCGAGCAGGTCGGCACGATGCAGCGGCGGGCCCGCGAGCTCGACGTCCGCGAGCTGGCGATGAAAGCCGCCAAGGGCTGGCTGGTCTCCAATACGCTCAACTTCGGGCTCGGGCTGGTCTCGACCGACGAGCTGCTCAAGAGCCTCGTGGCCTACAGCAAAGCCCGGCTGACCTACTATCGCACCATCTACGAATACAACCTGGCCGTCGCCCGGCTCTCGCAGTCGGTGGGCACCGAACTCGCCGTGCCGGCGCCCGAAGATGAATAGCCCGGTCCGCCCGATCGTTGGTGCGGCCGACAGACACACCGAACCGATGGAGACTCCGATGCAGCGCAACCCGATTCAGACCCGCACCCGCCTGGGCCTGGTCCTGGCCCTGTTCATCTGCGGCAGCGCCTCCACCGCCCTCGCCGGCCCGCCGACCAAGTTCCTGCAGAAGCAGGTCGACGGCGTCCGCGCGCTCATCGCCCAGCCGGTCAAGGCGGGCACCCCCGAGTCGGCGGCGGTCGACGACAAGCTCAAGGCCATCGTCGACCCGGTCATGGAGTTCGAGCGCCTCAGCGAGACCGTGCTGGGCAAGCACTGGGCCGGCCTGAGCCCCACCGACCGTCAGGCCTTCGTCGAGCTCTTCCGGGCGCTGGTCTTCCACAGCTACCTCAAGGAGATCCGCTCGGCGAACGAGAACTACACCATCGAGTATGAAGACGAGGAGGCCAAGGGCCGCAAGGCGGCGGCGGTCACCGCCATCGCCAAGACCGCCAAGGTCGAGATCGAGCTCGTCTTCCACCTCGTCGCCCGCGAGAAGGGGGCCTGGGCCGCCGAGGACATCGTCATCGACGAGGTCAGCCTCACCGAGAACTATCGCGAGCAGTTCAACAAGATCATCGCCGACGACGGCTTCCCCGTGCTGCTGACCAAGATGCGCGACAAGCTCGTCGACCTCGGCGGCGCGGTGCCCGAGGCCGGCAAGGCCGCGGCGCCCGCCAAGCCGGCCGAGGCGCCCAAGCCGGGCAAGTGATCTCGGCGAGACGGCGCTGAACGCAGAAACGGCGGGCCATCGGCCCGCCGTTTCGCTTTCGAAAGGGATCGCTCTGCCCGGCCCGCTCAGTCGGTCAGCAGCAGCGAGATGAACGCGCCGACGATGGCCGCCGCCAGCACCAGCAGCCCGTAGACCGCGAACTGACGCAGCTGGCGGTTGCCGCGGCCTTTGCCCGTGGGGTCGACGAGCAGGCACTCGATGTTGCCGAACTGCACCCGATCGCCGTGGTACATGCGGGTCGCCCCGGTCAGCCGTCGGCCGTGCACCAGGGTGCCGTTGCTCGAGTTGAGGTCGGTCACCACGTAGCTGTTGTCGTCCTGCCGCTTGAGCCGCGCGTGATGCCGCGAGACCGAGACATCGGCCAGGGTCACGTCGTTCTCGTCGGTGCGGCCGACGGTGGTGATGGGCTCGAAGAGCAGGATCTCGCGGCCGGCGTGCTTGCCGCCGACCACCACCAGCTTGCCGTGCGCCTGCTCGGGGTGCACGATCGCCGTATTGATGCCCTGGGCGGGCAGCGAGCGGCCGCTGGTGCGCTCGAGGAAGACCCGGTACTCGCCGACCCGGATCTGGCTGCTCTCGTCGATGACGGTCTCACCGCGAATGCGCTGCTCGTCGACGATGACGCCGTTGGAGCTGCCCTCGTCGCTGATGAGGGCCTGCTTGCCGCGCAGGGTGATGGTCGCGTGGCGCCGGGAGACCGCGCCGCTGGGCAGGACGATGTCGTTTTCGGGCGTTCTACCGAGCTTGATCGGTTGAGCGCCGAGCCCCTGCTCGCTGATCAGGGCCCCCCGTTCGTCTTCGACGACGACGATGTACACGGGCCTGCCTCAGTCCCCTGCGTGAGGGGTGCCGGTCACTGGAAGATGCCGTCGTCGATGACGTGGCCCAGACTCTGGGCGTTGGAGACCCAGCGGGGCACGAAGCCGTTGCCCCGGAAGCCATCGAAGCCGTTGAAGACCTCCTGGATCTCGCCATCGATGTCCATGATCTGGGTCACGCACTGCCCGCCGTCTTTGTAGACGAGCAGCTGAACCAGGACATCGGCGGTATCGCGGATCGCCGGGTCGATCATCGCCGGGTCGAGGCCCGGGGCGGTCGCCGCGTGACGGGCCAGCCGGATGATGGCGTCGTCGGGCGACTCGGCGTCGAGGCCGATGATGCCGCCGTTGACCGCGCCGCCGAGGGCGCTGAGGGCGTGCCACGCTTCGGGGCCGCGGGCGTCGGCCACCACCAGCCGATCGGGGCGCATCTTGAGCGCCTGCTGCACCAGCCGGGTATTGTCGGCGCCGGGGCCGCCGGTCAGCAGCACGCGATGGCCGCCCTCGCCGCGACCGATGCGGCCGCCGCTCTCGAGGATGACCACCCGCTCGTCGCCGAGGCCCGCGTCGAGCAGGGCGCCGATGAGACCGAGCCGGGCGTCGACGTCGTTGCTGGCCACGAGCACGTTGCGCCCGCTGCCCACCGCGGCCTTGAGGAAGGTCGCCATCTTGGCGTCGAGCACCCCGCCTTCGACCATCTCGTCGAGGGACGGCGTGCCGTGCTGCGGCCGATCGAAGGTCAGGTACGGACCCCCCACCCCCGGCATCGCCGCGTGGAACCGGGTGCCGTCGGCCAGCCACGCCTCGACGAAAGGCGCGTCGGGATCGAAGCTGCCGCCGGCGCCGTGCACCAGCCGGGCCACGGTGATCAAGACCTGGAAGGTGCTCGAGAAGCGCAGCCCCTCGTTGGTGGTCTCGCCCCCGCGGGTCACGAAGATCTCGGTGCCGTTGACCGCGATGCGCTGCACGTCGCCGTCGTCGAGCAGGCCGGTCAGCGGGCCGATGGCCATGGCCTCGGCGACCACCGAGCCGACGATCGCGTCGCGGTCGGTCTCGGCGGGCAGCTGGATGTGGCCCAGCCCCTCGCCAGCGGCCTGTTCGAGGCGCTTCCAGGTGACCTCGTCGATGCCCTGGCCGGGTCGATAGGCCTGCGGGCTCCCGATGCCGTTGGCGTCGAGGAAGTCGGCGAGCTGGTTGTGTAGGGCGGTCATCGCCCCTTCGGCGTCGGAGGCCACCGAGACCGGCGGCGGCGGCGCGGCCGGCGCGGCGGGCGGCGCGGCCGGTGCCGGCGGCGGGGCCTTGGGGGCCGACGGCGCGGGCCGGGGCGCGGCGGCCG
>JAUHXC010000037.1 GCA_030427205.1 bacterium | reverse complement strand
CTCCGGCGCGCTCGACCCAGGCACAGGGTACCCGACGAGCGCCGGTAGCTGTGCACCGAATAAGGTTGCGCAAAGTGGGCCCGACGTTGCCGATTCTGCTTGCGCTCGGCTTAGGAGTTAATCGAGGCGGGTGACGAGGCGGGCGTAGAGCAGATCCTGCATCTGCTTCTCGGTCAGCGGCAGGAAGCCCTCGGCGCCGTTCGCCCGCTGGGCATACATGCGACGCGAGGCGTCGCCTGCCGCGCCGGGATCGATGCGCACGACGACCCAGGCACCGCGCAGTTCGGGGCGGTCGCCCTTGACCTCGAAGCGCTGACCTTCCCGAAAGCCGGCCAGCTCCGGCGCGCGGCTACGGGCCCGGGTGCGCTCTTCGGCGGCCTTCCAGTCGGCTCGGCGCTGCTCGTTCCGTGCCTGACGGCGCGCCTCGTCGAGCGATTGGGCCATCGAGCGCGTCGACGTTTTGCGCTTGGGTGCCTCCTGCGCCCGTTCGACGTGGTCGGCCAGCATCTGATCGAGCAGCGAGTCGTCGCCCATCGGTCCCTCCCATGATGTCCTCGACCCGAAGAATGGCCCGGCCGCGCGCCGGACGCAACCGGAGGGCGCCGTCAGTCGTCCCTGTCGTGCTACGAACCCCGGAGGTACCGATGACCCGGCCGCTGGTCCTGGTGACCAATGACGACGGCATCCACTCGTTCTTTCTCGAGGCGCTGGTCCACGCCCTGGCGGCGCGCTTCGATCTGCGGGTCGTCGCGCCGCTGCGCGAGCAGAGCTGGACCGGGCGCGCGTTCACCCGCCGCGGACCGGTGAAGGTCGCCCGCCACACCGGCCTCGGCGTGCCCGCCTGGACCGTCGACGGCACGCCGAGCGACTGCGCGAACATCGGCCTCGACCCGGCGCTCGGCGCCGATGGGCGCGCCCCGGTGGCGGTCGTCTCGGGCATCAACCTGGGCTTCAACGTGAGCCTGCCGCTGGTGCTCAGCTCGGGCACGGTCGCCGCCGCCACCGAGGGCGCGCTGGCCGGCCTGCCGGCGGTGGCCTTCTCGCAGCAGATCCCCCACGACCGCTTCGAGAAGGTCCGCGAGACCGGTGGCCGCGATCCGGTCATCGAGCCGTCGATCAGGGCCTCGGCGGCACGGGCCGTCGAGCTCACGGCCGCGGTGATCGACGCCGGGCCGCCCGCCAGCCCGATCGTGCACAACATCAACTTTCCCGAAGGCGTGTCGCCCGAGACCCCGGTGGAAGCGACGCGGCTCGCGGTGCTCGGGCTCGGGCGGTGTTTCTCTGCCGGGCCGGACGGCGTCTACCGCTTCGGCTTCCCGCGGGGCATGGCCCGCGTCGAGCTGCCCGCCGATACGGATCGCATGTGCCTCGCCCGGGGACACATCAGCCACACCGTGCTCGACTACTCGATGTTGGGCAGCGGCGTGATCGGGGGCTCGGCGAAAGGCTGACCGGTCGGCAGGATGGGCCGAGCGGACGCGGGCAGATCGAGCAGGGCCTCGACCCAGCCATCCCGCGAACGCAGCTGAGCCCGCCCGCCATGGGCCCGGGCGATGGCCTGCACGATATAGAGCCCCAGCCCCAGCCCGCGCCCGTTGCGGGCGTCGTCCCGATCCCGGCGGAAAGGCTGAAACAGCCGCTCGGTGCGCTCCGGCGGGATCGGCTCGCCGCGGTTGCGCACCGACAGCCGGACCACCGCACCACCCTGGCGCGCGCCCAGCACGACGGGCGTGCCCGGCTCGCCATAGCTCAGCGCGTTCGCCAGCAGGTTGCCCAGCGCCTGCAGGAGCCGGTCGGCATCGGCCTCGACCGGCACCGAATCCGGCCCGACCACGGAGATCTCGCGCTCGGGATGAGTGACCTGCACCTGCGCGGCGAGGGTCTGCAGCAGCTCGATACAGTCGACCGACTCGAGATCGCCGAGCAGCCCGGCGCCGAGCTGAGTCCGGGTGTAGTCGAGCAGATCGTCGATCATGCGCCGGCTGCGATCGACGTTCTCGACGATCTGTCCGAGATAGCGCGCCCGGCGCTCGGGGTCGTCGCCCTGATCGAGCAGCATGCGCGATGCGGTGCCGATGAACCACAGCGGCGAGCGCAGATCGTGACCCACTACGCCGACCATTCGGTCGCGGAACTCGACGAGCCGCGCCTGCTCGATCTCGCGCAGCTTGGTATCGTGGATGTCGGTGATCGCGCCGATCCACTCCCGGCGGGCCTCGGGCTGGCGATGCGGTCGCCCGTGCACGAGCACCCAGCGTTCGAGGTCGCGGGCGAGCAGGCGGCACTCGAAGCGCACGGGCTCGTTGGACTCGATCGCCGCCGCCCAGGCCTCGCGCGCCGCGGGGCGATCGACCTCGGCGATGACGTCGAATAGATTTCCGGGCCTCGATTGGGGGCGTCCGGTCATCACCGACCAGCGCCGGTTCACGAAGCGCAGTCGCCCGTCGTCGTCGCTGCGCCAGACGATGTCGGGCAGGACCTCGAGCATCGTGCGGTGCACCGAGAGCAGTCGCTCGCGGCCTTCTTTGGCCACGCGCAGCGCAGCCATGGACGTCTCGAGGCGCCGATTCTCGGAATGCAGGGCGGTCACGTCGTCGCCGACGGCCCCGCGCCGCATCTCGGCGCGCAAGCGGGCGATCGCATCTGAATCGGGTACCCGATCGGGCGCCGCGAAGCGCAGTCGGATCTCGGTGCCCGACAGATCGGCGTTGATCTCGCAGTCGCCGACCAGCCGACGCACGCCCTCGGCGACCGCCGCGTCGACGAGGCCCGCGGTGGCCAGGTCGAGGGCCAGGGTCAACGGCGCGTCGCGCAGGCCGATGGCCGCTTCGCCGCCGCCGCTGTCCAGGATCGCGCGTCCGACATCCGACGCCGCCGTGGCCCAACGGGTCCGCAGCAGAGCGCCGACGCCGAGGATCTGACAGGCCTGTTCGAGACGCTTGCGCAGCACGACGACGTCGCGCGGGGTGCGGATCGACCAGCGCAGCATGGTCTCGATCATGGCGTAATCCCTTGTTCCGGCGTCGAGTCCCGCGCGGCGAGCACCACGCAGGTGGCGTCGTCGGTGCGTCGCAGGTGGTCCCGCAGAATCCGCCCGGCGAGCACCGACGGCGACGTATGCCGCCGGCTGCGGCGCAGCTCGGAGCGCCAGCGATCGGAGATCCCGTCGGTGTAGACCACCAGTCGGCTGCCCGACGACCACGGGTGGGTGGTCGGCGAGACCCGATGGACCGGCGCGCCCGCGCCGAGGACCCCGAAGCGCGGCACGAGCGAGGCCCGCTCGTCGCCGCGTTCGAGGCAGGCGGCGACGTTGCCGATTCCCGCGAGTACGACCTCACCGGCGGTCAGATCGACGAACGCCAGCGCCGCCGCCGCGCCGCGGGTGCCGACCAGGGCGCCGTCGAGCGCCGAGAGCATCTCGACCGGATCGTCGGTGGCGTGCTCGGCGAAGGCCCGATCGGCGGCGGCCGCCGCCTTGGCTGCTGCCGGCCCATGACCCAGGCCGTCGGTGACGAGCAGGCGGACCAGGGTCCCGCGCTGGTCGATCCGCCAACCATCTCCGCTGCGCGGCTGTCCGGGAAACGGCCGGGCGGCGGCGCCAAGCGCGAGCCCCAGCGGCGGCTGCGGTCCGAGCCGGGCGCAGAGCACGGTGCCTTCGCCCACGCGGGTGTCGAGGGCATGCTCGTCGGCCAGTCGGCGGATCGCGCCGAGCCCGATGCCGGCGGTGCCGGCGGTCGTGAAGCCGTCGTTGAAGCACTGCACCGGATCGGCCATGCCCGGACCGCGATCGATGGCCGACAAGCCGATGGCCTGCCCCAGGCGCTGAGTGATGAGCCAGCCGCTGCCCGCGTGGCGCACCACATTGGCGGCCAGCTCGGACGCAACGATCGCCGCCTCCTCGACCCGATGACTCGGCCAGCCGAGCATCTCGGCGACTGCGCGCACGGCTCGCCGGACCTCGCCGACGTGCACCAGATGGTCCAGCCAGCGGGCCACCCCGCCTTCGCTGCTCGCCCACCACGGCACGCTCATCGCTCGACCTCCCCGCCTCCAGTCATCTGCGCCACCGGGTGACCACGACCCGGGTGCCGCCGGCGGCTCGACTCTCGATCTCGAAGTCGTGCACCAGCCGTCGCGCCCCGCCGAGGCCATGCCCCAACCCGCCCGCGCTCGAGAACCCGTCGACCAGCGCCCGCTCGATGTCGTCGATGCCCGGGCCATCGTCGCGGAACTCGAGCCGGATGCCGCGGCCGTCGTCGATCTGAGACAGGGTCATGCGCCCGCCGCCGCCATGCACCAGCGCGTTGCGCGCCAGCTCGCTGGCAGCGGTCGCCAGGCGCACTGCGTCGGCGGTGCGAAATCCACACGCTCGGGCGGTGGCGTGCACCGCTCGACGGGCGTCTCCCACGTCCGCAGCGGACATCAATGGCCAGTGCTCGCGCTGAACCCCCATAGAGGTGGTTCGTCCCCGGTCGAATCCTGCGTCACGTCGAGCGCTCCAACCGGGTCCGCAGGATGCCCAGCCCACGATCGATGTCGAGCGCCGTGGCGACCCCGTCGAGGGTCATGCCCAGCTCGACCAGCGTCATCGCGACGGCCGGGCGCATGCCGACCAGCACCGACTCGGCGCCGAGCACGCGGCTCATGGACGCGATCTGGGCCAGGATGCGGCTGAGAAACGTATCGACCAGCTCCAGGCCCGAGATGTCGATGACGATGCCTCGAGCCCCGCTGCGGGCCAGCGCGTCGCCCAGGTCCTCCTCGAGCTGCACCGCGAGGTGATCGTCGAGGTCGACCTGCACCGTCACGAGCAAGGCGCCATCGATCTCGAGGATGGGGATCCGACGGGTCACCGCCCGGCCCCCGCGGAGACCAACAGCCCGTTGCGCCGGAAGGCCAGCTTGAGCGCGTCGGCCAGACGCGCCTTGGTGACCACCTGCCCCAGATCGACGCCAAGATGCACCATCGTCTGCGCGATCTGCGGCCGGATTCCGCTGACGATCGCCTCGGCCCCCATCAGGCGCAGCGCCGCGACGGTCTTGAGCAGATGATGCGCCACCTGGGTATCGACCGCCGGCACCCCGGTGATGTCGAGGATCACCTGCTCGGAGCGCGTGGAGACCACCGCCTCGAGGATCGTCTCGGTCACCTGCTGGGTCCGGTAGCTGTCGAGCGTGCCGATGAGCGGCACCGCCAGGACACCGTCCCACAGCTGGACCACCGGCGACGACAGCTCGAGGATCTCTTCCTGCTGCCGGGCGATGACCTGCTCTTTGCGGCGGATCTGCACCTCGGCGGTGTAGAGCCCGAGGCGATCGACGATCAGATCGATGCGCCACAACGCCTTGAGCTGTTTCTCGGTGTCGCCGCCGCGCTCCAGGATCAGCCGATGCAGCGGGCGCTTGATCGACAGGACGAAGAAGGCGATCTGGGCCGGGGCCATGCCCTCGTCGAGGTGGCTGTCGACGATGGCGTCGAGCGTCTCGCGCACCCCCGACCAAGGCGCGCTGCGCACGTCCTCGGGCCGGGTATCGTCGTCCAGCGAGTGCCCCAGCTGTTCGAGAAAGACCCGGGCCTGCTGGCGCCGCTCGGTCGCGAGTTCGGGCCGCGCTCGGCTGAGCCGGGCGGCCGCTTCGAGCCAGTTGTCGAGCAGGGCCTCGACGTTCTCACCGATGAGCTGAGCGATCATCGTTCCTCCCTCTGACGTCTGGGCGTATGCCGCAGCGTATGCGCGCCCCTGCCGGGCGCAGATCTGTCGATTACGACAGGGTCAACCGGTCGCCGCGGCGCGTCGCGGCTCGGCCTGGCGGACCCAATCGATCAGTTCGACGACGTCGACCGGCTTGAGCGACGCCCGCAGACCCGCGGCCCCGAGCCGCTCGACCGCATCGACGTCGCCGCTCACGACGAGCACCGGCATATCGCGCTCACGGGCGATCGCCGCCAGCGCTTCACCGTCGACCTCGCCGGGCAGGATCAAGTCGGTGATCAGCGCGTCGTATGCGCCCGTGCGCAGTCGACGGGCGGCGTCCTGCCCATCGGCGCACCAATCGGCCGCGATCCCCTCGAGCTGGAGCATGTCGACGATCAGGGCGCCCATGTCGGGCATGTCGTCGACGAAGAGTACTCGGTTGCTCACTGATGCTCCGATGGCCGGGCTGTTTTGAAGGCGTGCTCAGTTGAGATTCGCGTCGCTTCGATCACGTCACACGTCAATGCGTTTCGTTTGTGACGACGCGTTTCTTCCCCACGGAAGCGTAACACGCCGTACGGCTTGCATCGCCGCCCGAGATGGGTACCCTCACGCGGTCACGGCCAGCGAGGTTGATCATGCTCTCCATCCACTTCATTCGCCAGAGCCCGGAGATCGTGAAGCAGGCGATCGCCGACAAGCGCGTCGACCTCGACCTCGACGCGCTGCTGGCCCTCGATCGCGAGGTCGTCGGGCTCAAGCAGCAGATCGAAGAGAAGGCGGCCGAGGTCAATCGGCTCTCGAAGTCCTTCGGCAAGGTCGGCAAAGACGAGCGGCCGGCGCTGATCGCGCGCTCCAAGGCCCTCGGCGCGGAGAAGAAGGACCTGCAGGACGTGCTGCGCGACCGGGAGGAGGCGCTGCAGGAGATGCTCTGGCGGACGCCGGGCATCCCCGCCGAGGACGTGCCCGTCGGCCTCAGCGACGACGACAACGTCGAGCTGCGCCGCGGCGGCGAGGTCCCGCAGTTCGACTTCGAGATCCGCGATCACGTCGACCTGATGGAGTTCAACGACTGGGGCGAGCTGGCCCGGGTCACCGAGGTCTGCGGCAGCCGCACCTACGCCCTCAAGGGCGAGCTGGCCCGGCTCGAACTGGCCGTGCACACCATGGTGCTCGACATGCTGGCCGAGCGCGGCTTCGCGATGATCACCGTGCCCGCGCTGGCCCGGGAGCACGCCTTCTACGGCACCGGGCACTTCCCGGGGGGCAAAGAGGACGCCTACCACCTGCCCAATGACGACCTCTATCTGTCGGGCACCGCCGAGATCGTGCTCACCAGCCTGCACCGCGGCGAGATCCTCGACGAAGCGCAGCTGCCCATCCTCTACGCCGGCTACAGCCCCTGCTTCCGCCGCGAAGCGGGCAGCGCCGGGCGTGACGTGCGCGGGCTGATGCGGGTGCACCAGTTCACCAAGGTCGAGCAGTACGTCATCTGCAAAGACGATCCGGCCGAATCGGCGAAGTGGCACGCCGACCTGCTCGCGGGCGCCGAAGAGGCGGTCAAGCGGCTCGAGCTGCCCTACCGGGTCGTCGAGGTCTGCAGCGGCGAGATGGGCCTCGGCAAGCACCGGATGCACGACATCGAGGTCTGGGTCCCCTCGGCGCAGACGTGGCGCGAGACCCACAGCTGCTCCAGCCTGCACGACTGGCAGGCCCGGCGGGCCGACCTGCGCTATCGCGACGACGAGACCCGCAAGGTGCACCACGTGCACACGCTCAACAACACCGGCATCGCGACCCCCCGGGTGCTCGTGCCGCTGCTCGAGAACCACCAGCTCGCCGACGGCCGGGTGAAGCTGCCCGCGGCGCTGGTGCCGTATATGGGCGGCCGGACCCACATCGGCGGTTGACAGCTCGCGGGGCCCGCCGCTTCAGCCGGTCGGCTCGCTGAGCATCAACCGGATCCGGGCAGCGCGCGCCTGCAACGTGCGCCCGGCCTCGGTCCGCCCCTCCCGCAAGAAGCCCTCGGCGATCTCGTCGAGCACCAGCGGCCACTCCACCGACCGCAACGGCACCGCCGCGTCGATCTCGAGGGCCGCGTCCAGGTGCCGCTGGCGGCGATCGAGCCGACCGGCCCGATGGGTCGCCCGCGCAATGAACGCGTGCAAGAGCCCGACCCGCGGATCGCCGCCGTCGGGATCGAAGAGGCCCAACGCCCGGCGGTAGAAGGCCTCGGCGGCGGCGGTCTCGCCCCGGTCGAGCGCGGTATGGCCCAGGCGCGTCGCGCAGGCGGCGGCCTCGAGCGCTTCACCGCGCTCTTCGAAGAGCGCCAGCGCGAGGCGGAATGGCTCGGTGCGCGATCCGCCGCCCCGCCGCAGGCGACACTCGCCCAAACCCCGCAGCGCGCGGGCCCGGCTGCCGTCTCGATCGGCGTGGCTCAACGCCTCGACCGCCGCTTCGTAGAGCGCGATGGCCGTATCGTCCCGACCCACGCGGCGCTGCAGATCGGCGATGCGCAGCATGGCCCGCCCGCGCAGCGCGGCGTCGGCCAGCCCGTCGGCGCGCTCGACCACCTCCCGATAGCGGCTGACCGCGTTGCGGGTCTCACCCGCCCGCTCGGCGAGCTGGCCCAGGGCGAGTTGGCAGCGCGCCTGACCCAGCCCGTCGTCGAGGCGACCGAAGCGGGTATGGGCCTGCCCGATGCGGATGCGCGCCTCGGGCAAGAGCCCGCGGGCGAGGGCCAATCGACCGCCGGCCAGCATCCGACGCGCCGCCTCGGCGGGCGCCTGCCCCTCCGCGGCGACCTCGGCCAGGCGCAGGCGGTGGGCCGCTTCGTCGAGCTGCCGCAGCCCCAACGCCGCCTCGCCGGCGACTCTCCGGGCGACGCTGGCCATCCGCCGATCGAGCGCGCGGTCGGCCCAGCTCGCTGCGGCGTCGGCCTCGGTCAGCGCGCGGGCGTGGCGCTCGGTGGCCAAGGCCCAGCGCGACAAGGCCAGGCGCAGATCGGCGGCGTAGCGCGCCCGATCGGAGGGCACCCAGGTCAACCAGTCGGCGGCGGACTCGAGCGCCGAGGCCGCCGCCCGTGGCCAGCCGTGGTCCAGCGCCTCCATGGCCGCCTCGATCTGGATCGCCACCGCGTCGGCGATCAGCCCGCCGGCCAGCGCGTGGCCCGCGCGCTCGGCGGTGGTCGGTCCGCGACCGGCGCGCGGCAACCGGCCGAGCGCGTCGGCGATGCGTCCGAACAGAATCGCCGCGTCGGAGCGAATGGCCACGTCCGCCCGCAGGGTGGTCGAGATCAACCGATGGGTGAAACCCACCCGCGCCGCCGCATCGCGCACCATCACCCCGCGCTCGATGAGCGAGTCGATCCCCGTCTTCAGCCGCTCGGGCTCGGTATCGAAGGCCACCGCCAGCGCGTCGAGCGCGCCCTCGGGCAGCTCGTCCCCCACCAGGGCGAAGCACTCCGCCAGCCGCCGTTCGAGGCGCTGCTCGGGCCGCTCGAAGAGTCGATCGAGGCGCCCGCGGGTCAGCGCGATCGGATCATCGGCCACCGGCGGCACTTCGCCGTGCGCCACATAGCCGTCTTCGGCGCGCTTCAGCACGCCCTGCTCGTGCAGCGCATACACCGCGTGGGTCGCGTGCAGCGGGTTGCCCGCCGAGGCGGCCAGCACCGGCGCGCTCGCCGCCGCGTCGAGCCCGAGCGCGTGGGCGGCGAACATCGCCATCGCGTCGGCGCCCAGCGGCTGCAGGCTGCGCCGGGCCATCAGGTCGGCCCGGCGCTCGATCAACGCCGCGTCGAGCTCGAGCCCCGACGGCGCCTCGGACGCCGGGTCGGTCTCGGGCAGCCGCCGGGTGAAGAGCAGCATCACCGGCGCCGGCGCCCGCTGCAGCACGCCCAGCGCATGGTCGATGGCGTGCATCACCTCGGGGCCGGCGATCTGCAGGTCGTCGAGGCACAGCAGCAGCGGGCGGCGGCTGGCGAGGTGCCGCAGCACGAAGGCCAGCCGCGCCGGATCCCGCGGCCCGAAAGGGCCGGTGCCCCACAAGAAGTCGGCGACCGCGTCGGCGGCCTCGGAGCGCGCGAGCTCGAGGGTCTCGAACGCGAGGACCAACGACTCGACCGGCGGGACGTCGGGCTCGTCGGGCAGCTGCAAGGCGTCGCGCAGCGCGGCCCGGATGCCATCGGCGTCGGCCCGGCCCATGCCGGGCAGCATCCAGCCGCCATCGGCCATCGTCTGGCGCAGCCAGCGGCACAAGCGCGTGCGGCCCAGCCCGGAGCCGGACTCGATGACCACCGCCGCCAGCTGCCCGTCCTCGCACGCGCGCACCGCGTGCTCCCAGAGCCAGCGCTGCACGTCGATGCGCCCGATCAGCGGCCCGTCGTCCGGATCGACGACCTCTCCGACGGCGCCCTCGCCGGTGCGCACCGCCCGCAAGGCCCGCTGCATCTCCGGGGCCGAGGCGAAGCGCCCGGCGGGCTCCTTCTCGAGCCCGCGCCGCAGCAGACCTTCCAGGCCGCGGGGCAGATCCAGGCCCTCGATGGGCACGAACGGCGGCAGGGGCGCGGAGACGTGCTGCACCACGACCGCCGTCGAGTTCTTGCCGGCGAACGGCGGATCGCCGGTGATGAGCTCCCACAGCATGACGCACAGCGCGTACAGGTCGGTCCACGGGCCCAGCTCACCTTCCTGGGTGATCTGCTCGGGCGCCATGTAGGTCGGCGTGCCGAAGATGTCCTGCATCTGCTGACTGATGCCGGCGTCGGTATCGCCCTCGAGCCACGCGAAGCCGAAGTCGAGCAGCTTGATGGCCTCGCGGCCGTCGGCCGTGCGGCTGACCACCACGTTGTCCGGCTTGAGATCGCGGTGCACCACCCCGCGCGCGTGGGCGTAGGCCAGCGCGTCGAGGATCTCGTCGGTGGCGTCGAGCAGCTCGTCGAGCGACATGCCCACGTGCAACCGGTCGGTGAGCGACATGCCGCGCAGCCACTCCATGGCGATGTAGGGGCCGACCCCGCTGTCCTCGGCGACGTCGTAGAGCCGCACGATGTGGGGGTGTTCGAGCCGCGCGACGGCCCGGGCCTCGCGGTGCATGCGTCGCCGCAGGCGGTTGTCGGCGACATAGGCCGGCTTGAGCCACTTGAGCGCCAGGATCCGCCCCGCCCGCTGGTCCTCCGCCCGCCAGACCTCGCACAGGCCGCCCTCGCCGATCGGGTCGAGCAGGCGATAGCGCCCGCCGATGACGTCACCGGCCGCGGTCACCGGTGCACGATCCCCGCCAGGCTCGCCCGCAAGTGGCGCAGCCGGTCGGCCTCGGCCGCCGCGCCCAGGCTCTCGTGGATCCGGATCGCCCGCTCGAGCAGCAGCCCGGCCCGTCCGCTGTCGCCCGCCCGAGCGTCGACCTCGGCGATGCCCTCCAGGGCCCGCGCGAGGTCGTCGTCGATCACCGGCGAGTGGCGGTCCATCTCCAGGGCCGCCTTGAGCTCCTGATCACAGGCCCGCATCTGCCCCTGCTCGGCCCGGATCCACGCCAGGCTGGCCCGCAGGATGATCTCGCGGCCCTCGTCGCCGATGTCGATGACGTGGATCAGCGCGTCTTCGAGGCACGGCGAGGCGAGGTCGAACGCCCGCTGCTCGAGCGCCAGCATGCCCAGCTCTTCGCGGGCCGTCGCCGCCCGGTCGGCGTCGCCGATGGCCATCCAGGCCGCGCCGGCGCTGCGGTAGTGCCCCGCCGCGTCGGCCAGCTGCCCCAGCTCGGCCAGCAGCCGGGCCTGGCTGACGTGGGCCCGGGCCAGCCCTGCCGAGTCGCCCAGCGCCGCGTAGCCCCGGGCCGCGATGCCGAAGTGGGTCAACGCCGCGCTCGTGGCGTGCAACCGCCGATGGGCCTCACCGAGCAGCCAATGACAGAAGGTGGCCCCGCCCCGCGAGCGCGAGCGATCGAACGCGTCGCAGGCCCGCTCGAGCACCATGCGCGCGGTATCGTAGTCCCCGCGGCGCAGGGCCAGCTCGCCGAGCCCCTGCCACGCCCGGGCGACCCCCTGATCATCGCCGACGCGGGCCATCGACTTGCGCGCCTGCTCGTAGAGATCGATCGCCAGCTCCGGGCGCCCGCGGGCCCGCTCGACCATCGCCCGGCCGAGCGCCGCCCGGGCCACCCCGCGGTGATCGTCGACCTGGCGGAAGGCATCCGCGGCGCGGCCATAGGCCTGCCCCGCCTCGTCGAACTTCCGCTGGCGACGGAAGAGATCACCCACGACCAGCAACGAGCGCCCCACCAGCTCGGCCTCGCCGCGCTGCAACGCCCACTGATGCACCCGCGCCGCCAGCGTCTGCGCCCGGTTCTCGCCGCCCCGATGCAGCTCCAGCTCGCTGAGATCGAGCCACAGGGTCGCCCGCCGCCGGGCCGCGTCGACCGCGTTGAGCTTGGCCAGCAGCCGGTCGCCCGCTTCGAGCAGCTCGAGCGCGCGGTTGAGCTCGCCCTCCTCGCGGGCGCTCGCCGCGGCGACCATGTAGAAGCGCGCCGCCTCGGCCAGCCGGCCGCCGTTCTGGAAGTGCAGCGCGATGCGGGCCGCCACCGGCCCCGCCGCGTCGCCGTGGTGGGCCACCATCGCCTGCGCCGCGGTCAGGTGCACCGCCTTGATCGACGACCGGCGGGACTCCTCCTCGAAGAGGGCCTGCCGCAGCAGCGCGTGCACGAACTGCAGCCGATCGACCTCGGGGTTGCGATCCTCGACCAGCAGACGCGCCGCCAGCAGCGCCTCGACCGCCCGCTCGACGCGCATCCGATCCTCGAAGAGGCGGGTGAGATAGTCGACGAGCAGGCCGTACTCGAAGACCTCGCCCAGCACCACCGAGCACTCGAGCACCCGGCGCACGAAGTCGCCGTCGGGCAGGACCTTCAAGCTGCCCCGGGCCCGGCGCAGCAGCGTCTCGTCGAGGGTGCGCGGCCAGCGCTTGGGCCGCGCGCTGCGGGCCAGCACCCAGATCCCGTCGCGCTCGACGAGCTCGCGGGTCTGGCGCAGCAGCATGATCAGCTCGCGGGCGAAGAACGGGTTGCCGTCGAGCCGGCGGGCCAGGCCCTCGGCGACCCGCTCCTCGAAGGGGCCGAGCGACTCGAGCAGGGCCAGCATCGAGCCGTGATCGATCGAGCCCAGATCCCGTCGATCGACCGACAGGCCGTTGAACGCGGCCAGGGCGTGGGTGATGTCCCGCGCCCGCCCCAGCGCCCGCCCGTCGGTGTCGATGTCGAACGCCACCAGGGCCAGCAGCGGAAACGGCTCGCGTTCGAGCGCCGCCGCCAGCCACGCGAGGAAGCCGGCGACCTCGGGCCCGGCCCGCTCGACCCCCTCGAGGGTCAGCAGGATCGGCCGCCGGGCCGCGGCGAGCCGCAGCGCGTCGACGATGCGGGCGTAGAGCACCTCGCCGCGCACGTCGTCCCCGGCCGCCGAGCGGACCTGTGAGCCCAGAGCCACCGCCGGCCGCAGAAAAGCCGCCAGGGCGCCCAGGCCCACGTCGTCGAGCTCGGGTCCGGCCGCGTCGGCGCCCCAGCGCACCAGGACCTCGTGCAGCGCCTGCTCGGCCTCCCCCCGCTCGGCGGGCAGCATGCCGAAGAGCTGCTCGACCGCCCCGCGCAGGCCGCTGCCGGGGCGCGCGCCGCCGGGCTCGTGCACCCCGCCGATGGTCGACATCCAGCCGCCCTCGGCGAGCTGATCCCGCAGCCACGCCACCAGCCGGCTCTTGCCCATGCCGGGGCGGGCGCCGAGCAGGATGAGCCGGCCCTCCCGATGCTCGAAGACCCGGTGCACGGCCTGCCACAGCCACAGCTGCTCGTCCTCGCGACCGACGATGGGCACCTCGGCCTGCGGCGCGAGCGGCTCGCCGTCGATGACCGGCAGCGGGCCGGTCTCGGGGGCCGGCGGCAGGGTCTCGTTCGACCCGGCGGGGCTCGGGGCCGGCGCCTCGCCGACGACCAGCGCGATGCGCGCGGCGGCGTCGCTCTGGGGCACGACCTCGACCGAGCGGGCCGCGCCGCCGGCGTGGAACGGGGCCAGAGCGCGGCGCATCTCGGCGGCCGAGGCGAAGCGCTCGTGGGGCTGCTTGCGCAGGGCCCGCATCACCACCTGCTCGAGCCCCGGCGCGACGTGCATGCCCGGCCGCGGCATCAGCGGCGGCACCGGCTCCATGAGGTGCTTGAGCGCCACCGCCATGCCGTGGGCCCCGGTGAAGGGCGGCTCACCGGCGAAGAACTCGTAGAGGATGACCCCCATGGCGTAGAGGTCGGTCGCCGGCCCGACCTTGCCCTTGCCCGAGGCCTGCTCGGGCGCCATGTACTGCGGCGTGCCGAAGGCGTCCTGGTTGACCGCCGTCAGCTTGTTGTCGCTGTCGTCCTCGACCCGGGCGAAGCCGAAGTCGAGCAGCTTGGCCATCGGCCGATCGGGCTCGTCCCCCTCGACGACGACGATGTTCTCCGGCTTGACGTCACGGTGGATGACCCCGCGCGCGTGGGTATAGGCCAGCGCGGCGAGCATCTGGTCGACGATGTGCAGCACCACCGGCAGCGACAGATCGGCCTTGCGCTGCTCCGACATCGCGACGCCGTCGATGAGCTCCATCGAGATGAAGGGGATGTTCTCCGCGTCCTCCCCGTACTCGTACATGCGCACGATGTTGGGGTGGGACAGCGCCGAGATGGCCCGGGCCTCGCGCATGAAGCGGCGGCGGATGCGGGCCTCGCGGGCGTACTCCGGCCGCAGGCACTTCAGCGCGACCTGCAGATCGCGCTGCCGGTCGATGGCCTTCCAGACCCGACCGACCCCGCCTTCCCCCAGCAGGGACTCGATATCGAAGCGATCCGCGAACCGCTCGCCAGCCTGCATCTCGTCATCCGCTGCCAGGCGTTCGCCGCCGGCGCCACACCGCGGGCGCCGCCGACGTCCGTGACCAAGCTGACCTTACCCCGACCCCGTGCGACACACAATCATCCCCCTGCCGGCTCCAGGGGCCCGCCCCGGTCACGGTCGCCGGGCCCTGCCCTCGCCCCTGCCGGCTGCCCGAATCGACCGCAGGCGGCGGCCGGGCGGCCTCAGCGGGGCGCTTCGGGGGCCCCTTCGACCGGCGCGGGCGCCGGCGCGGGGATCGCCGGCGGCGACGGGGCCGGGCTGGTGCTGCCGTCGACCATCCACAGCCACGCCCCGGCGGTGATCATCAGCACGTCGAGCGGCACCGCGGCGCGGGTGCGCCACAGGATGCCCTGGCCGTCGATCTCGGCGGTGAGCGCGACCCGCGGGTCGTCGGCGAAGGGCTTCAGGGTCGGATCCGTCAGCGGATTGCGGGCGTTGGCGTCCCCCGCGATCTGCTTCTCGAACTCGGCGAGCAGCGGACCGGCGTCGACCACCGCGGCCCACATCGCGTCGCCGTCGAGCGCGTCGGCCAGCGGCCCGTCCAGGTGCTCGCCGTCGGCCCGCTTCAGCGCCGCGCCGACCGCCGCCTCGGGCCCGACGAGCACGACGTCGTCGACCCGGACGACCGCCACCTTCATCGGCCCCATGGCCGCCGTCTGCCCCTTCTCGCCCTCGATCTCGACCGCGGCCACCGTCGCGCCGGGCACCTTGGACTTCACCCGCTCGAGCAGCTTGCCGATCAGCGCGTCGGCCTTGGCCGCGTCGTTGACCCCGAGCAGCATCAGCGCGTCGGGCAATCCGCCGGCGCCCACGCGCGCCATCGAGGTCGCCTCGCCGGCCAGCACCACGTGCCCCGACAGGCCGGCCGAGATGTCCTCCCAGTTCACGCCCGCGGCCATCGGCAGCATCATGCGCACCATGCCCACCGCCGCCTTGGCCTGGGCCGCCGCCGGCGGGATCGCCTCGCCCACCCCGTCGAGCACCGTCGTCAGGTTGGCGCTGAAGCGCACCGCGCCCCAGCCCTTGGCGCCGATGTAGCGGGCTACCTTCGGATTGCGCCGCTGCGGCACGAAGAGCTTGCGCACCAGCGCCTGCCCCTTCTCGGTGGCCACCAGCCGGGTGCCGTTGTCCGCCTCGCCGAGCCACGCCGCCGCCGAGGGGAACATCGCCGCGTAGAAGTCGGCGGTGGAGGTCACCTCTTCGGGCGCGCCGAAGGCGGCGAGCAGGCCGCCGGCGGCCGAGGCCCCGCCCCACCAGAAGACGCGCGGCGCCTCGGCCCCGGCGAAGGCGTCGCCGAAGAGCGGGCTGCCGTCGAGGGTGTCGCCGTCGTCGGCCAGAAACGCCTGGAAGCCGGGCAGCGCCTTCTCGGTGCCGCCCGGCGACGCGCCGAGCAGCACCGTCCAGCCGGCCCGCTCGCCGATGGGCGTCTCCTGCTCGCCCACCTTCAGCCGCCGGACCGGGCCGTCGCCTTCGATGGTCACCGGCTGCCCGCTGCGGGCCGCGGCCCAGGCGAGCGTCTTCTCGACGTCGGTGAGCCGCACGAGCAGCAGCGGCACCGGCTCGGGGCCGACGACGACCCGGGCGTCGATGACCACGCCGATACCGGCGGCGGCGTCGACGCCGATGCTCTGCCAGCCCTCGGCGGTCGTCGGGTCGAAGCCGGCCTCTTCGCGGATCTTCTCCACGGTGAGCGACGGCTCGATCATGCGCGCGACGGGCAACCAGCGGCGGGTCACCGCGTCGAGGGCCTGCGCCCCGCCGAGCGCGGCGACCTTCGCCGGCACCGCCTCGGCCATGCGCGGCGCCTCGCCGCCCCCGCGCAGCGCGAAGAACAGCGCCACGAGCACCGCGACGACCACCACTCCGATCGCGACCTTCTTCATCGTATGACTCCCGCTGACGGTCCGAATCGCGGGGACGCTGCATCGAGCGGCGCCGGAAGTCAACCGATCGCTGGTGACGCCTCAGGGCTTGGAGGGAAATGACTCGGATCAGCGAGGGCGCGAGGTCGGACCCCAGTCGCCAGCGCCCCCGCAGCCGGCGACGCAGTCGTGCCAAGGGTACGGCGAGGAGTCGGCGAGGAGGAAAGCGGCGAATGGGGCCCGAGATCGCGACCGCAGCCCGAGTAATTTGCTGACAAGCCCTCAGGGCTCGGAGGCGAAGCTGCACCAGTCGGGGTACACGTCGGGCAGCCCGTCGGCGTAGTAGGGCGAGGTATTGCGATCCCAGCCGTAGGGGTGGTCGAACATGAAGGTCCACAAGAAGCGGAAGCGGGTATCGCCCTCGCGCGGCTCGATGGGCGGCACCCCGTGGCCGGCGTCGTGCACGCACTGCACGACGAAGTGATCGTCGTCGACGAGCGCGTCGCGCAGCCGCTGCGAGGCCTCGTCGAAGCTGATGCCCAGCCAGTCGAGCGGCCCGCCCCAGACCACCAGCGTGGGGAACTTGCGGTCCTGCGGGGCGTACTCGAGGCTCCAGAAGTCGAAGACGGCGCCCAGCCCGCCCGACAGCACCTCGATCGCGGCGAAGTAGTTGGCCCGCACGGTGGTCGCCAGATAGGTCAGCCACAGGCCGCCGGCGCTGACCCCGATGCCGTAGATCTGCCGTCGATCGATGTTGAACTGCTGCCCCACGCAGGCGAGCAGGTCGTCGAAGAAGAGGAACTCCTGCTCGACGCCCCACACCTCGGCGAAGGGCCACGTCAGCAGGAAGACCCGATCGCCGCTGTCGTCGCGCACCGCGTCGGGCAGCACCGCGATGAACTGCATCTGCTCGACGGCGCTCTCGAGCTCGCCCTCTTCGACGAACGAGTTGCTCGTCGCGTTGAGCCAGTGCCAGGCGAAGACGACGGGGTACGGGCGGGTGCCGTCGTAGTTGTCGGGCACGAGCAGGCGGAAGGCGCGCACCGAGTCGCCGGTGGGGAAGTTGTCGACGACGGCGGTGTCGGAGGTCGGGCCACCCACGAGGACCGGGCACTCGCCGTGGGAGTATTCGGGCAGCGGCGGCGGCTCGGCGGTGCCCATGGGCGGCTCGGGCTCGGGCTCGGGCTCCGGCTCCGGCATCTCGGGCTCCGGCTCCGGCTCAGGAGTCGGCTCCGGCTCGGGAGTCGGCTCCGGCTCGCCCATCGGCTCCGGCTCGGGCTCAACCTCCGGCTCCGGCGCAGGCTCGGGCATCGGTTCGGGCTCGCCCATCGGCTCCGGCTCGCCCTCCGGCAGCACCCCGCTCGGGCCCGCGTCTTCGACGGGCGCCGGGCCCGACGCGCCGTCGTCGCAGCCCCAACCGGCCATCGATCCCACCAGCACCACCACGATCACCGCGCGCATCGCCACCTCCGGCCGCACTTGCTGACCGCATGGTGCCTCAGCGCCGACCCCCGGGGCCAGCGGCGCTCACAGGTCGGGCAGGCGGGTGGCCTCCAGCGTGCCGTAGACCCGAAACGACTCGTTGCGCCCGTCCCCGTCGGCGTCGCCGTCGGGCACGGCGGGTATGGAGAGGCCCCGCCCGTCGAAGAGCGCCTCGTACTGAACCGTGACCGCCGAGCAGTCCTCCGCGGCCCGCCCGGCGAAGGCGGCCTTGATCAGATGCCACGCCAGCGGCTGAGCGCTGGGATACGCCGAGGCCGACAGCCACACCGAGAACGGTCCGCGGGGCGTCGTCTGGAAGCCGTCGTCGCGGTCGGCCACCAGCAGAAACGGCGGGTGCAGCGGCACCTCGGGCGCCGGCCCGTGGCCGTGGGCCAGCGCGTCGACCAGGGTGAGCTGATCGGGCTGCGTGGTGAAGCGCAGGTCGACGACGAGCAGCCCATCGGCCAGATCGGTGTCGAGCAGCGGCTGGATGAAGCGGGTATCGAAGGCCGCCTCGTCGACCGTCCAGCGGCTCACCGCGAAGATGCCGGGGCATGGCACGACCGCGCTCGGCGCCTGCTCGCCGATGGGCCAGGGCTCGCCGGGCGGGGGTGCGGGCTCGGGCTCGGGCTCGTCGGGCGGCATATCCGGCTCGGGCGCCCAATCCAGCGGGAAACACGCCGGCAGATCCGGCGCTGCGCCCGGTTCGAGCCCGCAGATGCCCGCGGCGAAGGCCCCCGCGACCCGTCGCCAGCCGACGGTGAAGACCTCGAACCGGCCCGCGGCCCCCTCGATCGGATCGAAGCGGGTGATGGTCACCTGCCCGTCGATCAGCGGCAGCCGGTCGCCCTCGGCGTCGACGTAGTGGCCCTGCAGCGGGCGCCCGTCGCCGACGGGCACGTCCACCGGCGGCTCGAAGGGGAACGGCAGCATGACCTGGGCGTAGAGCGTCATCTCCAGCCGATCGGCCGCAGCCGCGTCGGGTTCGCAGGGATCGCCCGCGCCCAGCACGATGCGCGCCGCCGGATCGCCGTCGTTGCAGATCGGCGTCACCGCCGCCCGCGCGAAGCGGAGGTTGACGTCCTCCGGGTCGTCCGGGTGGCGCGCGGCCCCGCCGTCGCCCTCGCCTTCGCCGCGCTCTTCCGGCGCCAGCAGCATGTCATCGCCATTGTCATCGCCGCCGCCGCCGTCGGCAGGCACGATGCACCCGCACAGCGCGAGCGCGCCGAGCCATGGCAGCCATGGCAGCCATCTACGCCCCGAACCCATCGGGCGCCGGCCCGAGACACACCGATAGCATTGCTCTCTGTACATGGCTCACGCTCTCCGATCGTGCCGATCGACCCCACCGAGACCATGCATCGGTCAAGTGTCACTCGAACGGCCGACTTCGAAAGCAAAAGACCCCGCCGGCCACGCCGACGGGGTCTTGTCGGGCATCCCTTGGGGGATGCCTCATGCCATGCGCATCACTGGGCGTTCAGCTCACCGAACACACCCGCCGAGGCGGTGACCAGCAGCGCGGCGACCGCCTCGCCGTCGACCCGGCTCAGGCCGTCGAAGGCCAGCAGGCCGGCGGTGGCCGCCTGGGCGTCGAGGGCGAAGTCGGCATAGGCCGCGGCCATCGCTTCACCGGCCAGCGCGCCGTCGGCCTGACCGGCCAGCTCGGCGGCGGCGTCGAACTGCGCGCGCAGCTCGGCCTCGGCGGCGGCCATGCCTTCGATGGCACCGTCGATGGCGCCCTCTTCGAGGAACGCGGCCGACGCGGTCAAGGTCGCCAGCACGCTGCCGTTGCCCTCACCGATGAGCGCGGCGCGCAGCTCATCCTGGGCCTGCTCGACGTCGGCGGCCGACTCGGCCTCGGCGACGGCGGCGGCGAAGGCGTCGATCGCGGCGTCGAACTGCGCGGCGGCTTCACCCTGCAGCTCACCGGCCATCTGGGCGCTCACCGCGGCGGCGGCGTCGAGCCCGGCGCGGGCGTCGGCGGCGGCGCGGGCGCTGTCGTCCATGGCCATCGCCTGGGCGCTGACGACCGCCTCGAAGGCGACGGCGGCCTGCAGGCGGGCTTCGCTGACGGCGTCGGCGGAGACACCCAGCGCGGCCTGGATGGCGGCGCCCATCTCGGCCTCGAACTCACCGCGGGCCTCTTCGGCCGACTCGGCGGACGCGGCGAGCGCAGCGGCCAGCTCGGCGCGGGCCTCGGCGGTGATGCGGTTCATCTCTTCGGCGGTGGTGTTCAGCGACGCCTCGAAGGTGGTCTGGGCGGCGAGCACCGCCTCGGCCATCACGTCCAGGCTGCGCTCGGTGCCGTCCTCGGTCGCGGCGACGGCGGCGTCGATCATCGCTTCGAGCACCGCGCGGTCGACGGTCTGGCCGTCGCCGGCGAGCTCCAGCGCGATGAGCGCCTCGAGGGTCGACTCGAGCGTCACCGGGGCGCTCTCGATGTCGCCGCCCTCTTCGACCTCACCCTCTTCGAGGATCACCGCGCCGACGACCTCGCCCTCGGCGAGCACCTCGAGGATGAACATCTGCGCGTCTTCGTTCTCGAACTCGGCGCCCGAGACCAGCAGGTCGATGGTGCCATTGATGTCGAGCTCACCCTCACCGATGACGACGGTGCTGCCGTCTTCACCGACGCGGATGACGGCGACCGAGTCGCCCATGATCGAGGCGTTGCCCTCGCCCTCGGCGACCCCTTCGGCGCCGAGCTGCAGCCCGAGCACGCCGTCGAGCACCACGCCGCCCACGGCGCGGCCGTCTTCGGGCTCACCGCCGCCCTGGGCGTCGGTCGACAGGCTCAGCCCGGCCTGAACCGAGATGGCGAACTGCGACTCGGCCGCGAAGTCGGCGGTCTCGTCGGAGGCCTCGCCGCGCAGCGCGCCGGTCACCTGAGCGTCGATGGTGCTGCGCAGGTCGATGGCCGCGGCGCTGGCGTTCTCACCGCCCTCGGCCTGGGAGAACGCGTCCAGCTCGAGGCCGATGGCGGCGCTGAGCTCGAGCATCAGGTCGAGCAGCCCGTCGAAGAGGCCTTCGCCCTCGAACATGCCGGCGAGCAGCGAGTCGTCCTCGCCGGTCAGCATGGCTTCGAGGTCGAGGCGGGCCTGCTCGACGTCATCCTGGTCGCGGGCCTCGGCGACCCCCTGGAAGAACAGGTCGAAGGCGGCCTCGACCCGGGCCCGCGCTTCGGCGCGCAGCTCACCCTCGGACTCGGCCTGCTCCTCGGCGTCCTCGGCGACGGCCTCCTGCGAGACGCGGGCGGCCAGATCGGCGGCGAGGGCCAGGGCGAAGAAGCCGCCCTCTTCACCCTCGAAGCGGCTGGCGAGGGCCAGCGCGGCGGCGGCGGCGGCGGTGGCCTGCGCCTCGGTGTCGACGTTCAGCACGTTGCGGATGGTGGCCCGGGCCCGGGTATGGAACTCGGCCCACGCTTCGCGCTCGGCGTCCTGATCGGCGGCGAAGCTGAGGTTGCTCATCAGCTCGGCGAAGGCCAGGATGCGCGCGTCGTGCATCTCTTCGGCCGAGGGGCGCTCGCCGGTCTCGGCCTCGATGGCCGCCTGCCACGCGGCCTGCGCCTGCCAGGCGGCGTCGGCCATGGCGTCCAGATTGGCGGTCGCGGCCATCTCGCTGCTGATGTTGATGATGACGCCGATCGGGTCGACGTTCTCGGCGCCCTGTTCGCCGGCGAGGCGCAGGAAGGCCTCGGCCTCGGCGCTGGTCTCGTGGCTCACCGAGCCGACGAGCGTGCGCTGGTCGGCGAAGAGATCGACCGCGCCGAGGGCCCGGCCGGTGAGCGCGCCGTCGAAGCGGGTCTCGATCAGATAGGGGGCCGCCATCGGCTCGATCTGGCCGAAGCTGAACGAGCCGTCGCCGGCGACCTCGGCGGTCGCGACGAGCTCGCCGCGGATGGTGCGCAGCTCGACGGTGTCGGCCTGGATGGCCGAGCCGCCGACGATGCCGGCGCCGACCGACTGGTTGCCCTGGTTGTCGTCGAGCTGGCCTTCCAGCTCGGTGACGCCGCAGCCGGAGAGCGATGCGAGCGCGAGGCAACCGGCCGCGAGGCCGCTGTTGTAGATGAAACGCCGTGCCATGTGATGACTCCTGTGTCCAATCGGGCAGAGATGTGGTGCGAGCGCGATGGCATGACCCATCGGCGGTGTGTGATGACCTTCGCTCGCCTCGAACGGGGAGCTTGTATTGCAGACCCCGTGCCAGCCCCGAAGAAAGACACATTCCACACAAACCATCACAAACACCGAGCAAAAACCATGACATGCATGACATACTTCCATTGTTTTGGGCCTTCGGATGCGATGGGATACACCCAGCCGAGGCATTGGGACCCGGGCATCGGGCCGCTCGGGGCAGCACGCCCCGGGCCTCGCCCCCACGGTGCCGTGGGTCCGGGCCCCCGGGGGTCGAGCCCCCCACGCAGCGTGGGCCCGGCGCCCACACCCGCACCCCGCAGCGCCGCTGCGCTCTTGCCCCGCGCGGCGGTCCGACGCACCATGAGCCCATGCTGAAGCCCGAACTCGACGACGATCACCCGCACTTCTCGCCGACCTACGCGGTGGCCCGAGACCGGTTCATCAGCCGGGCGCGCCGGCTGGGCGCCGAGCTGGAGCGTCACGTGCACCCCGAGGCTCGGGGGCCGGCCGCCGAGCCGCTGTCCATCGACGTGGCGTTCGCCGGCCCGCGGGACGCCGCCGGGGTGCTGGTGGTCATCTCGGCGACCCACGGGGTCGAAGGCTTCGCCGGCTCGGCGGTGCAGCTCGATCTGCTCGATCGGCTGGTGCAGACGCCGCCGAAGGTGGGCCTGATGCTGATCCACGGGCTCAACCCCTACGGCTTCGCCTGGATCCGTCGGACCAACGAAGACAACGTCGACCTCAACCGCAACTTCGTCGACCACGACGCCGCCGCACCCGACGACTCGGCGTATCGGGCGCTGCACCCGCTGCTGGTGCCGGCGCGGTGGAGCGGGCCCGAGCGGGACGCCGCCGACAATGGCCTGATGGCCAAGGTCGCCGAGTTGGGGCCGCGGGCGGTGCAGGAGGCCATCACCTGCGGGCAGTACAGCCACCCCGACGGCCTGTACTACGGCGGGCGGGCGCCGGCGTGGTCCAACCGGGTGCTGCGCGGCCTGATCGCGGCCCGGCTCGAGGCCGTGCCGCGGGTCGGCGTGATCGACATCCACACCGGCCTGGGGCCGGCGGGCCACGGCGAGCTGTTGTTCTCCGGAGAGCCCGACGGCGACGAGTGTCGCCGGGCGCAGGCGTGGTGGGGCGCCGACGAGGTGGAGATCGAGCGGCTGGGCGAGGCGATCTCGCCGCCGCTCAACGGCGAGATGCCGACCGCTTTCGACGCGGTGCCCGGCGCGGTGACCCGCATCACCCTCGAGTACGGCACCGCGCCGATGCTGGAGGTGATGCAGGCGCTGCGCGCCGAGACGTGGACCACGGCCCGCGGCGCGATCCAATCCGCCGAGGGTCAGGCGGCCAAGGCGGCGCTGCGGGCGGCGTTCGAACTGCCCGACGCGCAGTGGCGCGCCGATGTGCTCGCGCGCGGGCGCGTCGTGATCGATAAAGCGATGGCCGGGCTGGCGGGCTGAGCCCGAAGCGGGGCCGGGCCGTCGGAGGGGGCGGGATGAACTTGCGGTATCGGATGCGGCGCCCGGCGGCCGGTTGGCTGCCGGCCCGTTGGCTCTCGACGATGCTCTGCCTGGCCGCGTCGGCCGCGCTGGTCGCGTGCGACGATGGCGCGGGGCAGCCAGCGACCGACGGCTCGGCGGGCGGGCCCACCCCCGACGCGGGCGCCATACCCGACGCGCAGCTCAGCACCGACGCGCAGCTCAGCACCGACGCTCAGCCCATCGCCGATACGGGGCCGGCGCTCGACGCCCACCCCGACCCGCCCGACGCCGCGGCGGACGCGGCGCCCGTCGAGACCGCCGCGCTGCAAGAGGCGCTGACCGCGGCGCTCGCCGAGGCCCCGGACGGGGTCGAGGGCATGACCCTGCTGGTCTTCGACGAGCGCGATGCCCGGCTCATCGACTTGAGCGTGGGCGACAGCGGGGCCGATCGGCGGATGCCGGTGGCGTCGGCGTCGAAGCTGGTCTCGGCGCTGGTCTTCTTGCGGCTGATCGAAGAAGGCGCGCTCGGGCCCGACGATACCCCCGGCGCGCGGCTCGGCTGGCAGGGCCCGTTCGCCGACGCCAGCCTCGACATGCTCAACGCCTTCACCTCGGGCATGCCCGGCGACGCGCTGTGCACCGCGATCGTGCGCACGACCCTGGCCGAGTGCGCCGCCAGCATGCAGGACCTCGAGCCGCTGGGTATGCCGGGCACGGTCTACGACTACGGCTCGACCCACCAGCACGTCGCGGCGGCGATGGCCGAGGCCGTCACCGGCGAGCCGTGGGATACGCTGTTCCGGCGCACGATCGCCACGCCGCTGGGCCTCGACGATCCGGCGCTGCGCTATGTCACCCGGCCGCAGCAGGGCCAGGGCGGCGACAACCCGCTCATCGCCGGCGGGCTCATCGCCACGCCGACGGAGTACGCCCGCATCCTCTCGCTCGTCTTTCATCGGGGGCTGCTCGACGGCGCGGCGCACATCGCGCCGGGGCTGATCGAGCGCATGGGCCTGAACCTGTACGTCGAGGCCACGATCGAGACCTCGCCGGCGCAGCTCTACGGCTACGACTATCACTACGGCTTCGGCACGTGGCTCGAGTGCGATGGACCGGTGGCGGCGTGTGATGTCATCTCGTCGCCCGGCGCCTTCGGCTTCACGCCCTGGGTCGACTGGGGCCGCGGCTACTACGGCATCCTGGCCATGGATCGCGGTCAGCAGGGCGGCGCGCGCTTCTCGATGCAGACCGTGCACACACTGCGCCCGCTGATCCACGCGGCGATCGGGCGCTGACGGCGGGCTGGCACCGCGGATGCAGTAACGGGGGGCACACTCGATGAGGAGACTCCCATGCAGCACCGCAACCCATCCCCCGCCCTGCCCCACTTCGCCCGCCGCGCCGCCCGCAGCGCCGCCGCCATCGCCCTCTTCGCCAGCGCCGGCGTGCTCGGCGGCTGTGCCTGCCCGTCCGTCGGACAGATCACCCAGGTCGACCTCGAGCTCGATCGCGCGCCGACCGGCGACGCGGTGTGGGAACTCGAGGTCACGGTGCAGGGCCAACCGCCGTGCACATACCTGATCGACGCGGACGAGGTGACGTCGGCCGAGGACGACGACGGCGGCGATTGTCGTCGCCTGGGCTTCGCCTACATCCGCTCGCAGGACCCGTTCGTCATCGGAGGGGTCGCCGAGGGCGAGCTCGACGGGGTGGGCCTCACCCTGACCATCGACGGCGTCGTGGCCAACGCCGGCATCTTCGAGCCGACGTACGCGACGACCCACCCGGAGGGCCTGTTCTGCCCCGACGATACCGACGGCATCATCCGCCTGCAGGTGCCCGAGGTCTGAGACACCGTCGGGCCTTCACCGCGGTCGGGCTCACTCGCCTGCGTCGGCGGGGGCCTGCTCGGCAGCGCCGTCGACAGCATCATCGGCTTTGGTCTTGCTGCCCGCGGGCGTGGACTTCTCGGCGGCCGCTCTGGCCGCCGCTTCGGCCGCCTGCGCCCGCTGCTCGGCCGCCGCCGCGCGGGCCTCGGCCTCGGCGAGCTTCTCGGCCATCGGATCGACCGGCGCCGGCGTGCGATCGCGCTCGATGAGCGTGTAGTTGAACGAGAGCAGCAGGCTGTTCTGGATCTGCCACTCGTCGAGCAGCTGCGGATCGTTGACCGCCTTGAACTCGTAGTTGAGCGACAGCCACTCGAAGACGCTGGTGCTGAGGCCGGCGGTCGCGCCGATGCGGGTCAGCTCGTCGACGCCGCGCTCGAGCGGGTCGTTATTGAGGAAAGGCAGCAGCACCGAGAGGCCGGCCTTGTAGGTCAGCCGCTTCTCCATGAGCACCCCGTCGACCCCGCCGAAGAGCTCGAGGCCGGCCTGGTGCACGTCCGACAGGACGGTGTAGGGCACGCTGCCGTCGGGGTTCGCGTCGGGCGCGAGCACGATGACGTCGTCGGCCAGGGTATGCCGCCCGCCCACGCCCACCCGCAGCCGCACGTTGAGCGGCGTGCTGCGCACGGGGGCGACGAAGGCGCCGATGGACTCGTTGATGGTCAGCGGTTCGAAGGCGTCGGCGAGGGCGACCCGGTCGGCCACCAGGGGCGTACCATCGGGACCGATGTAGGTCACCGGATCGGCGGTCACCTGCTCGGCCTCGAAGATGGCCGTCTGCAGGTTGAGCCGGCCGAAGGCGCCGGCCCAGTCGATGAAGTAGTAGTGATAGAGGCTCTCGACATCGAGCACGTCGTTGTTCTTGAGCCACTCGTCGATGGCGTCGGTCTTGGCCCACGACTGCTGCAACAGCAGCGTATTGCGCCACTCGTGGGCGCCGGCGACGTAGTCGATACCGCCCCGCAGCGCGCCGCCGCCGAGGAAGGATTCGCCCTCCGGCTGACCGACGACCGAGCTGTTGGAGACGACGTTGAACGTCGCCGAGAGAGACAGCGTGCCGTCCCAGCCGCCTTCCAGCGTGCCGTCGCGGGCGATCTCGCCGCTGGGCACGTAGTTGGTGATCTCCTGGGCGTGGCAGATGCCCACGGTGGACGCGAGAGCCAGCGCGGCTCCGGTGATGCGCAGCTTCATGGTGTGACTCCGGTGCGCTCGATGACTCCAGCGATGTGATTCGAGCGATGTGATTCGAGCGATGTGATTCGAGCGATGTGATTCGAGCGATGTGATTCGAGCGATGACTCAGTCGGCCTGGTGCACGACGATCTGATTGAACGGGATGTCGATGCCCGCTGCGCCGAGCCCTTCGTAGATCGCCCGGCGCACGTTGTGCAGCATGTCGAGGTAGTCGGCGGCGTCAGTCCAGCAGTGAACGGCGAAGTCGAGCGAGCTGGCGCCGAGGCCGACGAAGGCGACGCCGACGTCCGGATCGGGCTTGACGCAGTCCGCGGTTCGGGCCGACGCCTGCAGGACCTCGATGACCCGACCGACATCGGCCCCGTAGGCCACCCCCACCTCGACGGTGCCTCGAATGACACCCATCGAGGTGATGTTCGTGATGCTGCCGCTGGTGATGGCGCCATTGGGCACGATGATGCGCTCGTTGGACAGCGTGGCGAGCGTCGTGGCGAAGAGCCCGATGTGCAAGACGTCGCCGGTATGGCCGGCGGCGGTGATCTTGTCGCCGATCGTGAACGGTCGGAAGAGCAGGATCAGCACCCCCGAAGCGAAGTGGCCCAGCGTACCTTGCAGGGCCATGCCGACGGCCAGGGCAGAAGCGGCGAGCACCCCGGCGAGGCTGGTGGTCTCGACGCCGACCTCGCCCAGCGCGGCGATGACCGCGAACGCGAGCACCAGATAGCGCGCGAGATCACCGAGGAATCGCACCAGGGCCTGGTCGACCTTGGCCCGCTCGAGAGCGCGTGCGACGAGACCGCGGACCCAGCCGGCAGCGATCCAGCCGGCGGCGAAGATGATCAAGGCGTAGAGCACGCCGGTGATGAGGGGCAGCCAGGGGTGGAGGGCCTCGGGGAGGAGAGTCTGCATATCGGTACTCCTGGAAATGTTTCGGTTCGTTTCGCGATGCGGCGGACGCTTTACAAGCGTCGTGCCAGCCTGAATCGGGCGAGAATGTATCGATTCGCGTCCGCTGCCGTATCAGCGAGACAAACCTGCGTCTCATGAGACGCGAGACAGGCTGATCGGCCCGATTTTCAGCCCAGCAGGCTGGGCCAGTGGCGGGAGACCCACGTGCGGCGCGCGGCGGTGGCCGACCAGCGCGGGTCGGCGTCGATGGGCTCCGCGGCTTCGAAGAGCCGGTCGAGGGTGGCATCGACCCGCGCGGTCTCGCCGGCGTGCTCGACGACGAGCAGCGCCTCGCTCTCCCAGTAGCCGGCGGTGATGTCGAGGTTGGCGCTGCCTATCGCGAAGCGCTCGCCGTCCACCGAGACCAGCTTGGCGTGCACGTGGGGCAGCACGGTGCCCAGCTCGGGCGCCCAGCCCGGCACGTCGCGCAGCGCGTATCCGCGGGCCGCGGCCCCCGCGTCGAGCAGCGCGTCGAGGCGGCCGTGGATCACTTCGGTGGCCAGGCTGCGGATCGCGCCCCCCTTGAACGGGGTGCGCGCCGGGCCGAACAGCGGACGCACATGGCCGACGAGGAACCGCACGGCGACCCCGCGGCTCAGCGCGGCGTTGAGGGCCTGCTGCAACTCGAACTGAAGCGGGAAGGTATTGACGACGGTGATCTGACGCCGCGCGCGGTCGAAGAGGTGGCGGTAGGTGTCGAGGGTGCGCGTATCGCGCATGCTCTCGTGCTGGACCAGCCAGACGGGGATGGCATCCGAAGGCATGCCCGATGACTCTGATGGAATACCCGATGACTCCGATGGCATCAAGAATGGCTCGAATGACACCTTCGATGACTCGGATGGCATGCCCGCTGCGGGCGCGGCGGCCTGCCAGTGCCGTTCGAAGATCGCCGCGAGGGCCTGCACCACCGGCCCGCGCAGCTCGGCGCCGGCGTCGAGCCAGGGCACGTCGCGATAGGCGCTGTCGGGGCCGAGCGCGACCTCGTCGAAGCCGGTGTAGTACGGCGCGCCGATGTTGCGGCCGGTGATCCAGCCGATCTGCCCGTCGAAGACCAGTAGCTTGCGGTGGTCGCGGCGCTTGAGGTCGTCGAGCCCGGGCACGACGAACGGGCGGATGATGCGCAGGCAGCCGCGCTCTTCGAGCGGGGTCAACGCCGGGTTCGTCTGGCCCAGCGAGCCGTGCTGGCTGAAGAGAGCGTCGACCAGCAGCCGGACGCGCACGCCGCGTTCGAGGGCGCGCAGCAGCGCCGCGGAGACCGCGTGGCCCACCGCGTCGGGCTCGAAGATGTAGATCTGCAGGTCGATGGTCTGCGCGGCCCCGTCGATGAGCCCGATCAGGCGCTCGCGGGCCAGTCGATTGTCGAACTCGACCTCGAGCGCGGTGGCCCGCAGCGCCATGCCGTCGGTCAGGGCCCGCAGCGCGCCGGCGGCGTCGCCCGGCGTGGGCGGGGCGACGAACGCCCGCTCGATACGCGCGCGCCGTTCGGCGGGGCTCTGGGCGTTCCACGCGGCCAGCGGGCAGTGGGCGGCGCCGTGGATCAGCGCCGGGCCCAGCACGAGGTCGACCGCCAGCCCCGAGGCGCGCAGGTGCCGCGCCACCCGCGCCAGCCGCAGCGGGCGGGCGTCGGCGGGCAGGTCGTCGGGGTCGCCGTCTTCGAGCACCGCGCCGGCGTCGATCAGGCCGTCGGCGTGGGCCAGCTTCGCGCGCAGCGGGCGGCAGGGTATCCGCGGGTCGAGGCGCACCGCCCACCACCGCCGCCCGGCGTCGAACGGGGCGAAGGTGGTGGCGTCCACCGGCGCCTCGGCGTCGAAGAGCGCGATGCGGGCGCCGGGGGCTGGTGCGAAGATCCGGACCGCCGCCGCCAGCGCGCCGAGCGCCGCGCCGGGGGCCGCGAAGCCGATGACGCCGGCGTCGGCGGGCACGTCGGGCAGCGGCGCCGCGCCGTCGCGTACGGTGCACTCCGCGATCGCCTCGCCGGCCACCACCACCGCGTAGCGCCCGTCCGGCAGGCGGCGGGCGGTCTCGAAGCTGTCGACGGCGTCGAGCCGCGCCACGAGAGGGCGGTCGGGGCGCCGCACGATATCGGGGCCGTCGATCCGCTGCGACGCGTCGGGCTGCGGATCGGGCACCCAGACGACGGGCATCGGCCGCAAGAGAGCGCCCACCGCCCGCAGCAGCAGCCCGCGCAGGACCCCGGCAGAGGGCACGACGACCGCCAGCACATGGGCCCCGTGCTCCATCGACCAGCGCTCGAGGTCGCCGATGGCCGTCAGCGAGCCGGGCAGATGGGCCAGCTCGACCCGGCCCGGCCAGCCGAGCAGCGCCCGCAGCTCGTCGGGCGCCGCCGTCGGGGCCTCGCCGAGCGTCGGCGCCACCTGCACCTGCAGCAGGGTCAGCCGATCGCCCGTGCCGGCCCGCGCCCGCAGCGCATCGACCGCCGGCAGCGCGTGCCGCGCGGCGCCGACGTAGACCACCGCCGTATGGGTGCCGCGGCCCAGCGGCGGCGCGTCGCCCCGGGCCCAGGCCACCGTGCGGCCGGCGTCGAGCAGCAGCTCGGTCCAGCGGCGGGCCGGCTCGACGAGCGGATCGGCGGGCACGACCACCAGCTCGGCGTCGACGGGCACCGCCGCAATGGGCGCGTCGTCGGCGAGGTGGAAGACCGCGCTGACCCGGTAGCCTTCGGCGCGCAGGGTCGCGGCGCGGGCCTCGAGCGCGGCCTCGCCGTCGGCGATGCGCCCATCAACCGCTGACCACATATCGCCGATGTGCCAGAAGCGGGGGCGGTGCCAGCCCACGAGCACGATCTCGCCGCCGGGCGCGGCCACCGCGCGCACCGCGTCGACGGCCGCGTCGGGGTCGACCTGTTCGGGCACGAGCACTGCGCAGCGGGTGAACATGGTCGGTCTGCGGCCTACCGTCGGTTGTCGCGGTTCCAGGCCTCGTGGGCGCCGAGGTAGTCCCGGGTCAGGCGCTCGGCGTCGAGGCGCAGCATCTGCGCGATCTGCTTGAGAAAGCCCTTGAGGTAGACCTTCGCCGGCAGGTCGCCATAGGCGTCGCGCTCGATGGCCTTGAGGGTGAACATGCCGATCTTGGTGCGGTCGGCGATGTCGTCGAGCGAGACGCCGAGCAGGTTGCGCACCCGGGCGATGGTGGTGCCGGTGAGCGGCGCGTCGGGGGCCATGCCCAGGGCGGCGAGCGGGTCTTCGATGATCGGCGTCAGGACGGTGCTCGGCGGCCCGTCGGCCCCGCCGCCGACGACCGGGCCGCGGCGGGCGCCGTCGAGGGTGCGCCAGGCGGCCTCGATGCGGGCGACGAGCGCGGCGGCCTCGTCGCGGGTGTAGAGCCCGTAGACCACCGGGGACTCGGGGTCGAAGAGGTGCACCAGCCGCTTGTAGGCCCGGCGGACCTGGTCGGCCGGGGTGCCCGGGTCGACCTCGAGGGTGGCATAGGCCGCCTCGATGTCCGGGGGCAGGCTCATCGGGCACCTCCGGCCTCGGCGAGGCGGTCGAGGGTGCGGGCGACCTTCTCGATGGCCTGGCTGTAGCCCGCGCCGGGATAGGCCAGCAGCAGCGGCCGACGGCGGCGGGCCGCCTCGCGCACCGCCTCGTCGAAGTCGATGGCGCCGACGAACTCGGCGGTCACCCCCCAGCGGCGGCGCAGGGCGCTGACCATCGCCGGGCCCATCTCGCGGTCGACCCGGCTGCGGGTGCGGTTCATCAGCAGCCGCGGGGTGAAGGTGAGCACCCGGGCCCGGATGGCGCGGGCGGCGTCGGCGTCGACGGCGGCGAGCGCCTCGATGAGCCTGCTCGGGTTGTCGATCTCGGGGTTCTGGGCGATGACGCTGCGGGCGACGGCGGTGGGCCCCTGCCCCGGCTCGCCGCGCCCGTGCAGCAGGCGCCGCCACAGGGCCGCCCGCAAGAAGCCATACGCCCGCTCGATGGCCGCCGGCAGCGGCTCGGCGACCACCACCGAGACGTCGGCGTCGAGCCAGGTATCGAGGGTGAAGGGGTCGGCCTGGGCGCCGAGGTCGAGCAGCAGGACGTCGTCGGGCCGCTCGGCGGCGGCCGCGAGGCACTCGGCGCGCAGCGGATCGGCGGGGCCGGTGAGCATCGGGCGGCGGGGGCGCATGAGGTGCAGCGGCACGCCGGGGATCGCTTCGGCCTCGCACGGCGGCGGCTCGAGCAGCGCGGCGGGGCCGGGCAGCAGCGGCGGCAGCCCGAGCGCGGTGTGCAGGCCGGCGCCGACCGGGTCGAGGTCGACGACGGTGCAGCGCCGACCGAGGCGGGCGAGCACCAGCGCGGTATTGGCGACGAGCAGCGTGCGCCCCGCGCCGCCGCGGCCGCCGGCGACGGCGATGCGCAGCGGGCCCGGCGCGGCGTCTTCGTCCCAGCGGATCGCCCCGACGAGCGAGTCGGGCGGGCGGCTGGGCAGGTCGGCGACCGGGTCGTCGTCGGCGTCTTCGAGGTCGACGGTCTCGGTCGCGCGCTCGGTGAGCAGGGTCGCCCGGGCCGCGGCGAGGCGGTCGCTCTCGCTCGGCGCGGGATCGGGCGCGTCGTCTGACGCAGCATCCGGCGAGGCGTCGGGCAGGCCGTCGGGCCCGGTCTGCGTCGGGGCGTCGGGCGCTGGCTGCGGCGGGGCCTCCCGCGTCGGCTCGGCGTCGCGCACGCGCCCGTCGAGCCCGTCCATCGCCTCGCGGGAGGCGGCCACCATGCGCCGCGAGCCGCGCAGTATCGCATCGGTGCCGCCCAGAGCCTGGGACGACTCGCTGATCCGGTCGGCGGCGGTGTCGAGCGGATCCCGTTCGGGATCGCCCGCCTCCGGCGCCTCGGGCCCATCGAGGCCGCCGAAGGTCTCTTCGAAGGCGTCGTCGAGCGCCGACGAGAGCGCAGCGAACTCGTCGGCGCCGAGGTCGACGTCGTCGGCCCCGTCCGGGCGCTCGTCGACCGGCGGACGGCCATCGCCCGCGCCGCTCTCGGCGGTGCCCTCGTGGTCCGGCTCGGCCGGGCCCTGTGCGTCGTCGTCGCGCATGTGCCGATCTAACCGACCCCCGCCCCGGAACGCGAGCCCGTTGCACATCGCGGCCGGTCGGCGCAGGGTAGCGCCATGGGCGTACAGTCCCAGAGCGCGCTGATCGCGGCCCTGCTGCTGCTGGCGCTGGCCATCAACGTCGCGTTCTCCGAGCGGCGGGTCGAGCACCGCGCGGCCTTCACCGGCCTGCTGGTGGGCTTCCTCGGCTACAACCTGACGTGGTTCCTCTACTCGGTGACCGACAGCGGCTTCTGGCTGCGGCTCCTGCTGCTGTCGGGAGTCGGGCTGGCCAACGCCTGCCTCTTCTTCTTCGGGCGCATGCTGCCCGGCGCGTTCTCGGCGGCCGAGCGCACCCTGGTGCACGTCGCGTCGCTGGCGGCGGGGGTCTTGTCGCTGACCGAGCTGGTGTACGACGGCTGGCTGCGCTTCGGCGTCGCCGCGCTGGCCCTGGGCACCTACGCCCGCTGCATCTGGCACCTGTACCGCCGCTACCGCTCCGCCGAGGGCCCGGTCGACGCGACGCGCATGGGCTATCTGGTGCTGGGCGGCTTGATCTCGGTGCTGACGAGCGCCGCCGACCTGCTGCCGGCGGCGGGCATCCCCTTCCCGTCGGTGGGCCACCTGTGGACCACCGTCTACATGTATTTCTGGATGCAGGTCATCCAGCGCTCGCGGCTGCTCGACCTCAAGGAGCTGCTGGGCCGCGGGCTGGGGCTGATCATCCTGTCGGTGGTCATCTCGCTGATCTACATCGCGCTGCTGGTCTGGGTCAGCGCGCCGGGGCTGTTCTTCTTCAACGCGCTGGCGGCGAGCGTGGTGCTCTTCTTCGTCTTCGAGCCGCTCAAGCGGGTCATCGACCTGTGGGTCGGGCGGCTGTTGTTTCACGAGACCTATCTGCTGCAGGGCGAGCTGCGCCAGCTGCGGCGGGCGCTGGCCAACATCATCGACATCGCCGAGCTCGCCGAGCTGGTCAGCGCGCGGCTGCGGGCCTCGCGCCGGGTGACCCACGCGGGGGTGTTCTTCCTCGAGAGCGGCGGCCGGGGCTACATCCAGCCGGGCGTCGCGCGTGGTCCGCGGCTCGACGTGGTGCGCGATCGGGCGCTGCTCGACGCCTTGACCCGGGAGCGCATCGTCGCCATCGAGCAGGTCGAGCGCGAGCTGCTCGATCTGGACGCCGCCGACGAGAGCCCCGAGCGGGCGCGGCTGACGGCGATGCGCAAGACGATGGAGCGCATCCGGGCGGGGGTCGCCTTCGCGCTGACGAGCGAGGAGCGGCTGGTCGGCGTGCTCGGCGTGCGCGACGACCGTACCCGGGAGGCCTTCTCGACCTACGAGCTGGGCCTGTTCTCCGATCTGGCGGCGCAGATGGCCATCGCGGTGGAGAACTCGGAGATCGTGCAGCGGCTCAAGGAGCGCGATCGGCTGTCGGCGGTGGGCGAGATGGCCACGGGCATGGCCCACGAGATCCGCAACCCGCTGGGGGCGATCAAGTCGGCGGCGCAGCTGCTGGGGCCGACGGATGTCGATCCCGAGAGCCGGGAGTTCGTCGAGGTCATCGTCGAGGAGGCCAACCGGCTCGACCACGTGCTGCGGCAGTTCCTCGACTTCGCCCGGCCCTATCGCGGCGAGCTGGCGCCGATGCAGGTGCAGCGCATCGTCGAGCGGGTGGCGACGCTCATGCGCGCCGAGGAGCACGCGGGGCCGGTCGAGGTGGCGATCGACGTCGAGCCCGATCTGCCGGCGGTGATCGGCGACGCCGACCAGCTGCACCAGGTGATGCTCAACCTGGCGCGCAACGCGTGTCAGGCGATGGATGCGGCCGGCGGTCGGCTCGAGCTGTCGGCGCGGTTGATCGACGAGGAGCTGCCCGGCCGACCCGGCTCGACCCGGCGGCGGGTCGAGGTTCAGGTGCGCGATACCGGGCCGGGCATCGCCGATGCCGTGCGGGCCAACCTGTTCATCCCGTTCTTCACCACCAAGCGCCGCGGCACCGGGCTGGGCCTGCCCATCAGCCAGCGCCTGCTGCAGCACCACGGCAGCGAGATCCGGGTCGAGAGCGCGCCCGGCGAGGGCACCACGATGAGCTTCCGGCTGTTTCTGGAGCAGGAGTCCGAGCAGCTCACCGCCGAGCAGCGGCGCCTGCTCGCCGCCCCCCGTCCGTCGGTCGACGTCACGGGAGGCTGGTGATGCCGCGGATCGTCGGCGGTGTGGCCCGCGGGCGGCGGCTGGCGGTGCCCAAAGGCGACCGGGTGCGGCCGACGAGCGACAAGGTGCGCGAGGCCCTGTTCAACATCCTGCGTCACCGATTCGACGACCCGGTGGACGGCGCGCGGGTGCTGGACCTCTTCGCCGGCGCGGGCACGCTGGGCCTCGAGGCGCTGAGCCGGGGCGCGGCGGAGGTCGTCTTCGTCGAGGCCGATCGGCGCCACGGCCGGGTGCTCGACGAGAACATCGCGACGGTCTCCAAGGGCTGCCCCGGCGCGGCGCAGCGGGTTCAGGCGCGGGTCGAGCGCCACCTGACCGGGCCGGCGACGGCCTTTGATCTGGTCTTCCTCGACCCGCCCTACGGCGTCGGCGCGGTGACCCCGACCACCGAGCGGCTGGCGGCGGGGGGTTGGCTCGCGCCGCGGGCCTTGATATGCGTCGAACATCCGGCCCGGGAGGCGTCGAGCGCGCCCGCGGGCTTCGAATCGGCGTTCGCGCGCACCTGGGGATCGACCGCGATCACCGTGCTGGCCCGGACGCCATGAGCCGGGAGGCCTCGATGCGCGTCGCCCTCTACCCTGGATCGTTCGACCCGATCACCAGCGGTCACGTCGACATCATCCACCGCGGCCTCGCGATCTTCGATCGCATCGAGGTGGCCATCGCGGTCAACATCCGCAAGACGCCGACCTTCCCCGACGAAGAGCGGCTGGCGATGATCCGCGAGATCTTCGTCGACGAGCCGCGGGTCTCGGTGGTGCAGTTCTCGGGCCTGCTGATCGACTACGCCCGCAAGCGCGGCATCCGCTCGGTGCTGCGTGGGCTGCGCGCGATCAGCGACTTCGAGTTCGAGTTCCAGATGGCCAGCATGAACCGCCGGCTGACCGACGAGGTGGACTTCGTCTTCCTGATGACCAGCGAAGAGCACTACTTCGTCTCGTCGAGCCTCATCCGCGAGGTGGCCATCAACGGCGGCGACGTCACCGGGCTGGTGCCCGCGCCGGTGCTGCGCCGCCTCGAGGCCCGCTTCCCGCCGAAGAGCGACGACGACGCATAGTTCGGCTCGCGGGTCGACGCGGTTTTCGCTGCGCGCGCCGCTTGCGGTAGTCTCGGGGCGATGCTGGCCTCCGCCCGACCGCTGCCCATCGCGCTCGCCGCGATCGCCCTGCCCGCCCTCGTGGCGCTGGGGTCCGTCGCCTGCGTGGTGCCGATGCCCATCGAGGCCGAGCCGGTCGAGCAGAACCTGCCGCCCTACTACATCACCGCCGCGGTGAGCCCGTCGACGGATCAGGTCGTCGAGTTCGACCCGGAGCTCGATCAGGCGCTGGAGCTGCGCACCGGCCCCATCGGGGATCCCAACGCCGACGATCGCATCTTCTACCGGTGGTTCATCAACTATCAGCCGACCGGGCTGCCCGGCATCGCCGATCCCGGCCCGCCGGAGGGGTTGACCCTGGCCGAGCTGGCCACCGGATCCATCGACCAGCGGCTCGAGCCGTGCGTCGATCTGGGCGGCAGCGCGTTCGACGACCTCGAGCTGCACACCGTGCAGGTGGTCATCGCCGACCGGCCGTTCGTCGCCGACGACGACGACAGCCCGACGCCCAATCAGACCGTGCCCGACGGCGCGTTCAAGACGAAGCTGGTGTGGTTCATCCGGTTCGATCGGAGCAAATGTCCGTGAGGCGGATCGTACCCATGCGGGTGCCGGCGCTGCTTTTGACGCTGATGCTGCCCGCGCTGGCAGGCGTCGTCGGGTGCGACGACGGCGGGCTCTATCCCGAGCAGGACGCCGCGCCGCCGGTCGTGGGCTGTCAGGACGCCTGCCCGGCCGCGCTCATGTGCCGACACGGGGCGTGCGTCGGCGCGGATGGCCCGCGGTGGCCCATCGCGCTGCGCATGCGACCCCGGACCGACGACCCGCTCGCGGCGGTGGAGGTCCAGCACTTCGAGGTCGATGGCCCGGTCACGCTGCTGCCCGACCTGCCCGTCTCGGCCCGTACCCCGCTGGTCGGGCGCGCGCTGCTGCCCCTTGGTGAGGGCGGCGAGGGCGGGGTACCGCTGCGGGTGCGGGCGACAGCGCGGGCTGAGCAAGGTATCTCGGAGCAGCCGCTGAGCGCGGTGGGTGAGATCCTCGATCGGGCCGATGGTCCTCGCTTCGTGCTTCAACTGGCCCCGTTCTGGCCCACGGTCGAAGGCACCCGGCGGGCGACGGTCTATCGCCTGACCGTGCGCCCGGAGGAGGCCGAGCGCTACCCGCCGTGGCAGGTCGACGACGTGCGCCTGGCCCTCGGCGGCTCGCAGATCGACGTCGAGTTGCCCGCGGGCGACGGTCTGCGCACCGTCGAGGGCACCGTGAGCATCAGCCCGGACAACCCGATCCCCATCGCTGGCCTGCGGGTCTTCGCGGTGGACGCCGAGGGCCGGCGGATCAGCACCGAGACCACGACCAATCCCGAAGGCGCCTTCACCCTGCGCTTCTGGCCGAACGGACCCGACGCGGTGACCTTGCGCGTCCGCCGGGCGGGCGAGGTCGGTCCCCTGCCCGATCTCGATCGACCGCTCGTCCTGCCGGCGGACGGCCCGCTGCGGGTGTACTTCGGTGAGCTGGCCAGCACATTCGACCTCGCGGGGCAGATCGTCGACGAGACGGGCGCGCCGGTGGCCGGGGTCGCGGTGCGGCTCGAGGGCGCGGTCGGCGAAGGCCGCTACAGCATCGACGCCGGCCCGACCGACGTCGATGGCCTGTTCACCGCGACGCTCTATCCGGGTCGATACCGCGTCGATCTCGAGCCCCCGGCGGGCGTCGGCGCCCGACTGGTTCGGCTGGAGGCCGTGCTCGACGCCGACAGCGCCCCGCGCTGGATCGTGCCGCCGGGCACCACGGTGCGCGGCACGCTGCTCGACCCGGGCGGCGCGCCGCTGGCCCACGCCCGGGTCGAGGTGCGGCTGGTGAGCGCCCGCTATGCCGATCCGACGTTGATCGTACCCGGCGAGGTGCCGCCGGCGCGCATGCGTCAGACCGAGACCGACCGCAACGGGCAGTTCGCCATCCAGCTGGATCCCGGCGAACACGTGGCGCGGGTGATCCCGGCGGCGAACTCGGGGCTGCCGGAGAGCGACCACCCGCTGACGGTGCCGCTCGGCGGCGGTCTGGCGCCCATCGAGTTCCAGGTGCCACCGGCGGCGGTCATCGTCTTCGGCCTCTACGATCCGGACGGCGCGCCGGCAGAAGACGTCGTCGTCGAGGCCTGGCGCACCGATACCGAGCCACCGGTGCGCGTCGGCGAGACCCTCAGCGGGCCCGACGGTACCGGGTCTCTGCGGCTGCCGGTGGTGGACTGAGAGCGTTCGCGACCGCCGCCAGCGCGGTCAGTTCAAGACGTGTCGCGGCTCGAGCACCGGCAGCCGGTGCAGCCGGTCGATCAGCAGGCCGTCGTCGTCGACCACGCCGGGCGCGGCGATCAGCAAGAGCCCCTCGACGGCCTTCGACCGGCGTTCGAGCAGCGCGGCGAGCCACGACTGCATGCCCAGGGTCAGCGCCAGGGACAGCTCGGCGAGGATGGTGACCCGCCCCTCGCCGGCGCATTGATCCACCACCCGGTCGAGCGCCACGCTGAGCCGTGAGCGGCGCTCGGCGGGCCGCAGGCGGTCGGCGTCGGTCATCGCCTTGAGGCCCGCGGTCAGCGCCCGACCGATCTCGACCACCGTCACCGCGTCGGCGCCCACCTCGGCGCTCAACGCCGCCGCGAGCCCGTCCACGGCATCACCCCGGGGGATACGGATGGCGCGGGCGCCGCCCTGCTCGACCGCCGTCTTCAGCGCGGCGAGCGGCAGGCCGTCGGTCGAGGCGTCACCGGCATGGGCCCGCAGCGCGTTGTCGGCGACAGCGTTGCGCACCGGCTCGGCGGCGTCGAAGACGGATCGCGGCGTCGGCTCGGGCGTGATGACGACCGGGGCCATCGCCGGCGGCGGGCCCGAGACGAGCGCTTCGGGCGGCGCCCCGACGATGGCCTGGATCTCGGGGTCGGTGATCGCCGGCGGCGAGACCGCGGGCGGCGACAGGCTGAGGACGACCCCGGGGCACAGCCCGGCGACGGCCACCAACAACGCATCGGGCGGCACGCCGCGCACACCCGCGGCGCGGGCGGCGGTCGAGAGGCGATCGGCCATGCGCCGCTCGTCGAGCCGCAGCTGATGCGCCGCGCGCAGCACTTCGCTCAACTCGTCGAGGAGGGCGGGCGTCCAGCGCGGTTCGGCGACCACGTGCAGGTCGCGGGCGTCCTCCGGGCGGGCGCCGGGTCGGATCAGGAGCGCGCCCATGCGGGCGAAAGCCTTGGCGTCGACCCGATCGTCGGGCCCCGGCGGCAGCCGGCGGGCGATGCGCCCCGCGACCACCGACAGCACGCCGAAGCCGACCGGGGCGATGGCCTCCTTCACCGCCGCGGCGAGCACCCGCATCGGCGGTTGCGTCAGCAGCGACTCGGGGTCGACGAGGTGATCGACCTGCGTCACCCGGCGCCCGAGGATCATCGCCACCTCGCGCGGGCTGCGGACCCGCCCGTCACGCAGGCCATAGCACAGCTCGATGGCGTCACGGCGCATGGGCGCGAGCGCGGCCTTGATGCCGGTCAACGAGTTGAGCGCCCGATCGCGCAGACACAGCGCGGTCAGCCGGCCGAGGGCGTCGGGGCCGAGACCCTCGATGCGCGCCAGCACCGCCCGCGGCATCTCGCCGAGGGCCGCGACGGTGCGAATGCCGATCGAGCCGAGCGCGATGCGCTCGGCGCGCGGCAGCTCCCCGGCGAGCTCGGCGAGCGGCTGGTCGTCGAGCGGCGTATCGCCGGCGAGCCGCGGGGCCATGTAGCGGCCGCCGCCGAGCAGGTGCCGGGTATGCAGGACGACCTCGGTGAGCACCGGCCGGGTGCGCTTGCCCAGGCCCGAGATGTGGCCCAGGCGCTCCACCGGCAGCGCCGCGAGCTCGGCGGCGTTGGTCACCGGCAGCTTGCGGGTCAGCGCGGTGCGCAGGCGGGTCGGCAGCTTGAACGCGCCGATCGGCGACGAGGGCGCGATCGAGGGCGGGAGCCGATAGCTGAGTTCATTGGTCGACATGTTGGGCGGTCTGCCTGCGGCTTTGTCCGTACAGGCCGATACAGTGACCGACGTGCCACATATTTGCAAGCGCGATGATACCGACCCGCGCCGTTCAGCGCTCGTCGGGGTAGAGCTCGGCGAGCCGGCGGTCGTCGACCAGCGAGCGGCCCCGCAGCTGGCGCGACAAGAGGCCGAATCCCCACATGAAGCCGATGTAGACGAACAGCAGGTTCGCCTTGAGCGCGCCCCATCGGGCCACCCGCCGGTCGCTGCTCTCGCAGATCCGCCCGATCTGACGCACCCGCCCGCGCTTGCCGAGCTTCAGGCTCAGCTCGAGGTCTTCCATGATCGCGACGTCGTCGAAGCCGTCGACCGCGTCGAAGTCGGCGCGCCGGCAGAACATCGCCTGATCGCCGAACAGGAGCCGCATGCCGCGCACGAACCAGATGGGCTTGAAGAGGGCCACCGCGTAGTAGGTCTTGAGCGCGTTGTGCAGGCTCGTGCCCCAGCGGGTCCGGCTCGGCCCGCGCATGAGCGAGATGAAGCCGCCGAGGGTCGTCTTCGGCTCGGCGAGCGTGCGCCGGATCACCGCGACCGCGTCGTGCGGCAGCCAGGTGTCGGCGTGCAGGAAGCACAGCAGCTCCCCCCGCGAGGCCTCGACGCCGCGGTTGAGCTGGCGGGCGCGGCCGCGGGGCCCCGAGATCACCACGATCGGCGGACCTGCGCCGACATCGGCGCTGAAACGCTCGGCGATCGCGACCGTATCGTCCGAACTGCCGCCGTCGACGACGATGACCTCCGCCGGCGCCGGATCGAGCCCGCGCAGGTGGATCAGACAGGTGGCGATGGTGCTCGCCTCGTCGAGCACGGGCACGATGATCGACAGCCGCTGCGCGGCGACCGCTCCGGCGACCTCGGGTGACGGATCTGGCAGCACGGCCCCCTCTCGCGCGTCCGCACGCATCGAGGTACGCCACCGACGGCGTTCGTTACAAGCCCGGGCGACCGACGCTGGCGCAGTGCGTCATCGAGAGCACGGGCCCGCGACCGCGGTGCCCGGCCGTACCTCTCATGAGAAACACGTCGCCCGACCGCAGCTGTGGTGCTACTCTCGCCGGGCACGGTGTCGACAGAGCGGCGAGTGACGCAACGCAGCAGGAGCGATCCACCCATGACGCACCGTGTCGGTGACCGACCGACCCTCTACCTGCCCGAGACCGAGCGCGACGCGTGCGGGCTGGGCTTCGTGGCGCACATCAAGGGGCACAAGTCGCGGTCGATCGTCGAGGACGCGCTCGAGATCCTGCGCCGGCTCGCGCACCGGGCCGCCGCCGGACGCGACCCGGAGACCGGCGACGGCTCGGGCATCCTGCTGCAGCTGCCCCACCGATTCTTCAAGCGTGAAGGCCTCGCCCGCGGCTGGGACATACCCCGCCGGCGGGGCTACGGCGTCGGCATGGTCTTTCTGCCCGCCGACAGCGACCTGCGCCGACGCTGCGAGCGCATCATCGCCGAGATCGTCGACGACGAGGGCCAGCGGATCATCGGCTGGCGCGACGTCCCGGTGAACCCCGCGGTGCTCGGGCCGCTCGCCCGGGCCCAGATGCCGGCCATCCGTCAGATCTACATCGCCCGCCGACGGCTCGTGCCCAGCGCGTTCGAGCGCAAGCTCTTCGTGATTCGCCGCCGGGCCGAGAAGCGCGTCGCCGCGGCGCTCGGCAGCGGCCGGATGCACTTCGCCAGCCTCTCGGCCGAGACCATCGTCTTCAAGGGGCTGATGCTGCCCCACCAGCTGCAGGCGTTCTATCCCGACCTGTGCGACGAGCAGATGGTCAGCGCGCTGGCCCTGGTGCACAGCCGCTTCTCGACGAACACCGTGCCCACGTGGGCCCTGGCGCAGCCCTTCCGCTACGTGGCCCACAACGGCGAGATCAACACCGTCGCCGGCAACCGCAACTGGATGGAGGCCCGCCGCAGCCTGCTGCAGTCGGGCAAGTTCGACGGCGGCATCGATCGGCTGTTTCCGGTGGTGCTGGCCGAGGGCAGCGACTCGGCGCAGTTCGACAACATGCTCGAGCTCTTGCACCTCGGCGGGCGCTCGCTGCCCCACGCGGCGATGATGATGATCCCCGAGGCCCACGAGCAGAGCGCCGAGATGCCCGACGCCCGCAAGGCGTTCTACGAGTACAGCAGCGCCCTGATGGAGCCCTGGGATGGCCCGGCGGCCATCGCGTTCACCGACGGCCACCTCATCGGCGCCACCCTCGACCGCAACGGCCTGCGCCCCTGCCGCTACCTGCTCACCGACGACGATCGGCTGGTGCTGGCCTCCGAGACCGGGGTCATCGACGTGCCGCCCGACCGGGTGCGCCAGAAGGCGCGGCTGCAGCCGGGGCGCATGCTCATCGTCGATACGATCGAGGGGCGCATCATCGGCGACGCCGAGGCCAAGGCCGAGATCACCGCCCGCTGGCCCTATCGCCGCTGGTTGACCCGCAACGTCTTCCGGGTCGGCGACTTCCCCGGCGTGCCCGCGCCGCCGCCGGCCCACGACCACCGGCTCGTCGAGCTGCTGCGCGCCTTCGGCTACACCGACGAAGACGTCGACCTGATCCTCGCGCCCATGGCCGAAGACGGCAAGGAGCCCATCGGCTCGATGGGCAACGACACCCCGCTGGCGGTGCTCTCCCGCCGCGAGCCGAGCCTGTTCCACTACTTCCACCAGCGGTTCGCCCAGGTCACCAACCCCGCCATCGACCCGCTGCGCGAGGCGCTGGTGATGTCGCTTGAGACCTCGGTCGGGCCCCAGGGCAATACCTTCGAAGAGACCCCCGAACAGTGCCATCGCCTGCAGCTCGACGGCCCGGTCCTGACCAACGCCGAGCTGGCCCGCATCCAGTCGCTGCAGGTGGGCGCCTTCGAGCCGACGACCCTGTCGACGCTGTATCGGCCGGGCGCGCCGGGCGCGCTCGAAGAGGCCGTCGACCGCCTGTGCAACGCCGCCGTCGACGCGGTGGACGACGGCTACAACATCCTCGTGCTCAGCGACCGCGGCGTCGACGCCGAGCACGCGGCGATCCCCGCGCTGCTGGCCACCAGCGCGGTGCATCAGCACCTCATCCGCGAAGGCATCCGGCTGCTGGCGGGGCTCATCGTCGAGACCGGCGAGGCCCGCGAGGTGCACCACTTCGCGACGCTCATCGGCTACGGCGCCTCGTCGATCAACCCCTGGCTGGCCCTCGACCTCATCGCCGAGCGGGCCCGGGACGGCGACCGCCCGGCGCTGACCGTCGACGGGCGCACGGCCGCGCGGCAATACACCGCGGCCATCGACGCCGGCCTGCTCAAGATCATGGCCAAGATGGGCATCTCGACGCTGCAGAGCTACCGCGGGGCCCAGATCTTCGAAGCCGTCGGCCTCGACCGCGCCCTCGTCGCCCGCCACTTCACCGGCACGCCGTCCCGCCTCGGCGGCCTGGACCTCGCGGCGCTCGACGCGGAGGTGCTCGCCCGCCACCAGCGGGGCTTCCCGACCGCGGCGGGCGCGCCCGACGACCTCGAGGTCCTGCCCGTCGGCGGCGACTACCGCTGGCGTCGCCGCGGCGAGCGCCACCGCTGGAACCCGCGCACCGTCGCCCTGCTGCAAGCCGCCGCCCGGCAGAACGACGCCGCGCTCTTCGCCGAGTGGAGCGCCGCCGCCGACGCCCTCGACGACGACCCGAGCACCCTGCGCGACCTGCTCGACTTCGACGCCGCCGAGCCGGTCCCGCTGGACGACGTCGAGCCGATCGAGGCGATCTTGCGGCGCTTCGTGACCGGCGCGATGTCGTTCGGCTCGCTCAGCCCCGAGGCCCACGAGACGCTGGCCATCGCCATGAACCGCATCGGCGGGCGCAGCAACAGCGGCGAGGGCGGCGAAGAGCCCGCCCGCTCGATCCGCGACGCGAACGGCGACCTGCGCCGCAGCGCGATCAAGCAGGTGGCCTCGGGCCGGTTCGGGGTCACCGCCGAGTACCTCGTCGACGCCGACGACCTGCAGATCAAGGTCGCCCAGGGCGCCAAGCCCGGCGAAGGCGGCCAGCTGCCGGGGCACAAAGTCGACGCGCGCATCGCCCGGGTGCGCTGCTCGACCCCCGGGGTGACGCTGATCAGCCCGCCGCCGCACCACGACATCTACTCCATCGAAGACCTGGCGCAGCTCATCTACGACCTGCAGTCGGTCAACCCGCAGGCCCGGGTCAGCGTGAAGCTGGTGGCCGAGGCCGGGGTCGGTACGGTGGCCGCCGGCGTGGCCAAGGCCGGGGCCGACGCGATCGTGATCAGCGGCTACTCCGGCGGCACCGGCGCCTCGCCGCTCTCGTCGATCAAGCGCGCCGGCCTGCCCTGGGAGCTCGGCATCGCCGAAGCGCAGCAGGTGCTGGCGCTCAACGGCCTGCGCGGCGCGGTGCGCTTGCAGGTCGACGGCGGCATCCGCACCGCCCGCGACGTGATGATCGCCGCCCTGCTCGGGGCCGAGGAGTACGGCATCTCGACGGCGGCGCTGATCGTCGAGGGCTGCATCCTGCTGCGCAAGTGCCACCAGAATACGTGCTCGGTGGGCGTCGCGACCCAGGATCCACGCCTGCGGGCCCGCTTCGCCGGCAAGGCCGACCACGTCGTGCACTACTTCACCCTGCTCGCCGAAGACCTGCGGCGGCTGATGGCCCGCCTCGGCTTCCGCACCCTCGACGAGGCCATCGGCCGCGCTGGGCGCCTGACCCGCCGCGCGCTGCCGCTCGAACACGCCAAAGCCGCCCGGCTCGACCTGCGGCCCCTGACGACCCCGGCCGAAGGCAAGGTGCGCCACTTCCATAAGCGCCGCCCGCGTAGAGAGGACCAACTCGGCCGAAAGCTGCTGCCCGAGGTCCTGCCAGCGCTCGAGCGCGGCGAAGCCATCGCCGTCGAGCGGCCGATCGGCAACGTGAACCGCGCCGTCGGCGCGCACCTCTGCGGCGCGCTCACCCGCCATGGCCTCAGCCTGCCCGACGGCGCGCTCACCGTGCGCTTCCGCGGCTCGGCCGGCCAGAGCTTCGGCGCCTTCCTCACCCCGGGCGTCTTCTTCGAACTGGCCGGCGACGCCAATGACTACCTGGGCAAAGGCCTCAGCGGCGGCCGCATCGCCGTGCGCCCGCCCGAAGGCAGCCGCTTCCGCCCCGAAGAGAACATCATCGTCGGCAATACCGTGCTCTACGGGGCGACCGGCGGCGAGCTCTACGTCAGCGGCATCGCCGGCGAGCGCTTCGCGGTGCGCAACTCGGGAGCCCGGGCGGTCGTCGAGGGCGTCGGCGACCACGGCTGCGAGTACATGACCGGCGGCGTGGTCGCCGTGCTCGGCGCCATCGGACGCAACTTCGCCGCCGGCATGAGCGGCGGCACGGCCTTCGTCTTCGATCGCGAGGGGCACGTGCGCGGGCGCTGCAATACCGAGATGGTCGACCTCGAAGCCATCGTCGACGAGGGCGACGAGTGGCTGCTGCGCACGCTGCTCGAAGACCACGTGCGCCTCACCGGCAGCCCGCTCGGCCGACGCCTGCTCGGCAACTGGCGGCTGATGCTGCCGCGATTCGTCAAGATCATGCCCATCGAGTACCGCCGCCAGCTCGAGCGCGCGCGCACATCGACCCCCGATCGCGCCGCGCTGCGGCTGCCCGAGCCCGCGCGTCCGGCCGGTCACCCGCCGCAGGGCATCGCCACGAGGCCGCACCGATGAGCGCCGATCCACGAACCGCATTCCTCGACCAGCCCCGGCGCCCGGCGCCCGCCCGCGACCCGGGCGAACGCATCGGCGACTGGCGCGAGTTCGTCGGCCCGCTGCCATCGGGTCAGGATCGCGCGCAGGCCGCCCGCTGCATGGACTGCGGCATCCCCTTCTGTCATCAGGGCTGCCCGCTCGGCAACCCGATCCCCGAGTTCAACGCGCACGTCTACCGCGGCCGCTGGCGCGACGCCTGGCGGGCGCTCGACGCCACCAACGACTTCCCCGAGTTCACCGGCCGACTGTGCCCGGCCCCCTGCGAGAAGAGCTGCGTGCTCGCCATCAACAGCGAGCCGGTCACCATCGAGCACATCGAGAAGACCATCATCGAGCGGGCCTTCGCCGAAGGCTGGGCCCGCCCCCGTCCGCCGGCCCGCCGCACCGGCAAGCGCATCGCCATCGTCGGCAGCGGCCCCGCCGGCCTCGCGGCGGCCAACCAGCTCAACCGGGCCGGGCATCATGTGACTGTCTACGAGGCCGACGACCGCCCCGGCGGGCTGCTGCGCCATGGCATCCCCGACTTCAAGATCGACAAAGCCATCGTCGACCGCCGCCTGGCGCTCATGGAGGCCGAAGGCATTCGCTTCCGGACCGGCGTGAGGGTCGGCGATGCCATCGAATGGCAATCACTTCGGGCGACCCATGATGCCATAGTGATTGCCATCGGCGCGCTGCGGCCCCGCGCCCTCGACATCCCGGGCGCCGACCTGCCCGGCGTGCATCAGGCGATGACATACCTCGTCGGTCAGAACCGGGCCCTGGCCGGCGATCCGTCCGGCGCGACCCGCCCGGCGCTCGACGCGCGGGGCAAGCGGGTGATCATCCTCGGCGACGGCGATACCGGCGTCGACTGCCTGGGCACGGCGCATCGGCAGGGTGCGGCCCATGTCATCCAGATCGGCCGCAAGCCGACCCCGCCCGATCAGCGCCCCGGCGACAACCCGTGGCCGCAGTGGCCGCTGGTCTTCGAGACCCAATCGAGCCACGAGGAGGGCGGTGAGCGCGCCTGGGGCCTGCTCGCCGAGCGCTTCGAAGGCGACGGGCGGCTCGAGCGCCTGATCGCGCGCCCCGTGACGCGAGTCGACGGCCGCATCGCCCCGCTGCCCGGCGAGCCGGTCACCCTCGACTGCGATCTGGCGCTGCTCGCGATCGGCTTCACCGGCCCCGAGCCGGGTCCGCTCTGCGATCAGCTCGGGGTGACGCTCACCGACCGCGGCACCGTCGCCGTCGACGCGCGCTTCGCGGCCGGTCCGGGCATCTATGCCGTCGGCGACGCCGTGCGCGGCGCCAGCCTCGTCGTCTGGGCGATCAGCAACGGCCGCGAGGCCGCCCGCCACCTCGACGCCGAGCTGCGCGGCGGGCTGCCCGTTCTGCCGACGCGGGGCCGGGACCAGCCCTTCGGCGGGCCACTCTGACCGATCGACGGCGCTCGAGCGCGACCGCTCAGGTCGCAGGCGAGGGCAGCGGCGGCGGGCTGGCCGCCTTCCAGGATGGGCGGGCGATCAGCCGTGACCACCACGCCGCGAGGTGGGCATGCTCGGCCACCGGCAATGCGGCTTCGGCGGCGTAAGCCAGGCTGCCGGCGATCGCCAGATCGGCCACCGAGAAGGCATCGCCGAGCATCCAGCAGCGCCCGGCGAGGTGGCCGTCGAGGATGGCGAACGCGGCGTGCACCGCCTTCAGCTCGCGCTCGATGATCGCGGCGTCCGGCGCGCCGCCCTGCATCGGCACCAGGATCCGCTGCACCACCACCGCGCCGCACGGGCGATCGAGGGTCGTCGCCTGCCAGAACATCCACTGCAACGCGAGGCTGCGGGCCCGCTCGTCGTCCGGCCAGAGCCCGCTGCCCGCCCGCCGGGCGAGCTCGATGCAGATCGCGTTGCTCTCGAACAGCGGCTCGCCGTCGATCTGAAGCAGCGGCACCTTGCCGTTGGGGTTGAGCGCGAGGAACTCGGGCGTACGGGTCTCGCCGAGCAGCATACGCAGCACCCGCCGCTCGACCGCCAGCCCCTGCATGTCGGGCTCGGCGAGCAGCGCGTGCACCTTGCGGGCGTTGTTCGAGTAGGGGTTGGTATGCAGCACCAGCGCGGCCGACGGCGTCATCGATGACCGCCCTCGAGCACCGTGCGCCGCCGCTCGACCACCGCCTCGAAGGCCGCCCGCACCTCGGGCACGCGCAGCGCGGATCGGATCGACGGCGGGTCGAGGAAGAACGCCTCGACCGGCGTCGCCGCCACCGCCCGCACCTGGGTCGGCGACTTCTCGAGCGCGGCGACGACCCCGACGAAGTCGCCCTCCGAGAGCGTCGTCAGGTACGCCCGGTCGCGCTCGACGTCGACCTCACCGCCGATGATCATGTACAGCCCGTCCGCCGGCTGCCCCGGCTCGACCAGGGCGTCGCCCGGACCGAACATGCGCACCACGAACTTGCGGCTGAGGGCGTCACGGTGCTCGGGCGCCATGTGCCCGAAGAGTGAGCTGGCGGCGAGCAGCTGGTCGGCCAGCATACGCCGGGCCCCCTCGCGCAGCCCCTGCTCCCAGGCGGGGTGATCCCCCCGGGCCTCGTCCACCGCGCGCACCGGCAGCGCGAGCAGATCGCACTCCAGCTCGGCGCGGATCGAGATGCGCCAGCGCCCGCCGCGCACCAGCTCGACGAGGCCGAGCAGCTCGCCGCCGTCGGCCGGCGCGAGCAGCGCGGGGTGGCGATCGTCGCCGCCGGTCTCGCGGCCGGCCCGCCCGCGGACGAGCAACAGGGGCCCCTCGAAGCGATCGCCGGCGCGCACGATGGGCACGCCGATGCGCACCGTCCGCCGCACGGCGCGCTCGATGAGGTCTTCGAGCACCGGGCGGGGCAGCGGCCCGAAGACCGACCCCACCGGCACCGTGCGCCCGCCGACCCGCACCACCTGCGAGCGGCCTTCGGCCAGCGCGGCGGGGAAGCGGTCGACCACCGTCGGCCCCGACGGCCCGGGATCGAACGGCTCGGAAGCGAACGTCTCGGGCGCCAGAGCAGGCGGCGGGTCGGTCGGCTTCTCGGTGTCGACGTCCGACGCGTGCAGATCGACCGTCGAGCCGTCGAGCGAGCCGCCGAGCGAGCCGCTCAGCGAGTCGCCGAACGAGTCGTAGCTCATGTCGAAGGTCTCGGTCGGCTTGCTGACCTGGGGCAACGGGCCGGTCTCGGGCCGGATCTCGAGCACGTCGTCGGCCGAGACGTCGAACATGGTCGGCGCCGCGTCGCCCGCGGGTCGGCTGACCGCGCCGATGCTGACGACCTCGAACTCGTCGCTGTGCAGGATCTGGATCTCGTCGCTGGCCTCGATCGGCCCGCGGTCGCGCCCCCCGCGGTCGGCGACGTCGTCGATCCGGGCCGCGTCGACCCGCTCGATGGTGAAGTCGCGGGTGATCTCGCCGGGCCCCGGCTCGTCGGCCACCGACGCGAGGTCGCTGACCAGGTCGTTTCCGCCCGGCGGCGCCGCGTCGAGGGCCGCCGGGCGCGCGCTGGGCCCCTCCCGCCGCACGAGGCCGGCGCTGAGCCGGGCGGCGACGTCGGCGATGGCGCCCGGCGCGCCGGGCGGCGTCGAGACCCGCTCGTGACGGGCCCGGGGCAAGAAGCCCTGGCGGTCGGGCGGCGGCGCTGAGTCGAGGTCGAAGTCGTCGTCTTCGAAGAGGCCGCCGTCGACGGCGAGCAGGTCGTCCTTGACCGGCAGCGGCGCCGGGCCTTCGGGCAGCAGGATCTCGCCGGCCGGGGTCGCCGCCTGCAGCCGCTCGAGGAAGATGCGGGCCCGCTCGTTGCGCGGGTCGGCCTCGAGGGCCATGTGCACGGACCCCAGCGCGGCGCCCGGCTCGTCGCGCTCGGCGAGCACGTCGGCCCGCTGCAGCCAGTAGCGGGCAGCCTGCTTGCCTTGCCCCAGCTCGCTGGAGAGCCGGGCGAGCTGTTCGAGGTGCCCGGTGTGGTTCGGTTCGAGAGCCAGCAAGCGCTTGAAGTTGCGCAGAGACTGACGCGCCTGGCGGGTATCTTGATCCATCGACGGCCTTCTGTTCGCGAGACGGACCATATTGCCACCGGGCGCGGCGCCTATAAAGGGGACGCTCACCCCGGCGCAGATTCCGCCGAGCGGGCCGGTCGAGGCCGGGCGCTGGTCGCCGACCGGCGCTTCTGCTACACCGGCGATCATCGCCCGCGACCGCTCTCGGAGGCTCGATGTCCCGGTCCCCTGCCCCGCCATGGACGCCCGCCCTGCTCGGCGCGGCGCTGCTGTTCGTCGGTCAGCCGGCCGGCGGCACCCCGCCCGCCAAGCGCAGCGGGCCCTACGCCGAAGCCTACGCGGGCCTGAACCTGGCCGGCGCCGTCGAGGGCGAGTCGAGCGGTGAGGCCGGCCTCGGGGCGGCGTTCGGGGTGCGCGGCGGCTACCGCCTGCTGCCCTACCTCGCCCTCGGGGCCGCCGTCGAGCTGGCCACGCTGCCGGTCGAAGGCCTGCCGAGCGGCAACTTCAGCCTCTTCGCGCTCGAGGCCGTCGGCATCTGGCCCACCGAGCACGTCGAGCTGCACGGCGGCGTCGCGCTGGGCTACGACAGCGCCCGGGGCACCTATGGCGACTACAGCGGCTTCCCCGGGCTGCGGCTGCGTGTCGGCGCCCGGGTGCCCATCGTCGACCACTTCGACCTGGGGCTCGACTACGGGCTGACGATGCCGCAGTCCGACGACGAGGTGGTGTCCGACGGGCGCACCTGGCACGTCGTGCCCGCGTGGTTGCATCAGGTCACGGTGGTCGCCGGGGTGCCGTTCTGGTAGACATGCGCCCAGCACGCCCCACCGGCGCGAGGAGGTGCCCGATGTACTTCGGCGAGTCCGAGAAGAAGTCGTACCACTGCTGGAGCTGCAACCACGAGATCGACATCGATACGCTGCAGCGGCGCGACGAGTGCCGCTCGTGCGGTGCCGACCTGCACGTGTGCAAGAACTGCCGCTTCTGGGATCCGAGCTATCAGAACGAGTGCCGGGAGAATTCGAGCCACTACATCCGCGATCGCGAGAAGGCCAACTTCTGCATGTCGTTCCAGTTCAAGCCGAGCGACGCCGAGGCCGGGCAGGAGGCCGAGGACGCCCGCTCGAAGCTCGAGGCGCTCTTCAAGAACCTGAAGTAGCCCCGGCAAACGCCCGATCCGGCGCTCGCCGACTCGGCCCCATTTCCCTTTTTTCTGCGGCCCGGTGCCCGATCATCCGCATTGCGGGTGATGGGAGGTGAGGCCTCCGCGTCGCCGGCTCTCCGGCTCGGCGCAGGCCCTCCACCCCGCACGGAGGTCGCCCATGCCCCGCACGTCCCGCGCGCCGGCCCGCACCGCAGCCAAGGGCAGCCGAGCGCCCCGCTCTCCGCGACAGTTCGTGCGCAGCCTGTTCGGCAACCGCACGCTGGGCCGCGTCCTGGCCGGCGGACGCACCCCCGACCTGACATCGGCGCTCGGCGGCCTGCGCGGCGTGATGGATCGCCCGGGCGACCACGCCGAGCGCCGCGCGGAGGGCATGGCCCGCAGCGGCGGCCCCGAGAGAGAGGCCGGCGAGCGCGATACGCGCGCCGTCAAGCACCGCAGCACCCGACGACCCGACTTCGGCGTGCTCAAAGACACCGCCTTCGCCCGCACGTTGAGCCGTGGCCTGAGCGGCGGCCGCACGATCGGCGCCGATATCCGCCGCCCGATGGAGCGCTCGCTGGAGACCGACCTGGGCGACGCCCGGCTGCACGACGGCCCCGAAGCGGGGCGCATCGCCCGCTCGCTCGGCGCTCGAGCGGCGACGGTGGGCCATCACATCTACGTCGATCGGCGGCAGGTCGACCCCGATACCGCCGGCGGGCGTCAAGTCATGCGCCACGAGCTGACCCACGTCGGCCAGAACAAAGGCAGCCCCAAGGCCGGCAAGGCGGGCGCAGCCATTCAGCGGGCCCATACCAAGCGCCGCCAGGACGGCTGGGACACCGTCTACGACTGCTACAGCGACATCCTCGGCGACGGCAAGCCGCTGAAGAATCCGCGGCAGTTCGGGGTGGCCTACGCCGGCGCGAGCGCCGAGGCCGAGTTCGGCGGGCACGCGTGGTGCGCCTTCGAGTACTTCGAGCAGATCACCGACCCGACCTATGGCGACTGGATGTATCCCAATACCATCTGGACCGACCTCGTCACCGATACCGTGCGCATGGAGAAGGACGACGAGGCCCTGGGTCACATCCGCTACATGATGGCCGATGACAAGTACGTCGGCACGACCTTCTACCCGGTGTCGACCCGCAGCATCGAGAACGCCATCAAGCAGGCGAAGAGCATCGGCGCCCGCTATCGGGGCGAGTCCAAGCCATCGCGCAAGCACGGCAAGGACGCGCTCTATTACACCCGGACGGGGGTCGGCAAGAACAAGATCAACTGCGCCAAGTACGTCGAGGACGTCCTGCGAGCGGCCAACATCGACGCCAGCGCCGGCAAGATCATCAAGACGCCGAGCAAGGTCGCGACCGGCCTCGACCACGGCGACTTCAAGAAGAAGCACGGCAAGGGCGACAAGAAGAAGGCGTTCTCCTGACGACGCCCCCGGCTCAGGCCAGCCGGGCGGCGGCCTCGACGAGGTGATCGAGCAGCGCGCTGGCCGCCGCCGAGCGCTGCCGCCCCAACGGCGCCAGGGCCCACATCGGCGCCTGATCGGGCAGCGCGCCGCGCAAGACCTCGACCAATCGCCCCGACTCGAGCGCCGTGCGGCAGGTGAGGTGCAGCAGCGGCGCGATGCCCAGCCCGTCGAGCGCCGCCTGCTGCGCGGTGGCGAGGCTGTTGGCCCGCACCCGATTGCGCATCTGCACCCGCACGTACGACCGGTCGCCGCGCACCCGGCGGATGGCGTTGGGGGCCCAGGGATCCATACAGATACCGTCGTGATCGCCCAGCTCTTCGACCCGGGTCGGCGTGCCGCGCAGCGCGAGATAGCTCGGGCTCGCCGCCAGCAGCAGCCGGCTGTCGAAGAGCTGTCGCGCGGTATACAGATCGCTGTCGGGCGGCGGGCCGCCGCGCAGCGCCACGTCGATCTGCTGCGAGACCAGATCGACCTTCTCGAGGGTATGGGTCAGCACCAGATCGACGTTGGGGTGGTCGATGAGAAAGCCCGACAGCAAAGCCCAGATGATGCCGCCGTCGTCGGGCGGCGCGGTCACCCGCAAGATGCCCGAAGGCACCGCCCGGGTGGCGTTCATCGCGCGCATGCCCTCGGTGACGGCGTCGGACAGCCGGGCGGTATGCTCGTAGAAGCGGCGCCCGGCCTCGGTCAGGCCGACCCGGCGGGTGGTGCGGTTGAGCAGCTTGAAGCCGACGTCGTCTTCCAAGCGCGCGATGCGCCGGCTCACCGCCGAGCCGGGCAGCCCCAAGACGCGGCCGGCGGCGGCGAAGCCGCTCTCGCGCACGACCGCGTTGAAGACGACGACGTCGTTGAGATCGGGCGTCATCGAGCCCCCTTCGCGGCTGGCCACGCCGCCCGGTTGATATCAAATCGGCATCAGAGTGTTATCGGATGCCACTCTAGCGCCCCTGCGACATCAATCGTAGTCTGCTCATGCATCGCGGCGCTGCGGTCCCGACCAATCACGCAGCCCCCACCGGAATCGGAGCGACCCATGAGCGACGCCAAGGCCAGCAAGACCCGCACCCTCTTCCGCCTCGAGTACGCGATCAGCGCGGAGATCGACGCCCCGCCCGAACGGATCTGGGCGCTCGTCACCGACGCCGCGGCGCTGGTGCGCTGGAACTCGACCATCACGGCGCTCGACGGCCGCATCGCCGAGGGCGAGCGCATCGCGCTGAAGGTCACCGCCGCGCCCGAGCGCACCTTCAAGCTGAAGGTCAGCGACATGAAGCCGGCCCGGGGCATGGTGTGGTCCGACGGCTTCGCGCCGATGTTCCGCGGGGTGCGCACCTACGCACTCACCGACCTCGGCGACGGGCGGACCCGCTTCGAGATGCGCGAGGTGCTCAGCGGGCTGATGCTGCCGCTCATCGCCGGCAGCCTGCCCGACTTCGCCACCGCCTTCGAAGCCTGGGTCGCCGACTTGAAGGCCGAGGTCGCGCGGGGCTGACCGCGCCCGCCGACTGTCCGAGCGCCCACCGCCCGAGCGCCCACTGTCCGAGCGCCCCCGAAGATACGACATCCACCCCTGCGCGGCCCGCCGCGCGATACCCCTGGAGCATCCGATGACTGCGATCATCCATGGCACCCCCGAGCACCCCTGGACCCTGTCGACCCCGTCCGGCCGCTCGACCTACCGCGCGTGGCGCGACGAGACCACCAACCCGCCGGCGCTGGTGGTGCAGGTCGGCAAGACCCGGCTGGCCTACGATCTGCGCTGCATCGACGACCTGCACGCCATGCTGCAGGCCCACGGCGACTGGATGCCGCTCGGCTCGAAAGACGAGAAGGCCGCCACGAGCGCCGGCACGGTCGAAGCCTGGGGCCGCTCGGCGGACAACCCGCTGGGCGGCTGGTACGGGCTGAAGAAGGGGCTGCGCGGCCGCTTCGCGAACTACGTGCCGCCGGTGCTCGAGCTGCTCGGGCTCGCCGAGGTCGAGCACAAGGCCCGCGGCAACCGCATGCGCGCGCTGGGCTGAGCCCGTCAGCGCGCCGAGAAGACGTGCACCCGACCGCCGCCGAGCGCGTCGGGCTCGCCGACGAAGAGGCGACGGGTCCCATCGGGGCCCACACCGCCGAGCACCATCGCGCGACCGAGGCTGTCCCCCGCGCCCTCGGCCTGCACCGCGACCGACGCGCTGACCGACGGGCTGCCGTCGGCGCCGCGGGACAGCGTCCATACCCGCAGCTCGGCGCTCGTCTCGCCGCTGACGATGAGCGCATCCTGCCGATCGCCGGGGCGCGGCAGCACGGCGAGGCGATGCCCCTGACGGGCCCGCGCGCCGCCGTTGCTGAACGGCCCGCCGACCGGCGCGCCGGCCAGATCGTAGAGATAGATGCCGCCGGTCTGCCGGGCGCCGACGAGCGGCGCGCCGAACGCCGCGATCGGCGCCTCGTCGGCCAGCAGACGCCCGAAGGCCGCGCTCTCGCCGAAGCTGCCGTTGGTGAAGCCGGGGTTGATCGGGTCGCTGCGCTGGTCGGCCGGCAGGTCGATGAAGGCGACGACCCCGCGATCGATGAAGTCTTCGGTGGTGGCCACGATGTCGGGCAGGCCGTCGCCGCCCAGATCGGGCGCGAGGTGCACCCGGGCGCCCATGGCGCCGCCGGCCTCGCCCTCGAGCAGCAGCGACTCGACCGCGTCGCCGAAGACGACGACCTGCAGCGCGCCGGCCGGCCCGAAGAACGTCGGCCGGGCGTCGCGATCGCCCATCACGACCCATGGCACCCCGTCGGCGGCCACGATCTGTCGTCCGGCGCGGAAGTCTTCGATGCCGGGGATGCGCACCACCTCCACGCCGGCCCGATCGAGCTGAACCAATGCGCCGTTCTGCACCCCGGGCGAACCGACGAAGAGCTCACGGGCGCCGTCCCCGTCGAGGTCGCCGGCGGCCACGTCGGTGCCGAATCGCGGCACGTCGGCCACCGACCAGATGACATCCAGCCCGGCCCCAGCGACAGTCACCGCGAGACCCGCTTCACCATCGGGCGCGCCGACGAGGGCGTCGGCGACGCCGTCCCCGTCGATGTCACCGGCGGCGGCCAGGCTCGCGCCGAAAGCCACCGCGCCCATCGGCGCCGCGACCGCGCCGATGTGCACCACGCAGACGCCGGTGCCCTCGTCGACCTGTCCATCGCAGTCATCGTCGATGCCATCGCAGACCTCGAACGGCACCGCCCCGCACGCGCCGCATGCGTTGGCCACCCCTTCGTCGGTCGTGCCATCACAGTCGTCGTCTACGCCGTTGCAGGCCTCGACCCCCGGCGGCAGCGCCTCGCCGATGCACTCGGGGCCGTCCGCGCCGCACGCGATCCGGCCGACGGCGACGCAGCCGCCGATGCCCACCGGGCAGCCGTCGCCCACGCCGAAGTCTTCGTCCGTCGAGCCATCGCAGTCATCGTCGATGCCATTGCATGCCTCGTCGGATGGCATGCCGGGCATGGCATCACAGACCGACCCGGCCTCGTCCCGGCAGACGCGGATCCCATCGACCGCGCAGGCGCCGAGGCCGGCGACGCACGCATCGCCCACGCCGAAGTCCTCGTCGATCGGGCCGTCGCAGTCGTCGTCGACCCCGTTGCAGACCTCGACGGCGCCCTCGATCGGCGGCGCGGCGCAGGCCACGTCGACCCCGTCGTCGGCGCAGACGAGCATGCCTTCGGCCATGCAGCCCCCGGCCCGCACCACGCAGTCGTCGCCCAGCGTGGGGTGGTCTTCGTCCGGCATGCCATCGCAGTCGTCGTCGATCCCGTTGCACCGCTCGGCGGCCGGCGCGCCGGGCATGGCGTCGCAGTCGATCTCGCCGGCGCCGTCGCAGACGGTGCGTCCCTGCCGGCTGCAGGCGCCGATCCCGACCTCGCACGGCATGCCGCCGCCGACCTGCTCGTCGGAGGCGCCGTCGCAGTCATCGTCGATGCCATTGCAGAGTTCGTCCGCTGGCATGCCGGGCTCGACATCACACGTCGCCAGGCCATCGGCGCCGCAGACCAGCGTGCCCTGGCGCGCGCAGCCGCCCTGCCCCACCGCGCAGGGCCGGCCCAGCTGCGGGAACAGCTCGTCCACCACGCCATCGCAGTCATCGTCGATGTCATTGCAGCGCTCGGCGAGCGGCGCGAGCGGCATGGCATCGCAGACCACGTCGCCGCCGTCGCAGATGGTCTCGCCGTCGACCGCGCAGCCGCCGACGCCCACCGCGCACGGCTCGTCGAGCGCGTAGCCCTCGTCGATCATGCCGTCGCAGTCCCGATCGGCGCCGTCGCACGCCTCGGGCACGGGCCCGACGCCGCCCTCGCAGGGGCCGAAGACCCCGTCGTCGCCGCAGACCTGACGCCCGGGCGAGCAGGCCCCCTCCCCCGACCCGCACATCCGCTGGTCACCCGGCGCGCAGCACCCGGCGACCTGCTCGTCGACGCCGCCGTCGCAGTCGTCGTCGATCTCGTTGCACAGCTCGTCGGCCGGCTCGCCGGGCACCGCGTCACAGACGAGCAGGCCGTCCTCCGCGCAGCGCTGGCGGCCTTCCACCCGGCACGCCCCCAGCCCAGCGACGCAGGGCGCGCCGAGGCCGACGATGCCTTCGTCGACGGCGTCGTCGCAGTCGTCGTCCCGGCCGTCACAGCGCTCGGCGGCGCCGGGCCGCACATCGGGATCACCGTCGTCGCAGTCGTCGGGCAGCGGCACGCCGTCTTCGTCATCGTCGATCGGCGACATGGCGTCGACGGGCACGTCGGCGAGCTCGGCCATATCGCCCAGCTCGGCCATGTCGCCCATATCGCCCATATCGCTCATACCGGCCATGTCGGCCGCCCCGTCCGCGAGGGCCCCGTCGACGGCGCCGTCGGCGCCCATGTCGACCGGGTCGATCGGCTCCCGGCCATCCCGCGGGCCCTCGTCGGGCACCGCCAGATCGACCCGGGTCTCGGCGTCGCCCTCGTCGACGAAGTCGGGGTTGTCCCGGGTGCAGCCGAACGTCGCCAGCGCGCACAGCATCACCGCCAGGCCCAGCGCGCGCCCCGCACCGGGCTCGACCCATACGCCTCGCGGCGACCCGCTCCCCTGACCCATGTCGTGGCCTCCACCGTCGGTGACACGGGCTCATTATCCGGTGGGGTGCTTTACCGAATCCAGAACACGAGTCACGTAACGACCGGCGCCGCGCCGACATCCGCTTGCGCCGCCGCACCGTTTCGGCGACGGTGTGCCGTCGTCGAGCGGGGCCGCGGGTCCCGCGTCGGCCAACCTGCAGAACCCCGCGGGCCCTGCCCGCCCGAGCCTCGCCGAGAGTCCGATGAGCAACGCCCCGCTGACCCGCCTCACCGATGACGAGACCATCTTCCGCGACGCCGTGCTCGCCTTCGCTCGCGATCGGGTCGCGCCGCACGTGCACGCCATGGACGCCGCGGGCCAGATCGACCTCGATCTGATCAAGCCGCTCTTCGAGATGGGCCTGATGGGGGTCGAGGTGCCCGAGAAGTTCGGCGGCGCCGAGTCGAGCTTCTTCACCGCCATCCTCGCCGTCGAGGCGCTGGCCACGGTCGATCCGAGCGTATCGGTCTTCGTCGACGTGCAGAATACGCTGGTCAACAACGCCATCCTCGGCTGGGGCACCGAGGCGCAGAAAGAGCAGTACCTCTCCCGGCTCTCCAGCGAGTGGGTCGGCGCCTACGCGCTCAGCGAGCCGGGCTCGGGCAGCGACGCGTTCGCGCTCAAGACCCGCGCCGAGAAGCGCGGCGACGAGTACGTGCTCAACGGCACCAAGCTGTGGATCACCAACGGCGCCGAGGCCTCGGTCTACGTCTTGATGGCCAACGTCGACCCGTCCCAGGGCTATCGCGGCATCACCGCGTTTCTCGTCGAGCGCGACTTCCCCGGCTTCAGCGTCGGCAAGAAGGAAGACAAGCTCGGCATCCGGGCGTCGAGCACCACCGAGCTGTTGCTCGAAGACTGCGTCGTGCCCGCGGCCAACGTGCTCGGCGAGGTCGGCAAGGGCTACAAGATCGCCATCGAGACCCTCAACGAGGGCCGCATCGGCATCGGGGCGCAGATGATCGGGCTCGCGCAGGGCGCCTTCGACTACGCGATGGGCTACATGCTCGAGCGCAAGCAGTTCGGCCACGCCATCGCCGAGTTCCAGGGCATGGAGTTCCAGTACGCCCAGGTGGCCACCGAGATCGAGGCCGCGCGGCTGATGGTCTACAACGCCGCCCGCCTCAAGGACGCCGGCCAGCCCTTCGTCAAGGAGGCCGCGATGGCCAAGCTCTTCTCGAGCCAGGTCGCCGAGCGGGCCGCGTCGATGTGCGTCGAGTTCCTCGGCGGGGTCGGGTTCACCAAGGAGTACCCGGTCGAGAAGTTCTACCGCGACGCCAAGATCGGCAAGATCTACGAGGGCACCAGCAACATGCAGCTGGCGACGATCGCCAAGCTGCTGCGGCGGGCGTACGGCAACCGCAAGGGCTGAGGCGCCGCCCCCGCGCGGGGCACCCCACCCGAACCCGGATGTCGATCCCGCCGCGGTTGTATGGGACCATCGGTCGATGTCCGCGCGTAATCCCCGCTCGCCCGCACCCATCGCCGCTTGGACGGGGCTGCGCCGCAGTCGACCGCGCAGCTCGAGGCCGTGACCCACTCCCACCCGCCCGCCGCCATTCGCGATCGCCCGACGCCGCTCGCCGTCGTCGAGCGCCGCCGCGACACCGGCAGCCTGCAGGTGGCTCTGCCCGGCGACGGCGCGCGTATGGGGCGCTTCGTGCTGCTGGCCCAGGTGGGCGAAGGGGCGATGGGCATCGTCTACTCGGCCTACGACGAGCTGCTCGACCGCCGCGTGGCCATCAAGCTCATCCGCGACACCGGCAGCGATGAAGATCGCCTGCGCATCCGCCGCGAGGCCCAGGCGATGGCCCGGCTCTCGCACCCCAACGTGGCCCAGATCTACGAGGCGGGCGAGGTCGGGCCGCGGCTCTACATGGCCATGGAGTTCGTGCCCGGCGACGACCTGCACGCCTGGCAGGCCGAGCGGCGGCCCTGGCGCGACGTGCTCGAGATGTACATCCAGGTGGGCCGGGGGCTGGCGGCGGCCCACGCGGCGGGCATCCTGCACCGGGACTTCAAGCCGCACAACGTGCTCATCGACGCCGACGGCGCGCCCAAGGTCATCGACTTCGGCCTCGCCCGGGCGCCGGGCGCCGGCGAGCGCCCGCCGGTGAGCCGCGACGAAGACGTGCGCCTCGACGAGCCGCTGACCCGGGTCGGCACGGTGGTCGGCACCCCGGCCTACATGGCGCTCGAGCAGTTCCAAGGCAAGCGGCTCGACGCCCGCGCCGACCAGTTCGCCTTCTGCGTCGCGCTGTACGAGGCGATCTACGGGCAGCCGCCCTTTCCGCGCAGCCAGCTCGGCGCGCTGCTCGCCGCGCTCGACGCCCACAGCGTCGCCCCGCCGCCCGATGTCGGCGCGCCGCCGTGGCTGTTCGAGGTGCTGCGCCGCGGCATGCACCCCGATCCCGACGCCCGCTGGCCATCGCTGGCCGCGCTGCTCGACGAGCTGGGCCGCGACCGGGAGCTCGATCCGGCGACGGGGCGCAACCAACGGCTGCTCTTCGTCGGCGGCGTCGGCCTGATGGTCGTCATCAGCACCGTGATGGGGCGTCTGGCCAACGGCTGGGATCCGCCGGGCATCGAGCAGGGACTGCTGTTCGCGCTGATGGTCCAGGCCGCCGCGCTCGTCGGGCTGCTCTTCGGGCGGCGGGCGGTCTTGTCCAACGCGTTCAACCGCCGGGTCACCGCCTACTTCTTCGCCGCCATCGGCACCGTGCTCGGCGCGCGGCTGATCAACTGGACCGCCGGCAGCCCGGAGACCCCGCTGGGCATCGAGCTGGCCGCGCTGAGCGCCCTGACGCTCTTCGCCGCGGCGACGACGGCCCGCTGGTTCGCCTGGATGGCCCTGCCGATGGGCCTCGCGGCGGTGGCGGCCACCGTCTGGCCGGCGACCACCGTCGCCGCGTACACCGTGGCCATACCGCTCTCGTGCACCGTAGCGGTGTACTTCACCCTCGACCGTCAGGCGGCCCGCAGCGCTCGCCGACGGGCCGTGCCCGAGGAGACCCGATGATACGTGGTCTTGTGCAGTCTTGCCTGTTGCTGGCTCTCGGCGGGCAGTTCTTCGGCTGCGGCAGCGCGCCGAAGCCGACGCCGGCGGCGATCGATCAGACGCCGCTGCTGCCGTCCGAGCGCCCGACCCTGCAGATGTACCTCGTGCTCACCGCCGATACCCAAGCGATGCAGCGCGAAGGCGACGTCGAGGCCATGTGGGACGCGGTGCACGGCCGGGCCGAGGCCTATCGGCCGATCCACCGTCGGGTCCAGGGCGTGCCCGGCGGCTACGAGGTCGACGTCGAGCTGGATTACGCCGACCTGCCCCATCCGATGCTGCCCGCCGCCGCGCTCGCCGGGCTGATCGCCGACCTGCCGCCGGCGGAGAGGGCCAAAGCCGAGGCCGCGACGCTCGCCGTCTCGCTGCGCAGCGCCGCCGCGCCGCTGCTCGCGGGCGGGCAGATCCGGCTGGTAGGCACCGCCGCGCTGTACGTCGCCGACCGCCACGACGGCATCGTGCTCGACCTGCTCGCCCGCCGCGCGTGGACCGCCGCCGAATGGGCCGCCGAGTTGAAGGGCGCCGCGCTCTCCGCCGGGCAGGTGCGGCTCATCCGCCGCCGGGCAGCCGACGGCACGCTGATGCTGCTCACCCGGGGCAACCCCAAGTACGGCGCGCCGGACCTGCTGATGGCGGGCATCGACCCCGCGCGATTCGACGCGGCGCAAGCGCGCTTCGTCGAAGCGCAGGCGGTCTTGTTGGAGGAAGGCGGGGCGCCGGGGCGCGTCCTGGCGCTCGACGGCGGCACGCTCGCGCTCGACACCTGCGCCGGCGTCACGGTGGAGGTGGGGTGCGTGGCGATCGAGCCGCCCCGCTGAGGTGTCCGGACGGTGCCTGACGTTCAGTCGTCCAGGTCGGGCACGGCCTCGGACGCGACCGTATCGTTGAGGGTGTCGTCCGACCCCTCGTCGTCGTCCTCGAAGTCCGAGAGATCGATCTCGTCGGTCGGCCCGCCGAGCCCGTCCAGATCGCCGTCCTTCTCTGCCAGCGCCCGCAGGGCATCCAGATCGGCCCGCTCGAGCGGGGCGGTATCCCGCGGCAGGTGCTCTTCGTCGAGATCGATCTGCCGTTCGAGCGCAGTGTCGCTGTCGGCCCGCTGAACCGGAATGATCGGCGCGGTCGAGGTCGGCAGCGCTGAAGGCGGAGCGGTCGGCTTGTCGTCTGCATCAGCCATGGGCGGATCATGACGCTCACCTGCCAGCGATGCAAGACCGCTGAACCGGGCACCGGTGAGCGGCCGGGCGGCAGACGTTCAGCGCGGCGCCAGCTCGGCCAGGGCCTCGAAGACTGCGCGGCGCACCGCCGGCGGGACCCGATGGGGCACGTCGTCGAAGGCGATCATGCGCGCGTCGGCGCCCCGGGCGGCCAGCGCCTCGACGAGCGCCGCGCCGTCGGCGAACGGCACGACCCGATCGGCCTTGCCGTGCAGCGCCACCACCGGCACCGACGGGCCGGGCCCGCGCCACAGATCCGCCGGCAGCGCCCCGGCCACCGGCACCGCGCCCGAGATCGCGTCGGGGTGGTGCACCGCGACGGCGAAGCTCGAGATGCCGCCCTGCGAGAAGCCGGTGATCACCGGCTTGCCCACCGTCGGCCGACGGGCCTGGAGCCAAGCGGCCAGCGCCGCCAGGCTCGCCGCCGCCGAGCGCACGCCGGCCGCCATCCGTGGATCGTCCCGGCGCACCGGCAGCCGCACCGGGAACCACGACCGCCCCTGCCCATGCGCAGTCGGACCCCGCGGCGCCACGACCCGGGCCGGCAGCGGCAGCCCTTCGAAGAGACGCACGAAGTTCTCCGGGCGATCGCCCAGCCCATGCACCGCGATGATCAACGGCAATCGATCGGCCTTGCCCGCGCCGCCGGTCGTGATCTCGACGAAGCCCAGCGGCGCCTCGGCCGGGATCTCCGGCGCCTGGATCGGCTCGGCGGGCCGGCTCGGCGAGGCCGCGGGCGCCTCGACCTCCGGGGCTGCGGGCGCCTCGATCTGTGGCGCAGCGGTCGGCGGCGCCGCGGCCGGCTCGCGGGTACACCCGGCGAGCAGGAGCACCACCAGCCCCAGCCAGGGGGCCAGCCGCATCATTCGGGATCCCGATGCACGGTCGCCGGCGAGAACGCCGGCAGGCAGATCGCGACGTACTCGCAATCGCCATCGGGCGTCGAATAGCGCACCCACTCCCCCGGCCGGCAGATCACCGCCTGCCCCGCCGCGACGGTGAGCACGCCCTGCTTGCTCTCGACCCGCAGCTTGCCGGCGATCACGAGCGTGTACTCGGTGAACTCGGGGGTCTGCCCCGGCTCGACCCAGCCCGCCGGCGAGCGCATGTGGGCGATGCTGATCTCGCGGTCGCCGGTATTGACCCCGCCGACGTACTCGTCGATGCGCTTGGGTTTGGTGCCGGCGGCGGGGATCGTCGTGGGGGCGTCGATGAGCTGGGGCATCGGGTCTCCTGGCGGTCACGGTGAAACGGGCGCGCGCGACGGATCACTGGCGCCCGGGCTGCGACCGGCATACCGTGCCGCTCATCGATGTGCCGTTCAAGCGCCGCGCGCCGGCGCATCCACGACCCGCCGCCGAGGAGAGATCGATGAAGGTCCGCGCCGCCGTCGCATTCGAAGCCAAGAAGCCCCTGGACGTCGTCGAGCTCGACCTCGAAGGCCCGCGCCCGGGTGAGGTGCTCGTCGAGATCAAGGCCACCGGCGTCTGCCACACCGACGCCTACACCCTCTCGGGCATCGACCCCGAGGGGCTCTTCCCCGCGGTGCTCGGTCACGAAGGCGCCGGCGTCGTCGTCGAGGTCGGCGAGGGGGTGACCTCGCTCGAGCCGGGCGACCATGTCATCCCGCTCTATACCCCCGAGTGTCGCGCGTGCAATTTCTGCCTCAACCCCAAGACCAACCTGTGCCAGACCCTGCGGGCGACCCAGGGCAAGGGCCTGATGCCCGACGGCACCAGCCGCTTCTCGTACAAGGGGCAGCCGGTCTATCACTACATGGGCACCTCGACGTTCTCGAACTACACCGTGCTGCCCGAGATCGCGCTGGCCAAGATCCGCAAGGACGCGCCGTTCGAGAAGGTCTGCTACATCGGCTGCGGGGTCACCACCGGCATCGGCGCGGTGGTCAATACCGCCAAGGTCGAGCCGGGCAGCACCGTCGTCGTCTTCGGGCTCGGCGGCATCGGCCTCAACGTGGTGCAGGGGGCGCGCATGGTCGGCGCCGACCAGATCGTCGGCATCGACATCAACCCCGCCAAGCGCGACCTGGCCGAGACTTACGGCATGACCGACTTCGTCAACCCCAACGAGGTCGACGGCGACCTCGTCAAGCACATCGTCGAGCTGACCGGCGGCGGGGCCGACTACAGCTTCGAGTGCATCGGCAAGGTCGAGGTCATGCGCCAGGCCCTCGAATGCGCGCACAAAGGCTGGGGCGAGTCGATCATCATCGGCGTCGCCGGCGCCGGCGAAGAGATCAGCACCCGCCCCTTCCAGCTGGTCACCGGCCGGGTATGGAAGGGCAGCGCCTTCGGCGGCGCCCGCGGCCGCACCGACGTGCCGAAGATCGTCGACTGGTACATGGACGGCAAGATCGACATCGACTCGATGATCACCCACACCATGCCGCTCGATGACATCAACCATGCCTTCGATCTGATGCACGAGGGCAAGTCGATCCGCTCGGTGGTGACGTTCTGATGCAGCCCAGCGACCTGAGCACCGTCGAGCAGCGCGGCTGCCACGGCGGCACCCACGGCGTGTATCGCCACGCGTCGGCCGCCACCGGCTGCGAGATGACCTTCTCGGTCTTCCGCCCCGCCGGCATCGAGCGCCCGCCGGTGCTGTTCTATCTCTCGGGCCTGACCTGCACCTGGGAGAACGCCACCACCAAGGCCGGCGCCCAGCGCTACGCCGCCGAGCATGGCATCGCGCTGGTCTTCCCCGATACCAGCCCCCGCGGCGACGACATCGCCGATGACGACGGCTGGCAGCTCGGCCAGGGGGCCGGCTTCTACCTCGACGCCACCGAGAAGCCCTGGGCGCCGCACTTCGCCATGGAGCGCTACTGCGCCCACGAGCTGCCCGATATGGTCTGCGAAGCGTTCGGCTTCGATACCGGGCGCATGGGACTCACCGGCCACTCCATGGGCGGCCACGGGGCCCTGACCCTGGCGATGCGCCACCCCGATCGCTTCCGCTCGGTCTCTGGCATGGCTGCCATCGTCGCGCCGAGCCGGGTCGAATGGGGCCAGGGCGCGCTGGCGGCCTACCTCGGCGACGATCCGCAGGCCTGGGCCGAGCACGACGCCTGCGCCCTGGTGGCGAGCCGCGGCTGGCGCCATGACATCCTGCTCGATCAGGGCCTGGCCGATGGCTTCTACGCCGGGCTGCGCCCGGAGTGGTTCGCCGCCGCCTGCGCCGAAGCCAAGGTGCCGCTCACGCTGCGCCTGCACGCCGATTACGACCACAGCTACTACTTCGTGCAGAGTGTCATCGGCGATCACATCACATGGCATGCGGAGCGATTGAAGTGATGCGCCGAATTCTCCTCATGACCGCCCTGCTGAGCCTTCCGCTGCTCGCCTGCAGCCCACCGCCGCCGGCCGAAGGCGAAGGCATCGCGCCCAACGCGGCGGCCTGTCAGAAGACCGGCCAGCAATGCCGACTCGGCCAGGGCGGCGCGCTCGGGGTCTGCCACGCCCGCCCCGACGGCAGCGGGTTCGCCTGCACGCCGCAGCACTGACCTCGGCTCGGCGACCGAGGGGCCCCATGGCATCCCACCCATCCCACCCATCCCACCCATCCCACCGCAGAGCGCATGGCATCGCATCGCTGGCATCGGTCTACACGCTGTCGATGCTGCTGGCGGGCTGCTCGGCGCCGACCTACGACGGCACGCACCTTCACGGGTGGGATGCCATCTTCGATCGCACCGATGGCTGGACCGGCGCCGACGCGGCCTACTCGGTCGAACTCGGCCCCGGGCGCTCGCTCTTTCTCTTCGGCGATACCTGGATCGGCCCCGTCCGCGACGGGCGTCATGTCGACGCGACGATGGTCAACAATACCGTCGCCGTCCTCGACCACGGCGACGCCGACCCACCGTCGCCCGCAGCCGCACGCTTCGCCTGGGGCCCGAACGACGCCGCGGGCAAAGCAACCGCGTGGCTGACCCCCGACCCGCAGGTCTTCCGCGACGCCGAGGGCTCCTGGTTCTGGCCCGGTGCCGGGGTGCGGCTGCCCGATGCCGGCTTGCTGGCCTTCTTCGTGGCGCGGTTGAAACGCCGCGGCGACGACAGCGTCTTCGACTTCAGGCCCGTCGACAGCGGCATTGTGCTCGTCGACGATCCCGACGCGCCGCTCGATGAATGGCGACCGCGCCAGATCCGGCTGCCGTTCGCGCACCCCGAGCGTCAGGTCACCTGGGGCGTAGGCATGGCCGTCGACGGCGGGCGCGTCTGGGTCTATGGCATCGACGATCGTGACCCTCAGGCCAAAGCGCTGCTCATCGCCCAGGTCGGGGCCGTCGACATCGGCGCGCCCGCCGCGTGGCGCTTCCGCAACTCCGATGGCATCTGGAGCGCCGAGCCGGCCGCCGCGGCACCCATCGCCCATGACATCGCCAACGAGCTCAGCGTGCACCGCGAAGGCGAGCGCTGGGTCATGCTCTACAGCGAGAACGGCTTCAGCGACCGCGTGCTGCTGCGCGACGCCCCCGCACCGGACGGCCCCTGGAGCCGCCCGCGCACCGTCTACCGCGTGCCCGACCTGGACGCCGACGCGCAGCACTTCACCTACGCCGCCAAGGCCCACCCCCAGCTGAGCCGCGACGGCCTGATCTTCAGCTACGTGGTCAACAGCCTCGACTTCTTCACCATGGCCGGCGACGCCCGCATCTACCGCCCCCGCTTCGTGCGATTGCCCGCAGACGAGATCCCCGGCCGCTGATCGCTCAGCGGATGGCGTGCACCGCGCTCTCCCAATTGCGCCCGTCGAAGTCCTGCACGGCGAACTTCTCGAGCACGCCCTCCTCGATGCCATCGAAGCAGCGCAGGTTGGCGCTGACCCCCGTCGGGTGGGAACGCGGGGTGTAGAACGCCTTGACCCCGCACACGCTGCAGAAGGTGTGCTGCGCGACCCCCGTATTGAAGGTGTAGGTGGTGATGCGCGCCTCGCCCTGCAGCAACTCGAAGGCATCCCGATCGACGATCACGTGCAGGAAGCCCACCTTGAAGCAGACCGAGCAGTTGCACGCGTGAGCCAGGTGAGCGTCTTCGGCCACCTTCACCGCGAACCGCACCGCGCCACAATGGCAGCCGCCGGTATATCGGATCACGTCCATCAGCACCTCTCCCCCGGCCGGCGCGGCCGAAATTCAGAAAAATCGACCTTCGACAGATCGTTTCTCCAGCGGCTGCGTGCAAGCCCCTCGTCGACCGAACTTCGCCGCCCGACAGGAGCCGCCATGAACCGCCCGCTGACCCTCGTCGCCACCGCGCTCGCGCTCACCGCGTGCCAGCCCACCGAGGCCCCCGCCGAACAGGCTGAGGGCGCCATCGCCAAGGCTGTCGCCAGCGACCCGGCTCCGGCCACCGCCCCCGATACGCCCATCCGCCCCGCCGAGCCGGCCAAGATCGCCGCGCCGCCCACCCCGGTCGGCAGCGTCGGCGTCACCGTCCTCCCGCAGTTCGACCGCATCACCGCCGACGGCCTGCGCGAGCTCAACCTGCTGGTGCGCATGGAGGGCCTCGGCGAAGTCACCGGCCCCCGCCCACCCGTCGATCTGGCCCTGGTCATCGACCGCTCGGGCAGCATGAGCGGAGACAAGATCCGCGACGTCAAGACGGCGTCGCTCAAGCTGCTCGACACCCTCGAGCCCCACGACACCGTCACCCTCATCAGCTACAGCAGCGACGTGCGCCGCCACACCACCCGCCTGGCGGTCGGCGAAGGCCGCGAAGTGCTGCGCAACCACCTGCTCGGCATCGAGAGCGGCGGCGGCACCGCCCTCGGCCCGGCCTTGATGCAGGCGCTCGACGACCTCGAGACCGGCCTGAAGGACGACGGCCGCCTGACCCATGCTCTGCTGTTGAGCGACGGCCTCGCCAACGAAGGCGAGCAGCGCCCCGACGTGCTCGGCGCCCGGGCCGCCAAGGCCTTCACCCGCGGCATCAGCGTATCGACCCTGGGGGTCGGCCTCGACTACAACGAAGACCTCATGACCAAGCTCGCCGACCAGGGCGGCGGCCGCTACCACTTCATCAAGGACGCCAACGCCATCGCCGGCATCCTCGGCGACGAGATGAAGGGCCTCGTCGCCACCGTCGCGCGCGGCATCGAGATCGAGCTGAACCCGACCCCCGGCACCGGCGTCGCCAAGGTCTTCGGCTACCCGACCGTCCGCGACGGTGCCCGCACGACCGCCCGCATCGGCAGCATCGGCGCCGGCCAGACCCGAGAGGTCATCCTGCGCCTCGCCCTGCCGGCCCTGACCCCGCCGCAGGTCGCCCTGGGTACTTTGAGCGTCGGCTACACCGACATCACCGCCGACAGCACGAGCCGCCGCGCCGACGTGCCGCTCTCGCTCGAGATCACCGCCGACGCCGCCGCGATGCAGAAGAGCGAGCGCCCCGAAGTCACGGTGCGCGTCGCCGAGGTCGAAGCGGCCGAGCGCCTCGAAGTCGCCGCCCGCGCGGCCGACCGCGGCGACTTCGCCGGCGCCCGTGGGGGCCTGCAGTTGGCCATCGACGACCTCAAGCAGAAGGCCGAGAAGCGCCCCAGCCCCAAGCTCAACGCCCAGATCACCGAGTTGGAGGAAGCCCGCGACGAGGTCGACGAGGCGCGGACGAGCGCGAGCAGCCGGAAGGCCTACACCAAAAAGTACAAGAGCAAGGCTTACGGGACCAAGAAGCGCTAGGGTTTCGGGCTTTCCGGCTTTCGCTTTGGGCACGAGATGGGCACAGGATTCTCTCGTGGGGCCCGCGTCAGGGGCCCGTCAGCGACACACGCGACCCCGCCCTCACCCCCTCGCCTCCCGCCTCCGCTGCCCGACAAGCTGAGCCGAGCAGCCCAGCTCCTTGGCGACCGCCACGTTGGTCCAGCCCTCGTAGGCCGACCAGTCCACCGCCGACCAGTCGATGCCCTTCGGCTTCGCCCGCCAACTGGAGTGCGAGGCGATGCCCAGGCGCTTCCGGTGATAGCCCACCGTCTGCGACGTCAGCTCGATGCCGCACCGCGCCAACGCCCGGGAGATCTCGGCGTCGCTGGTCTCGCCGAGCGGCAGTGAACGCCAGTCGATCGGCTCGCCCGGCGTCACCTGCACCTCGACCTTCGGCGCCTCGCCCCGCTGCTTCGCGCGGCGGGCGCTGAACTCGTCCACCTTGCGCTTCGGCACGGTCACCGGCGGCACCTTCGCCACTGCCTCGACCATCAGTGGCCAGAGCGCGGCTGCCGACGTGTACACGCGGCTGTGCACATCGCCCGGCCGGGTGTGCCCGGTCAGCGCGCACGCCACACGCTCCTGCACGCCGGCCTCGGCCATGCCCGAGACGAACCCCTTGCGGAACCCGTGCAGCGGCCACCAGGGGATCTCCTCGAAACCCGCCGCGCGCCAGTAGCCGGGCACGCGAGAGAAGTCCGGGTGCCGCTTCGTGCCCGGGATGTCGACGAGGTAGCCCTCGCGCACACCCCACGTCGCGATCTCAGCGACGACCACCGGCGCGAGCGGCACCACCCTCCCCCGCCGCTCCTGCCGGCTCTTGCCCAGCTCGGGCCGCACCCGCAGCCGGGCGGTGGGGATGTCGATGTCGCTCCACTTCAGCTCGAGGATCTGCGAGCGGGCCCTCAGCCCGGTCCGGCTGGCCAGGAAGAACAGCCGCCAGAGCCAGTCATCCGCCGCCCGCGCCGTCTCGATGGCCGCGTCCATCTCGGCCCACGTAGGCGCCGCATCGCCGACCGACGGCGCCGGCCGCTGCATATCCAGCCGACGCGGCCGCCGACCAACTCGGCCCAGTCATCGTCATCGGCCAACCAGGCCCAGGCCCGCTCGACGTGCCGCACCCGATCGGTCGCCGTGAGCTGCGATACGCCGCGCTCGTCCAGCAGCCACCCGAAGTACCCGAGCAGGGCGCTCTTGGTCAGCGCCGACGGCATGTGCTCGACGCCGGCCCCGCCGGTGCCGTCGAGGTACGCCACGAAGCCGCCGAGCGCGTAGTCGATCTGGCGCATGTAGCCCGCAGACTTCGAGAGCCGGCGGGCGTTGCAGTAGGTCAGGAAGGCTTCCGCGAGGCTGCGACGCGGGCGGCGAGCCCGAGCGGCCGGCGAGACCCACTCTTCGCCGAGGTCGTGCGCCCGCTCGATTTCGGTCTGGATGCGCTTGGCGGCGCCCTTCGTGCCCTCGCGGGGGGTGTATCGCCGGCTCGCGCCGGTGAGCGTGCGGTAGCGCACGCTCCACTTGCCGCTTCGTCGTTCGATCGTGGCCATGATGTCGCCTCGTACCAGTCCAGAATCCGATCGCCGTCCCAGCGGGCCGGGCGGCCATAGCGCGGGATGTCGATGCCCCTCTCACGCGACAGAGCGATGCGCCGGTCGAGCGTCGTCCGGCTGATCTGCAGGTACGCCAGCACCTGCTCTGTCGTGAGGAGGGGCGTCATGACTATGCGTCCACCCCAGCGTGCCGTCCGTGCTCCCCCCCCACGACCGCTCGCCCGAGACCGGGCACGGGCCGGGTGGACACTGCCCCAGCAGTGAACCCGCACACCAACTCGGGCCCGTCCGAGCCGTCGACGATCGCCGTCGCGCAGGGTCGACGGATCCCGTGCATCGCCGATGCCCAGCATGGGCTGCCCCACGCCGGCCGGCGCCGCATGCAGCGCCTGTCCATCGCTCTCTCCCCGGCCATTCCTCCACATGCTCAACGCTAGGGTGGTGACCCGGGTTCGAAACAACGGACAATTCACCGCCATCCCATGCCCTGACAATGGGGCTCGCAAACGCTCCTGACATCGCTCCGAATCGGCGGATCGCCAGCAACGACGCCAATCGGTCCGACGGGTGCCTTCGGGATCCCCTGGCCGGACCTCGGTCGCCGCACCGCCCTCCGCGTGGTCGTCCCTTCGCCTCCGGCTCTTGGTGCCCTGGTCGATCCCTGGCAGCCCTTGGTCGACGATCGCCACGCCGAGCCGGATCCGGTGCCCGAATCGCCGCAATGCCTCAGGGCTGTCTTCGGGCGTGCTTCGGCCGATCTTCGGGCCCGTCCTCGACCGGGGCCTCGACTCAGCCTGGGCGCCCCCACCCTCCAGCCAGCGCGATTCGTGCTCGAACACGCTGATCCCGACGTCGCCGAGGGGCCTGATCGGCCCATTCTTCGGCCCCATGGCGACCCACCCGAAGGATTCTGCTTTCAATCCAGCGGGTTGCCGCATGTCGGCAAGCTGTCGGCCACCGTGGGGACCAGCGGATTCGGCTGTCGGAGCCCTGGTCTGGCGAGGACCCGCATCAGGCTCACCGGGAGGGTCGCGTCGAAGGCACCGGGCAGGATCATCAACAGGCTCAACGGGACGGTCGTGCCGAAGCCCGCCGCAGGCGCACGAGGGCCACGGTCCCCGCCAGCACAGCCTTGCAGCCGAGGGCACCACCCAGCGGGGGTATGCCCACGGGTCCGGGCACACCCCACCGATGCGCACCTCGACTCACGACCGCCGCTCACCGCCGAGGTCGGGCGCCATCCCGATCGACGTGAGCAGCCCGACTGCGTCGAGCCGCCAGACGAGAGTGGTGAGCAACTCGGCGTGGAGTAGCCGCCCGGTCTGGCCGACGTGGGGCAGGTCGTCGCGAATCGCGAGGCGGTGCGCGCGCTCCAGCGCCGACCACAGCAGCGCGACGTCGAGAACATCACGGATCCGAGCCGTGAGCAGGCCGACTGCCTCCGGACTCACCACGTCAGCCAAGACCTCGCCGAGCCTTTCGAGGTCGCGATCGGCATCGCCGGGCCGGAGCCCCTGCACCGCGGCGCGCAGTCGGTGCAGCCCCCGAGTCGCGGCGGCCCTGTCCGAGCGGCCGGTGGCCAGCGACTCGACCCGCTCTGCCCCCTCGGTGGCCAGGGCGACGAGACCTGCGGCCTGCGCGGCCGTCATCGTCAGGTGAACCGGCGCGAGCGGCGCATGCGCTGGCTGAGGCAGAAGGGCGCGGGCGGTCATGGTCCGCCCCCCTCGTCGACGTCGTCCTCGGCATCCATGCGCTCATCACCGGGGAAGCGCACCAACAGACCGTGCGCAGTGCATTGGTCGAGTACGTCGACCGCCCACAGCGCATCCGCCACGCGCTCCAAGTCGAGGAGCGGTGCCCGGACGTCCTTCGGCAACTCCTCGGCCGTGGTCCACAGGAGCGTGACCGACAGCAGATCCCGCACGCGACCGTGGATGAAATCGTGGAACGCCCGCGAACGGGTGCCGAGCAGCACGTCTTCGAGCCGGTCCAGATCAGCGGTCAGCTGGTGAATCGGCCGACCCTCGATCCCGGCCTTCAACCGGGCCTCGAGGTGAGTCAGGGCCTTGCGCTCGTGCCGGTCGAGCATCGACGGCAGCTCGACGAGATGCAGAACGGTCAATACGGCCCGCGCTTGCGGGCGGGTCACGCGGATCAAGCGGGTCATCGTCTCCCTCCGAGGTCGACGGGTTCCTCGACGGCACCTCGCGCCTGCCCGGTCCGCTGCCGACAGGCGAGCACCTGCCGACATCATTCCGAACGAAAGCGATCTAATCAAGCAGATCGGTCTCAATCGGTCTATCGGGTCATGTCGACGCGCGCTACGAAGAGCCGTGGACGCAGATGATCCAGAGCTCGCCCGGCTGCTCGCGGCCGAAATGGAGTCGGTCGGCAACAACGTGCGCCGCATCGCCAACGAGCGCGGTCTGTCCATCCGCCGCCTGATCGGCAAGTCCGACCTCAACCACCAGACGGTCTTCGACGTGCTCCACGGCCGAGCGAACCCGACGGTCAAGACGCTGCTCCAACTCGCGGTCGTGCTTGAGGTGGACGTCCGGGACTTCTTCGATGGGAAGCCATCGAGCAGTCACGAGTCGTAGAAGCCCTCATCCATCTCGGCTCTACCCTACGGTCTTTGCGGGTGCTCCTGCTGCCTTGGTCTCCTGTCCCCTCGTTGGAGACCCGGTACCTATCGCCACCGTGGCCACCACCCCGCCGACGGCGAGGTGCGGCAGCGCGCCGAGCGACACGGTGTTCGGCAACTTCTCGACCCCGCCGAGGAAGCGGTCGATGACCTCGTAGATCCAGCCGCGGACCTTCAGCACCAGCCGCCGCTTCTGCGCCACCGCCGCCGAGTCCATGCGCCGCTGGTTGACGAGCTGCAGGACACCCACGGCACGCTGGTCGTCATGCTGCTGCGCCGGCTCGTGCTGAACATGCTCCAGCTCTACAAGAAGGTCTCCCGTCGCGCCGACGGGCTCACCTAGCACGCGACCTTCGACTGGATCTGCACCACACTCGTCGCCGCAACGGCGGCCGCCGTCGAAGGCGCTCGATGGCTCACTATCCCCCCTCGGACGGGTCGACCACCGCCGATAGGGTATCTGGTCGCCGAGGGATGAACTGACGGCATGGGGAATGGCGCCGACGACATGGCCAGCTGCGGTGAGCTTGCAGTGCTGCTCCCCAAACGCCCCGCTCCCGCCGGGGTTGGGGTCTCATTGCTCGCAGCCGGGCCCGATGGCATCAACTCGTCACCAACGGGGTCCGGGCGCAAGGCGGCCGATCGATCCTGCAATCGAAACGGGACAAGTGTATTTTGCTACGCCTGCTACGCGACAGGCACGCGCAGTTGATACTCGTTGTCCGCGAACCGAACGCCGTTCATGGTCTGGCAAATATCACCGCAGAGCATGTCGATGTGCGCATCGCCCATGCGAAAAAGTGCCAAAGCGACGGAAAGCCCGATTCCGCTACCCTTTCGAGCTGTCTTGGCCGCCTCTCGGCCACTATATCCCTCAGTCCAGATCTGCTCCCTCTCGTCAGGTTCCACATACATGCTTCGCATAGCGATACGAACGACGATGTACGGCCTTCGCCCATGGATCTCTGTTGCGTAGGAAAATGTGATTCTCGACCCAGGGGCGCAGTACTTCGCGGCATTCTCCATCAGCAACGTGAGGCCTGCCGAAAACGTCTCAAAGTGAGCCGACACGTAATCCGTGCTTGAGCCATAGTCGACTCGAATATCTCTCGAATCGAAGTCTTGCCAGAAGACATTGCCCGTTAGCATAGCCACCTTGTGGATGGGGTGGGAGGACCGCTGGCGTCGACTGAACGTCGACCCGTCCATCAAATGTTCCCATGCACGAATATCTGTCGCTGTCAGCGAGACGCTCTTGAGAACGCTCATTACAGCTCTCGCTGCCGATGCCGCGTTTCGGGAAAGCGCGTCGCGAATTGCGCGCTTCTTATCCGAAGCAGATGACAGAGCGTCTTCCGTAATGATCAGGTTGAGTGCCTGTCGACTCTTCGCGTTCAGGCTCCTCAGGTTGTGAACCAGAATCCGCAAGCGACGCTCTCGCTCTTCTTCTTTCTTGCGCGCCTCGGCAGCTCGCTGCGCATCTCTTTGCTGGGCCTCTTCGACCAATTCGTTCACCAGCGGCATCGTGAGAGCTTCGATGGCCTCTGCTGTGGCTCCCAGCAGCTTGTTGCCTATGCGATTGCTTCCCCCCTGGCTCGGATCGCAGACCACAATCAGTGTTCGACGTCCACCGACCGGTTTCCAGCCAACCCTCACACTCGACTTGTCAAGTGGACATTCTCGCCGTCTGACGCGCCCAAGCTCTTCTGGGGCTGAGTGTGGACAGGAGATGCACGCTGCTGATAGCGACGCGGAATGGAAAACACCGGTGTGCGTCAAGATGCCAGAACGCAAGAGTCGACCCTATACCTACGATATAACAAGCGAGAGGATGCTGGCTAGCGAACCAGCCTTGTCGAAGCCAATCGAGAGCTTCCGCCCAATCTCCTCACCGGTCACCCTATTCTTCTGTACGAGTCTTGCCATGTCCTTCCGGACAACATCGGGATCCAGTTGAGGGAATTCCCGCTCCAGATCCTTGCAGATACGCTCAATGACCCTCGAGAATGAAAAACAGTCCTTTGCCAGGCCCTCGATGGTCTGCTCGAAAAGGTACGGCTCTGCATCTTTCGGCAAGGTGGCGTCCACCTCGCTCAGGGCATCGTGAAATCTGTCGCCGTGACGCTCAGCCGAGTAGATCACGACCATCTTGTGTGGAAACTCTCGCTTCAACGCCCGCGCCAAGCCCAATCCCTCATCGTCGAAGCGCAGCGCTTGGCCAACACCTCGGATGTCCACGAATAGGATGTGGCTCTCCTTGAGTTGGGCGTTGTTCCAAGACGACACATCAGGCAGCAGCGACGCTTTCCACCCCTGCCGTTTCAGGATTTCAACGATATCGAAGTCCGTGTCGTCGTCGATGAACAGGATCTGGCACTTGTCCCGAATCTGCTGCTTCGAAGGCTCTGGAATCCGTGGTGGGCCAAACCACCCAAACATCGTCTCACCCCTGCACGAGTTGTCGGACCGAAGTACTACGTCGGATCTCGCGCATCTGCAAGGTCTGCTTGTGGTTGCGTCACTCAACCGGACCCAGAAACGGCCCGCGGCCTGCGCGAGCACACCGAGCGCCTAATGGCGTCGAGCGGCGAGAACTCGTTGTCCTCGGCCTTCTTCTTCAGCTCGGCCGTCGGCGCCTGCGGATTGGCCACGTCGGCCTTCATCTCGTCGATCTGCGTCTGCAGCGTCGTCACCTGCTCGACCCGGTTGTCCAGGTGGGCCTGCGCCTCGACCCGATCGCCGTCGGCCACGCGGTACTTCTCGCGCTCGGCGTCGAGTTGGCCGCGCAGCGCAACAGCAGCGCCTCGAGGTGGGCCTGGTGTTCTTTGCGCATCGCGTCGATGCGGGCGTCGCTGCGCTGCCGCTCCTCGCGCAGCGCGTCCTCGGCCTTCACCCGGGCCTCCTCGGCAACCTTCACCTGGTGCTTGTAGAGGTCGATGATCGCATCCGAGTGCGGAGCCGGCGCCGGCTGGGGCGTCACGCCGGGCCGGCGCCGGGGGCGCAGGATGATCCCGGCGGCGCAGGATGAACTGCTTGTGCGGGTCGCGGGCGGTATCGATGGGCCGACCAGCGTCAGCGACGTGTGTTCACCGACGACGCACATCGGTTGACGAACCCTCTTGACCTCGCGCCCAACCGGGTATGATTCTGATCGCACCATGTGGCTTCGGGCGGGGCCGTCGGCCAATGAACGGGAGGCATCGACATGTCGGGACCCACTCCGGGTTACGTCGAACGCGAGCAAGACAGTGAGACCGATCGCGACCAAATCGCGGAGCCCCTCACCGATGCTGCCGAGTTCGCACCCGGCTCCGCTCGCGGCCCGGCCGTCGACCCCGCGTTAGGCTCACCCCTCGCCCCATTGCCCGACATGCCGCGCACGCTCGACCTCGCCGCTGGCGAGCGGCTGACAATCGCGGCCTCGGCACCCGGGGAGGTGATCGTCAGCGTCGCCGAGCCGACGCGGTCGCGCGGCGTCGCGGCCGAGCGGGGCCCCAGCGTGGAGATCCACCATGTGGCCGCCGAGGCCGGCCCGGTCCGCGTGACTGCGATGGCTCCGCTCTCCGAAGGCGGCCAGACCGGCCGGGTGATGATCGCCCGCGCCCCGGCCGAACAGGCCGAGACTTCCACCAGGGGCGACGGCGCGAGGTCCCTGACCCGGCGCCACCACCTGCTGCTCAACCTCTTCGGCATCACGCCGACCGACCTGCACCCGCAGTCGACCGCCGCCCTCGCCCGCCAACTCGACGGGCTCGAGGTCATGGCGCGGGCAGTCGCGGAGGGTGAGCAACAACCGGCGCTCAGCGACGGAGCGCTGTCGATCGAACTCACCGAATCCGACGGCTACGAGACCGCCCGGTATACGCTGGAGCGACCCGACGCCCGGCTCGTCCTCGACACGGCGCTCGACCACTACAGCGGTCAGCTCACCTGCAAGCTGCACTTCGGTTCGGCCGACGGCGTGTCCATCGAGGGCCGGCTGACGCACGCGGTGGCCCGCGTTGACGGTCACCTGAGCGCCCCTGCAGATCCCGTCGGTGACTACCTTGCGCGCGGACCCGAGGCCAACGACGCCGACGTCGACCTGTCGGACCTGATCGATGATGGCGACGAAGAAGGCATCGTCGCGTTCCTCACCGGCGCGCTCGCCGGCGATTTCGCCGACAATGACAGCTACAGCGCGCTCGCTGGCCAGACGGCGGCCGGGTTCGTGCCGGTCCTGGGGCAGATCGGCGACGCCCGTGACATCGCAGCGGCCGGCAGCGACGTCGTCGAGGGCGCGCCGGGTGCGTGGGGCCGCCTGGGCATCAACCTCGTGGCCGTCATCCCGGGCCTGGACTTCCTCAAGGCCGGGCGGATGGCCTCGAAGGAAGCCATCCGAGAAGGCGCCGAGACCGCCCTCGACGACACCGTGCGACACAGCATGAAGAAGCTGCGCCGCAACGGCATGAGCAAAGCGGCGGCCCGGCAGGCGGCGAAGCAGATCAAGGTGATCAACGCCGGGCGGGTCGAGCTGATCGAGCGGTTGCGGCGTTACAGCGCCGAGGGCTTCTTCGACGATGAGACGCTCGGGGTCCTCATGCATACGCGCAACGCCTTGGAGAACGGACTCAAGCCGGATGATCTGAGCGGCGCTCTGCGAGATCTGCACGGCATCCCGGTTCCGCTGCCCGGTGGCAAGGGCACGTACGACCACCTGCACGAAGTACAAGACTCCATGAACTCGCTGGAGAATGCGCTCGCTCATCTGAAGCGGTCGACCAAGAACCACAAGCCAGGTAGCGCTGGATTCTCGCGAGTCTCCCGCGATAGGGATGCGTTCGAGGAGTTCATCGGCCGGGTCGCGAGCTTTCTGGAGACCAAGTGAACGAGCGCTACGATCGCCCCCCGAAGTCAACGCCCGCCGACTGGGATCGTCTCGAAGACGAAGCGGCTCCCGTGCATGAGCGGTCGATTGCGATGGTGAACCTCTGCGCCGACGGCTACTCGGCCAAGCTGGTCCCACACGCCGAAGCGTGGCTGGAGCATGCGAGCCCACTCCTGCGGGAAAGCGGGGTGAAACTCTTGCTGCTCTGGCGCAGCTCCGCCGCTCATGTCCCCGTCATCCTGAAGATGCTGCACACCGATCCGAGTTGGTGGGTGCGACCCGCGATCGCCCGCCTTCTGGTCGGAGATTGGATTCTCGGCGCCGAGAATCGCGACGAGATCCTCGGGCACCTAGTGCGCCAGCTCGAGATCGATGAGGACGAGGATGCTCAGATGGGCATCTACGGCGCCTTGCTCGAGGCCCTCATCCCCAAGCGCGCCGACCGACCCAAGCTGCCATCCGATGCTCGTGGATGGGATCGAGACCGCGACGTCGACTGGTCGCTCCTCGCCCCGTGGCGCGCGTCGAACGCCGGCTGATCGCCAGCCGGGCCCGCAGACCCCCCGCCCCCGCCGTGCGAAGTTCGACCCACCGGAGGACACTTTGCCCACCTCGATCCCTATTCACATCGAGACGACAACCTGAGGCGAGACATGGCCGGCACCCCAGCGCACAAGTGGACCTTCCGCGCCCGCTTCCGGCGGAACGCCTTCGGCTGGCGCTCCCAGCCGGCGGTGAAGCGCGTCAGGGAGGCGACCGCCGAGATCAAGACGGTGGCCCGCAAGGACCCGCTGCTGGCGGTGGAGGGCGCGGTGATCTTCCTGGAGAAGGTCTCGCCCGCGCTCGAACGGGTCGACAGCTCATCCGGCTCGATCGGCAACGCGGTGAACCGGGCGATCGACGCGCTCGCCGACATCATCGCCGCCGCGCCGGCCGACGCCGATACGCGCGCCGCATGGCTCGAACGCCTGTGGGAGGCCTACCAGGAAGACGAGATCCCCTACATCGAGACGCTGGGCGATCGCTGGGGAGACATCTGCGCCAGCCCCGAGGTGGCCTCGCGCTGGGCCGACGAGTTGCTCGGCACCTGCAAGATGGCGTGGAGCCCGGATCCCGCGCTCCGCGGCTTCTTCAAGGGCACGGCGTGCTGCCTGAGCGCGCTCCTCGCCGCGGGCCGATACGAAGACCTGCTCGCGCTCCTCGACATGTCGCCCTACTCGATGTGGCACTATCGCCAATACGGGGTGAAGGCCCTGGCCGCGCTCGGGCGCACGGCCGACGCGATCGAGTACGCCGAGGCCACCAATGGCCCGAACGAGAGCCCGATCGCGATCGCTGCCGGCTGCGAGGAGGTCCTGCTCGCCGCGGGGCAGGTCGACGAGGCGTATCGCCGGTACGGGCTCCTCGCCAACCAGGCCGGCACCTACCTGGCGTGGTTCCGTGCGGTCGCCAAGACCTACCCCCACAAGGCGCCGGCCGACATCCTCGCCGATCTCGTCGCCAGCACGCCGGGGGACGAGGGCAAGTGGTTCGCGGCGGCGAAGTCGGTTGGGCTCTACGCCGAGGCCATCGAGTTGGCCCGGCGCACACCGTGCGATCCGACAACCCTGACCCGCGCGGCCCGCGACTTCGCCGAGAAGCAGCCGCGCTTCGCCGCCGCGGCCGGACAGCTCGCCATCCACTGGCTGGTGCAAGGCTTCGGCTATGAGATCACCGGCGCCGATGTCTTCGCGGCGTACAGACATACGATGCAGGCCGCCGAGCACGCCGGGATCGTCGACGAGATGCGCGAACACCTGCGCGCCGAGGTGGAACGCGAGCCGGCGGGCCGCGACTTCGTCCGGCGCCTGCTCGGCCAGCAACTGGGGCTCTCCTGATGGCACGCTCGACATACGGCGAACCGAACATGCTGGACGCTGCGCTCGACGCGCTGAGCGCTGATGATCTCCGCGGGGTGATTCGGCGCCTCGTGCCGTGGATGGACGACCAGATGCTCGGCCGCTTGAAGAACGACGCCATCGCGCTCGCCGCCCGCGCCGGCCAGGCGCCCGCGTCGCCGAGCGAGGCGCGCATCGCGGCGATCGAGGCGTTCGCGGTGGAGGCCCGCCGCATGGGGGACGTCGAGCCCGCGGGCGTCGACCGCGCGCTGCGCCAGGGCGCCAACGCCTTCCTGGCCCGGGACTACCCGGCGGCGTTCCGCATCTTCCGGGCCCTGCTCATCCCGATCGCCGAGGCCGAGATCTACCTGGGCGAGGACGAGCTGGTCGACGAGGTCCTCGGCGTCGACCCCGCGGACTGCGCCTGCCAGTTCGTCGTGGCGATGTACATGACCGCCGCGCCCAAGCGCCGAGCCGTCGCCGTGCTCGCGGCCATCGAGCAGGTCGAGAGCGTGGGCTACTTCTTCGAGCCACTCGCTCAGATGGAGCGAATCGCCGTGGAGCCCCTGCCCGGCTTCGATGCCTTCCTCCCCGAGTGGCGGGCGGTGGTCGAGAAGCGCATCGCCGATGGGTTGCGACCCGGCCGGAACCGACACGAGCACCGGTGGCTGTGCGAGGTCGTCTTGCGCACCGAGGGCGCCAACGGGCTCGGCGTGGTCGCGCGGGCCAGCAAGCGGCCCGACGATCTGCGGGCGTGGTGCAACTCGCTGCAGGACGCGGGCGAATGGGAGGCGGCCTGCGCCGCGTACGCCGAGGCCGCGGAGATGCTCGAGGAGGCGGCCTACGAGCGGGCCGAGTTCCTCGACGGTGTCGCGCTCGCCGCGCAGGAGCTGGGCGCTGATGATCTGGACGAGGCCCTCGAACAGGCGTGGCGCACGCGCCCGACCCTCACGCGGCTGCGGCGTCTCCTGGCCGGAGCGGCGACCAAAGACGCGCTGAAGGCGCGGGCCGCTCGGCTGCTGGCCGATGCGCCCGACGTATCCGGGCGGCAGCGCGCCATGCTGCTCCTCATCTGCGGTGAGCTGGCAGCCGTCGCCGAGCAGCTCGCGCAAGCGCCGGGGCTGGGATGGTCCGACTCCGACCACCCGGGGCACATCGTCTTCCCGATCCTCGCGCGGCTGCTCGGCGCGACGTCGACGCCGATCGGCCCGCTGGGGATCGACGACCTCGACGACACGATGCCCGACGACCGGCCGAAGCTGCGGGCGCCGACGATCGACGCGCTGCTCTCGCTCGCCAACTTGGAGATGCCGGCGTCGGCGCGTCCGACGCTCGTCGAAGCGATGCGCACCGCCGCCGAGAAGCGCCTCGACGGCGTGACTGATCACGGACGACGCCGACACTACGACCACGCCGCGTCACTCGCCGTCGGGTGCGCGATGCTCGATGGCACCGCAGATGGCATCGCATGGCTCCAGGCGATGCGCGACGCCTACCGTCGCTACCCGGCTCTGCAGCGGGCGTTCGACGAGGCCCAAAGCTGAGATCGAGGGGTCGAATTACGAGGCGAGAGGCCAATTCAGAGCCCGCGGCCACCGCATTCTGCCCGGCTCGCGCCTGGATCACCCCCAAGCCGCCGTCTGGATAGGCTCTGGAATCCTCCCGGCTGCCATCTGGTGGACCTCCTGATGATTCCTGGCCCAGGTCTGGATGGCCCCACGCTATGCTCTGGAGACCTCCCGGTCCGTACCAAGTTCACGTCTGGTAAGCCTCTGGTCGACTCCCGGTCCACGTCTGGCTGCCCTCTGGACATCTCCAGGCCCTTGCTCGACGAAGCCGAATGATTCCAGGCAGATAGCCCAAACGGGCAAGAAACGCCTTGCCCCGGCCTCGATTCGAGCACGTAAGGTGGAGTCGAGTCGAGCGCGAGGACGACGCCGATGCTGAAGTACGGATGGAGCCGGAGAGACCGCCGCGAGCAGGAGCAGCGCGAGCCAGTCTACTGCGTGCTGACCGAGAGCGAGGTCACCGCCCGGTGGCTCGAAATGCGCCACGTCGACGAGAAGGGCCGGATCGGGGCGGTCGTCCTCGACATGGACGGCCAGCCGATCGAGATCTCGGTGGAATCGACGCACGACGACATGCAGTCGTTCTTCCCGGGCCCCGGTCGATTCGCGGTGATCGCCCGCAACGCCAAGGGGCGCATCGAGGGCCGCAACGACTACACCGTCTGGCAGGACGGCGGTGAGCCGCTGCCGCGCAATCAGATCGAGGTCTACCGCGACGAGCGCGACGCCGAGCGCAAGGCACGCCGAGCGGCCGAGGCCGACATGGAGACGGTGCAGAAACGAAACGACGAGTTGCACGAGGCACTCGCCGAGAAGACGCAGCGGATGGCCGCGATGGCCGCCGAGACGCAGCGCCAGCGCGACGAGTTCGGAAAGGCGCTCGCCGACGAGCGTCAGCGACGGCTCGACGCGGAGGAGGCGCTCGCAGCGTTGCGCGATCTGGCCGACCAAGCGGGCGGCCTGGAAGCCCTCGCGAGGCTGTCGCACCTGTTGGCCCGAGCGCTCGGGGGAGACATTCATCAGTCAGATGGTGGCGATCGAACATAAGATGTGAACGACGTTGTCGCATGCCTTGGCCCGTAGCTCTCGGCATCGCCGACCTGCCAGACCGAGCACTGGGTGGGCGGGCATCGGGCAATGTGCCAGAATACGCCCCATGAGTACTCGAATGCGGGCAGTGCATGGCTGACCAAGCCGATGTATCACCCCCTCCGGGCGGAGCGATGCACGATCACGAGCGATCCACCGACGCGGTCCTGCTCACCTGGCTGGCGCGCAATAACGACCCCTTCGACCGCGGGTCCACCGAGGGCAGCCCGATCGATGGCCCGACCCTGACGTTGCTCTTCGACCCCGACTCTCCGTTTCATAGCCGCATCCGCGATGTCGTCGTCTTCTACCGCGAGTCGGAGCGTGAGCCAGGCAAGGAGCGGGCGATCGTTGACCGACTGCGCGCAGAGATCGCCCGCCGTTCGAACACGATTACCGTCCGCCGAGAGGTATGGCGTGCGGACGACCCGACCGACCACGCAGGTATCCTCGGCTTCCTACGCGGGCCCACCGAGCGCTTCCGACAGCGATTCGCCGGACGCGAGCTGATCATCCATGCCAGCCCGGGCACACCGGCGATGCAGACCGTCTGGGTGCTGATGGCCGAGTGCGGGCTCATCGAGCCGCCTTTCCAGGTGGTGAAGTCCTATCGTCGTCGCGAGCGTCGGGGCCGGCCGCCGGTCGTGCCGGTCGAGTTGGGCATCGAGACCTACTTCAAGGTGTACCGCGAGGCGCGAAGCAGCGCCGTCGACGCGGAGCACGATGTCTGGTGGGATCGGCGGCGTTTCCGCAGCGCACGGCTGCGCGAGCTCTACGACCGCGCCGCACGGGTGGCACAGCTTCGGGTGCCGGTGCTCATCCTCGGCGAGCGGGGGACCGGCAAGACGACGCTGGCGAGTTGGATCCGCGCCAACAGCAGGTTCCGGCAAGCCCGACTCGACCGAAACTGGCCGACCGTCGCCTGTGGGCAGTTCACCGGCGAGACGATGCGCAGCGAGCTGTTGGGCCATGTGAAGGGCGCCTTCACCGGCGCGACCGCCGACCGTCCGGGCCTGTTCGCCCGCGCTGATGGCGATACGCTGTTTCTCGACGAGATCGCCGACCTCGCCCCGTCGGTCCAGCGGCTGTTGATCCGGGCGATCGAAGAGCAGCGGTTCACGCCCCTCGGTGCGGACACGACGAAGGACAGCCGGTTCCGCCTGCTCACCGCGACCAACCGCTCGCTCGACACGCTGCGTGAGCGACTGGACCCCGACTTCTTCGATCGCATCAGCGCCTTCCGGCTCACCGTGCCGCCGCTGCGCGAAATCCCCGAGGACCTCGACTGGCTGTGGGCCAGCGCCTACCGGGTGGCCGGCGCTCGGGCAGACCTCGTCGCCGCGAAGGTCGCACTGCCCGATGCGGTACACGAGGCCGTCGTCGAGCGCCTGCGTCGACACCCTCTGCCGGGAAATGTCCGCGACCTACTTCGAGTGGCGTGGCACGTACAAGCGCACATGCTCGACGAGAAACTCGGCCCGACGGACGCGGTACAGGTGGTCGAGCACGCCCTCGAAGAGCTGCACGGCGCACCGCGGGCACCGAACGGTCGGACCGTCGCCCAGCTCTGGGCCGATGACGCGCCACTCGACGCCGCAGCCCCGATGGGGCAGCCTTTTCCCGCGAAGGCCATGATCGAGGCGTTCCGGCGATGGTTGGCGACCAGCCTGCTCGACCTCGGTCGGCGTCGGGGATTGAATGCCGACGCGGTCAGCGACGTGACGGGTAAGACGCTGCGGCAGTGGCGGAGAGAGGATTGAATGCGAACCCTTTCGTTCGCCGTATGAACCATATCGTTCGACGAATCGGCGGTGACGCCTCTGACCCATCGAACAAAATGGCATTAGGCTCAGACATTTACCGAGAGACGCACTCTCCGGCCCATCAGTGGCACGGGACTCGCGACGTATCCGGGTACATCCAAGACCCGGAGCCGACCGATGCCCCAGCCCCACATCACCCACCACGCCCGTCAGCGCATGGCCACTCGGCGCATCTCGCCGGAGGCCGTGCAGGCCGCAATATGCCACGGTCGCCGCAGCCATGTGCGCGGCGCCTTGATCTTCGCCCTCGGCCGCCGCGACGTCGCCGCCGCCGCCCGCGTGGGCCTCGACCTCGAACCGCACAACGGCGTGCAGGTGGTCTGCACGCCCGATGGCGGGACCGTCCTGACCGCGTACCGCAACCACGACTTCCGCAGCCTCAAGCCCCGGGGACGCCGTCGGCGTCGCCGCCCATGAATCGATAGGAGTTCACCATGGCCCTCCGCGAAATCTCCACGTCCCGTCCCCGGCCGTTGCCGGTCATCGTACTCGCCGACGTCAGCGGCAGCATGTCGGTCAACGGCAAGATCCAGGCGCTCGACGGTGCGATGCGCGCGATGATCGAGAGCTTCTCGGCCGAGGACGATCTGCGCGCCGAGATTCACCTGGCGGTCATCACCTTTGGTGGCAACGCCGAGGTTCACCTGGAGCCGACGCCGGCCGGCGCAGCCCAGTGGTCGTCGATCGTGGCACGAGGGGGCACGCCGCTCGGCGCCGCGCTCGACCTGGCCCGCGAGATGATCGAGGACCGCGATCGCATCCCCAGCCGCGCGTTCCGCCCGGTGCTCGTGCTCGTCTCCGATGGCCTGCCCACCGACGCCTGGGAGAGCCCCCTGCAGGCGCTCCTGGCGAGCGACCGCGGGGCCAAAGCCGACCGGCTGGCGATGGCCATCGGGGCCGACGCCGACGAGGCGATGCTCAAGGCCTTCGTGGCCGACCCGGAGATGCCGGTGGTCCGCGCTGATCAGGCTCCGCAGATCCGCGACTTCTTCGAGTTCGTGACCATGACCGTACAGAGCCGGAGCCGCAGCGCCCGCCCCGACGGACGCCCCGAGCGGCTGCCCCTCGGGCTGCGTACGTTGGAGTTCTGAGCATGTTCGGCGCCCCTCCGGAGACGGTCGAAGACACCCGCGGCGAGGTCTACCGCCTCGGTCCAGCGCTCGGGCGCGGCGGTCAGGGCGCGGTGTATGCCACCGAGACCCCCGGCCGCGTGGTCAAGCTGCTCGACACCCGAGCGGTGGACGAGCGAGCGCTCGCGTCGCGCATCCGCTTCGTCCGCCGGCTCGACCTCGACGGGCTGCACATCGCTCGGCCGCTGGAGTTGCTCGCCGGAGGGCACGTCGGCTACGTGATGGAACTACTCGACGACATGGGACCACTGGAGGCCCTGCTCAGGCCCGAGGCCTCGACCGTGAGGGGCTACATCGCCAGCGGTGGCTTGCGGCGTCGGCTCGGGCTGCTGGCGCACGCGGGCGAAGCGCTCGCCGGCCTGCACGCGCGGGGGTTGGCCTTCGTCGACCCCTCGCCCAAGAACGTCTTCGTCTCGACCGACCTCGAACACCACGAAGCGTGGCTGATCGACACCGACAACATCACCGTCTCCGGAGAGGGCGACCCCCTCTATACGCCCGAGTATGGCGCGCCAGAGCTGGTGAAAGGCGACGGCCGCGAGAGCACGCTCTCCGATGCGTACGCCTTCGCCGTCATGAGCTTCCGTATCCTGTCGCTGGTGCATCCGCTCATCGGTGACGCCATTCACGATGGCGAGCCCGAGCTGGAAGCCGAGGCGCTGGAAGGGGCGTGGCCCTGGATCGACCACCCCGACGACGATCGCAACCGCTGTAGCCGGGGCATCCCGCGGGAGATGGTGCTCTCGCCCGTACTGCGGAAGCTCTCCGCGCGCGCATTCGGCGCGGGTCTCGGCGACCCCCTCGCGCGCCCATCGGTGCAGGCATGGGTCGACGCGCTGCAGAGCGCGGCCGACGCGACCGTACGCTGCCCAGCCTGCGGCAGTACGATCTTCATCACAACGCCGACCTGCGAGTGGTGCGACGCGGCCGCGCCGTCGGCGGTCGTGGGCCAGTTCGTCAACGGCTGGCTCGACCTTGAAGCCGACGGAGAGGACGCGCTCCGACTCGGCCGGATCCGGCGCGGGGTCATCGCGCTCGACGACGGCCCGTTCACCTTGCGCCGCCGACACTTCTCGGGGGCCACCGGCCTCTACGGTCGACAGCCGATCGCTCGGCTGACCCGGGCCAAGCGCGGGGTCGAGGTCGAGGCGCTGGCCGATCTGCCGCTGGTGGCCCGCTTCGGCAGCGAGCGGACAGTCGAACTGGGACCACGCCCTCGTACGCTGCCGCTCGACCATCGCGATCCGTGGGATCTGCACCTCGGCCACCCCACCGAGCGCCAGGCCAATCGGGTCGTGCAGTTTCATCTACTCGCCGAGGGCCAGCGATGAAGCTCAGCCGACTCGCGCACGGCCAGATCACGGTCATCGAAGCGGTCCGGGTCGACGGCGCCGCCTTTGCCCGGGCGCTCACCCGGGGGCGTGGCGTGCGCATCGCGCGGCTCTCGACGAGCGGCGAGATCGTCCTGCTCAGCGAGGACTCGCCGATCCCGCTCGGGGGCAGCGAGGCGCTGCGCAGCATCGTGGAGGCCGACCTCCCGCGCGTCGCCTGGATCGCCGGGCGGTCGAACGGCGGCCGCATGCTGTCGGTGCAGGTGCACACCTTCGGGCGCCACATTCGGCCAGACGTGGCGCTCGCCTTCGGGGTCGACGAGAAGGTCGTCGAGGACGTGCGAGTCCACACGGGTCAGAACCTCACCCCCGAGGCCGTCTGCGCCTACCTCGGCGACCGGCTGCTGCTGCCCGCCGAGGGTGACGGACAGAGCCGGGCGATCGTGACCGCCGGCCCCGATCCGAGCATCGAGCACTCGTTCCGGATGCACGGCGAGGGCGTCACCGCCGACATCGTCAACCGCGACGAGCGCGCCTTCGTGACCCGGGTCACCTTCGCCACCCGTCCCGCTCGCCCGTCGGAGCGGCGTCCACCGGCCTTGCTCGAGGGTGACCTGAGCATCGTCGACGGGACCCGCGCCGGCGCCCTGCGCGGCGTGGCGCGGGCCGAACTGGATCAGCTGATCGGGCAGGACGACAGCTACCTCGCCATCTGGCGGCGCTACTGGACCCTGGAGGGCCGCCGCCTGCTCGAGAGGCGCCGCGCGTTCGGGGTGCTGCCCTATCACAAGCGCGAGCGGACCGCCGACGGCGACTGGGCGTTCGTCATCGACGGCGACCGAGACGTCCGCGGGCGGTTCGGGCGGCTCGGCGAGGGCCGGGCCATCGAGCTCGACGCCATGGAGACAGTGCCCGCGGACTGGCAACGGCTCCTGGAGGCCGAGGACGAAGACGGCGACGATGAACTCAGCGCCGAGGACGCCGAAGCGCTGATCACCACCCGCGGTGCGCGGACGACGCGCTACACGGCCCGGGTCATCGACAGCGATCCTCGGCAGATCACGCTGAGCTACGACGGCGACCAGCGCGACAAGCCGCCCGAGAGTGGCGTATTGCTTCTGTCGATCGTCGGCGATCTGGTGCGGCTGCGGCGTCAGCAGCAGGCTGATGACATGATCCGCTCCGCGAGCGGGCCGATGCCGCAGCTCGGGTTGATCCTCGAAGGCCGCACCCCCACCCCGGCTCGTCATCGGCGGCATCCACCGCTCACACCCAAAGTCCGCGATGCCTTTGGTGGGACACCCACGGCTGCCCAGCGGCAAGCGATCGAAGCCGCGATCAACACCCCCGATGTGGCGATCATCCAAGGGCCGCCGGGCACCGGCAAGACCCGGACCCTGGCCGCGCTGCAGATCCGCCTCGCTGAACTCGACGAGAAGGGGGTCGTCATCAACGGGCGGTCGCTGCTGAGCAGCTTCCAGCACGACGCCGTCGAGCACGCCGCGGGCGAGATCGAGGTCTATGGCCTGCCGACGGTCAAGGTGGGGCGCAAGCGCGACGCCGCGGTGCGGCTCGACAACGTCGGCCGCTGGATCCGGCAGCGGGCGGACGCCGTCCGAGGGCTCGTCGAGACCCGGCCGGCAGCGGCTCGGCTGGACGAGGCGCGCCGGCTCGCTGTCGCCGTCATGCGCACCCCGACGTCGCGCGCCGATGTCCGGGCGAAGGTCGAACGAATCCTCGAACTCGGCTGCGGGCAGATCGCCGTCGAGCGGGTCGACGCAGTGCGTGCCCGGCTCGACGCGCTCGATCGGGTCGATGCCGACGACGGCCTCTCGCCCGAAACACGCAGGCTGTACCGCAAGGCGCTGTGGGGGCTGTACGACCGTCCCGAAGCCTTCGCCGATGGCGGCCCACGTCAGGCGCTCAAGGCGTTGATCCGGCTGCGCCGCTCGGGGCTGCTGAACCCCGAGGACGACGCCCTGCTTCGACGGGCCGCTGACTGGCATGGCGACGAGACGCCACCCTTCCTCAGCGATCTCGGCGCACTGCGTGATCGACTGCTCGACCGCCTCGTGCCCGATCCCCGGCCGGCGCATCGCCAGCTCGCCGACGCCGAGTTGCACCGGCTGCTGGGCCACGCGCTGGACGACTGGGTCGACCGCATCACCCGCTCACCGGATGGCATCGGCGAGATCCTGCAGGACTACGTCGACACCCTCACCGGCGAGCCGGGCCCGACCCGCGCGGCTATCGCCCGCTACACCCGCGTCCTCGCCGCGACCTGTCAACAGTCTACGAGCGGGCGGATGTGGGACGCTCTCGGCGCAAGCGATCGGGTGGCCTTCGAGTCGGTCGTCGTCGATGAGGCGGCGCGGGCCAACCCGCTCGACCTGTTGATCCCGATGTCGCTGGCCGAGCGCCGCATCGTGCTCGTCGGCGACCACCGGCAGCTCCCGCATCTGCTTGAGCCGGAGATCGAGCGCGACCTGGAGTCATCGGTGGCCGAGGAGGAGGCCGCAGCGCTCAAGACCAGCCTCTTCGAACGGCTCTACGACGAGCTCAAGGCTCGCCAGGCGCGGGATGGCATCCCGCGGGTGGTCACCCTCGACCGGCAGTACCGCATGCACCCGACGCTCGGTGACTTCATCAGCGCGCAGTTCTACGTGCCGCACGGCGAGCGGGTGGGCTCGGGGCGTCCCGCGTCCGACTTCGCGCACACCCTGCCCGAGTTCGCCGGCCGCTGCGCCGGCTGGTTGAACGTGCCCCACGCGGCGGGCATCGAGCGGCGAGACGGCCGAGGCAGCGTCTACCGCGAGGCCGAGGCGCGCACGCTCGCGCAGCGCCTGCGCCGACTGATGGAGGCCGCGCCCGGGCTCACGTTTGGTGTCATCGCGTTCTACCGGGCGCAGGTGGATGCCATCTGGCGCGCAGCCAAGCAAGTCGGGTTGGCCACGGACCAGGACAGCCGATGGCAGATCGCCCCGGCCTTCCGGTCGACCGATACTCACCAGGAGCGCCTTCGCATCGGCACGGTCGATGCCTTCCAAGGTAAGGAGTTCGACGTCGTGCTGCTCTCGATGACCCGCACGAGCGACCGACCGGCGCCCGACGAGCGGGCGCGACGTCGCACCTATGGCCACCTGATGCTCGCCAACCGGCTGTGCGTCGCCATGAGCCGCCAACGCCGCCTGCTGCTCATCGTGGGCGACGGGGCGATGGTGACCTCGGACGACGGGCGGGCGGCGGTGCCTGCGCTGAGTGCGTTCCACGACCTGTGCGGAGGGCCCGATGGTCGTCATCTCGATGCTTGAGCCCCTCACCTTCGATGGGCGCGCACCCGTGATCCGGCATCACATTCGACCGGCCGTGGAGCGCGCTCGGTATCGATGGCTCGCGTGGCCTGCGTTGGCCTGGCGGGTGGTCACGCCCGATCCGACCCACGAGCGCCCGCTGGATGTCTTTCAACGGACGGTGCTGCGGCTGGCGGGCGCGGGTACGCATCGGGTCGATCGGGTCGCCGAGTTGCTCGACATCAAGCCCGATCTGGCGGCGCACCTCGTCGGCGGACTCCAGGCGTGGGGCTACCTCGACCACCGCGGTGAGTTGCTGCCCCCCGGTCAGCGGGCCCTCGAAGAGGATGAAGAGGCGCGGCAGGCGCCGCTCGTCAGCCGCTATGTCTTCCAGTGCCCCTACTCGGGTCAGCTGCTCGGACGCATCGCCGAGCGCCTGGAGTACGCCGAGACCCAGCCGGCGAGTGAGGTCGGACAGTGGCCGATGCTGCGCCTCGGCAGCCGGGGCAAGCCGCGGGTCCGGCCCATCTTCTTCGTGGCCCCGAGAGACCGCGATATCCGCTGCGCGGTGCCCGAGCCGGAGGCCGTGCTGGCCGCCTTCGCCGGCCACGTTCAGGGTGTGCGTGACCACGCCGCCGAGCAGGACCTGGACTGGGTCTCGGCGCCGCACGCCACGCAGAGCCCTGCCGTTCTGCAGAGGGTCTCGATCGTCGACGATCGACCCATGCCCCTGTTCCTCGCCACCTGGATCTACGTGCCCCGGGAGTCGGGCGACGGCCGCTGGCGGGTTGCCGATCCGTTCGGCCATGGCGACCTCTACCCCCTTCGGCGGCGGATCACCGAGGTGGCCCGAGGCTTTGCCCCGTTGGCGGACGAGCTGCGCCGGTTGACCGGCGAGCGGGTGGATGCCCTCGCCGCCGAGCTCGATACATGGCAGTCAGCCCTCGACGGCGAGGCACGCGCGGCGATTGAAAGCGCGCTCTCGGCGGCCGTGGTCGGGCTGCCCTTCGAGCGCAACCTGATGGAGATGGAGCGCGCCCTCGCCGAGTTCAAGCGGAGAGCCGATCGCAAGGCAAGGGCCGAGACGGCCGTGCTCGAAGCCAACAAGGCGCTGGAGCAGGCGTTCCGGGTCATCGTCGAGCGGTGGCGCTGCGGGCGGGACAACGTCGATCGACTGAGCTGGAAGGACAAGAGCCGCAACGCGATGCTGCTCGACGCCATCGCCGCCGACATCGGCTTCGAGACGCCGCTGCCGGAACGCTTCTCGCGTACGCGGCGCGGCAATATCATCTCGGCGGTCACCCATGGCGACGCTGCGCTCGGCCGGCAGATCGGCGCCGCGCTGCTCGCGGCGGACGCCCATGAAGACCACCCGCTGCGGGCGCTGGCGGCCGAGATCCCCACAGCGTTGCAGCACATCGACGCCATGGCGCCGGAGCGCAACGCGGCGGCTCACGCGCGACAGGACGAGACCACTTTGACCCCCGATGCGCTGAAGACACACATCGAACACACCTATGCCATCCTGCGAGTCTTCATGGCTCGTATGGCATGGCGCTGAGCCCACGGGCAGGCACGGGAGCCACACATGGGACGTGGAAAGAACCGAAACAGGAACAACAGCGGGAAGCGATCGGGCAGTCAATCGCGGGGCGCATCGTCCAAGCCAGCTCAGCCATCGGGTGAGAAGGCGCACGAGGCCGCCATGGAGGGGCTCTCGGCAGACGAGCGCAAGCGCATCGCCGGTCAGACGCCGAAGGCGCCATCGAAGCCCGATCTCGCCGATGAGTGGAAGCTCTTGCGTGAAGCCCAGGCCGCATACGAAGCCAAGGCACGCGCCGCCGACAAGCGCCTCTCGGAGGCGGAACGCCGCGAGCAGGGCGTCACCAACCGGGAGACGGCGCTCAAAGCCGATCGCAAGAAGACAGAAAAGCGCTGGCAGGAGCAGAGCGAGGAGCTCGCCGAGACGCGCGCGGCCCTGGCGCGCCACGAGAAGGCGCTGGACGATCGCAAGCTGCATCTCGACGGACGTGAGGGCGCGCTGAACCAACGCGACCGAACGCTCGACCGCCGCGAGGCTGCCCTCAACGACCGACAGGCCGCGATCGCCGAGCGGGAGCAGGCCGCCGAGGCCGGGTTCATCGAGCGCAACAAGAAGAGTCTGGGCCAACTCGAAGAGCAGCTGCAGGCCTTGCGGGTCGAGGCCGACGCGGCCCGCGCCCGCATCGCCGCAGCGCACGCCGAGTTCGATCGGGAACGCATACAGCGCCGTGAGGCCCTCGAAGCCGAGTTGGCCGCCCACCGAGAGCAGAGATTCGCCGCGCTCGCCGATGAGCTTCGGGAGCGTAGGGATGCAGCAGAACGTGAGGTCGCCGAACGCCGCACCGCAGTCGAGGCAGAACTCACCGGCCTCCGCGCCGACCTCGATGACCAGCGGGCAGCGCTTCGGGAGCGGGAGGGCGAGGTGCATCGCATCAAGGGCCGCCTCGACCTCGAGAAGACGCTGCTCGGAGAGGACCGCGCGGCGCTCGACGACGAGATCGAACGCCGCGCGGCAGACCGCATCCAGGCGTTGCAAGACGAGGCGCGCGCCGAGCAGCGACGGCGGGAGACAGTAGAGGCCGAGCGCGATCGCCTCTTCGCCGACCTGGAGGCTCGCCGGGCGCTCGACCGCGCGTTCGATGGCAAAGAGCCGACGGCGGTCCTCGACGAGCTCGAGCGCCTGCGCGACCGCGTCGCCGAAGCGCAGCGTGAGTTGGATGCCCGCCCTGGCCGGGCCGCCGAGGAGCGACTGATCGAGTTGGAAGAGCAGTTGCGCGCGGCGCGGGCCGACTGTGACGACCTGAGAGCGGGCAAGGCACGCGCGGAGGCCCAGGCGTCGGCCTACCGAGTCGACGCAGCGACCCACGAGCAACTCGTGCGGGAGAAAGAGGTCCTCGAGATCCACCGCGAGACCCTGAAGGTCGCCGTCGACGAGCTTCGCCGCGATGTGGGTGAATTGCGGGAGAAGGGCGGCGCCGCCAACCCGTTCAGCGAGTGCGCGGCGATGGACGGCACCGTCGAGCTGAAGGAACCCATCCCCCTCGATGGTCGCCCGCTCGACCTCGAGCGCTTCGCCACGCGGGTGCGCCACCGCATCGCCCATGACCCGAGCGATGCGAGCAAGCGGCTGTGCTATACCGAGCGCGACATCCGCAGCTTCATCGGCGGCTTGTCCATGAGCCGCCTGCACCTGCTGCAAGGCATCAGCGGCACCGGCAAGACCAGCCTGCCGCGGGCGTTCGCGCGGGCTATCGGAGGGGCGACGCTGGAGGACGCGGCCATCGATCTGGTCGAGGTTCAAGCCGGTTGGCGGGATCAACTCGACCTGCTCGGGCACTACAACGCCTTCCAGCGGCGCTTCTACGAGAGCGAGTTTCTCAAGGCGCTGTATCGCGCGGGCACGCCGGCCCACGCCGGGCGGCCGTTCATCATCGTGCTCGACGAGATGAACCTGTCGCGCCCCGAGCAGTACTTCGCGACGCTGCTCTCGGCGCTCGAACGCCCCGACGACGCTCAGATCACGCTGATGGAGCACGCCCCCCAGGCACACCCTTCGCGGTTCGTCGCCGACGGTCGTAAGATCGCGCTGCCGCCCAACGTATGGTTCGTAGGCACGGCCAACCACGATGAGACCACGGTCGAGTTCGCCGACAAGACCTACGACCGGGCCCACGTCATGGAGTTGCCGCGCCAGCGAGAGAGCTTCCGGCCCGACATGCGCCTCGCCAAGCCACCGTCCGAGCCGCTCGCGCTGGCCACGCTGCAGGGTGCCTTCGATACCGCCATCGAGAAGCATGGCGCGGACGCGCGCGCTGCGATGAAGACGCTGGCGGGCTCGGTTGGCACCGTTCTCGACCGCCGCTTCCGGGTGGGCTGGGGCAACCGTCTCGAAGATCAGGTCCAGCGATACGCCCCGGTGATCATCGCGGCGGGGGGCTCGATGGGCGAGGCGATGGATCACATCCTCGCCACGAAGATCTTGCGCAAGGTCCGGGATCGGTACGACACCAGCACCGATGACATCGAGGCGCTCTACGGCGCGATCACCGAGAACTGGGAGAGTATCGACGGCAACCACGACCCCGATCGGTCGCTGAAGATCCTCGGCCACGAGCTGGACAAGAAGAAGAGCGGGTCGGGCCGATGACATGGCGCGACCGCTGGTCGGATCGGTCCGTCGAACGGCCCGCGCTCGATTCGGTACCGGGTCGGTACGCTCTGGCGTCGGGCCCGGCCATCATGGCGTCGGTCCCGATGCGGGCTGGCGACCGCCTCCTGCCACTGGATGGCGACAGTTGGCGCGTTGACGTTGGCGAGCAGGCCGTCACAGGCCGCTATGTGGCCCCCGAGGCGCCGCCCGAGCTGCTGGTCGACAGCCTGTTGCACATCGCGGAGACCCTCGGCGACGCCCCCGATATCGAGCGCCTCACGAAGACATCGCCGCTCGTACCGGGGATCAACCGGCGCATCCGGGCGACCGCGTTCACCGCGCAACTCGAAGACGAGATGCACCACCTGCTCGCCATCGCCCGCAGCCCGCACACCCGGCTGCGGGTGAGCGCCGAGCGGCGAGCCCTGGACCGGGTCAAGCGCCCGGCGCGTCGTGCGCCGCTGACCCTCGCCACCCGCGCCGACGATTGGGAGGCGCCGACGCTGACCGGCGTACGCCCCCGTCGCCTCCTGGCCCGAGTCATCGACGACGACATCGACTTCTACGAGAACCGCGCCGCCGCCCGCCTGATCGACCACATCCTGCGCTGGCTGACCCGGCGCCTGGGCGAGCTGCGCGCCCTGGTCGGCCTGCTCGAAGACATCAGCAACCTCAGCGACCGCGTCCACGAGGTGGGGTGGCGCCGCCGGACTCGGCTGACCGCCTTGTGGGGCGAGGAGCATGCGAATCGCACCGCGCTGGAGGTCGCCCGCGAGACCGAGGGCCGGGTCGCCGCGCTGCGCCGCCGGCTGCAAGGCACGCTCGACAGCACGCTGTACCGCGCAATCCCCCGCCGGACGCGGATCGGCGATGCCTTGCGCCAGACGAACCTGTTGGTCAACGACCAGCGCTACCGCTTCGTCGCCCGGCTGTGGCGGGCGTGGCTCGATGCTCGGATCGAGCCCACGCCGGACCCCGAGGAGCGCCACGCCGAGCGGCAGCGATTCGCCGCCGCCTTTGATCGCTTCGTCTTGCTGGTCGTCGCGCGCGCGCTCCATAGCCTCGATGTCGAGTCGAAGCCTGAGCCTCGCGGCTGGCGCTTGCGCTGGCGCGGGCAGGACCTCGACGCCACGCTCTCGATCGGCGCCGACGGCGTCGTCTGTCTCACCGGTTCGGCCCGTCCCCACTGGTGCTTCGTACCCCTGCCCGCGGTCCTCGACAGCGCTGCCGCACGCACCGCTCGCTCGCTCGACACCCTCGATGCCCGATCCGATGCGCAGAGCCCGTACATGCCGCGGACGATCGCGGTGCTCATCGATGGCATCCCCCGTGAGAAGCAGCCGCCGACGCCGCCCTTCGACCCCGCGGAGGCGGGCCCCAGCGCGATCACGGTGTCACCCTTGTGCCTGGAGAGCGTCGAGCGCATCCGCCGGGCCGTCAAGTGGTGGCTCCACGCCCCACGCCTCGGGCGCTGGCCTCTCTCCGCCGAGCTGCCCCGTCGACTCCGGGCTCCCATCGTCAGCGAGCTCGATTGGCTGGCGCCGGGACAACAGCCGGATCGAGTCCGGGTCGTGCACTGGCCGGCCGCTGTCGCGGGAGACCGAATCGGGGGACTCACGGCGACGGTTCCCGCCTACAAGCGACGGCCGGATGAGCGAGAACACGATGTCGCGTCGGCACGAGGAGCCCTCGCCGACCTCTCAACCAACGCCATGACATTGGGGGTGTGCCCCGAGTGCGGCACGCCCAACGCGCGGCCAGAGCGAGCCGACGCGCGCGCCTTCCTCTTCGAGTGCGTCAGCTGCCGGGCCCACTGGGGCACCAACACGTGCTCCGACTGTGGCAAGGCCACGCCGGCCTCGGTCCCCTCCGCCGACGACTCGACTGCCGCTCTCGGCGAACGCTGCGCCTGGTGCGGCTGATCGCACCTCGGACGCCGCCATCGCTCTTCAACGACACCACCGGCCGCCCTCTCGATACCATCACGACCTCTGGAGGACCTTGCCCGCGCGCTCGACGAGACCCCTCAGCACGTCGCCGATCACGACGGCATGCTCGGAGCCCTGCCCCCATGTGTCGGCCACCACCAGCCAGACCTCGTGATGCTCGAGCTGGTCTTGTGACAGCGCCGGTGTGAACTCGCGGGGCGCGTCGTCCTCATCTTCCAACCACAAGAGCATATGCCCCGCACCCGAATTGTACTCCTGGCCACCGGGCCGCAACTCGGCGATCAGCTCGTCGACAGAGTGATCCGTGCCGGTCACCGCCATGTGCAGGACATCGCCGATCACGGACTTCGGATCATCGCTGACGAGAAGGCGGCCACCCGACAACGCGATGTCCCCGACAGCCTGGCGAACATAGGTCGGCAGACACACGAGCCGCACCAATCAATCAGTCTGCCGTCGGCTTCGCTCGCCTCGACGCAGATCCAAGGCATCCAGGACCTGGGCAAACCGTTCGACCAACTCGCGCAGCGCCTTGCCTTCGATCACGGCTTCGTCATACCCCTGTCCGGGCGTGTAGCGACTTACCAGCCAGAGCTCGCGTGCTGCGAGATCTGAGCCGCCGATATGGCGTTGGAACTGGACGGGGATGTCCTCGGGCTCCTCCATCAAGACGATAGAGTCGCCTCCCGGCGAGCCATACTCATCCCCTCCCGGCGTCAAGGCGGCCATCAGCACTGCCGCAGTGCGCTCGGGCGCATCGAGCGCCAGACGCAAGACATCAGCAATGACGCGTCGAGGATCATCCGAGATCTCGACCCGCTTGCCGGACGCCGAAACTCGGCCGACGTGCTCGCGCACGCCCGGGTACGGGCGGCTGTCTGTCACGGTGCACCTCCATTCGAGTCCCCGAGGGTGAGCCTCGCGTCGCCAAAGCTCGCGTCGTCTACCCACCAACTGTGTATTCGCGCCTGACCATCTTCACCGCCTCGACGAATCAGGTGGACACGCACATCGGTCGGCTCACCGGCCCGGTTCAGGACCGGCACGCTCACGGTCAACTCGACCGCATCGGGTGCGTCGGCGATCGCATCGGCGACGTAGGGAGTCATGTACTCCTCGAAGGCGACGAGTTGATGATCCCCCGGCCCCTCGAAGATGGTCTTGGGCTGCGCAACGGGCTTCCAACCGGTCGCCCCCTTGACTTCGTAGCGAATCTGACTCACCTCAATCGGCCCATGACCCGGCACATCGAAACCTATCTGCCGATGCCCGGATTCACGGATGACCCCGCCGTATATGGTCTGCACATCGTCCCAAGCCTCTCGCGTGTGGCCACCCGCGAAGCCATTCTTCCGAAACGCCTTGTTCGCCTTGATCCGCAGCCGAAGCCCTTCGGGCGGGGCCGGCCCGGAAGTCCAATCGACCGTACTGCCGTCAGCCCGGGTGACCTTCAGCCGCATGGATGGCTCGAAGGGCACCTTGAACACCTCGGCAGTGCCATCCTTGACCGACTTGATCGTGCCCAGCGACTGCCCGTCGACGTCGAAGACCTCGACCTTCGAAACGGGATCTCCGCCGGGCATCGACTCGACCACCACGACCTTGCGAAGACCCGGCACTGATACGCCACCCGGCAGGCGGCCGGTGTCGGGTGCGTGCTCCGCCGCGCGGTCCGCGAAATGCGTGTCGCGAACGTGGGGGCGCGTGTCGAGCAGCGCCGCCTTGGTCTCATCCACAGCCTCCGGCGACGCCTTCGGCTGCCGCAGCTTGCTCGCCCGTTGGGCTTGCTGTACATGCGCTTCCAACTCGGCCAATCGAGCCTCGACGGCCGCGCGACCCGCTGCGTCGAGTCCATCCGCCTGACCCGATGCGCGCTGCCATGCATTGCGCGCCCCGCGGACCAACTCGGGCAACTGGCGCGCGACCTGGGCGATCCCATAGACGGCGGCCAGCGTCATCACACGGTCCCAGGCGTCGAGAAAGTCCTGCCCGCCCTCACTGGCCGCGATCCCCGCGCGATGCTCTCGGATCACGATGTCCGCGGCACCGATCGCGGCTTCGACGGCGCTGAGCAACAGCGTCAGCCGGCTGCCTGCACCGACGACCCCCATCGCGCCGAGGCCCAGCAGGCTGAGATCAAGCAGTTGCCGGCGCGTCTGGCCGACCTGCTTGTGGTACAGCCCGAGGAATTCGACCGCCGGCATGTACTGCACTTCGCCCGCGCCGGCCTCGAAGTCGGCCTCGTCGGCGAAGTAGCGCACGGCGACCATCGCGAGCGGATCGAGCGGGGGCCACTTCAGCGGGATCGCCACCGGTCCGCGGGTGACCCGCGCCTCGATGTGGATCAGCCCGTCCTCGCCGATCTCGACCTGGTCGTAGAGCACCCGGCCATCGCCGGTCAGCGAGCTGATCAGTCCCGGGTCGGCCCACGGCAGCGCCGTGACGGGGTTCTGGATCGCCGCCGCTGCTTCGGCCGGGCCGAGCGCAGCGAACCATGCCGCCCGGAGCACCCCGCGGTACTCGGCGTAGCTGTCGCCGTCGATGACCCGGTCGAGCTGGCGGAACAACGCCGACTGATCGGCCCGCAGCTCCACCAAGACCGCCGCCGGATCGGGCGCATTGGCGAGCAGGCGGATGATCGTCTGCTCGTCTTCTCCATCCACCCGAGCGCCGTGCGCAATGTGCCGAAGGAGGGCCATGCGGTCCGAGAGGTCGAGCCCCGCCATCTGGGCATCGGTGAGCCGCGCCGTGAGGCTGTCGGTCTGCCAGGCGTCCGCCGCGTTCGCGTCGAGGACCGCGCCGGTCGCAATGGGCTCCGGCCGTGGTGGCAAGTCTGCGTGGCCTTGCTCGGTGGCTTCGCAGGCGGCGGTCAGCTCCGCGGTCTCGGCCGCGCCGGGCAACCCGGCGTCGCGGAAGCTCGGGTCGCCGCCGCGCTCGGCGACACAGTTCGCGACCGGGTCCTGCGCCTGCAACTCCGCGGATTGCGCCTCGGCTGGGGTCAGCGGTCGCGGTGGCGGTTGCCCGAGCAGCTCGGCGCTCTGGGCCTGAGCGGCGAGTTGAGCGTCGAGTGCTTGCGCAGCCGGCCCGACGCTCAGGCCAGCGTCCATGAGGATCTGGTGGATGTGACCGAAGACTCTCATCGCCGGCGACGTGCGAGCCCCAGCAGCCCGAGCAGCCACCATGCGCTCGGCGTAGGCTTGTCAGGGGTCGTCGAGCAGCCATCATCGGCAGGCGGCGGGCAGTGGCGGAGGCGCTCGGCGGTCGGTGCCCGATCGCGGATGAGGATGACGCACTTCTCCTCGGGCGTGCGGATGTCGAACGGTCGGTCGTCGATGGGATCGCAGGCGTCCCCGATGCCATCGCCGTCGAGGTCGAGCTGGTCGGGATCAGGGGTCAGCGGGCAGATGTCGGGGGCGTCGTCCAAGACGCCGTCGCCGTCATCGTCGTCGTCGCACAGATCACCGGCCCCGTCGCCATCGGTGTCGGTTGGGCCATCGTCGACTCGGGGGCAGACGTCGGCGGTGTTGCCGATGCCGTCGCCATCGATGTCGGGATCACACGCGTCGCCGAGATCGTCGCCGTCCAGATTCTCTTGGTCAGGGTCGTAGATCTCCGAACACTTGTCGTAGATGTCATTGACGCCGTCATCGTCATCATCCTCGTCGCAGATGTTGTCCCGCCCGTCCCCGTCGGTGTCGAACCCGGTGTTGACGTCGTCCGGGCAGCTGTCCCGGTCGTTCAGGATACCGTCTCCGTCGATGTCGTCGTCGCAGGCGTCGCCTTCACCGTCTCCGTCAGCGTCTTCCTGATTCGGGTTCCGGACTTCTCGGCAGTTGTCGACCGCGTCGACGTCACCGTCTCCGTCGCTGTCGTCGCAGACGTCGCCGATGCCGTCGCCGTCCCAGTCTTCGAGGTTGTCACTCGCGACGCGGGGACAGTTGTCGATGACGGCGGGCAGCGTCAGGCCGTCGGCCATCGCCTGCCGCCGCTCCCGGTCTTCGTCGACCCAGCCGTCCTGGTCCTGGTCGATGAGGTCGGGCTCCTCGCCACAGCCTTCGGCGCACTCGCCCTCTTCGTCGATCTCGTCGTCGCCGTCGTTGTCCCGCCCGTCGGCGTGTGGACCGCAGATGCCGTTGCCTTCGCAATTGGGGATGCCATCGCCGTCGATATCGGGATCGCAGGCGTCGCCGATGCCATCCCCGTCCAGGTCGAGTTGGTCGGGGTTGGGGATACGTCGGCAGTTGTCTTCCGGTAGCGACGGCGGCTGGTCGCGGCCAGGCCACACCGCGAAGGCGTAGGCACGTTCGTCGGCCTCATCGACTCGGCCATCGGCGTCATTGTCGAAGAAGTCCCGACCACCGTGGTGGCAGTTCGACGCCTCGTCGCACTCTCCGCCTTCGTCGGTCTCATGGTCGCGGTCGTTGTTATAGCCGTCGTCGTCGGGGTTGCAGATCCCATCACCGCCGCAGTCGAGCACGCCGTCGCCGTCGTCATCGGGGTCGCACGCATCACCCACATCGTCGCGGTCGATGTCCGGCTGCTGCACGAAGGGCGGTGGGCCCGGATCGACCAGTCGGGTGCCGGCGCTGTAGATGAGCGGGCAGATATCCGCCGGGCGGTTTGCCATCTCGGCGATGGCTTCGGTCGGCAGGACATCGTCATCGGGGTCGAGCTCGCAGGCGTCACCGACGCCATCCCCGTCATAGTCCCACTGCTCGGGGTTGTCTTCGTCGTCGCAGTTGTCGAGATGAGGGGGGATGCCGTCGCCGTCCGTGTCGTCGTTGCATGCCATGTCATCGGGATCGGCGCACTGGTCGTAGACCCCGCGGGGATCAACCGAGTCCGGGTGTGGCGCCTCGGTCTGGCCGTCGCCGTCGGCGTCGGGCTCGACGTAGCATGCGGGTGAGCAGCCGTCGCCCGGCAGGTGGTTGCCGTCGGCGCAGCGATCGGGGCCCGGCGAGGGCTCGGCGTCGATACCGCAGCCGGTGGGGATGCCATCAACGACCTGGTAGCGAAACACGCCCGGCTCGCGCACGTTGGACAAGCTACATAGCAGGAGCACATCGTCGGTCATCGAGCCAGGCCACATCCAACCCGGACCGTCGATCCCTTCGCCGCCGTCGAAACCCATCACGGCCTTGCGGTCTTCGCGGTCGATGCCATTGGCCCAGTTGCAGGCGTTGTAGCGGAACTCGATCTCGAAGTTGGCCGGATCGGGGCCCTCGATCAGTACGATCTGCCACGAGTTGTATGTGGCCAGAGCGGGGCCACGATTGGGCACCCTATGCCATGTCGCGATGAAGCGCCCCGGCGCCCCCTCCTCGGGATCCGGTGGGAGGCTCGCGTAGTAGGTGATCGTCGGGTCTGGCTCGCCAAGTTGGAAGTTGGCCAGGCTCGCGCTGTGGAAGAAGCCAACGATCCGTCTGAACGAGACCCCGTCGTCACTCAACGGCTGGGGGACCGGCTGCACCTGCCGAGCGTCGGTGTAGTCGAACGAGAGGCTGCCCATCCAGTTGAGCCGGATGACATGCTCGGGCTCATCGGCGTAGTACGTGATGCCATCGGCAAATGCAGGCCGAAGTTCGAGCGCATCCAGCCCGCCATGCGGCTCACCCAGCCCGACGGGACCCCCGAGCCCATCGATGAGAGGTGCCCCATCCTGAGCCCAGGCCGTACCGCACGCCAGGGCGCCGACGAGCACGAGCGCGAGGGAGTTCCTCATGGCAACCTGGGCATTGGGGTGATGTCGATCCCACGGAAGCCGTCCAGACCGAACCGCCAGAATACGTCCAGCGCGTCGTTCGAGCCGTCTCCATCATCGTCCGGATCACAGGTATCACCCATGCCGTCGCCATCTCGGTCGAGTTGATCAGGGTCCCACACCGTCGGGCATACGTCGAAGAAGTCACCGACTCCGTCACCGTCAAGGTCCCTCTGCCAGGCACAGGTGATTCTGCACGGCGTCGAGGGCAGCAGATCGCACGCGTCCCCGAGACCATCACGATCCAGATCCCCCCGGGCAGGATCGAAAACGAAGGGGCAGGTATCGACCACCAACGGGGCACGGAAGAGCGCGGCTTCGTCATCGCCATCTATGTCGAGGTCACAGGCATCACCGGTGCCGTCTCGATCCAGGTCGTGGTTGCTGGGATCATGGCGCAGGGGGCATCGATCGAACGCATCAGGCCAGCCGTCGTCGTCATCATCCGAATCGCAGGCATCTCCCTGACCGTCCCCGTCCGCATCCTCTTGGCCGCGGTTTCTGACCAGTGGACAATTGTCGTCGGCAAAAACCTCATCCGCGTCGGCGTCGGGGTCGCAAGCGTCGCCGATCAAGTCCCTGTCGGCGTCCTCCTGCAGCGGGTTGTAATGATCCGGGCAGTTGTCCGCATCGCGCCAGCCATCCGGCCGCCTTCTGGTCTCCCCGTCGTCCTCGAAGTTCTCTGGCTCGCGTTCGCCCACAATCTGCCCGGCATCGCTGAGTTCGATCATCCACGCACCCGACTCGCCATCACTGGTGCCGTCGAGCAAGAGCTTGGCACGCCCCCGCAAGGGCGTGCCTCCTTGATCCGGCAACAACTCGAATACGGTGCTCGCCCCGTCGGCGACATCAAAGCGGAACCCAGCCCTGGGCTCCAACTCCAGCGTCTCGGCCGGCAAGGTCTCGTACCGGAACTCGATGCTTCGAACGACCGCCTCGTCGTCCCACGCCAGGGTCGCGCTGAACGTGGACAGCTGCTCGTCGTCGCGGCACCCGGCCAGAGAAATGGCACGCCAAATGATGGTCAAGCGATCGGGACCACTCGCGCGCTCTACGGTGCCGGCCGGCACCTCACCACACACAGCGGGCGCGAGCGTCGCCCAGAATGGGGCAACGACCGACCCCATGAGCAAGTCCGCCAGCGGCCGAGGCGCGTCCGCGTCGAAGCCGACCGCGTTGAAGACCAGAATGCCCTGGGGGTAGACCGAGACGTCGAATACGGCTCGGCCCCCGATGGACAACCCTGCGGGCAGCGGCGCGTCCGCCCCACCAGCCGACAGCGTCCAAGGCGATCCCACAGGTTCGCCTTCATCGTTAATCGACAGAACCACGTCCCCGTCGGGGACCCGCGCGGCGTAGCTCGTGCTGAATGAAGTGATCGCGGCCATGATGAGGAGAGTGCGCATTCCGGGTGCCCTTTGCCACAGGTTGTGCCCATACTGGATGTGTTAAGTCACCTTGAATAACCAATAAGTTCTTGACACGGAGAATAGCAGGAGCAACCGCTTTGGCCAAGAGCAGCAATGCCCGCGTCCCAGCACGACGAGCGGAAACGCCGCGCCGCCCGCCACGGGCCCATTCGGCCGGGCCTGCCTCGACCGCCAAGCCGCCATCCTCGACCTGAGCGACCTACTGGACGAGGGCTGCGGCTCCTGGCCCACTGATGGCCGCGGCGTGTGGGCACGGCATCTCGCTGCTGGGCCCGAACCAAGGCCAAAAAGTACGGGGCGCGTGGGCACGAGGTGGGCACGAGCGGTTGACGGCGGTGGGGCGTTCCGGGGCATGATGAGCCAACCTGGGGAAATGGCTTGCACCCGCATCCCGCTTGGGCTCTGGCCCTGGGGCGACAGCCTGTACCCTACCCTCGGCCAGCCTAGCTTCTGCGTATTCCAAAAAGTACAAAGCAAAGGCGTATAAGAGCCGGAAAAAGTAGGGTTTTTGCCCTTTCACCCCTGAGCCGGCGTACACGCAGTGTACACACACCGTACACAGGGGCCCGAAGGGGGCCCCGTCGGACAGCCCTCCCGACACGATCCAGTCAGCTGTTCGCCCGGCTCGTCCTCGTCCCGACCGACGCCCGCCAAGGCCCGCCTACGGCCCACCTCCTGGGCCGAGACGCCGAGCCGCTCGCCGATCTCGACCAGCGTCATCCCGGCATAGCTGCCCCAATCGACCCGCGACCAGTCGATGCCCTTCGGCGCCGTCGGTCCGCGGAACGGCGGGATACCCCGACGGCAGCGATGATAGCGGACCGCCGGCCGCGTCACCCGGACGCCCGCCGCGGTCAGCGCCTTGGCGATCGCCGTGTCCGACATCAGCCCCAGCGGCTGCGCGTCCCAGTCGATCCGCCCGTCGACCGGCACCACGATCCCCTCGGGGCAGGGCTCGGGCTCGGGCGGCTTCGGCGCCGGCAACGCCGCCAACGGCGGGATCTGCGCGACGGCCTCGCGCGCCAGTTCGAGCAGCGTATCCGAAGCCGTGTAGACGGTCGTATGCACGTCGCCGGGCCGCTGATGCCCGGTGAGGAAGCACGCCACGCGCTCCTGGACGCCGGCACGAGCGAGCCCCGAGACGAAGCCCTTGCGGAAGCCATGCAGCGGCTGCCAGTCGGGTGGCCCCGGCCGGTCACCCGACCGGGGCTCCCACAGATCCGGACGTGCGGAACTCCCGCATCCGGCTCCTCGGGTCACGGGTTTGCTGCGCTACGCGTAGATCGAGTGAACAACCCTCG
>JAUHXC010000036.1 GCA_030427205.1 bacterium | reverse complement strand
CCACACCGACGCGGCGCTCGCGGCGCTGGTGAGGCACCGCGACCCGCCGCCGCTGTCGGCGCTCGGCCTCAGCGCGGGGCCGGTCGCCGACGTGGGCGAGATCGATCGGCTCGTGGCGCTGACCCGCGCCCTCTTCGCCCAGCACCCCGAGTGGCCGTGGTTCGTCAGCGGCGAGCGCTATCTGGCGCGCAAGATGGCCGCGTTGATGCTCAACCTGCACGGCGCGGACGCCGCCGAGCGCTCGCAGATCATCCGCCGCGACGGCGAGCCGCTCGGCGTCGTGCGGATCACCGTCAGCGACGACCCGCGCTGGGGCCGCTGGGCCACGCTGGGGCTGCTGCTCGACCCGCAGCTGTGGGGCCGCGGCGTCGCGAAGGCGGTCTATCGCCACGCGCTCGAGCGGCTGGTCGCCGACGGCATCCCGCTCATCCAGGGCGCGACGAGCCAGGGCTCGATCATGCACCTCGGGCGCTTGATGCAGCGGCGGCTGCTCGGCGTACACCTGCGCGCGGGCGCCCACTGGCCGCGGGCCCACTTCGACCCCTACCTCGGCCCGGCGCCGTGACGGTTGCGCCGACGTCGGCGGTGCACCACCATCGGCCGATGTCCCAGCCCGACCCCGACCCCCCCGCCGACGAGAGCGGCACCGACGGCCCCGCCGACCCGACCGCCGCCGTCGAGCGCACCCCCGCCGAGGCCCGCGCCCGCCAGCGCCGCCTCAGCCGCGGCGAGCGCTTCGAAGCGGCCGACCTGGACGTGCTCTACCGCGACGACCGGCTCATCGCGATCGACAAACCCAGCGGCCTGCTGGTGCACCACAGCCACATCGCCCGCGACGTCAAGGTGGTGGCCCTGCAGCTCGTGCGGCGCATCGTCAAGCGCCGGGTGCACGCGGTGCACCGCCTCGACCGCGGCACGTCGGGGGTGCTGCTCTTCGCGCTCGACCCCGAGGCCGCGCGGGACACCGCCGATCTGTTCGCCGCCCGCGAGATGGACAAGACCTACTACGCGGTCGTGCGCGGGCACCCGCCAGCGTCGGGGCATATCGACCACCCGCTCAACCAGAGCAAGACCGGCGAGCGGCGGGCGGCGACCACCGACTTCATCCGCCGCGAGACCGTCGAGCTCGACATCCCCGTGGGCCGCTTCCCGACGACGCGCTACGCGCTGCTCGAGCTCAAGCCGCATACCGGCCGCCGGCATCAGCTGCGGCGCCACTGCTGCCACATCCACCACCCGATCGTGGGCGATACGACCCACGGCGACGCGCGCCACAACCGGCTCTTTCGCCGCGAGTGGAGCGCCCACCGGCTGCTGCTCTTCGCCGCCCGGCTGCGCTTCCGGCACCCGTATACCGGCGATATTCTCGACCTGCGCGCCGGCGCCGATCCGACGCTGGCCCGGCTGTGTGACGCCTTCGGCTGGCGCGACCCGCTCGCGCAGCCCTACGATGGCCCGTCGACGGGGGGAGGCCCATGACCATCGAGGAGCTCGCGCAGACCGCCGCGACGCAGCCGGCGCTGATCGGCGGGGTGCTCGCCGCGCCGCCGGTGCTGGCCGCGCTGGCGATGATCGGCGGCCGCGACCCGGCCGGGGCGAGCCCGCGGCGCTACCTCTTCGCGGCGCTGATCTACCTGGTGTGCGTGCCGGGCATCATGGCCACGGTCATCACCGCCTACGCCCTGCTCTTCGACGGGGCGAGCCTGCTCGCGCTCGACGTGCTGGTCTACTTCGGGCCCATCGTCAGCATGGCGCTGACCCTGATGCTCATCGGCCGCACCACGCCGCTCGAGCGGGTGCCCGGCTTCGGCCGCATCGGCGGGCTGATGCTCATGATGGGCGCGGCCTTCTTCGTGGCGTTCATCCTGCAGCGCATGCGCATCTGGGTCATCTTCGCCGGCGGGCTGGGCTCGCTGCTGGTCCTGGGGCTGGTGCTCTTCATCGCCCTGCGCATCGGCGCCGCGCGGGCGTTCGGCAATCGGGACCGCGAGCGCCGCTGATCCGCCCCCATGCCCGCCTCCCCTTCGATGCATACCCGCCACACGCTCGCCGCCGCCGTGATCTGGGGCCTCTGCGCGGCGCTCGACGGCCTGCCGGCGGGCGGGCGCGTCGCGCTGTGCGCCGGCGGGCTCGGGGTCTTGCTCGGCGGCCTGACCGGCGCGGCCTGGGCCGGCACCGGCGCGCTGCTCGCCCGCCTGCCGACCCGGCTCGCCCGGCTGGCGTGGCTGATCGCCGGCGCGCTGCTGACCCTGTGGCTGGTCGACGCCCTGGGCGTGCTCGCCCGCCTCGACGGCCCGCACCGACGGCTGGCGCGCCTCGCCCTGGGCGGCGCCGTCGGATGCGGCGTGGCCCTGGGCGGCGTGCTCGCGGCGGCCCAGCCCACCAGCGGCGACCCCGAGGGCCTGCTCGGCCGCCGTCGGGTACGGTATGTGGCGCTGGTCCTGCTGCCGCTGGCCGCCGCCGCCACCGCCTGGATCGATCGGACCCGCTTCGTCGGCCTCTACCCCGAAGCCCACACCGCGCTGCGCCTGACCGGGCTGATGCTGCTGTCGGCCTGGGCCGCGCGGCTGCCGCGCCTGCCCCGGCCGCGGCCCACGCCCCGGCCCGCCCGGATCGCCCTCGGGGGGCTCGCGGCGTCGCTGACGGGGCTGCTGGTGGCCACGCCGTTCGCCCTGCTGCACCGCGACGCCGACGAGACCCTGCAGCGCATGCTCGACCGCCCGCTGCCCGGCGCGGCGCTCGAGGCCGCCCGCCGGCTGACCGACGTCGATCGGGACGGCGCCTCGTCGCTGCTCGGCGGCGGCGACCGGGCGCCCTTCTCCGCGCCCACCCGTACCGAACCCAGCGCGCAGCCGGCGCCGATCGTGGCCCCGCAGCCCAGCGGCCCGCCGCCGATGAGCGTGGTGCTCATCACCATCGACACCCTGCGCCCCGACCGGATGAGCCTCTACGGGCACGACCGCCCGACGACCCCATCGCTCGACGCCTTCGCCGCCCGCGGGCTGCGCTTCGACCGGGCGATCAGCCCCGGCGGCTGGACGTCGCTGGCCATCAGCAGCCTCATGCGCGGGGTCGCGCCGCGGCGGCTGCGCTGGACCAAGGTCGTCGAGACGAGCGACTACGCGCTGACCCGCTGGCGCGACCGGGCGACGCTCGACCCGTCGCTGCGGCTGCGCATGATGTTCGGCCTGCCGCTCGACGACCCGCGGCCGACGCTCGCCGAGCAGCTCGCGCGGCGCGGCATGCATACGCTGGCGGTGGTCGACGACGGCTACGGGCAGTTCCTCTCGCCGAAGATGGGCGCCGATCGCGGCTTCGCCGACTTCCGGGCGGTCGACGATCTGCCCAAGGCCCGGCGCACCGACGCGGGCACCACCGACCTGGCGCTGACCGCGCTCGATACGCGACCGGCGGGGCAGCGCTTCTTCATGTGGGTGCACTACTTCGGCCCGCACGACCCCACCCGCCGCCGGGCGGGCGTGCCGTGGTACGGCAGAGACCTCGCCGACGGCTACGACCACGAGGTGCAATACGCCGACCAGCAGGTGGGCCGGCTGCTCGATCGACTCACGCGGCTCGGCGCGGACGAGCCGTTGGCGGTCATCGTCTCCAGCGACCACGGCGAGGCGTTCTATACCCGGCGCCGCATGCACGGCACCACGCTCGATCCGGCGGTGATCCGCATCCCGCTGCTGGTCGTCGCGCCGGGCGTCGCGCCGGGCATCAGCGACGCGCCGGCGACGCTGCTCGACGTGCACCCGACCATCCTCGCGCTGACCGACACCCCGCCGGCGACGGCCCTCGACGGCCTGGATTTGCGGAAGGTCGCCGCCGAGCGGCCCGCCCGCGCGCTGACGAGCGATACCTGGCGCTACAACCGCCACGGCGAGGCGATCTACGACCACGTCGGCGTCACCGACGGGCGCCACGTGCTGCGGCTCGACCGGGTGCGCAACGTGCGGGCGGTCTGGTCGCTCGACGACCGGGACAGCCCCGCGCGGGATGTCCGGGGCACCGTGCCCGACGCGCACCTCGAGGCCGGCTTGAAGCGCTACCTCGACGCGACCGCCGACGGCCGCGTCGACCTGCGGGACTGATCTCGGCGGGATACGCGGGGCGACCCCCGCGATGACGTGGACACCTCGCGCCCGCGGGGTCGTCGACCTCACCCGCGGCGCACCGACCTCGCGTCCACGGGGTCTTGCCGCACGGTCTCCGGCGGATCAACGCCGACATCCGGGGTCGAGGCGGGCGTTCTCTGGTGACCGACCTCGCGAGCGCGGGGTCGGTGGGCCTTTTCGTCGTCGGGACACCTCCGAGAATCAGCCGGGCGGACCGACTTCGACGGCGATACACCTCCGCCGAGCGGGGTCGGTGCGGGCGTTTTTCTGCGTACGACCTCGAAGAACCGGGCGCATGGCCCGCCGCGCGTCGCGGTGCACCTCGCCGGCGCGGGGTCGGGTCGCCTGCGCCGCGGTCTGCGCCGCCGAACGCGGGGGTCGACGTGGCCGTTCCCGCCCCGGGTGAACCGATCGAGCCGCACGCAGACCGTATTGCGCCGAGGTCACCTCGCCAGCGCGGGGGTCGGGCACCCCACAGCGCCGAGGTCACCTCGCCAGCGCGGGGGTCGGGCACCGCACAACGCCGAGGTCACCTCGCCAGCGCGGGGATGGGGCACCCCACAGCGCCGAGGTCACCTCGCCAGCGCGGGGGTCGGGCACCCCACAGCGCCGAGGTGACTGCATCGTCGGCGGGGTCGGGTCACCCATCTCCGCCGCTCACCCCTCGGTGAAGGCCATCTCCGGCTGATCGTCGGCGCCGCGGGCGACGACGGGCCACAGCGCGCGGCGCACCTCCTCCGATCGCAGGCCGTCGAGCATGCGCTCGGTGCGCCCGGCGATGGCCTCGGCGGTGCGCTCGACGGCGCAGAGCCGGTCGAGCCACGCCCGGGACGGCCGGGTGGGCAGCGGCGGGATGCCGATGCGCGGCGGGGCGGGGATGCGCGCGGTGAGCGGGTGCGCCGCCCGATCGACGCTGCGCACCAGCTCGGCGGTGACCGCCTCGCGCTCGCGGGCGTCGAAGGCGCGGCGCAGCAGCCGGCGGCCGGTCCGGCGGGTCTGGCGGTCGCCCGCGCCGCCGCGCAGCCGCGCGTCGAGGTCGCGGGCGGCGGCGTTCAGCCAGTCGTCGAGCGGCAGGCTCGGCACCGTGTTCCTCCCGAGGGCTCGCCGGCGGGGCCGTGGAGTTTGCCAGCCGACATCAACTGCGCTCTAATGTGCCTGCTGCACCGATAGAGCGGAAAGCCCCCCCTTCATGGCCGACCAGAAATACAGCGTCACCCACAAGCTCGACGCCGGCGGGATGGCCGAGGTCTGGAAGGGCAAAGCCACCAGCATGGGCTTCGACAAGGTCGTGGCCATCAAGCGGGTGCTGCCGCAGCTCTCGAAGAACGACAAGTTCATCCAGATGTTCCTCGACGAGGCGAAGCTGTCGCTCTACCTCAACCACGCGAACATCGTGCAGACCTTCGATATCGGGAAGGCCGACCAGAGCTACTTCATCGTCATGGAGTGGATCGACGGGGCCAACCTCAAGGGCATCATGGAGATGGCCGCCGAGCGCGGCTACAAGGTGCCCCGCGAGCAGGCGGTCTTCATCGCCATGGAGATGTGCAAGGGCCTCAGCCACGCGCACAACCGCAAGGATCCCGACGGCAAGCCGCTCAACATCGTGCACCGCGACATCAGCCCGCCCAACGTGCTCATCAGCCGCGAGGGCGAGGTGAAGCTGGTCGACTTCGGGCTGGCCAAGGCGGCGAGCCAGGCGGTGTTCACCGATCCGGGCATCGTGAAGGGCAAGTTCGCCTACCTCAGCCCCGAGGCGGCCCTGGGCCAGTCGGTCGACGGCCGCACCGACGTCTTCGCCACCGGCATCGTGCTGTGGGAGATGCTGACCGGGCGCCGGCTCTTCAACGGCAAGAACGACCTCGAGACGGTCAAGATGGTGCGCGCGGCGGAGATCCCGTCGCTGGCCTCGCTGGGCATCGACGTCGAGCCGCAGCTCGAGGGCATCATGCGCCGGGCCCTGGCCCGCGACCCGCATCAGCGCTATCAGACCGCCGAGCAGCTGGGCCACGAGCTGGCGTCGTATCTGGCGAGCAACAAGCTGCTGGTGACGAGCTACGACATCGCGGTGCTCGTCAAGCGGGTGCTCGACGAGAAGGCGCGCACGACGGCGACCCAGCCGGCGATCATGAACTCGGGCGCCAACCGGCTGCAGGACGAGATGCAGCAGGTGCTCGGCGGCTTCACGTCGATCGATCAGCTCGAAGAGCTCGAGCGCCAGGAGTTCCAGGCGCTGTCCGAGGTGGACCCCGACAGCAGCCTGAACATCATGCCCGACGCGGTCGACCCGTCGGACTGGATGAACGACTTCGGCATCTTCGACGGGGACGAGACCATCATCGACCCCAACCTGCACAACCGGGCCGATCTGGCGGTGCCGCGGCCCAATTCGAAGCCGACGAAGCGCAAGCCGCCGAGCACCTCGCGGCCGATCTCGCCGGCGACGCCGCCGTCGGTGGACACCGGCGACCGCGGCGCCATCCCGCCGCCGCCGCTGAGCTCGAGCCCGCCGACGCTGCCCGAGACCCCGGCGATCGCCGCGCGGGCCGACGGGCCGGGCCAGGGCGCGGCCGCCCCGGCGCGCACCGGCACCGACAAGGTGCCCGATGTCTCCCAGCGGGCCGAGTCGCCCAAGGTGCGCACCGCCAACCTCGACGCCCCCAAAGACAACGCCATGGTGATCGGCGTCGTGCTCGGCGTGGTCGGCGCGGTCCTCGTCATCGGCGCCGCCTGGTTCATCTTCTTCTGACAGCCCCGTAGCAGACCCGCGACAGGCCGCCGGTATCCTGCCCGCAGCGGGGCATCTGCGCCCGCTGTCGAGACTGTTGATCCCGACGTCGCTCAACTCTGATAGACTACCGTCCGGTCGAAGCCGGAGACAGCCACGGAGCGCACCATGGCGAACACCGATACCCGACTGCTCGCGTTGATCCTCGCCGGGGGCGAGGGCACCCGCCTGCTGCCGTTGACCCGCGATCGGGCCAAGCCGGCGGTGCCCTTCGCCGGGCGCTACCGCATCATCGACTTCGTGCTCTCGAACTTCGTCAACTCGGGCTACTACCAGATCAAGGTGCTGACCCAGTACAAGGCGAGCAGCCTGATCAGCCACATCGCCCGCGGCTGGCAGCTCGCGCCGATCCTGGGGCATTACGTCGAGCCGGTGCCGGCCCAGCAGCGGGTCGGCCGCGACTGGTTCAAGGGCAGCGCCGACGCGGTCTTCCAGAACCTCAACCTCATCAGCGATACGATGCCCGACATCGTCGCGGTCTTCGGGGCCGACCACATCTACAAGATGGACGTGCGCCAGATGGTCGCGGTGCACCGCGAGAAGGACGCCGATCTGACGGTGGCGGCGATCCCGGTGCCCATCGAGCAGGGGTCGGCCTTCGGCATTCTGGAGGTCGACGCCGAGGGGCGCATCATCGACTTCGTCGAGAAGCCGGCCAACCCGCCGCCGATGCCCGGCGACCCGACCCGCTGCCTGGCGAGCATGGGCAACTACCTGTTCCGCCGCGAGGTGCTGGTGGGCGAGGTGGTGCGCGACGCCGACCGCAAGGACAGCGCCCACGACTTCGGCAAGAGCATCATCGGGCCGATGGTGGCCGGCAAGAAGGCGGTCTACGTCTACGACTTCGCCCAGAATACCCCGCCGGGGCAGGAGGCGAAGGAGCAGGGCTACTGGCGCGACGTGGGCACCCTCGATACGTATTGGGAGTGCTCGATGGATCTGGTGGCGGTCAACCCGATCTTCAGCCTGTACAACCGCGAGTGGCCCATCCGCACGACCTATCAGCACCTGCCGCCGGCCAAGTTCGTCTTCGGCGAGCCGGGCCGGCAGGGCATCGCCACCAACTCGCTGGTCAGCCCGGGCTGCATCGTCTCGGGGGGCCACGTCTCGGCGTCGATCCTCGCCCCGTCGGTGCACGTGCACAGCTGGGCCGAGGTGCAGCATTCGGTGCTCGGCGAGGGCTGCGACATCGGCCGCAAAGCCCGGGTGCAGAACGCGATCCTCGACAAGTTCGTCACCGTCGACCCCGGCGCGCGCATCGGCTTCGACGCCGAGCAGGACCACGCCCGGGGCATGACGGTCACCGAGAACGGCATCGTGGCCGTGCCCAAGGGCAGCCACATCCGGGCCTGAGCGACCCCGCCACACGAAGAGAAGACCATGCCTCGACCCATTCACCTCGCGCTCGTCTGGCACATGCATCAGCCGAGCTATCGTGATCCGGCCAACGGGCAGCTCGCCCTGCCCTGGGTCCGGCTGCACGCGACCCGGGCCTACTTCGACATGGCGTGGCTGCTCGAGCAGCACCCCGCCATCAGCGCCACCTTCAACCTGGTGCCGGTGCTCGTCGAGCAGCTCGAGGCCTATGTCGACGGCGAGCGCGACCGCTACTGGGCGCTGTCGCGCAAGCCGGCGCGCACCCTGACGACCGCCGAGCGGGCGTTCGTGCTGCGCCACTTCTTCTCGGTGCCGGTGGCGACCGACATCCGCCCGCGGGCGCGCTACTGGCGGCTGCATCAGCGGCAGCGGGACGGGCGGCGGCAGCCCAACGACTTCTCGGTCGACGACCTGCGCGACCTGCAGGTGCTCTTCAACCTGGCGTGGTTCGGCTTCGGCGCCCGGGCGGAGTATCCGCTCATCGGGCAGCTCGAGAAGAAGGGGCACGGCTTCACCGAGGACGAGAAGCGCAAGCTGCTCGACCTGCAGATCGCGGTGCTGCGCCGGCTCTTGCCGCTGTATCGCCGGCTGGCGGAGCGCGGGCAGATCGAGCTGACGACGACCCCCTACTACCACCCCATCCTGCCGCTGCTCATCGACTCCGACAGCGCGGCCCGCTGTCAGCCGGGGCAGCCGCTGCCGCCGCGCTTCGCCTGGGCCGCCGACGCCCGGGCCCAGGTGCGCTCGGCGGTCGAGGCCCACACCCGGGTCTTCGGCGCGGCGCCGACCGGCATGTGGCCGGCGGAGGGCGCGGTGAGCCCCGAGGCGATGGAGCTGCTGGTGCACGGCGGCCTGAAGTGGACCGCCACCGACGAGGCGCAGCTCTGGCGCAGCCTGCCCGGTCAGCCCGAGGAGCGCGATCGCTACCGCCCGTGGCGGCTGGCGACGGACGGCGGCCACATCGACGTCGTCTTCCGCGATCGGGCGCTGAGCGATCTGATCGGCTTCACCTACGCCCGCAACCCGGCGGCGGTGGCGGTGGACGATCTGGTCGGGCGGCTGGACGGCATCCGCGAGCGCAATACCCGGCCCGACGACGACGAGCCGCTGCTGGTGACCATCGCCCTGGACGGCGAGAACCCGTGGGAGCACTACCCCGAGAGCGGGCGGGTCTTCCTCGAGGGGCTCTACGGCGCGCTCTCGCAGCGGGACGACATCGTCACGGTGCGGGTGGGCGAGCACCTGGCGGCCAACCCGCCGCGCGGGCGGCTGGAGACCATGCACTCGGGCTCGTGGATCGGCGGCGACTACCACATCTGGATCGGCAGCGCGGTGGAGAACCGGGCGTGGACGGTGCTCGGAGAGACCCGGCAGTTCTTCGCCCGCAACGCGCCGCAGGCCGCGCCCGAGGCGGTGGAGAAGGCCCGGCGGCACCTGATGCAGGCCGAGGGCAGCGACTGGTTCTGGTGGTATGGCGACCACTTCGCCAGCGAGAACGACGAGGACTTCGATCACCTGTTCCGCGGGCACCTGCGCGCGGTCTACGGGCTCTTGGACGGCGAGCCGCCGGCGGCGCTGGATCGCTCGCTGTATCCCGGGCGGCTGCGGGACGAGGCGGTGCCGCCCAAGGCGCTGATCAGCCCGCGCTTCGATACGGCGGCGAGCACCTACTTCGACTGGTCGGGCGCCGGGCGCCTCGATCTGGCGGGGCCGGCGGGCAGCATGTATCAGGCGGCGCATTATTTCGGCCGGCTGCGCTATGGCTTCGACCTCGAGCGGCTCTACCTGCGCTTCGAGCCGCTGACCGAGGGGCCGGCGGCCGATCTGTCGGGTCTGACCCTGCGGGTGCACGTGCGCGGCCGCGACGATCGGGTGGTCGAGCTGCCGCTGGACGATGCCAGGAGCGGCCGGGTGCAGCGGCTGGGGCCGACGTCGGCGACGCCGGTCAATACGGCTCCTGGCGGCGATCTGCCGGTCCTGGGTCGGGTGCATCACGGCGCGGTCGAGCTGGGGGTGCGCTTCGCCGACCTCGACCTGACGCCCGGCGAGGGCGCGGGCATCAGCGCCCACCTGATGCGCGGGCGGGTGACGCTCGACCGGTTCCCGCAGCATCACGACCTGGACTTCACCGTGCCCGACGCCGGCTTCGAGGCGGAGCACTGGACGGTCTGACCAAGCCCGGCGCTCAGGGCGCCTGCCCGATGCGATAGACCCGCCAGTCGTCGAGGCAGGCGGCCAGGATCTCCACCGACCCGTCGCCGTTCACGTCGGCCGCGGCCACGCCCAGCGGCGCGGCGGGCAGCGCGATGGTGCTGCGCCGCGCGAACCCGGCGGCCCCGTCGTTGAAGAGCACCGTCGCCGTCGAGCCGCCGCGGGCCACCCGGGCGCCGAAGTCGAAGTCGCCGCGGTCGGCGGTGACGACGTCGACGTCGCCGTCCCGATCGACGTCGGCCAGCACGAGGTGGGTCGGGCCGTTGCCGGTGGGCCAGTCGACCGCCGCCGCGAACCGTCGCCCGCCGAGGCCGCGCAGCACGCTCACCGTATCGCCGCCTTCGTAGCCGGCGCCGGCCGGGGTGCCGTAGTTGGCCGCCACCAGATCGACGATCCCGTCGCCGTCGAGGTCGGCGCCGTCGACCCAGAAGGGCCCGTTGCCCACCGTCAGCTCGATCCGCCCGTCGAAGCCGCCGGCCCCGTCGCCGAAGCGCACGGTGACGTCGTCGCGGTCGGCTTGATGCCGCCCGGCGTTGGCCACCAGCCCGTCGAGGTGCCCGTCGCCGTCCACGTCGCGCAGCGTGATGCCGTGGGGCTCGACGCCGGTGCGCCACAGCCGCGGCTCGAAGTCGTCGGCGGCGAGCAGCACGGTCATGCCGCCGCGGGAGAAGTCGGCCACCGCCAGATCGTCGCGGCCGTCCCCGTCGAGGTCGCCCGCCGCGATCCCGAAGGGCGTGCCCGGCAGGGCCCGCTCGGGGCCGGGGGTGAAGCCGTCGGCGCGCTGCCAGTCGATCCACAGGCCGCGGTCGCCGACGCCGACCCGGGCGATGTCCAGGTCGCCGTCGCCGTCGAAGTCGCCGGCGGCCAGGTCGATGGGCTCGAGCGGGGCTTCGAGCACGGTGTCTTCGAGCAGCCGCCGCTGCGGGGTCTGGCGCCAGAGGCGCACGATGCCTTCGAAGCCGGTGGCCAGCACGTCGAGCCGGCGGTCGCCGCTCCAGTCGAGGGCCAGCACCCGGGTGGCCTGCACCCGCCCGCTCAGCGGCTCGGGCGGCGCGGGGCAGAACTCGCCGGGCTCGGCGACGCCGTCGCCGCAGGTCGCGGGGCGGGGCACCTCTTCGGCCGGGGTGTCGGCGAGGCGCGGGCCGTGGTCGACCGGGCCGCTGTCCGCGGGGCCGCTGTCCGTTGGCGGGTCGGGCGGGCCGTCGGTCTCGGCCATGGGCAGCGGCCGCTCGGGCAGCTGCACCGGCTCGCCGTCGCAGCCCAGGGCCACGAGCGCCGCGAGGGAGAACACGACCAGAGAGACCGCTGTCGGGCAACGGCGGGATGTCGTCGAGCATGGCATGCGGGTGAGCATAGATCTCGGGCGGTGGCCTCTGCTAACAGGCTGTTCTGCAAACCGGGAGTCGACGATGCGCGCCGTGCCTTTCACCCTGCTGCTGGCCCTGCCACTCATGTTCGGCGCGGGCGCCTGCGATCTGACCGACCCCTTCCCCGACGGGGACGGCGGCTTCGACGGCACGACCGGTGGATCGGGCGGCGACGGCGCCGGCGGCAACGGCGGGGCGACGCCGGCCGACGAGTGCAGCGACGACGACGAGTGCGACGACGGGGTCTGCGCGCCGCTGCCCGGCCAGCGCCAGCTGCGCTGCGTCGAGTGCCGCGACAGCAGCTTCTGCCCTGACGACCGGCCGGTGTGCGACGGCAGCCTGCGCTGCATCCCGGGGGACGAGGGGATCTGCCGGGACGACTTCGACTGTCCGGTGACGACGGCGCTGTGCCTCATTCTGTCCAACGGCGAGGTCGGGGTCTGCGTCGAGTGCCGAGTGGACGGCGACTGCAGCGGCGGCGAGCCGGTCTGCGCGACAACTGGCCGCTGCGTGGGGGATGCGGCCTTCCCCGGCTGCTCGGAGGACGACGAGTGCGGGCCGGGGCGGCTCTGCGACGGCAACCGCCGCTGCGTCGAGCAATGACCGCGCTGTGGATCGGGCTCGGGCTGGCGGTCTTCTGGCTGCTGGTGCGGCGGCGCCTGTTCGAGCTGTGGCGCGACGTGCAGGCCGCCCGACGGCAGGTGGATCTGCAGGTGATGCGCCGGGCCGAGCTGGCGCCGCGGCTGGCCGAGGCCCTGGCCGATCGGCTCGACGCGGCGCAGGCGGCGGCGCTGAGAGGCGACGACGAGGCGGCGCGCGCGGCGGCCCTGGCGTCGCTGCCGCCGCCGGCCGCAGACGAGCCGGCCGAGCTGGGCAGCATGCGGGCCGATCTGGCCGAGATCGAGCATCGCCTCGCCGCCCGGCTGCGGGTGCTGGCGGCAGAGAATTCGCGCTATCGCAAGCTGGCGCCGGCGGCGATCGGCGTCGTGGTGGGCGCGCCGACCCCGGCCGCCCTGCCCCCCGCTGCCCTGCCCTCCGCTGCCCTGCCCTCCGCCGCCCTGCCCTCCGCCCCGCAGCCTCCGACCGACGGCGCGCCCGGACCATGAGCCGATCCAAAGGCCCGCCGATCCCCCGACAGCTGGACTGCGAGCCCATCCCCGGCCAGCTGCCGCGGGTGCTGCACCGCGACGCAGACCTGATCGTGCTCGACAAGCCGGCGGGCTGGCTGACCCACGGCGACGGGCGCGATGCGCGGCCCGATCTGGTGGGCTGGCTCGACGAGCCGGTGGGCGTGCACCAGCGGCTCGACGTCGATACCACCGGGGTGATCGCTTTCTCCCGCAGCCCGGCGGGCGCGGCGCGGCTGCAGGGCGCGCTGGCGCAGCGGCGGGCGCAGAAGCGCTATCTGGCGGTGGTCGAGGGGCGGCCGCCGGGCAGGCGCGGGGTCGTCGAGCGACCGGTGGAGGGCCGCCCGGCGCGGACCGCGTGGCGGGTGCTGCGCGAGGGGCCGGGTATCACGCTGATCGAGGCCCGCCCCGAGACCGGCCGCCGGCATCAGATCCGGCGCCATCTGGCGCATGTCGGCTGCGCGATCCGCGGCGACGGGCGCTATGGCGACCCGCTCGACCGCCGGGCGTATCGGGCGCTCTTGCACTGCGCCGAGCTGGGGTTGGACGGGCAGCGCTTCTCCGCCGATCCGCCGCCCGACTTCGCCCGGGCGCGCGGGCTGGGCTGGGCGGCGACCCGGGCCGGGCTCGACGCCGATCCGGACACCACCTGCTATCGGGTGATCGACGGCGCGGCGGACGGGCACCCGGGCTGGGTGGTCGATCGCTACGGGCAGCATCTATGGGTCCAGCAGGCCGCAGGGGCCACGCAGGGGCCGCTGCCCGATGCGCAGGGGGTATACCTCACCCGGGCACTCAAAGACCGCTCCCGGGGCCGCCAGGCGCCGCCGGGCCTGTTTCGCGGCGCGGCGGCCCCCGAATGGAGCGTCGTCGCCGAGCACGGCACGCCCTACGTGGTGCAGCTCGGCGAGCAGCTCTCGACCGGGCTTTTTCTCGACCAGCGGCCCCAGCGGGCGTGGCTGGCGCAGCACGCGGGCGGCATGCGGGTGCTCAATACCTTCGCCCACGCCGGCGGCTTCTCCATCGCCGCGGCCCGCGCCGGCGCCGAGACGGTGAGCATCGACCTGTCGAAGAGCTGGCTCGAGCGCATCCCGCTTCAGCTGGCGCCGATGGGCGTCGACATGGCGCGGCACGATACGATCTACGGTGACGTCTTCGACTGGATCCGGCGGCTGGCGAAGCGCGGCGAGCGCTTCGATCTGGTGATCCTCGATCCGCCGTCGACCAGCGTCGGCACCACCAAGAAGCGCTGGTCGGCGGCGAAGGACTACCCCGAGCTGGTGCGGTTGGCGCTGCCGCTCGTGGCCCCCGGCGGGCGCCTGTGGACCGCCACCAACCACCGCCAGCTCTCGCCGACGCGCTTCGCGGCGAAGGTGAGCGAGGGGCACGGCGGGGCGCTCGAGCTGGAGCGGGTCTGCCCGCCGGCGGTGGATTTCCCCTGCGTCGGGCCGGCGCCGGTCAAGACGTTGGTCTGGCGCCGCGAGTAGTCACCCGGCACATGCCAGTCAGTGCACTTCGAACGATCTGCGGCGCTTCGCTCCGCGGCTGACAGGCGCATGTCGTCGAAGCGGCATGCTTGCCGCCGCTGACCTGGGTAAGAATGCCTCAAACCGGTGGACTCAAGGAATTATCCATATATACTGCAACACGCATACAGAAAGGCGATATCGGGGCAGTTCAATGCGTGATTCGGCCGAATCGTTGATTCAGGACATCTATGACGTCGCGCTTGGCTGTCGTCTCGCTGACGCCAATGCTCGCGAGAGCATCTTCGACAAGATGCCCGGACAGGTCGTCGCCCGATTTCCACTGCGCAAGCGGCCGAATGATCAGCTGTACTCCGACCTCATGCATCTCTGGGACTCATGGTCGAACGAGGTGGTGGGTGTCGAGCGCGGTCTCTACGAGCCCCCGTTGGCGACGTGGTTGCATGAGGCGAGCAAGTGGGTCACGAAGCCGGACGGCCGGCGTCGACTCAAGAACCTCCGCGAACGCGCGTTGCGCGCTCAGGACGCCCTCAAGACGACGCAAGATGCGCTCGCACGGGCGGTCGCTGAGGCGGAAGCGAAGCACGGCAACCTCTCTCACAAGCGACTGACGCAGCTTCCCGCGGTCTCCACGCTGTTGTCATCGTATATCGAGGCGAAGCGCAAGCTGAGGTCGACCCGGCTCAGGACGGGTGCGTTCATCGCGGACAGATATCGCATCGACGTCCTCGTCGGCCGAGGTTCGGCCGAAGTCTGGACGGCGTTCGATGCGGAGACCTGCCGCTATGTGGCGCTGAAGATCCTGACGCCGACCTGGCAATCCGATGGCAGCGGCTATCGTGAACGGTTCTTGCGTGGAGCCCGCTGCATGCAGAACCTGAACCACCAAAACATCGTTCGGGTCTTCGAGATCCACACCAAGAGCAGCTTTGCGCAGCCGTTCTACTCCATGCAGTACCACCCTGCCGGGGACGTGAAGCAGCTGCTCGAGAACAACGAACGAACACCGGCCGAATGCTTGGAGATCGTACTGAATGCGGCCGAGGGGTTGGCATTCGCCCACGAGCGCGACATCGTGCACCGCGACGTGAAGCCAGCCAATATCCTGCTCGCCTCGAACGGAAGCGGCTGCCTGACCGACTTCGACCTCGTCTGGTCGATGATGACGACGGGCGGCACCCGCGGAGCCCTCGGTACGCCAGACTACATGGCACCAGAGATGCGGAGCAGCAGCGACACCTGCCGCCCGAGCGCAGATGTCTACAGCCTGGGCATGACAGTCGCCTACGTGGTCAATCACGGCCACCTGCCCGCCTGGATGAATCACAATCGGGATCGGTTCCTGAGCGCCTTGCCGGGCAGCGACGCGATCAAGCAGGTGCTCTATCGTTCGACCGCGATCGATCCACGAGAACGGCCGCGCAACGCTCGGATGTTCGTCGACGAGATCAACGCCGCCCTCAGAGAGGGGCCGGCGCTCGTCAGCGGAAGGCCAGTCGGCGACCAACCACCCACCGGCGTCGGGCTCAACAAGCTCGACGACGTCGAGCGCTATCTCGGGATCCTGGGGGACGAGAACATGCCCCCGGGGCTGGCGCAGTCTTTCGAGGAGAACCTCAAGAACCCCGAGAAGCGCCCCCTGTTCTGCCAGGTACTGGAGAAGCACTATCAGCAGACGGGCGACGAAGACGGCCTCGAACGCATCCTGCGGGCTCGGCTCGAGGATGTGACGCGGGCAGATACGCAAGCGGAGATCTGGCTCGACGTCGCGCGTATCAACCAGCGCAGGCATCGACTCGAAGCTGCTTTCGAGGCATACGGCGAGGCGCTGCGATGCCGAGCCCAGGACGTCGAACTCGTCGATACGCTCTCCGAACTGGCCCGCCAACTCGACGAGAGAACCCCCCGCGAACGGGCGTATCATCATCGCCTCTGCAACCTGCTCGAGCAGCACCTCGACCGCGTGGTCGACGCCACTGTCGCGTCGAACGTGCGCGAGCAGCTCGTAGACACCTACACCCACCTGCTCGATGTGTACAACCATGGAGCAGGCGAGGACTCGCAGTACGAGATCGATCTGCTCCACGATATCGCACGTCATCACCGGGCTTTGGAGAACTGGTCTTCGCTCCTGTCTGTCTGGCGCCGCCTCATCGCGCTGACGTCGGGCTCCGAGCAACAGATCGTGCGCACTCAGCTGGCCTACCTGCTCGAGGTCTGCGACGACGCGGAGGTCGCCGATGTGGAGGCCGCAATACACATGTACGGCCAGCTGCTCGATGAGGACCCCGATCACCGGACGAGCTTGGAGCGGCTGCAAGCGCTGTACACCCGGGAGGACCTGCGAAGGACTTCGAGCGAACTTCTCGAGCGCCATTACCGCAGGACAGACACCTGGGACGCATGCATCCACCTGTTGAAGGACCGGCTCGATCAGGCCCGCACGCAGGAGTCCTTGCGCGACGCACATCTCGACCTCGGCCGCATCTACCAGATACAGCTCGCCGAGCACGAACAGGCGCTCAATCACTATGAGAGCGCGTTCGTCGTGGACCCGACCGCAGCCGGTGCCCGAGCCAACTTCTATGCGCTCGCCGGGGAGTTGCAGGCCGAGGACCGCGTACGCACAGCGATTCTGCAGGTCCTCGACGGGCCGGTGTCAGCGACCACGCGGCTCGCGTTGTTGATGCGGCTCGTGCGGCTCACCTCGGATGTCGAGCAGAAGCGTCACTACCTGGACCAGATCCTGAAGACGCAGCCGAGCCAGCGCTGGGTGCTGGGCTTTCTGGCCCAGTCCTACCGTGCCCTCGGGGCCCGAGGCCGACAGTGTGACGCTCTCGAGCTGCGGCTTCCCCTGCTGAAGAACCCCGTGGAGCGTGCCGGCGCGCTGGTGCATCTGGCCCGTCTGCACATCGAGATGGGCAGGCCTCTGGCCGACAGTTTGCGGGCCCTGTCCCTGACGTGGTCCGAAGGCGCCCGGACGACCGCCGTCGTCGACGCGATCGGGCAGGTACTCGTCTGCCAGGGCAGCGCGTTCGACACCTGGCTGGACGATGAAGAGACCGCATTTCAGCACCGGATGCTCGGCCTCGGGCATCTCGCTCTCGCTGATGGCCTCGACAAGGTCGCGTCGACCGAAGCGCTCGATATGCTCGCCTCACTCGACGTCGCTGCACCCGGCGACTGCTACGTGATAGCCAAGTTGCTGTTCGACGGTCGGCGTTGGACACGAGCCCGGCACCACCTCGAACGCATCGATCTGCGGGAGTTCGAGTCCGATCAGCAAGCCCTCGTATTGCAACTGCTCGGCCGGATAAACGAGGAGCTCGAAGAGGGCCAGAAGGCGATCGAAGCCTACGAAGGCGCACTCAAGGCAGATCCGACGCAACTCGAAGTCGTGATGCGTCTGGCCGATCTCTATGAAGGTGCCGGCCGACGTGAGGAATTGCAGGGCTTGCTCGGCGATCTGCTCGCCCTCAATCCCTCCCCACAGATCCGTCTTCGCATGGCATGGAACGCAGTGCACATCGAGCGCCCGTCCGAGGCCCTCGAACACCTTCGCGCTGTCATGTATTCGGACTTCCCCGACCAGGCTACGCTCAACGAAGTCTGCCGGTGTCTGCGACGTCTCGATGCCTGGCAGGACTTCCTGATACTGCTCCACCGATTCACATCCCAGGACACGCTCATCGACGCGACGCTGGAAGACACCCGCTGGGTCACAGCGATGTGTGCCTGCCTCCAAGAGGAGTATGGATCGACCGCGATCGCCTGGTCGACGATACGCTCACTGGCCACGGTCGTGCGTCGCCAGCATACGCCTGAAGTCGCGCTCGAACTCCTGCAGCGCTTCACCGACGGGGCATCTCGAGGCGAACCCGATATCAGGCGTGAAGCACTCTCGATGCTCGTCGCGTGGGATCACAGCGATGTGGATCGGCGCTATGCGCTGGTCGAAGCATGCCTGCGCTCGGGCCATATCGCAGAGGCGCACGAGCAGCTCAAGCTGCTCGATGCGGCCAGCAGGTCCACAGGTGTCACCAATCACTGGGTGGCCTTGCAGGCACGGGCTTTCCTGCTCGAAGGGCGCGGGGCGGATGCATTGGCGCTGACCACCAATCTCGTGGTCAGCGCTCGCGGCGATCAGCAATCACGCGCGCTGCACGCATGGGCGTTGCTGACCAACGATCATTGGCAAGAGGCCCACCGGGCGCTGATCGGCTCGGAGGTGCCGCTGGCGGCGCGTACACCACCGGCTCTCAAGCACCCGTTGCGGGATCTCGGAGATGATGACTTCGAACTGGTGCTCGGCGACTGAGGTTCGGCGCCGCGGGCAAGCGCTACTGCCCAGCGCTACTGCCCGAGCCGGGCGGTGAGCAGCTCGGCGAGGCGGGCGGTGATCACCGGATCGTCGCCCTCGTCGGGCGGCACCCGGCCGTAGGCGTCGCGGGCCACCTCGGGCAGCCCCTCGGCCTGGGCGATGAGGCCCACGATCAGCCAGTCCAGCGGCCCGAAGAACTTGCCGTCCTCGGTGATCTCGCGCAGCAGCCCGCGCGCCCGATCGGCCTGTCCCTGAATGCCGTAGAGCGTCGCCAGCGTATGGCGGGCGGCCCGGCTGAGCTGATCGGGCGGCACCGCCTCGATGCGCGCGGCGGCGGCGGCGAGGTCGGCGTCGGGCACGAAGGCGGCATACCAGGCGGCGTTATTGGCCAGCTCGGGCCACGGCTCGGCGTCGAGCAGGGCCTGCGCGCGGGCGACGGCCTGGTCGATGCGCCCGTCGCGGGCGGCGATCTCGATGCGCTGGCGCTCGACCGCGCGGGACGTGCGCAGGGCCTCGGGCAGCGCCGCGGCGAAGCGCTCGGCGTCGGCGCCGCGGCCGGCGGACCGCAGCAGCAGCATGTAGCTCAGCGCCCGGCCCTCGTCGTCGGTCGCGGCGGCGAGCGTCGGCTCGAGCAGCGCGATGCGGGCGGCGGCGTCGTCGGCCAGCGCGAGGTCGAGGCCGAGCAGCGCCCGGCTCAGCTGCGCATCGTCCGCATCGACCTCGGGCCGATGGGCCGCGAGCAGCCCGCGGGCCTGCTGGCGATCGGCGTCCGAGCCGCTCGAGAGCAGCGCGGCGGCGGTGAGCCCCGGCGAGGCCCCGGCGGCGGTGAGCGCGCGGCCGAGGTCGATCGGCGCGCCCCAGATGCGCAGCGGGTCGCCGGCGCGGGTCGCGCCCGAGATCAGCAGACGCCACGCCAGCGCGCCGGCCTCGTCGCCCCGCTCGAGCGCCGCGGCGATGCGCTGCCCGTGGAACCGCGCCCCGTTGCCCCAGAAGCCGACCGCCCGCGGGCCGTCGGCGGTCTCTTCGACGAGCAGGGTGAAGACGTCGCCTTTGATCTTCATGGCGACGGCGGTCAGGTTCTCGCGCCCGAGCGGGCGAACGCTGCGCGCATCACCCAGCAGGATGCGGGCGGCCGCCTTGGGCTGCAGGCCCAGCTTCTCTTCGAACATCTCGGCGGTCTCGCGAAGCGCGCGGGCCAGCGGGCTGTAGCGCACCATCTCGGCCAGCTCGGGCGTGGCGTAGCGGGTCAGGGCCTCGTCGTCGGCGCCGAGCATCAGGTCGTGCAGCAGCCCGGCGACGACCGCGTCGGCGCTGTCGAGGTCGGTGGGCGGCGGCGTCGCCTGGGTGAAGAACTGCGGCTTCAGGGTGAACTCGACCTGCAGCCGCAGCCGCTCGATGACCGCGTCGATGGTCTGCCACGCGCCGACGTTGGCCAGCCGGATGAGCGCGGCGGTCGCGACCCGCTGCACGGTGGCCCGATCGGTCATGTGCCGCCGCACCGCCGCCAGGCCGCCGTCGATGTCGCCCGACCGCGCGCGGGCGGCGAGCAGCAGCGAGGCCTCGACCTCGTCGCGGGGCGTGGCGACGATGGCCGCGGCGTCGGCCGGCGCGTCGAGCACGAGGGCCAGCTCGGCGGCGACGGCCCGCAGGTCTTCCCGATTGCGCGCGACCGCCAGCGCCGCGGCGAGCGCCTCGCGGTCGTCGACCCAGCGCCCGTCGATCACCGCCGGGGCCATCACCGCCGACCACGCCGCGTCGGCGTCTTTGGGGTCGAGCTTCACCAAGCGGCGGTAGGCCTCGGCGGCGCCGAGCCGGTCGAGCTCGCCGACCAGCGGCTCGAAGACGCCGAACATACGCGCCGACGCGAGCGCGGCCCAGGCGCCGGCGTGCTCGGGGTGCTCGGCGACCAGCGCCTCGGCCCGCGGCAGGACGAACGCGGGGTAGCCGTTCTCGGCCAGCGCCGCGAGGTAGAGCGCCTGCTCGTCGACCCCGCCGTCGGCGGCGAGCGCGCGGAAGATGCGCAGGCCCTCGCCCACCCGGCCCTCGATCAGCGCCCGGGTGCCGCGGTGCATGAAGCGGATCGGGCGGCGGTTGGCGCGGGTATCGAAGGCGGCGTAGGCCGCGCGGAAGGCCTTGACGTCGTCGGGGCTCCACCGGCGGGTCTTGGGGTCGAGCCGCCAGCGCCAGGTGACGCCGGCCTCGGTCTGCTCGCGCTCGACGGTCAGCGTCGCCGGCCCCAGCCGATGCTCACCGGGCTCGGGGCCTTCGGTGAGCCCGTGGCCCGGCGGCGGCTCGACGGTCACGTCGAGCGCGGTGCGCATCGGCAGCAGGAAGCCCACCGGGCCCACCGGGCCGTCACGCAGCGCGTCGGGCAGCGGGTCGAACAGCGGGTCGAGGTCGTAGAAGACCCCCGATTCGTTGCCCACGACCCAGCCCAGCTCGCTCTTCACCGAAGCGGAGACCCGCGCGCCGGCGCCCTCGACGGTCGAGTCGATGTCGTCGGCGTCGCCTTCGAAGCGCTTGCGGGCCGTATGGCGGGCGATGCGATCGGCGAGCTGCGGGTCGGCGGCCAGCGCCGCCTTGACCGCGTAGCCCGTCGCTCCGGTCGAGGTGTGGGCGAAGCGCACAGTCGAGCCGTCGCGGCCGATGCGCCAGCGCTCGACCTCGCCGACGACGTGGGTCTCGGCGGCCGAGTCGGGCAGCCGCTCGAGGGCCTTGGTCGCGGGGTCGATCACCAGCGCGCGTCGGCGATAGAGGCCCGGCGGCAGGATACCCGGCGGCAGGTGCGGCGCGGTCAGGTCGACCCACAGCGGCCCGTCGGCGTCCACCCGGGCGATGGCGTGGTCGAAGGCGCCCAGGCCGGCGACGCTGGCCTCGGTCGGCGGCCCCTCGGTGCGGATCAGCGCCACCCGCGCGGGGTAGCCCGCCGCCCGCATGCCGCCGACGAAGAGCACCGCCAAGTCCTTGCAGTCGCCGAAGCCGCTCTGCACCACCTCGGCCGGGGCGCGGGGGATGACCGCGCCAGCGCCGAAGTGCACCCCGGTGTAGCGTACGCGCGCGGCGATGCGCTCGGCGAGCACCCGCGCGGCCTCTCGGGCGTCGTCGCGGGGCAGATCGGCGACGAGCGCCGGGTCGACGCCGCCCTTCAAGGTCGCCTCGACGACCCCGTGATACTCGGTGGAGGCGGCGTTCCAGCTCTTGACCGCGCCGATGACGACCCGCGGCCAGCCGGCCAGATCCCACGGCAGATCGCCCCCGGTTTCGGGCGCGCTGCGCTCACGGCGGAAGACGTCCACCGACCAGATGTCGACCCCGTCGGCCGTCTGCGCCTCGGGCTCGACGTCGGCGTCGATCACCGCCACGGTCAGCGGCGTGCCGCTCGGCGCCCGCCACTCGAAGCGGTGGTGCAGCGCGTCGACCGGGCTGATGAGCGGCAGCGCGAAGCGGGCCCCCGACGCGAAGGTCGCGCGGGGCGAGGTGATCACCGACTCGGTCTCGATGATGGCCCCCACCGCCACCCGCGGCAGCGGCCCGGCCATCACCTTGCGGTCGTCGAAGCGGTCGGGGCCGATGGCGCCGGCCGACGACTCGGCGACGCCGGTCTGATCCATCCAATGGGCGACGCCGTCGGGGTCGATGACCCGCGCGCGCATCACCGGCCGGTCGCTGGTGGTCGGCTTCCAGGCCACGCCGAAGGTGCCCCGATGCTCGATCGCCCCCGGGCTGTCGATGCGCTCGACGCGGCGGACCCGGGTGCGCAGCTGCCCGTCGGCCAGCCACTCGACCGTGGTCTCGGCGTAGAGCATGGTCGTGAGCTCGTCGGGCACGGCCGGGTGGGCCTCGGCGGCGGCGCGGACCGCGTCGGGCCCGGCGTCGAAGGGCGCCGGGCCCCACCTCGGCGGCGGCTCACCCTCTTCGGCGGCGAGAGCGGCGCCGAACGGGACGACGCAGAGGGCGAGCGTGGCCCACAGGGCCTGTCGGAGAGCGGGCGAAGGGCGCATGGATACACCTCGGGTCCGGGACGTCGTCCTGCACTATGCGCCACGCGCGCTTTTCTTTCCCGGTTTGCCCGTATCGAGCAGCGAGCGCTCAGGGGTCGACGCAGCGCTCGCCTTCGCAGATCCGGCCCGCGGGGCAGTGGCTGTCGCGCACGCACGATGGGTTGGCCAGCGGCGCGCAGGCGCCGAAGACGCACGAGTCGCCGCCGCAATCGGCGTTGCTGGCGCACTGCTGCACCGGCGACTGGCAGGTCCCGTCGACGCAGCGGAACGACGGGATGATCTGCTGGCAGAAGTTATCGCCCTGGCAGCGCACCGGCGCGACGCAGTCACCGCCGATGCACGCGTTGTCCGCCGGGCAGTCGTCGATATCGACGCAGGCCCCGTCGGTCTCGACGCAGCGGGTCGCCTCGCAGATGAGCGGCTCGGCGCACTCGTCGTCGAAGACGCAGGCCGGCGGCCGATCGACGCAGCGGCCTTCGTCGCAGCTGCCCGCGGGGCACTCGGCGTCGCGCAGGCACTCGGGCGCGGCGCAGGCCCCGTCGACGCAGATCCCGCCGGGGCACTCGGCGTCGGCCACGCACGGCGGATCGACGCAGGCGCCGCCCTGGCAGACCCGGTCGCCGGGGCAGTCCACGTCGCCGACGCACTCCGGCGCCGGCACGCATGCGCCGCCCTGGCAGGCTTCCCCGGGCCCGCAGTCGCCGTCGACCGCGCACTCTGGCGGCGCCGCGACGCACTCGCCGTCCTGGCAGACCTGACCGTCTACGCACTCGAAGTCGGCCACGCACTCCGGCGGCGCCGGCACGCACCGCCCGCCGTCACAGGCCTGCCCCGGACCGCAGTCGCCGTCTACCGCACACTCCGGCGGCGGCTCCACGCAGTTCCCGCCCCGGCACACCTCGCCCGCTCCGCAGTCGCCGTCGACCACGCACTCCGGCGGCGCCGCGACACACGCGCCGCCCTGGCAGACCTCGCCCGCTCCGCAGTCGCCGTCGACCACGCACTCCGGCGGCGCCGCGACGCACTGGCCGCCCTGACAGACCTGTCCGTCGAGGCATTCGAAGTCGGCCACACACTCCGGCGGCGCCGGCACGCACTGGCCGCCCTCGCAGGCCTGGCCCACGCCGCAGTCGCCGTCCACCGCGCATTCCGGCGGCGGTGCGACGCACTCGCCGCCCTGGCACACCTCGCCCGCCCCGCAGTCGCCGTCCACCACGCAGGCCGGCGGCGGGTCGGCGCAGCGGCCGTTCTGGCAGGTCAGCGGCGGCAGGCACTCGACGTCGCGGGTGCAGAACGGCACCCGACAGCGGCCGGCCTCGCAGATGAGGCCGTCGACGCACATCGCGTCGGCCGCGCACTGCGGCGGACGGCAGACGGTGTCGACGCAGATGCCGTCAGGGCAGTCGACGTCCACCGCGCAGCGCACCCCGTCGAAGCAGACCCCGCCGCGGCAGATGCGCCCGGCGCCGCACATCGCGTCGTCGGCGCACTCGGCGCCGACGCAGACCCCGTCTTCACAGGTGGCGGCGCCGTCGCAGTCGGCGTCGCGCCCGCACTCGGCGAGCGGCTCGATGCGCAGCTGCAGCGTGGCCCGCCCGCCCTGGCCGAAGCTGTCGACGAAGAGGTAGTAGCTGCCCGGCTGCACCAGCTCGAAGAACAGCCGGCTGGCGACCCCCGAGCCGCCGTCGTCGTCGCAGCCCTGCTCGCTGGCCGGCGCGTCGCAGCCACCGCGCCAGTGCAGCACGCTGTCGAAGCCGTCGAGCAGGTTGACCGTCTCGGCGAGCACCGAGGCCGGCCGATCGAGCTCGATGCGCACGATCTGCTCCGGACCGGCGCCGCCGCACGACCCGCGGCCGATCTGCGAGCCGCCGCGGGTATCGATCTGCAGGTCGACGCTGGCCCCGCCGGCCTCGATGACCGGCGCGCCGTCGCACAGCACGTCGTCCTGGCAGACCCCGTTGTTGCAGGCGGTGCCCGGCGGGCAGTCACCGTCGTCGCGGCAGCCGTCGAGCACGCACGCGCCCGCCTCGCAGCGTTCACCCGGCCCGCAGTCGCCGTCTACCCGGCAGTCGAGCGCCTCACCGACGCAGCTGTTGGCGATGCACTGCTGCCCCGGCTGGCAGTCGGCGTCGACCCGACACTCGACCGGCGGTACGCAGGCCCCGTCGATGCATTGGAAGCCCACGATGCAGTCGGCGTCGCCCCGGCAGCCGGGCGCGCAGGCGCCGTCCGCGCAGCGCTCGCCGTCGGGGCAGTCGACGTCCACCCGGCAGGGCACCTCGGGCTCGATACACAGGCCGCCCTCGCAGACCTGGCCGGCGGGGCAGCGGTCGTCGCCGCGGCAGCCGGGCAGGCAGATGCGGTTCTGGCAGATCTGACCCGGCACGCAGTCCACGTCGCCCCGGCAGGCGCCGGGGCGCTCGATGCACGCGCCGCCCACGCAGATCGAGCCGGCGGCGCAGTCGAGGTCGATCTGGCACTCGGGCGGCGGCTGCACGCACTGCCCGCCCTGGCAGACCTGCGCGCCGGGGCACTCGGCGTCGGCCGCGCAGCCCGGATCATCGATGCAGAAGCCGAACTCGCACACCTGGCCGAAGCCGCAGTCGACGTCCCGCTCGCACAGCGGAGGCGGCACGAGCAGGCAGGCCCCGCCGATGCAGCTCTCGAACGCCGCGCAGTCGGTATCGTCGACGCAGCCTCCCGGCACGGTGCAGATCCCGCCGTCGCAGACCTGGCCGTCGATCGGACAGTCCGCGTCCCGGGCGCAGAAGAACGGCGGCACGCAGCGGTCGGCGGTGCAGCGCTGCCCCGCCGGGCAGTCGTCGTCCGCCCGACAGCTGGTCGGCACGCATACGCCCTGGTCGCAGCGCTCGTCGAGGCCGCAGTCGGCGTCGGCGAAGCAGTCGGGCCGCGGGCGGCAGACCCGCGCGGCCGGATCACAGAACTGGTCGTCGCGGCAGTCGGCGTCGTCGCGGCAGGCGAGCACCTCGCGGCACAGCCCGCCGATGCACTGCTCGCCGCGGGCGCAGTCGCCGTCCACCGCGCAGGCGCCGTCGTCGACGCAGACCCGGTTGAGGTCGTCGCAGACCTGCCCGGGCAGGCAGTCGCCGTCCACCGCGCAGCGCCCGGTCTCGACGCAGACGAAGTCGATGCAGTCGAAGCGCGGCCCGCAGTCGCCCGCGACCCGGCACTCGCCGACGAAGACGCACCGCCCGTCGAAGCAGCGCTCGCCCGCCGGGCACGGCACGCCGGGGCCGCACTCGCGATCGGGCACGCACAGGAAGTCGACGCAGCTCTGGCCGTCGGGGCAGTCGCCGTCGCCGACGCAGTCGCCGACGAAGACGCAGCGCCCGGCGACGCACTCGAAGCCGCCGCCGCAGTCGGCGCCCACTTCACACTCGGGCGGCGGCGGCTCGCAGCGGAAGTCGTCGGTGCACTCGAGCCCCGCCGGGCAGTCGGCGTCGCGGCGGCACTCGCCGGCGAAGATGCACTGGCCCGCCCGGCACTCTTCGCCCAGCCCGCACTCGTTGTCGGCGATGCACAGCGGCCCGCAGGCCCCGTCGCGGCAGCGCCCGCCGGGGCAGTCGCCGTCGTCGTCGCAGGCCCCGTCGGGCACGCATTGAAAACCCTCGCAGATCTCGCCGGCGGGGCACGGCCGGCCCGGGCCGCACTCGCCGAGCGGCACGCAGCGGAAGTCTTCGCAGATGAATCCCACCCCGCAGTCGAAGGCCTGGCGGCACTCGCCGGCGAACGCGCAGACCCCGCCGCGGCATTGCTCGCCCGCCTCGCAGTCGGCGTCGCGGCGGCACTCGGGGGCCGGCACGCAGACCCCGCCCTGGCAGACCTCGCCGGCCAGGCACTGCTCGTCGATGACGCAGCCGTTGGCGACGCAGCGGCCGTCGTCGCAGACGAAGCCATCGCCGCAGTTGCCGTCGTCGCGGCAGCGGTTGTCGCCGCCGGGCACGCACTGCCCGAAGAAGCAGCTCTCGGCGGCCCCGCAGTCATCGTCGCGCACGCACTCCGCCGGCGGCGGGATGATGCACAGCCCGAAGACGCACTCCAGCGGGCCGGGGCACTCGTCGTCCCGCTCGCACTGCTCGCCCAGTCGACAGCGGCCGTCGATGCAGCGCAGCGGGTCGGGGCAATCGGCGGCCCGCTCGCACAAGATGCGCGGCACGCAGCGCCCGCCGATGCAGTCGAGGTCGGGCCCGCACGAGCCGTCGACGTCGCACACCGCCGCCACGCAGCGACCGAGCTCGCACTGCTCGTCGTCGGCGCACTCGCGGTCGGCCACGCAGCCCTGCACCACGCAGGCCCCGCCCTGGCAGCGGCTGCCCGGCGCGCAGTCGTCGTCGACCCGGCAGTTGGCGTCGGCGAAGCAGCGGTTGCCGCGGCACTCGCTGCCGATGGGGCAGTCGCGGTCGACGAGGCACTCCACCGGCAAGCAGGCGCCGTTGACGCAGCCGAGCGGCGGCACGCACTGCTCGTTGGTCTGGCACGGCGGCGGCACGCAGGCCCCGTCGTCGCAGATCAGGCCGCCGTCGCAGTCGGCGTCGCCGAGGCAGCCCTCCTCGACGCAGCGGTTGTCCTGGCAGCGCTCGCCGGCGGGGCAGTCGGCGTCGAAGCGGCAGTCGGGCACGAAGACGCAGCGCTCGGCCTGACAGCGGGTGCCGAAGGGGCAGTCCTGGTCGTCGCGGCACTCGGGCTCGGGCACGCACTGCTGATCGCGGCATTCGAGCCCCGCGCCGCAGTCGCGGTCGCGCACGCACTCGGGCAGCGCGACGCACAGGCCCTCGTCGCAGCTCGTCTGCGGCGGGCAGTCGCCGTCGTCGAGGCACTCCGGACCAAAGACGCAGCGCCCGTTGGCGCAGAGGAAGGTCTCGGGGCAGTCGCGATCGACCCGGCACTGCACCTCGGCCACGCACGCCCGCTCGACGCAGATCTCGCCCGGCGCGCAGTCGCGGTCCTGCAGGCACTCCGGGGCGAAGCGGCACTGCCCGTCGACGCAGTCGAACTCCGCCGGGCAGTCGGCGTCACCGCGGCACTCAGGCGCGGGCACGCAGCGGCTCTGCTCGCAGACCTCGCCCCGGGGGCAGTCGCCGTCGGCCCGGCAGCCGGCCTGCACGCACTCGCCGCCCACGCAGATGCGGTCGGCCCCGCAGTCGACGTCGTCGCGGCAGCCGGCGCCCGGCTGGCAGCGGCCGTCGGCGCAGAGGAAGCCCGCCGGGCACTGCTCGTCGTCGGCGCAGTCGGGGGCCGGGGTGCAGACCCGGTCGACGCAGTCGAAACCGAACGGGCAGTCGGCCTCGCCGAGGCACTCGACGCAGTCACCATCGGCCGCGCACAGGAGCGGCGGCGAGCAGTCGTTGGTATTGCGGCAGCGCTCGGGCGGCTGGCAGGCGTCGTCGACGCAGATCAGCCCCGCGGGGCACTCCTGGTCGACCCGGCAGCCGGGCATGCACGCCCCGCCCTCGCAGATGCGCCCCGGCCCGCAGTCTTCGTCGAGGCCGCATTCGGGCGAGACGATCGCGTCACCGCAGCTGCCGCCGTCGCAGCGGGGCACGCAGCCGCCGCCGGTGCAGTCGACGATGCACGCCCCCTCGATGCACTGCGCGCCCGGCGGGCACTCGCCGTCGTCGACGCACTGACCGGGCAGCGCGCTCTCGTCGACGCAGGTATCGGCGACGCAGATCTGGCCGGTGGGGCACAGGCCCTCGACGCAGGCCGGGCCGCCGAAGCATTGCCCGCCGAGGCAGACCCGCTCGTTGCCGCAGTCGTTGTGCGAGCGGCACGCCAGGTCGGTGCGCCCGCAGCCGGCGAGCGCCACGAGGCCCAGGCCGAAGAACAGAAGACGAACGGGGTTGAACCGCGTGGGATCCATCACTTGCCTCCCAGCACCCGGAACTCGACCCGGTTGTTGCGGGCCCGCCCGCTGGCGGTGAGGTTGGGGGCCACCGGCTTGGACTTGCCGTAGCCCCGGGCCGAGAGCCGACGGCCCTCGATGCCCTTGCTCATCAGATAGTCTTTGACCGCGCGCGCCCGCTGGTTGCTCAACCGATCGAGTTCGGCCGGCGAGCCGCGGTTGTCGGTGTAGGCCGCGATGCGCACCCGCAGCCCCTTTCGGGCCTTCAAGGTCCGGGCGACGCCGTCGAGCGCGCTCTTGGCCGCGCCGCTCAGCCGGGCCTTGCCCGAGGTGAAGCGGATCGTCGGGAAGCGCGCCCGGCGGCCGCGGGTGGCCGGCGTCTTCGCAGCAGACCCGGCGGCAGGGCGCGCGCGTTTGCGGCCCTTGGCGGCGCTCCTGGCGGCCTTGGTGGGCGTCTTCTTGGCCCTTTTACGGGTCTTCTTGCCGGCCTCGGCGCCTTCGACGGCGGCGAGCGTCATCTTCACCGTCGCCGTCTGGCCCGCGGCGACCGACACCGTCTGCTCGCCGACGCCGCCCTCGCCCTTCGCCGCGACCACGTAGCGCCCGGCGGGCAGCTCGGCGCGGAAGGCCCGCCCGTCGGTCGCCCGGCCGCTCGGGCCGTCGGCGGCCAGGACCCGCACGTCGGCTGGAAGCGCATCGCCGTCGGCGTCGACGACCCGCACCTCGACCGCGCCCGGCGGCGGCGGCGGCGCGGCGGTCAGGGCGAAGGGCACCTGCACCTCGCCGCCGGGGCTCACCTCGATATCGGCGTCGGCGGGCTGGTAGCCCTCGGCCCGGGCGCGCAGCGTCATCGGGCCGCCGCGCTCGAGCCGATAGCCGACGAACCGCCCGTCGGGGCCGGTCAGCTGCGGGCTGAGGCCAGCCCCGAACTCGATGATCGCGCCGGCGATGGGGGCCTGCGTCCCGCCGTCGACCACCGTGCCGCCCACCCGGGCGAGCGGCGGCGGCTTCACCTCGCGCACGACCTCGCGCTCGGTCACCTCGGGGCGCGGGTCTAGGGTGTAGGTCAGCGCGATCTGCAGCGCCCAGGGCGGCGTCGCCGGCACGCCGGTGTAGACGCTGTCGGACAGGCCGTAGCGCAGCGCGAAGTCGACGGCCAGCTCGGGCACGGGGAAGGCCCGCAGCCCGGGGGTCACCCAGTGGGGCACCACGTCGAAGGTAAAGTCGTTCGAGCCCGGCCCGCGGCGGGTGAGTTCGACCTGCAGCGGGGTGCCGATGTGGTACTCGACGAAGACCCCGCCGAAGCGGTGCATCGGGATCTCGAGCCCCAGCGCGGCCATGACCCGGTCGTAGCGATAGGCCTGCAGGCCCCACTCGGTGACGACGCCCGGCTCCTGCAGCTCGTCGGCGAAGAGCGCTTCGCGGTTCTCGACGTCGTAGCCCAGCGCGAAGGTCAGCCGCGCGGGGATGTCGAAGCCGCGGTGGAAGTCGCCGGTGAGCACGCCGCGCCAGCGATACGAGGTGCCGTCGGAGGCCAGCCCGCCGCCGCCCACCAGCCCGACGAGCTGCGCCTCGACGGTCGCCGCCGCCGAGAGCGTATCGAAGAACGTCCAGCCCAGCTTGAGCCCGAAGGTGGCGTCGCCCACCGACTGCAGCACCCGGGGCAGCGAGGCGTCGTTGGCGTTGCTCGTCGCCCGCACCCCGAAGGTGACCTCGGCGAACGAGACCGGCGTGCCCGACAGCGCGAACTCGGTGGCGGTGTAGATGTTCGTCGCCTCGTCCACCGGGAAGTCGAGCGCCTCGAAGTGGGTGACGCCCGCCCGCAGCCGCAGGGTGCCGAGCGGGCCGATGGTGGCGGTGGCCAGCCGGTCGAGGCCGGTGAACCCGCCCTCGGCGGCGCTGACGCGGTCGATGAAGACCCGATCGGGGCCGGGGATGATCTGCAGCGGGGTCGCGGTCTCTGCGGACGCCGCGGGCGACGCCTCGGCGGGCGGCTCGGCGCTCTCTGCTGCGGCGGGCGCCGGGGCGGGCTCGGCGGGCGCAGGGGCGGGCTCGGCGGGCGCAGGGGCGGGCTCGGCGGGCGCTGGGGCGGCTGGCGTCTGGGCCAGCGCCGGCCCGGCGAGCGCGGCGAGCAGCCCGATCAGCGCGCGGGAGAGGTTCGACATCGAGGCAGGCATCCCGGTGTTGAGGTGCACGAGTGTACCAGCAGCCGCGGCTCGGTGCGCGGGGCTGTGGCGCTGATTGCATGTGACGTGCGGCCGCTGGCGATCTGTCGCCCGGTCGGCACGCCCGCGGGACCGTAGACCAGGGGAAAACCGGGCCGCCCGCGATCTCTGCTGACGGAGGGGTGGCAACAGGGGTCCGCTAGAGTGTCCTGGAACGCTGGGGGCTCACCCCGGACCAGGAGACAGCACCATGGAGTCCTATTTTCACCGCGCCGGTCGGCGGGTGCCGGTGTACGTATCGTCGTGCGCCTTCGTCGTGCCCCGCGCCCCCGAGGCGCTGCAGCCCGCCCCGGCGTGGGCGGTGGTGCCGCTCGCCCGGCGCCACGCCTTGCTCGTGCGCCGCTCACTGCTCGATCGGATCGGGCGGCCCGAGCCCGATCGGCGCACGATCCTGCGCTGGATCCGCGCCGACGCCCGCGCGCCGCTGCTCGCCCCGGACGACGTCGGCGACCCGCCCCTGCCCGACGCGACGCCGGTGCTCGTGCGCAAGGCGCTGCTGCTGTGCCCCACCGGCGCGGTGGTGGCCCAGTTTCCGGCGGGCACCTCGGCGGCGACGGCGGCGCACGCCATCCGCGCCGACGGCTGGGCGGTCGAGCGTCCGATCCGGTTCCTCGACCGGGGCTACGTGCTGCGGGCGGACGCCCGGCAGGCGCCGGTCGACCCGCTGACGCTGGCCAACGGGCTGGTGGAGCGGCACGGCTGCCGCTTCGCCCATCCGGTCATGCTCGAGGAGGTGGTGGGGTCCGAGGCGCAGCCCCGGGAGGCGGCCTGAGGCGGCCGGGGCGCGGGTTACTCGACGTCGAGCCCGGCGCCCTGCAGGTAGTCGACGAGGGTCTCGGGCTGCCCCGAGCGGTCGGAGTAGGTGTAGGTCACCTCGCCCACCTCGCCGGTGAGCAGCGCGTTCCACGGCAGGCCGAAGGCGCCGTTCTGGTCGGTGTAGACGTTCATGTGGCCGAACATCGTGGCGAACGACGCGAAGCCGTCGTGATCGATGTAGAACAGGCTGGCGTCTTCGAGGCCGTAGTGGCTGGCGTAGCGCCGGCAGTACGAGAGGCTCGGCGCGTCGAACGCGGCGTTCTCGCCGACGACGATCATCAGCCGCGCCTGCTCGTGCAGCACCTCGGACATCAGGTTGAAGACCCCCGGCAGGTACTGCCGGCACGCGCTGCACCAACCGGCGCTGGCGACGATCCACAAGAGCGGGGTCGAGGCGGTCATCTCGTGCATCGAGACGAACTCCTCGGTCTCGCAGTTCTGCAGCTGGAAGTCGTGCACCGACTCGCCGACCCGGGCCGGGCTGGGCAGCACGGTCTGCTCGATGCGCTGCTCGGCGGCGCACAGGGTCACGCCGTCTTCGACCTTGGTCGCGTTGACCCCGCCGCCGAGCGGCGCCTCGCGGATGTCGTGCTGCTCGAAGGTCACCCCGCGCAGCTCGGCGACGAAGGTCTCGCCCACCTCGCCGACCTGGGTGATCTCGAGGGTGCCGCTGGTGGGCAGCAGCGTGCCGACCCGATCGCCGGTCTGCAGGTCGAGGCCTTCGATGGCGAAGAGGCACGCCTGGCACTCGTTGAGGTCCATCTCGGCCAGATCGTAGGTGCCCGGCACGGGGCCGCCGCGGCCGTTGGGGAACTCGAGGATCATCGCCCGGGTGGGCGGCTCGGTGCTGGAGAACGACAGGTAGCGCACCGCGTCGTCCTCGGTGCGCAGCCGCTCGTAGGCCGCGCCGGCGAAGTCGTTCTCGACGGTGCAGTCCTTGGCCGGCTCGGGCTCGGGCTCGGGCTGCGGCTCGGGCTCCGGCTGCGGCTCGGGCTCTTCGACGGGCTCGGGCTCGGGCTGCGGCTCCGGCTCCTCGGCGGGCTCGGGCTCCGCCTCGGGCTCGGGCAGCTGGGGGATGACGACCGGATCCGGATCGCTGCCGCCGCCATCGTCCGGCGTACAGCCGGGCATGAAGACGGTCAGGGTGAGGGCGGCGAGGCCCAGGAAAGCCAGTCGGCCGGTGAGACGCTGCGTCATGGAGTTGTCCTCGATCGGCGGGTTGCGGCGCAGATTAGAGCATGCGAGTGGGATGTACGTCGAGCGCGCCCCGACGTGTCGAAAAAAATGCCATCGATCGGCCGATTGCATGAATATACCGCCGATGGCGCTGTCGGGCGGCCGCTCACGGCTCATACGATACCCAATACGCGCGCCCGGAAGCGGCGCGCCGAACACCGAAAGGATCCCCCGAATGAAGACTCTCCACGCGTTGATCGGCGCCTCCCTCGGCGCCATGCTCTGCTTCGGCTGCGGCGGCGATCAGGTCAAGAGCGAGGGCGTGCCCGAGAATACGCCCAAGTGGGCCCTCACCCCGCCCGACGCCTGCGGCGTCGGCATCGCCAAGCACCGCGGCAACCTGGGCATGGCAAAGACCACCGCCGAGGCCCGGGGCCGCGACGCGCTCGCCCGTGAGCTGGCCACCAAGGTCGAGGGCATGATCAAGGACTACCAGCAGTCCGGCGAGACCGACGGCAAGGACTTCACCGAAGAGCTCACCACCCAGGTCAGCCGCCAGATCGTCGATCAGACCCTGGTCGGCACACGCACCCGCATCGCCCACGTCAGCGAAGGCGACGACAAGCAGTACTACGCGCTCGTCTGCCTCGACCCCGAGTCCTTCGCCGGCGCCTTCGACCGGATGAACGAGCTCAGCCAGAAGCAGCGGGCCGCTCTCAAGGCGCGCTCCGAGGCCGAGTTCAAGGACCTCGACATGCAGCTCGACCGCCTGCAGAACCAGTAACCTTCCGGTGCGCCCCCTGCCCCTCCTGCTGTGCGCCGCGCTGGCCACCGGCCTCGCCGCGTGCGGCGCCGTGGCCCCCGACGATCTGCCCGATCCGGGCCCCGGCGGGCAGCGGGTGAGCCCGTCGCTGCCGCTGGCGGCGCTGGGCATCCCGCCCCCCTCCGCGTCGATGCGCCGGCTGGCCGGCAGCCGCGACCCCTTGCGCGCCATCGACGACCCCGACGATCCGCGGCTGTACGAGGTGCTCGTCTCGCTGAGCGGGCCGCGGGCCTTCCTGCTCGCCGCCGACGCCCGCAGCGAGCACGACCCGCGCCGCCTCGATCGCGAAGAGACCGGCCCGAGCCCGACCTGCCCCGCCGCGGTGTGCGGCGAGAGCAGCCTGCCGGTGGGCGCCCCGGCCGAAGCGGCGCTGCTGATGGCGATCGCCGATCTGCACCACAAAGGCCCCGGGGTGAACCGGGGCATGGTGCGCAGCGCGGGGCCGGTCGACGATACGGTGGGCAGCACCCGCCAGATCATCCGCTTCGACGCCGGCGCCGATGTGCGCTGCGCGGCGCAGCAGAAGCTGTTCAGCGCCGCCGGTGAGCCGTTGATCAAAGCCGCCGATCCAGTGGTCGCGGCCCATCAGAAGGCGGTGGGCATCGACCCGGCCCGCCTGCCGGTGGCCGGCACCCAGGCCGGCGGCGGTCAGCTGCTGCTGCGCCAGCGCCGGGCCGATCCCGTCGAGGGCGTGGGCTATGTGCTCGAGCTGCACGTCGCGTTCGACCACGCGAGCGCCCGCGAGGCGGAGGTGGTCGACGCGGTGGTCGTCTGCCGGAGCCCGCGGCCGATCGACCCCGCCCGGCTGCCGGGGCACGGGCATCGGCTGGCCCGCGACGCGCGGGGGCACTGGGCGGCCGTGGCCTGGCCCCAGTGAGGTGGGCCGCCCTGTGCGTGACCGCGTGCCTGCTCGGCTGCGGGGGCACGCCCGATGCCCCGCCCGACCCGCTCGCCCCGTATCCCGAATCCCGATTCATCGTCGCCGAGGGCCAGGGGCCGACCGCGCTGGCGGCGGCCGATGACGCCCGGGTGCGGCTGTCGGCCCAGATCCGGGCCCGCATCACCGCGCGGCTGACGGTCGAGACGCAGCAGTCGAGCGCCGGATCGGTCGAGCGCTCCGAGCAGCAGATCATCACCGAGACCACCTTCGACCGGGCGGAGCTCATCCGCACGCCGCGGGCGCTGCAGCGCTGCCCGCGGCCTGCGGCCCCCGACGGCTGTACGGCGGTCGCGGTGCTCGATCGGGCCGAGGCCGGCGGGGCCCTGCGCGACGCGGCGGCCGAGCCGTCGGCCCGCTTCCGCGCGGCGGCCGGCCCGGCGCTGTCTCTCGGCGCCGAGCGCTGGATCCCGTTCACCACGGCGCTGCGCACCGCCGAGTTCCACTTCGCCGAGCTGGCCCGCGCGGGCTGGCAGCGCGCGGCGATCGTGGGCGGCGTGCCGGCTGACTTCGCCGAAGACCGCGCCCTCTACCGGGCGCTGCAGGGCGAGGCCGCCCGGCGCGCGGCGGGGCTGATGATCGGCGTCGCCCCGGCGCTCGGCTTCGACGGGCCCTGGGCCGCGCGGGTCGAGGACGGCCTGATCGACGGCTTCTCACGGCTGGGGGTCGCGCCCCACCGCGGTGCGTGTCGCGGCCTGCTCGCGCGCCCGAGCGGCGAGGTCGTCTGCCGTCGAGGCGGCCTCGGACCGACCTGCCGGCTGACGCTGCGGGTGAGGCTCGAGCGCTGCGCGGGCGCCGAGCTGGTGACCCTCGAGCTGCCGGGCATCGCGGCGGTCGATCCGCGGGACGAGTCGCGGGCCCGCACCCGGCTCGCCGGCGAGATCGACGGCGCGAAGCTGGCGCCGCTGCTCGCCGGCAGCCTGAGCGGCGTCCTGCCGATCGCCCGCGTCGACGCGGCGGCCCGATGACCGGCCTGCTGCCCACCCTGCTCGTCGCCGCCCTGCTCGCCGGTCCGGCGGTCGGTACGCCGCTGCCGTGGTTCGCCGGCTGGGACGCCGAAGACCGGGTCATCAACCGGACCATGGTGCTGCAAGAGCCCGCCGACGGCCGGGTCGTGGTGCTCTTCGCGACGTGGTGCGCGCCCTGCGAGAAGGGTCTGGCGGCGATGCGCGGGGCCCGCGGCGGCCTGTTGAAAGGCGCTGACGTGACGCTGGTGGCCTGCGGTGAGTCGCCGGACGTGGTGCAGCCGTGGCTGGCCGCCCGCGGTTGGGGCGACGCGCGGGTGATCTACGATCGCTTCGGCACCATCGCCCGCGACCTGGGCGTCGAGCAGCGCGGCGCGGGCAAGCGCACCATGACGCTGCCCCGGGTGGTGGTCGCCGATCGGGCGGGCGTGGTCCGCGCGGTGCTCGACGGGTCGGCCGCCCACGACGTACGGCGCATCGCGGCGGCGCTCTCGGCGTCGGCCGGCGCCGAGCAGGTCAGATCACCCGCAGCACCGTGACCGCCAGACCCAGCGCCACCAACCCGGCCAACAACGCGCCGAAGACCCGCCGCGCCGCGCCGCGCCGGCCGATGGCCACCAGCGCCGGAAAAGCGAGCGCCACCAGCGCCACCTGACCGACCTCGACCCCCAGGTTGAAGCCCAGCAGCGGCCACAGCCGATCGCCGCCCGCCGGCAGCATGTCGGCGAGCAGGCCGGCGAAGCCGAACCCGTGGATGAGCCCGAAGCCGAAGCAGATCGCGATCAGGGCCCACGGGCCGCCGTCGACGGCGGCGTCGGGCCGCCCCGGGTGATCCAACGTGCCCGCGCGCAGCCGGTACAGCGCCAGAGCCGCCGCGACGGCGATCGAGAGCGCGATCACCGGCTCGACGAGCAGCGGCGGCAGCTCGACGAGGCCGGTGGCCCCCAGGGCCAGCGTCAGGCTGTGGGCCACGGTGAACGACGTGACCACCGCCAGCAGCCGGCGCAATCGCCCGCAGCCGAGCACCAGCGCCAATAGAAAGGCGAGATGATCCCAACCGATCGCGATGTGTTCGGCGCCGAGCAGCCCGAAGGTCCACAGCGTCTCGCCGATCGGCGGCGGGTCGCCGACCCGCACGGTCACGTCTTCGAGGCCGCGGTCGAGCACCAGCGGCACCGCGGTCTCCTGCCCGTCGATCACGACGAGCGCCGCCCAGCGCAGCCCCGGGTGACCCGCCGCGGGCCAGCGCACGGTGAGATCGCGGGGGATCGCGGGACACGCGGCGGTGACCTGCAACCGCAACGCCAGGGCGTCGAGGCGCCCCCAGCTGTCGAGCGTCAACGGGCAGGGCGCGCCGTCGGCCTCGACCGCCAGCCATGTGGGCAGCGCGCCGGGCAGCGCCGCCTCGAAGACCCGCGGCGGCAACGGCACCTTCTCGGGCAAGCCCAGGATCTGCACGATGTCGGCGATGCGCCCGTCGAGCTGCAGCCCGACGGCGGGCTGGTCGGCGGCGGTCACCGCGATCCGGGCCAGGCCGGCGTCGTGGGCGCTGGCCGGCGGGGCCAGCAGCGGGCCGAGGAGCAGCCCGATCATGACGGCCAGCAGCCGTAGGAACCGCCCCGGCCCGCGCCGATGGACATCTCGCCGGCCCCCGGATATACCGTCGGGCGAGCGGGGCCTGGGCCGCCGACGCGCGCGGCGGCTGGCGGGGCCCAGCGCGATATTCGACGCGACGGAGGACGCGATGAAGGCGATCTCGAAGATCCTGGTGCCGGTGGACTTCTCCGACTGCTCCCGGGCGGCGGTGGCGGCGGCGCTGACCATGGCGCAGACATTCGAAGCCGAGCTCGAGCTGCTGCACGTGCACGAGGTGCCCTTCACGGCGGGCGCGGTGCTCGTGCGCACCCCGGACGGGCGCGAAGTGACCATGGACGCCTTCCTCGGCGAGGAGTCGCGGCGGCTGCTCGACGAGATGGTCGAGAGCGTCGACGACCTGGCCAACGCGCCGCACCACGAGGTGGTCAAAGGCGGCGTGGCCCATGTCTCGATCGTCGAGCGGGCCAAAGCCATCGGCGCCGAGCTGATCGTGATGGGCACCCACGGCCGCAGCGGGCTCTCGCACCTGCTCATGGGCAGCGTGGCCGAGAAGGTGCTGCGGGCGGCGCCGTGCCCGGTGCTGGTGGTGCGCGACACATACCCCGGCTGATCGCCCGCCGGCCGCCCGACATCCCGCCTTCCGCTCGCTGACCGCTGCTGCACCGAGGTCGGCCTCCCGCGCCGTTGCGCCACGCACCATACCCGGGAATCAGCGCCGAACAAGCCCGCAGCGCGCGAGATGCCCGAAATGAAGTGAAATGCGATGGAAGCCTATATGGCTTGACCCTTATAACCCAGATCGCGAGACTGACGGGGCTTCGGCAATACATCCCGGGAGCCAGCACGACAGACACGGCGTCTGTAGCGCTCGACGTGCGCCGTGCCGGGCCCCGCCCGACTTCGGGTGTCATCTGTGATGATGACACCCATGACACCTCAGGAGTGACTCATGCAGTCTCGCACCATCTGCCATCACGGCGTCAGCAAGGCCCGCGGTTGCCCGCACAGCGCGGTCTCCCGCTTCGGCCGCCTCTTCACCCTGCCCGGGCTGCCCGTCAGCGAAGAGCAGGCCGCCCTGCTCGGCGGCCCCGGCGGTCTCATGCACGACTTCGACGGCGAGTCGGCCAACTGTGACATCCCGGCCGGCTACATCTTCTTCGCGCAGTTCATCGACCACGACATCACCCTGGACACCGAGTCGAAGCTGCGCGGCTCTCCGCTCAGCGACAAGGCGATCGCCGCGCTGCCCAACGTGCGCTCGCCGAGCCTCGATCTGGACTGCGTCTATGGCTTCGGGCCGGAGGCCAGCCCGCACATCTACGACCCCGGGCGGCCCGGTCTGCTGGCGGTCGGCGCCAATGGCGTCGACCTCGCCCGCTCGCCGGGCGGCGTCGCGCTGATCGGTGATCCGCGCAACGACGAGAACATCTTCGTCGCCCAGATGCAGCTGCTCTTCCATCGCTTCCACAATCGGCTGTACGCCGAGCGGGTGCGGCTGGACGGCGGCAACGCCGAGCAGCGCTTCGAAGAGGCCCAGCGCGAGACCCGGTTCCACTATCAGTGGCTGGTGCTCTTCGACCTGCTCAAGCGGCTGTGCGATCGCAAGGTCTACACGCAGGCCGTCGAGGCGCTCATCGGCGGCGATCTGGCGTTCCCGTACTTCCTGAAGCCCGACGCCGACGGCGCGCTGGCCATGCCGGTGGAGTTCTCGGTGGCCGCCTATCGGGTGGGCCATACGCTGGTGCGCTCGCGCTACGCGGTGAACGCCAACAACCTCGACGTGGCGCTCTTCGACCCGCGCTTCGACCTGCGCGGCTTCGGCGAGGTGCCGCCGGCGCTCGCGGTCGACTGGCGCTACCTGCTGCCGGTCGACGCCTGCGTTCAGCCGCGGCTGTGCAAAGCGGTCGACCCGCTGCTCGCCGACGAGCTGCAGAACCTGCCGGTGGTCGGCAGCAACAACCCGCTCGATCGGGCCCTGGCGTTCCGCAACCTGCTGCGGGGCAACGCGCTGAGCCTGCCGTCGGGGCAGGCGGTGGCCAAGGCGCTGGCGGCGAAGTACACGGCGGTCGATCCGAACTTCGACCCGCAGCTCACCGGCGACGGGCTCGAGGGGCTCAACGCGGCCACGCCGCTGTTCTACTACGTGCTGCGCGAGGCCGAGCTGCTCGAGAGCGGGCAGCGGCTGGGGCCCACCGGCTCGGCGATTCTGCTGGAGGTCTTCGGGGCCATGCTGCGCCACTGCACGCCGAGCATCATCGACGAGCCGACGTGGGCCCCCGATCGCTGCGTGGCGGCGGGCGAGGACTTCGACCGCAAGCGCTGCGTCACCGAGGACGCGTACTTCCCCTTCCAGCTCGCCGACGTCGCCCGCTGGGTGGGCTGAGGCCGGCGCCGGTCTCTCAGGGCGTGGGAGGCGCCGCGCGCGGGCGGCTCAGGCTGCGGGCGGCGCCGATGAAGGTCGCCGCGCCGACGGTGGCCGCCAGGCCCAGCAGCGCCGCGGTCGCCGCCGGGTCGCCGCCGCCCTTCAAGCGCGCGGCGAAGCGGGTCTCGGCGAAGTCGGCCCGCAATCGCGCGAAGAGCGGCGCGGCGTCGTCCGGCGCGCCGGCGTGGATCCGCTCGATCGCCCGACGGTAGAGGCCACGGGCCTCGGGGTGCGGCTCGGCCGGCACGGCGCGGCGCCAGCCGGCGGCCAGCGGGTGCGGCGCCGCCTCTTCTTTCGGCGCCGCGTTCGGCGTGACCTGCGCCTCGGGCTCCGCGGCTTCGGCCGAGACCGCGGCAGCCTTCTCGACCGTCGCCGGCTCGGCGGGCTCTTCTCCACAGCCGCTGCAGCCGGGCGCGGTGAGCGCCAGGGCCAGACTCAGCGCGATCAACCGCCTCACAACGTCACCGCCTCGATCGAGATGCGCCAGCGCGCGCCGTCGGGCCGCACCGCCAGCCCCAGCTCGCCCACGTGCGCCCACAGCCACGCGAAGGCGCCGGCGAAGTCCTGCAAGCCGCGGATGTCCAGCCCCAGCTTCGTCAGCTGCGGCGCCACGGCGTCGGCCCAGGGGCCGCCGTCATGGGGCAGCCCGCCCGGCCGCAGATAGAGCGTCAACCCGGCGCCGGGGAAGAGATCGGCCGACAGGCCGGTGGTCGGCGCCGCACCAGGGCCGCGGTCGATGGGGGCTCGATCGGTGCCGATCCAGGTGCGTCCGTGGGCCGTGCCGAGCCAGATCTGGCTCACCGGCGGCGCCGGCTGCCCCTGCACGGGCTTGACGGCGATGCGCCGCAGCCCCCCACGGGCGGGGTCGAGGATGACATCCGGGCGGCCCCTGGCGGCCTCTACGAAGCGATCGAGCAGGGAGGCGTCGGCCGGCTGCAGGGCGAAGAGCACGTCGAGCGCGCCGGGGCCCAGGTTGAGCGCCAGCGGCCCGACGAACGGCGCGCGGGCCGGGTCGAGCGCCGCGCTGAGCGTCGCCGAGAGCGCCGGGCCCGGGTTGATGCCCAGGGCCATCGCCGGATCGGGCCGCAGCCCGGGCAGGTCGCCTGCGGGCTTCAGCCAGTCGGCGGGTTTCATGTCGGTCGCGTGCACCCGGGCGTCGAGGCGGATCCGGCCCGGGTCGATACGCACCGTCAAGCAGGTGCGGCCGATGTCGCGGCGCAGCCAGACGTAGAGATCGGCGGCGCCGCGGGCCCGCGGGCAGCCGGCCACCGGGTCGCGGCCGTCGTCGGCCCGCGCGGCGCGCAGGGCGGTCAACGCGGCTTCGCTGGCGGCGGCGTAGAGCACGCCGTCGGCGATCAGCGCGACCCCATCCGGGCCGCGCCAGCCGGCCTGCCCGCCGACGGTGCCCGGCGTCATGCCGGTCACCTGCTCGAGCCAGGCGCCGACCCGCGCCCCGTCGGCCACGGCGACGGCGGTCAGCCCGCTGTCGCGGCTGTTGGCCAGCAGCAGCGGCCCGTCGACGTCGAAGCCGGCCTCGGCGAGCGCGCCGCGGGTGAAGAGGTCGAAGCCCAGGCCGCGCTTCAGGTCGTCGAGCGTGGGGTCGCTGACGTCGCGTACGGTGGGGTTCTGCCGCGCGCGCTCGATGGCCCGGGCGAGGGGCGCGCTGACCGTCTTCATGCGCGGGGCGACGACGATCGTCTCGTGGTCGACGGCGGCGGCGAGCCAGTCGTCGAGCGGCGCCGCCGGGGCCATGGCGGCCCAGGTGAGCGCGGCGAGCGCGGCGAGCGCGGTCAGCCCGGCACGGGTCCGCGGGCGGCTCAGAGGGTCTTCCCGCCGGGGGTCGGGTCGTCGTCGCCGGCGTCGTCGCCCGCGTCGACGTCGGTGTCGTAGACCGCGCCGTCGTCAGCGCCGCCCGCGTCGTCGCCCCTGCCCGAGCTGGAGCCGCCGAAGCCCTGGTTGCGGAAGACGCTCTTGAGGCCTTCCCACAACGTCTCGCTGCGCCCGCTGACCAGCCCGCCGAGGTCCTGCACCAGCTTGCCGAGCGCGTCCTCTCGCTCCGACCAGCGCTCCTTGTAGGTCTCGGCGGTGCGGGCGATGTCTTCCCGGACACCGGCGTGATCGTCTTCGCTTCGCCGAGGGTAGTGCCCGTCGAGGATGCGCTGATACTCGCCGGACTCCGCCCAGCGGCTCAGCTCCGCCAGCCGCAAGACCGGGAACGGGTGGGTGACCGAAGTGAGCATCAGCAGGCGCAGGATCTGCTCGCGCAGATCGCCGTCTTCTTCGTACTCGGCCGCCTGCTCGCGGAACGCGTCGACGTTCATCTTCTCGAGGTCGCCGCCGCCGGCCATCTTCATGTGGATCCGCTGAGCCAGCTCGATGTCCTGCACGGCCAACAACCCGGCCCGGTCGCACGACAGCTCGGACTTGCGGCTCCACTCCTTGAGGGCGAGTTCGATGCCCGCCACGACCAGCCAGGCGGCGGGCATGAAGACCAACCGCGGACGGATGTACCGGACGATGATGTCCATCATCGTCCGGTACAGCGCGTGCCCGGACAGCACATGGCTCAACTCGTGGGCCAGCACGAAGCGGATCTCTTCGCCCTTCAACGACTTGAGCGCACCGGCGGTGATGTATACGAACGGTCGGTCCCAGCCGACCGCCGCCGCGTTGACCCCGCCCTGAGCGGTGACGAAGAGCTCGGGCACACGGTCGGCGTCGAACTGCTTGCACGTGCGGATCCACGCGGCGTTCAGGTCGGGGAACTGCTTCTCGGAGACCCGCACCGCGTTGCCGAGGTAGAGCGAGCGCAGGGCCGGCTCGGTGACGATGCTCGACATGCGGCGCAAGAGCAGGTCGAAGCCGGGCACCTTGCGCATCGTCGTCAGCGCCGCCCGATCGGCGGGGTGCTCCCACGCGCGGCAGCTGATCTCGGGGAAGTAGACCAGCCCGGGCTCACCGTCTTCGAGCACCGTCGGCTGGCCGGGGGGGTCGGTCTTCTTGCGAAACACGTCGCGGATCTTGTCGTCGTCCTGGCTCATCGGCGCCCTCCGTCGAAATCGCGTCAGCCTACCGCAACCGGCCGCGGGCCCCCATTGCTTTCTCGAATCGACCCCGCCGCAGAAATCCTCGCCCGGCGGCGGGCTGCGCCGACCTGCCGGTCGGGCCGCGGTTGCAATCCGCTGGCAGGAGCGGGTACCACGGGGGCCCGAAGTCCCGGCGGACGCCGACGCTTCGACTGTTTGCGGGAGTCGACCTTGGCAGCAGCCCCCTCCGCCGAGTCCGAAGCGCCGCCGGGCGCAGCGCCCGACGCCGCCGTCGACGCCGCAGCACCCGATGCCTTGCGCGCCGCGCTCGCCGAGCACTTCGGCTTCGACCGCTTCAACGTGGGCCAGCGGGACGTCATCGACGACGTGATGGCCGGGCGGCCGACGGTGGCGGTGATGCCGACCGGGGCCGGCAAGAGCCTGTGCTATCAGCTGCCGGCGCTGCTGCTCGACGGGGTCACGGTGGTCGTCTCGCCGCTGATCGCGCTGATGAAGGATCAGGTCGACAGCCTGCAGGCCCGGGGCATCGCGGCCGACTTCGTCAACAGCAGCCAGTCGGCCGGCGAGCAGCGGGCGGTGCTCGAGCGGCTGGCCGACGGGGCGCTCAAGCTGGTCTACGTCGCGCCGGAGCGCTTTCGCCACAACGCCTTCGTGCGCGCGCTGGCCCGGGCGCGCATCGCGCTGTTCGCGGTGGACGAGGCCCACTGCATCTCGCGCTGGGGGCACGACTTCCGCCCGGACTATACCCGGCTGGGCGAGGTGGTCGAGCGGCTGCAGCCGCCGCGGGTGCTGGCGTGCACCGCGACCGCCACCGAGGAGGTCCGCGCCGACATCCTCGACGCGCTGCGCCTGCCCGACGCGCGGATCCACGTGCACGGGTTCCTGCGGGAGAACTTGTTCCTCGAAGCCCGCCTGTGCAGCGGCGACAAGGATCGCGAGGCCCGGCTGCGCGCGTTTCTGACCGAGGGCGCGGGCAAGGCGGGGGCGGCGATCGTCTACGCCAGCACCCGCAAGCGGGTCGAGCGCTACGCCCAGGCGGTGCGCGAGATGCTGGGCGACGCGGCGGTGGTGGCCTATCACGGCGGCATGGGCGACGAGGCCCGGCGGCAGGCGCAGGATCGCTTCATGGGCGGCGAGGCGCGGGTGGCGGTGGCGACCAACGCCTTCGGCATGGGCGTCGACCGCGCCGACGTGCGGGCGGTGGTGCACGTCGACCTGCCGCGCACCATCGAGGGCTACTATCAAGAGGTCGGCCGGGCGGGGCGCGATGGCGAGCGGGCCCATTGCCTGCTGCTGTTCAACAACATCGACACCCGGGTGCACGAGTTCCTCATCGCGCAGAGCCACGCCGATCCGATGCGGGTGCAGGCGCTGTGGCAGGCGCTGCGGCGGGCGGGGCCCGACGGCGCGCGGCCGTGGGAGCTGGCCCGGGCGCTGGGGGACGACGGGCGCAAAGGCCTCGATACGGCGCTGCGCACGCTGATGCGCAGCGGCGCGGCGTGGAGCGACCCGGTCACCGAGGCGGTGCGCGCGGTGGCCGAGGCCCCCGACGACGCCTTCGCGCTGGGCATCGACTTCGAGTCGGCCGACATGCACCGCCGGGCCGAGCTGGACAAGCTCGAGCGCATGCGGCGCTTCGTCTTCGACCCCCGCTGCCGCCATCTGCAGGTGCTGGCCTACTTCGGCGAGCAGATCGAGCCCGACGGCTGCCCCGGCTGCGATCGCTGCGATCCCAGCGTCGAGGGGGCGATGCCCGGGCTGCGCTTCGAGGCGCCGACCGACGAGGAGTATCTGCTCATCCGCAAGGCGCTGGCCGGCGTCGCCCGGGCCGAGGGGCGCTTCGGGCTGCGCAAGGTGGCCGGCATGCTGGCCGGGTCGAAGGCCAAAGGCGTCGGCGATACCTCGCTGGTCTCGCTGTCGACCTTCGGGCTGCTCAAACCGCTGGGCACCCAGGGCACCGCCAACCTGCTGCAGCTGCTGGTCAACCAGGGGCTGTGTCAGATCTCGGGCGGGCGCTACCCGCTGCTGGAGATCTCGACCAACGGCTGGGAGGTCATGCAAGGGCGGGCGAAGCCCGGTTTTCGTCCGCCGCCGGAGCTGATGAAGGCGCCGCCGAAGTCGAGCCGCTCGGGGCGCGGCCGGCGGGCGCGGCCGACGGTGGTCGAGGTCGACAGCGCCGACCCGGTGGTGCAGGCGCTGCGCAGCTTCCGCACCGAAGAGGCCAGCCGGCGCGGGGTGCCGCCGTACGTGGTCTTCAACGACCGTACGCTGGCGGCCATCGCGGCGGCGAAGCCGCGCACCGAGGCCGACTTCGTCGCGGTGCACGGGCTGGGGCCCGGTCGCTGGTCGAGCTTCGGGCAGGCGCTGCTCGACGCGCTGGCCGAGGTGATCTGAGCGGTCGTTTCGAGCCCGCGCGATCCGGCTCCCCTGCCCGTCCGATTGCTGTATCGTGCGCCGATGCGTCGTCTGTTCGCCCTGCTGGCGTGGCTGTGTTTCTCCGCGGGGGCCGCGGCGGCCGACCCCCTGCCCCCGTGCCTGCCCGGCGCCGCGCTGACGCTGTCGGCGGTGGGCGATGTCTTGATCCACCGCGAGCTGCAGGCCCAGGCCTGGACCGAGCCCCGGCGCTTCGCCGGCTTGTGGGCCCCGACCCGCGCGCTGATCGCCCGGGCCGATCTGGCCTACGCCAACCTGGAAGGCCCGCTGGCGCCGGGCCTCGACGCCCGGTGGCGCCCGGCCCCCGACCCGGGTGAGGCCTACGACGGCGTCGTCTACTCCGGCTATCGCCGCTTCAACTATCACCCGCGGCTGGCAGCCGACCTGCGAATGAGCGGCTTCGACATCGTCTCGACGGCCAACAACCACGCGCTCGATCGCGGCCCGCGCGGGCTCGACCTGACGATCGACGCGCTCGAAGCGGCGCGGCTGCCCTTCGTCGGCACCCGGCGCGGCGGCACTGGGGGCTCGTGGGTGACCGAGACGACCGTCGGCCCGTGGCGGGTGGCCTGGGTCGCCTGCGCGAGCTGGCTCAACCGCAACCGCGACGCCGCCGATCAGGTGCTCGAATGCAACGTGCCCGCCGAGCGAAGCCGGTTGCTCGCCGACATCCGCCGGCTGCGGGCCCGCGAAGACGTGCACTTCATCGTCTTCACGCCCCATTGGGGCCGCCAGTATCGACCCCAGCCGCGCGCGAAGCAGACCGTGCTGGCCCGGGAGGCGGTGGCCGCGGGGGTCGATCTGATCGTCGGCAATCACCCGCATGTGCTGCAGCCGTGGGATGAGGTCGAGGGCGGCGGTCGGCGGGCGTGGGTGCTGTACTCGATGGGCAACTTCGTCAGCCATCAGCAGAAGCCGGCGCGGCGGGCGACGGCGATGGCCTTCGTCGGGCTCGCGCCGGGCGCCGACGGTCGGCTGCGCATCGGCGGGCTGGGCTATGTGCCGCTGCATACCCGGCTCGACCCGCAGAGCGGGCGCTACGTGACGCAGCCGCTCGATCCGGCGGCCGACCCCGAAGCCCAGGCGATCATCCTGGCCCGCCTGGGCGAGTCCCGTCGGCTGTCTCCGCGCGAAGCCGGTCGCCGGGACTGCGCGCCGCCGCCCTGAGGGTTGGCTGAGGGCTGCGCGGTCTACTGCACCTGCAGCCGCACCCGGAACGGGCCGCCGCCCAACCCGTCGGCCTCCATGACCAGCCCGTAGGTGCCCGGCGCGAGATCGGCGAAGACATCACCGGTCATCGGGCTGCCGCACTCGGCGACGCCGCAGTCTTCGTTGACCACCGCCAGTCGCGCCCCGAAGGCGGCGTCTTCGATGAAGGCCACCACCGTCGCCCGGGCGTCGAGCGTGAAGCGGAAGACCGCGTCGGGGCTCGCCGGCAGCCCGGCGCACAAAGCCAGGTCGACGCTGTCGCCGGCTCCGGTCAGGTCACCCTGCAGCGGCAGGTCGGTGCCCGGCCCGACCGCCAGCGGCGCGCCGTCGCAGGCGTCGACGAAGCCGCCGACGTCGCCCACGGGCTCGAGGATCAGATCGGCGGTGACCGCGCCGGCGCCTTGAACGACCGCGAAGTAGGTGCCCGGCGCGAGGCGGGGCGCGACAGACGCGTCCGGCGCCAGCCCGCAGGCCAGGGGCTCGACCGCCGCGCAGTCGTCGCGGATCGAGACCAGCGCCTCGGGGCCGCCGCCCTGCAGCGCGAGGCGGGCGATGGACGGCTCGGCCACCTCGATGCGGCGCACGACCGCCCCCAGCTCGGGGTCGGTGCAGCCCCCGCCGATGTCGGCCGGGCCGACGGGCAGCGGGATCTCGGTCTGCCCGGGCTCGAGCGGCGGCGGGTCGTCGCACAGGATCGACACCGCCTCCAGATCGACGCGCACGGTGCCCTCGAACGGCCCGTCGACGACGAGGCGGTAGCTGCCCTCCTCGACCTCGGTGTCGATGCCGCCCGCGGCCGCCGAGCAGGCCAGCGGCGCGTCGGCGCAGTCACCATAGAGGTAAAGCGCCCCGCCGACGCCGTTCAGATCGGCGGTCAGTCGCCCGGCGCGCGGCACATCGAGCGCAAAGACCCGCTCGGCGCCGCCCGCCGCCCCGCAAGCGGGCGCGAAGTCGTCGCCGCCGGCTTCGACGGTGGCGTCTTCGTCGACCCCGAACGCCAGCGGCCCGGCCTGCTCACAGGCCGCTTCGGGGTCGGCCACCGGCAGCACGCTGAGGGTGTAGTCGGCGCGACCGAGGGCCGAGACCCGAACGGTGAGCGGGCCTTCGGTGGCCAACGGGGCCCGCCGGCCGTCCACCTCGGCGGTCGCCCCCTCGATGCTGACCTGCATGCGCCGCGGCACGTCGATGCGGAACCAGTCCTCGTCGCCGGCGCACAGCGTGCCCGCGATGACACCCGGCGGCACCGTGCGCGCCCGCTCGCGGTCGTCATTGGCCCACGGGCGCTCGAAGCGATCGGCGGCGCACTCGACGCCCTGCTCGAACTCGACGCCATAGTCGATCGACGCGCCGGGCGCCGCCCGGACTTCGATCAGATAGTCGCCCGGACCCGCGGACACCCGGGCCTCGCCGGGCTGCGGCTCGGCCTCGGCCAGCGGCGTACCCGGATCGAGCACCGGGTACAGCCGCACCCGCGGCGGCGCGACGTCGGCGGCGAAGCGCACCGTCACCCGCAGCGCGTCATCGGCGTCGCCCACCCGGAACCAGTCGGAGACGCCGTCGCAGGCGGTCAGCCGGGTGAGGGCCAGCGGCGGCAGCAGCGTCGCCAGATCGGGCCCCGCGCCGGCGATCGGATCGTCCTGGCACGCGGCGAAATCGATCTCGCAGCGCCCGAACGGGCAGCGATGGCCCGGCAGGCAGTCCGCGTCGTCTTCGCAGGCCGGCGGATCGACGCACGCGCCGCGGTCGCACACCCCGCCGCCGGGGCAGTCGCCGTCGGCGACGCAGCGCAGGCAGCGGCCGTCGTCGGCGCACTGCCAGCCGTCGGGGCAGCGCCCGCACGGGCCCGGCGCGACGCAGCCATCGTCGATACAGCCCCAGCCCTCGGGGCAATCGCAGGCCCCGGGCACCGCGTCGGCGCAGTCGAAGTCGACGCAGGCCTCGGGGCACGCGTCTCGGCCCTCACAGGGGCCGTCGAGGCCCGCCGAGAAGCAGGCGTTCAGCCGGCAGAAGCGGGTCCCGGCGCAGTCGACGTCGTCGTTGCAGGCCGGCGGCTCGGTGCAGAGGCCGTCGACGCAGGCCAGGCCGCCCGGGCAGAACCCGTCGGGGCACGGATCGATACACGCCGCCAGATCGGGGGCGCAGCGCCGCCCGCCGAGGCAGTCGTCATCGTCACCGCAGCGGGGCCCTTCGACACATTGACCGCCCTCGCAGAGCTGGCTGCCGGCGCAGTCGACGTCCCGCTCGCACAGCCCCACGCAGGCGCCGTCGCGGCAGACGCGGCCTTCGAGGCAGTCGACGTCGCCGTTGCAGAACGCCGGCTCGACGCAGAATCCACCCTCGCAGGTCTGCGCCCCCTGGCAATCCGCCGCCTCGACGCAGCCGCCGGGCACCACGCAGCGCCCGCTCGCGTTGTCGCAGATCGCGCCCTCGGGGCAGGGCATCGCCGGGCAGCCGTCCTGGCAGGCGCCCTCGACGCAGACCCGCCCGGGCCCGCACGCCGCGTCGAAGTCGCAGTCCACCGGCATGATGCACAGGCCCTCGCGGCAGACCTCGGCCCCGACGCACTCGGCGTCTTCGACGCACGGGTCGACGCACAGCCCCTCGGCGCAGCGGCGGCCGGCGAAGCAGCCGCCGTCGTCGGCGCAGGGGTCGGCCTCGTCGCAGCGCCCGCTGCCGCCGTCGCAGACCAGCCCGCCCGGGCAGCCCGCCCGCCCGCACGGATCGGCGCAGGCGTCGGCCACGCACAGCCGATCGGCGACGCAGTCCAGGTCGGCGGTGCAGACGTCCGGCTCGGCGCAGCGGCCCATCGCGCATTGCTGGGCCCCCGGGCAGTCGGCCGCCTCGCCGCACGGCGTCGCGCAGGCCCCGTCGAGGCAGATGCGCCCGTCGAGGCAGTCGACGTCCTCGGCGCAGACCGCCGGCTCGACGCAGTCGCCGGTGGCCGGATCGCAGGTCTGCTGCCCGGGGCACATACCGTCGACGCAGGGGGCGACGCACTCGCCGTCGTCGCACGCCCCGTCGGGGCAGTCGCCGTCGTCCATGCAGCGCATGTCGGGCACGCAGACCGCCGCCTCGGGATCACAGCGCTCGCCGTCGCCGCACTCGCCGTCGCCGAGGCACGCCTGACGACACGCGCCCTCGAGGCACAGCCGCCCGGCGAGGCAGTCGACGTCGTCGGCGCAGACCTCGGGCTCGACGCAGGCTCCAGCGGCGTCGCACGTCTGCTGCCCGGGGCACGGACAGCCGGCGTCGATATCGGGGCCGACGTCTTCGGCCATCATGCCGCCCGCGCCGCCGCTGCCGCCCGAACCGTCGGCCGTCGCCTGCATCATGTCGGCGGCCGGGTCGCCCCCGTCGCCGTCACAGCCCCAAAAGCCCATCGCGCAGCCCAGCAATACGAGCAGCGCGCCTCCTCCCCGCGAGGCCTGCACGTCAGTCGACCTCCTGCACCATCAAGAAGTTGCCGGTCTCGCCGTTGGGCCAGCCGGCCAGGCACTCGCTCGACGTATTAGCCGACGGGCGATAGAGCTGGATGCGATAGCGGTGATTGCCCGCCCCCAGGTTGGGCACGATCCACTCGAGCCGGGTCGGGTCGATGCGCCAGCCACGGCCGGTGCTGGTGTGGGTATTGATCGGCCGCCCGTAGGCGTTGTTGTCGACCACCAGCCGCCAGCGGCAGCCCCAGCCGTGGCCCACCATGTGATAGCCCAGGGTGTCCATGTAGGTGACCCGGATCCGGGTGCCGCCGGCCTGCTTGACGTGGCTGACGTCGCGCTCGGGCAGATAGCTCCAGCCGTTGGGCGTATCGCGCCGATCGGACATATGCCGCCGGATCGAGATCGTATCCCGGTCGAGCTCGCGCACGCTGAGGTGGTTGGCCGTATCGCCGTTGGGCCAACCCGCCAGGCACTCGCTGGTCGAGCCGGCGTTGGGTCTGTAGTTCTGGATGCGGAAGGTATATTGCCCGCGGTTGACCCCGTCGATGACCCAGGTCAGGTTGCGCGGGTCGATGCGCCAGCCGCGGGTGCTGCCGGTGTGCTGGCTGAACGTGCGATCGACGGCCTGCCCGTTCATCGTCAGCCGATAGCGGCAGCCCCAGCTGTGGCCCACCATGTGATAGCCCAGCACGTCCTGGTAGCTGATCTGCAGGTAGGTATCGTCGCGGTCCTTGGTGATGGTGATCGCCCGCCCGGGCAGGTCGCCCCAGCCGCCGGGCGACGAGCGGGTATCGCCGAAGTGGCGGGCGACGGCGATGTTGCCCGGCTCGACCTCTTCGACGGCGATGAAGTTGTGGGTGTCGCCGTTGGGCCAGCCGGCCAGGCACTCGCTCGAAGTATTGCTGTCGGGCCGATAGAGCTGGATCCGGTAGCGGTGGTTGCCCGCGCCCAGACCCTGCACGATCCACTCCTGCTGAATCGGCTGGATGCGCCAGCCGCGGGCGGTGCTGGTGTGGCTGTTGACCGCCCGATCGTGCACCGCGCCGTCGATGGTCAAGCGCCAGCGGCAGCCCCAGCCGTGGCCCACCATGTGGTAGCCGAGCACGTCCTGCCACGTCACCCGCAGCACGGTGTCGGCCCGCCGCTTGTTGAACGTCACGTCGCGCCCGGGCAGGTTGCTCCAGCCGTTGGGCGTCGAGCGGGTATCGCCGAAGTGCCCGCTGACCTGCACGTTGCCCCGGCCGAGGCTGTCCTGGCCCGCGCCGCTCAGCGGGATCCACGCCGCGCCGTTGCAGCCCATGAAGACCCCGTCGTTGGTGTCGTAGTACAGCATGCCGCGGTTGCCGCCGTTGCAGGCCGCCGGCGGGTTGTTGCCGCTGAAGACCTTCAGGCTCGTGGGCTGCGGGCTGCTGATCGTGCCGTTGACGGTCAGGTTGCCGTTGATGGTGACGTTGCCGTCCGCGCGCAAGAACTGGCTGCTGTCCAGCCCGTCGAGGCGGTCGGCGTCGACCCCCGAGCCGGCCCCGTCCACCGTACGCAGCAGGTCGCGCACCTGATTGGCGGTGCGCACGAACTGGCTGCTGTCCACGCCGTCGAGCCGATCCGCGTCCACCCCCGAGCCGGCCCCGTCCACCGTGCGCAGCAGATCACGCACCTGCGCCGCCGTGCGCACGAACTGGCTGCTGTCGAGCCCGTCGAAGCGATCGGCGTCCACCCCCGAGCCGGCCCCGTCCACCGTGCGCAGCAGATCGCGCACCTGCGCCGCGGTGCGCACGAACTGGTTGCTGTTGAGCCCGTCGAAGAGGTCGGCGTCGATCCCCGAGCCGGCCCCGTCGGCCTGCACGAGCTTGTCGCGCACCTGCTGCGGGGTATCCGGCGAGCCGTCACCGCCCGCCGCGCCCCGCGGGCCCTCCGGCCCCTGCGGCCCTTCGGCGCCCGCCGGCCCCCGCGGTCCCTGCGGCCCGCGCAGCCCGGTCGGATCACCCACCCAGCGGCCGTTGCCGTCGATCACCTGCCGCTCGCCGATGCTGACCGACGTCGGGTGGATGTCCCCCACCGCGTCGACGGCGACATCGGCATGAAACGCCGCCGGCACCTTGCTCAGCGCGGTGCGCGGCGTCAGCTCGGCCCCGCCGTCGATCGACAACCCGAGGTACAGCTCCGGCTGACCGAAGAGCCCCGGTGGCAGCGCCTGCTCGCTGCCGATCGCGATGGCGTAGTAGCCCTGGAAGACCACCACCGCCGGGTGGACCTCCTCGAAGATCGGCGCGCCGCCGGCCGCGGTCGGGTACAGGCGCACCCGCAGCCGGTGCTGACCCTCGAGCGGCAGCTCGTCCGCGTCGAGCAGCAGGCCCTCCTGCAAGATGTGATCGGGCAGGGCCCACGCCGCCGCGGGCGCGAGCAGCGCGCCGAGCGCGGCCAGGACCACGAGAGTCCGAAGGGAGGAGATGCGCATGTCCGGCTCCTTCACCCTATACAGCAAGAGTGAAAAATATCGCCAAATGTAAAAATAGCGTATTCGGGAGCGCGGATCGACCGGTGATCGTCGTCAGCGACGCGGATCGGCGGCCGGCGGCAGGGGCTCGGAGAGCAGGCGGGGGCGGCGCAGCGGCTCGACATCGAGGGCGCGCCGGCGCTTCTGCTGGGGTGCCTCGTCGACGCGGTGGCCGACGAAATACCGGCTGCGCAGGTAGTGCACCGGCTCGTCGGGCGCGAGGCGGATGCCGGTGACGAAGCGTTGGTAGTCGTAGATGTCGACGACGAAGACGTCCCGCGCGAAGGGCAGCACGGTCGTCTCGAAGGGGATGCCCTCGGCTGCGGCGTCGGGCAGGTCGAGCACCAGACCGGCCGCCTCGTCGAGGCTGATGATGATCGTGCCCAGCCAGGGGCCGCCGTCGAAGGTGCCGACGTAGTCGCCCAAGGTCTGCGGGTCGGGCCAGCGAACGGGTGGCTCGGCGGGTCCGGGCGCGGCTTCGCTCGTGGTGAGCAGCGTATTCAGGCAACCGTGCAACGGGCCGTTGAGGAAGTCGCTGTTGATCAGCACCAGCGCGCCGAGGTCCAGCTCGGGCGCGGTGAGCATCACGCTGGTATAGCCCTGCAGGTTGCCGTCGTGGCCCACGGTGGTGATGGGGTGGTACTGCCGCTCGATGTAGAACCCCTGGCCGATGATCAGGCCGTGGGCCGCGCCGTAGCGGATGAGGTGCGACTCGGCCTCGATCTGCTCGGCGCGCCACGCCTGCCAGGTCTCGGGGCCGACGGGCGGCAGCCAGGGCTCGGGGTCGAGGTCATCCCCGAGGTGGCCCCCGTCGATGACGAACTGTACGTAGCGGGCGAGGTCGAGCGCCGAGGCCCAGCCCATGCCCGCCGGGCGGCCCCATACGCTGTCATAGGCGTCGGCGGGCACCGGCACCGCGCTGCCCGACTCGGGGTCCACGCTCGAGCCGCGGGCGTAGTCGCCATCGGCGATGACGTCGACCGGGCGGAACATGGCCCGCTGCATACCCAGCGGCGCGAAGACCCGCGCCTGCATCGCCTCGCGATAGCTCTGGCCGGTCAGCACCTCGAGCACCCGCCCGGCGAGCATGTAGTTGGGGTTGGCGTAGTTGTAGAAGGTGCCCGGATCGACCATGAAGTAGGCCGCCTCGGCGAACGCGGCGCTCTCGACCACCTCGCCGAGCACGCTGTCGGGCTCGCCCGGCGCCTGCACCCCGCCGTAGTCGGCGAAGCCGCCCTGATGGGTCAGCAAGTGGTGCACGGTGAGCGTCTGCCAGCGCGGGTCGGCGTGTTCGGCGAGGGCCGGCAGCAGCTCGGCGACGGGCGTCTGCACGTCGAGGTTGCCCGCTTCGACCTCGGTGAAGAGGGCCAGCGCGGTCATGCCCTTGAGGATCGAAGCGAAGCGGAACAGGGTGCTCGGCTCGACGGGGGTGGCGTCGGGGTCGTTGCGATGCCCGAGGCCCGCGGCGTGGGCCAGCGCGCCGCGCTCGACGACGACCACCGCCGCGCCGCTGGCCGGGCTGCCGGCGATGACGTCTTCGAGGCAGCGGTCGAGCTGCTCGAAGCGCGCCGGCGGGGGGTCGGGCGCCATGTCGGGGCTCATGTCGGGCGCGGGCGCCATATCGGGACCCGCGTCGGGCGCCGGCGGCATGTCGGGGCTCATGTCGAGCGCGAGCGACATATCGGGCGCAGGCGCCATGTCGAGCGGGGGCTGCTCGGCGGGGTCCCCCGAGTCGCAGGCGCCGCCCAACGCGACGATGAGCGCCAGGGCGAGTGAACGGGCAGAACGGACGACGTGCATGGGTGGACCTCTCGGGTAGGGTGCGGCCCGCGCGCGCGTGCCCGGCGACCGTGCTGCCGTATCTCACAGGATGGCCCGGCGCGGCAACGCCCCGCCTGAGGTGGGGCTTCGGCCGACTCGGGTCAGGGCCGCAGCAACGGCAGGACCTGCTCGGCGGGCATCCAGGCGCCGCCGCCGTCGGGCAGGATGACCTGGCGCCAGGCGCCCTCTTCGCCGCCGAGGCGCACCTTGACCCCGGGCAGGACGCCGGCCACGACCGGATACTGCTCGCCCGGGCCCTGGCGGGCCGGGCCCTCGTTGGCGACGACGCCGTAGAGCCGATCGCCGACCACCGACTGCCGCCCGTAGAGCAGCGCGCCGGCGCCGAGCGCGACGAGGCCGAAGACGACCGCGGCGAAGCTGGCGGCGGTGCGCACCGACGCCGTGCGAGTGCGCCGGCCCACGTGCAGGCCGGCGAAGAGCAGGATCCAACCGATGGCGAAGAGGATGCCCAGGCTGCGCGGCGAGAGCGCGGTCAGCAGGCCGGTGCCGGCGTCGTCTTCGCCGGGCAGGATGCTGCGCTTGTCCGACGCGCGCCCGGCGAGGGCCGCCTCGACGACCTGCTGGCGGACCACGCCGAGGTTGTGCGCCGCGTCGGCGTGCCCCGGCGCGAGCAGCAGCGCCTGCTCGAAGGCGTGCATCGCCGGACCCGGGCGCTCGGCCCGGGCGGCGGCGGTGCCGCGGTTGTACCAGAGGTCGGGCACGGTGGGCGCCTGCTCGACGGCGCGGGCGTAGGCCTGCTCGGCGGCGGTGAAGTCGCCCTTCCAGAAGGCCTCTTTGCCTGCGGAGACCGCCGCGGCCACGCCGTCCGGCGCCGCGGCTTCCGGCGCCGCGGTCTCCTGCGCCGCGGCGGGCAGCGCCGTGATCAGCAGCCCGAGCAGGCACCTCGCGAGCAGGGCCTTCATCGGCTCACCTCCCGCTCGAGCGCGTCGATGGCGTCCGCCGCCCGGCCGGCCGCCGTCGCCAGCCCGCTCGCCGCGTCGGCCGCCGGCGCGAAGCGGGCGAAGTCGCAGGCGTCGAGCTCTTCGAGCAGGCGGTCGATCGTCTCCCGCCCGGCCCCGCGGGCGGTGAGCGCGTCGGCCATGGCGTCGCGGGTGAGCCCGTTGAACGGCGTCGCGAAGCGGGTCTCGAGGTAGTCGATGATCGCCCGGGCGACGGCGCTGTAGCCGGCGCGGGCCTCGCCGCCCTTCTCGCCGATGCGCTCCAGCGTCAGCCGGGCGTCGCGGGCCGCGGTGCGCGCCGCCCGGCTGCCGGCGGTCGCGTCCCGTCGATCGCGCAGCCGCTCACCGCCCCAGGCCAGCAAGAACAGCAGCGGCGCGCCGAACAACGCGGCCCAGAACCACGCCCCCAGCTCGGCCTCGGCGGTCGCCTGCGGGTCGATCTCGGGGTGGATGTCGCGCAGGGCCGGCCCGCGCTCCGCCGGCGTATCCTCCGCCTGCTCGACCCCCGGCTCGCCGGTCACCTGGATCGTGATCGGCGCGGTGCGCGCGGTGCGATAGGCCCCGGCCCCCGGGTCGAAATAGGGCAGCTGCAGCGCGGGGATCTTCAGCCGGCCGCCGCGGTTGGGCCGCAGCAGCCAGCTCTGGGTGCGCACCCCGCGGGTCTTGCCCGAGCGGCGCTCGGTGCGGGCCTCGTCCCCCGCCGGGAAGACCTTGAAGTCAGCCAGCGCCGGCAGCTCGACGGGCGGCACGTTCTGGATGAGCCCGTCGATGCGGGTGACCAGCGTCAGCTGCACCCCCTGGCTGGCGTCGATGCGCCGCTGATCGACCGCCGCCGAAAGCCGCGCCCGCCCGACAGCCGGCCCGGCGAAGCCCTTGGGCGCGCCGTCGGGCAGCGGCCGCACGGTGATCTTCAGCGGCGCCGCCACCCGATTGATCAGGCTGCGCGGCCCGCCGAAGGCCCGCATCTGGCGCACGATCATCTCCGCGCCCACCTCGGGCAGCGCGCGCTCACCGGCCCGCAGCGGGAAGAGCGTGTAGTGGGCGACCTCCTGCCGCTCGAAGCGCAGCCCGCCGACCACCAGCCGTCGGGCCCGCGCGCGACGGCTCTGCTGGTGCTGCTCGTTCCAGAAGCCGGCGAGGTCGATCTCCCCCGGCTTGAAGTCGCGGATGCCGATGCCCTCGCGCACGTAGATGTACAGCCGGGCGTCGATCTGCTGGCCGAGCCAGACGCTGTCGCGGTCGACCTCCCAGCGCAGGAAGACCACCTCGTCGGGCGGCCCCTCGGAGGGCGGCGTACCGGGCGTCGCCGGCGACTGGCCGGGGGTGGCCGGCGCGTCGGGCGATGCGACCCCGCCGTCGCGCACGGTGACGCTGATCGCTTCCGAGCGGATGGGCCCGGTGGGCAGCTCGAGGGTGAAGGGGTCGATGCGCAGCGTGCCGGCCTTCTTGGGCTGCAGCCGCAGGGTGATGGTCGTCGTCCGGGTGCCGCGAAACCCATCGACCCGGGTCGACTCCGACTGGCCGACCAGATTCCAGTCGTCCAGCGACGGCGCCGCCAGCTCGAGCTGCCCGCGGGCGCCGCTGTCGGTGCCGGCGCGGATCTTGAGCGTGACGGTCTCGCCGAGCTCGATCTCGGTCTGGTCGGCCCGCACCCGCAGCGTGCCCTCGGCCGCTGCGACGGCCGGCAACAGCAGCCCCAGCAGCATCAGCCCGCTCAGCATCAGCCCGCGCAGCGGCAGCCCGCGCAGTGTCGAGCGGGCCGGGATCGGGCCGAAGCGACGCCGGCGCGCGGGCAGAATGCCCCCAGAGGCCGCCCAGCGGCCGCCAGCGGCCCGAGAGCGCGCCATCAGTAGTCCTCCATGCGCGGCACGACCTGCAGCTCCTTGAGGGCCTTCTCGAGCTGCGGGTTGCGCTCGTGGGCGTCGATGGCGTCGATCAGCTTGTCGAGGTCGATGGCCTCCTGCGGCTGCGGCTCGGGCGGCTGCTGGTCCTGCTGGTCCTGCTGATCCTGCTCGTCTTGCTGGTCCTGCTCGTCCTGCTCGTCTTCCTGATCCTGCTGGTCCTGCTGGTCCTGCTGGTCCTGCTGGTCCTGCTGGTCCTGCTGGTCCTGGCCGCCGCTGTTGTCCTCCGGCGGCGCCAGCTCGAGGCTGTAGGTATTCTCGCGGTCGCCCACCGGGATGATGCGCACCAGCGAGGTGACGTCCTTCTCCTCGTCGCCGGGCAGGTCGAGGCCCATGCCGCCCTGGCCCGCCCGGCCCACCTGCTCGGCGACCTGACCCAGCGCGTCGAAGCGCTCGACCGCCAGCGGCGCCCGGTCGGCGTCGAAGCCCACCTTGAGCTGGCGCTTCTCGCCGGCGGGCACGGTCATCGTGTACCAGTCGGCGTCGCCGGGGCACGCCTTCAAGCCGGGGGTCTGGCCGTCCTTCAGCGCGGTCGCCGCCTCGGGGCTGTCGTTCTCTTCGAGCTGATCGTCGACGGGGCACGGCGGCACGATGTCGACCTTGATCGAGTAGTCCACCTCGGCGGCGCCCGGCCCCGACACCTGGATCGCGTACTGCCCGTCCAGCGCCAGCCCGGTCACCCCAACCAGCGCCTTGCCGTCGACCATCGGCGCCTCGCGCAGCGGGCGGTCGTCATCGGGCCCGAACAGCGCCAACCGCACCTCGCGGGTCTCCTCCTCTTCGAAGGGCTTCAGCTCGCCGGTCAGCGTCACGAAGAGGATCGCGTCGCGCTTGCCCTCGACGACGTACCAGTCCTCGTCGGACGGGCAGAGCTTGCGCTCGGTGACCTCGGGGGCCTGCTGCAGATCGATGGGCTTCGCCTCGGCGCGGGTATCGTCCTGCTCCCGATCGTCGTCGCGCTTGACGCAGATCGGGTTGGCCATGTGCCACGCCAACTCCATGTTCCAGCGGGCGTCCTCGTCGTCGGGGCGCAGGCCGAGCACCTTGCCGAAGTCGATGACGGCGCCTTCCCAGTAGGTCTTGGCCGCCTCGGGGTCTTCTTCGGCCTCGGCCCGGCCGACGGTGACCAGCCCCCGGGCGAAGAGCGTACGCGCCCGCAGCTCGGCGCTGGGCCGCTCGGGCAGCGGCAGCGGCGGCAGGTCGTCGATCTGGCGTTCGGCGGAAAGCTTCGCGTCGCGCTCGGCGATGCCGCGCATGGCCTGATCGAGGCTGCTCGAGGCCTCGTCCCACCGCTTCAGCGCGATGTGCGCATGCGCCCGGGCCAGGTGCACCTCGGGCGCGTCGGCGCCCACCTCGGCCAGGGTCGACAGGGCCGGCTCGGCCTCGGCGTTGCGCAGCTGCTGGCGCGCGGTCTCCACGTCGGGCTGGTCGCACATCATCGGGCCGAAGCCGACGAGCCCCAGGCACAGCAACAGCAGCTTGACCCTCATGCGGCCTCCTCCCGCCGCGCCCGCCGACGCCGCTCACCGATCAGCAGATCGAGCAGCAACAGCAGGATGGCCGGGAAGAGCACGTACTGGAACTTCTCCCCGTAGCGGTGGCGCATCGCCGACTCCATCGCCGACTTCTGCAGTGTATCCAGCTCGGCGGCCAGCACCGTCGAGATGTCGCCCCCGTCGTATTGGAAGACCCGCCCGCGGTCGGTCGCCTCGGGATCGGCCAGCCGGGCCAGCTCTTCGAGCAGCTGCACGTCGAGCTTGGAGTAGATCGGCTTGCCCTGGCGGTCTTTCTGGTAGCCCTGGTGGCTGCCGTCCTCGGCGACGATGGGGATCGGCTCGCCCAGCCGGGTGCCGACGGCCACCGCGAAGAGCTTCACCCCGGCCTCGGCGGCCTTGCGCGCGGCCTCCTTGGCCGCCTCGCCGTCGTCGCCGGCCACGTCTTCGCCGTCGGTGATCAGCAAGAGCACCCGGCTGCGGCTCGACCGCTCGCCGCGGTCTTCGGTGCCGGTCAGCAGCTGCACGCCGCGGTCGATGGCCATCGCGAGGTTGGTGCCGCCGACGGGCATCTGCATCGGGTCGAGGCTGTCGAGGTAGAGCTTGATCGCGCTCTGGTCGGCGGTCAGCGGCGACTGCACCCAGGCGACGCCGGCGAACGGCACCAGCGCCACCCGGTCGCCCACCACCTGGGCCAGCAGCGTGCGCAGCTGCATGCGCGCCGCGTCGATGCGCGACGGTTGCACGTCCCGGGCGAGCATCGACTTCGAGACGTCGAAGGCCACGGCGACGTCGATGCCCGTCTGCCGCAGCGCCTCGGGCCGGCGGCCGTACTGCGGGCGAATCGCGGCGATGACCGCCAGCGTCAGCGCGAGGCCGACGACGAGCTGCTTGAACAGCCGCCGCTCGGGGCTGAAGGTCGCCAGCAGGCGCAGCACCAGCGGGTGTTCGCCCGCCTTTCGGGCCAGATGCCGCCGGATCAGGTGGCCGTAGACCCACAGCGCGATGGCCACCAGCGGCAGCGCGACCAGCCACCACATCTCGGGCTGTCCCCACCTCACGGAAACCTCCTGAGGATGGTCTGCGAGAGGAAGATCTCCAGCATCAACAGCGCCAGGGCCGGCAGGAGGAAGCTGAGGTACTTCTCCTCCTTGTCGGCCGCGGCGTAGTCCACCAGCCGCGACTTCTCGAACTCGTCGAGGATGTCGTGGAAGTCCTGGGCCAGCTCCTGCTCGTTCTCCGAGCGATAGAAGCGCCCGCCGCCCTTCTCGGCGATCTGCTGCAAGAGCGCCGGGTTCACGTCGTTGTCCACCTTGCGGTAGATGCGCTGACCCGAGAACAGGTCGACCGCGTCGCTGGGCTGACGGGTCTGATCCTCCGAGCCCACCAATATCGTGAAGACCTTGACCCCGCGCTCCTGGGCCTCGACCGCCATCTCCAGCGGGCTGACCTGGCTGCCGTTGTCTTCGCCGTCGGTGATCAGGATGACCAGCCGGGTCTTGGCCTCGCTCTCGCGCAGGCGGGCGAGGCTCATGGCCAGGGCGTTGCCGATGGCGGTGCCCGAGCCGTCGATGTCGCCGAGCGCCATGCGGTCGAGGATGTCGAGCATCACCCCGTAGTCGAGGGTCAGCGGGAACTGCAGGTAGGCCTCTTTGCCGAAGACCACCAGGCTCACCCGGTCGTACTGCCGGCTCGAGATGAAGTCGCGCAGCACCTTGACCCCGGAGGTGAAGCGGTCGCGGGGCTCTTCGCCGGCGTTGCGCAGCTTCACGAGGTCGTCGTCGCTGATGTCGATCGAGCGCATCGAGCCCGACATGTCGAACGCGATGACGATGTCGATGCCCTCGACCTCGGCGGTCTCGTTCTCGGGCAGCTGGGGTCGGGTGAGCGCGGCCAGCATCAGCCCCAGCGCGGCGAAGCGCAGCAGCAGCGGGGCGTGGGCCAGCCGGGCGCGCCAGCCGCGGCGCACGCTCTTCACCCGCTCGCGGGCCGGGAAGCGCAGGCCGGGCGCGTGGGCCCAGCGCTTGCGCCAGCCGTGCACCGCGCCGAGCAGCGTCAGGGCGACGAGCACCCAGAAGGCGACCCGCGTCGCCAGCTCGTACTCCGGCCAGATCATGCGTCGTCCCCCTTTTCGAGGGAGACCGGCGGCTCGGCGGGCGCGTGCTTGCTGGCCGGCGGCTCGGCGGCGGGCGCGGACGGGGCCGGCGCGCTCGGCTCGCCGCCGGCGTCGGGCACCCGGGTCAGCGAGATGAGGCCGCGGGCCTGGCGGGTCACGGTGCTGATCTCGGACTCGGTCGGGCTGAAGTCGGCGAACTTGACCAGGTCGGTCTCGGCCAGGAAGTCGTCGAGCCCCAGCCGCACCTCCGCGCCGAAGCGCTCGCCCTGCAGGGTGGCCCAGGCCCGGATCTGGTCGCTGGTCATCTCGGGGGCGTCGATGCCGAAGCGGCGGCCGAGATAGCGGCGCACGATCTCCGACAGGCGCACGTAGAACTCGCCCACCCGGCCGTCGGCGGGCAGGTTCAAGGCGAGCAGCGCCTCGAGCTCGGCATACGCGATGACGTGGGCCGGCCGCGGGTCCACCGGCGGGCCGGGGTCGATGCGCCGGGCGTCGAGGTAGCGCTTGACGAGCACCCCGACGCCGATACCGAGGCCGACGCCGCCGAGCACGCACAGCGCGATGAACAGCGGCCAGTTGAAGACCCGATAGGGCAGCGGCCCGTGGCGGGCGAAGTAGCCGTCGGCCACATTGGGGCCGTCCTGGCCCTCGACGCCGCCGCCGGGGGTCTCGAAGGTGCGGAACGTCGGCTGGTCGGTGCCGGCGATCACGCTCCTGGTGGGCACGATCTGGTCGGGCACCGCCATGGTGCCCTGGCCGCCGCTGGCCTCGGTGTAGACCACCTGCAGCCCGCGCACCCGCACCTTGCGCATCGAGTCGGGGCGCACGGTGAGCGCGCGCACGGTCTCGAGCAGGCCGTCGTCCCGGGTCTTCGCCGGCGTCGGCTCGCCCACCTCGAAGCGCTCGGGCGCGGTGACCTCGATGCTCACGTCGGCGCGGTGCACGGCGGTGAGGGTGCAGACCAGCCGCTCGCCGATGCGCACGGGGTTCGGCGCGCACTGCATCTTGATGGCGGGCGGTGGGCCCTTGGCCGGCGGCGGGCCGGCGGGCTCGGCGGGCGCCTCGGGCGTATCTTCGGCGTCCGGGGTGGGCGCCGCGACCGGCGGCGTCTTGGGCATGGCCGGCGTATCGGGCGTCTGGGCCAGCGCGGGCCCGAGCAGCAGCGCCGCCAGCGCGATCGACCAGGAGAGCTGCCGCATCATCCGCGCCTCGCCCGGACCTTGAAGTACTTCACCAGCGGCGCCGCGTAGTCCTTGGCGTCGGTGCGCACCTCGATCGGCGTCACCCCGTAGCGCTTGAGGTCACCGTCGCGGGCGTCGCGCCGCGCGTCCTGGGCCCGATCGTAGCCCCGGCGGATCGCCGCCGAGCCGGCGTCGAGCGCCATCAGCCCGCCGCCCTCGGCGTCTTCGAAGAAGACCAGCCCCAGGTCGGGCAGCGCCTCCTCGGCGGGGTCGACCACCGTCAACGGCACGAGGTCGTGGCGCTTGGCGGCGACGTGCAGCGGGCGCTCGTAGCCCTCGTCGAGGAAGTCGGAGATCAGGAAGACCACCGCCGAGCGCCGCTGCACCTTGGCCACGAAGCCGAGCGCCTCACCCAGGTCGGTGCCCTCGCCCACCGGGTCGAAGCGCAGGATCTCGTCGATCAGCCGCAGCACGTGCTTGCGGCCTTTCTTGGGCGGTACGTAGACCTCGACGGTATCGGTGAAGGCCACCAGCCCGACCCGATCGCCGTTCTTGATGGCCGAGAACGCCATCATCGCCGCCAGCCGCGCCGCGACCCGCCGCTTTTCGTCGCCGACGGTGCCGAAGGCCATCGAGCCCGACATGTCGACCATGATCAGCACGGTCAGCTCGCGCTCTTCGACGTAGGTCTTGACGTAGGGCTCGCCGGTGCGGGCGGTGACGTTCCAGTCGATGGTGCGCGGGTCGTCCCCCGGCAGGTAGGCCCGCACCTCGTCGAACGACATGCCCCGCCCCTTGAAGACGGAGTGGTACTGGCCGGCCATCTGCTGGTTGACCAGCCGCCGGGTGACGATCTCGATGCGGCGGATCTCCGCCAGCAGCTCGCGACTCAGGCCTGCCATGATGCGGTCAGGGCACCTCGACGGCGTCGAGCACCCGGGCGACGAGGTCGTCGGCGCTGATCTCCTCCGCCTCGGCCTCGTAGGTCGGGATGACCCGGTGGCGCAGGATGTCGGGGGCGACGGCCTTGATGTCTTCGGGGATGACATAACCCCGGCGCTTCATGAACGCGTGCGCCCGCGCGGCCCGCGCCAGCCAGATGCTCGCCCGCGGGCTGGCCCCGTACTCGATCATGCGCCCGAAGTCGGCGCCGAGCCCCGAGACGCCCTTGGGCTCGCGGGTCGCGAAGACGATGTCGAGGATGTACTCCTTGACCTTGTCGTCGACGTAGATCTCCGAGATCACGTTGCGCGCCTCGCTGATGCGCGCCGGGGTGATGATCGGCTTGATGTCGGGCGGCGAGGGGTCGAGCTGGCGGCTGATGATCTCGCGCTCTTCGTCGCGGCCGGGATAACCCACCTTCACCAGCATCATGAAGCGGTCGACCTGGGCCTCGGGCAGCGGATAGGTGCCCTCCTGGTCGATGGGGTTCTGGGTCGCCATGACCAGGAACGGCCGCTCGAGCGGGTAGGTCGTATCGCCGATGGTGACCTGTTTCTCCTGCATCGACTCGAGCAGGGCGCTCTGCACCTTGGCCGGCGCGCGGTTGATCTCGTCCGCCAGGATGATGTTGGCGAAGATCGGCCCCTTCTTGGGGGTGAACTCGCCGCTGCGCGGGTTGTAGATCAGCGTGCCGATGAGGTCGGCGGGCAGCAGGTCGGGCGTGAACTGGATGCGCTGGAACTTCGCCTCCATGGTCGCCGCGAGGGTATTGACCGTCAGCGTCTTGGCCAGCCCGGGCACGCCTTCGAGCAGCACGTGGCCGCCGGTGAGCATGCCGAGCAGCACCCGCTCGACCATCTGCCGCTGGCCGACGATGACCTTGTCGACCTCGTGCAGCACGTCGGCCACGAAGCCGCTCTTCTCGCGGACGAGCTCGTTGATGACCCTGACATCCCCTTGCACGCGGGACCTCCCAAAATCTCGAAGACGATCTGACGCTGGCGCGATCATGCCGGCGGGCCGCTTCTTAAACACGTCGCGGCCGCTGTCAACCCACGATCGTACCCGGCGCATTCCCCGGCGCCCGGATCGGCCGCTCGACGGCGAACGCACGCGAACGATCGGCGAGCGCTTGACGCAGACCGCTTCGGACCCCATCATTCGGCGCTTGCTCACCCAGACCAGCGAGGTCCCGATGAACGTGCCCGAAGACAAGCTGCTCGACAAGCGCCTGGTGCGCCGCCACATTGAGCGCGGCCTGGTCGAACAGGCCGCTTTCGACAAGTCGCTCGCCGACCTGCCCGACATCAGCAGCCGCGCGGCGAAGGTCGAGATCGAGGTCGCCTCGGTGGGCCTGGCCGACGTCAAGGCCAAGGACACCGGCGAGAACGAGTGATCCACCGCTGAACCCCACGGGGCGCCCGCCCCTTCGATGGAGCCGCCGATGACCGACAAGGACCGCACCGGCCGCATCGTCGACACCCCCGAGACCGACGGGGGGCCCGAAGCGCTCAAGAGCCGCACCCTGCGCGAGATGACGTTCTCGACGCACATCATCTCGCTCAACGCCATGGCGCTGATGCACCTCGGCGAGATGGACGGGGTGCCCGACGACGAGCGCGACCTCGACGCCGCCCGCCACACCATCGATACGCTGGTCGTGCTCAAAGAGAAGACCGCCGGCAACCTGACCCTCGAAGAGGAGCAGCTGCTCGGCAGCGTGCTCTACGACCTGCGGATGAAGTTCCTGCGTCACGCCGGCGGCCGGTGAACCGGGGCCTGCCCCGGGCGCTGCGGCTCACGGCGCTGCGGCTCACGGCGCCGCTGCTCACGGCGCTGTCGCTCACGGCGCTGTCGCTCACGGCGCCGCTCGGCTGCGCGCCCGATGCGCCGCCCTCTTCCGCACCGCCGACCGCCGCGCCGCCGCCCTCCGCCGCGCCCGAGCCGCCGAGCGCGCCGGCCGCGCCGCCCCCGATCGACACCCCGCCTGCACCGCAGAACACCGAAGACGACGCGCCCGCGGCCTCGCCGCCCCCGCCCCCGCCGAAGGCCGAGGCCCGACCGCGCAAGCGGGTGCGCAGCGGCGGCGTTCGGCCACGCGCGCCGCTCAAGACCGAGACGGTCGGCGGCCCCGACTTCGCCGCCGTCTTCGACGCGGTCGCCCCCTCGGTGGTCGGGGTGGTCGCGGGGCAGCTCATCGACGGCCGCTTCCAGGCCGATCGCACCGGCACCGGCTTCGCCTGGGACAGCGACGGGCACATCGTCACCAACGCCCACCTCATCGGCGACGCGCCGCGCATCCGGGTGCGCACCCAGGAGGGCCGGGTCACCCGGGCCCGGCTGGTGGGGCTCGACGCGGCGACCGATCTGGCGGTGATCGACCCCGGCGCGCTTGGCCTGCCGCCGGTCGCCCTCGCGCCGGTGGACGAGGTCCGCCCGGGGGCCTGGGTCGCGGCGGTGGGCAACCCTCAGGGCATGGCCCACTCGATCACCGTCGGCGTCGTCAGCGCGGTGGGCCGGCGCTCGCTGCCGCCCGGCGCGCCGAAGCTGGCCGAGTTCATCCAGAGCGACGTGGCGGTGGCCGCGGGCAGCTCGGGCGGCCCGCTGGTGGATACCCGCGGCCGGGTGGTCGGGCTCAATACCGCAGTGGTCGACGGCAAGCTCACCTTCTCCATCCGCATCGACATGGTGCGCACCGTCGCCGAGCGGCTCATCGCCGACGGCACCTTCGCCCGCGGCTTCGCCGGCCTCTACACCGGCCGGGTCACCACCAAGATGGCCCGCGCCGCCGGCCTCAAGCGCCGCCGCGGCGTGCGGGTGCGCGGCGTCGTCGAAGGCGGCCCGGCCCACGCCGCCGGCCTCGAACCCGGCGATCTGCTGCTGTCCTACGGCGAGCACGCCGTCGACGATCCCGAGGCCCTGCCCTGGCTGGTGGCCGCCACCCGACCGGGCACGGCGGTCCCGTTGAAGCTCATCCGCGGCGTCGAGCACCGCGCGCTGACCCTCACCGTGGGCACCGCGAGCCAGTGATACCCGCTCACGGGGCTTGACCGCGGCCCCCCCGCTGGCCTACAGCGTGCGCCGCCACGGCCAGACGAGACGCCCCATGCCCCACAAGCCCCTCCAGGTCACCCCGATCGACCCGCCGCCGAGCCCTCGGCCCCGGCGCGAGGCCCGCTTCGCCGCCCCCGGCGAGCGCAAGACCCGCTACACCCTGCCCGGCGGCCTCGACTCCGCCTCGCCGGTGGGCTACCGCACGCGGGTCCCGATGACCGAAGACGAAGCCCGCCAGGGGCTGGTGCTGCTGTCGATGCCGCGGCCCACCGGCTTCGCCGAGCCCCAGCCCGTCACCGAGGGCGAGCTGTTCGAGGAGTGCGCGCTCGGCGTGCTCAGCGCGCGGCAGTCGACCAACTACCGCGGCTTCCGCCAGGTGACCCTCGGCCCCGAGCGACAGAGCGCGCTCGCCGGCCTCTTGCGCCAGCTCGACGGCATCGAGGCCCCGCCGCTCGACGGCGCGGGCTATGCCCACCTCGTCGTGGGCGTGCCCTATCGCAACCCGTTCACGATGCTGTTGACCCTGGTGGGCCACAAGCCGATCCGCAGCCTGGCGACGGTGGCGCTGCGGGCGGTCCGCAAGCGCACGCAGTTCATCGACGACATCCCGACCATCGGCTACCTGCCGCACCTGCACGTGGGCATCCTGGCCGACGCCATGGAGCGGGCGGCGGTCATCGCCTCGGCCGGGCGGCGGCGGGCCCAGGCGTTCATGCGGCCCTTCGTCGGCGAGGCGGCGCGGCGCAACAAGGCGACCATCCGCAAGCTGGAGGCCCTGTGCGGCCTCACCCGCCGCGAGCGGCTGGCGGGCTGGCGGCTGGCGCTGGTGACCCAGGTCGGCGAGGCGCTGCCCGCCGAGCGCATCGCGCTCGACGAGACCACCGCGCGCAAGCTGGGCGCCAACCTGCTCGCGTTCCGCAGCGAGCGCATCCAGCCGGGCGTCAACCAGGAGGAGGCCGCGCCGGCGCCCTACCAGCTGCGCCAGGAGATGGACGTGCCCCCGGCGCTGGTCGAGATGGCCGGCCGGGCGGCCTACAACGCCTTCGAGCACTGGACCGGCCTCGACCGCGAGCTGGCCCGCCGGCTGCTGATGCTCGACCGGGTCGACGTGCTCACCGACGGCGGCAAGGCCCGGCTGCGGGCCATCCGCGGCGAGCTCAACGCGATCACCGATCGGGTCGTCGCCGACATGCCCCTGTGGGCCGACCTGCCCACCGGCCGCGCCTTCAGCCGCAACGCCGAGCGCGGGCGCAAGGCCTTCGCGCTCGTCGGCCAGCGGATCTACATCGGCGGGCTCTGCAAGAACGAGATGGCCGACAACGGCCTCGACTGGCACGCCGCCATCCGCGCGTTCGGCGCCGCCGCCGCCCGCGGCGCGCTGGTCGCCGAGCTGATGGGCGTGGTGAACCTGCCCGAGGACTGCGATCTGCTGGCGGGTATCTGCCTGATGGCCGGGCCAGTCAACCAGAACGACGTCGGCAAGCAGTACTACGGCTACGCCGACCTGCTCGCCGGCAGCTTCCCCGATCGCGATCCGACGTCGCTGCTGGTCTGGACGCTCAAGGCCAAGACCGTCGCCGACCCCATCGGCAACGAGGAGCAGCTGCTCAACCCCAAGCGCAAGGGCGCGCTGGTCGACCTGCGCCCCGGGCCCCACGACGTGATCGAGATCGAGCGCGGCGGCGCGCGCGCGCCGATGCGTCAGGCCGGTGAGTCGGTCAACCGCGAGCGGGCCTTCGGCGACCTGGGCAACTTCGTCACCGACCCCGACGGCGTACCCATCGAAGGCAACGACGGCGCGCCGTGGGACGGCCGCGGGCAGCGGGTGTGGTGAGCGGTTTCAGGGCTTGAGGCCGATGAGGAAGAGCACCAACAAGTCGACGTCGGTCATCGGGTTGGGATAGGGCTGGTCGCTGACCGCGGCGTTGTGCACGCGCAGCCGCTCGGCATTGGTTAATGCGGCGGGCCGTAGCGGGCGCAGGGCCGCAGCCACATCCGTGCCCTTGCCGTACTCTGGCAAGTGGGCAGCCAGTGCTTTCAGCAAGCTATCGCCGTCGGTCCAAACGCGGGTGGTGTAGGCAAAGTGCAGCAGGAGCCACAGTTCGAACTGACGCACCGACACCGCCATTCGGATGCCATGAGCTTGGGCCTTGTCGATGGCCTTGTCGAAGCTCTGGTGCCCGTCACGGTCGATGACACACCAGACCGCATCGTAGCTCACCCCGCGCGGGGGTCGCTTCTTGAGCCGTAGCGCGAAGTCGACGACCGAGATCGGCGCACTACCGCAATCCTCACCCTCGACCTGAACATCAACTGCGCCCAGCTTCAGCTCGCTCCGAAGGGCCCGGAAGTAGCGAGGCTCGGTCTCCTGGCCCTCGCAGACGATGAGTATGCGCCGACCACTTCGACTGTCTTTGCGCCGCCCGAGACTTCGCTTGCTGCGCGCCCTCGGCATCAGAAGTTGACCTCGCCGATGAAGGGCAATGCGCCGTATCGGCCCGACAGATAGCCCTTCTCGAAGTTCTCGCCTTTTCGGGGGCGATATTCGAGCAACGAGTACAAACGCGACGCGCCGTCGCGGTTCTTCTCCACGAACCAGATCTGGTCGCGGCGGAGCAACCGCGAATCGAGCAGATTCGTGTCATGGGTGGTGAGCAGGATCTGGCCCGTACTTCCCTTGTGTGCGGCTTCCTCGAAGTAGCGCTCCAACAACCGCCGTGCGAGCACAGCGTGGAGATCACTGAACAACTCGTCGAAGAAGACTGACTGCTCCAAGTGGAGGGTATCCAACCACGGCCCCAACAAGCAGTATAGGTTCTGGGTACCTTCGGACTCGTCAGCTAGGCTCCACTCGATGGTTCGACCATCTCGCGCTTGGTGCAGAGTACGAACTTCGACGACATCACGCTCCTGCTCGAGTACGAGGCTTCTCAGTTCAGCCGGGAAGTCGGGTGGCAATGCAGCCGCATCGAAGCGACTCCGTTCGAGGCGGACGTCGTGAATGCCAACATCTGCCTCGCGGAGATAGTCGAGGATGTACGCTCGGGTCTCATCAGTGCCCTGCTGTAGCACCTCGCTCGTGCGACCCGACGCCAGTGGCATTCGGCGTGTCACCGACTCACCCAGGAAATGCTCACCAACGACGCCGATCGCCCGAGCGCGAGTTCTTATCCATCGAAACACCGGGAGCAGCTGGGATTGGTTCTGCTGTGCTGCCACCGACAAGAAGAGCGCATTGCTTCGCGTCGCATCAGCAATTCGCTTCTTCTCACCCTTCAAGTGCCGGCCGAACTCAACCCCATCCGTGCTTCGTTCGAACCAGGTCTGCGGTTGCCCGTGGGGGTAAGCCAGCAGCCACTCCTCGTGGACTCTTCGTGCATCAGCAGCGAAGCCGTATTGATATCGGATCGGACGCGTCGTCGTCGGGTCTTCGGGATCCGTCCAATCGGTAACGAAGGTCAACTCGAATCGGCTCGGCGCCAACTGCAGTGCGGGGTCAAGCTTGAAGGGCTCCAAGCCCAGAGGATCCCCGTCTTGCCAGCGAGCAGAATTCACGACGATCGCGCGGGTGACTGCCAACGCACGAGCCAGCGCACTCTTGCCGCCTCCGTTCGGTCCATACAACACCGCCAAGCGGATCACCCGTCCAGTTGGCGACTGCTCACATCGCATGGTGTTCCGCAGATGTGTGTCGTCCTTGTCAGCCACGAACGAGAACACCTGCTCCTCCGCGAATGAGCGAAAGTTGGCGACTCGGAACTCAAGCAACATGTGCGCCCCGCATAAAATGTACCGCTCATGCAGTTTGATACCCGAATATACCAAACAGACTCAAAAATCACGAAGGAACAGCATGCCAAACGCCCCGCGGATGCAGGCTCAGGCGGAGCGCTTGACCGGGTCGAGGGCGTCGGCTTCGTCGAGCGCGGCGCCGAGCTCGGCGTCGAGCGCCGCCGCCTCGAGCGCGGCGTCGTGGGCCGCGGCGGCGTCGTAGAGCCCGGCCGCTTCGGCGGCGCGGCGGTCCTGGCTCGGGCTGCGGGCGCCGGGGCGGCGCGGCGCGTCGAAGGGCTGGAAGCGCTCGGCCATCACGCAGACGTCGGCCATGCGCTCGGGGCGGAAGCTGCGGTACTCCTCGCGCATCTCGCACCACGCCAGCAGCGACCAGTGATCGCCGCGGAAGACCAGGCTGCGCGGCTGCACGACACGCTCGCTCTTGTGGCCCTCGTGGTCGCTGTAGCGGAAGTAGAGCTTGCGCTTCTCGGTGAGTGCCTGGCGCAGCTTGCCGAGGCCGGCGACGCGCTTGAACTTGTGCCGCGCCCGCGAGGCGCCGAGCGGGGTGCGGTCGAGCGCGCTCTGGGCGTCGCGGGACAGCGCGCCGGCGATCTTGTCGACCATGCGCACCGCGGCGGCGGCCAGCGCCGGGTCGCCCCAGGCGTTGACCATCTGCACCCCGAGCGCGAGCGCGTCGAGCTCGTCGCGGCCCAGATCGAGCGCGTTGGGATCGTCTTCGCCCACCGCGTAGCCGAAGCGCGCCTTGCGGGCGACCTGCACCCCGTCGTTGCGCAGGCTCTCCAGGTCGCGGTAGATGGTGCGGTCACTCACCCCCAGGCGGGCGGCGAGCTCTTCGACCGGGGTCATGGGCCGGGCGTGCAGGATCTGCAGCAGGCGGGACAGGCGGGTCGAGCGCTCCATGGGGACCTCCTCGTGTGGCCGACGTGCGGCGTTCTTCCAGTTGACGAGGATGATTTTAGCGCACCCCTCCTGACGCCCTTGTGGCAGGAGAGATCGGCCGGATGCACTTTTTTTGGAGCGCGGCGGCGCCGGGTACGTAGGGCGTTTTCGGAACAGCGACGCGCAGCGCGACGTTGACTCGAACGGCCGTCTGTGGAGACCATCGGCCCATGCGATTCATCCCATTGTTCGTCGCCGCCCTGGCCCTCGCCGGCTGCAGCCGCTCCGACGGGGAGCGGGCGTCGACGACGGTCGCGACGGCGGACGCGCCCGGCGCCTCGGCCCACGAGGCCGGCGCCGCGGCCGCCGCCGACGCGCCCACCCATCGCTACTCGCCTTTCGCCATCCGGCTCGACGGGCACCGCTACTTCGACGTGGTCACCTTCAAAGACGTCAGCCGCCCGCTGCCCGACCCCGAGCTGCAGACCGACGAGCTGATGGCCGAGGGCTTCGCGCTCGCCCTGCGCCGGACCCACCCCGCGGTGATGACCGACGTGGTGCACGAGCCGGGCCTGCTCGACCCGGGCAACCACGTCTTCTGCGACCGCCGACACCTCTACGTCGACTTCTGGCGCAGCCCGCCCGGCGCCCAGAGCCGCTGGGGATACAGCCTGTGGTCGGGCTGCGGCGACGACGACCGCTTCGCCTGGCAGGAGATCGACGGGCCGGCGGCCTATGGGCTCGCCGAGCAGGTCGACCGGGTCGTCGGGCACATCGCCGACCGACTGAGCCTGGCCGACGGCGAGGCCTGTCACCAGCGGCGGTGCTGATCGCTCGTTGATCGGCAGAGCGCCCGCACTACCGTCGATGGGCGGCAGCATGTGTCAGTCTCCTGACAACTTTCGACCGCCGCCCGCCATGTGCGACCGGCGCGGCTGCCGGGGCGTCTTTGCCCCGATCGTCCGACCGACCTGCCAACCGAGCACGAGGAGTTGCCGATGCCGGGCGTGATCGCCGCCGGTTCGATCCCGACCGCCGAGGCCGGCGCGGCGGTGCTCGCCGCCGGCGGCAACGCGGTCGACGCCGCGGTGGCGGCCTGCTTCGCGGTCAACGCCGGCGAGCCGACGCTGACCAGCCTCGCCGCCGGCGGGGTGATGATGCACCGCGACGGGGCCACCGGCGCGGTGACGGTGGTCGACTGCTTCGCCGACGCGCCGCCGCTGCGCGCCGAAGAGGTCGAGGGCTACGACTTCGACGCCATCGAGTTGGACTACGGCCCGGTCAAGCAGGTCTTCCACATCGGCGCCGGCTCGGCGGCGGTGCCCGGCATCCTGCCCGGGCTGCTCGACGCGGCCGAGCGCTGGGGCTCGCTGCCGCTGTCCGATCTGGTGGCGCCGGCGTGTCGCATGCTGCGCGAAGGCGCGATCATCGGGCCGGCCCAGGCCCGGCTGGCGCGGCTGCTCGAGCCGATCCTGGTGCGCGAGGCGGCCACCCGGGCGATCTTCGCGCCGGGCGGGCGCTACCTGGCCGCGGGGCATCGCTTCGTCAACCCGGCCCTGGCCGAGACGCTGGAGGCGCTGGCCGCCGGCGGCGGGCGGGCGTGGTACGACGCCGAGCTGTGCCCGGCGATGGCCCGCGACTTCGGGCCGGCGGCGGGCGGCCTGTTCACCGCCGAGGCCTGCGCCGGCTACCGGGTCGAGCTGCGCGATCCGCTGACGGTGAAGTGGCGCGGGCATACGCTGCACCTGATGCCGCCGCCGGCGGTGGGCGGCGGCATGATCGGGCTGATGCTCGATCTCCTCAGCGACGGCCCGCCGCCGGATGTGCGCAGCGCGCACGGGCTGCGCCGGCTGGCGGCGGCGATGGCCGTCGCCGACGGGGCGCGGCGGGACGCGGCGCTGGGGCCCGACGCCCGTGAGGCGCTGCGCCGGCGATTCAACGGGCTGGTGGCCGGCAAGGCGCCATTGGGCGCGCCGCGCATGGGCGGCGGGCCACCGTCGACGACCCACGTCAGCGCCATCGACGGGGCGGGCAACGCCTGCGCGATCACGTTCAGCCACGGCGAGAGCAACGGGCGGCTCATCGGCGAGAGCGGCATCGTGATGAACAACCTGCTCGGCGAGGAGGACCTGCACCCCGAGGGCTTCGGCAAGGCGCCGGTCGGCGAGCGGCTGGCGACGATGATGTCGCCGACGCTGATGCAGGGGCCGGGCGGCGGGCTGGTGGCCCTGGGCACGGGCGGCGCCAACCGCATCCGCACGGCGCTCTTGCAGGCCGTCGTGCGGCTGGCCGGCTTCGACGACGACGTGCGCGCGGCGATCGACGCGCCGCGCATGCACTTCGAAGGCGGTACGCTGAGCCTGGAGGTCTTCGAGGGGCACCCGCCGCTGGCGGGGCTGGCCCGGGAGGTCGTCGAGTTCGCCGCGCCGCACCTGTTCTTCGGCGGGGTGCACACCGCGCGCATGGCGGCCGACGGCGCCCTCGACGGCGCCGGCGACGCGCGCCGCGGCGGGGTCTGCCGGGTGGTGCGATAGCCCGGCTTGCCCTGACGTATCCCGGCTGAGACCATCGCCGAGGCGGGTCCGCGGCGGGCGCGCGAGCGAGCCCACCCATGCAGAGTCGCCCCGAGCTGCACCACATCCCCGGCGAGCGCGGCTGGCCGCTGATCGGCCACCTGCCCGCGCTGATCAAAGACAACTTCGGCTTCACCCGGCGCATGGTCGAGACCTACGGGCCGGTCTATCGCTGCCGGGGCATGTTCGGCGATCAGGTGGTGGCGGTGGGTCACGAAGCGGCCGCCGCCGTCCTCGGCGACCGGGGCGATGTCTGGTCGGCAGAGCAGGGGCTGGGGCCGTTCTTCGCCGAGATCTTCCCCGAGACGCTGATGGTGCTCGACGGCGCGGTGCACCGCCGCCACCGACGGATCATGCAGGCCGCGTTCGGGCTGCCCGCGCTGCGGCGCTATCTGCCGCGGGTGAAGCGCGCCCTGGCCGCCGGCATCGCCGACTGGGGCGGCGAGATGGACGTCTACCGGGCCCACCGCGCGCTCACCTTGACCCTGGCCGACCAGATCTTCCTCGGCCTCGACGATCACCCCGACCGCGCGCGCATCTCACGGGCCCTGGTGCACATGGTCGCCTCGACGGCGGGCGTGATCCGCCGGCCGCTGCCGTTCACCCGCATGCGCCGGGGGCAGGTGGGCCGGCGGCAGGTGCGCGCGGTGCTGCGGCCGATGATCGCCGCCCGCCGGGCCGCCGACGACCCGGGAGACGACCTGCTGGGGCTGCTGGTGGGCGCCCGTGACGAAGACGGCGACCGCTTCACCGACGACGAGGTCGTCAACCACATCGCGTTCATGTGGCTGGCGGCCCACGATACGCTCACCACCGCCTTCAGCGCGCTGTGCGACCACCTCGCCCGTCAGCCCGGGTGGCAGGCGCGGCTGCGCGACGCGGTGGCCGACGCCGACGGGGCCCGCGGCGAAGACCCGGCCCTGGCGGGCATCCCGCTGGTCGATCAGGCGTTCAAGGAGGCCCTGCGGCTGCAGTCGCCGGTGGGCTCCATCCCCCGCGTCGCGCTGAAAGCGACGACCCTCGGCGGCTACGACATGCCCGCGGGCACCCCGGTCTTCGTCAACATCGTCGCCACCCATCGCGACCCGGACGTCTGGCCCGATCCCGACCGCTTCGACCCGGCGCGCTTCGGCCCCGACGCGCCGCCGCGGCCGCGGTTCTCGTGGATCCCGTACGGCAGCGGCCCGCACACCTGCCTCGGCGCGCGCCACGCGGCGATGATCGCCCGGGTGCACGTCGGCGAGCTCTTGCGTCGCTTCGAGTGGACGCCGCTGACCGACGCGCCGCCGCGCTGGACGGTGGTGCCGATCAACCGCCCGCGGGGCGGCGTGCGGCTGAAGCTGACGCCGCGCGGATAGCGGCGGCGAGCGATCAGACCTCGGCGGCCGGATCGCAGCGGGCGATGGCCTCGTCGAGGGTCTCGCGGAAGTAGGCGGTCATCTGGGGGTGGTCGCGCAGCGCGAGCAGCGGGCCGTGCAGCGCCGGATCGCCGATGATCGACGCCGCCCGCACCGCAAGCGGATCGAGCTCCGCCAGCGCCTCGGCCACATAGCCGGTCAGGCCGGGCTCACCGCGCTCGGCCAGCCCGACGAGGGCCTCGCCGCGGATCTCGCCGTCCAGCTCCGGATCGTCGAGCCGCGCCTTGAGCGCCGCCCGCAGCGCGGGGGTATCGGCCTCGGTCTGCACCCCCAGGCCGAAGGTGGCCCAGTTGCGGACCTCGGGGTCGGCGTCGGCGCTGAGCTTCACCAGCCCGGCGATCGCCCGCGGGTCGTCCTGGCGGCTGAGCGCGAGCACCGCGCCGAAGCGGGCCCGCGGGTCGGCGTGCTCGACGAGCGGCAGGGCCGCGTCGACGACGCCCGGCAGGTCGAGGTGGGCGAGGCTGTCGCCGAGCGCCGAGAGCACCGCCGGGTCGGTCTCGCGCTTCACCTGGCCGGCGAGGGCCTCGAAGCACAGCCCGGGGAACGTGCGCTCGGGCACCCCGAGCTGCCCCAGCACCTGGGCGCCGATGGTGCGATCGCGGGCGCTCTCCGCCCCGAGCAGCGCGCGGGCCGCGTCGAACGTCGCCCGATCGCCGAGTACGTGCAGCGCGCCGATCGCTTCGTCGTAGGCCCCCCAGCCCTGCCCGTCGTCGCCCTCGTCCCGGCCGAAGGCGGCGCGGGCCTGCTCGATCCAGCGGTTGATCTCGATGGAGTGATCCGGGCTCTGTCCCGCGTCGTCGTGCTTCACCGTCGGCTCCCTGGCTGATCCCTGGCAGAAGGCGGCGCATGATACCGGTGAACGCGCGGCGATCAAGTCGGGAATCGGATCCGGGCCACGCGCATCTCTCTGGATGTCCGAATCACCGCGATGGAGGTGGCGTGAGCGAAACCCGGGCGAGATCCGGCCCCGACCTGGTAAACGACCCGGTGGGCCCTTCGCTGTGGCGCCTCGCCCTGCCGATGGTGGCCGGCATCCTCGTCATCAACCTCTTCAACATCGTCGACACCTGGTTCATCGGCCAGCTCGGCGCCGAGCCGCTGGCCGCGATGGCGTTCACCTTCCCGGTGACCTTCGTGGTGACCAGCATGACCATGGGCATCGGCGTCGGCGCCTCGGCGGTCATCTCGCGGGCCATCGGCGAAGCGCACCCCGAGCGGGTGCGGCGGCTGACGACCCACGCGCTCTTCCTCGGCGTGGCGCTGGTGACCGCCGTCTCCGGGATCGGCCTGCTGACCATCGAGCCGCTGTTCACCGCGCTGGGCGCCGAGGCGGGCATGATGCCGCTCATCGAGCAGTACATGCGCCCGATCTACTTCGGCCTGGGCTTCCTGGTGGTGCCGATGATCGGCAACTCGGCGATCCGGGCCACCGGCGATACCAAGACCCCCAGCGTGATCATGATGGTGGCCGGCGGGGTCAACCTGGTGCTCGACCCGCTGCTGATCTTCGGCTGGGGGCCCTTCCCGCGGCTGGAGCTCTTCGGCGGCGCCCTGGCGACGGTGATCTCGTGGGGGCTGACCTTCGTCGCCGCGCTGTACCTGCTGCACCGCCGCGAGCGCATGCTGGCCGTCGAGCTGCCCCGGCCGGCCGCGGTCTGGGCGTCGTGGCGCGCCATCCTGTACGTGGGGCTGCCGGCGGCGGCGACCTTCCTGCTGGTGCCGGTGGCCAACGGCATCTTGACCCGGTTCGTCGCCGATCACGGCCCCGAGGCGGTGGCCGGCTACGGGGTCGGCGGACGGGTCGAGGCGCTGGCGATGGTCGCCGTCTACGCCATCGCCACCGGCATGGCGCCCTTCGTCGGGCAGAACTTCGGGGCGCGGCACTGCGGCCGCATCCGGCAGGCGGTGAAGCTGTCGGTGCGCTTCGTGCTCGCCTGGGGCGTCGGAATGGCGGCGCTGCTGGCGCTCGGCGGGGCCACCATCGGCGGCTGGTTCTCCGACGAGGCGGCGGTGGTCGAGGTGACCGCCCGCTACCTGCTCTGGGTGCCGCTGGGCTACGCCGGCATGGGCGCGGCGATCGTCGCCAATACCACGTTCAACGCGCTCAACCTGCCGCTGCGCTCGGCGGCGATCGTGGTGATCCGGCTCTTCGTGCTGGCCCTGCCCCTGGCGCTGATCGGCGAGTCGCTCTACGGCCTCGAAGGCATCTTCGGCGGGCTGGCGCTGGGCAACGTGCTCGCGGGGCTGGTGGCCTATGGCTTCCTGTTCAAGATCCTGGGCGTCACCGAGGCCGAGCTGGACGCCGGCGCCAAGCCCAACCCGGCGGAGGTGCACCACCCGGTGCCCGCGCCGAGCGCGTAGGGCTCAGGCGCTCCGGCTCAGAACCGCCCCCGAAGTCCGGTGGGGACCAGCTCGACCGAGACCCGCGCCCGCTGCTGCACGACGCCCGTCGAAGTCGTCCAGCGCTCGTAGCCCCCGATCGCGAGCGGCAGGCCCAGCCCCAGCCAGCCGGCGCCGACGGCGAGACCCCCCAGGCCGCCGAGAAAACCCAGCCCGTCAGAGGAGGTCGCGGCGACGGCGCCCAGGACCATCAGACCGCCACCGACTGCGCTGGCGCCGAGGCCGAAGGTGAGCGCCACGTTGCCCGGGTGGTCGATCTCGACGATGTCGGCCCGCGGGATGTCATGAGCCGGCGCGCCGACCGGGTCGATCCGCAGCGCGTCGCCGCTGCCGTCGACGAGCACACCCTCGTGCACCCGCATGTCGCGGGTCGTGACCAGGGCGGTGCGGCCGCAGCCGGCGAGCGGTACGACGAGGGCGAGTACGAGCAGGCAGTTCAAACGCATACCCCGACAGATACCACGGGGGCGACAGGTGTCACCGCGGCGCTGCCGTCGTCTGCGGCGTCCGCAGCGCCCTTGTCTGGACCGCGGCGGTATGTGAAACCGATGCGGTGCTGCACCTGACCTACTCCAACCGGCTCGACGTGCTGGTCGCCCCGCTCGCCGCGCGCATCGAAGCCGCGCAGGACGCCGACCCGCTGACCCCCATCGAGCTGGTGGTGCCCAACCGGGCGGTCGAACAGTTCGTGCGCTTCCGCATCGCGGAGCAGCTGGGCGTCGCGGCCAACCTGCGCTTCTCGCTGCTGCGCGGGTTCCTCGCGCAGCGCTGCATGGCCGCCGACCCGCGGGTGCGTATCCTCGACCGCGAGGCGCTGCACCTGCTGCTCTTCAAGCGGCTGCGCGACCCGGCCTTCGTCGCCGAAGAGCGGCTCGACGCGGTGCAGAGCTACCTCGAGGTGGCCCACGACGAGGTGGAGCACGACCTGCGCGCGCTGCAGCTCGGCGGCGAGGTGGCCCGACTGTTCGAGGAGTACAGCTTCTCCCGACGCCCGATGCTGCGCCGCTGGCGCGACGGACCGGCGCTGGCATCCACCGACTACGCCCGCGCCGAGCACTGGCAGCGGCGGCTGTGGTGGGCGCTGTTCGACGAGCGGGCCCGGGCCCGGGTGGCGCCCGTCGCGCCGGCCGATCCGGGCCTGGCCGATCCGGGCCAGATGTCGCTCTTCGCCGCGCCGCCGCGGGCCACCCGCTGGATGATGCTCATCGACGCGGTCTTCTCGCTGCAGCACCGCCTCAGCCTGCCGGGGCAGCTGCACGTCTTCGGGCTGTCGTACGTCGCCCCGGCCTTCGCCGAGGTCTTCGGCCTGCTCGCCGAGCGCACCGACCTGTGCGTCTACGCCATCAACCCCTGCCTCGAGTTCTGGGAGGACATCGACGCCACCGGCCTGCGCACCCTGGCCGCCGAGAGCGGGCGCGGCGGCTGGGCCCGGCGCGGCGAGCGGCTGACCGACGCCGAGAGCGACGCTGAGAGTGATACCGACAGCGCCGACGCCGCCCGGCAGACCGCGCTCGACGCGCCCGACCCGTTCGGGCTCGACCGCAGCGGCGATACCCCCGCGCTGCGGCTGTGGGGCCGGCCGGGGCGGGCGTTCATCCGGCTGCTCAACGAGCTGGCGAAGTGCGAGTTCGCCGCCGGCTTCGTCGACCCGGCGCCGGGGCCCGAGCGTACGCTCCTGCAGCGGGTGCAGCGCGACATCCTGGTGCGGGCCCCCGAGCGCGAGCGGTCGAGCGACGGCGCGGCCGACGAGAGCCTGCGCTTCATCGCCGCGCCCAACCTGCGCCGCGAGGTCGAGATCTGCGCCGATCTGATCTGGCAGCTCGTCAACCGCGACGCGCAGACCGGCGACCCGGCCGCGCCGCTGCGCTTCCACCAGATCGCGGTCATGGTCACCGACAAGGACCGCGAGGCCTACCTGACCCACATCGAGAGCATCTTCCGCGAGCGGCACCGCCTGCCGTTCAACATCATCGACCGCAGCCTCGCCGGCCAGAGCCGGGTGGTCGAGGCCATCGAGCGCCTGCTCGACCTGCCGCTGGGCGAGTTCGGCTTCGACGAGGTGATGGGGGTCCTGACCCACCCGGCCATCGGCGGCGCGGTCGCCGAGGACGTGCAGCGCTGGCGCGGCTGGTGCGAGCGGCTGGGTATCGTCTTCGGCGCCGACCGCACCGATCTGGCCGAGACCTACATCGAAGAGGACGTCTACAACTGGGATCAAGCGCTGCGGCGGCTGGTGCTGGGCGCGTTCTGCACCGGCGAGCGCAGCGGCGACGACCGCATCTTCGAGGCCGCCGGCGGCTCGTGGCTGCCGCTGGAGACCCCGGCCGACGGCCTGGGCGACGTGGCGCGGCTGACGGCCCTGGTGCGGCGGCTGGTGGCCGACGCCCGGGCGAGCGCGCACGCCGAGATGAGCCTGACCGACTGGGCGATCTACCTGCATCGGCTGGTGACCACCTACGTGCACGCCGACGGCGTCGGCGACGAGGTCGCGCTCGGGGCCTGCCTGCGCGCGTTCGAGACGCTGCGCGCCGCCGACCTCGAGGGGCAGGTGGTCGGCTTCGCGGTCGCCCGGGAGATGGCCCGGCTGCAGCTGCGCGCGCTGGAGGGCTGGCGCGGGCAGCATCAGGCCGACGGGGTGGTGGTCTCGTCGCTGCTGCCGATGCGCGCGATCCCGTTCGAGGTGGTCGTCGTGCTGGGGCTCGGCGAGGGGCAGTTCCCCGCGCCCGAGCGGCAGAACCCGCTCGACCTGCGCCGCGCCCGCCGACGGGCGGGCGACGTCAGCCCGCCGGAGCGCGACCGCTACCTCTTCCTCGAGACGCTGCTGGCGGCGCGGCAGCACCTCTTCCTGTCGTACGTGGCCCGCGACGGGGCCACCGGCGAGCCGCTCGAGCCCTCGCCCGTCGTGCGCGAGCTGCAGTACATCCTGCGGGGCTACGTGGGGCCGGCGGCGCTGGGCGCCATGACCAAGCACTATCCGCTGGCCGATTACGACCCCTCGGCGGCGGCGCTCGACAGCGACATCACCAGCGAGCCGCTGGCCCCGATCGGCATCGAGGCGCGGCGGGCGGCGCGCATCCGCGAGCTGCGGGCGCACCTGCAGCAGCACACCGGCGGCACCCTGCCCGGCCTGAGCGCGCTGCGGGCCTCCCTCGACCCGCAGACCGACCACGCGCTCTCGCAGGTGCTCGCGGTGGCCGACGGCGCCGAAGACGACGCCGAAGACGCCCTGCGGCTGCCGCTGTACGCGGTGCAGCGCTTCCTCGAGTCGCCGCTGCAGGCCTGGGCCCGCTTCGTGCTCGGCCTCGCCGAGAACCCGACCCCCGACTTCGAAGAGGCCCCCGACGAGCCGCTGGCCATGGACCGCCGGGCGCGCAGCGACCTCCTGCAGACGGCGTTCTGGCGCGGCGCGGGCGACGCCGACGCGGTGGCGGCGGCCTACGCCGAGGGCTTCCACCGGCGGGCGCTGGCCGGGCAGGCCCCGGTGGGCTTGTTCGCCGACGTGCGCCGGGCCCGCGACCTGGAGGTGCTCGAGACCTGGCGGGCCAACCTCGAGCCGCTCGAGCTGCCGCCGCTGCAGACCTGGCGCGTCGTGCGCCTGGGGCGGGGCGGTGAGTTCGTCGACATCGACGACGCGCTGCCGCCCATTCGCCTCGACGTGCCGCTGGCCGGCGGGCGGCGGCGGGCGGTCGAGCTGCACGGCACCCTGCCCCACCTCGCCCCCGATCGGCGCACGACCCTGCGCTGCCTCGAGGCGGCGATGCCCGACGAGAAGCACTTCCTGCCCGGCTTCCTCGGCGCGGTGGCGCTGGCGGCGGTGGGCATGCCGCCGGGCGAGATCGTGCGGGTGGTGGTCACCGGCCGGGCCCGCGCGCCCGCGCCGCGGCTCGAGCGCTTCTACTTCGTGCCGCCGACCCGGGTCGCGCTGGAGTGGCTGACCACGGTGGTCGCCGAGCTGCTCGACGCGCGCCACGACTACCGCCTGCCCATCGAGGCGGTGATGCGCTGGCGCGACGACCGCAGCCGCAACCCCGAGGCCCGCCTGTGGTGGCCGCCGCGGGATCGCACCGCCGACCGCTTCGGCCCGGTGCGCGACCCCGACAGCCTGCCGGTGCCCGACGATCGGGAGGCGAGCGCCATGGTCGACCGCCGCTTCGGGCTGTGGTTCTATGCGGGACGAGGTGCGCGCAGGCGGGCGCGTTCGTGACGACTGCGGACGCAGGCGGGCAGCGGCGGGCGGCCCATGGCGCACCCTGACACCCCCGACAATGTCACCATGTGTGTAATTCTTTGACCGAAATGTACGAACCGATCCATCTTCGAGGCGTGGACCATCCGCTCCGAATCGCCTTGATACTGGGCGTGGCGCTCGTCGCCTGCGAGCCCGATCAGGGCCCCGCGGCCGACGGCGGCGCGCCGGTCGTCGACGAAGGACCCGACGCGATGGGTGATCCGCCGTGCCGCGCGGGGCAGAGCCGGCCGTGCGTCGTCGAAGACGGCTGCACCGGCAGCCAGCGGTGCGTCGACGGCGTCTTCGAACCGTGCGCGGCCGATCCGGAGGTCTGCGACGACGCCGACCAGGACTGCGACGGGCGCATCGACGAAGACGTCGAGGGCGTCGGCGACGAGTGCGAGTTCATCCGCGGCACCTGCCGGGCGCCCGGGATCCGCCGCTGCGACGGCCCGACGATGCGGCTGGTCTGCACGCCCATCGCCGGAGAGATGCCCCCCGAGATGTGCAACGGCGTCGACGACGACTGCGACGGGGCCACCGACGAAGACATCGCGCCGACCCCGTGCGTCGCGGGCGCCGGCGCCTGCCGCTCCGACGGGCAGGCGCTGTGCCAGGGCGGGCGCATGGTGTGCGGCGCCGAGGCGGGCCTGCCCGGCGAAGAGGTCTGCAACGGCGTCGACGACGACTGCGACGGCCCGGTGGACGAGATGCCCACCGACGTGGGGCGGGCGTGCGGCACCGGGCTGCCGGGGGTCTGCGCGGCCGGGCGTCGGATCTGCGAGGCCGGCGCGCCGGTCTGCGCCCCGGATACCCCGGCCACCGACGAGGTCTGCAACGGGCTCGACGACGACTGCGATGGCGCGGTCGACGAGGTCTTCGGCGTCGGCGCGCTGTGCACCGCGGGCGACGGCGGCTGCGCCCGCGAAGGCACCATCCGCTGCATCGACGGCGTGGGGGCGTGCGACGCGACCCCCGGCGCGCCCACGGCCGAGGTCTGCAACGGGCTCGACGACGACTGCGACGGCGCGCTCGACGAGCAGCCGCGGCAGGACGAGGCGTGCAACGGCGGCGACGACGACTGCGACGGCCTGATCGACGAGGGCTTCGCGCTCGGCGAGCCGTGCGAAGAGGGCGAGGGCGCCTGCCGCACCGACGGGGTGACCGTCTGCGGACCGCGCGACACGGTGGTCTGCGGCGCGGTGCCCGGCGACCCGCGGGACGAGGTGTGCAACGGCGTCGACGACGACTGCGACGGCGCGCCCGACGAAGGGCTGCTGGTCGGCGACCCGTGCGAGGTGGGCGTCGGCGCCTGCCTGCGGGTCGGCGAAGGCATCTGCGGCGACGACGGGCCGGCGGTCTGCTCCGCCGAGCCGGGGGCGCCGGTGCGGGAGGTGTGCAACGGCATCGACGACGACTGCGACGGCACCACCGACGAGGGCTTCGCGGTGGGCAGCCCGTGCTCGGCCGGTATCGGCGAGTGCCAGACCGAGGGGCAGCGGGTCTGCGCCGACGAGCGTCTGGTCTGCGACGCGGTGGCCGGCGAGGCGCAGGACGAGCGCTGCGACATGCTCGACAACGACTGCGACGGGGCCGTCGACGAGGAGTTTCCGCTCGGCGCGGCGTGCGAGGTGGGCGTCGGCGCCTGCCGCGCCCGGGGCGAGTTCGTCTGCGACGGCAACGGCGGCCTGACGTGCGGCGCCGTGCCGGGCGAGCGGCAGGTCGAGGTGTGCAACGACGTCGATGACGACTGCGACGGCGACGTCGACGAGGTCGAGGGCGTCGGCCGGCGCTGCGCCATCGGTATCGGGCTCTGCGCCCGGGACGGCCGGCAGGCCTGCGGCGACGGCGGCGCGCTGGTCTGCGTCGGCGAGCCCGGCCAGCCGACCGACGAGCTCTGCGACGGCGAAGACCAGGACTGCGACGGCGCCGCCGACGAGGACTTCCCGCTGGGCGAGCCCTGCAGCGTCGGGGTCGGCGGCTGCGCCCGCGAGGCGGTGTGGGTCTGCGACGACAATGGCGGCGCGCGCTGCGACGCCGTGCCCGACGCGCCGGCGGCCGAGCTGTGCGACGCCGTCGACAACGACTGCGACGGCGCGGTGGACGAGGTCGCCTCGTGCGAGGTCTACCCCAGCTGCGAGGACGCCCGGCGGGCGGGCGGCGAGTCCGGCGTCTACCTGTTGGTGGACCCCGACGACGCGCCGCACAGCGTGTGGTGCGACATGGCCACCGACGGCGGCGGCTGGGCGCTGGTGGCCAACAGCCGCGGGGCGCCGCCGCCCGACCAGCGCACGGCGTGGCACACCGATCTGCAGGGCCCGCTGCCCACCGAGGCCCGCAGCGGCGTCTGGCCGGGCCTGCGCCCGCTGGGGCTGCGCCACGACATCCGCTTCACCTGCGGCGCGGTGAACGCCGAGGGCCCGGCGGTGGACATCGTCTTCTACGACGTGCCCTGGTACCGCACGATCACCGCCGGGTCCGACCGGGACAGCTGCTTCAGCGAGGCCGACGGGGCCGGCGCCCTCGAGCGGCCGGCCATCCGCCGCGACCTGTCCACCGGCGCGGTGCGGGCGCGGGGCCAGGGGCGGCTGCACCCCGACGGCGACTGGCTCGAAGGCGAGGACGCCTGCGGGTCGATGGACGACTTCGCCGTCGACTTCGACGGCCGCGGCCTCGAGGCGCCGGCCAGCCCGACCGCGTGGGGCCTCTTCGACGGCGAGCCCCGCTGCGGCACCGGCGCCGTCGGCGAGGAGACCGGCTGGCAGGTCTGGGTCCGGCCGCCGCGGCAGACGCCGCTGGGCCGGGTGGGCCTGCTGGGGCCGGCGCAGCTGGCGACGCCGCTGGCCGACAGCGGCTTCGCCGTCGAGCTGCTCGCAGACGACCTCGGCGACCTCGCCCGCTTCGACGTGATCTTCCTCGGCCGCTGGTCGGACGCCTGGGCCGCGCTGCCCGCCGACGCCGAGCCGGCGCTCGACGCGTTCGTGCGCGGCGGCGGCGCGCTGGTCACCGAGTTCGACGGCGCGGCGCTGCTCGCGACCGGCTACGACCTCGACTTCACGCTGCGCCTCGGCGCGCCCGACCCCTGGGGCTGGCTGCCGATGACCGTCGGCGGCGGCGGCCTCGACGGCTTGCAGAGCTTCGACGTGCAGCCCGACGGGCTGGGTGATCCGATCGTGCGCAGCCTGCCGGCGGCCATCGTCGGTCAGCGCGGCCCGGCCTACTTCGTCTGGCCGCGCTTCGACGGGCAGCCGCCGGGGCGGGTGGTGACCACCAGCCAGAGCCCCGTCGGCGGCGAGATCGTCAGCACGCTGCGGGTGACGCGCTGCGGCGGCACGCTGTTGATGAACGGCGGCAGCTACGCCGACGCCGCCGAAGAGGCGGTCATCGGCCAGTTCGTGCGCAACCTGGCCGGCGCGGCCGCCTCACCGGGCCCGGCGGGCGTCGCCGACGTCTGCCCCGACTGAGCGCCGGGGCCGCGCGGCCTCGATCGGCCGACCGCGATCGGCCGACCGCGATCAGCCGACCTCGATCTCGACCCGCGGCAGGAAGCGCTTGAGGTTGGGCAGCGACTTCGTCTGCCAGCCGATGTCCTTCGCGGCGCGCACGACGAGCTGGATGTCGCCGCGCTTTCGCAGCGAGATCGCGAACTTGTAGAGCATGTTGATGCCCGAGCTGTTGAGGAAGCGCAGCCCGCGCATGTCGAGGGTCAGCGCGGCGGGGGCCGCCTCGATGACCGTCGTGAGCAGGCCCGAGATCGGGGCGAACTCGCCGGTGCTGAGGCGCAGGGTGCCCTCGAACCACACGGTCTGCTGGGCGGCGTCGTACCAGACCCGGTAACCGGCGTCCTTGATCTCCAGGGGGCTGCTCATCGGGTCATCCTTCATTCGTCTTGAGGCGTACGAGGGTGTGCAGGCACGCGTGGGTCTCGGTGTCGTGGGCCACGCGCCAGCCGAGCCGGGCGTCATAGTCGGTCAGCAGCGTCAGAAATCCCAGCCCCGAGCGGCTGCTCTCCGGATCGGCGGCGTTGGCCTCCACCCGCTTGACGATGAGCTCCCACGGATCCTCGCTGACCATCTCTTCGAGCAGCGCGCGCAGGGCGGGCACGTCCTTGTGCGGCAGCCGGTTGGAGACCCGCATCACCAGCTCGTCGCCGGCGAGGCCCACGATCACCGCCACCCGGCCGGCGGTGCCGAACTTGATGGCGTTCTCCACCAGCTCGTTGAGCGCGTAGCTGATCGCGTCGGCCACCCCGTCGCCGACGTTGCCGAACCAGCTCGCGGCGAAGTCGGCGGTCAGCGCGGCCCGCCGCCAGTGCACCGGGAACTCTTCGGGGTGGAAGTTGAGCTCGAGCTGCGTATCGAGGGTCAGATCGTCGAGATAATCACCGATGACGATGTTCACGCCGCCTCCTCTGCTTCGCGCTTGATCACCACCAGGGTGATGTCGTCGAAGACCTTCTGGAAATTGATGAACCGCTCCACGTCGCCGATCACGGCGTCCTTGATCGCGGCCGCCGGAGAGGCGTGGTGCCGCCGGGCGGCCTCGCACAGCCGGTCGAGGCCGTACTGCTCGCCGTCGGGGTTCTCCGCCTCGGTGATGCCGTCGGTATACAGCAGCACCGTATCCCCCGGCGCCAACGGCAGCTCGAGGCGCCCGAGGAAGTCGTCGATCTCGAAGTCGAGCCCCACCGGCAGCCCGAGGGCCATGGTGTCGATGCGCTCGACCGCGCCCGAGGCCCGCACGACGATGGCCTCCTCGTGCTGCCCGACGAGCTGCAGCACGCCGTCGTCGTAGTCGATCAGGCTCAGCGTCAGCGAGCGGTCGATCGCCGTGCGCTGGATGTTCTGGTAGACCGCCTTGTTGATGATCGACATGAAGCGCTCGGGGTCCCGCTCCTCGGCGAGCACCAGGGTGCGCACCGCCGCCTGCAGCATGATCATCAAGACCCCGCTCTCGAGGCCGTGGCCGGTGACGTCGCCGATGCCGATCTTGACCCCGCCGGTGCCCTGCAAGACGTCGTAGTAGTCGCCGCCCACCTCGTCGGCGGGCTCCATGTAGCCGGCGATGTCGAGCCCGGCGATGCTCGCCAGCTCCGACTCCGCCGGCAGCACCATCAGCTGCAGGCGGCGGGCGACGGCCAGCTCGGCGCCCATGCGCAGGTTCTCTTCCTTGAGCCGCTCGTTGAGCAGCGAGATCTCGCTGTTGGCCCGCTCCAGCTCGGCGGTGCGCTGACGCACCAGCTCTTCGAGGTTGTTGGTGTAGGTCCTGATCTCGGCGGCCATCGCGTTGAAGGCGAACGCCAGCTCGCCGATCTCGTCCGCGGTGCGCACCTGCACCTCGACGTCGTAGTTCTTGCCCTTCATCGCCCGCGCCGCGTCGGACAGCTCGTCGAGCGAGACGGTCATGCGCCGGCTGAGCACCGAGATGCCGAGCAGCACCGACAGCAGCGTCAGCAGGGTGATCACCGTCTGCTGGGCGAAGATGCTCGTGACGCTCTCGTCGATCGCCGCCCGGGCCTTGGTCAGCGACTCGAAGATCTCGCGGGCGGGCACCACCAGCCCCAGGGTCCAGTGCTCGGGGCCGATGCCCAGCTGACCGGGCCAGATCTCGAAGGGCGCCATACGCTGCAGCACCACCACGTGGATCTGGCCGTCGATCCCGATCTCGGTGTAGGTCGCCCCGTCCCTCTGGGGCAGCTGCAGCTCGGCGACCGAGCGGTGGGCGCTGGCGCTGAGGCTGCGGCTGAGCACGTCGACCCCGCCGCCGATGGCGCCCTTGGCCTGGCGCAGCCCCAGCAGCCGCTCGCCGTCGGCGTTGACCGCCAGCACGTTGCCGCTCGACTGCGCGAGGAAGGCGAAGCCCGAGTCGTAGAGCTTCTGGTCCTTGATGTAGTCGACGATCTGGTTGAGCGTCAGGTCGATGCCCACCGCGCCGGCGAAGGTCTTGCGGTCGGGGCTCCACAGCGGGTGGAAGAACGTCGTCACCAGCCCGCCGCCGCCGGCGTCCTCGTAGGGCGGCAGCACCGTCACCTGGCTCTGGCGGGCGTCGGGCCCGCCCTCGGCCTCGACCCACTGCATCCAGCTGTCGACCAGCGTCGGGAAGAAGAACGACCAGAACGGCTTCTGATTGTGGCCGGGGTACTTCTTGTCGGCCTGCGCCGCCGCCGGCGCCCAGGGGGCGATGCGCAGGAAGGGCGCCTCCTCGGGCCCGACGAAGTACACCTGCAGGTTGCTGCTGCCCTTCCGCTGAAACGGCGGCACGATCAGATCGTAGATCGCCGTCTCGCGCACCGCCTCGAGCACCTCGGGCCGCACCGGCGGCGGGCCGCCGTCGGCCGGCTTCTCGCCGAGCAGATAACCCCAGACCGCCACCGCCATCGGCTCGTCGTCGGGGTTCTGGTACCAGTTGCCCTCGGCGTCGTAGCGCAGGCGGTCCTCGATGCCGGGCAGCCGCGAGATCGCGTCGTGCACCGGGTCGAGGCTGTCGCCGCGGTCGATGATGCCCTGGGCGATGCCCGCGGCGATCTGCAGGTCGGTCTGGGCCCGCCCGAGCATGTAGCCCGTGCGGGTGGCCGCGTCGGCGACGTGGTTGGTCAGATACTCGCGGGTGGCCCGCCCCAGGCCCTCCTCCAGCTCGGTCGTCGCGTCGTGGCTGAGCACGTTGACCCCGTAGCGGGCCACGAACGTGCTGGCCGACAGCCCGATGACGACGCCCAGCCCGGCGACGAGAAAGAGCTTGGTGCGAAAACGGCGGGTGGCCTTCAGCATCGGCGACTCGGTGGGTGGGGGGCGGCGCGGGTCATCGGTTCCTCGAAGGGTCGGTCAGCTCGGGCGGGTGCCCGAGGCCACGTAGATCGGCCACGTGGCGAAGCCGCGGCGGTTCTCGACGACATACAAGAAGTCCTCCAGCGCCGAGCGCAGCCGCTCGATGGTCTCGGGGGCCTGGCCGGTGGCCGTCGCCACCTCGCCGACGACGTAATCGCGCCAGCCCGCGGCCACCGCGGCGAAGTCGCTCAGGTCGGAGTTGAGGTTATTGACCTCGAGCCGGTCGACCTTCACGTCGACGAAGCCGACGTCCTCGAGATAGGCCCGCGCCTTGGGCCCGAAGTTGACGTCCATGCCCAGGCTCGCCGCCATCTCGGGGATGAGCCGATAGGCCCAGGTCACCGGCCCGTCCTTGGGGTAGGCGTAGATGTGACCCATCATCTCGTTGGTCACGTAGACCCGCCCGCCGGGGCGGCAGATGCGCTTGAGCTCGGCGAGGATCTCCGCCGGCCGATCGAAGATCTGCAGCGCCAGCCGCGAGGTGACGAAGTCGAAGCCGGCGTCGGGCAGCAGCAGCGAGGCGGCGTCGCCCACCTGATACTCGATCTGGTCGGCGCCGAAGTCGCGGGCCACCGTGCGGGCATAGTCGAGAAACGGCCGATGGTGGTCGACGGCGACGAGCCGCTCGGGCGCGAAGTTGCGCCACACCAGCATCGCGAAGTCGCCGATGCCGCAGCAGATGTCGGCCACCCGGGCGCCGGGCCGCAGCCCGTGGCGTTCGAGCAGCGGCTTCTCGTGCTTCCAGATCACGCTCGTCTGGGCCCGCAGCACCGGCAGCAGGCCGTCGCTCTCGATGACCCCCTGCCCCGGGTAGAACGCCCGGTCGTACTGCTCGACCGTCAGCCGCGGCCAACGCGCGGCGAAGGGGGCGAAGCGCCGGTTGGCCCAGGGCATCACCGACGAGGTCACCAGCGTGATCTCCATGCGCGGGTGGGCCTCGAGCAGCCGGCCGAGCGTCGCGGTGAAGACCCGGTGCCCGGCGAAGCTCATGTGCCGCAGCTGCTTGAGGTTGACGTAGAGCCGCCCGCGCACCGCGTCGGCGGCGGCGGTCAGGCAGTCGACGAGCGGCCCGAGCGCCGCGGCGTGCGCCGGGCGCAGCACCCCCGCCAGCCGGACCACCTGATCGTTCTCGTCGAAGCTGACGGTGTAGCCGCCCTTCGGGCCGGAATCAGCGCTCACCGGTGGCCTCCCCCCGCTCGCCGTCCGCGCGCTGCTCGCCGGACTCGCCGAGCGGCACGTGCAGGACGAGCCGCACGCCGCCCTCGACCGCCGCCGCCCCGAGCTTCACCCCGTGCACCGCCGCCAGCTCGCGCAGGCCATCCCCCGGCTCGGGGTCGACGAGCGGGTCGCGGCCGTCGTCGCTCGGCGCGATCGACGCCAGGCAGGCGGGCACCGCGGCCGGCGCGCAGGGCAGCTCGACCACGATGCGCACGCCCCCGTCGAGCGCGCGCAGCCCGACGACGACCGCGCCCGTCGGCGCGCGATGATGGACCCACTCGAAGACTTCGAACAGCGCCGCGGAGAGCTCGCGGGCGGCCATGGCGCTGTCGGGGCCGGCAGTCGAGCCCACCGCCGCCAGATACTCCGCCGCGCTGTGGCTGCGGGCGTGGCGGTTGACGAGCAACCCGGCATCACAGCGCAGCGTGATGATGCGCGCGCCGACGCTCGGCGCCTGGTCCGACAGCATGGGGCCTCCTCCAACGGCACTCCGATCTACCACGAACCGTGCAATGTGACATCCGGCGAAGTCTCGGGTCGCCGTGGGATGCAGCGTCCGGCGGGCGCCGGTGCAGGCGGTTCTTGTCCACCACGCGGCGATCGACGATGCTCGGGCCATGTTCGATTCGCTGTCCTCCGGCGGCCTCGAACCGGCCGATCTCGACCGGATCGAGGCCCTGCTCGCCGCCCTCGCCGACGCCGCCTCCCCACAACAGGCCGCCATCGTCACCGAGCTGACGCCGCTCGTCGACAAGCTGCGCGAGGACTTCACCGACCTCAGCCTGCTGTCGCAGACGGTGCTCGAGCACAGCACCGAGATCGAGAACGAGCTGTCGGCCCGCAACGAGCGCATCAGCGGGCTGCTCGACAACATGAAGCGCTACCTGTCGGCGCAGCTCTTCGACCTGATCGTCGGCGGCGGCATCCAGGCGACGACCACCGCGACCCGCCGGCGGCGGCTGACGGTCTTCTTCTCCGACCTGGTGGGCTTCACCGAGCTGACCGATACCGTCGAGGCCGAGACGCTCTCGGCCGTGCTCAATACCTACCTCGACCGCATGGCGCAGATCGCCGACCGCTGGGGCGGCACGATCGACAAGTTCATCGGCGACGCGGTGATGGTCTTCTTCGGCGACCGCGACGACTCCGACCCCGCCGAAGAGGCGGTGCGCTGCGTGCGCATGGCCCTCGAGATGCAGTCGGCGAGCGTCGAGCTCGCCGGGACGTGGCGCGCGCTGGGCATCGACCGCCCGCTGCGCACCCGCATCGGCATCAACACCGGCCACTGCACCGTGGGCAACTTCGGCTCGGCCGCGCGCATGGACTACACCATCGTCGGCAGCCCGGTGAACGTCGCCTCGCGCCTCGAAGGCCTCGCCGAGCCCGGCGGCATCACCCTCAGCGGCTCGACCTACCACCTGGTCAAAGACGTCGTCGAGTGCAGCCACCGCGGGCCGGTGCAGGTCAAAGGCGTGCACCACGCCGTCGAGACCTACGACGTGCTGCGCCTCGTCGACCGCTCGCAGCCCTCGTCGATGCTGCGCACCGTCGAGGACGGCGGCTTCGAACTGGCGGCGCTGACCTACTCGCCGACCCAGTTCAGCGCGCTGCAGCGGGCCGAGATGCAGGCGCTGCTCGAGCAGGCCCTGGAGATCGTGCGCCGCAGCGACTGACGGCGCCGACCCGACCGCGCTGTCCGATCCACGACCCTCAGGCCTGCTCTTCCACCTCGTGGGGCGCGCCGCGGCGCACGCACCAGCGCTGCAGGTGGGCCTGAGGGCGCTCGGCGGGGCCGTCGATCATGCCGAAGCGCGCCGGGCAGTCGCAGGGCGCGTCGATCGGGTGCGGGCGGTGGCGCGGCACGTGCTCCCAGGCGCCCGGGTTGAGCCAGCGGGTGCGCCCCAGCCGCCGCAGCACCGGCCGATGGGTATGGCCGAAGACCACGATCGGCGCGCCGCTCAGCCGGCCCACCCGCTTGGCGATGCGCCCCAGCTGGGGGTGGATGTCCGCCGAGGGCCGGGTCCGATCGAGCTGCCACCACGCCAGCGCGCTGCCGCCGAGCACGCCGAGCACGACCCAGGTGCCGGTCTCGGCGTCGTCCGCCGAGAGGCCCGCCGCGAGCCCGAGCAGCACCGCCGCGAGCAGCAGCGCCCGGTCGAGCATCAGCCCGTGGGCCAGCCGGAAGACGTTCTGCCCGATGTGCGGCCGGCGCAGCCCGTCGAGGGCCAATATGCGCCCCAGGGGCATGCCATAGCGCGCGGCGAACTTACGCAGCCGCGCCCGCCGCCGGGCCCGGGTCGCCGCCTCCCGCCGTCGCCGGCTGAAGCGGTCGCGGGCCGTCGCCCGGCCGTAGTGCCACAAGAAGGCGACGACCTGCCACGCGGCGCGGGCCACGTAGCGCGGCGAGTGCCGCTTGATCCAGCGCCACAGATCGCCGAGCCCCTGCTGGTCGAGGTCGTGGATCGGGAAGCTGCGGATGCGGTTGGCGAAGTAGCGCAGCCCGAAGTGGCCGAAGTTGGGCGCCAGGTAACGCTCGCGGTCGGTGGCCAGCGGCGCCAGCGGGTCGGGGAAAGTCGCGAACGGGTCGAAGCGATGGCCGTGCTCGATATACGCCCGCCCCGGCTCGTAGAAGAACCACGGCTCGAAGCGCACCCCCGCGCGCGCCGCCTCGGCGTCGTCGGCGTGGGCCGCCACCTGCTCGACGAAGGCCGCGCGCACGTCGCCGAACCACAGGTCGACGTCGTGATTGCCCACCACCAGCACCACCCGATGGCCGGCCTCGACGAACCGGGCCAGCGCCCGGAAGGTATGCCGGTGATAGGCGGCGATCACCTTCATCTTCCACACCGCGCGGTGGGCGGCGAACGACAGCCCGTAGAGCTGCTCGTCGCCGTCGGGCGCCGGCGCGTCCTCCCCGTCGGGGCGCAGATCCATGTGCAAGAAGTCGACGGTGTCGCCGTTGAAGACCAGCGTCCACCCCCCGCCGCCGCGGGGCCCGTTCTCGCGGTGGTGGTCGATGAAGCGCGCCAGCGCCCGGTCGAGCCGCACCACCTGCTTCAGCGCGCCGAAGCCCACCCGCACCGGCCCGTCGGGGTCGGCGGTGGGCACCGGCCGCAGCGGCCCGCCCAGGTGCAGATCGGAGACGATGAGCAGGTTCGACGGCGCGGTGTCGGGGTGACCGGCGGGTGAACCCGACGGCCCCTCGGCGGACCGGCCCCGTCGGCCGCGGCGGCGCAGGGTGTGAATCGACGATTCGACCGACATGGGGGGACTCCGGGGCGTCGCCGCTGCGGGCGCGCTCGAACATGATGCGCCAGAACGGCCGTTCGATACATCGAGATCTGAAGCCGGGCCCACATGAGCCGGATTCGGGCGACCCGCGAACGCCATCGACCCGCATGCGGCACACCCCAAATGGAACAAATACCTGAAAACACGTAGAAAAAGCGTTTCCCGGTTGACGTTCGACCGCCCGAGGGCTCATGAGCCATGTCACTCGATCGACACACGGCACACCCCGGAGGAACAACGTGCATACCCGCTCTCGCCTCGTCCCCCTCGTCATCGCCCTCGGCCTCGCACTCGCGGCGCCGGCCGCCGCGCAGTTCGGCGGCGTCAAGATCGGCGGCAAGAAGGTCAGCCTCGGCGACTCGGCCAAGAAGCTCACCGAGAAGAAGGACAAGGAGCAGCGCAAGGCGCTCGGCGAGGTCAACAGCCGCTCACAGAAGGGCGCCCGCAAGGTGCCCGGCAACTGGCGCAGCGGCGCCGAGAAGAAGGCGGCCGACTTCGCCGAGGCGCTGAAGATCCACGAAGAGCTGACCGCGCTCATCAAGCAGCACGACCTGAAGTCCCACAAGAGCTGGGGCAATGTGCAGCGCTACTGGGACAGCTTCGACAGCCAGGTGCAGATGGGCAAGCTGCAGCTGCCGGTGCTGCAGGCCTACGAGCCCGTCGCCGACGCCCACAAGCGGGGCAAGGTGGTCGATCAGGCGGCGCTCGACGCGCTGAAGGCCGCCAGCGACGCCTTCACCGCCGGCGCCAACGACGACGCGAAGCGCTCGGCGGAGTTCTTCGCCAAGTTCGCCGCCGAGGCCCCCGCGAAGAACGCCGAGTTGGAGAAGGCCGGCGCGCTCAAGGCCGCCAAGGCCGCCAGCGCCGCCGAGGCCAAGGCGCAGAACGAGCAGCTCGACAAGCTCGACGCGCACCTCGAGGCGTGGCGCGCGCTGACCAAGAAGGGCGAGGCCGCCGTGCCCGACGCCGATCTGGCCGACTTCGAGGCGGTGCTGGCCGAGGTGGTGAAGTTCAAGGCGAGCGCGCCAGCGTGGTACGGCGACCAGCTCATGTACCACCGGGGCTACAACCAGTGGCTCGCCGGCGACTGGGCCGGGCTGGCCGCCACCGTCGGGGCCACCGTCGTCACCACCGGTGAGACCACGGGCAAGAAGGCCAAGATCAGCTTCGCCGCCGAGGCCGACACCTGCTACGCGGTGGTGCGCAAGTGGAAGCAGCACACCAACGCGGTGCGCAGCGACCTCGACTTCAGCTACGACAAGGGCACCCACGCCCACTACATCCAGGTCAACGGCACCGCGCTGCCGACCCTGCGCGGCTTCTGCGCCACCGGGCCGCTGAAGGCCACCTACGCCGGCAAGCTGGAGTTCCCCGGCAGCAAGAACGGCCTCGACTACGCCGTCTTCAGCTGGAAGCGCGACGCCTACCCGATGGCGCTGGCGGTGGCGACCGACTACGGCAAGCCCGATCCGTGCAGCCCGGCGCACGTCTACCAGGTCTGGACCCGCCCGGCCCCCGGCGCGATGGTCTACAAGGGCGAGGCGCCCTACCTGCGCGACGGCGACGACGACACCTGGGTCACCACCGGCAGCATCACCCACGGCAACGGCCGCTCGCAGTGGAGCGAGCTGAGCAGCACCGCCCCCGAGGCCCGCGCCTTCGGCCAGGCCTTCCGGCTGGGCTCGTGCTGGGGTGAGGACAGCTCGCTGAACAAGAACGCGCGCAAGCTCGCCAAGTGCAAGACCACGCTGCGGGCGAAGTACGGCCCCAAGTTCGCCAAGGCCAACAAGAAGAAGGACAAGGCCAAGTACGTGCACGAGGTCAAGGAGGCCAACAAGACCCTCGAGCGCCTCGAGAAGCAGGAGTCGAAGGAGTACGCCAAGAAGTGCCAGCCCACCCGCGACCGCATCGAGAAGGCCATGAAGGCCAACTTCGACAAGCTCGCCGACTGGTACGCCGACAACGCGCCGCCCAACGAGCTCGACGTGCGGCGCCACATCCAGCTGCGCCGCGACGCGATGTACGACCGCCCCGGCCGCCGCTGAGCCCAGGCTCTTCGACCCGCCCCCGTCGACCACGCTCGCCCGACATCTCACGGATCGCTATCATCGGCCTGCTTTGCGGCGTCTGAACAGGCGCCGCCCGGCGTCGTCGGGGGCCGGCCCCCGAACAGCCGAGGAGCTTCCGTGGCCGCCCGAAACCTCCTGCCCGCCTGCCTGAGCCTGGCCCTGCTGACCGCGCCCGTCGCGGCGTGGGCCGACAAGCCCGACACCGCCGAAGCCCGCAAAGAGGCCGCCGCCGAGAAGAAGAAGAAGAAGCGGGCCGCCGAGCGCAAGCGGCGGGCCGCCGAGCGCAAGAAGCGGGTGGAGGCCCGCCGACGCGCCGAAGAGAAGCGCCGCGAAGCCGAAGAGAAGCGCCGCGAAGCCGAAGAGAAGCGCCGCGCCGCCGCGGAGAAGAAGCAGCGCGAGGCCGAGGCCCGCCGCCGCGCCGAAGAGAAGCGCGAGGCTCAGAAACGGGAGGCGCAGAAGCGGGAAGCCCAGCGGCGCGAGACCCGGAAACGGGAGGCGCAGAAGCGGGAAGCCCAGCGGCGCGAGGCCCAGAAACGGGAAGCCCAGGCGCGCCAGCGCCAACGGGAGAAAGAGGCCGCCCGCCGGCAGGCCGAGATCAACCGCCGCGCCGAGGCCCGCCGCGAGCAGGAGGAGGCCGCCCGTCGCCGCGCGCTCGAGCAGGAGGAGCGGGAAGCCGCCCGCCGCGCCGCCGAGGAGAAGCGCCGCGCCCGGGCCCGCCAGGAGGCCGAAGACGAGGCCCGTCGGCAGCTCCTCGCCGCCCAGCGGGTCGAGTCGGCCCGCCGCGCCGCCGAACTCCAGCGGGAAGCCGAAGCCCGCCAGGACGCCGAAGAGCGGGCCGCCCGCGCCTCCCGAGACGCGCTGCGCGAGGCCGCCGAGCGCGACGCGGCCGAAGCCCGGCGCAAGGCCGAGGCCATCGCAGCCGCCGAGGATGAGGCCGCCGCCCGCGCCGCCCGTGCCCTGGCCGCAGAGGCCGCCCGCGCCGCCGCCCGCGACCTCTCACCGCCCGAACTGCCCGCGCCGACCCCGCTCGATCGGCCGACCGCCGCCCCGACCGACGACGGCGGCACCGTCAGCGGCCGCGGCTACCCGATGCGCCGCGAGCCGCCGCCGGTCGAGCCGCGCCCGATCCCGCGCCCCGACGACCCGTCCGCCGACGGCGCCGACGACCCGGGCCCGCCGGGCGCCCGCCAGCCCATCTCCCGCCCCGACGACGGCCCCGCGTTCGGCCGCCGCGGCGAGGCCGACGGCGGTGCCGACCGCCCGGCCATCGGCCGCCGCACGCCCGAGACCCGCCCCCGCCCCGACGGCCCGCGCCGCGGCGACCGCGCCTCGCCGCGGGACGGCCGCGACCGCTGGGACGAGACCGTCGACCGGGTCGCCGAAGAGGCCGGCCGGCCGCCGCCGCCGCGCCCGGTGCGCAACCCGTGGCCCGACCCGCGGGACGAGCGCCGCCGCCAGCGCCGCCCGCGGCGCGACGACCCGCGCTACGGGTTCGCGCCGGGCCCCGACGCCGCCGAGCCCTACCCCGAAGCGACCCCGCCGCCGCTCGCCGCGCCTGACGCCGACCTCGGCGCCGACCGCGACGCGCCCATCGGCCGCGGCCAGCGGGCGCTCACCGCCGGACCCGAGGGCGGCCCGACCCCCGGCGCCCCGCCGCCCGCGCCCGACATCACCCTCGGCGCCCGCCCGCTGCCCATCGCGACCCCCGAGGCGCGCCCCGCCAGCGACTGGTTCGACGGCTTCACCGCCCGCGGGGCCTACGCCGGCTGGGCGTTCTTCCCCGTCGGCGACCTGCCCGCCGGCGCCGGCGCCTTCGAGCGCTACACCGCCGAGGGCCTCGACCTCTACCGGGTCGAGGCCATCCTCGATACCCGCTGGGCCCGGCTGCAGGCGCGCTACGAGTCCAACCGCGGCTTCTCCGTCGGCCGCGACGACGCGCTGCTCGACCTGCTCGTCGGCCTGCGCGCGGTGCCTGGCCTCGAGGGCCTGACCTTCGAATACCTCGACCTCGACTTCGTGCACGGCCGCGCCGAGCTGGTCGAGGCCGACGGCGCCGTCATCGAGAGCACGCCGCTGAAGGTCGACTGGCGCGCCATCGACCTGAGCTATCCGCTGCACGACCACGTCGCGCTCTTCGGCCGCCGCTTCGACAGCGCCATGCCGCGCAACGTCTACCTCCAGCGGGCCGGCAGCGGCGGCGCGCTGCCGATCTCGGAGCAGCTGCTCGAGGTCGACACCACCGCCTGGGCCGTCGGCCTCGACCTGGCCAAAGCCGACGACGGCGAGGGCCTCTTCGGCGGCCTCAAGGGCTGGCTCGGCGTCGGCCCCTACGACATCCGCACCGTATCGGGCGGCGCCTTCCTCGACGGCGGCTGGCTCACCGCCGGCGGCGTCGAGGCCCACATCGGCTGGCGCCAGCCCCTCGGCGCCGGCTTCAGCGTCGGCGTGCACGACACCCTCACAGTCGTCGGCCTCGACCCCAACGGCCTGCCCACCGGCATGCAGCGCGACCTCGAGGCCCAGGGCCTGACCGGCGACGACCTCTCGCTGCGCTTCGGCACCGTCGAGGTGCTCAACGGCCTGCACATCGACCTCACCTGGTCGATCTGACCCCCTTCTGATTTGAACCGCGGGGCCCCATCTGCCATGTTCGCGCCATGCAGTCCCGCACCCCCAAGACGCTGCTCTCGCTGACGGTCAACGGCCAGACCCACGAGGTCGCCGCCCGGCAGAACCACTCCCTGCTCGAGGTCTTGCGCTACGACCTGGGGCTGACCGGCTCCAAGCAGGGCTGCGACAAGGGCGACTGCGGCGCGTGCACCGTGCTGGTGGACGGCGCGCCGATCCTCGCCTGCACCACGCTGGCGGCCATGGTCGACCCCAAAGCCGAGATCACCACCATCGAGGGCCTCGCCGGCCCCGACGGGCTCGACGTCGTGCAGGAGGCTTTCGACCGCAGCGGCGCGCTGCAATGCGGCTTCTGCCAGTCGGGCATGATGCTCTCCGCCCGCGCCTTGCTCGACGAAGACCCCGACCCCAGCGACGCCGCCATCCGCGAGGCGCTCGGCGGCAACCTCTGCCGCTGCACCGGCTACACCCAGATCTTCGAAGCGGTGAAGCTCGCCGCCGACCTGCAAAACGGCCGCGGGCCGGCCTACGCCCCCCAGCCCGCCGATGGCTTCTCGGTGCTCGGCGGCCGCCACCGCAAGGCCGACGGCCACCTCAAGGCCACCGGGCGGGCGATCTACACCGACGACATCAGCCTGCCGCGCATGCTGCACGGCAAGATCCTGCGCAGCCCGCACCCGCACGCCGAGATCGTGTCCATCGACACCTCCGAAGCCGAGGCGCTGCCCGGGGTGATCGCGGTGGTCACCGGCGAGTCGATGCCCATCACATACGGCGTCATCCCGTGGACGATGGACGAGCAGGCGCTCTGCACCGACCGCGCCCGCTTCGTCGGCGACGAGGTGGCCGCCGTCGCCGCGATCGACGAAGAGACCGCCGCCCGCGCGCTGGCGCTCATCACGGTCGAATACAACGTCCTGCCGCCGGTGATGGACCCCTTCACCGCCACCGACCCCGAGACCCCCGAGCTCTTCCCCGGCCGGCGTAAGGGCAACCTCACCAAGCGGGTGCAGCTCGAGTTCGGCGCGGTCGACGCCGCCCTCGACGCGGCGCACACCGTCATCGAAGGCGACTACCTCTTCGAAGGCACCGCCCACGCGCCCATCGAGCCGCACGCGGTCATCGCCGAGATGAACCCGCGGGGCATCCTCACCGTGTGGTCGGCGACCCAGATCCCGCACTATGTGCACCGCACCCTGGCCCGGGTGCTCGAGCTGCCCGCCGACCGCATCCGGGTGATCCAGCCCGCGCTCGGCGGCGCGTTCGGCGGCAAGAGCGACCCCTTCGGCCACGAGATCTTCGCCGCCAAGCTCGCCATGCGCACCGGCCGCCCGGTGAAGTTTTTGCTCAACCGCGAGGAGGCCTTCTTCACCCACCGCGGCCGGCACCCGATGCACATGCACATGAAGCTGGCCGCCGACGCCGACGGCCGGCTGACCGGCCTCGACTCGAAGATCCTCATCGACGGCGGGGCCTACACCAGCTTCGGTATGATCACCGCCTACTACTCGGGCCAGCTGCTCACCGCGCCCACCGGCTACGCCAGCTATCGCTTCGACAGCAGCCGGGTCTTCACCAACAAGCCGCCCTGCGGCCCCAAGCGGGGCCACGGATCGGTGCAGCCGCGCTTCGCCTTCGAGATCCAGCTCGACAAGATGGCCCACGCCCTGGGCATCGACCCCATCGAGCTGCGCCGGCGCAACGACGTCGGCCCGAACGCCACGACCATCAACGGCCAGCGCATCACCTCCAACGGCTTCCTCGAGTGCCTGCGCGTCGTCGAAGAGGCGTCGGGCTGGAAGGCCCGCTACGGCAAGCTGCCCGCCGGCCGCGGACTGGGCGTCGCCGGCTCGACCTACATCTCGGGCACCGCCTACCCGGTCTACCCCAACGAGATGCCGCAGTCCGGGGTGCAGGTCAGGCTCGACCGCAGCGGGCGGGTGCACGTGATGTGCGGGGCCAGCGACATCGGCCAGGGCTCGGACACCATGCTCACCCTGATCGCCGCCGAAGAGCTCGGCGTGCTGCCCGATCGGGTCGTGGTGACCAGCAGCGACACCGACCTCTCGCCGGTCGACCTGGGCGCGTACTCCAGCCGGGTCACCTTCATGGCCGGCACCGCCTGCAAGGTCGCCTCACAAGAGCTCGCCTCGCGGGTGCGCCAGGCCGTCGCCCAGAAGCTCGCGGTGCCCAGCAAGCAGGTCGGCTGCGGCGACGGCCGCTGGTTCTGGACGGAGGACCCCGAGCAGGGCATGCCCGCCGCCGACGCCTTCGTGCTCGCCGAGTCGATGTTCGGCACCCTGGGCGCGACGGGCGGCTACGACACCGACAAGACCCTCGGCGGCGACTACCGCGGCGGCACCATCGGCGCCAGCCCGGCCTACAGCTTCACCGCGCACGTCGCCGAGGTGGAGGTCGACGTCGACACCGGCGTCATCCGGGTCCACAAGATCTGGGCCGCCCACGACTGCGGCTTCGCGCTCAACCCGCAGCTCGTCGAGGGCCAGATCGCCGGCTCGGTCTACATGGGCTGGGCCGAGGCGGTCATGGAGGAGCAGGCCTTCGCCTACGGCGGCCCCAACCCGGGCCTGCTGCGCGGGCCGAACCTGCTCGACTACCGCATCCCGACGGCGGTCGAGACGCCGGAGATCGAGTGCTTCATCGTCGAGAGCCAGGATCCGACGGGGCCATACGGCGCCAAGGAGGCCGGCGAGGGGCCGCTGCATCCGATTCTGCCGGCGATCGCCAACGCGGTGTTCGACGCGGTGGGCATCCGGCTGGATGAGCTGCCGTTCCACGCCAGCAAGGTGAAGGCGGCGCTGAAGGCGAAGGCCGAGGCCGGCGCGTAGAGCTGCCTTTCAACCGCCTGGTACGAGCCCGACTTCCTCGATCTTCCGCTTTTCGGCGACGAAGAGTTGCCAATCTCGCAAGAAGACGAACCGCTCGAGCTGGCCGTCGAGCAGAGCGTCCTGAGCCTCCTGGCTGAACTGCCCGAGGGTTGGGATATCCGCCCGGAGATCGAGCAGCACACCCTGGGCCCCTCTGTCGATGGTGCGAGCGATCTCCTCACGGAGTCGGCGGAGTTCATCGGCCGACGCCACCACGTACGACCCGGAACGATCGGTCTCGAACACCGGCAGCACCTTGTGCACCGCATCCCCTCCCTGCTCACCCAGCAACGATTCGGCTCGACGGGCGTCCGGGTGATCGATCGCACCGAGGGCCGCCAGCAGCCGCGCCAGCGTCCGCACGGCGCCCCACCGCTTCTGGCGCTCCTCCTGGTGAACGACGGAGTGCTCGAAGGGCAGAGCCCCCCAGGGATTTACGAGGAGCGCGTGCGCGAGCGCGGCTCGCTGCCGACGGATCGTCGAGCCGGTCGCGCCGGTGAACTGCTCGGTGAAGGTCGTCTGCCAGAACCAGCGGATCGCCTGTTTTCGAGTCGCGGGGTCCTGTACGGCTCTCGGCGCCTCCCGGAGGACATCGGCCAGCAGCAGGAGTTGGAAGCGATAAGGCAACGCTTCGCCGCCGCGGACCCCCGCGTCACCCAAGACGTCGATGGCGGCTTCGAGACCGGACCTGACATCTTCGAGGATGGACTTGAACAACGCTGCGTCGTTTTCTCGCGCGCCCAGGTGCCCGAGCAGCGTATCGAGGTCGCCCTTGTAGACATCGACTCTGAAGCGGATCATGAGCAGATCGATCAGCGTGGCTTGATCGACGACCCGCCACCCCATATCCGAGAAGACGGCGGCGAGCTGGCCCAACTCCTCTTCGAGCGGCAGCTTCTCGTACGCCAGGGCGACGGCCATGTGAGCGTTCGACATGCGCGTCCCGCTCTTGTTGATCCGCGTGAAGGCCCGCGTGACGTCGGCCAGGCTCTCGTTGGTCATCGGGACGACCGGCAGCGGGTACTCCTTGATCCGGTTGGCGAGTTCCTCCAACCGCGTGGCCGCGCCCTCTTTGCCGACCTCCCAGAGCTGTTTCTGGTGCTCGAAGACCGCCCGGCTGTCGAGCAGGACCCACGCGGGCACCAAGGTGGGGCGGTCGTCGGGACGAGCCCGCGGCAGCACGAACTGCGGCTCATCCCTCGACTCCCCTTCCCGTGCCTCTGGCTCGAGGTCGACGAAGATCGGCCAGCGAGCCTCGGTCTCGGTCGACTCCAGCGCATCCGGTCGGCTCAAGGCGCCATATAGGGTCGTGAGCCGTTGGTGCCCGTCGATGAGATAGGTCCATGGCCCATCCGGCTTCTGCTGGGGGACCTTGAACGGCCCCAGAGACGCGTAGGTATTGAGCTTGTGTCGCCGAGTACGCCAGACGAGCAGGGAACCGATCGGCAAGCCTCGCGCGACGCTGTCCAGCAGCTCCAACCGCTGCTCGTCCTTCCATACGAACGGCCGCTGAAACCGCGGTATGAGCAGCTCGCCCTGCTCGACCTGCTTCAACACCGTACGCAGGGGGGGGACCGTCGGCGCGTCGAAAATGCTGGCCATTCAGACACGCTCCAGGATCGACTCGATCAACGCCGCCGCGGTGTCCTGCGGACCGGCCGCCTGCCGGTCGTACTCGGCTGGGAAGTCCGGATCGAGCGCGGGCGGCGCCTCCTCGAAGAGCCGGGAGACATCCGCGCCGAGGCCATTGAGCAAGTCAGCGCGCAGAGCGGGCGCGAGCTGATCGAACGGCACCCGCCAGTCACCGGGCAGCACCTTGGCTTCCTCGGCGAGGCGCACGTTCACATCATATGAGCCCGAGGCTGGGACCCGATCTTTCACCGGCTTCTTGAGGTCCTTGATGAGCCCGCTCTTGAGATCGATGCTCGCGGCGACGTCCGGCGCGCGCTGACGCAGCCCGTCGAGCGCTGCGACGAAGGCCGCCGACTGGCTGCCCGCGCGTACGTGCTGGCGAAGCGCAGACGCCGGCAGATAGCTCTCGATGGACCGCCGCGGGAGGCGATGCCAGCCCATGCCCCAGGGATCTGTCGCCTCGCGTCGGCGGCAGGCCCCGAGGAGCTGATTGGATGCTGAACTCGGTCGACGGACGTCGGTCGGCTTGCCTGGATCACGCGCCTCGGCGTCCCGGTCGAACATGACCCACGTCCGCAAGCGTCGCACGCGACGCGCCCGGACCATGGCGGGTGAGCCGCCGGTCGCGAACAGCGCATCGACGCTCTTCTTGACCTCGGCGATCCCACCGCCCTGGCGAACCTGAAGCGCCCCACGCGCGAGGGCCTCGTCGAGCTGCGCGCGCTGACCATGGTCCGCCAACCGCCGCAGGAACGACCAGTCGGAGCGCTCGTTCTCCAGCAGCAGCTCAAGCGGCGTGCGCAGAAGCCGGATGGCGTCGTCGAGGCTCAGCCGCGCCGCGGGCCAATCGCTCGGCTGCCGGTCATCGACCGTCACCGTCGGCGTGCTGACCGACAAGCTCGCGGCACGCAGCCGGTGGTGATCCAACAACTGCACGACGGCCGGGCCAAGAGCGCCGAGCGACGGACTCCACCCCGCAACTGCGCTGCGCTCGGCAACCACCGTGTGCTGCATCTGCTCGGCGGCCCCCAGCAGCGTCAACAGGTCGAGATCCCGCGTCGGCGCGGCGAGGAGGCCCGGGTCGAGCAGGACCCTCACTCGCTATGACCCGCAGCCGGGTAGAGCCCCGCCAGCTCTGCGGCGAGGCGCTGCCCTTCCATGAACGTGGATCGCAGCGTGCTGTCCGTCGGCTGCCCCCGCCGGTCGAACCCGACCCGTTTCGCCGAGGTGTGGCCGTCTCCCTGCCGCTCACACCAGACGAAGCCGAGCTGCTCGGGGGTCAACATACCCTGGCGGATCGCGTTCTGCGTGGCGAGCTTGACCGTCTCGGAGTGCGTCTCGAAGACCACGCGCACATCCGGGTTGTCGGCGAGCCGCGCCGCGATCCACTCGACGAGCACTCGCACCCCGTCGTCGTGCAGGTGCACGTCGGGGTCCTCGATCACGACCAGCCGCGGGCCTCGCCCGCGCACCGCCGCCGCCACGGCGACGAGCACCGGCAAAACCTTGCCCATACCCTCGCCCACGTCGGCGAGCTGGATTCGATAGGGCTCACCGATGCGGTCCAGCAGGAGGCGAGCGCCACCGACCCGGTAGTGATCGATCGACAGCTCCCGGTCGAAGCACGGATCGGCGTAGAACGCCCGGACATCGTCGAGCAGCTGCTCCTGCTCGATGATCAGCTTGAGGGCGGCGTTGCTGCCGTCCGGCTCGAGCGAGGGGGCGGCGGCGCCAGAGAGCGGGACATCGCGCGGCGCCGGGCTGCGGCTCCCGTGCAGCCACTGAACCGCGTTGCGCAGTGACCTCAACCGCTCGGCCAGCCGGCCGAGCTGCGGGTCTTTTTTCGCGACTGGCACCAGCCCTTCGAAGGGCACGGCAACGCTGCGTTCATCGGCGGCGCGCTCATACTGCGCGCGCTCGCCCTCCGCAGGCGGCACCCGCACCCAGCCGGCGGCCGCTTCGCGCCGGTCCACGTCGATGGCCGGCAGATCGACCCAGACCTCGCGGACGAACGCCGGCTTGGCGTCCTCGTCTTGATCGAGCCGGAACCGATCGAAGCTCGCCGCGTCGCCCGTGCGCCACTCCAAGATCAGCTCGAAGTCGGACCGGCCGCGCTTACGACCGCGCCACGCGAGATCCTTGAACGCCGCCCCGCGGCCCGGCCCGAGATCGCCGCCCATGTCCCATGGGCTCGCTGCGCTCTCGGCGACCGAGCGACCCAGGATCGCGAGCGCCCGCAGCAGGCTGCTCTTGCCGGCGTTGTTGCGGCCATACAGCAGAGTCAACGGCCTGAGCGTCAACCCCTCGCGCCGGGCGAAGCACTTGTAGCCGTCCAGGTGGATCGCGTGCAGTTGAGGCTGCTCGGCGGATGTCTCTTCGGACAGCGGGGCTGGATCGACGGGCTTCATTCAGTCCTACCGACGTGGGCGTCTGCGCCGAGGATAAGGGCACTCGGCAGCGCGAACAACATCGCCGCCTGCTCGGTCGAAGCCGCCGAGCAGGGCATGTCTGCCGCCGACGGGCTCGCGCTCGCCGGGCCGATCTTCGACCTCGAGCCGGGCGATGTTCAGCGGGTTCGAGGCCGCAGCGCCGATCCCGACCCGCCCCGACCCGCCTACCGCGGGCCGACATCACCGAAGACATAGACCGCGCCGGCCGAGGCAGCGGACGCATCGGGCGCGGTGAGCGTGCTGCGCGGGCCGCCGGCGTCCCCCCACGCGCCGATCACCGGGCGACCGCGATCGAAGGCCACCGCCCACCCGAAGACGCCGTGCGCCGCCCGGTTGGGCGCGGTCAGCCGGGCCGCCTGCGACCACCCGCCCGCCGCGTCGCGGACGAAGAGCAACGCGGCGCCGGCGTCGCGCGGATCGTCGGCCGAGATCGGGGCGCCCACGAGCAGCTGCGAGCCGTGCAGGGCGAGGCCGGCGCCGAAGCCCGACCACTCGGGGCCGGTGAGCACCGCCGGCTCGGCGTCGACGGCCTCGTAGACGAAGACCGCGCGCCCGAAGTGGAGCGAGCGGGAGATCACCGAGGCCCCCATCGGCCTGCGGGCCACGCCGACGACGAACCGGCCGTCGCCCGCCGCGAGGGTCCCGCCGAAGCGGCCCTCACCGCGCCAGTCGGCCGGCGTCAGGCGCGCGGCGCGGGACCAGCCCGGCCCGCCGGCCTCGAAGACATACACCGCGCCCCGCTCGCCCTCGAGCGGCGCGCCGACGATCACCCGGTCGCCGTCGAGGGCCACGCTGCGCCCGAAGTCGGCGTCCCGCTGCGGATCATCCGCCACCAGCCGCGCCGCCTGGCGCCACGCGCCGTCCGCGCCCCGCTCGAAGACATAGGCCACGCCGACCGGCCGCCAGTCTGCGGGCGCGTCGCCGCCGACGCTGTCCCGCGGCGCGCCCACCACCAACCGCCGACCGTCGAAGGCCAGGCTGACGCCGAAGTACACCTCGTGGTCCGGCCGCTGGGCCTGCAGCCAGGCCACCTCGCGCCAGCGGCCGTCGTGCAGTTCGAAGAGGTGCACCGCGCCGACGGTGTGCGCGGCCCCCGCGGGCACCAGCGAGTCCGGCGGCATCAGATCGGCCTCGCTCGGCGCGCCCACCGCCAGTAGGTCGCCGGCCAGCGCGACCGACGCCCCGAAGTCGTCGTACTGCTCGGTGCCCACGCTGGCGAGCCGGTCGACCTCGAGCCACGCGCCGGCGGCGTCCCGTTCGAAGATGTAGACCACCCCGCCGCCCGCGGGCGCGTCGCGCGCGCCGAACTGCGCGCCGGGGGCCCCGACGGCCATGCGGTCGCCGTCGACGGCCAGCGCGTACCCGAGCCGGTCCCAGGGGGCCGCGTCGTGGGCCTTGAGATACTGCACGCCCGCCGGGTCGCAGCCGTCCGCGGGCAGGCAGCCGGGCTCGGCGGGCGCGGGCTCGGCGGGCTCGGGCTCGGGCGCGGGCTCGGCGGGCTCGGGCTCGGCGGGCGTGGGCGCGGGCTCGGCGGGCGTCGGCGCAGGTTCCATCGGGCCGTCGGCGGGCGCGGCGGGCTCGGGCGCGTCGGGGGACGGCGGCGCCTGCTCGACGCAGCCGACGAGGGCGATCAAGGCGGCGGCGGCCAGCAAGCGGCCGAGCGGTCGGGTGACGGACATCTCTGCTCCTCGGGGCGAGTCGGCGGGCTCCGGTCGACTCATGTCGTCGACCGCGCCCGTCGATCAGGCGACCGAGGACGCCACGCCGGTCAGCCGCAGCGGCGCAGCCAGTGCATGAACCCCGCGATGGGGTGCGCCGCGGGCGGCAGATGGGCGATGTGATCGGCGATCTTCAGCTCGACCTGGGCGCGCCAGTCGGCGGGCTCGCGGGTCCAGTTCAGCGCCGGATCGGGCAGCACCCGCTGCCAGAGCGGCTTGGCCTTGGTGATCGAGAAGAGCGCGTCGACCAGCCCGGCATAGCTCGCCGAGTCGGCGCCCGCCGCGGCAGACAGCCAGCTGTCGGCCAGCGCGTCGCCGTCGCTGCGATCGAGCCCCAGCCCGTCGGCGCACCGATCGAGCCGGGCCATCGCCGCCGCGAACCGCGTTCGAAGCTCCCCGTCGGGGTCGGCGCCGCCCGACCGCAGCCGGCCAGCGGCGGCCGCGTGCACATCGCGGAGGACGAGCGCGTCGCCGTCGAAGAGCATCGGCCCGGCATCCGCCAGGACGGGCGCGATCGACGGCCGGATGAAGTAGGCCTCCTTGTGGATCAGCGCGGTGACCCAGATCCGATGATTCGGCGCGATCGGGGCGCGCAGACAGACCTCGCCGGTGGCCGAGGGCGGCGCGTAGAGGTCCGATGGGCGTCTTCGATACTGGCCGGCTCGCCGTCCAGCGGCTGGGGGCTCAGATCGAGGTCGACCAGCGCGAAGAGCCGCGCCGGGTCGACGGTCGTGGCCGCGGGCTCCGCGTCGTACAGCGCCCGCAGCCCGCGCCAGATGGCCAGCACCTGCCCCCGCCCGCCGCAGTTATAGAAAACCGGCCGGCCGCGCACCCAATCCGGCGGCACGCACTTGCGGTAGAAGCTGGCGTCGGGATAGCGCGCGCACTGGCGGAAGCGCCCGGGGCTCGGCCGCTGCTCGGGGTCCCGCGGCGGCCGGGTCTCGCCCTCGCACAGCACCACCGCCTTGCCGCGATTGCGCGGGCTCTGGGCGATCGCCCGCACCTCGTCGGTGATCGAGGCCGGCTCAGGCGTCATCCGCCGCCTCTCCGCGGGCGCCGAGCCGGGGTTCGAGCGCCCGGACATGGGCCGGGGTCAGCGCCTCGCACAGATCGTACGAGTGCGTGGCCAGCAGGTACTGGTTGCCCGGCGCCCACTCTTGCAGGTCGCGGATGATGCGGTACTGCCAGTCGGGGTGGAACGAGGCCTCGATCTCGTCGATGAGCACCACCGCGTCGGTGGCCTGGTTGGCCTTGAGCCACGCGTAGATCATCAGCCGCTTGAGCTCGCCCCGGGAGAGGTCTTCCGGGCCGAGCAGGATCTCGGCGCCGTCGGGCCGCTGGGAGACGAACTGCACGCCGTCGAGATCGGGCAGCGGGCGCACGGTCTTGCCGGTGAGCAAGCCGTTGATGTCGGCCATCATGCGCGTGTAGTGGTCGCCATAGGCGCCGGTGCGCACGACCTCCGCGAAGTCCTTGTCTCGCGCCGCAGCGAAGAGCTTGACCAGTGGATCGAAGGCCAGCCAGTCGTAGGCGAAGAAGCCGGGCAACGCCGCCTCGGCCGCGTTCAACTCCGTGAGGTAGTCCAGGCTCGACGCGCTGACCAGCGCCTTGCGGCTCGCGCGGGGTAGGAACAGGTACTGCTGGTTCGATGGGCCGAGCAGGAAGACCTGATCAGCCGTCTGCCTCAGCGTGGCGAGCACGTCGTCGGAGCCAAGACCTTCGGCTCGACAGACGAGCGCAACCTCCGTGGCACCCCATTTCGGCTCCGATGGGAAGGAGGCCAGTAGCATCTCGGCGGACCGCTCGAGCGCGCGCCCCTCCTCGAGCACACCGAACCCACCCTCGGGCTGCTCACCGGCCATGCTCCCTGCGATCGCGTCGAAGCTGAGGATGACGAAGTGGAGATCGGTCTGCGCACCGTCTCGTTCCACGACGATGCGCGCGAGCAGGCGCTCGCTCTCCTCTCCCAGCGACCTGTCTGCCTTCAACAGGTTCTTCAGATACTCGACCCGCTCCGGATGCGCCGAGCAGTGCAACAACGCGAACACCAGCTGCAGCAGCGTGCTCTTGCCGCCGCCGTTCTCGCTGCCGATGGGGAAGATCTGCGGATCGAAGGCCGGGTCGAACTCCATCTCCACGTTCTGCAGCACCCGAAAGCCCGGGACCTCGATGCGGCGAATGCGCACGTGCACACCTCCAGAGACGGCGCCACCATAACCAGCCGCCTCCGGTCCGTCCAACCGAGCCCGTCGGCCCACGTCGGCGACCCGTCGGCCGCTACGGGCGGCGCCATCCGGCGACCGACGTCGCCCTGCATGACCGCGCGCGGCGTCATGTTCGCCATGCGCCGGGCCATCACCTGCGCCCGCGGCACCTCCGCCGCGAACGACAGACCGCCGAGACACCGCCCGCAGGGCGCGCAGCGCCGCGCTGATCACCACGACCCGTGACCGCGGGACCGGCAGGGCACCGAATTCGCGCCGAAGACCACGCCGAGCGACATGCCCGGGCTCTCCGAACGCCGCGACCGCCACCCGGAGCCGGTGCAGCGCGAACGCAGCGCCGGCGGATCCGTGCCCGCGGGACCCTGCCGGGCGCCGAGCTGGCCGAATCCCCCTCGGCGGCGACCGCGCCGGCTTTCGCGCGCCGCGCCATCTGTTCGGGCGGAGGGGTGCGCGCCGCGCAGAATCTGCGAACCGCCGTCGAGGGCGACCCCGTCGGGCTCGACCTTCACCGCGATCTGCTCGGCCACGACCGTTCGAAGAGCGCGCGTGACGCCCACCGCCGCCCGAGGCACCCCCGTCGCCATCAGGATCGCTCGCAGGCCCCAGCCGCGGCGCACTGGGCAAACGCCGCGACCGCGCAGGCTGCGCCCGCGGCCGTCCGGCGCGTGGTCGAGGCCGAAGACGTCGCGAAGCGTGGTCCGTCGGTGGACGGGCGAACGCGGCGGGGGTGCCTCGCGCGGCGGTTCGCGTCGACTGCGCGGCGTCGACCGCCCCGCGGGCACAGGTTCTGCCGACGACGGATCAGGGCGGGGGTGCCTCGCGCGGCGGTTTTTGACGACCGCGCGGCGTCGACCGCCCTGCGGGCACAGATTCTGCCGACGACGGATCAGGGCGGGGGTGCCTCGGGCGGCGGTGGGCGTCGCCTCCGATTTCTGATCGGCCCCGCGGGCACGGGCTCGCGCTGACCGGGATCAGGGCGGGGGTGCCCCGGGAGGCGCCTCGGGCGACGGGCGCGGGCGTCGAGGTCCCGCGCGCACGGCCCGAGGGCGCCACCATGCACCGGGTGGCCCCGCGCGCATCGGTCCGGCGAGGCGGCGCGCCGGACGGGGCGCCGCGCGAGCAGATCGAGCGCTGCTTCGCCGCGCGGGCGACCCGAGAACGACCGAGTCGACATTTTTTTAAGGGCGGAACAAGACGCAACTCTGCCGTGATCTCGGGCGGTTGCGGATGCCGAGGCATGACGGCGGTGTCATAGCGGAGAAAATATGCCTTGCAGCCGGCAGGGGATACAGGCACAAAAATCACACGGACAATACAACCCCCTGTAAACGGGCCGTTTACGACAAACCGCACTCGGAGCAAGGCGCCATGGCGTACCGTAATCTCTCGCAGTCCAGCCTGATCACCCTCACCCGCTACTACACCGATCCGCTGCGCGACCAGCTGCTCGGGCACCCACCGCTGGCCTGGGCGCCGGCCGTGCTCGACGTACTTCTCGACGACCTGGTCGCGCTCGAAGAAGACCCCCGCGAGCAGGCTGCGGCGGCCCGCGCCGACGCCACCGCCGCCGACGCCCGCTTCGACAACCTCGCGCGCACGATCTACCACCTGTGCAAGGCCTACGAGGCGCTGGCGCTCGCCGAGGGCGACATCGACCGCGCCGGCCGGGGCATCGTGCTCGGGCGCACGCTGCTGCCCGATGGCCTCAAGGTCGTCAACTGGAGCTATCTGGAGGAGGCCGCCGAGGCCGACCGGGTCGAGGGGCGCATCGACGACGCCGATCGCGCGCTGATGGGCGGCATGCAGGTCTTCGGCACCACGCTCTCGGCGCTGGTGGATCAGTGGCAGGCGGCGGCCCGTGATCTGGGTGAGGCCGATCGCCGGCGCACCGACATCGAGGCCGACGTCGCCGAGAACCACCTGCCGCGCATGAACCGGGTCCGCCGCCGCTGGATGGATACCATCCGCGCGATGAAGGCGGCGGCGGCGCTGCTCGCGCCGTCGGAGGTGGACAACATCTTCCGCAAGCTGGACGAGGCCGAGGCCCGCGCCGACGCCCGGGTCGCCGCCCGCCGCGCCGCGGGGCAGCCGCCGGCGGCCGACGTGGACGGGGTGCTGCCGCTCGACGGCGCCGACGTGCGCGCCGGGGCCGACGAGGCGGCCGAGGCGCCCGAGGTCGAGGCGCCCGAGGTCGAGGCGCCCGAGGTCGAGGCGCCCGAGGTGGAGCCGGCGCCCGGCCCCGCGCCCGGCCGGCTGCCGGGCAACGGCAACGTGAACCTGCCGATCTTCGCGCCCCGCGGCGGCGATCAGGACTGAGCCGCCTGCGCCGGCCAGAAGGCCATCTTCGATGTTCCAGGGCTCGGCGGCGACGGCTTCGATGTGCGGACCGCGCTGCGGGGGGCCCCCGCAGCGTTGCCTTGGCAGTCACAGCCTTGGCCGCCGACGCGCCCCCACCCACCACCCGTCCCACCCCCGCAGCGTTGCCTCACCCCCCGGTGCCGCCCACCCCCGCAGCCGAAGGCAGTCGAGCGCGCAGCGCGAGACGTGAGCGATCTTGCGCCTGGAAGTGACCCTGTACCCGCCCCCGCGGCGATTCGACCCGGACCACCACCCCAGATCAGCGAACACGCGAGGCGCGGCCAAGCCCTCGACCTGACGGGGCGCAGGCCGGGTGCGAAGCACCGAGCCGCCGAGCGCAGCGAAGGCATCCGGGCTGGCCCGCACGGGTCGGAGCGAGAGCGCAGCGGTGAGCCGCAGGCGAACCCGAGCATCGACCGGAGATCCCGCCCGAGCGCAGCGAGGGTGCGGGAGACGAGCAGTCGGGTGGCCCCGGCCGGTCACCCGACCGGGGCTCCCACAGATCCGGACGTGCGGAACTCCCGCATCCGGCTCCTCGGGTCACGGGTTTGCTGCGCTACGCGTAGATCGAGTGAA
>JAUHXC010000035.1 GCA_030427205.1 bacterium | reverse complement strand
CACCCGGTGCCAGGTGGCGATGAACCGGCCGGGCAGTCCGGCCTCGGGGTCGGCGGGCAGGCTGGCGTAGTAGGTGATGGTCGGGTCGAGCTGGCCTCGCTCGAAGTCCCCCAGGTCGGAGCTGTGGAAGAAGGGTACGATCCGGGGGTATGCGTCCCCGCCCGCGCTGAACGGCTGTGGGATCGGCCCGATAGTGCCACTGTCGGGGAAGTCGAACGAGAGGCTGCCGCGCCAGTTGAAGTAGAGGGTCGCGTCGGGCACATCTGCGTAGAAGAGGATCCCTTCGGGGAAGGCTTCGGTGACGTCCAATCGACCGATGCCGCCGTGCGGTTCACCCAGGTCGACGGGGCCGCCGAGGCCCTCGATCAGCGGCGCGCCGTCCTGGGCGTGAACGTGGGGCGCGCCGAGCAGAACGGCGATGATGGAGACGAGGCGGGTCATGGCAGGCTCTGCCTCCAGAAGTCGAATTCGCCCGGCGGGAGGCTGCGGCCCTCCAACTGCTCGACGTCCCGCAGCAGGCCGACGAGATCAGCCTGGCCGTCTCCGTCGGCGTCCGGGTCGCAGGCGTCGCCCAGGCCATCGCCGTCCCGGTCGGCTTGTCCGGGATCGGGCGCAGTGCGGCAGAGATCGACGAGGTCGCCGATACCATCGCCGTCTGCGTCGCGCTGCCAGGCGCACAGGTGCCGGCAGGGGGTCGTCGGCTTCAGGTCACACGCGTCGCCGATGCCGTCGCGATCGGTATCGCGCCGGGCCGGGTCGAAGACCAGGGGGCAGGTGTCCGGCCGCAGCGGCGCGCGCCAGCGGGCCTCGTCGTCATCGCCGTCGGGGTCGGGGTCGCAGGCGTCGCCCCAGCCGTCTCCGTCGATGTCGCCATTGGCGCTGCTCGGGTCGAGCGGACAGCGGTCGACCACGTCGGGCCAGCCGTCGTTGTCGTCGTCGGGGTCACACACGTCGCCGCGGTCGTCACCGTCGTGATTCTCTTGTTGCGGGTTTACCCTGAGCGGGCAGTTGTCGCCGTCTTCGACGAGATCGTTGTCGGCGTCGGGGTCGCACGCGTCGCCCCATGGATCCCCGTCCAGGTTCTCCTGCAGCGGGTTGAAATAGCGCGGGCAGTTGTCCGCCGCTCGCCAGCCGTCGGGCTGCCGTCGCGCCCCATCCGCATCGACGTGCAAAGGCTCCAGCTCACCCACCACCTCGCCGCCGTCGCCCACCTCGATGATCCACGCGCCCGTCTCCCCGTCGCTCGACCCGTCGAGCAGCAGCTTGGCCCGCCCCCGCAGCGCGCCGCCCTCCGGGTCGGGCAGCAGTTCGAAGGCTGTGTGCGCGTCCGCGCCGGTCTGCAGTCGGAACCCGGCCCGCGGCTCGATCGCCAGCGTCTCGCTGGGCAGGTGCTGATAGCGGAACTCGATCCGCTGCACGACCGCCGCGGCGTCCCAGGTCAACGTCGCGCTGAACCGCGCCCGCTCATCGGCCGGGCAGTCGACGGTCGGCATCTGGCGCCAGGTGATCGTCAGGCTGTTGGGGGTCACGGTCTTTTCGACGTGGATCGATGATCAGATAGAGGCTGCGCAGTTCGACCGCCCTTCGCCAGTGTGAACCGAATTCTACTACATCGACATCTGCTCGCTGTGCTCGAATTCGCCAGCCCGCAGCGCGAGACGCGAAGGGCGAAGCCCAGAGCACCCGCGCGCGGCGAGGCGGCCAAGCCCTTGACCTGACACGGCGTAGGCTGCCGTCGAAGCGCCGGCGGCGGTGTCCACACATCGCGTGGCATGATACCCGGAACCCAAGATGTGTTGAGACCTGCGCGGGAGATGAGGCGCTGCGCTGGCTCGGCGGCGGTCTGGGCAACGCTGCGGGTGGGCACGGCGATCGAGCTCTCGGTGGGTCGGCACGTGTCAACAGCGTCTCGTTGCCGTGCTCGTCTCCAACTATCCACCCGATCGCACGAAACCCTGCGGGTTCGTGGATTTGGCCACGGTGTCGGGTATTTGGATGGTGTCCTCTGCTGCCGGCTGGTGCCCATTGAGCCCACCTGGGGCCGGCTGTTCTTGGAACGCGACTTGGAACGCGGGGCCTGGGCGAGCCGAGAGGTCAGCAGCGCAGTGTCGGAAATTCCGATGGCCCAGCAGTTGGCCTCTCGGTGGCCGTAGAAGCGTGAGACGAGCACAGCATTGGCGGTAATGCCGGTGTAACGGCGTCAAGGCCCTCGAACAGGCAGACTGCGCGCCATGTTCGCCGCCCTCGACATCTTCATCTGCTACGCGGGCCCGGACCGGCAGTTGGCGACAGCTCTCGCGGCTGCATGTCGGTCTGAGGAACTGACCGTCTTCATCGACGCCGATCTCACGCCGGGCGACCAATGGGACGACGAGATCCGCAGCGCGCTCGAACGCGCTGATGTGGTGACCGTGATCGTGACCGGCCGATGGAAGCTCCCAAAATGGCCAACAGCCGCTGGCGACTCCCGTTCCTGGTACGGCCCAGAGGAAGTCGTACGAGCGATTGACCGGCGCCGACGGCACGGTGATGTCCGTATCGTCCCGATCCTCACCGAATCAGATCTGGAGGACGCGGTACCGCTCGGCCTGGGGCGCACCGTTGCGCTTCCTCTCGGGTCTGACGGGTGGCGTGGCGTAGCACGCCGGCTCAAGGCGGTCTGCGACGGCCTGCCCGCACCACCGGCGAAGGCAGAGCCAGACCAGATCGACCTCGACCGAGCCCGCGACCTGATCGAGGCGCTGGCCGACCATTTCCCCGACGTCTCCGCCGCCCGCGCGCTGTGGACTCGCGCCGGAGGCAAGGGCCGCTCGGTGCAGAACCTGTCGCGACCCGTCGATCTTTGGCAGGCGCTGTGGCTTCGTAGCCGCGGCGGGGCTGCCGCCCGCCCGGAGGCATTGTTGCAAGCGACGTTGGCCGAGCTGCCCGAGAACCCCACCTTTCTTCGCTATCTGGACGCGCTGAGCCGCGAGAACTGACCCGTACGGAGACGCCGATGCCCCGACTGCTCGTCCACCTGCTCGAAGCCGGCCTCATCGAGAAGCTCGATGGCAACGATGACCGCTTCGCGAAGATGATGGCCGCCAGCGACGCGCTGTCCACGCGTCTCGCCGAGACACCGAGCGCGCTGATCGGCGCGACCCTGGCTGGCCTCGACCCGAACGCGCCTGCGAGCGACCCGATGATGGCTGCGGCCAAGGCAGCGCTGGTGCAGCAGTGGCCGACCATGGCCACGGTCTACCCCGATCCGCCCGTGAATACGCTGCGCGCGTTGCTGCTGGATGCCTGCCACGACATCGGTACCAAGCGTCCGCGCCTCGGGGCGATCGTCTGGTTGAGCGCGGTGGATCGACTGCGCCTCATGGGGCTCGGTCCGCGCGAGGTCGTGCCGATCCGAGACGCGTTGATGGCGCTGGGAACCGTCTGCGAAACAGAAGCGATGTCGGGCAGCGCAGGGCTGGAGTTGGGGCAACTTCCGGCGCTCCGGCTCGGCATCCCCAAGGGCAAGAGGTCATCGGCTTCGACCACCGTCAAACGCGCAGCGCTCAAGAAGGACATCGAAGCGGCGACCGCCCAGGTGCCCTACATCGATGGGCATCAGCGTCGTGGGAACGCCGACGCCTACGCCGAGCAAATGGCCCAAGCCATCGCCAAGTCGGTGGACCGCGCCCTTGCTGAACTCGGCGAGTCCTCATCGGCGGCCGCACTCGAGACAGCCCTGGCGCCGGTCATCGACGGTCTCAAGAAGACCCTCGACACCCAGCGGCAGTGGCTGCGGGACAGCCTGAAGAGCATGGACCAGCGCATCCGGGTCGGGGATACCCGGCTGAACGCGTTGTGGTGGGCCGAGACGCTCTACTCTCCGGCACTGAAACGCAGCTATCACGCGCTTCCGCCAGAGACGGCCGCTGTCGCCATGGCCCTGGATCTCGCCGCCATGGTCGATACGCCAGCACCCGCGAGCGTGGGCTACCTCCTCGCCGAGAAGGTCGCGGGGCTGCGTACTGACACCGATGAGAGCCGGTCGATCGGCAACGTGCTGGACGCCTTGCGCACCGAGCGGCAAGTGCTGCCTGCTGAGTGGATATCCCCCCTGACAGTGTCTTCGGAGGGCCGGCTCTCGGTGAGAGACCTCGTGATTCTCGCCCTGCGCGGCGAGGACGGCTACGCCCGGAGCGGGCTGCCCGAGGATGCGGCCCTCACCTTGCCCGATCTGGCACACGCGGTCTTCCGGCAGGCTCAGGCGCAGCGACTGGCCGAGGCGCTGTCATGAGCCGGTGCAGCGATCCCGATTGCTTCGCCCATGAGGGCGACGGCTGCGCGCGCGGCGAAACAGTCCTGACCGACTGTCCGCTCTGGACCCGCGCGGAGCCCGACGCCGAGGCGGACGAACGGTCCACACTCGACGAGGTACCGGGCGGAGCACGCGTTCCCTGGTCTGGCGCTGCCCTCGGCATCGCCGACATGCTCCTCCTGACCCCGCGCGGTCGCACGGCCCTCATCGGCGTCGTCGGTGCCCACGACGCGGGCAAGACCACCCTCCTGACGGGCGCCTACCTCTCCATGCTGAAAGGCAATGCGCTGGCGGCGGCGCACTTCGCCGGCTCGCGGACGCTGGGTGCGTGGGAGTCACTGGCGGCCTGGACCCGGCTCGACGGCAGCGACCGCCGGCCGACCTTTCCACCGCGGACGTCGCGGAGCACCGCGCGGGGCAAGGGGTTGCTGCATCTCGCCCTGCGGGGCGGCGACGGCCGGGTGACCGACGTGCTGCTCACCGACGCGCCGGGCGAGTGGTTCACCGAGTGGTCTCGCCGCGCCGAGGGCGACGAGGCGGCGGGCGCGCGATGGATCGTCGAGCGGGCCGACGCGCTCCTGCTGGTCGCCGACTGCGTGCGCCTGGCGGGCGCCGGAAAGGGTCGGACGAAGCGCCAGCTCTTCGAAATCATCGACCGCCTCGGGCCCGCTGTCGGCGGTCGACCGGTGACCCTGGTCTGGGCGAAGGCCGAGCACTCGGTCTCCCCGGCCTATCGACGGGGCATTCTGCGCCGGCTACGAGCCCGAATCCCGCACGCCGGCACCGTCCAGAGCCAGATCTCTCAGCCCGGCACGCTGGCCACGGCCGTGGGCCACGCGATCGCTGCCTGCCAGGGGCCCCCCTCGACGGCGCCCCTCGTCGCGCCGATCGCTGACGCGAGCCCGTTCGGGGCGTTTCGGGGGCACCCTTGAGCTCGGCGGCGATCGAGCTGGCGGTGCTCGGCGGCCCTGACAGCGGCAAGACCCACTACGCCGGGCAGCTGTATGGTCGGGTCACTGCGGTACCCGATGGGGATTGTTCCCCGGCGTTGAGTCTGCGCGCCGAGGACGGGCCCCCGCCGGATCTGAGCCTGCTCGAAGACGTCCTCGACGCGCTGGCCGAGGGTCGGACCGCCCCCCATACGCCGACCGGGAGTTGGGGCGAGCTGCGCTTGCCCCTGCGTGACCTCAGCGGGCGAGCGCTCGACCTGCGATGGCCCGACTACGGGGGCGAGCAAGTCCACGCGATGATGAAAGCCCGTGAGGTGCCTGATGACTGGCGCGGCCGACTCACGCGGTCTCGGGGGTGGCTGGTGCTGATCCGCCTCTCGAAGCAGATGAGCTGGCCCGACGCGCTGGCCGACCTCGACGCGCGGCGCGCCGACGACGGTCGACCCGCGGTGAACACCGAGCGACAGACGCGCTGGGATGCCAACGCGTGGTGGGTCGAGTTCTTCCAACTCCTGCTTCACGTCTCGGGCCGTGGCACGGCACGCCGCTTGAGCGATCTCCCGCTGGCCGTGGTGCTGTCGTGCCACGACGAACTCGAGGCGGGCGGCGCCCCGCCGGTCGAGGTGCTCGCTCGACGATTGCCTCTGCTCGCGAAGTTCGTCGACAGCACCTGGTCCCGTGACCGGTGGTCGGTCTGGGGTCTCTCTGCCCTGGGCCGGCCGTTGAGCGCCGACGGCGAGGACGCCGACTACATCGAGCACGGCCCCGAGACACAGGGGTACGTCATTCGGCCCGAAGGCGGCGACACGGCGCGCGACCTGACCCTGCCATTGGCGTGGCTCTTGGAGCGCGCGTGAGCCCTTTCCGGGCGATGTGTGGGGCGCTGGACAACCGGCACGATGTGCTCGAGTGGGACGGACCCGGCGAGCTGCCACAGCGGCTGCTGGCCCTGACCGACAAGCCACAAGGGCGGCTGGGGCCGACCGAGCGCTGGTGGCCGTCGGTGGGCTGCGGCCCGGTCGACGCGTGGTGGTGTCTCTGGTGGACGATGCCCGATCGCGAGGCGACCCGAGCGGGCATGGTCCGCAGTGCGGTCGCTGTTTGGCCCCGGGCCCGGATCAGTCGAGTCGATGACTTGAGGCCAGCCCTCGAAGCGCTGGCTGGCGAGGCGCTGGGCGACGTCGAAGATCCGTGGTTGGCTGGCCTCGCGCATCGGCTCCTCGAAGACGGCGAGCCACCGGTGGTCGCCGACCTCGACCGCTGGCCGCGCCTGCTGGCGGGGTTGTGGCCTCGCCTCTGGCCAGAAGCGCGCAGCCGCTTCTCGGCGCGGGTCATGCTGGGCCCGGCGCAGGGGTTGGCCGCCGAGCACATCCGGGTCCTGGCCACACCGTCCTCTCTCATGCCGCGGTGGCCGATCGGTCGGCGTGTCGAGGCCGCCGACCCCAGCGCGGTCCCTCGGGCTGCGCGCTGGCTCATGGGCGCCCCGGACGAGACCCTCGACCGCCTGCTGGCCGATGGGTTGAGGCTCGGCAACGACCCCGCCGACCTGAGGCGGGCGGCCCGCGCCGCCGATCGTCTGGACGCGCTGACCGAGCGACCCGGCTTCGACCGCGCCCTCGCAGCGGTGCGTACGCTGTCGTCCGCCGCAAGCCGGGCCGATGTGCTGGCGGATGCCAAGGCGACCGCAGTGAAGACTCTGGCCGAAGCAATGGCCGACGCCTCAGCAGAGAGCTTGCTGCGGCTGCGTAACGTCGGGCTCGACGCTCTGCCGAGTTCGGAGGCCCTGGTATCGGCCTTCGAAGACCGGGTCGAGCGTCTGTGCCCGGCCCTCGACGCACCTACCATCGATCGACTGCTGGGCGAAGCCGACGGGCAGGCGGCTCTCCCGTGGTGGCGCCAGAGCATGTGGGGGGCGGTGCAGCCGGGCCTGACCCGGCCCGATCCGCAATGGTCGGCCGCGATCCTGCGGTGGTTGGGGCAGGGAGCGCGCCGAGTCGACGCCGCCTTGGGCGCAGAGGCCTCGATCGAAGCTCGGCTGGTCGACGCGCTGACCGATGAACTCGCGAGGCCTGCGCTCCTGCCACCGCTCGTCCGGCGGCGCTGGAGCCGACTGCACGCCGAGGTCGCTCTGCGGGTCCTGACTCCACGCGCCGCCCTGATGGCGCAGATGACCCTCGGCGCTCATGTCGACCGGGTTGTCGACGCCGTGCCGGGGCCCGACGCGGTGCACGCTGCGCTCGACGCGCCGACGCTGGTTGATGCGGTGGCCAGACGCACGGCGCGCGAGCCCGCGCTCCTCTCGACTCTGCGAGCGGCTTCATCGGCGTGGCGAGGGCTATGGGCGGCGCATATTCGGGCCGGCGGCACGCCCTGGCCACCCGGCGTGGACGCCGAACAGGCCGGCCCGGCGCTGCTCGACGCTGTCGTCGGCGGCGACATGCCCAGCGAGTTGACCGCGACCCTCGACCGCCTCGGAGAGATCGCGCTCGATCATCCCCGCCGTGCCGCGTTGTGGCCTGGGCTGGACGCCGAGAGCCGACGCGTCTTGCTCGGTACCGCTGCGGCAGAGCTGGTCGAACGCTGCAAGGCGTCGATGCACCCGCAGCCCGAGGCGCCGCTGGCCCGAGCTGTCGTGCAGCGTGTACGCGCCCTCGAGCTCGAGAGCTGGAGTCAGCCCGCGCAGCCGTATCTGGTGGCGACGCTGCTGTCCTGGGATATCCCCCTCGACGAGGCGACGGCGACTCGGTGGCTGAAGTCCGGCCGCAATGATGCATGGGCGCCGGTCGTCGAGCAGGTCGGGCAGGCCCTTCTGAAGCGTCGTTGGCGCGCCGCAGCGAAGGATCTCTACTTCGGCTGGTCCTGGGACCGCGCGACTCGGCCTGCGCTCTTGACCTGTCGAACGCTCTTCAAAGGGTGGCGCCGGGCAAGCCTGGACGCCTTGCACCACCGCTCGCCCGAGAGCCAGGCCGCGCTGTCGAAGTCGCTCGCGCAGCAGGTCGCGCAGATCGGCGCCCGGCTGATGCCCGGCGGTGATCAACTCGCCGCGCTCTGGCACCGGATCGGCGGGCAGCAGGAGCACCTCCCGACGTCGAAGACGCCTGCGATGCGCTGGGAGGAGGCCGCCAGGCTGGCCGTCAACGGCGCGATCGGAGGCGGTCTGGTTGCGCTGGTCGCGGGCCTGCTCGATGACTTCCCCCACAACGCCGAGCTCAAGGAACTGAAGCGGGCGTTGAAGGTCCAGGCGTGAGCCATCGCGAGGCTGCCCGAGCTGGAGCCGACCAGTCCACCCGTGACGCCTGCGACGGCCTCGGCTAACCTGCGGCGTGCCATCGGGAGCCATCGTGCCGACACAGATCACCGCAGACGACCTCGAACGCATCGCGGCGGCCGCCATCGCCGCCGAGCTGGCCACCCCCGAGCGACGGGGGCTGTTGAACACGCCAACGACCATCGAGGCGTGCTCGGTGCCTCGTAGAGCGCACCTCGAACCTCGAACGGGCCGAATCTAGCCTAGCCATGAGCGGCTCTCGGTGAGCGCTGGATGCACCGATGCGACGCGGCGCGAGGCGATCCCGACACCGAGCGAACCCAGCAGTGGCCGACGGGTGATCACGACGGCTGGCTCGCCGGCAGTGTCGACGTCGGTCACGTCGATCCAGTTGCAGGGCAGGTCGCCGTGGTAGTGGTCGTACATACCAGCCCACGCCGACCCCCCTGGTAGTCGCAGCCGAGGTGGCTGGCGCGCGGGGTGCGCTCGTTGTTTGTGGCCCCGGTCGGTGCTTCCGAGGGTGCATCACGATCGGGGCGGCCCCGATTCGGCGGACCCATGGGGCACACGCCCACCAGGGCGGCCGATTCCCGGCGGGCTGTCGGGGCAGGCGCGACTGGGGCCGGTCGGCCCGCGGGCGCGCGCGATGGCCGCGCTACCGCGGCGCGTCGACCGTCTGCCCAACCCCCTGCATCGCGAAGCAGACGCTGATTGCGTTGCAGCGCGCCCGCTCACAGCCGGATCGGCTGGACGGGCGGCGGCTCGGCGTCGGACGCGGCGTCGATCTGGAGGACCTCGGGCACAGCGTCGACCCGAGCATCGGCGCAGGCCTTCTTCGCGTTCTTGACGTGGCCGTCGTGGGCCGCCTTGAAGCCAGCTTTGGTCGCGGCTCTTGCGGAAGTCGTACAATGAATCTTCTTGTCGGCTAGCCTCGCCGTGCCGGCCTCGCAGGTGGCGGCGTTCTGTAGGAGCGCCGCGATCTGATCCGCGGGCAACGGCGCCGGTCGGGCGGGCCAAGCACGCCTGGTACTCCCCGCAGCAGGGACCGCCGGCCCCGCAGCGGGTCTGCTTCGGGTTGGCCCCGTAGCTCGCACTGGGGCCGCAGCGCTTCTCGATGCAGGAGTTCCAGTAGTTCATGCAGTCGGCCTGCGCGGCGAACAGCAGCAGCATGACGGTGGTCAGGCGGCGAAGATCATCGAGAGGCGGGTGGTGGTCATGGGGTCATCCTCGTGGGTCATGGAGAGGCGCCTTGCCCTCGCGGTTCGAGTTGGCGTCAGGTGCGTTCCCGACACGCAGAGCATCTCCGAACGGGGGTCGGGGCCTATGAAAGAGGACGAACCGAGATCGGGCGGCCCGGCCCGCCGCGATGGGCTATGCTGGCCGCTCCGGGTCGGAGGGCAGCTCCGCGCCGACCCTGCGCCGTTGGGAGGAACTTCATGCAGGTCTGGTTCGGGTTGGCGGTCGTGCTCCTCGTCTCGGGCTGCGTACAAGCGCCCGAGCTCGTCTTCGACAACCCGTGCGATCCCAACGCCGTGTCGTCGGACGCGAGCTGTGGCGATCCCCCGAGGGGGCCGGGTGAGGCGTGTGCCACGGGCAGCGAGTGCGCGAGTGGTGTCTGCATGGCCAGTCCGGCCGGCAGCGTATCGGTGTGCGTACCCGTGGGGGGCGACGGCCCCGATCGCTGCTTCACCGACTCGGATTGTAGCAACGGCGAGTACTGCGACCTGCCGGCGCTGACCGCGAGCCTGCGCGCCGCGAGCGCTCAGATCCACGAGATCATCGGCGCGGTGCACGTGGCGCCCGAGGTGGTCGCGATGAGTGTGCCCCGCCGCGCGTACAAGCAAGACGCCGAGGCCTGCGTCGAAGAGTGCTTCTTCAACTCGGTGGACGAGGATGAGTTCCTCGACTGCGCGTTCGACTGCTACCCGGACTGCACCACCGCCTGCAACTCGCTGTGCGACGGCGAGCCCGATGGCTGCACCGGCCCGTGCATGCCCGACTGCCAGGCCCGCACCGGCGGCGAAGGCGAAGGCGAAGGCGAGGGCGAGGGAGAGGGCGAAGGCGAAGGCGAAGGCGAGGGCGAGGGCGAAGGCGAAGGCGAGGGTGAAGGCGAGGGCGAGCCCGAGCCGGCCCCGCAGGGCACCTGCCGCGACATCCCCGGTGGCGAAGGCGAGGGCGAGGGTGAAGGCGAGGGCGAGGGCGAGGGTGAAGGCGAGGGTGAAGGCGAAGGCGAGGGCGAGGGCGAGGGCGAGTGCTTCGGCGACTTCTCGCTCGGCCAGACGCCGATCACCGGCGATACCCCGCTCGGCCCGTGCAACGAGTTCCCGCCGACCAACTGCGCCACCGGCACCTGGATCGTCTTCAACGACACCGACCAGTGCATCTGCGTGCCGACCTGCGACCGCTTCGACCCGCCGCGGCGGCCGGGCGACGACTGCACCAACGACGGCAGCGCGTTCTGCCAGGACATCGTCTCCGACAACGGCAACAACCGGGCCCGGGTCTGCGTGCGGCTCGACTGGAACCTCTGCACCGCCGAGTAGCTCCGGCCAACTGGGGCTTGCCCCGAGGGGCGGCGATCGGCGAAGCATGCCGATGTCGCCCGCCCGTCCGCCTGCGTACAGGGCCCTGCTGCTCTCCCTGTCGTCCGCGCCGAGTCGCGCTGCGCCGCCGGATGATCCGTCCAAGCCGGCGCCCAGGGCGATCTGACCCGAGAGACCCTGATCGAGATGTCCGTTGCGCTGGAGCGGATTTGCCAGCAGGAGGCGGGCCGGACTCTGCGGGCAGGTCAACCAACTGTTCGCAGGGGACGAGGACATCCGGGTGGACGCCGATGGCTCCGTGCACCTTTGCGTCGACGACTACGACGCGATCAGCGTCTGCGTGCAGGGCGCCGATCAGCAGGTGGCAGAGGTGGCGCCATAGCGCCGGGGATCACCAGGCGCCGGTGATCGCGACGCCGCTCGGACCCGGCTGCAGCCAGACCGTTGGCTCGCCCGGTCCGTCGATGGTGGCGTACCAGATGAGACCGCCGAGCAGCGCCGCGCCACCGCCGACGAGCAGGCCGTAGCCCAGGTTGGCGTAGAGTTCGCCGTCGTCGAGGCCCTGCTGGGTCGTCGAGCGCAAGTTGGCGACTTCATCGGGCTCGATGGCCGTCTCGTAGTCGCTGTGGGCGCCCTCGGCCCGGGCGAACGCGGCGTCGGCCTGCCACAGGGCAAGGCCACCAGCGGCCAGGGCCACGCCGCCGACGATGCTGAGCACGACGGGACCGGTGGTCGAGCCGCCGCCGACGGTCACGTCGTCTTCGACGACTCGCCCGAGCGGGTCGAGCGACGCGTCGACGATCGGTGGGGCCTGCGGGGCGGGCAGATCGAGGCGCAGGGTCGAAGTCTCTCCGGCCTTCAACTCCACCGACTCGCGGGCTTCGGCGCCGTCCTCGGCGATCGCGACGATCGCCTGCTGTCCGGGCTCGACGAGTCGGCCTTCGACAGGGCAGGGCCGGGCGGGCTGGTCGCCGATGCGTACCTGCGCCGGTCGGTCGCAGGTGACCGTCAGGCGCGCGAGGCGGGTGGACTCGATCTCGTCGATCTTGGCCCGCGCCCGGTCCCGCATGGCGGCGGACAGCTCGTCGACGCCGAGCATCGACCGATACGCGGCGCGGGCGTCGAGGGGGCGGTCGAGTTCTTCGAGGCAGCGGCCTATGTTGTAGCGCACCCCGGCCCGGTCGGTGGCGTGGGCATCGGCGGCCCGGAAGCGTTCGAGCGCGGTCTCGACATCGCCGGCCTTGTAGGCTTCGACGGCCTGGTCGATGTGGCGCTGGGCGGCGGCGCGCTGGGCGTCGGTGCTCGCGAGCGTAGGGGTCGCGGACAGCAGCGCCGCGGCGGCGATCAGGGCGGGCAGGCTGGGCATCGTCTCCCTCACTTGGTCCGGCGATCGTCGCCCTTCCCGGGCTCGAAGTCCAGGAGTTGGGTCTCGCCGGGCCGGGCCCCCGGGGCTTCGTCGAGCAGCGGGACCCCGTCGGCCGGCGGGCTCGGCGGCGTGGGCTTTGGTTTCGGCTTCGGCTTCGGCGTCTGCTTCGGGGGCGGCGCGTCCTCGTCGGTGGTGGGTCTCGGGGCCGGGGGCCGCGGCTTCGTCGGGCGGGTCCGGCGGGCGGTCTTGTGGCGGGGTCTCGGGCGCTCGGCGGCGTGCGGAGGGGCGACGTCGACAACCGGCGAGGCGTCGACCGGCGCGGCGTCGACCGGCGCGGCGGCGTCGCTCGGGGGGTCGACGGTCGCGGCGTCGAGCGGGGCGGCGACCGCGGCGTCTTCGACTGGCTCCGACCCGGGGTCACCGGCGAGCAGCAAGGCGGCGACGATGGCCGACACGACGAGTGCGACGACGAGCGCGACGGTCAGCGAGCGCCGGTCGGCGTGTGGCGTGGTGTTGGCCTGTACGGGCACGGCAGGCCACGGGATCGCCGGGTCGGGGACCGCCGCAGCCGGGCTCGGCGCTGGAGGCACCATGGAGGTCGGCGCGATAGTCGGCTGCGGGTCGGACTGGCCCAGCGACGTCGTATGGCGTACCGGCAGCCCATCTGGGCGCCGAACCGAGATGGACGGGCCGGGCAGCGGCGTCGTCGCGAGCAGCGCTGACGGGACCGGGGGCGGGGCGTGCGCAGGGGGCGGCGGCGGGACCGATACGGCGGCGGGCGCCACGCTGGGCTCGGTCGCGGTGAAGTCGATGGTCTCGAGCGCGGCGAGCAGCGCGCTCACGTCGGGGAAGCGGTCGCCGGGCTCTTTGGCCAGCGTGCGCTGGACGATGGCTTCGAGGGCGTCGGGCACCGGACGCAGGCTGCCGACGAAGGGCGGCGGGTTGGCCTGGTGGCCGGCGAGCACTTCGAAGCTGGTGCGGCCGACGAAAGGCAGGTGGCCGGTGAGCATTTGGAAGAGCATCACCCCGAAGGCGTACTGGTCGGTCGCCGAGCCGACCCCTCGGGCGACGGCCTGCTCGGGCGACATGTAGTAGGGGGTGCCGGTGAGCACGCCGCTGCGGGTGCGGAAGTCGAGCCCGTCGTCCTCCACCGCCCGGGCGAGGCCGAAGTCGAGCAGTTTGTAGATGTGCCCACCGAGCGGCGAGTCGGCCTGCATCACGTTGGAGGGTTTGAGGTCGCGGTGCACCATGCCCATGTCGTGGGCGGCTTGCAGGGCCCGCAGGATGTCGCGGCTGATGTCGATTGTACGGGCGATCGGCAGCGGTGCCTCCCGCTTGATGATGTCGGCGAGCTCGACACCCTCGATATATTCGAGCGCGATGTAGAGGGTGCCGTCGTCGTCGGCGCCGTAGTCGATCACGCCCACCACCAGCGGGTGGTTGAGGCGGGCGGCGGCTCGGGCTTCGCGCAGGAATCGCTCCCGGGCGTCGTGGCGTTCGGCGTGCTCCCGGGCGAGGATCTTCAGCGCGACGAGGCGGTCGAGCGGCTGCTGCACGGCGGCGTAGACCGCGCCGAACCCGCCCCGGCCGAGCAGCTCTCGGATCTCGTAGCGGCCGCCGACGAGCTGACCAGGCTGCCGGGTCTCACTCATGGGGTGGGTGCCTGCGCAGTCATCTGGCGGAGTTCACCACTTGTGGAGCGTGATCTCAACCGGGGCGTCTCTCCGTGCCAGGTCACCGCGGCGTGCCAGCCCCGGAACTTCTGCTCGACGTCCTCGGCGGGTATCTCTCACTCGAAGCGGGCGTCTCGCGCCAGGTCCGGCGCACGGTGTCGAGGTCGGGCCAGATACCCACCGCCAGCCCAGCCAGGAGCCAGCGCCGAAGGCGGTGGTCTCGAGGTCACCGCCGGGGCAGTGCAGACCATCAAAGCCCTGGTCACGGAGTTCGTTCGCGAGTTCTTTGAGTGCATCCGAACCGGCGGCCATGTGTTGGACGTGCTGCAAACGACCATCGCGCGGCTCTCAGCCCTGGGGCAGCCGCGCACGCTCATTCTCGCCCGAGCCCAGCGTATATTCTGGCGCGATGGTCCGCAGGGCTCCGGGCAATGCCTCTCAGCCGTAGGCGGGGCCGCTCGCGCTCTACCGTTCTTCCCAACTATCAGCGAACGCCCGCGCACGCGGCCCGCCTTCATGGCGCATCGTATAGGTCAGCGTACGCTGATCGCGCGTGGTCCCGATCCGCTGCACCGTCTCGGCCAGCGTGACCCACCAGCGGTCGCGGCTCTCGGGCGAGAGCTGCGCGAGCAGCTCGGTGTCCACCGCGACGCGCGCCGCGCCGAGGAGCGCGATCGGCTCATCCTCGACGGCTTCGAGCGCGGCCTCGAACGTCGGCCCGTCGACCACCGCGAAGGCCGCCCAGGCCGGCGCTTCGAGCGCGCGGGGCTGCCACAGGTGCGGGTGGCTCCTCCCCAGGGCCCGCATCGCGGCGGCGGACATCTCGACCGGGCCCATCTCGTCGGCCAGTGTCTGCGCGAACGACAGCGCGCCGGCCTCGTCGCTCAGCGTGGCGCTGTCGACGGCCGCGATGGTCGCCCGACCCTCGACGGGCCAATGCCGCAAGATCCGGTGCCACGCGCGGCTCGGTCCGCTGCGCGCAGCGCGCAGCCGCATCAGTTCGAATCGCTCGAAGCCATGGATCACGAACCAGTCGGTGAACGCCGCGAGGCCGCCCGGGGTGAAGATGCCATCCGCCGGCCACTCGCGCAGCCGGAGGTGGCGCATGTGGTGCAGCGTGACGAACACCGGCGCGTCTCCGCCGGTGTCGAAGGCGAGGACGTAGTCGCCGCCGCAGCGACAGGTCAGCCGCTTGTCAGGCTCGACCTCGACCCGCGTGAGCAGATCGGCGATGGCTTCCGTATCGTCGACGACCAGCAAGACCTCGCCGTCGCGGGCCCGTACTTCGAGCCGGCTCGCGCCATCCAGCGCGGCATGCCATGGGCCGAGCCAGATGTCATCGTAGACGTGGGATCCGAGGTGACAGCTCATGCCGAAGACACACAGACCGAGCGCGACGAGCCACCGAGCGCGCTGGCAGACGAGATCGCGCTTCACGGTTCGTCACCGAGCGTGAACCGGCCGAACGGCGAGAGCCAGAGCGTCAGCGGCTCCGCCCGCGCGGGCAGCGTCGTGAAGCGATCGACGCCGTCGATCAACGCCGCAGCCGCGCCCGGCGGCGCGCAGTGCCGGACGGCCGGGCTCTGGTCCCAGCGGATGAACGGCGCGTCGGCGTCACCGCCCGGCGGGACGACCTCAGCGGGTCGCAGCGCCGCGTCGTCCTCGGCCATGCCATCGAGCGCTTTGCGCATCTCGGCGTAGGTCACGACGCCGTCGGCGTCTTCATCGGCGACGCCGCTCGCCGCCGCGCGCAGGGCGTGGCTGAAGAGCCCGCCGCGCTCGGCGCCTTCGAACGTGACCGAGCGCCCGGCGAGGTGCGCGCCGACCTCCGGGAAAGCCTCGCCGAACGCGATCTCATAGGTCTCCAGCGGCGGCGGCTGCACGACGCGCTCGGTCTGCTTCATCGCCCGAATTTGAAGCAGCGTATAGCTGAAGCATGTGTCGGCGATCAGATGCACCTCGCCGCGCTTGGCGAGCGGCGCCAGGACGTGCCGGGCGAAGAGCGCCGAGTCGATCACCCCGGCGTAGCCCGGTCCAGCGCCATCCGGCCGGCCGAAGAACGCCAGCCGAGCGCCCGCTTTCGCCGGGAGTTGCACCCCATGGCCCGCAATGTAGATGTAGATCCGGGGTCTGGCCTTCGACGGGTGATGGTCGATGTCGGCGACGATCTCGGCGACGCTCTGCCGCAGGCTGCGCCACGTCGGCGGGCGCAGGCGGAAGGCCGATATCCGCCGCAGGATGTGCGCGCCGGGCTCGCTGTGCAGGCGCATCTGCGTCGGCCCGAGCGCCTCGAACATGCGGGTCATGTGCGCCAGATCGTCGTCGACCATCGCCAGATCGGGCAGGTTCTCGGACGCGAGCGACGTGCCATCCGGCGCGCCGTACGGGTAGCCATACAGGAGCGCGTAGACCGGCGGGCCTTCGCTGCGCTTGATCGCGGGGCAGTCTTCGGCCGCGCGCGCCGTCGAGCCGAGCGCGGCGAGCATCAGCAGCGACAGCACGGCGTGGGGCATCCAGTCTCTCCCGATTTCGGGTAAATGCGTCGGGGTGACTAAGAGACGAGGCGGCCGATCTGACCGGTGCTCGGCGAAATTTTCTGTTTTTCGGGCTACAGGCCGGCCAGCGAGTCGAAGTCGACGCCCGCGTTGAGCCGCAGCGTGGGCCCGATCGGGACGCCGGACAGCGCGACGCCCAGCTCGGCGTCGACCCGCCAGCGGGTATGGGCCGCCATCGGCGAGGTGAGCGCTGCGCGCAGCGCGAAGTCCTGGATGTCGAACTGCTTCGCACCGGTCGGACCGCCCTGGCCCCAGAGGCGGTGGCGTCCGGTGAGTACATCCGCCGAGATGTCATAGGCCCCGCGGGAGACGAGGTAGCCATAGCCGGCGCGCCCGCCGATCCGGTGGCCGGCGAAGGCCCCCGGGCGGTCGCGCGCATCAGAGGGCACGGCGAAGGCCGAGGCGTGGGCGTAGGCGAACTCGGCCAGCAGGCGGTGGCGGTGGTAGCCGACCCGCACGGCGAGGTCGCCGTGGGCCCAATAGGCTGGACGCTCGGGATTCTCGCTGGCGATGAGTGAGACCCCGCCCAGCGCCGCGGCCCCGACGCTCACGGGTGACGGCGTCGATGGCAGCCACGGGCTCGGCGTCGGCTCGGCGGCGAGCAGCGTCGGTAGGGGCTCCCAGGTGGTCGGGGGCGCGGCCGGCGCCTCGTGCTCTCGCGCACCGGTGGGCAGCGCGAAGGTGGCCCGGTCGAGATACTGGACCGGGCCGTTCTCCGCGACGAAGTAGCGCCCCGCGCCGCCCCAACGCTCCAGCCCGAGCGTGCGCCCGAGCGGCAGCCAGTACGCACGCGGCTCGTCGGGCAGGTGCACCGTGGCATACAGCTCCGGCGCGTCGTAGAGCACGAACCGGCCCTCGACGTCGCCCTCGAAGCAGACTCGGGCCGCGCGGGATGCCCGCCAGTCGATGAACGGTCGGTCCCATTGGCCAGCGGGCGGGACGACCTCTGGATCGGGCCTCTCGCGCAGATCGGGCAGCGCCTGCGGCAACGCATCAGCCATCTCGCCGTATGTGATGATGCCATCCCGATCGTGATCGGCGACGCCGATCGCCAGCGATCGGACGAGGTGGCTGAAGATGCCGCCGTAGGGCCGGACCTCGGGCGTCTTGCCGCGGGCGGCGAGCTGGGCGCCGACCGTCGGGAAGCGCCCGGCGAAGTCCACCGCGTGGGTGCTCAAGCGCGGAGGCTCCGACGCCGCGCCGCGGGTCTGCACGATGTGTGCGCCATGGCAGGCGTCGACGATGACATGCACATCCGCGCGGGCGGCGAGCGGGGCGACGATGTGATCGGCGATGAGCCTCGCGTCGATGACACCGTCGAAGCCCGGTCCCTTGGCTGGAGAGTCGGGCGCGGTGAAGATCTGGAGCCGGTCGGCGGCGTCGACGTGGCCGTGGCCGGCGAAGTACAGATACACGCGCGGGCGCTGTTTGGCGGTCGGATCGATGTCGCCGAGCACGGTGGCGACGCTGGCGCGTAGATCGCGCCACGTCGCGGGCCGGTGAATGATGCCATTGTCTCGGAGGCGGCTCGACGCCGGGCTGTGCACGAAGGCCCGGCGCGGGCCGAGCGAGCCGAAGAAGCGCCACATGCTGAGCAGATCGCGGTCGACCATCGAGAGCGGGTCGGGCTCGCGGGGGCTGTCGGGGTAGCCATGTAGGATGGCATAGACGGGCGGACCCTGGATGCGCTCGACCGGATCACAGGTCTCGGCGCGCAGCGGCGTGGCGATGGTGAGGACCACCAGGGCGAGCAAGCAGCGGATCATGGTGTCGCCCTCCAGTCGTTGCGCGCCCAGCATCGCCCCGCCGAGACGACGGATCAACGGTATCCGCGGTGGCCGGTCGTCACGGGCGGTGGTAGTCTGCTCACACGTCGTTCTCGGAGGCCCATGCGCCATCGCGCCCTGCTCCTGCTCGCGTTCGGCCTGCTCGCAGGCTGCGGCGACGAGTTCTACACGCAGGTGCCAACCGACGGACACACCGACTGCACCGCGATCGGCGAGAGCGACTGGACCCGGATCAGCGACAACCCCCGCCACTGCGGCGGCTGCGGCATCGCCTGTCCGGCGGGCGTGCCGTGCGTCGACTACGAGTGCCGGATGGACAGCGTCCTGCACTGCGGCGCGCCCGGGCGGCAGTGCTTCGCGGCGGGCGATGGGCCGCGGGCGATGGCCTGTATCGACTTCCGCGATGACGAGGCGCCGCCGGGTATCGAGCTGGTCGGCGGGTACGGCTGCGTTCAGATCGAGCCGCCGCGGGTCGAGGTCGACGGCGAGCCGCCCGCCAGCGCGGCGAAGCTGGGCGGGCGCTGGTTGACGTTCGCCGGGCATACGCCGGGCTGCGCCGACGGGCTGGACAGCCCGGCGTGCCGCACCGCCGAGGTGAGCTGGACCGGGCTGTGCGAGCAGTCGATCAGCGCCCGGGTGCCCTACGACTTCGCGATCATGACCGACGAGATGAGCCGCGAGCAGTATCGCGAGCTGATGTGCGACTGCACCAACCCCAAGGCGGGAAAGTGCTTGCGGCTGTGCGTCGAGCGCGACGCGCCCGGCGGCGGCACATTGGCCGCGCAGCCGATGACCGGGGTGAACTGGTGCGAGGCGTACGCCGCCTGCGAGCGCTGGGACGCCCGGCTGCCGACCGCGCACGAACTCGCGCTGCTGGAGGCCGAGGTCAACGCGCCCAAGGCGCTGTTCGCCGAGGCGTTGAGCTGCGGCGCCTGGGCAGAAGAGACCGGGCGAGTGCCCTGGCTCGCCGAGTGCCTCGATACGCCGCTGTACGAACTGGACTTGGACGACGTCAAGGGCGCCGCGGGCCGGGTCTTCGTGGCCGGCGCCGGGCTGCCCGAGCCGGAAGCGGTTCATCACCTCATCGGCAACGTATCGGAGTGGCTGGCCGACCCGTTGAGCGTGCTGAACGCGAAGCCCGACGAGCACGGCGTCTTCTGGGGCCTGCCGGTCGGCGCCCAGGAAGCAGCCCAGCCGCGGCTGGTGCGCGGGCGCAGCCTGTTCAGCCCGGCGGGGCTGCCGGGCGCGCAGCTGATCGCGGTCGAACCCAGTGTGCGGACCCGGGATCTGGGCCTGCGCTGCGCGCGGACCGTCGACGCGCCATTCGAAGAGCCGGTACCCTACGACGGCACCAAAGAGCCGCGCGACTACGCGTACTGCGAGGCGGAGTTCATCGGGCTGCGACCCGTCCGCCGCTCGATGGGCGAGCAGGTCTTCCGAGCGACCGATGTCTGCCTCGATGACGAGCGCGATCTGCCGGCCGACTTCTTCGAGAAATTGCTGGCGCGGGGCCGCGAGCTATTCGTGCACGGGCGCGACTTCGGTCCACTCGCCCGGCGGGTCAGCGGCGGCGAACTGACTGCCCTCGGCGCAGCTCGGTTCGCCATGGACGAGCAGTGGTGGCTGGTCGAGCCGGCCCCGCAGCCCGGCGCGACGCTCGAGTTCCGGGTCGCCGACGAGCCCATCCGGCTGACGTGGCGCGGCGAGGAGATGCCACGCACCTCGCGCTGCATGGCGATGGGCGGTGATGACCCGTCGACCGCCGAGGCCTACAGCCGGCTCGTGAGACGACATGAGTTCGTCCTTGATCGGGGTGACATCTGGATGCTGCGGCGGTTTGGTGTCGAGGACGCCTGCGCGCACCTCACATGCAGTGACGACGACGTGCTCCAGGCGTCGTGCGTCGCCGACTGCCCTGGCTGGATCTTGCCGTTCGCTATCGAGTTCCAGCCGGTCGAGCCGGGCAGCGACGCGCTCGTCTGCCGTTGATTCCGGTCAGCGCCGCGGCTGGAAGTCGGCCGGATCACAGCCCCCGGGCCGGGTGATCGGGTTGCACTCGACGGGGCCGGACGGCGGGATCTCGCCGAACAAATCCGGGAAGCGGGTTCCGACGGCGTGGGCGCCAGCGGCGCGCAGGTCGGCGATCATCTCCGGGTCGTCGCTGGTTCCGTACACCAGGAACCCTGCCGCCGACAGCGCCTGCATGCGCTCGAGGTCGGCGGGATCGGTGTCGTAGTACCAGGGGTCGCCGTCGAACTCCGGCTCGAAGGCGAAGACCACCTCGTCGCCGGTCTCGGGGTCTTCGGCGCGGTCCGGGTCGCCGACGATGAACAGCAGCCGCTCGTCTGGATCGAGGCCGCCGCGCTCGATATAGCGCTCGCGGGCCAGCGAGCGGTCGTTGAGCACGAACATGAACTTGCCCCGGGTCGCCTGGACCGTAGGCCAGCCATCCGCGCGGATCGCGTCGCGCAGCGTCGGGTGCGCGCCGCGCACGTCCGCCGGCTTGAGCACCCGCTCGCGGCCGAGGGTGTCGAGGATCACGTCCTCCAAGACGTCGAGCTGAACGTGCAGGCCGGGCGTGGTTGCGAAGAGGTACGCCTCGCCCACGAGGAAGACCACCAGCGCCTGGTCCTCGTTGGCTTCTACCCACGGCTCGAACTCGCGCAGGCACCAGAACCACGATGGGCAGATCGCCGCGTTGTCCGCCGGGTGGTCTGTGGCCCGCGGGTAGAGCGTGAGCGCCGACTCACGATCGGGCCAGAGGTCGAAGTCGAAGAAGCGGATGCCCTGCTCGGCGGCCTGCTCGGCCAGCGGCAGGTGGGTATAGGCGAACAGCTCGGGGTCTTCCTCGGTGTCCTGCTGGTGGTAGCTGTTGGTCGTCGCCCGCAGCTGCATGTGGTTGATGCGCAGCGGGTTCGGATCGGGCGGAACCATGCCGTCGGGCATCCCCACCCGCGCGTCGGCCTCGCCGGCATCCATCGGTCCGTCCTCCATCATGTCGGACATCTCCGGCTGGCACCCGATCGCCCCGAGTATGATCACGAGCACCGCGCACCTCATCGGTCGGACACCTCCAGGCTGGTCGAGCCGGCGCCCAGGATAAGCCGACGACTCCGGCGTCATCGACCGAACCCGGAAGACGCTATGGAGCAGTGACGTCGGCGTCGTCGAGCCCGCGACTTCAGTCCCGGTGGCCTACCTGCTGCAGACGGCCGGCGAGACCGCCTTGACGCGTATCGACCCTCCAATTCGGGACAGGATCTGCCAATTCGGCTGCTCAGCGGTCGCAAACGGCCTCTCGGCCGATCCGTCCGTCCGCCGCCAGCCCGCCGGTGGACCCCCCGCCCGCCACCGATAGCTCGACGCTGGCTCGGCGATAGGTCGGCGCTGGCTCGGCGATGGCCGCGGGCGCCGGCACGGCTGAAAGCCCCACGGCGAGGCCGGGCGCGAGGCAAGCCGCGGCATGGGCCGTCCACGTCCGACCACGTGCGACCTTGTCGACCAGGTGGGTCCCCGACCTGACGCGGAGCGCATGCCCGGGGCCGAGCAGGTCGAGACCCCATGTGCTCGTGCACGGGCCATGCGCTTGGCCGACCGGGCGAGGGGGTGGTATGCGAGCGTGAATCGGCGAACTGCGGGGGCGACATGGGCGAGGAGGCACGATCGGGGCTGCGCGCGCGGCTGCGCCCGGTCATCGAGGACGGCGAGGGCTGGGCCGGCCGGGCGTTCATGCTGACGATCCAGTTCTTGATCGTGGCCAGCCTGGTGACATTCGCCGTCGAGACTCTGCCCGACCTCGACGAGGATATGCGCTGGTGGCTGCGCGCCGCCGAGATCGGCTTCGTATCGGTCTTCACCCTGGAGTACCTGCTGCGGCTGTGGGTGTCCGAGCGCCGACTGGGCTTCGTCTTCAGCTTCTTCGGCCTCGTCGACTTGCTGGCCATCCTGCCCTTCTACCTCCGCTTGACCATCGACCTTCGCTCGGTGCGGGTGCTGCGCCTGCTCCGACTCTTCCGGGTGTTCAAGTTGGTGCGCTACAACGACGCCGTCCGTCGATTCCGGCTGGCGCTGCGCTACGCGTTCGAAGAGCTCGTGCTGTATCTCACTGCGACGATGATGCTGATCTACCTGTGCGCGGTGGGCATCTACTACTTCGAGCACGCCGAGCAGCCGGACACCTTCGCGAGCATCTTCGACGGTCTGTGGTGGGCGGTGGCCAGCCTGACGACGGTGGGCTATGGCGACATCTATCCGATCACGACCGGCGGCAAGCTGTTCACGTTCGTCGTATTGATGCTGGGGTTGAGCATCGTCGCCGTGCCGGCAGGCTTGATCTCATCGGCCTTGTCGAAGGCGAGGGCACAGCTCGACGCGGAGGCCGACGGACGCGACGCTGATCAGTCGCCGTAGAAGCCGGCCGTCGCCTTCAACCGCTCGGCGTACTTGTAGATGTCATCCAGCGAGTCGATCGGGACCTTGTCTTCGTTCTTCTCCGCGTCGAAGAGGCCCAGGTAGTACTGGCTCGAGTTGAACCGCAGCCGGCAGATCGGCTTGCGATTGTTGTCGTCGAAGAGGATCCCGCAGTAGCTCTTCGTATCCCGCATCGCGACTCGGGAGACGTCGACCACTTCGCGCATGATCGATTTGACGATGCGGTAGCCCTCGACCTCGTCTTCGGTCGTGACGATGTCGCCGACGATCGAGACGACGCCCTCGGGCAGGATGGGCTCCCTCTCTTCGGGATCCGACTCGTCCGATGCGCTCGCCTCGTCGTTGAGCGCATGCTGCAGCCGCTCGTTGATCCGCTCGCTGATGAACTGAGCCAGCGCGCGCTTGACGATGGGTCGGAACTGGTCACGAACCGCCTGGGTCAGGTTCTTCGAGTAGACCTGCTTGGCCAGCAGCCGGATGAGATCGTCCGAGGGTGTCTGGAACTCTTCGATCAGGACGCGCTTGATGCCCTTGGTGTACTTCAGCTCGACCGCCGCCGAGACGACGTTGTCGACATCGAAGGATGACTTGCTGAGCCGCTTGACCTCGGCGACGGCAGCTTCGGTCAGGTTGAGAAGATCCAGTTCGAGGAAAGGCTTCGGATCCATCTTGTTGGGTTCTTCCAGATCGGAGAAGAACCGATAGACGAGGCCATTGGTCAGCACGCCGACGCGGGCCTGGGTCACCGAAAAGTAGCGATAGAGCTGGCTGGCGTGCGCCTCGTTGAGGTTGCACTGCACGGACTTGCACTCGAAGAGCATGATCGGGTGCTCTTCCTCGCCCATGATCGCGTAGTCGACCTTCTCGCCCTTCTTGGTGCCCACGTCCGCGGTGAACTCGGGGATGACTTCGGTGGGATCGAAGACGTCGTATCCAAGCGCGCCGATGAAGGGGAGGACTAACGCTGTCTTAGCGGCCTCCTCGGTCTTGAGGTGTTCGATTTGCTTGGCGGCCCGGTGTCCGAGCGCCTGGAGTCGGTCGATCAGGTCCATGCCCTGCCTCCGTTGGTGGTGGGCATGATGATTCCCGCATCCAGTAGCGTTCGCCAGGGGAGCAGGTGTTCAGGTCTTGGGCACTTTCGGTGTCGTCTCTCGAAAGTGGGCGCGGAGACGCACCGACGCGTCGCGAGTGGCCGGACCTCGAAGTTCGAGGGGCCAGTCACCGAGAGTCACTCGCCCGAGTGATCGTCCCATTGCCGGACCGGCTGCCGGCCCCATTGGTGGTCCCTTGCTGGTCCCGCTCGTCGGTACCCACTCGCCGTGACCTGTCTGGGCAGCCCGCGACCTGATCCGCGATCAATCTCGCACACCCCCGGCGAGGAGGATCCGGTGACCGCCAAGACCGACGACGAACTTCTCCACGACCTGCGCATCGCGCTGACCGCTTCCCGCGGTGCGACGGGCAAGCACTTGCGAGCAACCCTGACCGAGCTGATCCGCACCACGACCGCGCGGACGTGCCTCGACGAGGCGATCGACCGCGCCGGCCGCAGCGGCAACGACGAAGTATTCTTCGAGCTGATCGGCGCCCGCCGGGCGATCGACGCCGCGCCTCGAGCCAATCAGCGATCGCTGATCGAAGCCGCGCTGCCAGCGATCTCCTGGCTGAACACCGACGGCAACAGCGCGTAGCCCGGCTCGCGCACCGCGCGATGTGCCGCGGCCGACAGATAAGCGAACGGGTCGAGATCCCACAGCTTCGCGCTCTCGACGAGGCTGTAGAACAGCGCCGCGACCTCAGCCCCGCGCCGCGAGCGCGAGCCGTGGTGGTTGCGCCGACCGAGGCAGATCCCGCGCAGGGCGCGCTCGGTGTGGTTGTTGTCGATGGGCACCGCCGGCTCGTCGACGAACAACGTCAACCCGGCCCAGCGCTTGTGGATGTAGCCGATGGCCTGCTCCAGGTTGCTGCCGGGCAGCGCGGTCATCTCGGCGATCTTCGCCCGGATGGTCGCGAGCACCGGCCGCGAGCCGGCGTCCCGTCGGCGCCGGCGCACGTCGAGCAGCGCCGCTCGTCGGGCGATTGCGTCGTCGAACTCCAGCTCGGCGACCTCGGCCCGGCAGGCCTTCTCGACGCGGTACAACTCGCCGATGAGATCGAGCACCGCGGTCACCTCGGGGTGGGCCTTCTCGGCCTTGAGCAACCCGCGGCGCGCGTGGGCCCAGCAGAACGCCTGCCGCAGCGGGCGGCCCTGCTCGGCGAAGCGGGTCATCACCGCGTCGTAGCCAGCATAGCCGTCGGCCACCAGCACGCCGGCGAAGCCATCGAGCAGGCCCATCGCCACCGTGTGCGAGCGGCTGGGATCGAAGTGATGGAAGATGGCTTCTTCACCCGCGAGGCTCCAGGCGAACCACTTCTTCGAGCCGCCCTGGCCCTTGCCCTTCGGCGATAGCAGCATCTTCCAGGTGGTCTCATCGGCGCCGATGGCCGGCTCGGCGAGCACCGCGTCGCGCAGCGCCAGATAGGTCGGCTCGAGGTGCCGGGCCAGCGCCTCGATGAGATCCCACAGCGTCGAGCTGGCGATGGCGAGCCCTTCGCTGCCCATGCGCCGCACCTGGCGGTCGAGCGGCTGATGGGTATCGTACTTGTCGGCGGCGACCTGCACCGCGAAGTCGATCGAGTAGCGCCCGCCCGGGATGAGCCGCGGCGGGCCGTCGGCCTGTTCGAGGTGGCTGCAGCTCACGCAGTTGCAGCGATAGATCCGGCGCTTGTGGCGCACGAGCACGAACTTGCGGCGCACGACGTCGATCTCTTCGGCGTCATCGCTCCATGCCATCGGCTTCAGCTCGCCGCCGCAGCGGGTGCACTTGGTGTCTTCGCCCTCGAAGGTGTGCTCGACGACGCGCTCTTCGAGCTTCGGCTGCGGCGTCGGACCATGGCCCTTCTGCGGCTTGCGCGGCGGCTTCTGCTCTTCACCCGGGCGCCGCTCGGAGCGCGGGCCGAAGAGCATCCGGCTGCGCTCGGCGAGCTGGCTCTGCAGCTTGCGCAGCTCGGCCTCGAGTTCGGCCGCGCGGTCGGTGCCGCGGGCCTCGGCCAGCTCGGCGGTCAGCTCGGCCAGCCGCTTGTGCAGCTGGTCGATCTCGGCGGCCATCAGCAGCGCGACTTGGCGGAGGCGCTCGATGTCGGACTCGGTGGTGATGTCGATCATGATGCGGCTCCAAGGCCACGGCGATCATGACCGCGGAGTAGATCAGGACGGCGGGATCGCGGCAATCGGAATCCGCGTGATTTCGGGCGGCGAGAGCGGTTGATGGTCGAGCAGGCGGCAGCCTTCGAGGAAGAGCGCAAGCTCGGCGCGGGTGAGCGTGACCGCGGAGCCATCGGCGCGTTGCCACAGCGAGGCGAAGCGGCCGCGGGCGAGGCGCTTGTGGTAGATGCACAGCCCGGTGCCGTCGAAGTGCAGTACCTTGGCGCTGGTGCGTTTGGCGTTCGTGAACAAGTACAGCGCGCCGTCGAGCGGGTCGCGGTCGAGGTGGCGGAAGACGAGGGCGTAGAGGCCGTTGAAGCCGTTGCGCAGGTCGACCGGCGCGGGGAATGCGAAGACGGCGCCGCGGGTCGGGATCATGGCAGCGTCTGCAGCAGCGCGAGCAGGTCGGGCAGCGCGAGGCCTTCGATGCGCCAGCCGCCGGGCGAGACAAGCGCCGGCTGGCTGGTTGAGCGCGGAGGCGGCTTCGGTCGGCTCGGGTCATCGACCACGCGGACCGGGAGCAGGCCGGTGGCCTCCATCTCGGCGTCGGCGATCGCCTCCCGCCACTTCTCGACGGTGCTCGCGCTCGAGCCGATCAGCTGCGCGGCGTGGCCCTGCCACATGCCGGCGGCGATGCCCTCGTCGACGAAGGCCACGGCGGCCCGCTTGAGCTCGAGCGAGATGGAGCGGGTGCGGAACCGCCGTCGGTACTCGGCCAGCTCGGCCTTGAGCGCCGCTCCGCGGGGTTCGAGTTCGGTGATCTTGTCCACGGTGTTCTCCTCGATGGTGCGAGGAGATTCCGGCAGGCGATCCGGGCGACGCCAGACAGGTCACGGCGAGTGGGTACGCTCGTCGCGTTTGATGGTGGGTTGATGGCGGGGTTGGTGGTGCTTTGATGGTGATTTGATGGTGATTTGATGGCGGTTTGATGGTGGGTTGCTGGTGGGTTGCTGGCCACCGCCTACGAGCGCCACGCGGCCGCCGCGCCGACCCCAGGGGCGCACATGGCGTGGCCCAAGAACGTCGCAGGATGCACCACGCTGACCAAGCCCGACAGCGCGCTCCCAGATCACCGGCAGCGCCGGCAACCCCGGCTCGACTTACGTAGAAATACTCTCGTCTGCACCTCGACCCGCAGTCGGAGCGTGGGGTCTGCACGTTCGACGACGAGGAGACCTCGATGTACATCCGCAGCCTCCCTCACAGCCGGCCCAGCCGGAACCGACGACGCAGCGGGCGCTGGATCCGCTGCGCCATCCTCGACCGCAAGTGGGTCCACCCGCGGGCGACGATCGGCCTCTACCTGCTCGACGACAAGCGCCGCGAGACCGAGCGGGCGCGCGATCGTGCCGGGCAGCCGATCGCACTGACCCCGCAGGACCGCGAAGCCGACCTCATCCACGCGATCCGACCGTTCGGTGAGGGGCGCTATCGGCTGGTGGCGCGCAACCGCAAAGGCCACATCCTCGCCCGCCGCGACTTCGTCGCCGCCGTCTTCGCCTGCGACCTCGACTCGGCAGAGCACGCGCCCCGAACCGAGATCGAGCGCCTGAAGGCCGAGCTTGCGACCGCCCGGGAGACCGCCGAGAGCCTTCGCGCCGAGCGCGACGCCGCGCGAGCCGAGGCCGAAGCGCTGAAGCGGAGCGTCGCCGAGCGTGACGCGGAGATCACCGGCCTCGAGTCGGCCCTGGATCGACAGGGGCAGGCGCTCCGGCGGGCCCGGCGGCTGTATGCCGAGCTGAGCGACGCAGGCCCTCGGCGCCGAGACGGCGAGCCGGACAGCGAGGGCGCGTCATGACCGCCCACTTCGACCTGCGCGAGCGACCACCACATGCGGCCCGCGTCGGCCCCCAGGTCGGCCCCACCCCCGGCCCGCATCGGGCCCGATACGGGGGCCGACGACCCCCGCGTCGGGCCCGCGGCGGCCCCGCATCGGGCCCGATACGGGGGCCGACGGGCCCCGCGTCGGGCCCGCGGCGGCCCCGTATCGGGCTCCTATCGGGCGATCTCGCCGATCGTCCGAGCATGGCCCGAGCGGCGCTCGACCTCGGCCCCACGCGAGCCCGTGCCACGCCGAGGTCGCAACCGAGAGCGGTCCGAGAAACGCGCAACGACGGCCCGAGAAGCGTAGTGGTGATAGGTCAATGAAGTCAGCACCTTGCCCCGTTCCGGCCCGGCCCGCAGTGGTCGCCTCCGAAGCGCTCGTAAAGAAAATCACCCGAGCCGGGCATTTTGCTCTGGTCTGCGTATCGAGAGCGCATCGTAGCGTCGTGTCTGCACCGACACCCGAAGGAGCCGCACCGATGTCCCTGACCCTGCGCCCGCTCTCGTACCGCCGCCGGAAGCAACCGCCGACCGGCAAGCGCGACCGCCGCCCGCGGTGCCCGCTGCTGCAAGACCGGCGCGTCGACCCGGACGCCCGGCTGCACATCTGGCGCCTCGACGCGCGGCGACGCGAGACCGAGCGGGCGACGAGCCCCAGAGGAGAGCCGATCGTCCTCGCCGTCGACGCCACGATCGCCGAGGCTGCGGGGGCGCTCTACCACCTCGGCACCGGCCTCTACCGCGTCGTGGCGCGAACCAAACGCGTCGCGGGGCGCCAGGACTACGAGGCCCGCTACGCAGGGGCGTTGCCGATCGCGGCGCGGCGCCCCTCCGACGCTGAGCGGCTACGGGCCAGGATCGACACGGAGCGGGCGGCCCGCCGGCAGGCCGAAGGCGAGCGCGACGCGGCGAGAGTGGAGGCCGCTCACCTGCGCGCCGAGGTCTCGCGCTGGAAGCAGGCGCTGCGGGTCCGCAGCGAGCAGATCGCCACGCTCGAAGCGGCGCTGGAGCAGAGCCAGCGTCAGCTCGAGCGGGCCCGCCTGCTGTACACGACGCTCAGCCCCGAGCCCGCCGAGCGAGAACCCGAGGACGACGAGAGCCCCGATCTCGACGCCTGGACCGAGCGGACGTGCGCCGTCATCGAGCGCATCGCCCGACTCGGCCACCCCCGCGGAGCAGACGGATGACCCGCAAATGCCAGCTGCTGACCCCCGACGACGTGTGCGGACGCCTGCGCATCACTCGCCGCCACCTCTACCGGCTCACGGCGCGTGGTGAAATCCCGCACCTGAAGATCTCAAACCGGCTGCGCTTCGAGCCCGCGGCCCTCGACACATGGCTCGCCGAGCAACGGCGGGGAGGACGCGATGACCGCCAAGACATGGCGCGGAAAGTGGGTGGCCGACTTCACCCTCGACGGCAAACGCATCCGCCGGGTCAGCCCGGTGCAGACGCGGAGAGGCGCGGAGGCCTACGAGGCCCGGCTGCGGGTCGCCTTGTCGACCTCGACCGCCTGCTCGGGCCCGAGCCCGACGCTGAATGACTTCGCCGTGCGTTGGCTGACCGAGCGCGTGCTCGTGCACAACAAGCCAAGCGACCGCGTGCGCAAGGAGTCGATCCTCCGGGTCAACCTGCTGCCGGCGCTGGGCCACAGGCGGCTCGACGCGATCGCCCGCCGCGACCTGGACACCTACGTCGCGGCCAAGCGCGAGGCCGGGCTGGCGGCGAGCACGATCAACGGCCACCTGATGGTGCTCTCGGCGCTGATGCGCTGCGCGGTCGAGTGGCGGTTGCTCGATGCTGTGCCCAAGTTCCCGCGGCTGAAGACACCTCCGAGCGAGTTCGACTGGCTGCGCCCGGCCGAAGCCGACGCGCTGCTGGCGGCGGTCTCCGGCGAGCCGAAGTGGAAGGCGCTGTTCACACTGGCGCTGCGGACGGGGCTTCGGCGGGGCGAGCTGCTCGCGCTGCAATGGGCCGACGTCGACTTCGAACGCCGCGTCGTCGACGTGCGCCACACCGTCTACCGCCGCCGCGTCGGCTCGACCAAGGGCAACCGCCGCCGCACCGTGCCGCTGACGACCGACGCCCTCGCCGCGCTGCGCATCTGGCGCCCGCCCAGCCCCGGCCGCTGGGTCTTCCCGGGAGCTGACGGCGAGGTCGAGCGCAGCCCCAACCGGGTCAATCGAGCCCTGGACCGCGCGCTGACCGCCGCCGGTTTGCGCCACGTCCGCGTTCACGACCTGCGCCACAGCTTCGCCTCGCACCTCGTGCTGCGCGGCGTCTCGCTGCGGGTGATCCAGAAGCTGCTGGGTCACGCCTCGATCACCACCACCGAGCGCTACGCCCACGTCGCCGATGAGTCGCTGACCGCCGCCATCGCCGCGCTCGAACCGACGCTCGGCGGCCAGCCCAGCGCCGGAGAGACGGCCGGAGCCGCCGACATCGGCCTCGTGGCCCGCCGAGGCTTCGTTGGACGGGACGCCGAGCGCCGAGTACGGCCCGAATCCAGTGCTGGCGCGGGCTGCGGCGGGGTGAGCCTCAGCAGCACCCTCGGGCCGACCTTCGCGGAGAGCCTGGCCGTGGGCCTGACCGGCACCTTGGGCTCTTCTCGCCCCGATCCGCGGGCCGCAGGCGGGCCGGACAGCCTGCCAACATGCGGTAAGCCCCTTGAATCAAAGCGGGAATCCATCGGTGGGCAGCCTTTCCGGCACCCGCCGCGGCCAACACGGGCGATCGTCGACCTCCGGATCGGGCCGTCCGGGCACGATTTGCCCTGCCTGAAGGCTGGAGTCGCCCAGGGTGAGGCAGGGGGCGGGCCGAAGATACCGGTGAAGATACGCCGAAGCGCCGCCGAAGATAGCCCTGAGGCTCTTCGGCGACTCGGGCCCCAAAACGGACTCGGCGGGGTCGTCGTCGACCAGGGGCGACCAGGGCTCGACGAGGGCGCCAGGCGTCGATCACGAGGGCGGCGCTATGCGTAGGGCGATGCCGCGACCGAGGGTCGACCAGGGCATTGCGAAGGGCCCTGTCGAAGAGATCGGCGCCATTGCTGGCGTTCAGCCGAATCGAGGCGATGTCAGCATCGCCGGACGACGCCTTCGAGCGGGCCATACATGTCGGCGGATTGTCTGTTGCTCGGGCCTGGGGTCGCCGCCATAGCATTGAGCGCGAACGCCAGCCGGCGGCGCGGAGGAGCAGACGATGGCCGCAAAGCGATGGCGCGGGAGGTGGGTCGCCGACTTCACGATCGGCGGCAAGCGCATCCGCCGGGTCAGCCCGCTGCAGACGAAGCAGGGCGCGCAGGCGTACGAGGCCGAACTGCGGGTCGCCCTGTCGACATCGACCGCCTGCTCGGGCCCGAGCCCGAGGCTGAGGGACTTCGCGATCCGCTGGCTCACCGAGCGCGTCCTGGTCCACAACAAGCCCAGCGACCGCGTGCGCAAGGAGTCGATCCTGCGGGTCCACCTGCTGCCGGCGCTGGGGTCGAAGCGCCTCGACGCGATCACGACCCACGACCTGGAGAGCTACACGGCCGACAAGAAGCAGAGCGGCCTGGCCCCGAGCACGATCAACGGCCACCTGACGGTGCTCTCGACGCTGATGCGCTGCGCCGTCGAGTGGGGCCTGCTCGACGCCGTGCCCAAGATGCACAAGCTCAAGGTGCCGCCGCCCGAGTTCGACTGGCTGCGCCCGGCCGAGGCCGACCGCTTGCTCGCGGTCGCGGCGGCGGAGCCGAAGTGGTCGGCGCTGTTCACCCTGGCCCTGCGCGCGGGCTTGCGGCGCGGTGAGCTGCTGGCGCTCCGCTGGGCCGACATCGACTTCGAGGCGCCCGCGGTCGACGTTCGGCGGTCGGTCTATCGCGGGCGGCTGGGCTCGACGAAGGGCAACCGCAACCGCCGGCTGCCGCTCACGGCCGACGCGGTCGCGGCGCTGCGTCGCTGGCGGCGTCGTAGCCTTGGGCCGTGGGTTTTCCCGGGCCCGGATGGCGCGGTCGAGCGTTCCCCGAATCGGGTCAACCGGGCGTTGAGCCGCCTGCTCGGCGCCGCCGGGCTCAGGCTCATCCGGGTCCACGACCTGCGGCACAGCTTCGCGTCGCACCTGGTGTTGAGAGGCGTATCGCTGCGGGTCATCCAGCGGCTGCTCGGCCACGCGTCGATCACGACCACCGAGCGGTACGCCCACGTCGCCGACGAGTCGTTGATCGCCGCCATCGCCACGCTCGGGCCTTCTGGCCAAGAGCCGCTCGAGCGGCCGAGTCGGCAGGGTCGAGGGCGCGCGGCGCTCGCGCGACCCGTCGGCCGGTTGAGTCGTAGCCGAACGGGCCAAAGACAGGTCCGGGTCTTCGACTGCCGAGCCGTGGCTTGCTCCGCCGGGCCCGCCCCGAGCCGCGGCACGCATTGCCACACGAGCCACGCCCCGCCCTGAATCGCATTCCCCCCGGGAGGAGCGCCGCCGTCTACGTGCTGAAGCCAGAGCGACCCTTGCCATCACCCCGCCACCAGCGGCACGATGCTGACGGCCGAGTCCACGAGCCCGCCACCGACCACGGAGAATGGTCATGGCGGTCAAGAAGTGGAGAGGAAAGTGGGTCGTCGATTTCACGGTCGACGGCCGGCGGATCCGGCGGGTCAGCCCGGTGCAGAGCAAGCGCGGGGCGAAGGCGTACGAAGTCGAGCTCCGGCTCGAGCTGACCGCGAAGGGGCCCGATGCGGGGCCGGCGGTCGAGGCGCCGATCATGTCCGCGTTCGCCGACGAGTGGATGACCACCTATGTGGCCGTCCACAACAAGCCGAGCGGGCGGCTGCGCAAGGAGAAAGCCTTGCGGTGCCACCTCGTTCCGTTCTTTGGCAAGCGACGGCTGGACCAGATCACGCGCCGCGATATCGAGGCGTTCAAGGCCGATCAGCTGCGGCGCACGCTGGCGCCGAGCACGGTCAACCGGCACCTCGGGGTGCTCAGCAGCCTGATGAAGAGCGCGGTCGAGTGGGGCGTGCTCGCCGAGCGGGTGCGGGTCAAGCCGCTGCCCGAGACGAGGGCCGAGTTCGACTGGCTGCGGCCGGACGAAGCGGGCGCGTTGCTGCGCGCGATGGAGCCGAGCCCGCGCTACCACGCGGTGGTCTTCCTGGCGCTGCGGACGGGCATGCGCAAGGGCGAGATCTTCGGGTTGCATTGGCGCTCGGTCGACTTCGAGGCGGGGCGGATCACCGTCGAGCACAGCGCCTGGCGGGGGATCCTCGGCACGCCGAAGAGCGGGAAGACGCGGGTCATCCCGATGGCCGCCGATCTTGTCGAGGTGATGCGGCGGTGGCGGTCGCAATCTGCCGGGGAGGTCGTCTTCCCGAATCGGGCGGGCGGCGTCGTCTACAACACCAACTACGCCAACGCGATGCTGCGCAAGGGCCTCGACCGGGCCGAGTTGCGGCGGATGCGCTTCCACGACCTGCGGCATACCTTCGCGTCGCATCTCGTGCTCAACGGCTGCTCGCTGAAGGTCGTGCAGGTGCTGATGGGGCACAGTTCGGTGAAGATGACCGAGCGCTACGCCCACATCGGCGACCGTCAGCTCGAGACGGCGGTGGCGACGCTCGACGGGCTGGGCATGGCGGGCGGCGATGGCGATGAGCGCGATTGACGCGCCAAAGTGGAACTCGGGTTGGAACAACGGGGCGTGAAGAGTTCTCTCGTGGAACAGGCGGTGTAGTGATTCGCCCGTGTTTTCAACTGGTTCAGCCGTTCGCTGATAAATGAGTCAGCCGGGTATGCAGAGTTCGTCTCCGGCACCCTCGCTGCGCTCGGGCGGGATCTCCGCTCGATGCTCGGGCTCACTGCGTTCGCCGCTGCGCTCTCGCTCCGACCCGTCCGGGCCAGCCCGGATGCCTGCGCTGCGCTCGGCGGCTCGCCTTGCGGCTCGCGTGCTCAGGGCTTCGCCCTTCGCGTCTCGCGCTGCGCGCTCGACTGGCTTCGGCATGCGTTCGGGGAGCTCGCGCGCCGTACGAGGAAGTCCCGACGTCGTCGATCAGCGAGGCCCATGCCGTCCTTCACGCCATGCGCGGATCGGCCTCGCGGGCGGCTTTGTCGTCCTGCCCCAGCGCGTGGATCATGTGCATCACCGCGTCGGTCATCGCCTCGGCGTCGCCCGCTGTCCCGTCGCTGACGCGCCTCAGGGCGCGCCGACGGTCGAACCCTCGCCCGCGAAGCCCACCAGGCGGCCCAGGGCGGCCGCGGTGGGCAGATCGGGGCTGTGGTGACCGCGGATGGCCCGCAGGATCACGATCGACCGCGGATCGGCCTCCAGGGCCGTCAGCGCGCGCCCGTGGCGCAGCCAGGTGGTGTGGTAGAAGAGCGCGTCGATCCAGATGAGCGCCCGGCCGGCGCGCAGCCGGGTGGTGCTCGGCGCGGGCAGCGTCTCGCCGCGGATCTGGCGCTGGCGGGCGTCGATCTGAGCGTCGGTGAGCGCGTAGTGGTCGGCGAACTCGGCCTGCTGGAAGAGCGGATCCCAGCGCGGGTCGCGGGTGCCGTCGGCGCGCTCGAACGCCGCCCGGGGCACGAAGTGCACGTCGAGGATCTCGCCGGGCCGCTCGAGGCCGATGTCCCACACCATGTCGTAGCAATGCGGCCGGCAGGGCGAGTCCTGGTGGTAGAAGCGGGGGAACGAGCGCGCCTTGCGCATCGAGGGGGTGATCGACAAGAGCAGGTGCTCGGCGGGGCGCAGGGCCCGGTCGAGGCGGTCGGCAGCGGCGCAGAGGCCGGCGAGGTGCGGGCTGGCGCTCAGGTCGATGGGGTCGAGGCCGTGGGCGTCGTCGGTGCCCCAGCCGAGGCTGGCCCCGCGCTCGGCGGCGAGGATCTCGGTGAAGTGGCGCCGGGCGGGGTCGAAGCGGGCGCCCTGCAGGGCCAGGATCTCGTCGACCACCGCGCGCGGGTGGTCGGTGACCCGGGCGTCGACCACCGCGCCGGCGCGCAGGTGCGCGGCGAGCGCGGCGGCGGTGGCCGAGTCGGGCGGCTGGCGCAGGTCGGCCTCGACGACGGGGAACCCGAACGGGTCGGCGGCCATCACGCGATCCGATCGGGCGGCGTATCGCCGGCCAGCGCGGCGACCATGTTGCGGGCGGCCTTGAGCGCCATCTGGCGCCGCGCGGCGACGGTGGCCGAGCCGATGTGCGGGGCGAGCACCGCTTGCGGCAGCGCGCGCAGGCCGGGGTGGGCCCGCGGCTCGTCTTCGAAGACGTCGAGCCCGGCGGCGGCGATGTGCCCCGACTCGAGCGCCTCGACCAGCGCCGCCTCGTCGACCACCGGGCCGCGGGCGGTATTGATCAAGATGGCCCCGGGCTTCATGCGGGCCAGCGCGGCGGCGTCGATCAGGTGGCGGGTCTCGGCGGTCAGCGGGCAGTGCAGGCTCACGATGTCGCTGGTGGCCAGCAGCGTCTCGAGGTCGACCCGCTCGATGCCGGCGTCGGGCTTGTCGCTGCGCGAGCAGTGCACGGTCTGCAGGCCGAAGGCGGCGGCGCGGCGGGCGACGGCCCGGCCGATGCGCCCCAGACCGACGATGCCCAGGCGCGCGCCGTCGAGGGCCAACCCGCGCAGCAGCAGCGGGCGCCAGCCGGCGAAGGCCCCGGCGCGCATCAGCTGGTCGGCCTCGACCAGCCGGCGGGCGGCGGCGAGCATCAGCGCCAGGGTCAGGTCGGCGGTGGCCGCGGTGAGCACGCCGGGGGTATTGGTGACGATCACCCCGCGGCGCTTCGCGGCCTCGAGGTCGATGTTGTCGTAGCCCACGGCGTGGTGGGCGACGACCCGCAGGCCGGCGGTGGCCAGCACGGCGTCGTCGATGCGGTCGGTGGGCATCGGGATGACGCCGGCGCAGCCCTTCACCGCGGCGAGCAGCGGGCCGCGTCCGATCGGGCGCTCGCCGCGGTGCTCGGCGACGTCGAGGCCGGCGTCGCGCAGTACGGCGAGCCCGGCGGGGTCGATGGCCTGGGTGACGAAGACGCGGGGCATGGCGGGCCTCCTCGGTCGAGGAGGTCTGTCTACTGCCCGGCGCCCGGCGGCGCAACCGGCCCGCCGCGGAACCGGGCGACGACCTGCTGCAGCGCATCGAGCGGCAGCCCGGGCACGGTGCGGCCTTCGAAGCCGACCATGGTGCCGGCCATGCACAGCGCGTTGAGGATGGCCTCTTCGGTGGCCTCGATCGCCGCCTGGTAGAGCGGGTTCACCGCGTGGTCGGCCAGCAGCGTGAGGGTGAAGGTGCGCCCGCTGGGGCGGCGGGGCACGGTATTGGCCGTCGAGAAGCCGATGACGATCTCGCCCGACCCGTGGGCGGCGTAGCTGCCGACCCGGCCGATGCCCAGCGCGACCCGCTTGCACAGGCGGTCGAGGGCCCGGTTGCCCAGCGGCGCGTCGGTGGCGACCACGGCGATGATGCTGCCGTAGCGGCTGCGGCGGGGCAGCGCGTGGCGGGCGAGCGCGGGGCCGACGGGCAGGCCGTCGACCCGCAGGTCTTCGGCGTCGCCGAAGTTGCTCATGACCAGCACGCCGACGGTGTAGCCGCCCTCGTCGGCGGTGAGCACCCGGCTGGCGGTGCCGATGCCGCCCTTGAAGCCGAAGCAGAGCATGCCGGTGCCGCCGCCGACCGCGCCCTCGGCGACGGGGCCGGCGGCGCAGTCGTCGAGGGCGGCGAAGACGTGCTGCGGCTCGACCCGGTGGGTGCCGTCGAGGTACGAGTCGTCGCACTCGCCGACCAGCGGGATGATCACGTCGTGCTCGGTGCCGATGCCCGGGTGGTGGGCGACCATGTACTGCACCGTCGCCGCCGAGACCGCGCCCACCGACAGCGTGCTCGTCAACAGGATCGGGGTCTCGATGAGCCCCCACTCGCCGACCTGGATCAACCCCGACATCTCGCCGGCGCCGTTGAGCACGAACGAGCCGGCGAGCACCCGATCGTGGAAGATGTCGCCGCCGTTGGGGCGGATCGCGGTGACCCCCGTGCGGCGGGCGCCGGGGCCGTTGCCGTCGATGACCGTAGAGTGGCCCACCATCACCCCGGCGACGTCGGTGATGGCGTTGAGCGGGCCCGGCGTACGCCGACCGACGGTGAGGCCGAGGTCGCGCAGGCGGCGGCGCGGCGCGGACTTCATCGGGCGGCCTCGCGGGCGACGCGCACCCGCTCGATGGCCGGGGCGAGGATCGCCGCGATCAGCGCGTCGTAGCTCATGGCGCTGTGCTTCGCGGCGACGCACAGGTCGGACCACTCGGGGGTCAGGCCGGGCAGCGGGTTGCACTCGATGAACCGCGGCAGCCCCTCGGCGTCGCAGCGGAAGTCGACGCGGGCCACGTCGCGGCAGCCGAGGGCCTCGAAGGCGGTCAGCGCCATCTCTTCGAGGGTGCGGCGCAGGTCGTCGTCGAGGTCGGCGGGCACGATGCGCGCGCTGTGGTCGACCTCGATCTTGTGGCCGAAGCTGTAGACCGGGTGCGCCGCGCTGCCGTCGAAGACGATCTCGAGCGGGGTGAGCACCCGCGGGGTCGGGCCGCCGACGAGGCCGACGGTGAACTCGCGGCCGGGCAGGAACTGCTCGACGAGCGCGCCCTGCTTGTAGCGGCCGACGATGCTGCCGACGATGGCTTCGAGGCCGGCGCGATCGTGCACCACGCTGGCGGCGGTGACCCCCTTCGAACTGCCCTCGGCGACCGGCTTGACGATCAGCGGGAAGCTCAGCTCGGGCGGCAGCGGGCGCGCCGGGTCGAGGAAGACCCGCCCGGCGGCCACCGGGATGCCCGCCTGGGAGACGACCGCCCGGGCCAGCGACTTGTCGAGGGTGATCGCCAGGGTCGCCGCGTCGGAGCCGGTGTACTCGATCTGCAGGAGGTCGAGCACCGCGGGCACGAGCGCCTCGCGGCTGCGGCCGTGCAGGCCCTCGGCGATGTTGAACGCGACGTCGATGTCGAGCTCGCTGATGCGGCGCAGGAAGCCCACGTCGGCCTCGACGTGCACCACGGTGTGGCCGGCGGCGGCGATGGCGTGGGTCAAGGCCTCGATGGTCGCCGGGCCGTCGAACTCCGCGTCGGAGTCGTCATCACCTTCGGCGCGGGCCACGGTGCGCTTGAGGTTGTAGATGAGGGCCACCCGGAGGCGGTCGTCGGTGTGCTGCATGGTGTATCGTCCCGTCGCGGCGCAACAGGTTGTGGCAGGCGGGCGGCGGGGCCGCCCGAGGCGGGGCTCGCGGGGGTGCGGGTTGGATGACCCCGATCGAGCGCCGCGGACGATACGCACGTCGACCCCCGGCGGCAACGGGAAAACGCAGGGCCCGTGTCGATTTCTGCGCGCTGGACCGGGTCGTTGGCCGCGCGGCGGGCGGGCGCGGTTGTCCGGGCGGCGGCGGGCGGCCACAATGCGCGCCATGGCGTGGATCTTCGGCTATGGCTCATTGGTCTGGCGACCGGCGTTCCCGGCGGTCGAGCGGGTGCCGGCGGCGCTGGCCGGCTGGACCCGGCGGCTGTGGCAGGGCTCGCCCGATCACCGCGGGGTGCCCGGCGCGCCGGGGCGGGTGGCGACGCTGGTGCCGGCGGCCGACGCGCGGGTGCACGGGGTGGCCTCGCGGGTCGAGCCGAACGCGCTGGACGACATATTGTCCGCCCTCGACATCCGCGAGCAGGCCGGCTACGCCCGCCACGACCTGCCGGTGCGCCTGCGCGACGGGCGGCGGGTCGAGGCGCTGGTCTACGTGGCGACGGCGGACAATACCGACTGGCTGGGTCCGGCGACGGCCGAGGCGATCGCGGCGCACGTCGCCGGCAGCCACGGGCCGAGCGGCAGCAACGCCGAGTACGTGCGCCGCCTGCATACGGCCCTCGCCGAGCTGGGCCACCCCGACCCCCACATCGCCGCGGTGGTCGCCGCGCTCGACGCGGCCGACTCCCCTGCCCGCCCTACAACCGGAGACAACCGATGACCATCTGGGTCGACGCCGACGCCGCCCCCCGCCCGTGCAAGGCGATCTTGTTCAAAGCCGCCGCGAAGCGGTCGGTGGACGTCATCCTGGTGGCCAACGGCTGGCAGACGGTGCCCGGCGGGCGGGTGAGCTTCGTACAGGTCCCCGGCGGGCCCGACGTGGCCGACGACTACATCGCCGAGCGCTGCGCGAAGGGCGATCTGGTCATCACCGCCGACATCCCGCTGGCGGCCCGCGCGGTCGAGAAGGGCGCCGAGGTGCTGACGCCGCACGGCCGCGAGCTGGACGCCGACTCGGTGGGCGAGGCGCTGTCGGTGCGCGACTTCAACCAGGAGCTGCGCGATCTGGGGGTCATGACCGGCGGGCCGCGACCCTACGACGGCAAGGCCAAACAGCGCTTCGCCAACGCGCTCGACCGCTGGATCGCCCGCCGCTGAGCCCCTGCGTCCGGCGCCCGTCAGCGCGGCGACCGGCATTCGACATTCCTGTTGCGGTACACCTGAAGCAGACGTCGAACAGTCGACCTGCCGCCAGGAGGCCGCCATGCAGATACAGCGCCCGCGATGGATCGCCGGGTGGCTCGCCCTCGCCGTCGTCGGCGGTCTGGCCGGCTGCGTCGCCGACTCGACGCCCGCCCGGGTGGTCGGCTGGAACATCGAGGGGGTCGGCGAGCCGAACACCAGCGAGTTCATCGCCGCGGTGCAGGTGCTCGACGCGATCGATCCCGACGTGGTGGCGCTCTCGGAGGTGCGCAGCGCCGCGGACGTGCAGAACCTCTTCGCCCTGGCCGACGCGCTCGATCTCGAGTTCGTCGAGCACGCCGAGGGCGCGCCTTTTGGCGCCTTGCGCACCGCGGTGATCAGCCGCTGGCCGATCGTGTGGACCGAATACGACGCCGAGGCGCTGGCCGGCGGGCCGGCCAACGACATCTCGCGCTTCGTGACGGTGGCCGAGGTCGCGGTGCCCGACGCCCGCCCGCTGTTCGTGGTCCCGGTGCACCTCAAGTCGGGCACCAGCGCCAACGACCGCCTGCGCCGGGCCATCGAAGGCAACCGGCTGGCGCAGGCGGTGGGCGAGGGCGACTGGGTCGTGGTGGGCGACTTCAACGAAGAGATCGCCGAGGTGCCGCACAACCCGCGGTTCATCCGGCAGATCCCGCGGCCCGAGGACCTGCCGGTGGCTTTCGAAATCGGGCCGGACATCGCCGGGCGCATGGCGGGCGGCGGGCTGCTCAACGACCCCTTCGCGCCGCTGCTCGACCCGTCGGGGCCGGGGCTGGTGGTGCTCGACGCGCGCAAGCAGGACGGCACCCGGGGCACCCGGCCGTCGTCGGGGCGGCGGCTGGACTATGCCCTGGTCAGCGACGACCTGGCCTTCGCGGCCGAGGCGTTTCTCTATACCAGCGACGACATCGAGCGCTTCCGCGACCCCGAGCCGGCGCCGTTCGGGGCCTCGGTGGCCGCGTCGGATCACGTGGCGGTGGTCATCGACCTCGAGGTGCCGCCGCCGTGCAGCTTCGATCGGGACTGCGACGACGGCGCGTGGTGCGACGGGGCCGAGCGCTGCCACTTCGGCCGCTGCCTGCCCGGTCCGCCGCGGTGCGAGGGCGCGTGCGACGAGGGGCGGCGGCGCTGCCTGTAGCGCCGGGGGCGTCAGTCCAGCGAGACGAGGGCCGGCGGCGGATACGGCGGCGGCCGGGAGAGGTCGACCTGCACCGCGCCGTCGACCACCCGCGTCGGCAGCACGCACAGCTTGATGCTGGCCACCTGGGTATGCTGCCCGTCGGCGAGGCGAAAGCCCCAGTAGTGCCAGCCGCAGAGCAGCGTGCCGTCTTCGTCGATCAGGCCCAGATCGCTGAACGGCGCCCCGCGGTGCGGGCAGCGGTCGTGCACCGCGTGCACCGCCGCGCCCCGGCGGATCAGCGCCACCTTCACCGGCCGCCCGTCGGCGTCGGCGAGCTCGACGCCGATCACCTCGTCTTCGGGCAGCGCGGCGAAGGCGCCGGCGGCGCGCCACAGCGGATCGGGCGTCGGCGGGGTCTGTGCCATGCTCGCTGTATTAGGCCCTCCGGCCGTCCGTGTCGAGTCCGCCGATCGCCCGCCGCCGCCCGCCGACGACGCAGGGGGCTTGTGACCCGGCCCGGGGAGCGGTATCGATGGCCCCGACGCATACTCGGGAGCGCTCGATGATCGACCTGCGGACGTTCACCTACATCGACATCCTCCAGCCCCAGCTCACCGGCTTCTGGCAGACGGTGTGCCCCGGCTTCATGCCGCTGGAGCGCCAGGCGATGCTCTTCGTCGAGATCGCGCCGGGGCTGGCCATCAACGCGGTGACCGATGTGGCGCTCAAGGCGACCTCGGTGCAGCCGGGGCTGCAGATCGTCGAGCGGGCCTTCGGCGTGCTCGAGCTGCACAGCTTCGACCAGGGGCAGGTGCGCGCGGCCGGGGAGGCGATCCTCGACCACTTCGGGCTGACCATCGAAGACCGCTACGCCCCCGAGGTGCGCACCAGCGAGCGCATCACCGGGGTCGACGGGCACCAGTCGATGCTGATCAACCGCATGCGCCACGGCGACATGATCGCCGAGGGGCAGACGCTCTACGTCTTCGAATGCGAGCCGGCGGGCTATGCGCTGATCGCGGCCAACGAGGCCGAGAAAGCGGCCGACGTGCGGCTGCTCGAGGTGCGCTCGTTCGGGGCCTACGGCCGGCTGTACCTCGGCGGCTACGAGGCCGACATCGAAGAGGCCGAGAAGGCGATCAAGGCCTGCCTCGCCGACATCGGCGGGCGGGCGCTGCCCCGGAAGCGCTGATCGCGCACACCAATCACACCGAGAGAGACAGCATGCTGACCACCAGCGACTTCAAGAAGGGTCTGCGGGTCGAGGTCGACGGCCAGCCGTGGACCGTCGTGAGCACCAATACCCAATCCCCCAGCGCCCGCGGCGCGGCGACGCTGGTCAAGTGCCGGCTGCGCAACGTGCTCGACGGCAGCATCAGCGACCGCACCTTCAAGAGCGGCGAGAAGTTCAGCGCGCCCGACCTGCAGTTCCGCCCGGCGAGCTATCTGTACAGCGAGCCCGACGGCGCGGAGACGGTCTTCCACTTCATGGACGCCGCCTCGTACGAGCAGTTCTTCCTGCGCGATACCGAGCTCGGCGACGACGCGCAGTGGCTCGTCGACAACCTCGAGGTGCGGGCGGTGGTCTACAACGAGCGGGTGGTGGGCATCGAGCTGCCGCAGTTCGTCGAGATGGTGCTCGAGACCGTCGAGCCGGGCAGCCGGGGCGACACCGCCAGCGGCGGGGTGACCACCAACGCCTACACCGCGAGCGGCGTGCGGGTGCAGGTGCCGCTGTACATCAACGCCGGCGATACGGTGCGCATCGACACCACCAACGGCAACTTCAAGGACCGGGTCAGCGGGTGACGGCAGACGTCGCCTCGGCCGCGGAGCCGTGGTAGAACGAGGCATGCTTCGCGCGTTGCTCACGGCCACCGCCCTCGGGCTGATGCTCCCGGCTCTCGCCGGGGCACAGGAGTCGATCTCGATCGCGCTCCTGCCCACCGATACCCCCAACCCCGACCACATCGACATCGGTCAGCAGCTCAACAAGGCGATGGTCGACGCCATCGCCGAGGTGCCCGACTTCGTGGCCAGCGACGCGATCACCTCGACCTACGCCGAGGTCGAGGCGCTCGCCGGCTGCGTCTCGCCCGACCCGGCCTGCCTCTCGCAGGTGGCCGCGATGTCGGCCGCGCCGCCCGACCGCATGGCCTGGGCCCGGCTCGAGCGCAAAGAGGGCGCGTGGTTCCTGCACATCCGCATGCTCGACTTCGGCGATCAGCGCTTCGTGGTCGACCGCGAGTGGACGATGCCCGGCGGCGCCGAGCGGGTGGAAGAGCTGGTGACCCTCGCCGGTGGCGCCATCCGGGGCAACGCGCCCGAGGCGCCGCCCACCGCGCGGCTCATCGTCGACTCCGACCCGCCGGGGGCCGACATCAGCCTCGACGGGCGCATGCTCGGCACCACGCCGGTCACCCAGCAGGTGACCCGCGGGCGGCACCTCATCGAGCTGTCGCTGCCCGGGCGCCGCACGGTGCGCAAGGAGATCGACGTCGGCGTCGGCGAGGTGCGCGAGCTGATCAAGCTGCCGATCAAGCCCAAGGTCGTGCCGCCGAGCGCGGCGCCGGTGGCCGACGCGCCCGACTGGCCGTTCTGGGCCGGCGTGGGCAGCGGGGCCCTGGCCGGGGTGGGCGCGATCGTGACGGCGGTGGCCTACACCCGGGTCAGCGGGCTGATCGGCGACGCCGACGCGCTCAACCAACGCTATGGTCCGGGCGGGCTCTCGCCGGAGGACAGCCGCGTCTACGACGCCGAGATGGCCGACATCGAGAGCAGCTACGGCTCGATGCAGACCCTGTATGTGGCGGGTCTGGTGACCACGGCGGTGGCCGGCGGCGCGGCGGTCTACTTCCTCGCCTTCCACGAAGACGACGCCCCGACGCTCGTGCCCACCGTCACCCCCGACGGCGCCGGCGCCACGCTGACGATCTCTTTCTGACGCGATGATCACGAGGCGGCGCTCGCCTCGGTTGATGCCCGCCGCCAGCCGTCGTCGAGCCCGGCGCGCCAGACGCCATCGACAGGACCCCCAACAGGTTCGAGGTTCGCCAGAGCCCGTGCCGACGGGGCAGCTGCGCTCGGTCAGCGCGCGCCAGACGCCGTCGAGGGGGCCCCCGCCCCGATCGACCCTCGCCGAGATCCGTTCCGACGGGGCCTGCGCGCTCGGCGCGCGGACGCCAGACGCCGTCGACGGGACCCCCGCCCCGATCGACCCTCGCCGAAATCCGTGCCGACGGGGCCTGCGCGCTCGGCGCGCAGACGCCAGACGCCGTCGACGGGACCCCCGCCCCGATCGACCCTCGCCGAAATCCGTGCCGACGGGGCCTGCGCGCTCGGCGCGCGGACGCCAGACGCCGTCGACGGGACCCCCGCCCCGATCGACCCTCGCCGAAATCCGTGCCGACGGGGCCTGCGCGCTCGGCGCGCGGACGCCAGACGCCGTCGACGGGGCGCCCGCCCCGATCGACCCTCACCGAAATCCGTGCCGACGGGGCCTGCGCGCTCGGCGCGCGGACGCCAGACGCCGTCGACGGGACCCCCGCGAGGATCGGCGCACGCCGCAGACGCCGTCGGCGGCGATCTCGCCGAGTCCCCTTCCAGAACGGGGTCCCGTCGACGGTGGTTCTGACCAACTGCGTCGACTCAAAGGTCTCGTCGGCGGCGTTCTCGCCGAGCGCCGTTCCAGGAGGGGGTCCCCTCGACGGCGGTTCTGACCAACTTCGTTGACTCGAAGGTCCCGTCGGCGGCGATCTCGCCGAGCGCCGTTCCAGAACGGGGTCCCGTCGACGGCGGTTCTGACCAACTTCGTTGACTCGAAGGTCCCGGCGGCGGCGATCTCGCCGAGCGCTCTTCCAGGCGGGGGTCCCCTCGATGGCGGTTCTGACCAACTGCGTCGACTCGAAGGTCCCGGCGGCGGCGTTCTCGCCGAGCCCCCTTCCAGGCGGGGGTCCCCTCGACGGCGGTTCTGACCAACTGCGTTGACTCGAAGGTCCCGTCGGCGGCGATCTCGCCGAGCGCCCTTCCAGGCGGGGGTCCCCTCGACGGCGGTCCTGACCAACTGCGTCGACTCGAAGGTCCCGTCGGCGGCGATCTCGCCGAGCGCCGTTCCAGAACGGGGTCCCGTCGACGGCGGCTCGGACCAACTGCGTTCCCTCGCAGGTCCCGTCGGCGGCGATCTCGCCGAGCGCCGTTCCAGAAGGGGGTCCCCTCGATGGCGGTTCTGACCCACTGCGTTCGCTCGATGGTCCCCTCGGCGGCGATCTCGCCGAGCCCCCTTCCAGGCGGGGGTCCCCTCGACGGCAGTTCTGACCAACTGCGTCGACTCGAAGGTCCCGTCGGCGGCGTCCTCGCCGAGCGCCGTTCCAGAAGGGGGTCCCGTCGACGGCGGTTCTGACCAACTGCGTCGACTCGAAGGTCCCGTCGGCGGCGATCTCGCCGAGCGCCGTTCCAGAAGGGGGTCCCCTCGACGGCGGTTCTGACCAACTGCGTCGACTCGAAGGTCCCGTCGGCGGCGTTCTCGCCGAGCGCCGTTCCAGGAGGGGGTCCCGTCGACGGCGGTTCGGACCAACTGCGTTGACTCGAAGGTCCCGTCGGCGGCGTTCTCGCCGAGCGCCGGCCGACATCTGCCCGCGGACCGCATGAAACTTGTTGCCAATGGCAACAAACATCCGTATCACGGGGTCCATGCGGACCTCCGAGACCCACGAGCCGACCGCCGCACGTCCGACGGCGGCGCCCGCGATGTCCCCGGGCCGGCTCTTGAGCAAGGCCCACCACCGGCTGCGCGCCGGGCTGGCCGACGCCCTCGCGACGGGCGGCCGCAGCATCACGGTCGAGACGTGGACCGTGCTCGCGGCGCTCGGCGAGGTCGACGGGCTGACCCAGATCGAGCTGGGCGAGCGGGTCGACAAGAGTCGGCACCACCTGTCCCGGCTCGTCAGCCGACTCGAGGCGGAGGGGCTCGTCGGCCGGGTCGCCGTCGCCCGCGACAAGCGCCTCAAGCGGGTCGTATTGACCGCTGACGGGCGCCGGCTGCATCGGCGGCTGGTGCCGCTGGTCGAGCGCTACCTGCGCGCGGCCTTCGCCGGCGTGAGCGCGGCGGACTATGCCGGTTTCATTCACTGTCTGCAGCACATCATCGGCCCGCCCGCCCCCGAATCGGAGGATACCCCATGAAGCTCGTGCTCTTCGGCGCCAGCGGCCCGGTGGGCCTTCTGCTGACGCGCCTCGCCCTCGACGACGGCCACGACGTGACCGCCGTGACCCGTCGGCCAGAGTCGTTCCCTTTCGAGGCGCCGCGCCTGACCGTCGCCGGCTGCGACCTCTTCGACGGCGACGCCGTACGCGGGGTGATCGCCGGGCACGACGCCGTCCTGTCGACGTTTGGTGTGCCGTATACGCTCAAGCCGGTCTCGGTCTACAGCGTGGGCATGGGGCACATCCTCGACGGCATGCGCGCGGCGGGCATCCGCCGCCTGATCGCGGTGACGTCGGGCGGCACCAAGCCGGGCATCGATCTCGGCGAGGGGATCTTCTGGTCGTTGGTGCTCAAGTCGTTCATCGGGCGCACGCTCTACGCCGACATGCGGCGCATGGAGCAGATGCTGTTCGAGAGCGACGTCGATTGGATCATCGCCCGGCCCGCGCAGCTGATCGATACGCCGACGGTCACCGACTACCGGTGCGCCGAGGGCTACCTCGTCGACGGTCTCACGACGACCTCACGCCTCGATCTGGCCCACTTCATGCTGGCGCAGCTCGACGATGAGACCTGGGTCGGCCGCGGGGTGGCGGTCGCGACGACGCCCTGACGGCGGACGCGTCAGACCCCGCTTCGGCCTTCGCGCAGCGTCAGCCCGCCTTCGGCTTCGGCGCCCAGGCTCAAAGCACCGGCGTCGGGGTCCTCGACGTCGAGGGCCAGGGCGCCGGTGGCCGCGTCGCCGAGGCGGTGCACGATGAGCGCGATGGCCTGCTGGATCGCCGCTTCTTCGGCGTCGAGGGTGGGCCAGTCGCTCAGGGCGCTGCGCAGGGTCATCAAGGCGGGCATGCCGCCCAGCTGGCCCAGGGCCCGGGCCAGCGCCTGCCGGCCAGCGGGCTGACCCTCGAACAGCTGCCGGGCGGCGTCCTCGACCTCGGCGCCGCGTTCGGCGAGCGCGGCGGCCAGCGCGACGAAGCGCTCGGCGTCGGGCCAGACCGGCGCGCTGGCGACCAGCCCGGCCACCGCGTCGAGCGGGCCGCGCCGGGTCTGGTCGATGAGCAGCTCGAGGTGCAGCGCGGGCACGCCGGCCCAGCGCTGGATCGCGTCGGGCGGCAGCGGGCCCGCGTCGACGCGCAGGCGCAGCGCGCGGGCCTGCCAGCGGGGATCGTCCAGGCCGTCGATCAGCCCGTCGAGGGCGGCGGCGCCCTGCCAGCGGGCGGCGACGAGGCGGGGTCCGGGGGCAGGCGCGTCGGCGAGGCGGGCGGCCAGCGCCGGGATGCGCGGGTCGTCGAGCTCTTCGGCGAGCAGCACGTCGACCGCGGAGGGCTTGTCGGCCTCGGCCAGCGCGGCCAGCCGCGCGAGGCGCTGGCTTTCGGGGGTCCGGCGGGCGTCGGCTTCGGCGAGAATGGCGGCGACCCAGGCCTCGCCCACGTCGAGCGCGTCGTCGACAGCGGTGCTCCAGGCCATGCGGATGCCGCCGGGGCGCACGATCAAATGACCGGGATAAGGAAACGGCGGGTGGTCGAGGTCTTCGGCGGCGACGCCGTCGAGGTAGACCTCGCCCCGGGCGGCGCGCACGCTGCAGTTGAGCTGCAGCTCGCCGGGCGCGGCGCTGCGCTCGGTCCAGAAGCGCACCGTCTGGCCACCGTGGCGTCCGGCGGCTTGCGCGCCCTCGGCCCGCCCATCTTCGAGCGCGCCGGCGACACCGCGGATGAGCGGGTCGGCGGAGGGCAGCTTGGGGCGCTTGCCGAGCGCGAAGCCGGCGAACGGCCCCGACACCGCGCCGAAGAGGGCGCCCCAGCCGGCCCCGAACACGCCGAAGGGCCCGCCGACGAGGGCCCCGACAAGGCCGCCGACGAAGGCCCAGAGGAGCAGACGACCGATGCGTTCGTGGTCAGGCTCGTCGAGCGGCTTGTTCGCACGCCAGCCATAGGCGACGCTCGGCGCGGCGATGGCGCCCAACAGGCCGCCCCAGACCATCCCGATCTCGCTGAAGGGGCTGAATATGAACACGCCTGCCAGCCAGCCGGCGAACGCCAGGATGAGCATGTAGCCGATGCGGCGAGGGTCGTCCTCGGGCTCTTCGGTCATATGGGCAGTGGCCTCCGATACGGTCGCTCGCCCGGGTATTGCACGCTCGACGGGCGGTCTTTTCGTGAGGACCCCCAGGGCATCATAGCCGAGGCCGATGGCGGCGGCAGCGCCCCGGCTCGAATGCCTCCGGCTGCCCCTGGACCCTCCGGCGCGCCGATGCCAAGCTGTCGGGCCCTATGAGTCACGCCGACGCCACCGAAGATGTCACCACCCGGCCGCCGAGCGGCGACGTCGCCCGCACGCTGCGCACGCTGACCATCGTGCACCCGGTGCCCGCGCCGCCGCGGGTGCTGGCCAACGGCGAGCGGGTGGTCGGCCGCGACCCCGGGCCGGGCGGGCTGAGCTTCGACGGCAGCCGGCGGGCGAGTCGGCGGCACGCGCGGCTCATCCTGGCGGCGGGGGCCTGCGCGGTGGCCGATCTGGGCAGCCGCAATGGCACGGCGCTCGATGGCGCGCCGGTCGGGCCGCTGCCGACGCCGGTGGCGCCGGGCGCGGTGCTGCGCTTCGGCGACGTGCTGGCGGTCTACGACGAGATCCGGCTGGTGCCCGGCTTCCCGCGGCCGGTGCTCGAGGTGGGCACCTCGCCGGCGCGGGCGCGGGCCTACGCCCTGGCCGATCGGGTGGCGGGCACGCTGCTGCCGGTCTTGATCCACGGGCCGACCGGCGCCGGCAAGGAGCGGCTGGCCCAGCGCATTCACGACAAGAGCGGGCGCGGCGGCGAGCTGGTGCCGGTCAACTGCGGCGCGATCAGCGGGTCGCTGGTGGCCAGCGAGCTGTTCGGGCACGTGCGCGGGGCGTTCAGCGGGGCGAATACCAAGCGCGAGGGGCTCTTCGTCGCGGCGGCGCGGGGCACGCTGTTTCTCGACGAGATCGGCGAGCTGCCGCTCGACCTGCAGCCGAACCTGCTGCGGGCGATCCAGGAGAACCGCATCCGCCCGGTGGGCAGCGATCGCGATCTGCCGGTGGACGTGCGCTATGTGGCCGCGACCCATCGCGACCTGCGCCGGCTGGAGACCGAGGGGCGCTTCCGCGGCGACTTGTACGCCCGGCTGGCGGGGCTGACCATCGAGCTGCCGGGCTTGCGCGAACGCCGGGCCGAGGTGCTGCACCTGTTCCGCATCTTCCTCGCCGAGGGGGCCGCCGGGCCGATGCCGCCGCTGTCGACCGCCGCCGCCGAGGCGCTCCTGCTGCACGACTGGCCGCACAACATCCGCGAGCTGAAGTTCGCCGCGGCCCGGGTGCAGCTGTTCGCCGCGGGGCTGGAGCGCATCCCGGTCGAGCTCTTGCCCGATTCGGTGCGCGCGCCCGACGCCGCCGTGGCCCCGCGCGTCGAGCCCGCCGCGCCGCCGCCGAGCGCGCGTCCGGGCGCGCCGGACGCCGAGACGCTGACGGCACTGCTGCAGACCCACGGGGGCAACGTGGCGCAGGTGGCGCGGGCGCTGGGCAAGCATCGGCAGCAGGTCTATCGCTGGCTGCGGGCCCACGGGCTCGATCCGGCGGCGTTCAGGCCCGACGAGGAGGCCGATCGGTGAAGGCCGGCCGCCGCTTGGGGCCCTTCGTGCTCGAGTCGCCGATCGCCGCCGGCGGCATGGGCCAGGTCTGGGCCGCGCGCCACGTCGCGGGGCTGCCGGTCGCGATCAAGGTGCTGGCGGGCCCGATCTCGGCGCAGGGCAAGGCGGCGCTGTGGGCCGAGGCGCGGGCGGTGGCGCGCATCGATCATCCGGGGGTCGTTCGGCTGCTCGACGTGGGCGAGGTCGAGGCTCGAGAGGGCGAAGCGCCGTGCGATGCGGCCGACACGACGGAGACCCTCGAGGCGACCGCCTGGGCCCGCACCGCCTACGCGGCGGCGGTCGACACGACGGCCGACGGCTCGCCTTTCCTGGTCATGGAGCGGGCCGACGGCACCCTGGCCGATCGGCTGCCGCTGCCGCCGACGGACGCGCTGGCGGCCTTGCGGGCGGTGCTCGACGCGCTGGCGGCGGCCCACGCCCGGGGCATCGTGCACCGCGACGTCAAGCCGGCCAACGTGCTGCGCATCGGCGGGCGCTGGGTGCTGGCCGACTTCGGCGTCGCCGCGGCGGTGGACGGGGTGGTGGGCGCGCGGTCGGGCACCCCGCGCTACATGGCGCCGGAGCAGGTCGTCGGCGACGGCCCGGCGCAGGGGCCGTGGACCGATCTCTACGCGGTGGGCTGCCTGGCGCACGCGCTGCTGACGGGGCGCCCGCCGTTCGACGGCGCCGATCGGCAGGCCCTGACCGACGCCCACCGCTTCGGCCGGCCGCCGCCCCTGCCCGCGCTGCCCGGGTTGCCGCCGCATATGTCGGGCTGGGTCGATCGGCTGCTGGCGAAAGATCCCGGCCGCCGGTTCCGCTGCGCCGCCGACGCCCTGGCCGCGCTCGACGGCGCGCCGACGCCGGTCGGGTTCTCGGGCGAGTGGCGCGACCCGCCGCGGGAGCCGCCGTTTCATCTGGTGGGCGCGGGGCTGGGGCTCTACGGGCATCGCTCGGTGCCGCTGGTGGGTCGCGAAGAAGAGCGGGCCGCGCTGTGGTCGACCCTCGGCGCGGTGCACGCGAGCGGCGATCTGCGGCTGGCGCTGATCGTCGGCGAGCCGGGCGTCGGCAAGTCGCGGCTGGTGCGCTGGCTGGTCGAGCGGGCGGCGGAGCGTGGACTGGCCCGGGTCGTGTACAGCCAGGGCGACGCGCCGCTGGGGCAGGGTCTGCGGCGGGCGATGAACCTCGACGACGTGCCCGCTGGCGACGTGGCGCCGCTGGTGGCCCGGGCCCTGGCCGACGCCGAGCCGACCCCGGCCGAGGTGCAGGCGGTGGCCGGGCTCTTGACCGGGCGGCTGGCGGGCGATCGGCGGGCGCGGGCGGCGGTGATGGCCCAGTGGCTGGGGCTGTGGGCGCTCGAGCGGCCGGTGATCTGGTGGATCGACGACGCCCATCGGGCCAGCGAGGCGCTCGACGCGGTGGCGCAGTGCCTGCGGGTCGACGACGGCGCGGGCCTGCCGCTGCTGGTGGTGCTCTCGGCGCGGGAGGGTGAGGCGGTCGAGGGGCCGGCGCCGACCACCGTCGCCGCGACCGCCGCCGAGCTGGGCCCGACCCGCGACCGGATGTTCGACCTCATGCGGCGACCGCAGACGCTGGCCCTGGCGCTCGATCCGCTGCCCGCGCTGGACGCCCGGCGGCTGGTCCGTTCGCTGCTGCACCTCGACGGCGCGGTGGCCGACGCGCTGGAGCGGCGGGCGGCGGGGCACCCGGGCTTCGCGGTGCGCTGGGTGGCCGATCGCATCGAGCAGGGGCAGCTGGTGCCCGGCCGTGACGGCTTCCGTCCGGCGGCGGGGGCGACGCTCGATCTGCCGTCGGATCTCGTAGCGGTCTGGCGGGCGCGGGCGGCGGCTCTGGCCCGGAGGCCGGAGGAGCAGCGGCTGCTCGAGCTGGCGACGGCGCTGGGTCCGCGGGTCTGTGATCGGGTCTGGCGGCGGGCCGCGGGAGGGCTCGCGCCGCACGCCGTGGCGCTGCTGAGCCGGCTGATGCGTCAGGGCTCGGCGGTCGCCGACGGCCCGGGTCATTGGCGGCTGGCGCTGGGTCCGCTGGTGGAGGCCATCGCCGCCGAGTCCGCGCGCCGCGGGCGCTGGGCGGCGGTGAACCGGGCGGCGGCGTCGGCCCTGAGCCAAGAGGACGCGCCCGATCCGGCCCTGCTGGCGCGGCTGTATCGGCAAGGCGAGCAGCCCGCGGCGGCCATCGCGCCGCTGCTCGCCGCCGCGGAGCAGGCGCTCGATCGGGGGGCCTACGCCGCGGCGCTGGCGTGGCTCGACGATCGCCGCGGGCTGCTGACCGGCCCCGATCCGGCGGACGCGCTGGCCGACCACCTGCGCATCCGCGCGCTGCGCAAGCTTCAGCGGCCGGCGGAGGCCCTGATCATCGCCGAGGCGCTGTGGGCGATGCCGCCGGTCGATCAGCGGCTGTGGACCTTGATCCAGATCGAGAGCGCGGCGCTCTTGCGGCAGCGGGGGCGGCTGGACGACGGCCTGGCGATGACCCGCCGCGCGCTGGAGACGGCGCGGGCGACGGGCGATCCGGGGCTGGTGTGCACCGCGGCGACGACGCTGGCCCGGCAGCTGGCCATCGCCGGGCACTACGCCGAGGCCGAGCCAGTCGCCGCCGAGTCGCTGGCGCGGGCGGTCGATCTGCACAGTCGGGGCTCGGCGCTCTATGGCATGGGCCTGCTCTTCTGCCGCTTGCAGCAGTGGGATCGCGCGCGGACGGTCCTGGAGGATTGCCGCGAGACGTGGCGCACCGCGGGGCACCTGCACGGGGTCTCCGACGCCGAGAATCAGCTGGCCGACGTGGCTCGGGGCATGGGCGATCTGGACGTGGCGGCGGCGCACTACCAGCAGTCGATCGCCTACGCCCGGCTGGCGGGCATCTCGGTGGCGGTGCCCCTGCTCAATCAGGGCATGCTGACGCTCGAGCTCGAGGCCTGGGAGGAGGCCCGCCGGCTCTTGCGACAGGCGGCGGCGGCGCTCTTGCAGGAGGGCAACGCGCTGGCGGCGGCCTTCGCCAAGGTGGGGCGGCTGCAGGCGGCGGCCGCGCTCGGCGACGCGGCGGAGTGGGCCGACGCCCTGGCGATGCCGCGCCAGCCGGCGGCGACGGGCTGGGGCGAGATGGTCGTGATGCTCGACGAGGCGATCGCGCTGGGGCAGGCGGCGGGCTTCGATACGGCGCCGGTCGAGGCGATGAAGGCCCGCTGGCAGGCGGTGTAGCGGATCAGACGCCGGCGGCGTCGAGCACGTCGTCGATGGCGCCGGGCAGCAGCCCCACCTCGAAAGCCAGGTCGAGCACCGTCACCCGATCGCGGATATCCCGGGCGAGGCGGAAGATCCGGGCGGCGTTGGCCCGCGGCTCGTCCAGATCGGCGAGGCTGGCCGGCGCGCCGGCGGCCTTCAGGGTCGCCCGCAGCGCCTCGGGGCTGGGGATCGCCCGCCCGGCGAGGCGCTTCTGCACCTCGGGCCAGCGGTCGCGCAGGATGTCGATGCGGTCGCCGGCCCGTGCCTGCTTGCGCTTCGTCTGGGGCAGGATCGCCGCGGCCAGCCCGCCGAACTCGCGGCGCACGCGGGCCTCTTCTTCGGCCCACGCCGGCGGCGGGGTGAAGTCGGGCGCCTCGAGCGCGACGAGCGCCTGATAGAGCGCGGCGCTGATGAGCGTCGTGACCCCCACCTGGGCGCCGTGCAGCCGCGTCTCCCGGCCGGCGGCGATGGCCTCCATGTCCCACAGGTGGCTGAGCAGGTGCTCGCCGCCGCTGGCCGGCGCGCTGCTGCCGGCGACCACCATCGCCACCCCGCTGAGTGTCAGCGCTTCGCCCAGCTTGCCGTGGGCCTCGGGGTCGCGGGCGGCGATGCCCGCGGCGGCGGCGGCGGCGGCGTCCACCGCCCGGTCGACCACCTGCCCCGGCAGGGTGCTGTAGCCGGTGCCTTCGAGCTGGTCGGCGAGCCACCAGTCGCTGTCGCTGACCGGCTTGCTCAACAGGTCGCCGAGCCCGGCCTGGGCCAGCCGGGCGGGGGCGGCGGCGAGGATGTCGGTGTCGAGGATGACCGCGCGCGCCGGCCGGGCGGGCACGGTGGTCTTGAGGCCATCGCTGAGGATCGCGGCGATGCCGCTGGCGTAGCCGTTCATGCTCGCGGCGGTGCCCAGCACCACGAACGGCACCCCGTCGAGGGCCGCGGCCCGCTTGCACAGGTCGTTGACGGTGCCGCTGCCCACCGCCACATAGCCCGGCGCGTCGCCCCGCGCGGCCCGCAGGTGCTCGACGGTCTCGTCGTCGGCGTGAGGGTGCGGCCCGAGGTCGAGCAGCCGATGGGGCAGGTCGAGCGGGCCGGCGGCGGCCAGGGTGTCGGGATCACCCACCAGCAAAGGCTCTCCGCCGACGTGGCGCTTGACCGCGTCGGCCAGCGCGCCGCGCACCCCGCGGCCGATGAGCACCTCTTCGGGCAGCACGGCGGCGGCGTCGGCGGGCAGCGCCACGGGCACCAGATCTACGAGCTTCATGGCCATCTCCTCTCGGTGGACTCTCGCGGCGCATCCTGGACCCGGGCCGCGGTCCGGTGCAAGCGGTGGCGTGCAGCGGTTGCGCGGCGGCGCGCCACCGTCCAGAATCGGCCCATGATCGGCGCCCTGCAGGACATCCTGACCGAAGCGATCGACGCCCGCCTGCCGCCGGAGCTGCTCGATCGCATCGACGAGCTGCGGGCAGGCATCGGCGGCGACCGCCCGACGGACGACTTCGGCTTCACCCCGGAGCAGATCAAATACGCGGTGGCGGTGGTCGAGAAGGTCTACCGCCACTGGTTCCGGGTCGAGCCCATCGGCCTCGAGCACATCCCGCAGGGCCGGGCGCTGCTCATCGCCAACCACAGCGGTCAGGTGCCCATCGACGCGATGATGATCGCCACCGCGCTCATCCTCGAGGCCGAGCCGCCGCGCGCGGTGCGCTCGATGGTCGAGCGCTGGGTGCCGTCGCTGCCCTTCGTCAGCACCTTCTTCAGCCGCATGGGTCAAGTGCTCGGCACCCCGGAGAACTGCCGCACGCTGCTCGAAGAAGAGCACGCGGTGCTGGTCTTCCCCGAGGGGGTGCGCGGCATCAACAAGACCTACGACAAGGCGTATCAGCTGCAGGCCTTCGGCCACGGCTTCATGCGGCTGGCGCTCGAGACCAACACCCCCATCGTGCCGGTCGGGGTCGTCGGCGCCGAGGAGCAGTATCCGACCCCGTGGAACCTGACGGGGCTGGCCAAGACCCTGGGCCTGCCCGCGGTGCCGGTGCCGGTCAACCCGCTCATCCCGGGGGTCGGCATGCTGCCGCTGCCGGTGAAGTACCGGATCTACTTCGGCCGCCCGCTGACCTTTATCGGTGATCCCGACGACGACGCGGCGGAGATCGCGGCCCGGGTCGGGGTGGTGCGCGACGCGGTCGACGGCCTGCTGCGCCGGGGCCTGCTCGAGCGGCAGGGGTGGTTCCGATGAGGGTCGCCGTCACCGGCATCAGCGGGCGCTTCGGCGCGCTCGTCGCCCGCCGGCTGCATCGGCTGCACACCGTGGTCGGCCTCGATCGGCGCAACTTCGCCCGAGCGCCGGTCGACGTCGAGGTGCACCGCATCGACATCCGCCGCAAGCGCAGCGAGGCGATCTTTCGCAACGGCGGCTTCGACGCGGTAGTGCACCTCAACCTGATGCACGACCTGCGGGCGTCGAGCGCCGATCACTACACCTTCAACATCCAGGGCACCGGCCGGGTGGTCGAGTACTGCCACAAGCACGGCATCAAGAAGCTGGTGCTGATGAGCAGCGCCAACGTCTACGGCCCGCGGGCGGACAATACGCAGTTCCTCACCGAGGACGCGCCGCTGATGGGCGGCGAGCGCTTCAGCGACATCCGCTCGCTGATCGCGGTCGACATGCTGGGGCAGAGCTTCTTCTGGAAGTACCCCGAGATCGAGACGGTCATCCTGCGCCCGGTGCACATCATCGGCGCGGTGCACAACGCGCCGAGCAACTATCTGCGCCTGCGCCGCCCGTGGACCCTCGCCGGCTTCGACCCGATGGCGCAGGTCATCCACGAAGACGACGTGGCGCGGGCCATCGAGCTGTCGCTGCAGCCGGGCATCCGCGGGGTCTTCAACCTGCCCGGCTGCCGACCGGCGCCGCTCAGCGTGCTCGTCGAGATGGCCCACGGCCGCCCGCGGCCGATCCCGCATCCGCTGGCCGAGGTCATGCTCGAGCGGGCGTGGAAGCTGCGGCTGGCCCGCTTCCCGGCGCCGGAGCTCGATCACCTGCGCTACGTCTGCATGGTGGACGGTCAGCGCGCCGAGGACGTGCTCGGCTTCGCCGCCAACCACGATCTGGACGCGACGATGACCCACCTGCGGCGGACCCGCCTGTTGATGCACTGACCTCAGGGTCCGAGCGGCAGCGCGGGAAATGTCACACCGGTCGCGATTGAGCCGCGCTCGCCCGCCGAGGTTGGTAGCCTGAGACCATGACCATCGTGCTCGGCGCATTCGAACTCGACGAGCGGGTCGCCGGCCAGGCGCTGTCGGAGGTGTGGCGGGCCACCCACCGCGCGACCGGCCGGCCGGCGGCGGTCAAGTTCGTCCGGCCGCCGAGCGCGCTCGAAGAGCGCTTCCGGGCGCGCTTCGCCCACGAGGTGCGCGCCGCCGCCGCCCTCGATCACCCGCGGGTCGTGCGGCTCTTCGATCACGGCCTGATCGACGACGAACAAGGCGCGCAGATCTGGCTGCCGGCGGGCACGCCCTACCTGGTCATGGAGTGGCTGCCGGGGCGGTCGTTGGAGCAGGAGCGGCCCACCGACTGGCCGACGCTCTACCGGGTGCTGACGCTGCTGCTCGATACGCTGGCCCACGCCCACGCCCGCCGCGTGGTGCATCGTGACATCAAGCCGGCCAACGTGCTCATGTGTCCCCGCGGGCCGGTGCTGACCGACTTCGGCATCGCCCTGCTCGAAGCGCCCGCCGACCGCCGCTCCGACGAGGACAGCCTCATCGGCACCCCGCCCTACATGGCGCCGGAGCAGGTGCGCGGCGACTGGCGGGCGGTGGGGCCGTGGACCGATCTCTACGCCCTGGGCTGCAGCGCGTTCGAGCTGATCTGTGGCTATCGCGCGTTCGACGGGCCGAGCCTGCTGGCGGTGCTCGAGGCGCACCTCGCCGGGCATCGCGCGCGGTTCGACCCCCGCTTCGCCGTGCCGCCGGGCGTCGACGCCTTCCTCGGTCGGCTGATGGCCCTCGATCCGCGCGATCGGTTCCGCTTCGCGGCCGACGCGGCGCTCGCGTTGCGTGGGATCGGGCCGGGGCCCTACGCAGAGGTCGACCCGCCGACGCTGGCGACCCTGCCGCCGCTCGACGACCGCGGCTGGGCGGCGGGCCCGCGGGCCGATGGCCGGACGCCGCTGCCGGCGACCGTCGAGACACCGCCGACGGGCCCGCTCTTCCCGCTGCTGGACACCGGCGGCAACCTCTTCGGCCTGCGGCGGGTGGCCACGATCGGTCGCTCGGCAGAGCGCGAGTGGCTGTGGCAGGCCCTGGCCCGGGTCGTCGACGGCGGCGGCCTGCGCGCGATCGGGCTCGAAGGGGCGGCGGGCATGGGCAAGTCGCACCTCGCCGGCTGGCTGTGCCATCGGGCCCACGAGCTGGGCGTGGCCGATACCATGCTGGCGGTGCACGCGGCGGGCGGCGACGGCGCCTCGGGCATCGAGGCCATGTTCGACCGCCACCTGCGCAGCGGGGCCGCGGTCGCCGAGATCCGCAGCGCGCGCCTCAACGGGGTGTTCGACCCGCCGCTGGCCGCCGGGCTGGCCGCCGTGCTCGACCCCCGAGGCCGCGCGGCGCACCCCCATGAGCCGGTCGTGCTCGGCAGCGGCGACGAGCGCTATGCGACCCTGGCCGCGTCGCTGGCGGCGCTGGCCGAGCGGCGGCCGCTGATCGTGCACCTCGACGACGTGCACTGGGGCGAAGACGCCCTGCGGCTGGCGCTGTACCTGCTGCGCCGGCGCGCCGAGCTGCCGATCCTGCTGCTGCTGACCGCGCGCCCCGACGCGCTGCCCCTGGGGTCGTCGGTGGCCGGGCTGTGGCGGCAGCTGCGCCGCCACGCGCGGGTCGAGCCGATCCGCCTCGGCCCGCTGTCACCGCCGGATCAGGTGGCGCAGATCGCGTCGTTGATCGAGCTCGACCCGGCGCTGTCGGCCCGCCTGCAGCAGAGCACCGCCGGCAGCCCGCTGCTCACCGAAGAGACCATCCGCCTGTGGTTGTCGAGCGCGGCGCTCGAGCCCGGCCCGCAAGGCGCGACGCTGCGCCGGCCCGGCGCGGTGCCCATGCCCGAGACCCTGGGCGCGGTCTGGCTCTCGCGGGTCGATCTGGCCCTGACCGGCGCCGAGAGCCGGGCGGGCGAGGCGTTCGAACTGGCGGCGACCATGGGCGTGGAGATCGATCGCCGGCGCTGGGCCGCCGCCTGCGAGGTGGCCGGGTTGCCGCTGCCGCAGATCGGGCTGACCCGGATGCACGCCGATCGGCTGGTGCGCACCGGGGAAGACGGCCGCTGGCGCTTCGTGCACGGGGCGCTCGCCGAGGCGCTGCTCGACCGGGCTCGGCAGCACGGTCGACTGCGGGCGTGGAATCGCTACGCGGCCCTGGCGCTGTCCCGCGACCGCGACGCCGATCCGGAGCAGCTCGCCCGGCATCAGCTGGCGTCCCGGCGACCGGCCGAGGCCGCCGAGACGCTGCTGCGGGCCTTCGAGGCGGGCTTGCTGCGCGCCGACCCGGCCGCCACCCGCCGGGCGCTGGTGATGCGGGCCCAGGCGCTGCGCGCGCTCGATCTGGCGTCCGACGCGGGGCCGTGGGTGCTCAACCGGGTCTTGCGGGCCCGCATGGCGCGCTACTTCGGCCAGATGGAGGTCGCCCGCCGTTGGGCGAAGCGCGCCGAGCCGCAGGCCCGGGCCCTGGGTGATCCGGCGCTGCACGCGATGGCGCTGTCCGAGCTGGGCACGGCGCTGCGCCTCACCGCGTCGGACGCCGAGGGCTGGCCGCTGCTCGAAGAGTCGGTGGCCCGCGCCGAGCAGGCCGGCGAGCCGGCGTTGCTGGCCCAGGTGCGCTTCAGAGCCGCCGCCTGCCTCAACCTGCTCGGCCGCCACGAGGACGCCCGCCTGCTGCTGCACGACGCGCTCGACACCGCCGAAGACGCCGGCGACACCCGCACCGAGGGGGACTGCCTCGTCGGGCTGGCCGACATCGCCCGCCGACAGGGCGAGTTGACCCATGCGCGGCAGTACATCGACGAGGCCTATCGCCGCTACACGCTCGCCGGGCATCGGGTCGGGCGCGCCATGGTCGCCTCGGTGCTCGGCGACCTGACCCGCTACGCCGGTGATCTGGACGCCGCCGAGGCCTACTACACCGAGAGCCGCGCGCTGTACGCCGCGGTGGACGCCGTCGACCTGCCCATCGCCGAGAGCAACCTGGCCCTGGTCGCCTTCGCCCGCGGGCGGGTCGCCGAGGCCCGGCGGCGGCTGGAGGCGGCGCGCACGATGTCGTGGACCGGCCATGAGCTGCGGGTGATCATCCACGCCCTGCTGCTGCCGGTGGTGGCCGCCGAGGGCGACTGGCGCGCGTGGGACACGCACATGGCGGCGGTGGGCCCGCTGCTCGAGGGCCGCATCGGCGAGCCGGATGCCGCCGCCGCCGCCCGCGACGCCGCCGAACGGGCCGAAGCGGCCGGGCAAGCACAGCGCGCGATCGCCGCCCGCCGCCTGGCCCTGCGCCAATACGAGACGCTCGGCCGCCGCGACGAGGCCGCCGCCATCGCCGAAGCGGCCCGTCAGGCGCGCAAGACCCGCGGTCGAGGCGACGGATGACGCGCGCGTGAATCGAATCGGGAATCGGGTCGAGAGCGCCGCCGGCGTTGCGCCGGGCGCGCGGGGCTCAGCGGAAGACGGCCCCGTCGAGCTTCAGGCCGGACTGCAGCGGGCAGTTGCCGTCGAGATCGAGCTCCCACAGCCAGCCGTCGTAGTCCAGCTCGTCGAACTCGCAGCAGTAGTGGCTGCTCGACATCGCGGCGAAGACCCGGTTGCCGACGATCTGCAGGTCGTTGACGGTCAGCGCGACGTCCCGGGCCACCGTGCGGGTCCACAGCACCTCGCCGGCGCGGCCCATGCGCGTGATCCACGCCTGGCACCACGCCCGCTCCTCACCGCAGACGCTGCCGCCGAGCAGCCAGCCGCCGTCGGCCAGGTGCACGGCGGAGAGCACCGCCCCCTGGCTGATGCCATCGGGCAGCGGGATCGAGCGCTTGTCGATCAGCTCGCCCTCGTCGTCGAAGCGGGCCATGAACGGCCGCGCGTGCGCGTAGCGCACGCCCTCGTGCCCCTCGACGGCGAGCACGACCGGCTCGCCGGCGCGATCCTTGACGATGCGCAGGGGCTCGAAGTCGACCTGCGCGTGTCGGCGGTGGGTCTGCATCCGGCCGGTGCGGGCGTCGAAGCGGGCGTAGACCCCGTAGCGGTTGTCGCGATCCCAGGCGCCGATGCCTTTGCCCACGGCGATGACCTGGCCGTCGGGGCGGGTGGCGATGCTGGTGAACTGACCGTCGATGATCGCCAGCCCCTGGTTGTTGTTGTAGGGCGTCCACCAGACGAGCGACCCGTCCGCCGGGCGCACCCGGAAGAGCGCCGGCACGTCCTCGCCGTTGGCGATGGTCATCGCGCCCATGATCAGGTCGCCCTCGTCGCCGGTGGGCAACAGCTCGAGGGCGGTCAGCTCGTTGACCCCGCCGATGGAGGCCACCTGCTCGGGCTGCGTGAAGAGCGTCTCGGGCCAGCGGAAGAAGCTGGCCTTGTCCATCGCGGTGACCAGCCCCTGCTCGGTGAGCGTCAGCGCCATGACCGGCCAGCCCAGCTCGTGCACCAGCGGCCGCTGCGCGCCGGTGGGATCGAACTGAATCACCTTGCCCGAGGGCTGCCGGAACCGGTTGTAGCTGTTGCCGACGAGGTAGACCTCGCCGTTGGGCAGGGGCACGAGCCGCTCGGCCCGGCCGATGGGCGCGACCTCGACCGGGCCGCAGCGCAGCTCGGTGGTCTCGATGCCCGGCCGGTCGATCCGCTCCGCCGCGTCGCCGACCACCTCACCGCACCCGAGCAGGGCGATGGGGACCGACAGCGCGCGTCCGAGGGATGACAGCAGTCGTCGCATGTCGGCAGTATAGCCCGAAATTGGCAGTTCGAGTGAAGTCTTGATGAGCCTGGTGCCATTCTTCGCCATATTCGCATTCGGTACATGGTGGCTGGGCGCCGCCCCCGAGGTGGCCCGAAAGCGTTTGATTCCGGGTATATCGCTGACGCTGGCCCTGCTCGCGGGCACCGTTTTCGCCCTGCCGCATCCGGCGATGATCGACAAGCTGCTGATCCGCCTCGCCATGCCGGTCGGGCTCATCTGGCTGATTCTGTACGGACTGATCCTGACGGATCTGCGCGGCGGTCGACGGCGGCGAGCGGCGCTGATCGCCGCGGTCTGGCTGCTCTTCACGGCGGCGGGCAGCCCCTGGCTCGGCGGGGCGCTCTTCGCCCGGCTCGAGCGCGGCGTCCCCCCGCTCTCGGCGATCGACCACGAGTCATTGCACGTCATCATGGTGCTCGGCGGCGGCACCGAGCCCGGCCCCGACGGGCGGGCGCAGCTCACCGCCAACGGCGATCGACTGCGGGTGGCGGCGGTCGCGATCGCCCGGGGCATGGCGCCGACGCTGCTGGCGAGCGGCACCAGCATCGCCGGGCTCGATCAGGCCGGCACCCGCGACCTGGGCGCCGAGGCGCAGACGCTGCTGCATGACATGGGCGTGACAGGAGATGTGCTGCTGACACTGCCCGGCCCTCACAATACCGCCACCGAGATCGCCGCGCTCGCCGAGCGGGCCCGCGCCGAAGGCTGGACCCGCATCGGCATCGTCACCAGCGCGTGGCACATGCCCCGCGCGCTGCGGCTCGCCCGGGGGCATGGGCTCGACCCGGTGCCCATCGGCGCCGACTTCCGCGGCCGCGTCCCGCCGCCGAGCGCGGTGGGGCTGGTGCCCACCGGCAGCGGGCACTATCGGGTGCAGGTGGCGCTCAAGGAGTACCTGGCCCGGCTGGTGGGCCGCTGAGGTCGCCGCAGCGAGGCAGAACCGCAGAGATCCCGAACCGCAGAGACCGAGGGAGCGAGCATGAGCAGGCAGACCGATCCCGCGCGCAGCCACTGGGCCTGGGGCCGCGCCGACAAGCTGCCCGACCGCGCGGGGCGCATCGCGCTGGGCAAGCAGCTCTCGGCGCTCTTCGGCGTCGAGGCCAATGCCCATCGTGATCCGGTGCCGCTCGACGCGGTGCGGCTGCGGCCGAGCCGGATCGCGCCGCCGCCCGCCGGGCTCGCGGAGGGCTGGGTGAGCGCCGAGCACGCCGACCGGGTGACCCACACCTGGGGCCGCAGCTACCCCGACCAGCTGCGCGGCTTCGCCGGCGACTTCGGCCCGGCGCCCGATCTGGTCGCCCGACCGGCCACCGACGCGCAGCTGACACAGCTCTTCGAATGGGCCGCCGGGCACGATGTCGCGCTGGTGCCATACGGCGGCGGCACGAGCGTGGTGGGCGGGGTGACCTACGCTGGCGCGCGGCCCTGGGTCAGCCTCGACCTCGAACGCTTCGACGCCGCCCTGGAGGTCGACCCGGTCTCGCGGCTGGCGCGGCTGCAAGCGGGCATGACCGGGCCGGCCCTCGAAGCGGCGCTGGCCCCACACGACCTGACGCTGCGCCACTTCCCGCAGTCGTTCGAGTTCTCGACCCTCGGCGGCTGGATCGCCACCCGCGCCGGCGGGCACTTCGCCACGGTCTACACCCACATCGACGACATGGTGGCCGGGGTGCGTATGCTGACCCCCGGCGCGGGCCTCTTCGAGACCCGGGCCCTGCCCGGCTCGGGCGCCGGACCGAGCCCCGATCGGCTGGTCCTCGGCTCGGAGGGCACGCTGGGCATCATCACCGACGCCTGGATGCGGGTTCGCCCCCGGCCCCGCTGGCGGGCGAAGGCGGCGCTGCACTTCGATCGCTTCGACGACGCGGTGGCCGCCACCCGGGCGCTGGCACAATCGGGTCTGCATCCCACCAACTGCCGGCTGCTCGACAAGCGGGAGGCCATGCTCAACATGGTCGGCACCCGGCATGTCTTGCTCGTGGCGTTCGAGTCGGCCGACCACCCGCTCGACGCCCCGATCGCCCGGGCGGTGGCCATCGGCATCGAGCACGGCGGGCGATGCCCCAAAGGCCCCCGCCTGTCGGACAGCCACAGCGCCGCGGCCGACGCGCCAGCCGGCGCCGGCGGGCTGTGGAAGAGCGCCTTCATCGACGCGCCCTACCTGCAATCGAGCCTGATCACCCTGGGCATCGTCGCCGATACCTTCGAGACGGCGTGCAGCTGGGCCGCGTTTCCGACGCTGCACCGGGCAGTGAAAGACGCGGTGTTCACCGCCGCCGAGCAAGGCAGCCGCGGCGTGCGCGGGCACCTCGGCTGCCGCTTCACCCACGTCTATCCCGATGGCCCGGCGCCGTATTACACGTTCATCGTGCCTTCGACGCCCGGGGCCGAGCTGGAGGATTGGGCCCGCATCAAGCACGCGGCGAGCGACGCCATTCTGACCCACTGCGGCACGATCACCCACCACCACGCGGTGGGTCGGGTGCATCGCCCGTGGGCCGAGCGTCAGCGCCCGGCCGCGTTCGGGGCGGTGCTCGCGGCGGCGCGGCGGGTGCTCGATCCGGCGGGCATCCTCAACCCGGGCGCGCTGCTGGCTGAGGGCAGCTGAGCGACCCGACACGCGGCCCTTGGCGGCCGCAGGATGCCCGCTTACGGCCATGGTCCGGATGCATGACCGCGGCCCAGGGTCGGGGGCCGATCGAGCCGCAGCGGGCATGCCAGCGGCCTCGTAGACCGGATTCGACAACGGATCGAGGCCCCGCGCCCGCTGATGACCCCCTACCCGTCGTCTCCGCGCTCGCGGGACCGCAGCGCGACCGCCAGCCGATAGGCCGCGTCCCGGCTGCCGCCGGTGCGCTTCGCCGCTTCGCGGGCCGCTTTGGACGGCGCGAAGCCATCGGCCAGCAGGCCGGCGACCACCGCTTCGAGGTCGGCCTCGGCGGGCGCTTCGTCGGGCGGCGCGCCGTCGACGAGCACCACGATCTCGCCGCGCACCACGCCCGGATCGGCGCACAGCTCGGCCAGCGTGCCCCGGCGGAACTCTTCGTAGGTCTTGGTCAGCTCGCGGGCGATGACCGCCGGCCGCCCGCCGCCGAAGGCCTCCTCGGCGGCGGCCAGGAATCGCTCGAGCCCGTGGGGGCTGACGTAGAAGACCAGCGTCTCCCGGGCGCCGGCGAGCGCTTCGAGCGCGGCCCGCAGCGCTTTGCCCTTCGCCGGCGGGAAGCCGACGAAGCGGAAGCGGTCGGTGGGCAGGCCGGCCACCGAGAGGGCGGTGGTCACCGCGCTGACCCCGGGGATCGGCACGACCGGCAGGCCCTCGTCGATCGCCGCGCGCACCACCTTGAAGCCGGGATCGCTGATGGTGGGCGTGCCGGCGTCGCTGACGAGCGCGATGCTGTCGCCGGCCTGCAGCGCCTCGATGATCTGCGGGGTGCGGCGGGTCTCGTTGTGGTCGTAGAGCGAGACGAGCGGGCGGCGGTCGAGGCCGAGCAGCTCGAGCAGCTTGCCGGTGCGGCGGGTATCTTCGCAGGCGATGCGGTCGACCTCGGACAAGATGCGCCGCGCGCGCAGGGTGATGTCTTCGAGGTTGCCGATGGGCACGGCGACGACGTAGAGGGTGCCGGTCACAACGCCTCGGGTCGGGTGTAGAGAGGGCCGCGAAGAGCGGAGAGAGGGCGCGGGCGGGCTCGTTCAGAGCCCGCCCGGCTCAGCAGGGCCGCGCGCGGCGGCTCAGCGGGCCTGACCGATGGCCAGCCCCAGGGCCTGACGCAGCTTGAAGTAGTTCTCCGACAGCGCGAAGAGCACCAGCTCGCGGATGCGGTCCTGCACCGGCGCCCGGCTGAACGAGCCGGCCTCGTTCTTGATGACCTGCACCGCCGCGCCCAGGTCGTTGGCCAGCACCAGACCCAGGCGGTTGCCGGTGTGCTCCACCGTCTCGAGCCACTTGCTGACGTTGAGGTGCAGCTTGGGGTTGGTGCTCGCCTTCTGGATGAGCTTGGCCATCTCGGCCCGCGCCGCCGGCTGGATGGTCTTGGCCCACTGCTCGAGCAGGTTCGGGTCGAACTGCACGTTGGCGTCGGGCTTCACCAGCTTCATCAAGGTGTACACGATGGTGGTCAGGTACATCTTGCGCTGCTCGTAGCTCTCGCCGAGGTTCGCCAGGAAGTTCGACTGCCCCGAGAGGAACAGCTGCTTCGACCCGGCGAACGCCAGCTCCTGCGGCTTGCGCCCCGAGACCATGTCGGGCCCGACGAGCATCGCCGGCGGGTTGAGCTCGACCAGCCGCAGCCCCGGACGGTTCTGCGGGTCGCGATGCGCCTCGGGCGTCGGCAGCCGGGTCGTATGCGAGACGTACTTCATCACGCTGTTGAAGGGCGTCTGGTCGTCGGTATTGAGCACCGTCTTGCGCTTGTGCAGCCCCAACTGCTTGTGGTTCTTGGCCACCACCGGCAGCGTGTACAGGTACAGCTGCTGGAAGAGGTGGTCGAGCAGCGGGCTCTTCTCCGGGTGGAAGATCAGCCCCCAGTGGCGCTGGTCGAGCTGGCGCTGGGCCTGCTTGAGCGTGCGCGAGCGGTACTTCTCGTAGAACAGCCGCTCGTCCTGGCTGGCCTGATTGAGGAAGACCAGCACCTGGCAGACGCACCACGCCTCGTCGTACTTGCCCACGTCCATGAACAACCGGCGCAGCTCCTGGTAGCTCTCGACGCTGCGCGGGTTGAGGTTGATGAGCGTGTAGTGCTGCGCGATCGCCTTGTCGATCTGGTCTTCGCGCTCGTACAGCTCGGCCAGGATGCCGTGGGTGCCGGCGTCGTCGGGCTTCTTGGTCAGCGCGATCTTGTAGGCCTTGATCGCCTCGCCGAAGCGCTCGAGCCGGGTGCGGTTGATCTCGCCGAGGTTCTTCGACAGCGAGAAGACCAGCCCGTCGTCGAGCCCGGCCTCGGTGGCCCGCTTGAGCATCTTGCGGTAGTAGCGGTCCTGGCGCTCGTAGTCCCGCTCCTCGGTGAGGATCTGGTCGATCGCCTGGAACGCCCGCAGGTTGCCCGGGTCGGCCTCGAGGCCCTTGTCGAACGAGCGCACCGCGATGAAGTTGTCCCGCAGCTTCTCCCGCTGCAGGGTCGCCACGCCGCACCAGTACTTCGACTTGCGCTGGGGGTTGGTCTCCTGCTCGGCGAGCTGGCTGAGCACCTCGACCATCGCCGGCCAGTTCTCGGCGGCCTCGTGCAGCCCGATGAGCTTGCCGAGCACCAGCCGGCTGCCCGGCTGAGCCTCGAGGGCGTCGTTATAGGCGTCCACCGCCAGCCGGGTATTGTTCATCTGCTCGGCGAGGATGTCGCCGATGCCCACCAGGGCGGTGAACTTCTCGTGGGGGTCGGCGATGAGCGCCGCCACCTGCCGCCGGTAGTGGATGACGTCTTCCCAGTCGTTGCGCGCCTCGTGCAGCTCGATGAGCGCCTTGAGGATCTCGGTGTTCTGGGGGTCGATCTCCAGCGCCTTGCGGAAGAAGTCCAGCGCCTTGCGCCGCTCGCCCAGCTTGAGCTTGATCTGCCCCTGCTGGTGGAAGATGCCCACCACCTGCGCCTCGTCGAGGCTGTCGCGGTGGTGCACCAGAATCGTCTGGTAGATCTTGAACGCGCGGTCCCAGTCCTCGTGGCGGAACAGCAGGTTGCCCATGCCCTGCAGCGTCGGCAGGTGGGTGCTGTCCAGCTCGTAGGCCTGACGATAGTGGGCCAGGGCCTTCTCGTCCTTGCGCAGCTGCTCGGCGCAGAAGCCGATCCGGTAGTTGAGCTGCTGCAGCTCGCGGATGTCGGCGTCCTGCTTGCCCTGCAGCATCAGGTCGAGCAGCGGCTCGGCCCGGGCCCAGTTCTTGTCGGCCCAGTAGACATCGACCAGCGGCTCGGCGGCGTCGGCGTTGTCCGGAGACATGTCCATCGCCTGCTCGTAGTAGTCGATGGCCATCGTGCGTTCGTCGATGTGCTTCTCGTAGATCCGGCCGATGGCGAAGAGGTACTTGCTCTTCTCGGCGAAGACCTTGGTCGCCGCCTCCATCATCTGCAGCATGCGGATCGCTTCGGTCCACTCCCCGCGGCCTTCGTAGACCTCCTGCAGACCCTCGAGGGCCGGCAGGTAGTTGGGGTCGAACTGCAGCGCGTTCTTGAACCAGACCTCCGCCTGGTCGAGATCGCCCAGCTTCTGCTGGTAGATCCGGCCGACCTGATACTGCCGGTCGAGCTGGGTGCCGCGATCGTGGATCTGGTTCGCCTCGCGGCTGATCACGTCGATCGCGTGGCTCCAGTCCTCGACCTCGGCGTACAGCCCGCTGAGGGTCTGCAGCGTCGCGAGGTGGTCGGGCACCAGCTCGAGGATCGGCGTCAGCGCGTCGATCGCCGCCTGGGGGTCCGACAGCGGCCCACGGTGGATCTCGGCCAACGCGGTGCGCATGAGCACCACGGTGTCCGGGTCCTGGATGACCGCGAGGTGCTTGTCGTAGACCTCGGCCAGGTCGACCCACTGCTCGGTCTCCCGATACAGCCGGTCGAGGGCCTGCACCGCGTGGGGGTCACCCGGCGCGATCTCCATCATCGAGCGGTAGGCGTCGACGGTGGCGTAGCGGTCCTGGACCCGGGTCTCCTGGATCTCGGCGATCTGGCGGTAGATGCGCAGCCGGTCGCTGTCGTCGGCGGCCACCTGCAGCATCAGCTCGTAGACGTCGAGCAGCTCGGTCCACTGGTCGAGCTGGGCGTAGAGCCGCTCGAGGGCCCGCATCGCGTCGACGCAGGCCTCGTCGGCCGCCAGCGCGTTGCGATAGGCCTCGATGGCCCGCTCGGGCGAATCGAGCCGGGTCTCCCACAGCTCGCCGACCTGCAGGTACTTCTCGACGACCTGGGTGGTGTCTTCGAGCACCGCCGCCTGATTGAGCAGGACGTCGATGAGCTCCTGCCAGCGCAGGCGGATGGTGTAGAGGCCTTCGAGGGCCTGCAGGCTCGGCAGATCGGCCGCGTCGACGAGCAGCACCTGGCGATAGGCCTCGATGGCCTCGTCGGGCCGGTCGAGGTAGCGCTCGAGGATGCGCGCCAGCTTCTCGTAGCTGGCCTTGCTCTCCTCGTCGGTCTGCACCAGCTCCACCTTGCGCTGCAGGATGGCGGCGACCATCTCCCACTGCTCGTAGCGCTCGAGCAACAGCTCGCGCGCGGTGAGCGCGTCGACGTTGTCCGGCTCGATGGTCAACGCCATCTCGTAGTGGGTATTGGCGTGCTCGGGCTGCTGCAGCTTGCCGTCCCACCAGCGGGCGACACGCACCCGCAGCGGCACCGACTCGGGCACCTCGCCCATCGCGTTGATGACCTGCTGATAGGTCTCGATCAGCGGGCCCCAGAAGTTGCCCATCTCGGCGATGCGGGCCAGCTCGGCGCCGAAGCGCTCGTCGTCGAGGCTGGCCTCGAAGGCCATGCTGAGCACCTTGAACGCGCCCTCGATGTTGCCCAGCCGCTCCTCGAGCACCTTGGCGGTGCGCTCGTAGATGTCGAGCATCTCGGGCAGCTCGGCGGTCACCGCGAGCCGGGCGAGCAGCAGGTCGACGAGCGCCTCCCACTGCTCACCGCCCTCGTAGAGCCGCTCGAGGTTGTCGTAGGCGTCGAAGTTGTCCGGCTGGACCTCGACGACCTTCTGGTAGGCCGACTGCGCCCCGCCGGCGTCGGCGAGCTGCTCCTCGTACATCTCCGCCGCGCGGAAGAGGATGCTGACCTTGTCGTAGGGGTCCTCGGTGATCTCGACCTTGCGCTCGAGGATCTGCACGCAGGCGTCCCAGTTCTCCGCCTGCTGGTAGAGGTCTTCGAGGCAGCCGATGGCCTGCGGGTCGTAGGGCTCGAGGGCCAGCAGCTGGGTCCAGGACCAGATCGCCTGCCCCTCGTCTTCGAGCACGCCCATGTTCAGCTCGCCGAGCTGCCGGAACAGCTCGACGCGGCGCATGTCGTCGCCGGGCAGGAGCGCCAGCAGCTTGTGGTCGAACTCGGCCACCCGCGGCTGCTCGTCCACCCGGTCGTACAGCTCGCGCACGGCCCACAGCGCGTCCTCGTCGTTCGGGTCGATCTCGAGGACCTTGTGCCAGTTCTCCAGCGCGTTGCGCTCGCGCTCGAGGTAGTCGCCCCAGACGCGGCCCAGCTTGGCGTAGAGCTGCTTCTCCCGCTGCTGGTCGTTGTCGAGCAGGTTGACCTGCCGCTCGCAGACGTCGACCAGCTCGCGCCAGCTCTCCTGCACCTGATACAGCCCCTCGAGGGCCATCAGCGCCTCGGCGTCCTCGCCCCGCAGGTCGAGCACCTGGCTCCACAGGTCGACGGCGTCGAAGGTGCGGTCGAGGAAGTTGCCGGCGAGGTTGGCCTGCGCGGCGAGGATGCCGGCCCGCAGCGCCATGTCCTCCTCGGCGTTCTCCGCCTGACGGGCGTAGACCTCGTACAGCGGCGCCCAGCTCTCCTGGACGACGTAGATCTGCTCCAGCCGGGCCAACGCGTCGGGGTGGTTGGGCTGGCGGGCGAGGATGCCGTTGTACTCCTCGACGGCCGCTTCGAGCTCCGCCTGCCGCTCGTAGAGCTGGCCCAGGCGATACATCAGCGCGATGAGCTCGGGCTCGTCGTAGGTGACCTCCACCTCGCGGCGCAGGATGTCGATGAGCTCGGGCCAGCGGCCCTGCTCCTCGAACAGCACGTCGAGGCCCTTGAGCGAGCGGGCGTCGGTCGGGTCGATCTGCGTCAGCACGTGCTGATACATCGACTCGGCCATCTCGTCGTTCTGCAGCTTCTCCCGGTAGATCACCGCCATGTCGTGGCAGCTGGTGCGGATCAGCTCGAAGTCCTGGGTATTCTCCAGGCCCTCGGTGTAGATCGCGACGAGGTTCTCCCAGGCGCCGAGCTCCTCGGCGAGCTCCTTGAGCGCGTTGCGGCTGTGCTCGTCTTCGGGCACCTCCTTGAACGCCTCGCCATACCAGATGAAGCCGCGCTCCTTGTCTTCGAGCTGCTCCAGGCTCATCTCGGCCAGCCGGTGCATCGACCGCATGCGGTCTTCGCCGGGCATCAGGTGCGCCAGCAGCGCCTGCAGCAGGTCGTGCAGCTTGGCCCACTGCTCGTTCTGCAGGTAGATCGGCTCGAGCACCTCGCCGATGACCGGCTGCTCGTGGCCCGCGGCGAACATGCGCTCGAGGGCGGCGACCGCCTCGGGCTCCTCCTCCTTGAGGTCGAGCACGTCCTTGTAGGCGGTGATCGACTGCGAGATCTCGTCCAGCGCGGTCTCGAAGAGCGCGCCGAGGCGCAGCAGCAGGGGCACCCGCTGCTCATCCTCGGCCCGCTCGACCCGCAACTGCAGGATCTCGGCCAGCTCGGGCCACGAGCCGACCTTCTGGTAGAGGCGGTCGAGGGCCAGGATGGCGACCTCGTGATCGGGGTCGATCTCGAGCACCCGCCGGAAGCGCTGAATGGCCGCCTCGGCGTCCCCGAGCTCTTCCTCGAAGGCCCGCGCCACCCGCAGATACAGGTCGCGGGCGACGTACTCGCTGGGGATGGCGACGAGCTGGGCTTCGACCTGCTCGACGAATGGCTGCCACATCTCGGCGTTCTTGGCGACCCGCTCGAGGGCGACCATGGCCGCCTCCTGCGTCGGGTCTTCGCGGAAGGCGTCGCCGTACGCGGTGAACGCGTTCTCCGAGTCGGCGAGCATGTCCTCGTAGGCCTGACCGATGCGCATGCGCAGGTTCGAGCGCACCTCGAGGTCCATGGTGACCTCGAGCAGCGCACGCCAGACCTCGATCATGCGGGTCCAGTTGCCGGCCTTGGTCAGCACCGGCTCGAGCACCTCGGCCGCCATGCGCGCTTCGCGATCCTGGCGGATGAGGCCTTCGAGGGCCTCGATCGAGGCCTCGTGGGCCGGCTGCTCGTCGAGGATGCCCTTGTAGCCTTCGATGGCGGTCTCGACGTCGAGCAGGTGGATCTCGTGCAGCTGCGCCACCCGGAAGCGGATGTCGAGCTTCTGCTCGGCGGGCACGAGGTCGACCTGGCGGGCGAGCACCTTCTGCAGGTCTTCCCAGTATTCGAGCTTGCCGTAGAGCCGCTCGAGGCTGCCGAGCGCTTCGAGGTCGTCGGCGTCCCACTCGAGCACGGCGTTGTAGGTGTCGACCGCGCGCATCGGGTCGTCGAGCTGCATCTCACACGAGGCGCCGATGGCGTAGTAGATGCGCTTGCGGGTCTCGATGTCTTCGGTCAGCTCGGCCTTGCGGTGCAGGACCTCGAGCAGGTCCTCCCACTGCTCCATGCCGTTGAACAGCCGCTCGAGCTCGTCGAGCGCCTGGCCATCGACCGGGTCGAGCTCGCGCACGGTGCGCAGCGCCTCCACCGCCCGGTAGGGGTCGCCGAGCATCTCTTCGTTGAGGCCGGCGATCTGGAAATACAGCGCCTTCTTGGGGCCGACCTCCTCGGTCAGCTCGGCCTTGCGGTAGAGCACCGAGACCAGCTCGTGCCACAGCTCGCTGGTGCGGTAGATCTCTTCGAGGGCCTCGATCACCGCCATGTCGGTGTCGTCGGCCTGATACGCCGCCTCGTAGTGGCTGCGCGCGCCCTCGTAGTCCTGCAGCTGGCGCAGCTGGACCTCGGCGACCCGCTTGTGGATGGCGGTGGCCACCTCCGGGTCGAGGATCTCGGGCACCTGCATCTCGTAGACTTCGGCCAGATCGGCCCACAGCTCCAGCGCGCCGGCGATGCGGTGCAGGTGGCCGAGGGTCTCCTCGTGGCTGGGGTCGACCTGGAAAGCGCGGGCGTAGCTCTGGAACGCCGAGACGGCGTCGGCCCCGCGGGTCTGATGCAGGTCGGCGATCTGGTGCAGCAGCTCGACCTTGCGCGTCTCGTCCGGCGAGAACTCGCGCTGGATCTCGTAGACCTGAATCAGCTTCTGCCAGTCGTCCTGCCGCTGGTAGATCGGCTCGAGGATGTCGGCGATGGCCGGCCGGAAGGTCGGGTCTTCGCTCAGCCGCTCCAACGCGCCGATGGCGGCGGCGTTGTCCGGATCGACCTCGAGGATCTCGCGGTAGGTCTCGATGGCCATGTCGAAGTTCGACAGCTTCGTCTCGCGCACCTCACCGAGGCGCACCCGCAGCTCCACCTGCGCGCCGGCGTCTTCGATGAGCGCCAGCCGACGGCCGAGGATGTCGGCCAGCTCGGACCACATCTCCTCCTGGCCGTAGAGCCGGTCGAGGGCCTCGAGCGCCCGCCCGTTCTCCGGATCGACGTCGATGATCTCGTTGTAGACCGCGATGGCTTCCCGCGGCTCGCCGAGCATCGCCTCGAGCAGGTTGGCGATCTGGAACTGCAGCGCCTCGCGGGCCTCGGGCTCTTCGGTGAGCTCGAGCTTGCGGCGGTAGATCGCCAGCAGCTCGATCCACTGCTCGGTGCGAGTGTAGAGCCGGTCGAGCGCCTCGATCGCGGGGCGGTCCTCGGGCTCGATGTCCAGCGCGCGGCGATGAGCGTCGATGGCCTGCTCGGCGTTGTCGAGCCGGTTCTCGTAGATCTCGGCGAGCCGGGACAGCAGCTGCCGGGCGAGCGCCTCGTCGGGCACCTCGGGCAGCACCTGCTCCATCAGCTCGGCGAGCACCTCCCAACCGTCGGCCACGTCGGCGAGCTTGGCGAGCTGCTCGATGGCGGTCTCGCTGTGCGGCGCCTCGCGGAACATGCGGGCGAAGGCTTCGAAGGCTCGCTCGATGTCCGAGGTGCGCTCGACGTGCAGCAGGCCGATGCGCTCGAGCAGCTCGATGCGCCGGTCGGCCTCGTAGCTCTCCTCGAGCTGGATCTCGAGCACGACCGCCAGGTTCTCCCAGGCGGCGGCGTCGCGGTAGATCGGCTCGAGGATGCCGCTGACCTCGCCGCGATACTGCGTGTCTTCCAGCAAGCCTTCGAGGGCCTGCCGCGCGCCGTCGTGGCCCGCGTCGCCTTCGAGGATCTCGCGGAAGGTCGCGATCGCCTGCGGGGTCTGGTCGAGGTGGTGCAGCTCGATGATCGCCCGCACCATCTGCAGCGCGACCGCCTGCTCGGCGTCCTCGTCGTCGAGGGCCATCTGGCGCAGCTTGCCGAGCACCTCGTGCAGCTCGTGGAACTGCTCGCTGCTCTCGTACAGCCGGCGCAGCGCTTCGAGCGCGTCGCGGTCGGCGGGGTCTTCGTCGACCACGTTGCGGTAGCGCTCGATCGCCGACATGGCGTCTTCGAGCTGATTCTCGAAGATCAAGCCCGCCTTGCGATGCAGCTCCTTGCGCTCGTCGACCTCTTCGGCCAGCGCCAGCTTGCGGTCGAGCACCCCGAGCAGCTCGTGCCAGTTCATCGCCCGGGTGTAGAGCTGCTCGACGGCGTCGAGGGCCTGCCGGTTGTCGGGGTCGATCTCCAGCGCCTGATGGTAGCGGCCCAGCGACCCGTCGTGAGCGCCCATCTGCTGGTCGAGGATGCGGCCCAGCTCGAGCAGGATCGCCAGCTGCGCCTCGCTCGGGTCGACCTCGGCCGGCGCCATCTCCGGCACCTTGTCGAGCGCCTCGGCCAGATCGTCGTGCACCGCCTGCCAGTCGCCGGTGACCTCACCGAGGCGGACCAGCTCTTCGCGGGCCTTGGCGTCGGCCGGGTGCTCGGCGATGACCTGCCGGATCCAGTGGAATGCGCCTTCGGTATTGCGCATGTGCTGCTCGGCCAGCTCGGCGCTGCGCAGCATGAGGACCCGCCGCTGCTCGGGCTCCTGCTCGTCGTGCAGCAGCACCTCGAGCACGCCCACCAGCTTCCGGTGATCTTCGGTCTCGGTGTAGATCGGCTCCAGCCGACGCGCGGCCTCGACGTTGCCCGGCTCGGTCTGCAGCACCCGCTCGAGGGCCCGCACGGCGCGGTCCTGCTGCTCGGTCTGCTCTTCGTAGATGCGGGCCGCGCGGAAGAGCAGGTCGATCTTGACCGCGTCCTCCTTCTGCACCCCGACCTGGCCTTCGAGCAGGCGCACCAGCTCGGCCCAGCCGTTGCGCTGGTCGGCGTAGAAGGTCTCCAACGCGTCCCAGTCGCCCAGCTCGACGAGGGCCTTCTTCAGCGAGTCGCCCGCGCGGCGGTTGTTCGGATCGAGCTCGAGCAGCCGCTGCCAGATCGGCACCGAGCGGGCCTTGTCGTCCATCCGGTCCTGCAGCACCGAGCCGGACTTCTGCAGCAGGTCGATCTGTTCCTTCTTGCCGTCGACGAGATCGACGAGGATGTCGATGGTCTCGACGAGCTCCTCGAAGTTCTTGCCCTGCTCGTAGGCGCCCACGAGGGCCCGCAGCGCGTCGGCGTCCTCCGGGGCGATCTCGCGGACCTTCTCCCACAGCGCCTGGGTGATGTTGGGCCGCCGGATCTTCTTGTCGGCGTAGGCCGCCAGGGCCTTGTAGCCCTCCAGCCGGGCGTCGATGTCGTCGGCCAGATCGGCGATACGCTGACGGGTCGCGATCAGGTTGTCCCAGTCGCGCCGCTTCTCGTACATCCCGTCGAGGGCCTCGAGGGCCTCCTTGTTCTCCGGGTCGAGTTCGAGCACGCCCTCGAAAGCCTTGATGGCCTCGGCCTGATTGCGCAGCCGCCCCAGATAGAGCTGGGCGATCTGCACCCCGAAGTCGATCTTGTCCTGGCCTTCGGCCCGCTCGAACTGCGTCTCGAGCACGCCGATGAGGTCGGGCCAGCGGCGCATCGCCTCGTACTTCTCGATGAGCAGCGCCGGCGCCTCGGCGTCCTCCGGATCGAGGGCGAGGATCTCCGAGTAGATCTGCACCACCTGGGCGTCCTGGCGCGGCTGGTTGGCCACCAGCCCCGCGAGCCGACGCAGGCCGTCGAGCTTCTTCTGGGTCCGGCCCTCGGGGATGTCGTCGATGACGACCCGCAGGACGTCGATGAGCTCCTTCTCCTTGCCGAGCGCCTCGTAGAGCCGCAGCAACGCCTTGCGCGCGGCCTTGTCGGCCTTGTCGGCCTGATGCACCTGGCGCCAGAAGTCGGCGGCCTTCTCCTGGTCGCCGAGCCGCTTCTCGGCCAGACGCGCCATCTGCCGCAGGGCCACGACCCGCGCCTCGGCGGGCGAGCCGCCGGCCTCCTTGGCGAAGACCTGCTGTACGTTGCGCCACTTGCCGGCCTCGACGAGGCGCACGGTCTGCCAGCGCACGACCGCCGGGTCGTCCGACTTCTTGGCCATCTCGCGCAGCTTGTAGTCGACGGTGCGCTCCTCGCCGAGGTGCGCAGCGCCGAAGACCAGCCGGTGGGCGGCGACGGCATCGCCACGGGCGTTCGACTCAGCGAGCGCATCGAGGCCCGCCGCGACGGAGGCCTTGACCTCGTCGGAGCCCTCGAAGCTGCGTCCGGCCGCCCAGTACACCTCGACCTCGCCGGCGTCGGCTTCGACGGCCGCGAGATAGAGCCGGGTGAACTCGTCGTCGCCGGGCTCGAGGGCCGCGGCCGCCCGACCGTAGAGGTCGTGGGCTCGGGCCCCGGAGGCCGTGCGCGCCATCGCCTCCAGCTCGAGGGCCGACAGTCGGTCGAGCGCCTCGTCTTCGTCTTCGTCGTCGTCCTCGACCTCCGGCTCGGGCGCCAGCGGCTCGGGCGCAGCGGCGGCGGGGGCCGGGGTCGGCTCGGCCGGCGGCGCGGGCTCGGGGGCGGCTTCGGGCTCGGTGGTCGACTCGATGTCGGTCTCGACCGTCGACTCCGGACCGGCCTCGTCTTCGTCCCCCACCCCGAGCGCTTCGAGGCGGGCGCGGGCGTCGGCGTTCTCCGGGTCGAGCCGCACGATCTCCTGCAGCACCGGAACCGCCGCCTCGTGCTCCCCGAGGTCGACGAGATAGAGGTTGGCCATCTCCGACAGCACCGACAGCCGCCGAGCGTCATCGCCGGCGTTCTCGAGTTCGTACTGCATGAGCTGCACGACCATCTCGAGGTTGTCGACGTCACGGTGGATACGGCGGGCGGCCGCCACCGCGTCGAGGTTCTGGGGGTCGGTCTGGTAGGCCGCCTCGTAGTACTCGAGGGCCCGCGAACGATCGCCCACCCGCTCGTCGAGGATCTGCGCCATCTGGAAGATCAAGGCGCCGCGTGCCGCCGGCTCCTCCACCCGCTGCAGCTCGGCGTCGGCCACCTCGAAGTAGCTGTCCCACTCCCCGAGCACCAGCAGCAGCCGGCGCATCTCGGCGAGCGTCTCGAGCACGCCGCCCGGATCGAGGCCTTCGCCCTCCAGCGAGGCGCTGAAGAGCTGCACCGCGGTGCCGAGGTCTTCGAGTCGGTCCCGAGAGACGGCACCCGCCTTGCGCAGGTAGCCCGCTCGAGCCTCGAGGTCGTCCACCTCGTGCTCGGCGAGGTGGATGTAGAGCTGGTTGAGTTCCTCCCAGCTCTCCTGCTCGCGCAGGAGCGCCTCGAGTTCACCGCTCGCTTCACGGTTGCTCGGGTCCTCAATCACCGCGTCGAAGAGCTCGCGAATCCGCTCGGTCATGGAGATCGCCTCGCCAGGGAATGCTCGAATCTTTCGGGTGGACGGCAGCCCGGGCCCCCATCGGCCCGTCCGGCCGACGGGAGCTTGGTGCCGCGCGTCACTTCGGTCGCTTCTTCGCCGCCTCTTCCAGACGTGCGAGGGTATCCTGCGCCGCCTCGATCCGCAGCGGATCTTCGTTCGCCGTGCGCCGCGTCAGGTACACCTGCAGATACTGCCGGGCCTTCGAAGCGTCGCCGTTGGCGTGATGGGCCATGCCCAGGTTGAACAGCGTGCCGGTGTGCTTGCCGTCGAGACGGTGCGCCTTCTCGAATTGCGCGATCGCGTCGTCGAGGCGGCTCTGGGCCTGATACACCAGACCGAGGTCGTGGTAGTTCAGCGCCCAGTCCGGGTTGTTCTGGGTGGCGTTCTTGAACACCTGCGCCGCGTGCGAGTACTGCTCGAAGCGGCGATAGAGGTTGCCCAGCGAGTTGTAGGCCTCGGGCAACCGGGGGTTGGTCCGGATGGCCTTCATGTAGACTTCCTGCGCCCGGTCGAACTGCTCGAGGTTCTCGAGCGCCATGCCCAGCCGCAGGTGAGCCTCGGCCCGGGTCGCGTCGAGCTGGATCGCCTGCTCGAGCGTGCTCACGGCGTCCTTCCAGCGCTCCTGCTTCGCCAGGGTCGCCCCGAGGTGATAGCTGTACTCGCCGCTGTCCGGACGCAACTCCAACGCCTTGCGGTAGTTCTCTTCGGCCGACTTGAACTTGTCGAGCTTCTGCTCGTAGAGCAGCCCCTGATAAAAGAACGCCCGGTCGTTGGTCGGGTCGACGTCGGCGGCCTGGGCCAGCTTGCTCAGGGCGTCGGTCAGTCGATCCTGCTTGAAGAGCTGCAGCCCCTGGTTCATGAGCCGGATCGACTCATTGCGTTCCTGATTGCACCCGACGACCAACGTGAGGCAGCCCGCCATCCAGACGACGGCGCCCCATCGCGCCAAGGTTCGGATCATGTATCTGCTCGCTTCCGGCCGAGAGGTCCAATCGAGGAAACAGGACGCCGGTTTTGGAGGTATCACCGGGTCGTTACGCAGTCAAGAACCGGCGTCCAGCTGACATTTCCAGGTCACGGCCCGCGCTGCCCGTTGGCGAGGCCTCAATCACCGTTCGTCGACGTCGATCCGCCGGATTCGAAACGACGACACCCCACCGGCAGACCGGCGGGGTGTCAGACGCGTATCGGACAGATCAGCTCGGCTTGAAGATGAAGGGATAGGTCACGATGACGATGCCCCCGCCCTTCGGCGCCGGGAAGACCCAGCGCTTGATCTTCGCCGCGAGGCAGTTCTCGACACCCGCGTTCTTCATCGTCGACTCGACCACCTGCGACGCGATCACGCTGCCGTTGCCGGCGATGGTGAACTTCACCTTGATCTTGCCGTTGAGGTCCCGCTTCCGGTTGAGCTCACGCTCGTAGCAGTAGCGGTACTCGGCGCGATGCCGGCGGATCACGCGGCGGATGGTCTCCCGGTCGAGCGAACCCTGCACGATGGGCTTGCCGGGGATGACCTTCGGCTGCTTGCTCGACTTCTTGCCGAGCCGGCTCTGGCCACGGCCATAGCCGCTGTTGCCACCGCCGCCACGCCCTCGCGTGCCGACGTTGCCGACCCCGATCGAGGCCTCGCCGAAGCCGCCACCGCCACGCCCGGCGCCCGCGACGCCGAGGCCGCCGAAGCCCGCGGCGGCGCCGGTCTTGTCGCCGAACATATTGCCCAGCGCGCTGACCGCGTCGGAGCCGATGGCCTGGTTGCCCTCGCCCCACACCGAGCTGAGCTCACCCTCGAGGCTGTTGATCGCCGCCTGGGCGGTGTCGATGGCCTCCTGCTTGGCCCGCTCTCGGGCCAGCTCGATCTCTTCCTGGTTGCCTTCGATGGCGAACCGCTTGTCCTGGGCTTCCTCGGTGCGGTCGCCCATCTCCCCCTGGTCGTCCTTGGCCTTCTCGGCCTTCTCGCCCTCGTCCTTGAGGTCGCCGAACAGGTCTTCGATCTTCTGCTTCTCGTCCTCGGGCTTGAACATGAAGTCCACGAAGCGATCCGACATGTCGAACCCGTCCATCGACAGGCTGTCAGCGTCTTCGGGGATGCTCAGGACGATGAGGAAGAACAGCGCGTGCAGCACCGCAGCGGCGAGCAGATAGCGCAGCAGTTGAGGGTCCATCGCCTTGAGGAACGACCCGCGGGCGACGATCGGCGCGGCGGGCACCGAGTTGATCAGGAAGGTCAACTCACCGAACTTCAGCCGGCAGCGGGCCCGCGGCGGCAGCCGCAGCGAGTGGCTGCGGGGCACGCTGGAGCGACCGAGCTTGTTGGCGTTCTTCAGCTCTTCGATCGCGTAGACCTTGCCATCGAGCATGACCTCGCCTTCGACCCCTTCGGGGACGTTGACGACCATGCTGTTGCCATCGGTCTCGGCGAGCGGGAACGGGTTCTGCGGCACGAACTGCGGCTTGACGAAGTGCGATACCTCGTCGCCGTCGCCGATCGTATAGCTGCCGGCCTCGGTGAAGTGCTGAACGTCGACGACCGTGACGCCCCACAGGACGAGGATCTCGAGCGCTCGGCGACCGCCCGCAGCGCCTTCGTCTTCGTCGAAGAGCGGCGCGTTGGAGACCATCGGTCGCCGGCTCGCGGCAGCGCCGCCCTGGGCGTTCTGCCCGGCGATGGCCACCACCACGGTCGTATTGCCGAAGCGGATGCGATCACCGGTGCGCAAGCGGTGCTTGGTGACCCGCTCGCCGTTGACGTAGGTGCCCGTCGCGCTGCCGAGGTCGAGGATCACGACGTCGTCGGGCCCGTTGGCCTCGATGACGGCGTGCATCCGCGACACGCTGTCGTCGTCGATCCGCACATGGGACGACGACAGCTTGCCGATCTTGATGGTCTGTTCCGCCAGGATCTCGGTTCGAGTGAGGGCGTTGCCCTCGTAGATATCGAACTTGATCGGCGTGCTCGTGGTGTCCATATGCCCCCGTCCAGGTCGAGCGACCGGGCTGTCGGTCAGATGTCCTCGGCCGACTTGAGCATCTCGGGCACGAAGTTCTCCCGGATGCGGATCAGGCTGCTGTGACGTGCACGACGGCGGGAGTCGAGGTACTCGCCCTCGGGCCGTACGAACGACCCCTCCACCACGTCGTCTTCGAAGTCGTACTCGGTCTTCTTGCGGTAGACCACCCCGGGATCATTCGGATCCTGGAGGAAGTTCTCGGCGTCGGCCGGATCGACCTCCTCCTGAGCGCTCGCAAGGCTCGGGAGGGCGATCAAAGCGGCCAGGACCAGCAGACTTCGCAAGCTGAACATGCCCTCTACTCCTTGGGGCTCGATGAGGTGCATCGTCGACAGCTATCAGTATAGCGGTGTCGCGTCGGCCGACCAACCCCGCCGCAGCAGTCGACAGCCATCTTCGGGGGAAGTTCTCGCCAGGGGAATTTTTTCTGCGATCCGATGCCGGTGACCGCGGCGCGAAGCGGGCTCGTCAGCCGTCGCCGCCGCCGCCGCCCTGCGCGGCCTCCTGCGCCTTCTGCTGGCGCATCATCTCTTCGAGTTCCTTCATGTTCTTGATCTGGATGCGCACCGCTTGAATGCGCTGGGTCACGTCCTTGCGCAGGTCGGCGTCGGCCCGCTCATAGCGCAGCACCGCCTCGTACGACTTGATCGCCTCATCCAGCTTCTGGGTGTACTCCTGATAGAGGATGCCCAGGTTGTAGTGCGCCGCAGCGTAGGTCTCGTCCTTGCCGATGACCGCCTTGTAGCCCGACTCGGCCTCGTCGAGGCGCTCGAGCCCGCGGGCGGCGACCGCCTTGGAGAGCATCGCTTCGAGGTGGTCGGGCTTCTGCTTGAGCACCTCGGTGAAGTGGCGATAGCTCGACTCGTAGTCGCGATAGTTGAACGTGATCGCGCCGACGTTCATGTGGGCCGGCCAGTAGTTGGCGTCGACCTTGAGCGCGTCCTCGAACGAGCCGAGAGCGGTGGTCACGTTGTCCTGCCTGAGGTGCACCAGGCCGAGGGTATTGTAGAGGTCGGCGGTCTTCTTGATCTCGAGGCCGGTCAGGCAGACGAGCTTGGACAGCTCGAAGCGGCCGAGGTCGTAGTAGACCCGGGCGAGCACTTCGTAGGCCAGCACGTTCTGGCTGTCTTCCTTGAGCGCGGTGCGCACATGCTTCACCGCGTCGGCGAACGCCTTCTTGCCGCGCGCATCCTGGGCCAGGTTGAGGTGAGCCTCGCCATTGAAGGGCTCGATCTGGATCGCCCGGCGGAACAAGGCCATGGCCTCGCCCTTGTTGCCCTTCTCCATCTCGAGCCGGCCGATGTTCACCAGCCCGTCGCCGAACGCCTTGCCCTTCTCGGCAGACCGCTCGTACCAGCTGCGCGCCTCGTCGATCCGGCCCTGCTCCTCGTGGATCCGGCCGATGTTGAAGTAGGCCGCGCCGAAGGTCTCGTCGACGTCGATGGCCTCTTCGAAGAGCTTGATCGCCTGAGCCGTATTGCCCGCCTTGTAGGCCTTGACCCCATCCTCGAACAGGGGCTTGGCCTCCTTGGCGACCTTGGGGGCGGCGGGTGGCTCGTCGGGCAGATCGGTCTGCTGACCGCTCGCGCCGCCGCCGCCGAGGTTCGGATCGTCGGGCTTGGGCGGCGTGCCACTGCAGGCCATCAACGACGCTGTGGCCAGGCCCACCGTCGCCAGCCGGGCGATGCGCAACAGATGAAGCCGGGCCATCACTCCTCCTCCTCCTCGCTGGGCAGCTCGGTGATCACCGACTGCGCCACGGCGTCGGGGCCGAAGTAGGTCGGCTTGGCCCGCTTCTCGGCGTTGTAGCGGTACTGCTGCGGGCGCAGGTTCGCCAACTGCTTCTCGGCGAGGTCCGACCACTGATTGAACCAGCGCAGCTCCTGCGCCTTCTGCATGCAGAGCACGTAGGCTTCGACCGCCTTGCCGATCTGGACCTCCGACATGTCGGTCATCTGACCCTTGAAGATCTCGACCTGCTCTTCATTGAACGACTTGGGCGCCGGGTAGTTGTAGATGTCGTTTCCGAGCGCCTGATACATCTGGCCGATTCGGGCCAGGGCGGCGATCGCCCAGTTGGGCGAGCGGAACTGGATGACCTCGAGATAGATCTTCTGGGCGTCGACGACGATGAGCGTGCGCTCCTTGATGCGCTCGGTCATCTCTTTCACGAAGCGCTTCAGGTTGCGGTACGACTTGCCCTTCAGCGGCTTGCGCTCGAGGTCGACGAAGATCGCCTCGCCCATCTTGAAGCGCGCCTCGGCCACGGCGGCGATGCCGGTCGTCACCTGCTTCTTGTCGGCGTCCGGCAACTCCATGAAGGTGGTGTAGGCTCGCTCGTAGGCCTTCTGGGCCTTCTTCTCGTCGGCCCGCTTGAACTTCATGTAGGCGTTGCCGATGCGGGTATGGGCCTCGATGATCAGGTCGACCTTGGCCACCTTGCCGTAGTCTCGCAGGAACTTCTGATAGTGGGACACCACCCGGTTCCACTCTTGCTGCTGCTCGAGGATCTTGCCGAGCGAGAAGAAGACCTCCGACGCCTTCTCCTTGTCCTTGCGGCCGACGAGCTTCATGTACTTGAGGTAGTTGTCGGTCGCCTTGTCCAGCTGACCCAGACCCTCACGGAAGACCGCCGCGTTGCGGATGGCGTCCTTGGCCTCATCGGTATCGGGGAAGTTCTCCGCGTAGAACTCGTAGGCCTCGCTGGCCTTGGAGTAGATGGCAAGCGCGTGCAGGTTGCCGGCGATCTGGTAGAGCGCCTTGCGCACCAGCTCGCCCTCGCCGACGTTGTTGACCAGCGCCAGCCGCACCTGGATCGCACGCTCGATCTGCTTCTCGCGCTCGTAGTTGAGCGCCGCGTTGTACAGCGCCTCGTCGACGTACTCCGACTTGGGGAACTTGCGGGCGTAGCGTCGGAAGCAGCGCGCGGCCTCGATGTACTTCTTGGTCGTCTCGATGCCCTGGCAGTTCTTGAACGTCGACTGCTGCTTGAGCTTGGTCAGCAGCTCGTAGAACTCGGGGTCACGGTCGGCGGTGTACAGCTTGAGGAAGATGTCGACCTGCTTGTTGAGCGAGTCGAAGTCCCGCTTGAGGTTGTAGGTGTCGAGCAGCAGGTTGGCCGCGAAGATCGCCAGCCGGTGGTTGCGGTGCTTCTCGGCGATGTTCTTGAAGCGCGGGATCGCTTTGTCGAAGTGGTTGAAGTCGTAGTAGATGCGGGCCGCGTCGTACTCGATGTCGACGAGGAACTCGCTCTTCTCGACGTACTTCGAGTAGAGGTCGCAGGCGGCGATGTAGGCCTTGTGGTCCTCGGAGATCGGCCGGGCCTCGGGGATCTTGACGTCGGCGCCGTCCTCGCTGCTCTCGCTGACCAGACCGCCGCCTTCGCTGCGGGTCTCGGGCTGGCTGGGCTTGGCGAGGTTGAGCAGCTCCTTGTAGGCCAGGACCGCACCGTGCGCCGCGTCCTTGGTGTGATCGCCCTTGGGCTGCAGCTCGAGCGCCTTCTCGTAGTTGGTCGCGGCTTCCTTCCACTTCTTGAGGTCGTAGAGCAGCTCGGCGAAGTAGAAGGTCATCTCGTAGGCGTTCTTCGTCGAGGGGAAGATCGCCACGTAGTCCGTGTACAGGTCGTAGGCCAGGGCCGCGTGGTCGGGGTTCTTGGTCTTCATGTACAGGCGGTGCTTGTCGACCGCCGTGCGCCGCAGCAGCTCTTCGATGCGGACCTCGTCCTTGCGGACCCGGTCGGGGTCGGCGTCCTTGGCCCCGCGCACCTTGGCCCAGAGCTGCACCAGCCGCTTGAGCTCTTTGATCGCCTTGACCTGATCGCCCAGGTTCTGGGTGTTCGAGGCGATCATGGTCTGGAAGCTGACGACCCGGTAGCTGCTGCGCTGACGCTTGATCAGGTTGCGGAAGAGCTGGTTCGACTTCTCGTACTGACCGGTATCGGCATAGGCCTCGGCCAACTTCTCGGAGAGGTCGAGGTAGTCGTCGGGCGCGACGCGCTGGAAGAACGAGATCGCCTTGTTGGGGTTGGCGTCTTCGAGGTGCACATAGGTGCGCACGAGGTCACGCTGGGCCTCGCGGATGAGGGTGAGCCGGTTGCGGCCGCCCTTCATCTTGCGGCCGTGCTCGATGACCCGCAGGAAGACCTTCAGCGCCTCTTTGAACTTGCCCAGGTTGTAGTTGCACCAGCCCAGCTTGTAGAGCGCGTAGCCGTAGACGGTGCTGTCGCGGTAGCTGGTGGTGACCTTCTCGTAGGCCTTCTTGGCCTGGGCCACCTTGCCGTCCTCGAAGAAGATCTCGCCGATGTTGAGCAGCGTATCGGGCACGTGCACCGACCGCGGATAGCGCCGGATCAGCTCGCCGTAGATCTTCTTCGCCGCGTCGGGCTGGTCCTTGCGCTGGTAGTTGAACGCCAGCGCGAAGAGCACCCCGTCCAGCCGCGGATAGCGCGGGAAGTTCTTGACGATGTGCTTGTAGACCTCGATCGCCTGGTCGCGATAGCGCTGGGCGCCGGCGGCCGTCTGCTCGCGGGTCTGGGTGCAGCGCTTGGCGGCCGCTTCGTTGGGCGCCTGCTTGAGGCACTGCTCTTCGGTATCGAACGCCCGCATCTCGGTGGCGCTCGCCCGCTCCCAGTACATCTCCGAGAGCCGGTAGAGCAGGTCGGGCTTGGCCGGGTCGCTGTCGGGGGTGGTCTGGATGAGCTTCTTGAGGAGGTTGAAGGCCTCCTTCCACTTCTCCTCGGCGAGCGCCTCGGTCTGGCGCCGCACGAACTGTTCGCCGCCGAGGCCGGGCCCCTTGCGCTGGGCGCGTCGCTTGCCCGTATCGCCCTGGGTATTGGGCTGGGCTTCGGGCACGAAGCTCTGCTTCTTGTCCTGCGCGCCCGCCTCGTCGATGGCCAGGCCCCCGATGGTGAGGGCAAAGGCGGTGAGGGCTGCGGCAGCGGTGCGCAACGTCATCGGCCACACTCCGACTTGATGGTGTAGAGGTAGTAGCCCAGCTCGTCTCGCCAGTACTCACCGGTGAAGGGCCAGTAGATGTGCTCGTCGTCGGTGGCGTGGGCCGGCCCGCTCTTGCTCTCGCGCTTGTTGACGAAGCCCGCGCCGCGCAGCGCGTTCTCGAGCACGCCCTTCTCGGCGGAGGCCACCTCGAACTCGACCTTCAGCGCCTGGCTGATGAGGTTGTTGAGCTCGTTGACGACGCGCTGCAGCCGCTCCTTGGCGAGCGTGCCGGCCTCGTGCACCGCGATCGACTTGATGACCTCGGTCTCCTGCACGATCGACTGGGCGAGCTGGCTGCGGGCCCAGGTCGAGGTCGACTTGCGGATGAGGTCGACCTCACGGTCGAGCTCGCGCACGTAGGCGTTGATGCGCTTGAGGGCCTTGTCCTGGAAGGCGGCGTTCAAGATCTGGCTGACTCGGGGCGAGATGGCGGTTCCGGAGTCCTGCAACTTGCTCAGGAATTGATAGAATTCCGTCGGATCGGAGAACGAGTCCAGGTAGCCCTTGATCTCCTCACGCAGCGGCTCGTAGGTCAGCCGGAAGTCGTTGATCGCGTCCCGGGTGCGGTCGTAGTTGCAGTTGGCGTAGAAGATGACCGCCTCGAGGATGCCCGCCTCGGGCACGTACTCGTCGCTGAAGAACGGCGAGTTGAGCGTGTGCAGGTTGCCCAGCGCCTTCTCGTGGTTGTTCATGCGGAAGAACGTCCAGCTCGCCTCGAAGAGCGCGTCTAGCCAGAGGGTGCTGTCGAGCGGGATGCGGTCGTAGTACTTCACCGCCTGCCGGAACTGCCCGGTGCTGTAGAAGACCCGCGCCATGCTCAGGATGGCGAGTTGGTTGAAGTAGCGCAGGTCCTCGGTGATCTCGTCGGCCGAGATCGTCGCCCGCAGCAGGTCCTTGAACGCTTCGACCGCCGGCTTGGGCTGGTCGAGCCGTACGAAGCTGATGCCCTCGAGGAACTTCGCCTTGGGGAAGTACTGGCTCTTGGCCCCGACCTGCTTGAGCAGCGGCAGGCCGGTCTCGACCGCGCCCTGCTTGTAGTAGTGCTGCCCGAGCAGGAAGGCGAGCTCGTCGCGGAACTCGGCGGGGCAGTCGTCGGGGCGGTACTTCGAGATCTTCTCGAGCAGCCCCGGGTCGCCGGAGATCTTGCGCGAGAGGTAGTAGAGCCACTTGCAGGTCGCCTTGTAGTAGCGGTGGTCGGGCCCCGACTCCACCACCCGGGCGAAGTAGTTCAGCGAGGCCTGGAAGAGGCCGAGCCGGTAGAGCGTCTTGCCGAGCGTGTACTCGGCCTTCTGCTCGTAGGGGTTGACGGCGACCTCGTTGCGGCTGACGAGCCGGTAGAGGATGAGACTCGCCCGCAGGAAGTCGTCATTCTTGTATGCCTTGAGCGCCTCTTCGAGTTCGGCCTTGGCCTCCTCGTCCTCTTCGACGCTCACCGGCGCGAAGGTCATCGGCTCCTGCGCCATCGCGGACGCAGGCAGGCTGAGAGTGAAAGCGAGGAGGAGGAGACGACGCAGCATGGGCTGGACCTTCCTGAGGCAGATGCCGTGCCCGAGGGCGCCGCGGGGGCAACCCACACGGATGCGCGCCCGTTCGACGGGCCGGCGACGCACCGGGGCACCTCGGGTTCTTATACGAGCGCATGGGGCCGAAATCAAAACATTTCACCGGTCGTGCCACCCCCTACCGCGGCGGCGGCGCTTGCCGCGAGGGGCACGATCGACGTATCGTGCCGACGTTCCGGTCGCTGTGGTCGACGTTGACAGCGCGGCCGTTCCGGGTACGATGTCGGCGGTCCGCAAGGCCCACCCGACTCCTCAGCCGATGCAAGGTCTGCCATGCGCTCGACGACGATCCTCCTGACCGCTCTTTTGCTGCCGGCCGTCGGCGTGCTGACGAGCGGTTGCGAGAACAGCTTCGGTGAACCGTGCACGGTGCCCAAGACCGAGCAGTTTCGCCGGGCGTGCAGCCCCACACCAACCGACGCCGACGACGAAGAGCCCGGCGAGAACGACGTGCAGATGGAGTCGCAGGCCTCCTGCGCCATCAAGAACTACGCCGGCTGCGGCACGTTCATCTGCCTCGTCTACCGTGGCTCGGACGCCTATTGCAGCGAAGCCTGCGAGACCGATGACGACTGCCAGGGCAGCGCGGTCTGCCGGCCGTTGCTCGGCGACACCGACCTCGACGATACGCCGTGCATCTCGGAGGACGGCTTCCCGACCGAGTGCTACTGCGTGCGAGCGGGCGACGTCGAGCAGTAGGCTGCGCGGCCTGTCGGCCCTTGCGCAGCCTTGTTTCCCCGCCCTCAGAACCCCCATTCGGGGGTGAACGCGTTCTCCACCACGTCGAAGAGCGGCCCACGACGGCCGAAGCGTACGCCGACGACGTCGAATCGGATGTCGACCGACGGCGCCGACCGAGCCGCGAGGTAGCGGTCTGCGGCGCGGGCGATCCGCGTTTGCTTCGATCGCGATACGGTCATGGTCGGGCTCGGCAGGAAGTCGGTGCTGTGGGCGCGCACCTCGATGAATACGAGCAGACCGACGCGCGCCGCGACGATGTCCAGCTCACCGACGCGGCAGGACCAGTTGCGGGCCTCGATGCGGTAACCGTCGGCGGCATAACGCTCGGCGACCAGGGCTTCGGCCCGTTGGCCGAGCCGTTGTCGGGCATCGGCCCGAGCCGCCTTCGGGATACGGGTCATGCGGGCGGGGACCACTTGAAAGAGCGACGATGCACCGGGCTCTGCCCCAGTCGGGCGAGAGCGGCGCGGTGGGCCTTGGTCCCGTAGCCCTTGTGCCGGGCGAAGCCGTAGCCCGGAAAGCGCCCGTCGTAGACCTGCATGATGTTGTCGCGCACGACCTTCGCGATCACGCTGGCCGCCGCGATGTTGAAGCTGCGCCCGTCGCCTTTGACCAGGGGCCACTGCTCGCCATCGTAGCCCGGCAGCGGCAGGTGGCCGTCGACGAGCAGGGCGACCGGTGCGCGCTGGAGCCGCGCTCGGGCGATGGTGACCGCGCGGCGCATCGCAGCGCGGGTCGCCTGCAGGATGTTGATACGGTCGATCTCGTCGGCGTCGGCCTGCCCGACGCCGACGGCGAGGGCGTAGTCGGCGATCAGCGGCACGAGTCGGTCGCGCACGGCGGCGGTGAGCTTCTTGGAGTCGTCGAGTGCGGTCAGCTCCGGCGGCAGCGGACCGGCGGGCAGGCAGGCGGCAGCGGCGACGACCGGGCCAGCGAGTGGACCACGCCCGGCCTCGTCGACACCCATCAGCGGGTATCGATCGGTGGACGCAGCCCAGGCCTCGATCGCGCCGATGGGCGCGTCGCGGGGCGGCAGCGGGAAGAGTTCGATCTGCACCGAGGTGGGCTTGAGGCCCGCTCAGCGCATGCGGCGCGCCTTGATGCGGGCCGCCTTGCCGAACCGGTTGCGCAGGTAGTAGATGCGCGCCTGGCGCACCCGACCGTGGCGCTCCACCGAGATGCTCTCGATCATGGGCGAGTGCAGCGGGAAGATACGCTCCACACCGATACCCGAGCTCATCTTGCGCACGGTGAAGGTCGAGCGCGCGCCGGCGGCGTGGCGTCGCAGAACGACCCCCTCGAACGCCTGGGTCCGCTCCTTCTCACCCTCGCGGATGCGCACATTGACCCGCACCGTATCGCCGGCCCGGAAGGCGGGCAGATCGTTGCGGAGGTACTTCTCTTCGATGGCCATCAAAGCGTGCATGTCAGCTCACCTCGCTCTGGTCGCCCGACTCGAGGTCGAGCAGGAACCGTTGGTCCTGCGGCGTCAATGACGCCGTCTTCAGCAAATCGGGCCGCAAGCGCGCCGTGCGCCGCAGCGATTCCCGCCGTCGCCACTCGGCAACGCGGGCATGATGGCCGCTCAAGAGCACCTCGGGCACCCCCACACCACGCCATTCGGCGGGCCGGGTATAGTGCGGGTGCTCCAGCAGCCCCTCGTTGTACGACTCGTGCTCGAGGGAGTCGGCGTTGCCGAGCACCCCGGGGAGGAGTCGCATCGTCGCGTCGAGCACGACCAGCGCCCCCAGCTCACCGCCGGAGAGCACGTAGTCGCCGATGCTGACCGCGTCATCGACGTGGTCGTCTCGGATGCGCTGGTCGATGCCCTCGTACCGCCCACAGAGCAGCAGCAGCGAGTCCAGCTTCGCCCACTCGACCGCGTCGGCCTGGGTAAAGGGCCGCCCGCTGGGGGTCAGCATCACCCGCTTGCCGACCCGACCGGCCGATTCGATGGCCCGGGCCACCGGCTCGGGCTTCATGACCATGCCGGCCCCACCGCCGAAGGGGTCGTCGTCCACCGAGCGGTAGCGGTCGTCGGTGAAATCGCGGATATCGACCGCTTCGACCTCGACCTCGCCCCGCTCGACCGCCTTGCCCAATACGCCGGCGGCCGCATAGGCCCGGACGACGTCGGGGAACAGGGTCAGCACCACGAAGCGCACGCTCGACCTTCCTTCTCTCGTCTGGCCTCAGTCCAGCAGGCCATCGATGGGGGTGATGATCAGCTCCCCCGCATCGAAGTCCATGCGCTGCACGAAGGCCTCGACGTTCGGCACCAGCCGTTGGCGCCCCCCGCCCCGGATCACCAGGACGTCGTGGGGACCGATCTCGACCACGTCGACCACCTTCCCGAGCTGCTCGCCGTCGACGGTGACGGCCTTCAGCCCGATCAAGTCGGCCATGTAGACCTCGTCGTCGGCCGGCTCGGGCAGACCTTCGCGCGGCTCGTACCACCGGCGGTGGGTGAGCCGGGCGGCGTCTTCGCGCGAGTCGATGCCCCGCAGCTTGACCACGACCCCTTTCGGGTCGAACCGAAGCCGCTCGATCTCGGCGTCTTCGGTGCGGTCGGCCGACGGGCCGATCAAGATCTGCCGTCCGGCGACGATCAGCGGGCTGTGGGGGTTGTGCGCGTGAAAGCGAACCTCACCCCGTACCCCGTGCGGTCGCCCGAATCGGCCGAATTCGAGCAGCACGGCGCCTCAGTCCGCGATTTCGACCGCCGGCGTCGGGCCACCCCGGCTCGCCTCGGCGAGCACGGTCTCGATCGCCCGGATGGTGCGACCGCCGCGGCCGATGACGGCGCCGCGATCCTCGGGATCGACGACGACCTGAAGCACCGGGTCGCCCCGCCGCTCGCCGCGCTCGATCTTCACCGCATCGGGCTGATCGACGATCGCTTCGACGATGAAGGTCAACAGCTCGTCCACCGGCTTCAGCTCGCCGCCTCGGCGGGGGCCGCGGCCGCCGCTTCCTTGCGGTGCTTCTTGATCAGGCTGCGCACCGTATCGCTGGGGCGCGCGCCGACCGAGAGCCAGTAGTCGAGGCGATCGGTCGTGAACCGGATCGCGTGCGGCTTCTGCATCGGATCGTAGGTCCCGATCTGTTCCAGAAACCGGCCGTCGCGCGGGCTGCGCGAGTCTGCGGCGACGATGCGGTAGTAGGGCCGCTTCTTGGCCCCGAACCGCTGAAGCCTGAGATGAACCGCCATGTGGATGGTTCTCCTGTGGAGCTTTGGATACGCGTACGGCCCGTGCCGGCCGAAGAGCCCGGGGAAACTAGTGGGAGTGTCGGGTCTTGTCAAGCGACGCGACGGCACGGGGCGGGTCGGGGCGCGATTTTTTCGTGCGGGGTGTCGTTCACGCGCGGGCTCACTGCAGGCTGTCGCGCAACGTGCGCAACGCGATCGGGCGATTCGCCGAGAGCTCGAGGTCGGGGTCGAGGCCGACCCGCAAGTCCCACAGCTCGAGTCCGCGCACCCCGGCACCGCGCAGCAGCCAGGGCCCGAAGCGCACCGCCACCTGATTGCCGTGCCGCGCCCGATCGGGCCGCGGGGGCAGCGGCAGGCCGCTGAAGAGATGCCCCGTCGGATCCCGCCCGGACCAGCCGTCGGCGTCTCCCCCGACGAAGCGCAGCGCCAACGCGCCGATATCGGCCAACTCGCCGCCCTGGTGCAGCTCGCCCGGCGTCGCCGAGCGCAGGTGCGGATGCCAGGCCACCAGCGGGACCCGGAAGACCTGCGGCACGAGCGCGTGGCCATCGCCGAGCCCGCCGGCCTCGCGCAGCTCCTGCCCGACCGATCCGACGACGATGAGGGCGGTGTCGTCGGCCACCCCCTGGGTCTGCAGCAGCGCCAGCAGCTGCCCGACCCAATAGTCGGTGGCGCTGACCTCGGCGTCGTAGGCGATGCGCAGGTCGCGGATGTCGGCCAGCCGCTCGCTGCGCCGGGTCTCGGCCCGCAGCGGCCGGGCGCGGTCGTAGAGCTGCCGATAGCCCTTGGGCGGGCGCAGCGGCGTGCGCGGGTTGGCGCTGCTCACATAGAGGAAGAACGGGTCGCGCTTGCGCACATAGAGCCACGACTCGATCTCGCGCAGCAGAATCCGCGTCTCGGCGGGCTCGCCGGCCCGCTGGAGGTCGAGCCGGGTATCGAAGTCCTCGATCCAGGCCGGATCGACGGCCGTACTGGCGCTGAGGAAGCCGGTGCGTTTGCCCGCGGCCCGCATCGCCGCCGCCAGCGACGGGCCCTCGGGGTCGGGCTGCAGCAGTCGCCGGTGACCGTCGCCGGCGGATGCACCGCCGCTCCAGATATCGATCGCCGCGGCCCCCTCGGCGGCCAACAAGTCCAGGTTGGGCGTCGCCGCGAAGTTGCCCGCCCGCCCCAGCGCCGGGCGGTCGTCGCGCAGGCCATCAACCGCCCAGACGATCAGATTGCGCGCCGCTCGTGGCTGGGAGCGTGGACGGCCCGGCATCAGGATGCGCGGCGAGAGCCAACCGGCGCGGGCGACGGCGCTCGGCGCGCCGCCGGCGCCGACCGTCTCGAGCACCAGGCGGACGGGGCGGCCGGCGAAGGCTTCGAGGGCGACATCCAGCTCGGCGACGCTGCCCGCGGCGACCGTCATCCGGCGCAACTCGCTGGCCGGCGCGCCGTCCACTTCGACCCGCACCACGAACTCCACCGGCTCACCCTCGACCACCGCGGCCCGGGTCAGCAGACGCCCACCCTGGGGCGGCAGCACGTACCAGCTCCACGTCGTCGGCGGCCCGGCGAGGAGCGCCGGCTCCGGGTCGAGCCCCGGCATCGCCAACGTGCCCTGCCACGCCTCGGCCGGCGCCGGCTCTTCACCGGGCGGCAGCAGGCGCAGGCCGCCAAAGGCCGCGGGGGTACGCAGGCGTCCGTGGTGCCGGGTGAAGCGGAACCAGAAGCGCACGCTGTGCTCGCCGGGGGTCACCTCGACAGGGATCGGAAACCGATAGCGCTTCCAGCCCGAGCGCACCCGGGTCGTGGTGACGGGCTCTTCGTCGAAGAAGATCGAGACCACCTGCCCGCGGGCCACCGGGCGCAGCCACAGCTCGAGAACCCGCGCCTTGGCCGCCTCGGGTCCCAGCGGGAAGTGCACCGAGCCGCCGATGCCGTCGAGCCAGCTGCCCGCCCGCCCGTCGATGGTGCGCGGCGGGCTCCACGGCCCGCGCCCGCCCAGCTCGGCCACCCGGCGCCAACCGGGCGCGTCGGGTCCGATCACCGGCCCGACGCGCGAGACATGAGCCGTCTGCGCCTGGGCGAGCAGGTCGACGAACACCTCGGGCACCGCCGACGTCGAGACCGGCGTGGGTGGCTCGGCGTCGGCCGGCGCGCTGGCGGGAGGCGGCGCATCGACGGGCTCCGACCCGCAGGCCGAGGCCCACACAGCGAGCGCCGCGAACAGCATCCAGCGCCGGCCCACGGCGGCCCGCAGGGCGGCTCGAGCGTCCGGGCGTCGGTGGCGTCGGTTCATCGGCGGCATCCTGCCCATGGGCGCCGTCGACGGTCAAGCCGAGCCGGGCGAACCCGGCGCCGGGCCCGGCCCTGCGCCCTCGCGGGCGATGCGTGTTGACACCCGGTGTCGCGCCGTCCGAGTCTCCCGGCATGCGAGAGAAACCCCTGCCGTCGCCGTTCGCCACCGCCCTGGCCTGCATCATCGCGTTCGCGCTCGCCGGCCTCATCGAGTTCGGCTGGCTCGTCGCCGCTGGCGGCGTCGAAGCCCCCGGCGCGCAGCTCGGGCGCCTCGCCGGGCACATGGTCGGCCTGCCCGGCCTGCTCGGCTTGCTCGTCGGCCTGCTGCTCGCGGTGATCGTACCGCCGCTGGTGGCCATCACCCGGCCCGGCATCTGGCTGCGGACCCACGTCTCGCCCAGCGGCGCGGGCCATACGTCCCCCGAGGCCCTCAACCGCGCCGCGGCCTGGGGTCTGGCCGCGCTCGCCGCCCTCGGGCCCGTCGGGGTCGTCGCGGCGGCCGGCGGCTATCTGGCCCACGGCATGAACCAGCGCCTGCTGGCCACCGCGTTCGTGGGCCTCGTCGCCGTCGGCGCGCTCGGCGTCGGCGTACTGACGCTCTTCCCGCTTCGGGCGATCGGCGGCTGGATCCTGGCCCGCATCGCGCCGAGCGGACGCCTCTTCGGGCTGCCGACCCCGGCGCTGCCGCTGCTGACGGTGCTCGCCGTCGGCGTCGCCTGCGCGATGCGCATCGCCCAGATGGACCTGGGGGCCTACAAGCTCGGCGGCTACTTCGCGGCGATGGGCGCTACGGCGCTGGGGCTGATCTTCCTCGCGCTGTGGCGCGGGCGCGGCCCGTTCAAGGCCGGCCCGCTGGCGGTGATCGTGCTGGCCCTGGTGGTCGGCGCCGGCGGCTGGACGATCGTCGCGCTCGAGCAGACCCCCATCGCCCCGCGGGTGATGGCCCTCGACGCCCACCTCAACCGGGTCGCGCTGCAGGTCTTTCGCACCGCGCTCGACTTCGACCGCGACGGCGCCTCGGGGCTGCTGGCCGGCGGGGACTGCGCCGAAGGCAACCCGAACATCGGCCCCGGCCAGAAGGACATCCCGGGCAACGGCATCGACGAGAACTGCCAGGGGGGCGACGCGCAGCCCGAGAAGCCGCCGCCCCCGCCGCCGCCACCCGAGCCCGACGAGCCGCGCTACGAGGCGCAGAAGCTCAACGTGCTCTTCGTGCTCATCGATACCCTGCGGCCCGACCACCTGGGGCTCTACGGCTACGAGCGCGAGACCAGCCCGAACATCGACGCGTGGTCCAAGGACGCGGTGGTCTTCGAGAAGGTCTTCGCCCACGCCCCCAACACCCCGCGCTCGACGCCGTCGATCGTGATCGGGCGCTATCCGTCCCGGGTGGCCTGGGACAAGCGCTACAAGAACTACAGCAACCCGGTGGCCGACAACGAGACGATCTTCGAGATCTTCCAGGCCGGCGGCTGGCGCACCGAGGCCATCAGCGCCCACTGGTACTTCGAGCGGGCGCCGGGCATCAAAGACGGCGTCGACCAGTGGGACAACCGCGGGTTCCTCACCATCAAGGAGAGCAATACCCAGTCGGCGGCCCCCGACATCACGCCGCGGGTGGTCGATCGACTGGGCGCGCTGGCCGGCGGCGAGAAGCCGTTCTTCCTCTTCGTGCACTACTTCGACCCGCACGGGCGCTACATGCAGCAGAAGTCGGTGCGCACCTTCGGCAAGAAGCTGATGGACAAGTACGACTCGGAGATCGCGTTCGTCGACCATCACCTGCAGCCGGTCTTCGATGCGCTCGAAGAGAAGGGACTCTACGAGAATACCGTGGTGGTGCTCACCAGCGACCACGGCGAGGCGTTCAAGGAGCACGGCTTCTACTTCCATGGCCGCACGATCTACGACGAGGAGATCCGGGTGCCGCTGATCGTGCGCGCGCCGGGCGCCGGGCCCAAGCGGGTCGAGCGGCCGGTGGCCCTGATCGATCTGGTGCCGACGCTGGCCGAGATGGTCGGGCTGAAGGCCGAGAACGCGCTGGGGCATAGCCTCATCCCGCTGCTCTACGGCATCGGCGAGATGGTCGCCGATCGGCTGATCTTCATGGAGCAGCTGCCCTACCCCAACTACAAGACGCACATCGTCGGCACGGTCTCGCAGGACAGCATCAAGGTGATCCGCAACGTCACCGACAACGTGACCGAGATCTACGACCTCAAGACCGACCCCGGCGAGAAGACCAACCTGCTCGACGCCGACCCCAAGGCCCACGAAGACCTGGTGAATCGGCTGCTGCAGTTCATCGACGCCGATCCGGGCTGAGCGGTGGCCGAGAAGACCCCCGACGCCCAGGACGCGCCCGCCCGTGGCCCCGCGGCCGATCTGCAGCGCCTGCTCGGCGCGCTGTTGCTGGCCACCGACCGCCCCCTGGCGCAGTCGACGGTGCTCGACCTGATCACCGCGGCCGTCGACGAAGAGGAGTGGCTCCACCCGACCTCGAGCGACGACATCGCCGCCGCCTTCGGCGCGCTGGCCGGCGAGCGCTTCGACGGACGCAACGGCATCGAGCTGGTCGAGATGGCCGGCGGCTGGCGCCTGCGCACCGCCACCGATCTGGCCCCGCTGGTGCGGCGGCTGTGGCCCGACAAGCAGATCCGGCTCAGCAAAGCGGCGCTCGAAGCCCTGTCGGTGGTGGCCTACCGCCAGCCGTGCACCCGGCTCGACGTCGAAGACATCCGCGGCGTCGACTGCGGCGGCGTGCTGCGCAGCCTGCTCGAGCGACGCCTGGTGCGCGTCGTCGGCCGCAAGGACGAACCGGGCCGGCCGCTGCTCTACGGCACCACGCCGGCCTTCCTCGAGCTCTTCTCGCTGCCCGACCTGCGCTCGATGCCCACGCTGCGCGATCTGGCCGACATGCGCCTCGAAGAGGTCGCCCGCCAGCACGGGCTGGTCGCCGGCTCGGACGACGATCTACCCGACGAGGACGACACCGCCCCGGCGGCCGCCGCCGCCACCCCCGACGACGACGACGCGCCGGCGTGAACCTCACCGACCGCCTCGAAGCGGCCGTCGACGGCGTCCGCGCCTTCTTCGAAGCCGAGCGGGCCTACCTCGAAGCCCGCTTCTTCGCGCAATACGCCGACGAGATCGCCGAGCACGGCCTGCCCGACGGCATGGAGCTGCCCGATCTGGCCGAGACCACCGAAGGGTTGCGCCCGTGGTGTACCGCCGAGGTGATGCGGGCCTACGAAGGCGGTGGCCTGCCGGGCCTCGAGCGGCTCACCGACCCCGACGTCGACCCCGACGACCTCTGCAGCGCGCGTGAACCGCTGATGGTCCAGCTGCTCGATGACGCCGAGGGCGCGCTGCTCGCCGCCGTCGCCGGCCGCCTCTTCTCATTCGCCGGGCGCCACGTCGATACGCTGTGGCTCGCGCGGCCCGCCGAGGACGGCCTGCGTATCGTGAGCGTATGTCGCCGTGATCCCGAGGGCACGCCGCTCGTGGCCCTGCCAGGCATGGGCTGGCGCGCCGCGTGCGGGCGGTCTCTGTCGGCGCATACGCTGCGCCGCCTCGCCCGGCTGCTCCCGCCCATCGCGCCGGCCGAGCGCGAGGCCTTCTTCGCCGCCATCGACCCGGGCTTCACCGCCGAGCAGCAGGCCACAGCCGAAGCCGAGATCCTGACGCTGGCCGAGAGCGAGCCGCGCAGCGGGGCCTTCGACCGGCTGTGGCACCGCATGCTGGCGCTGCCCGCAGCCATCCAGCGTCCGGCGTGGCGGGCGCAGGTGCACCGAGCCCTCGACCCGTGGAACGACGACGCGCTCCTCCGCACCGGCCGCGACCCGCATCACCCCGCGTGGCCGTTCACCCGGGCGCTGCGGCTCGACGTCGGCGGCGCGCCGCTGGATGACGCCGCCCTCGCCGAGCTGCAGGCCCTGCCCGCGCTGCGCATGCTGTGCCTGATCGACGCCACCGCCTCCGATCTGGCGCGGGCCGCCCGCCTCACCGGCCTGCAACGGCTGGAGCTGCGGGGTCCAAGGACGCAGATCACCAGCCTCGCGCCGCTCGTCGATCACCCGAGCCTGCGCGCGCTGGCGCTGCATGAGTGCCCGGCGCTCGACCTGCGCCCGGGCTGGATTCCGCGATGCATCGCCTGGCTCGAAGTCGACAATCTGCCCCATGACGACCTCACGCCGTTCGCCGGCGCCGACCACCTCGGACACCTGCAGGTCGCGATGACCGGCTTCGGCCGCCGCCTCACCCGCGTCGGCCCCGTGACCGGCCTCGAGCGCCTGCCCTCGCTGGACCTGAGCTACAGCGGGCTCGCCGACCTGAGCGGCATCGAGCACATGCCCGGGCTGATGCGGCTGAACCTGATGAGCACCGCGTTGACCTCCATCGACCCGCTCGGCGCGCTCACCGGGCTGGGCTGGCTGAACCTGGCCGGCTGCGACCGACTGCACGAGATCCCCGCGGTGGCGCGACTGACCGGGCTGCGCTCGCTCAACCTCAGCGGCACGACGGCCGTCACCGACCTCGCCCCGATCTCTGCCTGCACCACGCTGCGTTGGCTGGCGGTCTCGGGTACCCGGCTCACGACGTTCGATCCGATCGAGGCGCTGACCGCGCTGGAAACGCTGGGGCTCTCGCAGTGCCCGGCGCTGGAGACGCTGGATCTCGTCCGGCCGTTGCGTCGACTGCGCAGGGTCCTGATCGCGGCGTGCGAGGCCCTGCGCGACATCAGCGCCCTCGATGGCCTGCCCGCGCTGCAGCACGTCTTCGTCGAGCGCTGCCCGAAGGTGCCGACCATCGCCCGGGGAGACCGCTGGGACGCGCCGGGCTGACGCTGCGCCGCGCGGCCGGACGGCCAGCGGGATCACTCGTCGTCGAGCATACCCGCCGCCTGCTCGCCCATCTCGCCGATGGCGCCCACCCGGGCCTCGATGTAGACCGGCGCCGCCGGCTCGCCCTGGGTCACCCGGATGAGCTTCAAGCGGGCCATCTCCAAGAGCGCGAGGAAGGTCGTGATGACCTCCTCCCGATAGCGGGCCCGCAGGCAGAGCGAGGCGAACGTCGTGCGCTCGCGGGCGGCGAGGATGTCGGCGATCTGGGCGATGCGCTCGCCGATGGAGATGCGCTCGACGTAGATGTCGTGCGGCGCCTCGTACGAGCCCCGCGAGAGCAGGCTGCGAAACGCCTCGGCGAGGGTGTAGATGCCCAGCGCCTTGAGCTCGGGATCCTCGTCGGGCGGGCGATCCTGCCCCGCCGGGCGCAGGAAGATGTCGCGCCCGACCCACGGCAGCCCGCCCAGCGCCCGGGCGACCTCTTTGAACCGCTGGTACTCGAGCAGCTGGCGCACGAGCACCTCGCGCGGGTCGTCGACGCCCTCTTCGACGTCTTCGAGGCCCGGCGGGCGCGGCAGCAGCATGCGGCTCTTGATCTGCATCAGCGTCGCCGCCATCAGCAGAAACTCGCTGGCCGGCTCGATGCCGTGGCGCCGCATCTCTTCGAGGGTATCGAGGTAGGCCGCCGTCAGCCGCGAGATGGGGATGTCGAAGATGTCCAGTTCATCCTTGCGGATGAGGTGCAGCAGCAGGTCGAGCGGGCCGTCGTAGACCGGCAGATGCACGGCATAACCGCCGCGCTCCATGACCACCGGCTCCGCGGGGCCCTCGGCCGGCGCCTCGTTCACAGGACGATGCCCTTGACGGTGGCGATGGCGCTGTAGACCCCCTTCACCACCGGCGTGAAGATGACCCCGCCCTTGACGATGATCACCAGCAGGATGAGCATCCCGTACTGCTCGAGGAACTGCACCGCCTTGCCCCGCCCGCCGGTGTAGGCCTTGATGATGCCGAAGCCGTCGAGCGGCGCGACGGGCAGCATGTTGAAGACCGCCAGAAACGCGTTGGCCAGCACCAGCGTGCCGCTCAGCGAGACCAGCGGCTCCATCCAGGCCATGCCGCCGTGCACCTGGATGGCGAGGAAGACCCCGTAGAGCACCAGCGAGAAGAGCCCGAAGAGCACGTTCGAGATCGGCCCCGCGGCGGTGATCATGATGTCCGCCTGGCGCACGGTGATGTCGCGCCGCACCCGCGCCGGGTTGACCGGCGTCGCCGCCCAGCCGGCCAGGAAGCCGGTGAACGCGCCGATGAGCGGCACCAGCAGCGTGCCGAAGGGGTGGGCTCGGAACATCACCATCGGGTTGAGGCTGATGCGCCCGTGGCGCCGCGGGGTATCGTCGCCCAGCTTGTCGGCGGTGATGGCGTGGGCGAACTCGTGCACGGTGATCGACATGACGATCGCCGCGAACGAGACGATGACCTGGCGGATGTCGACGTTGTCGAACACGGCGGCAGTCCTATCCCCGGGGGTGGTGGGCGGCGTGGATCTGCGCCAGCCGCGCCCGGGAGAGATGGGTGTAGATCTCGGTCGTCGAGATGTCGGCGTGGCCCAGCATCAGCTGCAGGCTGCGCAGGTCGGCCCCCCGCTCGAGCAGGTGGGTGGCGAAGGCGTGGCGCAACTTGTGCGGGCTCACCTTCTTCTCGATGCCGGCCGCCGCCGCATAGCTGCGCACGATCTGGAAGAACCGCTGGCGGGTCATCGCCGAGCCGAGGCGGCTGATGAAGACGGGCTCCTTGGCCTTGCGCTTGAGATCGCCGGTGGTGAGCGCATCCCGCGCTTCGAGCATGTAGCGCTCGACCCAGCCGCGGGCCACGTCGCCGAGGGGCACGAGGCGCTCCTTGTCGCCCTTGCCGACGACCCGCACGAAGCCGGCCTCCATATGCAGCTGGCCCATGGTGAGCCCGACCAGCTCGCTGACCCGCAGGCCGGTGGCGTACAGCAGCTCGAGCATCGCCCGATCGCGCAGGCCCTGCCCGGTCGAGACATCGGGGGCGGCGAGCATCGCCTCGACCTCGTCGAGGGTCAGCGTCACCGGCAGCGGGCGGCCCATGCGCGGCAGGTCGATGCGCGCCGTCGGATCACGGGCGATCTCCTCCTCGGCCAGCAGATAGCCGAAGAGCCCACGCAGCGCGATGAGCCCCCGGGCCTGGGTGCGCGGCGACAACCCCGCCTCGGCCCGTCCGGCGAGCCACGCGCGGATGTGCAGCTCGGTCACGTCGCCCGGCGCCTCGGGCGGGTCGTCGAAGAAGATGCGGAAGTCGCCGATGTCGCGGCTGTAGGCGTCGAGGGTATTCGTCGCCAGCCCGCGCTCGACCCGCAACCAGTCGAGGTAGTCGTCCACCGCCGCGTCGAAGGCATCGCTCATCGGGCGCAGCGTAGCGGGCCGGCCGCCCGGTGAGAAGGGGCGCCGCCCTACTTCATCTGCTTGCGCAGCGCGTGCAGCAGGTTCAGCGCCTGAATCGGCGAGAGGTTGTCCAGATCGGCGGCCTTGAGCGACAGCTCGACCTTGCTCGGCGAGGCCGGGATCGGCGGCGGGGCGAAGAGGTTGAGCTGCAGGTTGTGCTCGGGCAGCGTCACCGTCTTGCCCTTCGCCAACCGCGGCTGACCCACCTCGTCGTGCTCGGCGCCCTGCAGGTTGTTGAGCACCTCCTTGCTGCGCTCGACCACCGCCTTGGGCAGCCCCGCCAGCCGGGCCACCTGGATGCCATACGAGCGACTCGCTCCGCCGGGCACGAGCTGACGCAGGAAGATGACCTCCTCGCCCCACTCCTTGACGGCGATGGTGTAGTTGGCCACCCGCGGCTTGACCTCGGCCATGTCGGTCAGCTCGTGGTAGTGCGTCGCGAAGAGCGTCTTGGCCCCGAGCACGTCGTGGATGTACTCGGCGACGGCCCAGGCGATGCTCACCCCGTCGAAGGTGCTCGTGCCGCGGCCGATCTCGTCGAGCACCAGCAGGCTGCGCGGCGTCGCCTCGCGCAGGATCGTCGCCGTCTCGTGCATCTCGACCATGAACGTCGAGCGACCCGCGGCCAGGTCGTCGGCGGCGCCGACCCGGGTGAAGATGCGATCGACCACGCCGATGCGCGCCGCGGCCGCGGGCACGAAGCCGCCCATCTGGGCCATCAGCACGACCAGCGCGACCTGGCGCATGACCGTCGACTTACCGGCCATGTTGGGGCCAGTGAGGATGATGAGCTGCTGCTCGGCGCGGTCGAGGCGGATGGAGTTGGGCACGAACTCTTCGCGGCCGACCGCCTCTTCGACCACTGGATGGCGCGCCTCTTCGAGCGCGATGACGTCGCCGTCGTCGACGATCGGCCGGCAGTAGCCGTTGCGATGGGCCAGCTCGGCCAGGGCGCACAGGGCGTCCAGATCGGCCAGCGCCGAGGCGGTCTCGCCGATCTCGGCGGCGTGGGTGCCCAGCTCTTCGCGGATGGCGCCGTAGAGCTCGCTCTCCAGCGCCGCGCGGCGCGACTCGGCGTTGAGCACCTTCTCTTCGAACGTCTTCAGTTCGTCGGTGAAGTAGCGCTCGCTGTTGGTCAGCGTCTGCTTGCGGATATAGCGCTCGGGCACCTTGTCCGACAGCGTGCGCCGCACCTCGATGAAGTAGCCGAAGACCTTGTTGAACCGCACCTTGAGCGAGGGGATGCCGGTCTCCTCCCGCTCGCGGGCCTCGATGTCGAGGATGCGGTCCTTGCCCGAGGTCATGATGTCGACCAGCTCGTCCAGGTCGGCGTTGAAGCCGGGGCGGATGATGCCGCCGTCGCGCAGCTGGCCCGGCGGGTCGTCGACGATGGACAGCGCCACCAGCCCCGAGACCGCGTCGAGCGGGTCGATGCGGCCGATGACCGAGGCGAGCGGCTCGACCTCGCGCACCGCGTCGATCACCCCCGGCACCGCCTCGAGCGTGCGCCGCAGGAACCACAGGTCGCGCGGCCCGGCGCTGCCGGCGGCGATGCGGCCGTTGAGCCGCTCGAGGTCGTACATCGTGCCCATGGCCGCCCGCAGGCGGTTGCGGGCGTCGGCGTTCTCCGACAGCCACTCGACGGCGTCGAGGCGGGCGTTGATGCGCGCCGGATCGACCAGGGGAAAAGACAGCCACTGCCGCAGCCGACGGCCGCCCATCGAGGTCGAGGCGCGGTCGAGCACGCCGAGCAGCGAGCCGCGCTTGCGGCCCTCCATCAGCGTACGGAAGAGCTCGAGGTTGGCCTTGGCGGTCTCGTCGAGCACCAGGGTGTCGCCGACCCGATAGGGCACCAGCAGCCGGGTATGGTCGGGCAGGTTCTGCTGCGTATCGACGACGTACGAGATCACCGCGCCCGCCGCCCGCAGCGCCGCCTCGGGGGCCACGAAGCCGAACTGGTTCAGCTCGCGCACCGCCGGGCCGCCCTCGGGGCCGAGCATGCGGGCCAGCGTCTTCTCGGCGGCCTGCGCGTCGAAGAACTGCGCGCCCGGCCGGCTGATCGGGGCCCGATCGCGCTCGCCGATCATCTGCTGGATGTGTTCGCAGCCCGGCGGCACGAGCAGCTCGCGCGGTTCGAGCCGGCTGAGCTCGCAGCGCAGGGCGCTCTGGCCGACGACCTCGGTGACCCTGAACTCGCCGGTCGAGACGTCGAGCGCGGCGAGCCCGAAGCCGCCGTCGGCCCGCGGCTCGCCCACCGGCACCACCGCGGCGAGGAAGTTGTTGGCCCGGGCGTCGAGACTCTCGGCGTCCATGACCACGCCCGGCGTGACCACCCGGGTGATCCCCCGGCGCACGAGCCCGCGGGCCTGGGAGGCGTCTTCGAGCTGGTCGCAGACGGCGACCTTCAGGCCGGCGTCGAGCGCCTTCTTGACGTAGTTGGCCAGCTGGCTGTGCGGGAAGCCCGACATCGGCGCGGGCACGCTCGACTCTTTGTCGCGGCTGGTGACCGTCAGGTCGAGGTAGCGCCCGCCCGTCTCGGCGTCTTCGAAGAACATCTCGTAGAAGTCGCCCATGCGGAAGAACAGCAGCGCGTCGGGGTAGCGGTCCTTGGCCGCGACGTACTGCTTCATCATCGGGGTGAGCTTGATGCCGGCGGGGATGCCGTTCTTCGCGACGCGGGTGAGTTCGACTTTGGGCATGGCGCCCTTTTACGAGACCGCGCGGCGCCGTTCAACGCAGATCGGGCGGCCTGCGCGATCTGTGTTCGACGGCGCCGACGACCGCCGCCGCGCCCGCCGCCGATGTCAGGAGCCGCCGCCCGGCCCACCATCGCCTGCGGTGGACGGCGCATCTGGCTGTCAGCGGCGCGCCAGCGTCAGTCTGTGCGCGCGCCTATCCGAACAGGTCGACATGCTGCCCCACCCGCGCTCCGAAGAGCGCGCGCGTGCGACCGCCGGCGGTGTAGAGGTGCACCGTCGGCCGGACCCGCGCCGGCGGCTGATCGATCGCGCCCTCGGACATCGCCTGCCCCCGGGCTCGATCGTGCTCCGCCGCCCGGTAGACGCCGTCGACCGCGCCGAACTCGACCTCGCGGCCCTGCCCACCGAAGGCCGACGCCAGCCGCTCGGCGGCGCTCTGCCGTCGCCGCCTCACCCGCGCACCGCCGCCCTGGCCCCGGTTTCCGCGCAGCTTCACTTGACCGCCACCGCCAGGAAGAGGTCGCCGCGGGTCGCGCCGCCCCAGGCGGGGATGCCCTGGCCGCGCAGCCGGAACTTGTCGCCCGCCCGGCTGCTCTTCGGCACGTTGAGCTTCACCCGGCCGCCGGGCAGGTCGACGGTGACGGTGCCGCCGTTGCTGGCCAGCGCGCGGTCGATGTGTACCCGGCCGTGCAGGTCGAGGCCATCGGCGCGGAAGCCGGGGATGGCCTCGGGCTCGAGCAGCAGGAAGAGGTCGCCGTCGGCGGCGCCGTCGAGGCCGGCGGTGCCTTTGCCCTCGAGCCGCAGCTTGCTGCCCGAGCGGGCGCCGGGCGGCACGGTGATCTTGACCGTCTCGCGCACCTTGATGCGGCCGACGCCGCCGCAGACGCAGCGCTCGCCGCCGTCGCCGGCGCAGCTGGGGCAGGCGCCGTTGCGGGTGATGGCGATGGTGCGCGTGCCGCCCTTCATGAGCAGGTCGGGGCCGATGGGCAGCCGCAGCGAGACGTCCTGGCCGACCCGGTCGAGCGCGGTCTTGCGCGCCATGCGGCGGAAGCCCTTGCGCATGCGCTCGAAGATCGAGGCGGCCTCGGCGGCCTCCTCGGCGGTGCGCTGACGCTCGCCGGACTCGGCGGCGGGCGGGGTCCAGGGGCGCGCCTCGTCGCTGTCGGCGGGGCCCTTCTCGGCGCGCGCGGCGCCCTCGGCCTTGCTCTCGGCGTCGGCCGGGCGACCCTGACCGCGCTGGCTGTGATAGCGCTCGGCCGTCTTGCACCACGCCTCCCAGGCGTCGGTGAACTCCTCGTCCCAGCGGGACTCGGCCTGGGCCCGCTGGGCCTCGCGGGCCTTGCGCTTCGCGGCGCGGGCCCGCTGGCGGGCGGCCTTGACCCGCGCCTGCTGCTGACGCAGGCGCTCGCCGGCGGCCTCGGCGTCGGCCTTGGCCTGCTCGGCCTCGTCGCGGGCCTTGCGCGCCTCGCGGGCCTTGGCCTGCTCCCAGGCGTGGCGGGCGCGGGCCCGGCGCTCGGCGGTGGGGCGGTCGGGCCGCTGACGACGGCGGCGCTCGGTCTTGGGGGCGTCGACGATGCGGCCGCTCTGCCGGGCCACCAGCCAGTTGTAGGCGGCGGTGATCTCCTTGAACCGCTCGGCGTCGCCGCCGACCCGATCGGGGTGCATGCGGCGGGCGATGCGGCGGTAGGCGGCGCGGGTCTCCTCGAGCGTGGCGGCGGCCGAGACACCGAGCAGTCGGCAGCAGTGAGCTTGGGTGAGGGCCATGATGCGTCTCCGGGCAGGCGATGCACGATGACAATTGCAGAAGCCGTGCCAGACATGCCGTCGCCGGATAATGCCGCATGGGCGCCGGGCACTGTGCATACGCATGCACATCCGGCAGGCGGTCTGCGGTTTGCCGAGAGGCTCATACGACCATGGGGCAGGCGTGCGGGCAGTGTGCAAGCATCTGCACACCTGCGGATGCCAAGGTGTGCAAACGAATGCGCACCTCGACGAGCGCCGCTGCACGGAGCCGGCTCAGGTTTCGGCGTCCGGGTGGCGGTACCCGCAGCGGGGGCAGGCGGTCGCCTCCAGCGGATCGGGCTCGAGGCCCGTATCGTCGTCGTAGTGGGCCCAGAGCAGCCGATGGCCGCAGGACGGGCAGCGCACGCTGGCGATGAGCAGCGCGCCGACGATCCAGCCGACGAGCAGGCCCACGCCAAGACACGCGACCACGGCGCCGGCGCCGTCGATGCCCACGGCGACGCCCGCCGACAGGCCGGCGAGCGCGCCCGCGATCCACGACCAGCGGCCCGCCCGCGCGCGCAGTCGCCCGAGGAGCAGCGTATCGATCAACGCGGGCATGAGCGTCTCCGAGCCTGGCCGTGGATCAGTCCAGCCCGTAGCGCTGGACCTTGTAGATCAAGGCCCGCCGGGAGAGCCCCAGCGCGCGGGCGGCGTGGGTCCGGTTGTTATCGTGGGCGTCGAGCGCACGGGCGATCAGCGTGCGCTCGGCCAGCGCCTGCACGTCGTCCATGACCTCGCCGAAGTCGTGCACGTCGAGGGGCAGCTCGACCCGGATCCCGTCGGCCGACGCCGCCTGCAAGCCCAGGTCGCCCGGGCGGATCTCGCCGTCGTCGGCCAGCAGCACCGCCTGCTCGACGGCGTGCTCCAGCTCGCGCACGTTGCCCGGCCAGCGGTGGGCCAGCAGCGCCCGCGCCGCCGCCCGCCCGATCGGACGCTGCGGGCGGTCGTGGCGCGCGGTGAAGCGGGCGAGGAAGTGCTCGGCGAGCGGCAGCACGTCCTCCCGCCGCTCGCGCAGCGGCGGGATGTGGATGGTGATGACCTTGAGCCGATAGTAGAGGTCCTGGCGGAAGCGGCCCTCGGCGATGGCCCGGTCGAGGTCCTGGTGGGTCGCGGCGACGAGGCGCACGTCGACCGGGATCGGCTTGCTGGCGCCGACCCGCACCACCTGGCGCTCCTGGATGACTCGCAGCACCTTGGCCTGCACCGCCGGGGCCATGTCGCCGATCTCGTCGAGGAAGAGCGTGCCGCCCGACGCCCGCTCGAAGGTGCCGATGCGCGCGTCGACGCCGGTCGCGACCCCGCGCTCGATGCCGAAGAGCTCCGCTTCGAGCAGCGACTCGGGCAAGGCGGCGCAGTTGATGGCGACGAAGGGCGACTCGTCCCCATCGATCGCGCCGCCCTGGTGCAGCGTGCGGGCGATGACCTCTTTGCCGGTGCCGCTCTCACCGGTGATCAGCACCGTCGCGCGGGTATCGGCGACCTTCTCGACCAGCTGCAGCACCCGCCGAAACGCCGGGCTCTGGCCCACCAGCCCTTCGAGCGCGGTGCGCCCCTGAAGTTGGCGCCGCAGGGTCTGGTTCTCGTTGGCCAGCGCCTCGCGGCTGCGGCTGACCTCGTCGAAGAGGCGCGCGTTCTCCACCGCCATGCTCAGGGTATTGGCGATGATGGCCAGGATGCGCTCGTGGTCTTCGTGGAAGGCGTCGGGCACCGAGTCGGAGAGGTTGATCACCCCCACGACCCGGTCGCGGGCGATGAGCGGCAGGCAGAGCAGGCTGCGGATCTCGGCGGCGTCGGACCGGTCGTCGCGGGGCACGAAGCGGTCGTCGTCTTCGACGTCGTCGACCCGCACGATGCGCCGCTCGGCGACCGCGGCGCCGGCGATGCCCTGGCCCGGCGCGAGGGTCGGGGCCTGAGCGGCGATCTCGAAGGTGGCCGCCGCGTCGTCGAAGGCGCCGCGGGCGGCGGCGAGCACCAGCGCGCCGTCGCGGTCGAGCAGCATGATCGAGCAGCTCTCGGGGCCCACCTGCTCTTGCAGGATGTCGACGGTGGCCCCGCAGACGGTGCGCAGGTCGAGGCTCGAGCCCAGCGCGTCGCCGACCATGCGCACCAGCGAGAGCTCTTCGACCTTCTCTTCGTACTTCTCGGTGAGCTCGCCCAGCGAGCGCACGAGCTGGCCGCGCTCGCGGCGCAGGCGCTCGGCCTCGGCGGCGGGGCCGTCGGCGGGCAGCTCGCCGGACGCAGCGCCGGGGTCACCGGGATCGCCGGGCTTCACCTCACGGCTCCAGGTAGAGGTTGGCCTGGACCAATGCCTCTTGCAGCGTGGTGTGCATCAGCTCGACCGCCTTGCGCAGCTTGCGCGGGTTGAGCCGCAGGATCTTCCACGCCGCCGGGTCGAGGTCGGGCATCAGCTCGTCGCCGGCAAAACCGAAGCCGTAGGCCCGCACCATCAGGTCGGCGACGTGCACCGCGGCGGTGGCCTCGCGGTGGCGGCGGGCCTTGGCCGGCTCGTGGTGCAGCGCGATGGGCTCGGCCAGGGTCGGCGGCAGGCGCCAGCGGGTGACCAGCCAGCGGCCGATCTGGTCGTGGGAGACCCCGAGCAGCTCGGTCTCGGCCTCGCGGATGCGGGTGCGGGTGCGCAGGGCGTGCAGCACGACCTCGTCGTACTCCCGGCCGAGCTGACTGGCGAGCACCACCTTGCCGATGTCGTGCATCAGCGCCGCCGCCGAGATCTCCTCGACCCGGGGCAGGCCGATGGTCTTGCCCAGGGCCACCGCGGCGATGGCGGCGCCGTAGGAGTGCTCCCAGAGGCCAGCGACGCCGCGGCGGCCTTCGACCAGATCCATGGCGGCGGTCGACAGCACCAGCCCGCGCACGATGTCGAGGCCGAGCATCACCAGCGCGTCGTAGACCGAGGCGATCGCCCCCGAGACGCCGTAGAACGCCGAGTTCACCAGCCGCAGGATGCGGGCGGTGAGCACCGGGTCGGTCTCGATGAGCGCGGCGATGCGCTTGAACGACGCGTCGCTGTCGCCCTCGCCGAGCACGCCGCTGATGCGCAGGATCGACTGGGGGAAGGTGGGCAGGCTCTTGAGCGCGTCGACCCGCCGCTTGAGCATGCGCCGGCCGAGGGCGTCGAGGATGCGCTGGGACTCGGGGCTCTCGCCGTCGGCGCTCATCGCTCGAGGCCGTCGAGGAAGTCGAGGTAGACCCCACGCACCGCGTCCTTGAGCGCCCGCATGCGCTTGTCGCCCTCGACCGGCTCGAAGCGGGCGTCGAGGGCGCGCAGGTACTCGTCGGTCTCGGGGATGCGGATCCAGGGGTCGACCCGGGGATCCTCCTCGCACTCCAGCACCCGCACGCCTTCGTCGTGCAGCATACGCAGGTAGCGCCGGCTGAGGCGGGTGCCCCGGCCGACGAGCGGCATGCCGTCGTCGGTGGTGATGGCCCGCCCGAGGATCAGATCGGGCGGCGCGAGGGCGGTGAGGATGCGCATCGCCCGATGATGCAGGGCGCGCGGCGAGCGATCAACCGCAGGCGGTCGCGGTCGACGTCGATCAGACGGCGGCCATGGGCGCGGTATCGGTCAGGATGGGCACCGGGTCGAGGCCCGAGCTGCAGTCGATGAAGTCGGCGAGCAGGCGCGCCTGCCGGGTCGACAGATCCTTGAAGCGCAGGCCGATGCCGCGATCGTCCTCGCCGTGCACGTGCTCCGCCTCGGCCCAGATGACCTCTTCGGTGCCGGGCAGCTGGAACTCGAGGGCGAGGTGGGCCCCGTCGGGCGTGCTCGGCTCGAGGACCCGGTGCACGTAGATGCCCTCGCGGCTCAGGTCGCGGGTGCGCACCAGGAAGGGCACGCCGTTGATCATCTTGTTGAGGTAGATGTCGAGCGGGATACGGCGATTGCGACGGCTCATGGGGTCCTCCGGGCGCTGATCTCGGTGCCGCTCCGCGTGGCACCCACATGTAGGTGTATATGCGCCGGGCAGGTGTCCGTCAAAGATTTCGGCCGACTTTTTTCGGGCGGCGGGCCCGCGAACGGCCGCAGGGCCCGCCGTCAGCGGCGCTCGGCGCGATCGACGCGGTCGACGAGCGCGGCGACCTTCTGCAGGGTCAGCAGGTTGGTATTGCCCGAGTGGCCCACCGGCACCCCGGCGACCACCGCGATGAGGTCTTCCCGGTCGAGGTAGTCGTGCTCGACCATCAGCTGGCACGAGCGGCGGATCATGTTCTCCATGCGGCCGAAGTGGCGCGCGGGCAGCGCGACGACGCCGTAGCTCAGCGCGAGCCTGCGGGCGACGCTCATGTCGGGGGTGGTGGCCAGGATCGGCGACGGCGGGCGGTACTTACTCATACGCAGCGCGGTGCTGCCGCTGGACGTCGGCACCAGGATGCCCTTGAGCCGCAGCTCGCGGGCGGCGATGAAGGCCGCCTTGCAGATGAGCTCGGAGACCTCGGAGGCGTGGGCCTCGCCGGGCAGCTCGACGTAGCGCCGGGCGGACTCCTTCTCGGCGATCTCGGCGATGCGGCCCATGGTGCGCACCACCTCGATGGGGTGCTCGCCGACGCTGGTCTCGCCGGAGAGCATGACCGCGTCGGTGCCCTCGAAGATGGCGTTGGCCACGTCGCTGGTCTCGGCGCGGGTCGGGCGCGGGTTGTGGATCATCGACTCGAGCATCTCGGTGGCGACGATGACGGTCTTACCCGCCGCCCGGCACTCGTCGATGATGCGCTTCTGCACCACCGGCACCTCTTCGAGCGGGATCTCGACCCCCAGATCGCCGCGGGCGACCATCAGGCCCTCGGAGACGGCGATGATCTCGGCGAGGTTCTTGACCGCGTAGCGCGACTCGATCTTGGAGATGACCGCCGTCTTGCCGCCCTCTTCGGCGACGATCTCCTTGATCTGGCGCACGTCCTCGGCCTGATTGACGAACGAGGCGGCGATGAAGTCGACCTGATGGCGCACGCCGAAGCGGATGTCGGACTCGTCCCGGGCGTCCATGAACGGCATCGGCAGCCGCACGCCGGGCACGTTGACCCCCTTCTTCGACTTGAGCTGCCCGCCCTTGGTGACCTTGCAGATGAGCGCCGGGCCGTCGGATCCGAGGACCTCGAGCTGGATCTGCCCGTCGTTGACCAGGATCACCGTGCCCTCGACCAGCGCGCGGGCGAGGCCGTGGTAGGTGACCCGGATGACGTCGGGCGTGGTCATGCCCGGCTCGCCGAGCACCATGACCGTGCGGCCCTCTTCCAACTCGAAGGGGGCCTCGACCTCGGTCGTGCGCACCTCGGGCCCGCGGGTATCGAGCAGGATCGCGACCCGGTCGGAGATGGTGCGCACGTCGGTGATCAGCGACGCGGCCGACTTCTGGTCGGAGTGGCTCATGTTGACCCGGATGACGTTGCACCCGGCCTCGATGAGCTTGCGCAGCATGGCGGGGGGGCGTGTCGCGGGGCCGATCGTGGCGATGATCTTGGTGTGGCGCACGGGCGTAGCCCTCCTTGGATGCACGGGGCGGCGGCATTGTAGATCCATGGCGCGTCGCGCACCATCACCGCGATGTGGATCGCCCTGCCCTTCGCCCGCAGCCTGACCGGGCGCTTCGTGCGCGCCGCGGGGGCCACGGCGCTGGCCGGCGCGGCGTTGGTGACGGTGGCGGCGCTGGTCGAGGGCCACGGGCCACGGGCCACGGCGCTGCGGGTGGTCGTCGGGCCGCTGGCGGGCATCTTCGGCGCATGCTGGACCATCGGCGCGTGGCGACGGGCGCGGGCCGATGTGGCCGCCGCGGCCCTGGGCTGGCGCCCCGGCGGCGTGGCGTCGGGGCTGCTGCTGCTCGCCCTGCCGCTGCTGATGCTGGGCCCGCAGCCCGACGGTCGCGGGCCGGCGATGGCCGTCGGGCCGACGCAGATCGAGGCGCAGCTGCCCGACGGGCCGGCGCGCTGGACGTGGACCGGCGACGGCGTGATCCGGCAGGCGGGCGGGCGTACGGCGCAGCTGCCGCCGCTGCCCCGTCCCGCGCCGGCGCCGATACCGCCGCCGACCGGGCGCTGGCTCGACGTCGCGCTGCGGGCGGCGGCCCTGGCGTCGATGTTGGCGCTGCTGTCGCGGGGACGCGCGCCGGGGCCACCGCAGGTGCTCGTCGCGGCGACGGTGGCTTTCGTCGCCGGTCAGGGCGCGGCCTGGCTCGTCGGCTGACGGGGATCATGCCCGCTGCATCGGCCCGGCGCTTCGAGTAGTCTGCGCCGTCCCCGCCCGACTCGGGAGCCCGCTCTGTCCGCCGACGCCCCCCTGCTGACCCCCGGTTTCCTGCGCCTCGTCGCCGGGCACTTCCTGCAGGCGCTGGGCTTCTCGTCGATGCTGATCCTGCCGCTCTACCTGGGGCATCTCGACGCGTCCCGGGCCGAGATCGGCACCATCATGGGCATCGCCTCGGTGGGCGGCCTGCTGCTGCGGCCGGCGGCGGGTTGGGCCCTCGATACCATCGGGCGGCGACCGACGCTCATCGCGGGCACCGGCGTGCTGGCGGTGGGCATGCTGCTGACCGGGCTCGTCGACCGCATCGGGCCGCTGATCTACATCTCGCGCATCCTGGTCGGCATCGGGGCGGGCACGCTCTTCACCGCCTACTTCACCTACGTCGCCGATCTGATCCCGCCCGCCCGGCGCACCGAGGGCATCGCGCTTTTCGGCATCTCGGGGCTGGCGCCGATGGCCATCAACGGCGTGCTCGGGCGCATCGATCTGCCGGCGGCCGAGCTGCGCTGGGTCTTCCCGGCGGTGGGCGTGCTGGTGCTGCTGTCGCTGGTGCCGGTGCTGCCGCTGGCCGAGTCGCGGCGCCCCCCGCCCTCGACCGCCGCCCCGCCGGTGGCCGTCGGCCGGGCGCTGCTCGCCCGCCGGCTGTGGTCGGTCTGGCTGGCGACGGTGGTCTTCTCGGGGCTGGTGGCGGTGTTCATGGCCTTCATCACGGTCACCGCTGCCCGCCGAGGGATCGCGACGCCGGCCGACGTCTGGTTCACCTACGCCGGCGGGGCGGTGGCGGTGCGCCTGTTCGGCGCCCGGCTGCCGGCGCGCGTCGGCCCGCGCAACATGGTGGCCCCGGCCCTCGCGCTCTACGTCGGCGCGTGCCTGCTCGCCGCCTCGGCGAGTAGCGGCGGCATGTTCGTGCTCGCCGGCCTGCTCGCCGGGCTGGGGCACGGCTATTGTTTCCCGGTGCTGACCGGGCAGGTGGTCGACCGGGTGCCCGAGCGCAACCGTGGATCGGGGCTCGCCGCGTTCACCGCCCAGTGGGAGCTGTCGGCGCTGGCCTTCACCCCGCTGTTCGGCGTGATCGCCGATCGGTTCGACGACCGCACGATGTTCGGCGCGATCGCGGTGGCGGCGATCGTCGGGCTGGCCCTGTGGGCCATCGCCGAGCATCGGGCCCCCGAGGCGTCCGAAGGCGGGCCGCCCGTCGGTTGAACCGTTGCCGGGGCCGCGAGCGGTCGGGCCGCCGGTCTCCGCCGATCTTGACACCCGCGAACAGAGCGCCCTACAACACGGTTTGTCGCCTGCGATCGGACAGCGTCAACTTCGTTCCCGAGGAGCCTTATGTCTTTCGCGGTCATCATCCACGAGAAGGGTGGCCAGC
>JAUHXC010000034.1 GCA_030427205.1 bacterium | reverse complement strand
ATCGACCCTTCGAGGTGCGCACGCCCGAGGAGAAGTGCGCGATCCTCATCGAAGACGAGGCCCCGACCGTCGAGCGCCTGCGTCACTGCCCGCCCGGTGAAGACGGCGGCTGCAGCGCCGCGCCCGGCGCGTCGGGCAACATGCCCACTGCGCCGTGGCTGCTGGCCCTGCTGGCGCTCGTGGGCTTGCGCCGTCGGCGCTGAGGCCGCGCGGGTGCCGGCGGCGCCGCGGGCGGCAGCGGCGGGGATATCTTCAGCGGCGGCGCGCGGGGCGCTCGGGTCAGCGCGGCCAGCCGGGCCCGGTCGGGTCGAGAGCAGCATACGGCGGGCGGTGGCGGGCCATTGTCGGCGCTCGCGGGCGGTGCTACCGTCGGCCCGTCCGGTCGGCGCTGATGCTCGACCGGCCATCGGCGCCGGGAGAGCCCCCATGGAGAAGACCCGCCGAGCCTTGCCCACGATCGGATGGCGCGAGTGGGTGGGGCTGCCCGATCTGGGCATCGCGCAGATCAAGGCCAAGGTCGACACCGGCGCGCGCTCGTCGTCGCTGCACGCGTTCGACATCGAGCCGTTCCAGCGCGACGGCGTGGACTGGGTGCGCTTCCGGGTTCACCCCGTGCAGCGTGATACCGCGGAAGCGGTCACGGCCGAGGCGAAGATCCTCGACCGGCGATCGGTGCGCAGCTCGAGCGGGCGGGCCGCGATGCGCCCGGTCATCAGCACCCGCGTCGCGCTGCTCGGTGTCACCTGGCCCATCGAGCTGACGCTGGCCAACCGCGACGCGATGGGTTTTCGCATGCTGCTGGGTCGCCAGGCGATCCGGTCGCGATTCCTCGTCGACGCCGGCGGCTCCTACTACGGGGGGCGGCCGGCGCGAAAGAAGACCGCCGAGGGGCGTCGAGCGCCCGCCGGCAAGCCCCGGGGAGGATCCGGTTGAAGCTGGCCATCTTGTCTTGCAACCCGACGTGCTACAGCACCCGGCGCCTGCGTGAGGCCGCCGAGCAGCGCGGGCACGAGGTGCGCGTGCTCAATACGCTCAAGTTCGCCATCGACCTCGAGCAGGGCGCGCCGGATCTGTATTTTCGCCAGAAGCATCTGTCCCATTACGACGCGGTGCTGCCCCGCATCGGCGCCTCGATCACCTACTTCGGCACCGCGCTCGTGCGGCAGTTCGAGCAGATGGACGTCTTCTGCGCCAACTCGTCGGCGGGCATCTCCAACTCGCGGGACAAGCTGCGCAGCCTGCAGATCCTCAGCCGGCATCACATCGGCATGCCGCGCACGACCTTCGTACGCGACAAGCAGGACGTGCTCGGGGCCATCGAGCGGGTCGGCGGCGCGCCGGTGATCATCAAGCTGCTCGAAGGCACCCAGGGCATCGGCGTGCTGCTCGCCGAGACCATCTCGTCGGCGGAGGCCATCGTCGAGCTGTTGCAGAGTCAGAAGCAGAACGTGCTCATCCAGAAGTTCGTCGCCGAGAGCAAGGGGCGCGACATCCGCGCGTTCGTGGTGGGCGATCAGGTGGTCGGCGCGATGCGGCGGGTGGCGCAGGGGCAGGAGTTTCGCAGCAACGTGCACCGCGGCGGGCTGACCGAGCGGGTCGAGCTCGATGACGCGTATCGCCAGACGGCGGTGCGCGCGGCGCAGATCCTCGGCCTGCGGGTGGCCGGCGTCGACATGCTCGAGAGCCACGACGGGCCGCAGGTGATGGAGGTCAACTCGTCGCCGGGGCTCGAAGGCATCGAGACGTGCACCCAGACCGACATCGCCGGCGCGGTCGTCGACTACATCGCCGGGCAGCTCGACTTCCCCGACATCGACATCCGCCAGCGGTTGACGGTCAGCCGGGGCTATGGGGTCTTCGAACTGCGCATCCCGCCGGGCTCGCGCTACGTCGGTCAGTCGCTCGTCGAGTCGGGCCTGCGCGAGAAGGACATCAACGTGCTGACGCTGTATCGGGGCACGACGGTCATCCCCAACCCCAAGGCGACCCGGGTCCTCGAAGCCAGCGACCGCCTGCTCTGCTTCGGCAAGCAGCAGAACGTCACCGATCTCGTGCCGGCCAAGGCCCGCCGGGCTCGGCGCCCGGTGCCCCGGCCGCTGCCGCAGTGAGCGCCGATGAGGTGAGCGTCGACCCGGTGGGCGCCGATGAGGTGAGCGCTGCACCGGTGAGCGCCGCGCGCAACCCGCTGACGACCTGGGAGGGGCAGCCCATCGCGCCCGGCTCGGCCAACGACGTCAGCCTCGCCGTCAGCGAGAGCTACAGCAGCATGACGGTGCAGATCCCGCTGCACATCCGGCGGGCGGTCGAGGACGGCCCGACGGTCTTCGTGACCGCGGCGCTGCACGGCGACGAGCTCAACGGCACCGGCGCGGTGCGGCAGCTGCTGCGGGATCCGGCGCTGCGGCTGGTGCGGGGCACGGTGATCCTGGTGCCGGTGCTCAACATCCTCGGCTTCGACCGGCTCTCGCGCTATCTGCCCGATCGGCGGGACCTCAACCGCTCGTTCCCCGGCTCGAAGCGCGGCAGCCTCGCCAGCCGCATGGCCCGGGTGGTCTTCGACGCGGTGATCTCCCGCTGTGACTTCGGCGTCGACCTGCACACCGCCGCGGTGCGGCGGACGAACTTCCCCCACATCCGGGCCGATCTGAGCGATCCGCGGGTCGCCGAGCTCGCGGTGGCTTTTGGCGCGGACTTCATCGTCGACGGCCGCGGCCCGAAGGGGTCGCTGCGGCAGGAGGCCTTGCGGGCGGGCTGCCCGACGATCGTGCTGGAAGGCGGCGAGGCGTTGAAGGTCGAGCCGCATGTGGTCTCGACCGCCGCGCGCGGGGTGAAGAACGTGCTGCGCCACCTCGGCATGCTCGAGGGCGAGGCCGAGCGCTCCACCCATCAGGTCATCATCCGGCGCAGCAAGTGGATCCGCGCCGAGCGCGGCGGCTTCCTCGAGTATCACGTCCAGCCGGGCGACATCGTGCGCAAGGGGCAGCACCTCGCGACCAATACGACGCTGCTGGGGCAGGTGCAGAATACGGTCGAGTCGCCCTTCGACGCGCTGGTGGTCGGTATGTCCACGCTGCCGGCGATCAGCCCGGGTGAGCCGGTCTTCAACCTGGGCAAGCTGCCGCGCAGCCCGCGGGCCGTCGGCGGTGACCCGACCTGAAGGACCGGGCCCTGGCGGGCGGAGGTCGTCACCACAACGTCACCGCCCGGTCCTGGATCGCGCCCCATGGGCTCTCCACAATGCGGCCGTCGCCGCCCGGTCGGCGTCGCACTCGCCGCTGGAGCGCCCATGCCCCGTCTCGCTTTGCCGATCTCGCTCGTCGCCGCGCTGATCCTGGCTTCGACCGCTTCAGCCGCCCCGCCGCCGGCGCGCTTCGGGGCCGAGGCGCCGCCGCGGCTGGTGGTGGTGCTCGTCGTCGACCAGCTGCGGGCCGACTATCTGGGCCGCTTTCGCACCATGCTCGGCGACGACGGGCTGGGCGAGCTGGTGCGGCGCGGGGCGTATTATCCGTATGCCGAGTACGACATCATCCAGGCGATGACCGGGCCAGGGCACGCGACGGTGGCCAGCGGGGCGTGGCCGACGCACAGCGGGGTGGTGCTCAACTACGGGATCGATCGGGCGACGGGCGAGAAGGCCTACTGCGTCGAAGATGCGCGGCATCGCTGGGTCGGCGCGCCCGAGACGCCAGCGCACGCGGGCACGAGCCCGGCGCGGCTGCGGGCGCCGACGCTGGGCGACGCGCTGAAGAACAGCGGGCAGCCGAGCCGGGTGGTGTCGATCGCCATCAAGGATCGCGCGGCGATCCTGATGGGCGGGCATCGCGCGGATGACGTCGTCTGGCTGGACGACGACCGCCTGCAGTGGGTGTCGAGCGACTTCTACCGGTCCAACGGCGCGCTGTTGCCCTGGTTGACGCCGATCAACGACGGCCTCGGCGGGCGGCTGGGCAAACGATATACGTGGCGCGGCGAGGGCGCCGCGAAGGGGCCGAGCGACGACGGTAAGGACGGCTGGGCCCAGACTTATACCCTGGGCGGCAAGTCGCTGGGCACGCCCTTCGCGCCCGAGATCGTGGTCGACGCGGCCCTGGCGGCGGCGGCGGGGCATCGCCTGGGGGCCGACGCGACGCCCGACATCTTGTGGATCAGCTTCTCGGGCTTCGACAAGGCGGGGCACAGCCACGGGCCCAACAGCCGGCGCATGGAGTCGATGCTGGCGGCGCTCGACGGGCAGGTGGCGCGGCTGCTGGACGGGCTGGCGCAGAGCGTGCCCGGCGGGCGCGACGCCATCGCGGTGGCGCTGACCGGCGATCACGGGGTCTCGCCGCGGCCGGAGTACGGCGCGCGGCATCGGCTGCCGACGGGGCGGCTGGACTTCGACGCGGTGTCGGCGCAGGCCGAGGCGGCCCTCGTCGCGCGCTTCGGCGCGGCGCCGGATGGCGAGTGGGTCGCCGGTTTTCGTGAGCTGAACCTGTTCTTGCGGCCCGGGGCCACGGCCGAGCACCGGGCGGTGGCCGCCGAGGCCCTGCGTGAGCTGGCGCCGGCGCGCTATGTCTTCACCCGGGAGGACGTGCAGGCCGGGCGCCTGCCGCCGACGCCGCTCGATCGGCGCATCGGCAACCAGTTCGACCCCGAGCGCAGCGGCGACGTGGTGATCGTGCTCAAGCCGTATCACATCTACGCGTCGAGCCCGGCCAGCCACCTGACGGGCTATACCTACGATCGGCTGGTGCCGCTGGTGCTGATGGGCAAGCCCTTCAGGGCGGGGGTCTACGGGCAGAGGGCGCAGGTGGTCGACCTGGCGATGACGCTGTCGTTCGTGCTGGGCATCCAGCCGCCGGCGATGGCCGAGGGGCGGGTGCTGCACGAGGCGCTGGTGGGCAACCCGCGCTGAGCGGCGGGCTCGAGGGGGTCAGCGCTGGCGGCGGCACTGGCCGTCGTCGCAGTAGAAGAAGGGCGACGAGCCGCGGCCCGGGTCGTCGCAGGCGGCGAGCCCGCCGCAGTCGGCGTCGCCGGCGCAGGGCACGGCGGCGCAGGCGCCGTTCTCTTCGGTGCAGAAGTCGTAGGTGCCTGGGCAGTCCTGGTTGAAGCAGCCGTCGACGCACATCACGTCGCCGCCCATCGGCGGGTCGGGCGGGGTCAGGCCGTCGCAGTCGATCTGGCCGAAGCCGCCGATGGGGGACCGATCGAGCGCGGCGACGGTGATCGGCCCGAGCCGGCCGTCGGCATCGAGCGGCTCGGCGGCGCGGTGGGTATTCCACAGAGCCTGGAAGGCGTAGACCCCCAGCGGGCGCAGGTCGTCGCCGTCGGGGTGGATCCAGGTGAAGTCGCCGGGGCCTTCGACGAAGCCGGCGGCGTCCAGGGCTTCGATCACGGCCGGGTCGCCGCCGTCGCCCGCGGCGAGGGTCACCGCGCGGCCGCTGGCGAAGGGCGCGGTCTGCGGCGGCGGCGCGTCGGTCGGGCAGGTGAGGTTGCGCCGGGCGCTGTAGAGGAACCACGCGAGCGCGACGTCGTGCCCGGCCCACTCGATGCGCAGCGGGCGGCCGATGGCCTGGGAGACGCCGACCAGCGCGGCGTGGGTCTGCGCTTCGAGCCACTCGGGCTTGGGCGGGCCGGCGATGGCCAGGCAGCCGGCGTCGGCGCAGGGCTCGATGAGGCTGACGCGCTCGGGGTCGGCGCAGGCCATGGTGCCGGCCAGCTCGGCGGACAGGCCCTCGATGAGCGGGATGGGCGCCGCGCAGCCGCGCCAGGCGGACTGCGCGACGGTGGGTCCGGCGAATTCGGGGGGCTCGGGCGGCTGCGCGCCGCCGTCGCACAGGCCCTCGGCGTAGCCCACCAGCGGGGCGTCGCTCAGGGCGCGCTCGGTCTCGGCGTCGAACTCGCCGGTCAGCGGGATGGGGTCGGCGGGGCGGTTGCGGTTGTGCAGCGCCTGGAAGGCGAAGAGCGAGAGCCGGGCGAGGCCGACGTCTTCGGCGAGCACGTAGTCGAAGTGCGGGCGGTCGGTGGGCAGGTTGTCTTCCCAGCCGCGGGCGCGCAGCAGCGGCGACCAGTACTCGGGCTCGACGACGTCGACGCTGAGGCCGTTCTGGTGGTTCGACAGGCCCGGCGGGGCGGCGAAGTCGCAGCTCTCGAGGGTCCACAGGTAGAAGAGGTGCTGCACGGCGACGTCGCGGTAGGCCCACTTGATGACCATCGGGCGGTCGCCGCTCTCGGCGGCGCCGAGCAGGTCGTCGATGCCGCGGGCGTCGACCCGGATGGGGCGCACGGGATCCCACGGGGCCCAGTTGCCGTCGGGCAGGTCGCTGAGGGTGCCGGGGCGTACGCAGTCGATGGCCTCGGCGAGCTGGTCGGAGAGGCCGTCGAGCAGCTCGATGGGGGTGTCGTCGCCTTCGATGAAGCAGGTGCGGGCGACGTGCTCGGCGATGGTGCGCTCGGCGACGGGCAGGTCGGGCATGCCGCCCGCGCCGCCGCTGCCGCCGTCTCCGCCCTGGCCGCCGCTGCCGCCGTCGCCGCCCTGCCCGCCTTCTCCGCCCGCGGCGCCGGCCCCGCCTTCCCCGCCTGCGCCCGCGTCGGCCGTCGGGTCGTCGGGCTCGTCGTCGCAGGCGCCGAGGCCGAGGGCCAGCGCGGCGCAGAGAGCGAGCAGAAGAGGGGCGGAGGGGGTGCGGCAGGTGTGGGCGGTCATGGCGGCTCCCGGCGTCGGTCGAATCGAGGGCAGGGGACTATAGCCGAGGGCGGGCGGTCGCTGCCGCGGTTGGTCGCGGGCGGCCTCGGCGGCGGTGATCCGACTTGCGTACACGGGACTTGCGCCGACCCCCGCCGCACCTGCACAAAGAGTCGCCCGCTGAACGCATCTACAAAACGGGAGGTCCCATGGCCCGCCGCCTCTTCGCCCTCGCGCTCGTCGCCGCCGCCGCCTTGGGCTGTGACGACACCGCGTCGAGCCCCGACGACGTCACCCCGCTCGTGCCCGAACCGGAGGGCGAGCCCGAGCCCGAGCCTCAGCCCGAGCCGGAGGCCGAGCCCGAGCCGGCGACGTCGATCTTCTGCGAAGGAGCCACGGCCCAGAAGTACGACCCGTTCGCGAGCCTCGAGGTCGAGCTCTTCCCCGACGACGCGCTGACCCGGGACGACCCCGAGAGCCCGACCGGACTGCGGCTCGATCTCGACCCGGAGAAGGTGCCCTGGGTCGACCGCATCCCGCCGTTGTTCGGCCAGAGCGTCCGCGACATGAGTCAGCTGTCGGGCTTCGGCAACAACGGGGCGCTCGTGATGCGCTTCACCGCGCCGATCGAGCCGCTGCCCACCGGCGCCGCCGCGTCGACCGAGAGCGAGGTGGCGATGCTCTTCGATCTGGAGAGCGACCCGCCGCTGCGGGTGCCCTTCGAGGTGACCTACGCCGAGGACGGCGCGACCGCGATCATCCAGCCCATGCGGCCGATGCGGCCCGGCGCGCGCCATGGCTTTGTGATCACCGCCGAGCACAAGGCGGTCGACGGGGACTGCGTCGCGCCGAGCCCGGCTCTGCAGGGCCTGCTCACCGGCGAGACCGAAGATGCGCGGCTGCAGCGGGTGATGCCGGGCTACGCGCGGCTGCTCGAGGTCGCCGGCATCGATCCGGGCGCTGTGAGCGCGGCGACGGTCTTCACGACCCACCGCGAGCACGACGTGTACGCGGCGATCAACGCCGACATCCAGGCCCGGGACTACGCCTGGGACGCGCCGGTCGAGTGCGAGGTCACCGAGCGCTGGCGCCGCTGCGAGGGCACCTTCACCGCGTGGGATTATCGCGACGATCTGGCGATCAGCACCCCGACGCCCAAGGCCCCGTGGACGCTCAACGTCTCGCTGTGGCTGCCGCTCGACCCCGAGGGGCCCGTCGCGACGCTCTTCGTGGGTCATGGCCTCGGCTCGGGGCGCAGCCAGGCGGGGCAGCTCGCCGACCTGTGGACCGAGGACGGCTACGCCATCGTCGCGATGGACGCCATGCGCCACGAGGATCACCCGACGTCGGTCGGCGGCGATGGCTCGGACACCGCGCTGAGCTTCCTCGGCCTCAACCTGACCGGGCTCAACGCCAACGGGCGGCAGCTGACGGGCAACTTCAACCAGACGGTGCTCGACCGGCTGCAGGGGCTGCGGCTCATCCGCCAGAACCCGGACGTCGACGCCGACGGCGTGGTCGATCTGGACGTCGATCGCATCGGCTACTACGGGGTGAGCCTGGGCGGGCTGCTCGGGCCGGGGCTGGCGACGCTCGATCCCGAGCTGGACATGGCGGTCTGGCAGGTGCCGGGCGGGCTGCTCTCGAAGTTCATCACCGCCAGCGGCGATCTGGAGAGCTTCATGCCGATCCTGGCCAACCTCGTCGGCGGTGAGGATCGCTTCGCCCGGTTGATCCCGCTGCTGCAGGCGGCCATCGACAGCGCCGATCCGGCGACCTGGGCCCCGTCGATCCTGACCGAGCGCATCGGCGGCGGCGGGCCGATCGATCTGCTGGTGGCCTGCTCGACGGGCGACAACGTGGTGCCGGCGCCGACGGGGGTCTACCTCGCCCGGGCGCTGGGCGTGAGCCACGTCGGCCAGGTGGTCTTCGGCGACGATCTGCTGCCGCAGGTGCCGGCGCCGGTGAAGGGCAACGTCTACGGCGGGGTCTCGACGGCGGGCTACACCCAGTTCGACCGGGTCACCAACGAGGAACTCGAGTTCAGCGAGCACGGCAACATGCCGCTCTCGCTCGAGGCGCAGCATCAGGCGCGCGCGTTCGTCGAGCCCTGGGCCGAGGGGCGCGACCCGCAGATCATCGACCCGTACGCCGAGCTGGGCACGCCGCCGCTGACCGAGTAGCGTCCCGCGCGCCCTCTCTTCTGCCCCGAGAGCGCCGGGCGGCGTCTTCTGCTGTATACTGCGCGCGCTCGGCCGCGACCTTCGGGTTCGCCGCCGCCCCGACAGCCTCGGAGGACGGGTGCAGCCGACCCCTGAATCAGCCCCGCCGTCCGCCCCCGCCGGCCGGATCGGTTCGAACGCCGCCCGCTGGCTGGTCGACGCCGCGGTGGTCGGCGCGGGGGCCTACGTCGTGCTGTTCGTGGTGCTGGCGATCCTGCGCGCGCCCTACGGCTTCGAGCTGGAGTGGATGGAGGGCGGCATGGTCAGCCACGCCGCCCGCCTGCTCGACGGTCAGCCGATCTACGGGCCGCCGAGCGCCGACTTCGTGCCGTTCTTCTATACGCCGGGTTATCCGCTGACCCTGGCCGGGCTGGCGAAGCTCTTCGGCGGGCTGACGCTGGGCCTGGGGCGCGCGGTCTCCATCGGCGCGACGCTGCTGACGCTGGGCTTTCTGTTTCGGGTGGGTCAGCGCGAGGCCGGCTGGCGCTGGGGCGTGCTGGCGATGGGGCTGTATGCGGGCATGTTCCGCATCACCGGCGCCTTCTACGACCTCGCCCGGCCCGATTCGCTGTTCATCGCGTTCGTCGCCGCGGCCACCTACACCGCCTACTACCGCCGCTCGTGGCGCGGCGCGCTGCTGGCGGGCGCCATCTTCGCGGTGGGCTTTCTCACCAAGCAGACCACCAGCGTCTTCGTGCCGGCGGTCGGGCTGTATCTGCTGTGGCGCAGCTGGCGGCACGCGCTGGTTTTCGGCGGGGCGGCGTTCGGGCTGGCCGCGCTGGGGGTCTACGTCGGCACCGAGGTGACCGACGGCTGGATGTGGACCTACATCTTCGAGGGCCACCAGGGGCACCTGTTCTACTGGAAGAACATCCTGCTCGAGTACTGGCGCGATGTGCTCTTCGTCGCGCCGCTGGTGCTGCTGCTGCCGCTCGTCTGGTTCGGTGGCAAGGTGCCGGTGCGCATCCTCAGCGTCTTCCTGGCGGCGTGGTGGACCTACGCGTTCATCTTCCGGGCGAGCGGGTTCTCCGACTTCCCGCATATGTACTATCGCGATCTGTGGTACCTCGAACCGCGCTGGGCCTTCTTCGTGCCGCCGGCGCTCATCGCGCTGCTGCTGCTGGCGTTTCGGGCGGCCAACCGCGGGCCGATGCGGCCGCCGACCCACGGCTTCTGGCTGCTGATGTTCGTCGCCGGCGCCGGATCGAGCGCGCTGAATCACTCGACGCAGTGGGCCTACAGCAACAGCCTGATGCCCATCGCGCTCTTCGCCTCGGCGATGATCCCGCTGGCGGCGCGCGATCTGGTCACGACCCGCGAGGGCTGGGCGCCGCGGCGGGCGGCGCTGGTGCCGCTGGCGGTGCTGGTGCAGCTCGTCGCCTGGATCTACGACCCGGTGGCCCAGGTGCCCGACGCGGCCGACGAGGCGGCGCTGGCCCGCCTCGACGCGCGGCTGGCGCAGGTCGAGGGCAAGGTCTTCTTCCCGGCGCACCCGCTGTACAGCTGGCAGCGCGACGGGCGGGTGCATACCCACCAGATGGGCATTCAAGACGTCGCGTTCATGGGCGGCGTGCGCGATCTGGGCCCGCGGCTGCGGGCGGGGGAGTGGGCGGCGGTGGTCGTCGACGAGCGCAACCGGGTGCCGGGCCTCGAGCGCAGCTACTACGTCGGCGAGCGCTTTCACTACGACGGCGACGCGCTGAAGACGCGCACCGGCTTCCTGGTGCGGCCGGGCACGCTCTGGCTGGCGCAGGATCCCACCGAGCGGCTGCTGGGCGAGGGGGTGACGGCGAACTTCGAGGGGCGGCGCTGGCTGGGCTGGACGGCCTCGGGCGACGCCTTCGGGGCGAAGCCGGCGAGCCGCGGTATCAAGGGCCGCCAGGGCAAGGCGCTGGCGTGGTCGAGCCGCAAGGGCACCGGCGCGCTGACGTCGGCGCCGGTCACCGTGAGCGCCGATCGGCTGACGCTGCTGGTGGGCGGCGGCGGCAAGGTCGAGGTGCGGGTCGAGCCGGCGCAGGGCGGCGCGGCCATCGCCCGCTATCGGCCGCGCAAGCAGCGTCGGCCGCAGCTGAAGCGGGTCTCGCTGGATGTCTCGGCGGCCCGCGGGCGCGCGGTGCGCATCACGCTGCACGATCGCGATACCGAGGGCCGGATCGCGGTGGACGACCTGCGCCTCGTGGATTGATCCGCGCGCGCCGGGGTTCCGGCGATCAGTCGCCGGGCAGCGTATCGATGTCGTCGGCGTCGATCACCCGCCGCGCGATGCCATAGCCGAAGCCTTGTCGGCCCAGCGCGGCCAGATCCTTCTCCCGTCGCTCGGCGCGGCGCTCGGCGGTCCGCTGGAATGGCCCCAGGCGGCGACGGCGGGCGTAGCGCACCGCGGCTCTCAGGTCGGTCTCGGCCCGCGAGTCGTCATCGGCGGTCAGCCCGCGCAGCGCGTCGTCGGTGGTCTCGCCGTCGACCCCTTTCTCGCGCAGCTTGTGGCGGATGGCCCGCAGCGACTTGCCCCGCCGATGCAGGCTCGCCGCCAGCGCGGCGGCGTAGCGCTGGTCGTCGAGCAGCGCGCCGCCGTCGAGGTCGGCGATGGCGGCCTCGGCGGCCTCGAAGAGCGGCTGGGGGTCGTCGCCGTAGTGCCGGGTCGAGCGGCGGATCTTGCGGGTCAGCACCCGCCGGAGGTGCCCTTTCGCGCAGGGGAAGCGCTGCAGGTGGGCCACGGCGACGCGGCGCATGCCATCGGGGGTCATGCGCTGCGGCTGGCGTTCCTTGCGCGGGGCGTCGGCGGTCTGGGGGGCGCGCTTCATCGGCGCACCGTGGCCGATCGCCCTTCGAAACGCAAACGGCCGGACCCGAGGGCCCGGCCGCTCACTTCACCCGCGGCCGAGGCCGCGAGCGGGGCGCATCACATGCCGCCCATGTCCTCCGGCGCGACGCCGGCGACGGCCTGGCCGACCGACTCGAGCGAGAGGCAGACGCTGATGGCGTTGCAGCCGTCGGCGCACGCGTTGCCGTCGTTGACGGTGCCGTCGGCCTCGACCTTGGCGTCGTAGCCGCGCAGGATGGGCACCACGACGTCCTCGACGAGGCTCTCGATGTCGTCGCCGGCGAGCAGCTGGTTGACCTGGCCGCAGAAGTCGGGCGCGCCCTCTTCGGCGCACAGCATCTTCAGCTTGCCGACCAGCTCGATGATCGCCTCGCGGGTCAGGTAGCCCTGCAGGGTGCCCTTGACCATGGCGAAGCCGTTCGCGTCGGCCCGCAGCTCCGAGCCGATGGTGGTGGCGGTGAGCGACAGGTCGAGGTCCAGGCCCTCCTGGATGGGGATCTGCAGCCCGAAGTCCGACGGCGGGGTGTAGAGCTCACCGCACTCGGTGCTGGCGCCCGGGAAGCTGATGAGCGCGCTGCCGTCCTCGCCGAACGACGAGGGGTCGATGAGGAACTCGCCGTTCTCGCCCTGCTCGCCGATGTACATGTTGAGGGTCGCCATGCCGGCGCCGCCGCCGGCCGCGTTGCCGGTCTCGCCCTCGGCCCAGCCCTCGAGGGCGGCGAGCAGCAGCACCGAGATGTCGCCGTTCTCGTCCGGCTGCACCAAGGTGTTGAGGTCGATCATCGCGATGCCGATGAGGCCCGCGAGGCCGGTGCCGTCGTTGAGGCCGACCATGTCACCGCAGCCGAACTCCTCCGACTGCTCGGGCGTGCCCGGGATGGCCAGGGCGTTCACCCGGCTGATGGGGCCCCACTCACCGCTGATGGCGCCGGCGCCGAGCGGGTCGGTGTCGGCGTCGGGGTTGGCGCACTCGCGGGCTTCGCCCTCGCCCTCACCCTCGCCTTCACCCTCGCCCTCGCCTTCGCCCTCACCCTCGCCTTCACCCTCGCCTTCGCCTTCACCCTCGCCTTCGCCCTCGCCTTCGCCTTCGCCTTCACCCTCGCCTTCGCCCTCACCCTCGCCGCCGGTGCCCATGTCGACGGTGTCGTCGCCGCCGTTGGCGTCGTCGTCGCAGGCGGTGGTGAACATCAAGGAGCCACAGGCCATGGCAATCACGAGCAGGTCGCGCAAACGATTCATCGCGTCAATTCTCCCCAGTTGTTTCGGTCCGGTCGCCCCCGGTGACGCCGCTCGTCATGGCCGGGTCCTGGCGACAGCGGACGCTTTTTAGCAGAAGCCTCGAAGCCGCCGCAAAGGACAAAATCGCCGGAAAACGGCTTCACTGCGGTCTGGAACGGGTCTGTAGAGGGGTATGGGAGGAATCGGCGCAGAACGGGCCGCGGCGCGGCGTGCGTCGGGCGCGGTCGACCCGGCGGGCGGTCAATCGCCCTCTTCGTTCCGCTTCTTCTCGAGGTGGCGGAAGATCGTGCGCGGGTCGACGCCGAGGTCGCGGGCGGTCTTGGTGCGGTTGCCGTCGTTGAGCGCCAGGATCTGGTCGATATAGCGCATCTGGAAGCGCTCCTTGGCCTCGGCGAGCGGCAGGATCTGGTCGGCGAGCATCGCCTCGTCGAGGTCGAGGTCGTCGGGGGTGAGCTGGGCCGAGTCGGCGAGCACCACCGCCTTCTTGAGGCGGTTCTCGAGCTCGCGGATGTTGCCCGGCCAGGTGTGCTTGCGCAGCGCGATGATGGCGTCCTGCGAGAAGCCGCTCACCGGCCGCTCGTACTCCCGGGCGAGGCGGTCGAGCACGTAGCGGGCGATGAGCACGACGTCTTCGTCGCGGTCGCGCAGCGGCGGCAGCGGGATCGAGACGACGTTGATCCGGTAGTAGAGGTCTTCCCGGAAGCGGTTCTCCTTGATGGCCGCCTCGAGGTCGACGTGGGTCGCGCAGACGAGCCGGATGTCCACCGGCGTCGACTTGCTGTCGCCGACCCGGGTGATGGTGCGCTCCTGGATGGCCCGCAGCAGCTTGACCTGCAGGTGCACCGGCATCTCGCCGATCTCGTCGAGGAAGAGCGTGCCCCCGTGGGCCTGCTGGAACGAGCCGGTCTTGTGCTCGACGGCGCCGGTGAACGCGCCGCGGCGGTGGCCGAAGAGCTCGCTCTCCATGAGGTTCTCGGGGATCGCCCCGCAGTTGACCGCGACGAAGGGGCCGTCGGCCCGCCGCGAGCGGCGGTGGATCTCGTGGGCGATGAGCTCTTTGCCGGTGCCGGTCTCGCCGAGGATGAGCACGTTGATGTCGGTGCCGGCGACCTTGTCGACCCGGCGGAAGACCGCCTTCATGCGGTCGCAGGCGCCGATGATCTGGCCGAAGCGCTGCTCTTCGATCTCGGCCCGCAGCCGGGCGTTGTCCGAGCGCAGCGCCGCCTTCTGGATGGCGTTCTGGATGAGCAGCGCCGCCTGGCCGGCGAAGACGGTCAGCACCTCGAGCGAGCGGTCGTCGAAGAGGTTCACGACGTTGTCGTTGCCCACGTAAATCAGCCCGAGCAGCTGCCCGCCGAAGAGCAGCGGCACGCACATCACGCTGCACAGCTTGAGCTGCATGACCGAGACGCTGCCGCTGAACGCGGTGTCGTTGAGCGCATCGCTGATGATCAGCGGCTCGCGGCTGTCGAGCACCCGCTGCACGATGCTGTCGCTGATCTGGTCGCCGTCGCGGTCGATGTCCTGGCGGGCGACGTTGCGCGCGGCGGCGACGAGCACGTTCTCGCCGTCGATCTTGAGCAGGAAGCCCTTGTCGGCCCCGACGAGCGCGACGACCTCGTCCATCAGCGAGGCGAGCAGCCGGTCGAGGTCGTCCTGCTCGGCGAGGCGCTCGGTGAACTCGGCCAGCCGGCGGTAGGCGCTCAGCTCGTCGACCTGATCGAGGTTCTGGATCGCGGGGATCGCGCCGGCGGTGCTGCTCGGGTCGTCCCACAGGTTGAACTGCAGCAGCGTATCGCCGACGTGGATCTCGTCGCCGTGGTCGAGGGCGTGCTTGCGCACCTTCTTGCCGTTGACCCGCACCGGCCACGCCCGGCTCTGCGAGTGCAGCACGAAGCGGCCGCTCTCCAGCCGGATGTGGGCGTGGGTCGGGCCCACCGCGTCGTCGTCGATGACCAGATCGTTGTCCCGATCGCTGCCGATCGAGGTGAGCTTGCGCAGGATGGGATGCGCGCGTCCCGAGGACTGGGTCACCAGGCTGGGCATCGGTTTCTCCGGTCTTGCGTCGATCGCCGGTCGAGCGGCGCGCCGGAGACTAACCCAGATGGCATCGGCTGACCAGTGATCAGCGGGCGCGGACGGGCTCAGAACGTCCAGCGCAGCAGGCCGTCGCCGGGGCTCGCCGGCACCGTCGGCGGCAGGGCGATCTCCCGCAGGGGCACCTCGTCGACGAAGGTGATCCAGGCGTGGATCGCGCCGCCGACCATCAGGGTCAGCGCCGCGGCGCCGGTCCAGAGCTGCACGTTCTGCAGGGTCTGGGCGTTGCCCACGTCGGCCCGGTCGAAGCGGCCGCCGGGCTGGCGCAGGTTCTCGACGGCGATGAAGCAGCCGAGCGAGGTGGCCCCGGTCGCGAGCTGGGTCGCCAGCAGGGTGTAGCCCAGGCCGTCCTGGCCGTTCTGGAACTGGCCGACGCCGAAGGGCAGGGCGGCCACCAGCCGTGAGTTGACCCGGGTCTCGACCCGCACCCGGGTCAGCCGGGCGAGGCGCTCGCGCTCGGCTTCTTCTTCCCGCTGCTTGCGCAGGGCCTCCTGCATGCGGGCGATCTCGTCGGCGAGGCTCTCGCGCACGTCGTCGAAGAGGCTGACGGCGGGCGGCGGAACGAGCACCGGGTTGAGCCGCGCGTCGGGCCGGAATCGGATCAGCCGTTCGAACCAGCCGCGGGCGTCGCCCACCCGGTCGAGGAAGAAGGTCGACAGGCCGAGCAGCTCGTAGGCCCGGGCGAGGTCGTCGGGTTCGGCGAGCAGGATGTCGGGCTCGACGAGCGGCTCGAGCTTGGCGATGACCCGGGGATAGTCGCCGTAGAGATAGGAGTTCTCGGCGTCACGCAGGTCGTCTTCGGGGTTGGCGTGGGCCGGCGCGGCGATCGCTGCGCTGATCGCCGCGGCCAGCACTGCCCGGGTCAGACGGCCTCTCACTCGGCTCCGCGGCCATCGGGGCGTGCTGCCAGAGGCGTGGACATCGTATCCCGTGCTCGTCGGTCAGGGGTCGGGCCGGCCCGCCAGGCGCAGGACCTGACGCTCGCCGGCGGTGAGCGTCACCGTGCGCTCGACGCTATCCCCGAGGGGGCCGATGGTCAAGCTGATGCGGCTCTTGAGCTGCTCGACCGGCACCCGGATGTCCTGGTTGGTGCGGCCGAGCGGTCGCCCGTCGGCGGTGCGGCGCACCTCGAGTATCTCGGGGCCTTCGACCCGGAGCGTCGCCGGCCGGTGCTGGCAGGCGAAGGCCACCGGCGGCGCCCGGGTCTGGCCTTCGGCGATCTCGACGATGTGGCGCTGGTCGGCGCAGCCCGGGTTCTGGAACCGGATCTCGTGGCGCCCGGGGGGCAGGTCGAGGCCGCCCTTGCGCTCGATGACGTAGAGGTAGCCCTCGGGGCGGCCGTCGACGAAGACCCGCGCGCCTTTGTACTGGCCGTGGATGGCGACCCGGGCGGTGGAGGTCGGCGGCGGCGGCGTCGGCTCGGGTTCGGGCGGGCGGATGACCGGCCGCGGGCGGCGGCGACGCGTGCGCGGGCGGATCGGGCGGGCGGTGATCCGGCCGGCGTCGACGACGGCGTCGGGCGCCACGTCGGGCGCGGCGTCGGGGGTGGAGCTCAGCGCATCGGACGCGGCGTCGGGTGTGCCGTCGAGGGCGGAGGCGAGCGTGGCGTCGGCGCCCGGTGAAGCGGTCGCCGCGCCGGCGTCCAGCGCGCGGGCGGTCGGCGCGTCGAGCGGAAGCTGACCGGCCGCGGTCGGGTCCTGGCCGTCGCCCCCCGACAGATCGCCGGTAGCGCCGTCGGCCGCCAGCCACCAGCCGGCGCCGCCCAGCCCCAACAACAAGAGCGCCGCCGCGGCGATCCGCAGCCGATGGCCCAGCTTCTGGCCCCGCTCGATGCGCTCGACGAGCGCCTGCGCCTCGGGGTGGTGCTCGTCGAGGGCCAGGGCCCGATCGAGCAGGTCGAGGGCGCGGGCGGTCTTGCGTTGATCGAGCGCGCTGCGGGCCCGGGTGACCAGCCGCGGCAGCAGGCGCCGGCCCAGCTCGTCCTGATAGACCGCCGGATCGCCCACGAAGTCGCGCCGCTCGTTGCGCAGGTCGGTGATGCCGGCGTCGGCGAGCCGCTCGCCGAGCGCGTCGGCGAGCTCGGCGGCGCTGGGGCGCTCGGCGGTGTCGGTGGCCAGGCAGCGCTCGATGAGCCGGGCCATCGCCCGCCCGGCGTGCGGTCGCCGGCGCAGGACCGGATCGAAGCGGCCTTCGAGGATGCGCCGGAACAGCGCCGACGGGTTGGGGCCGGCGAAAGGCAGCGCGCCGCAGACGAGCCAGTAGAGCACCGTGCCCACCGCGAAGACGTCCGCCGGCGCGCCCACCTCGTGACCGTCGATGACCTCGGGCGCCATGTGGGCCGGCGAGCCGAGGACGGTGCCGGTGGCGGTCAGCGTCTCGGTATCGACCATCTGGGCGATGCCGAAGTCCATCAAGACCGGCGAGCCGTCGGGCCGGATCATGATGTTCTCGGGCTTGACGTCGCGGTGCACGATGCCCGCTTCGTGGGCCTTGGCCAGGGCCTCGACGATCGGCAGCATCAAGAGCGCGGCGGCCTCGGGCAGCGCGAGGGCGTGATCTTCGGCGAAGGCGCGCAGCGTCGGGCCCTCGATGAGCTCGCTGACGATGTACGCCTGCTCGCTGTCGGCCGGCGCGAAGTCGTAGACCTCGACGATGTGCGGATGGCGCAGCCGGGCCACCGCGCGCGCCTCGCGGGCGAAGCGGGCCCGCGACTCCGGGCGGTCGGCGAGGTGGGGGTGCATCACCTTGAGGGCGACCGCGCGATCGAGGGACGGATCGATGGCTCGATAGACCACCGACATCCCGCCCTGGCCGATCTTGTCGACGACGGTGTAGCGACCGTAGCGCGGTTCGTTCATCGGGCACCGATGATACGCGGCCCGCGGCCGATTCACAGGGGAAACTGTTCCCACGGCCGATGTCTGTCGGATTGCCCGTCGCCGCCGATGCATGTATGAGAGAGATCTGCGCGACGAGAGGCCAGCATGTCCGACGAGAAGAAGAACATCCTGATCATCGAGGACGAAGCCCACGTCCGCCAGATGGTGGCCCGGCTGCTCGTCAAGCACGACTACGACGTGCGCGAGGCGGTCGACGGGCTCGACGGGCTGCGGGTGCTCGAAGACTACCGCCCCGATCTGATCATCGTCGACGTGATGATGCCCAACCTCGACGGGCTGACCTTCACCAAGGCGCTGAAGAACCTGCGCGAGACCCGGGGCATCCCGGTGATCTTCCTCACCGCCAAGAGCGACCCCCACACGATGATCGAAGGCATCAACGTCGGGGCGAAGTTCTACGTGACCAAGCCTTTTCAGATCGACGACGTGCTCGGCAAGGTCAAGCGGGTCCTCGAAGAGCGCGGCGGCCACCGCATGCGCTGAGCCGCCGGCCGGGCCCGCGCTCTCGGCGGGCCCTCGCGGCTCAACGCGCCAGCTCGGCCTCGGTCGGCCGCAGGAAGACCACGTCCACCCGCCGGTTGCGCGCCCGCCCCTCGCGGCTGCTGTTGTCGTCGATCGGCTCGTCGTCGCCGCGACCGATGGCGGTGATGCGACCGCCGTCGACCCCGTTGCCCTGAATCTGCCCGGCCACCGCCCGCGCCCGCTCTTCGCTGAGCTCGAGGTTGCGCGACTTGCGCCCGCGGTTGTCGGTGTGCCCCTCGACGATGAGGCGGAACTCTGCAAAATCGCGGGCGATCTTCGCTGTCTGCTGCACGGCCATGAGCCGCTCGGTCTCGATGGCGGTCTTGCCCGAGGCGAACAGCTCGCGCAGCGTGATGACCGCGCCGCGCGGCTCGAGGCGGCTCTCGGCCCCCGGCACGGTGGCCGCCGCGTCGAGGATGGCCCGGATGCGGGCCTCCATATTGCGCATCTTCTGTTCGAGGGCCCACTTGGGCTTCGCGGCGGCGATGGCCGCGTCGGCGTCGGCGATGACGAAGCCGGCGGTGGTCTGCGCCTGCTTGTAGTCGCCCTTGCCGAACTGCTCGAGCGCCATCTTCAGGCCGGCGTTGGCCTTGTTGAACTCGCCCACCGCGTGGCGGGCGGCGTCGACGCCCTCGGCCTCGGCCACCTTCGCGGCGGCCTCGTCGACCTTGGCCTTGGCGTCGGCGGCCTTCTTGACCTGCCGACTGCGGGCCTCGGCCTCGGCGAGCTGCGCCCGGGTCTCGATCAGCCGCAGCTGGCGTTGGATGCCCTCTTCGGCCAGCGTCTTGCGCTGCTGAGCGTCGCTCTGGGCCTGCCTGGCGGCGTCGAAGTCCCGCTGGGCGGCCTTGAGCGCGGCGCGGCGGTCTTCGAGCTGGCTGCGGGCGACGGCGGTCTGCCAGGTGATGTCGGCCAGCCGGGTGTAGTGCAGCGTCTCTTCGGGCTCGTCGTCTTCGTGGGCGAGCAGCGCCTTCTTGTAGGCCGCTTCGGCCTCGGCGTAGAGGTCGGGCTGGCGGTCTTGAACCAGCTGGGCGGTCTCGCCGAGGCGCAGCTGTTCGAAGGTCAACAGCTCGGCCGGCTTGGGCTGGGTGCCGCAGGCGGCGAGCCCGCCGGCGAGCACCACGGCGAGCCCCGTCGCGCGCAGCGCGCGGGCGGCGCGCTTCACGGGGCACCTCCCGGCGTCGGCGCGGGCGGCGCATCTTCCACCGGCGCCGCGGGCGCCGCGGGGTTTGCCGGGGCCGCGGCGGCCTGCTGCTCGAGCTCGGTCAGGCGCTGCTCGAGGCGGAAGGCCTCGTTGCGCAGCTCGGTGGCCGACTTCTCGGTGGCCTCGGCCTGATCGCGCACGCTGCGCACCTCGGCCTCGACCGACGCCCGGTCGATATTGGCCCGGATCAGCCGGATCTGGGCCCGCGCGAGCTCGAGCCGCCGCTGCAGCAGCTCGGGCTCGTCGGCCGCGAGGTACGCCCGGGCCTCACCCAGCCACGCCCGCAGGGTGCCGATCTGCTCGGCGACGCGGGCGCTGCCGCCCTTCTCGGTGAGCGCGCGGGCCTCGGTCTCGTACTCGGCGAGCAGATCGGCGGGCGAGCGGGCGCCCTCCGCCGCGAAGGCCGGCCCGCCGCCGACGAGACACGCCGCGATCAAGAGCGTGCGTTTCACGATTCTCACCCTTCTCACTCCCTGTCGCTGCGCGAACGGGCCGCTACTCGGCGGCGCCGACCCGCTGCCTGAACAAGAACCCGATGACCTCCACCGCGCAGCTGCGGTCGTAGCCGAAGTCGCGCTCGAGCGCGTGCACCGTCTGCTTCACCCGGGCGAGCGCCTCGGGCTCGAGCCGGGTGCCGTCGTCGACGAGATGCGAGAGCAGGTCGCGGCGGATGCGCGTCGACTGCTTGCGCTTCTCTTCGTAGAAGCTCTCGTTGAGCCGGTTGATGTGCGCCTCGAAGATGCGGCCGTAGTCCAGCGCGTCGTCGGGGTGCTCCATGCGCCAGGCGGCGATGCGGTGCACGACGCCCTCGCGGAAGTCGCGCCCCTCGCCGACCTCGACCCGCAGCCGCTTCTCGAGGTTCTGCATGAACTGCACGTCGGGGTCTTCGGCGCGCCCGGTGACCGGGTTGATGCGCTTCTCGCCGCGCACCGCGTGCACCGCGTGGTCGATATAGCGCCGGAACAGCTCGGTGGTCGCCGTCTCGTCGACCAGCCCCATCGCCTGATGCAGCTCGTCCTCGACCTTGTCGAGGTACCACGCGCGCACCAGATCGATGGCCTTCTTGGGGTGATGCCACGGCCCCTCGGGCTCGATGGCGAGCCAGGGATACACCGCGGTCTCTTCGACCAGCCCGGCGAGCGCGTCGAGCAGGCCGACGGTGGTCAGGCAGCTCTTCGCGCCGCGCGCCGCCGACAGCAGCAGCCCCTTGAGCGCCCGCGGGCTGGGGCCGCGCCGGCCCTCGTACAGCTCCGACTTCGACCGCTCGCGATACAGCGCGGGGATCAAGCCGACGATGGTATTGGCCACGTCCCGCGGCGTGCCGTCGGGCACCCGGCCTTCGGCGTAGAGCCGGGCCTTGTCCAGCGGGCTCATGCCGCCGAGCACCTTGCGGATGTCTTCGGGGTAGCCGTCGTCCTCGTCGACGAGCGGGGCCTCGAAGCGGCACATCACCGCCCACAGCGCCAGCGCTTCGGCCACATGCGGGCCCACGGGCAGGTCGCGCCCCAGCTCGTCGAGCACGCCGGCGTAGATCTCGCGCTCGAGGCGGTAGTCGACCAGATAGGGCATCGTCACCAGCTCGATGCGCGCCTTGAAGCTGGCGAAGTCGGGGCTCTGCTTGAACGCGGTCAGCCGGCCGGCGTTGCACGTGCCGAGCAGCACCGCGTCGAGGTGCAGCACCATGGTCTCGAGCCGCACCGCGCCCGTCTCGCAGGTCGAGAGCAGGTACTTGAAGGCCTCGATGTTGCGCTTGAGCAGGTCGTTGTATTCGAGCACGCCGCGGTTGGCGTCGACCAGATCACCCACCGGTTCGAAGAGCGTCAGGTTGTGCAGGCTCGGCGGCAGCGACCCCAGGCTGCGGTCGGCGGTGATCTGGCGCACGCCGGCGTCGACCCGCATCTGCGGATCGACCGTCACCGCCGCCTCGCGATAGCGCCGGCTGATGTAGAAGCGCTCGACCTGCACGTGCTTGAGCACCTCGGCCAGATCGCCCTGATAGGCCTTGAGCAGCGCGTCGAAGATCTGGCGCGCCTTGGGCGAGAGCTCACCCTCGGCGAGGCTGTCGGGCAGCGGCACGTCTTCGCCGACCAGACCGCGCATGAACGCCCGCCGCGCCGCGCGGGGCAGCAGCAGCAGCGGATGATCGCGGGTCTCGCAGCGGATGCGGGCGTCGATGTCGCCCTCGCGCAGGTGGGCGTAGGTCTCGAGATCGTCGGCCTGCCGACCGCCGCCGAAACCGATGCCGCCCTTGCCGAACTTCGCGCTCGGGAAGACCCAGTTGAAGGTGTAGAGCGCGCCCTCGGGCTGGTCGGAGTAGTGCTCGAGGCCGCGCATCACGCAGGCGACGAAGCTGCTCTTGGCGCTGCCGTTGGGCCCGTTGAGCAGCACCAGCCGGTTGACCCGGCCGGCGCGCACGAAGTCGGTCAACAGCCCGACGACGGCCTCCTGCACGACCTCCTGCCCGATGACCGGGTCACGGCCGTCGTCGAAGGCCGCGTCGAAGATGCGATAGCGGGTGAAGCGCCCGTAGGGCCGCTCGACGGGCTCGCTGCCGAACCACCCGATGGCGTCGCGCACGTAGCGGGCGGCGTCGCGCAGGTGCACCGCCGGCTCGGCGGCGACGCGATCGAGGTAGTCGGCGAAGCCGAGCAGCGTCGCGCGAGCCTCGAAGCGGCTGCGGGTCGAGTCGACGGTCTGATCGAGGAAGGCTGCGGGATCGGGCCGTTCGGGCGGAGTCAAGGTCGACGCCTTTCGCGCGGTAGGACCAACGGGCGACGGGCGGCTCAGCGGACCGCGATCTGCCAGGCGAGCTTCTCGTCGCGGATCAGCTTGCAGGCGTTCTCGTTGCACACGCTGAAGTCGGCGCTGCCGGCGAGGTCGAGCTTGCCGGCGGCCGCGGCGGTGAAGGGCACCTCGAAGCGCAGGGCCTCTTCGGTGAGCTGCGCGTCGTCGTTCTCGAAGGCGGTCTTGGCCAGGGTGACCCCGTCGGCGGGGGCCACGGCGAGCTTCGAGGGGAAGTCCTTGTTCATCTTGTACCCCGGCATCGGGGTGACCTCGATGACGCTGGTGGCCTGCTTGCCGGCCTCGGCGTCGCCGGGGGTGATCTTGATCTTGTAGGTCTGGGCGGCGGCCGGCGCCGGCGCGGGCGTCGGGGCCTTCTCGGCGGCGGCGGTCGGGGCCTTCTCGGCGGCCACCGGCGCAGCCTCGCTGGTGGCCGGGGTCTTCTCGGCGGGCTTGTCGCAGCCCACGGTCAGGCCGAAGCCGGTCAGCCCGAAGAGGGCCAGGGTCGCCGTGCGCACGGCGCGAAACGGGTGCATCATCTCGGATTCTCCCACCGGCGACGGCCGGTCAGATCAACGGGTCGGGCTGGGCCGACGGGCCCCCCGAGGCCACGGTCAGGACTAGCACCGGCCACGGGCGAATGCAACCGCGCGCGGCCCGCCGCCGGTGTCTCTCCCGGCCCGCAACCGCGCCGCGGGGCGCGATGTTCCACCGCGGCCCGCCGACCGCCCGACTCGACTTCCGCCGCCCGGCGTCCTATCGTCGGGGCCGTGCGACGCCCCCGCCCCTTCGGACCGTTTTTGCTGCTCTACCGGGTCGCCTCGGGGGGCATGGCCGAGCTGTACCGCGCGCGCCGCCCGGGCCCCGACGGCGGCGAGGAGATCGCGCTCAAGCGGCCGCTGCCGGTCTACAACGACGACCCCGAGTTCATCGTGATGCTGACCGACGAGGCCCGCATCACCGCGCTCTTCGACCACCCCAACATCACCCGCACCCTCGAGTTCGGCGTGGTCGACGGGCAGTACTTCCTGGCGATGGAGTACGTCTCGGGCACGGACCTGCGGGCGATCATCCGCCGGGCGCGCGAGCGCCGCGAGCCGCTGCCGGCCACCACCGCCGTCTGGATCGTCGAGCAGGCCCTGCGCGGGCTGCATCACGCCCACGAGACCTGCGACGAGCGCGGGCGCCACCTGGGGCTGGTGCACCGCGACTTCAGCCCGTCGAACATCCTCGTCGCCGCGGACGGCGCGGTGAAGCTGACCGACTTCGGCATCGCCAAGGCCCGCTTCAACAAGGCGCGCACCCGGGCCGGCTTCATCAAGGGCAAGGTGCGCTACATGAGCCCCGAGCAGACCCGCTCGGAGGTGCTCGACCGGCGCTCCGACGTCTTCGCGGCGGGGGTCGCGCTGTACTTCGCGGTGTGCGGGCGGGTGCCGTTTCGCGGCGACGACGACAACGCGGTGATGGACGCGGTGCGCCGGGCGGCGGCCCACCCGCCGAGCGCCGTGCGCCCCGAGGGGCTCGACGCGACGTTCGACGGCATCATGGCCCGGGCGTTGGCCAAGTCGGCCGATGAGCGCTATCCCACCGCGCGGGCCTTCGCCGATGATCTCGACCGCTGGCGGCGGGCCGTGGGCGCGGGCGACGATCGAGCCGGCGCCGCCGCGCTGGTGCACCGCATGTTCGCCCGCGAGATCGCCGAGGCCGACGCGCTGTACCGCTCGTTCGACGAGCGGGCCCTCGACGCGCTGACCCCGACCGGCTCGGGCGCGTCGTATACCCGGCTGGTGGGCGAGGACGAGGGCGATACGCCGGTGGACGGCGCCGCCGACGAGAGCGAGCTGCTCGACGAGATCGACGCCTGGCTCGCGGCGCGCCGCGCCGGGGACGAGGGCCCGAGCGGCGTCGGCGACGCCTGGACGGGCGATCATCAGGCGCCGGATTGGGCCGATCCCGGCCGCGATACGGCGCCGGGGGTGCCCGCGGCGCTGCTCGAAGACGATCACGGCAGCCTGGGCAGCAGCGGCAGCCTGGGCAGCGGCAGCACCGTCGACGAGTGAGCGCTCGGCTCAGCCCGCTGCGGCGGCGGTGATCGCCTGCCAGGCGGCCTCGACGTGGCGCGCCTCGGTGTACGTGCCGCCGACGCACAGGCGCAGCGTGTAGCGCCCCGCGATCTTCGTATGGGTCAGGTAGAGCGCGCCCGAGGCGTTGAGCGTCTCCACGATGCGCTGATTGACGGCGTCGCCGCCCACATGGCGGAAACAGACGAGGTTGAGCGGCGCGGGCACCGCCAGTTCGAAGGCGTCATGCGCCGCGACCCACTCGGCGAAGCGCTGAGCCAGCGCGATGTGCTGCCCGATGTGTCGCCGCAGCCCCTCGACCCCGTAGTGGCGCATCACGAACCACAGCTTCAGCGCCCGGAACCGACGCCCGAGCGGGATGTGCCAGTCGCGATAGTCGATCACCTCGCCCGACGCGGTCGCCGCGTTGCGCAGGTACTCGGGCAGCACGCTGAGGGTGCGCACCAGCGCCGCGCGGTCGCGGACCCAGAAGGCGTCGCAGTCGAAGTTGGTGAACATCCACTTGTGGGGGTTGGTGCAGTAGCTGTCGGCCAGCTCGAGCCCGTCGTGGATCCAGCGGTATTCGGGGCAGACGGCGGCGGTGCCCGCGTGGGCCCCGTCGACGTGCAGCCAGACGCCTTCGCTGCGGCAGATCTCGCCCACCGCGCGCAGCGGATCGATCGCGTGGGACGAGGTGGTGCCCACGGTGGCGATCACCGCGCAGGGGGTCCGGCCGGCGGCGCGATCGGCGGCGATGGCGGCGGCGAGGGCCGTCGGATCGAGCGCGCCGCGGGCGTCCGACGCGACGGCCCGCAGCTGATCCTTGCCCAGCCCGGCGATGCGCACCGCCTTCTCGATGGAGGAGTGGGTCTGGTCGGAGGCGTAGACGCACAGCGCCCGGTCGACGCCGGTGCGGTCGGTCTGCCAGCCGGTGGCCCGCTCGCGCGCGGCGAGGATGGCGCACAGCGTGGCGCTCGACGCGGTGTCCTGGATGACCCCGCCGCCGGGCCCCGTCGAGCGGAAGATGTCGGGCAGGCCCAACAGCTCGAGCAGCCAGTCCATCATCACCGTCTCGACCTCGGTGCACGCCGGGCTGGTGGCCCAGAGCATGCCCTGCACGCCGATGCCCGCCGAGAGCAGCTCGCCGAGGATGGACGGCCCCGAGGCGTTCGAGTTGAAGTAGGCGAAGAAGCTGGGGTGCTGCCAGTGGGTGATGCCCGGCATGACGACGCGCTCGAGGTCGGCGAGCATCGCCGAGAAGGGCTCGCCCCGTTGCGGCGGATGGGCCGGCAGCTGCGCGGCGATCGCGCCCGGCTCGACAGTGGAGAGCACCGGGCGCTGCTCGAGGGTCGAGAGATAGTCGGCGATCCAGTCGACGGCGGCGTGGCCCGCCGCGCGGAACTCGGCGGCGGTCATGTGGTCGCCCGGGCGGCGGTTGTCGCTGTGCTCGGAGGCCTGCTCGGGGCTCTGGCCGGGCTGAGGCTGGGGCTGGTCGGGCCGCATCGTATCTCCGCGTAGCCGGTGGGGGCGTCGGGGGAGCCTACCCGGAGCGCGGTGCCGGCGCGAGGGGCCGCTGGCATGTCTCATGAGACAGACGGCGGTGTGCCACTGATTCGTTTGGGGGCGGGCGGGTACAGTTTGTCTCGATGAGACACGGAAGTCGCCGCATGCGGACACGGCACGGGACCTGCTACCGAGGGGGGCATGCACTCCCGATCGAAGACGACGCGCGCCCACCGTCGGCCGGCCCTCGCGCTGCTCGGGCTGCTCAGCGGCCTCGCCGCGCCCGCGGTGGCAGACGTGCCGCAGGTCGAGACCGTCGAGTACACCATCACCCGCGGCGATACCTGCTCGGGCATCGCGCGCCGCCTGTATGGCGACGGCGAGCGCTGGGACATCATCCACGAGTTCAACCCGCGCCTCGGCCCCGCGCTGCCCCATCGGCTGGTGCCCGGCGAGACGCTGACCCTGCCGCCCACGCTGCCGCCCGACGCCTGGGTGACCGAGGTCGTGCAGCGGGTCGAGCATCGCCCGGGCAGCGTCGAGGGCTGGCAGCCGGCCCGGGACGGCACGCCGCTGACCACCGGCTACCGGGTCAGCACCTACAGCCGCTCCGCCGCCGAGCTGACCTTCCGCGACGCGAGCCGGGTCGAGATGCACCAGAATACGCTGCTGGTGATCTTCGGCCGCACCGCTCGGGAGACCACCCGCACCGCCAACCGGGTGCGGCTCGCCCGGGGCACCCTGCGCAGTCGGCTGGCCGGGCTGCGCGGCGAGGCGTCGACGATGCGGGTCGAGAGCGCGTCGGGCGTGGCGGCGCTGACGGCGGGCGAGGCGCTGCTGTCGGCCGACGACGGCGCGAGCGCGGTCTCGAATCACGGCGGCGACCCGGTGCAGGTCTCGGGGCTCGGCGGGCGGGGCACGGTGGCGGTCTCGACGGGTATGGGCACGACCGTGCGCAAGGGCCAGTCGCCCGCGCCGCCCCGGCCGCTGCCACCCGCGCCGGTCTGGTCGGCCGAGAACCCCCGCGCGGCGTGGGGCGCGACCGCCGACGCCGCGGTGTTCGATCTGGCCTGGGCGCCGACGGACGGCGTGGGCTATCGCATCGAGCTGTCCCGGGGCGATGCGCGCTTCGCCGCCGCCGATCTGCCGCCCGACCCGCCGTCGCTGACCCTGAGCGGGCTGCCCGTGGGCCGCTACACCGCCCGGTTGACCGTGACCGACGGCGACGGGCTGGTGAGCCTGCCGTCGAAGCCGTGGGTGATCGAGGTGGCGCCCATCGCCGACGGCATGGCGCTGCCCGTCGGTACGCGCGTGGCCGGCTGCCATACTGTCGACGCGGCGGCCCCCGAGGTGCGCGTCGTGGCCGGTGAGAATCGGCTGCGCTGCGGCGCGCGCACGCTGAGCGTGACCGGCGAGGCGGCGCGATGAGGGGCGGCGGACGACGCTCGATCGCGCGCCGCGCGCCGCGGGCCATGCTGCTCGCGGCGCTGCTGACGACGCTGCTGGCGAGCCCGGCCGCGGCCGATCCGGCCTTCGAGACGGCGCTGGATCGCGTCGGCGACGACGCGCAGGCCCACGCCGCGCGCATCGCCGCCGAGCCCGACCGCGCGCGGGCCTGGTTCTATGCCTATGTCTTCGATCTGGTGACCCCCGGGCTGCCTACGGCCGAGCGGACCCGCATTCGCGCGCGGGCCCGGGCCGTCGCCGACCACCTCGCCGATCTGGGCGACGTCGCGCCGCGGGTCGTCCTGGACGGAGAGCCCGACGGGCGCTTGGCGGCGCAGGCGCAGGCGGTGCGGGCGGCGATGGACGCCATCCGCCGCCCGGCCGACGCGCTGCCGCTGGCCTTCGACGCCTCGACGACGGCCCGCGGGGTCTTCTACGGGCTGCTGCATCGGGCGGCGTTGAGCCGCCGGGCCCTGGGCGGCAAGGCCGAAGCCGAGGGCTTGACCGAGGCCGCCCGTCGGCTGGCTGCCGGCTGGCTGGCGTTGACCGGGCACGACGAGCTCTGGCGCGCGTTGCCGCCGGCTGGGGCCGATCGGCGCTCGTTGCTCGGCCGCCTCGAGAACAGCGGCATCGCCGCGCTCGTGGCCGGTCGATCGAGCGAGGCCCGCGGCGCGTTGACCCGCGCCCGCCAGGTGGAGCTGAGCCAGAGCGGCCCCGGCCCGCGTGCGTCTTTTCTGCGCGGCCTGCTCGCGCAGACCTGGGACGAGCCGGCCCGGCGGCTGGCCGAGCGGCAGGCGATGCTCGACGAGCTGGGCGCGGTGGGCAATCGCTGGCTGATCGCCCGCGGCGAGGCCCGCGGCCTGCAGCTTCGCCTCGACCGCGGCGACGTCGACCTCGAGGCCCGCGTCGGCTCGATCCTGGCGGTCGACGGCGCCGTCACCGACGTCGACATCGCGCCCATCCTGCTGCGCACCGTCCGCCACCTGCGCACGGCCGGCGCCGCGCGGATCGGCATCGACGACCGTCAGGCCATCACGCTGCTCGATCAGGCCGCGACGCTACTCGCCCGCTTGCGCGAGGCGGGGGTCATCGAGGCCACCGTGCCCGCCGATCGGCGCGAGCAGGCGGCCCGCGACCGGGCAGCGGTGGCGGCGCGGATCGATCTCGAGCGGGCGCGCCTGGCCGACGCCCGCGGGCGCCTGGACGACGCCTGGGCCCGCGCGCTCGCGGCCCGGGCGGCGCTGCCCGCCCCAGAGCAGGCCGGCGTCGACGCGCTGCTCGCCCGCCTCGCGCTCGAACGGGGCGACCTGCCCGAAGCCGCCCGTCGCGCAGCCGCCGCCGACGCAGCCGCCGCCGACGCAGCGCTGCCGCCGGCCGAGCGGGCCGCGAACCAGGCGGTGCGAGGGCGCGTGCGGCTGCTTCAGGGCCGCGCCGCGCCGGCCTTCTCCTGGGCCAACGCCGGGTTGAAGACCGTGCGCGACGCCGGCCTCGCCGATGGCCAACGCCCGCTGCGCGCCCGCCTGCACCGACTGGCCGCCGCCGCGCTGTGGCTCGACGGCCGCCGGGCGGAGGCCGAGTCCCGGCTGCGCTTCGCGTTGCGGGTCTGGCCCGATGTGCACGCGGCGCTCGAGCTGGCCGGGGTCCTGCTCGCCCGGGACGATCGGGAGGGGGCCCGCGCGGCGCTGTCCCGGGTCGCCGATCGCCGGACCCGCGTGGCCGCCGGCTGCCTCGCCGCCGATCAGCCGCGTGCCGCCGCCAACGCGCTGGCCGGCATCGCCGGTGAGATCGCCGACCCCGACCCGGTCCTGACGCTGCGGGCGGCCGTATGCCGGGTCTGGGCTCGGCCACGGCTCGACGGCCTGCCCGCTGCGCCCGCGGGGCAGGGCAGTCCGCGGTGGCGGGCCATCCCGCCCGAAGTGCGGGCGGCGGTGCATACGCTGGCCGCCGAGGTCGCCGAGCGCAGCGGGGGCCCGGATGCGGCGGCCCAGCGCCGGGCGGCGGTTCATGCGCTGCGCGAGGCGCTGCTGGACGGGCGCCCGCGCCTGCCGCGCCCCACGACGCCGGCGACCCTGGCCCACGCCGCCGCGCGGTTGCCCGTCGATGATCCGGAGAGCGTGCTCGCGGCCATCGGCGCCGCCGAGCTCGCCCAGCGCCGCTGGCGGCCGGCGCCCGCCGGGCCGACCACCGATCGGGTGAACGGGGCCGTGGCCGCGGTGCAGGGCCGGGTCGCCGCCTGGAGCCGCGCCGCCCGCCGCGCCGCCGATCCGAACGACGCCGATCGGATCGCCGCCCAGGACGCCCTGGCCGCGGCCCGCGTCGAGCTGACGGCGGCCCTGGACGCGCAGGCCGAGGCCCACCCCGCGTGGGCCGCCCTGGTGCGCCCGGCCATCCCCCGCGGATCGCTCGACGCGCCGGGCCCCCGCTGGATCTTCCGCGTCGGTCCGCGGGCCGCCCGGCTGTGGGTGCTGCCGGCCGCGGGTGCCCCGCAGTCGTATCCGCTGCCGGCGCCGGCGGCGTTGCGCGCGTTGGTCGAGGGCGTGCGCCCCGGCCTGAGCCGCGCCGAGCCGTGGCCCACCGACGGCGGCGGCGATCCCCACGCCGCGACCTGGCGGGCGCTGGCCGCGGCGGCCGAGGTGCTGGTGCCGCCGCCTCTGCGCGAGACGCTGGGCGACGCGCCGATTCGCATCCACGCCGATCCGCCGCTGGACCAGTTGCCGTTCGCTGCGCTCGTGCTCGCGCCGCCCGAGCGACCCGGGCTGGCGCCGACCTTCCTCGCGACCGGGCGCCCCGTCTTGCGCTGTCTCGGCCGCTGCGTGCCGGGCGCCGCGCAGGCCGACGCCAGCGCCGCCGGGATCGACATGGCGCCGGCCGATCGCGCGGCCGCGGGCCGGGCCGCGCCGCCCGTGGCGTCGATGCGTGAGGGGCTGCGGGCCGCCGTGGCCCACGTCGGCGGCGCGGTGGACGAGCAGGCGTTGACCCCGGGCGGCGCGCGGCTGCTGATCGTCGACGGGGCGCCGCCGTCCACCGCGCTGGCCCGCTGGGCCGGGCTCGCCGAGATCCTCGTCGGCGCGCCGGGCGGCGACCCCGAGGCGGCCGGGCATCTCTGGGCCCGCCTGCGCGGGCAGCCGCTCGGCCCGGCGCTGGTCTTCACCCCCGCGGCGGGCGGCGCCGGGGCCCTGTTGCCCCAAGACGTGCCCCGCGTCGCCGAGGCGCTCGCGCCGACGGCCGCGGTCCGCCGCTGGCGGCTGGACGCGATGACCCGCGCCGCCGTGCCGGGCCGCGTGCCGCGCCACCACCCGGCCCACTGGGCCCGCTGGCGGCGGTTGGTGCCATGAGCGATACCTCGGTATCCGCGCGGCCCCACGCGGCCCCAGCAGGCCGCGTGGGGCCGCGGCGGCCGCTTCGGCTCAAGTTGACCGCCGTCGCGCTGGTCTTGACGGCCCTGCCGCTGCTCGCGGTGGGTTGGCGGGTCTACGACGTCAACGAGCGGGCGCTGGCCGAGCGGGCGCGGGAGTTTCAGCTGGCCATCGCCGGCGACATCGGCCGCGCCGTCGCCGCGCAGCAGGATCGCGCCACGGCGTCCCTCGCGGCGGTGCGTCGGCTGCTGGTCGAGGACGACGTCGGCGGGCCGGACGGGCTGGCCGACGACGCGCGGGTGACCCTGGCGACCGTCCTGGTCGGCGCCGATCCGCTGCTCGATCACGTCGCGATCTACGACGCCGACGGGCGCCTGATCGACGCGCTGCTCGAAGACGGGCTGCGCGTCGAGCCGCCGCCCCGGCTGGCCGCCGATCTGCGCGTCGCCCGTGGCTCGACGGTGGGCCCGGCCGAGGTGAACGACGTCGCGCCCGACAACGTGCGGGTGCCGGTCGCGCTGGCCATCGAGGTCGCCGGGCGGGCCACCGGCCACCTCGTCAGCGCCGTCTCGCTCGCGCCCGTGCGGGCCCGGCTCCGGCGGCTCGCCCGCACGTTCTTCGCCGGCCAGCCCGATCCGATCTACGTCGTCGACCTGCAGCGCCGCCGGATCCTCGGCGCGGGCCCGCCGGGGGCGACGGTCGACTCGCCGGCCCTCGACGACCTCACCGCCGAGTCCCACCGCGCCGGCTTCGCGCCCTCGCGGGCCTATGTCTCGGCGGACGGTCAGCGGCGGGTCGCGGCGCGGGTGCCCATCGCCGGCACCCCGTGGTCGGTCGTGGTCCAGCAGCCGGCGGCCATCGTCTTCGCCGGCCTCGTCGAGACCCGGCGCGCGGTGGCCCTCAGCGTCGTCGTCGCGCTGCTGCTCGCCTGGCTGGCCGGCTGGCTCGTCGCCCGGCGCCTGACCGCGCCGCTGCGCGCGCTGATGGCCTATGTCGACCGCCTCGCGGTGCGCGACTTCGACGCCCCGCTCGCCCTGCGGACCGCCGACGAGCTCGAGACGCTGGCCGGGGCTTTGTCGTCGGCCGCCGGCCGGCTCGCCGAGAGCGAAGCCGCGCTGGCCGCCGAGGCCGCCATCCGCGGCGATCTGGGGCGCTATCTGCCCGCCGAGCTGGTCGATCGGGTCGTCGAGCGCAAGCAGGACATGGCGCTCGGCGGCCGGCGCATGCCGATCACGGTCATGTTCGCCGACATCGCCGGCTTCACCCCGCTCAGCGAGCGGCTGCCGCCCGAGACCGTCGTCGGCCTGCTCAACGAGCTGTTCACCCTGTCGACCGAGATCGTCTTCCGCCACGGCGGGGTGGTCGACAAGTTCATCGGCGACTGCCTGATGGCGGTGTGGGGCGCGCCCGACCCGCAGGTCGACCACGCCGCCCGCGCGCTGGCCGCCGCCGAAGAGATGATGCAGTGGATCGAGGTGGCCGCCCGCGGCTGGCAGACGCGCCACGGCGTCGAGCTGGCGCTGGCCATCGGCATCAACAGCGGCGAGGCGGTCGTCGGCAACATCGGCAGCGACCGGCGCATGCAGTACACCGCAATCGGCGACGCGGTGAACGTGGCCGCCCGCCTCGAAGCGCTCGCCCGCCCGAGCCAGATCCTCGTCACCGAGGCCACCCGCGAGGCCGCCGGCGCGGCGTTCGACTGCGCGTTCGTCGAGCGGCGCACCGTCAGCGGCCGCGCGGAGCCCGTCGCGCTCTACGAGGTGCGCCATTGACCGCGATCGCCCGCCGCCCCTGGCTCGCGCCCGACGTCCGCGTCGGCGACCTGCGCATTCTCGCCCCGGCCTTCGACGCCGACGGCGAGCGGTTTCACCTGGCGACGACGCCCGACGGCACCGCGGTCTCGCTCGAAGTGATCGACTGGGACACCGCCGAGCTGGCCCGCGAGGCGACCCGCGCCGTCGAGCCCCTGGTCGGCCGCGCGCTGGAGGGGGTGGTGCCGCTGTTGGCGGCGGGCCATGTCGGCCCGCGCAGCTGGCGGGCGCTCGAGGCCTTCGGCGGGGGGTCGATGCTGCCGCCGCGGGGGGTCCTGCCGTCGGCCGAGCGGTTGCGGGTGGCCCGCGCGGTGACCCGGGCCCTCGTCGGGCTGCACGCCGTCGACGTGGTGCACGGCGACCTGCGCCCGGCGTGCATCGTGCGCGATCGCTCGGCGGCGCCGCGCATCTTCGGGGCCGCCCGGCTGGCGCCGGCGCGTATCGGCCTCGGCCCGCAGCGCAGCGGCCCTTCGCCCGAGCAGAGCATGGGCCGACCGCCGACCGCCGCCAGCGACGTGCACGCCCTGGGCATGGTGCTCTACCGCCTCGTCGCCGGCCGCGATCCCTTCGGCGTCGGGTCGGTCGACCTCGATCCGACGCTCGCGCTCGCGATCACCTCGGCGCCGGCGATGCACGCGCTCACCCCCGCGGATCAGCAGCTGGTGACGCTGGCGCGCCGGCTGCTGCGCAAGGCCCCCGCCGACCGCCCCTCGGCCCGTGAAGCGCTGCACGTGATCGAGGGCATCGACCGCGGCGCGGCGCCGGTGGGCGGGCGGCGCGCGCGCATGGTCGGCCGGGCCACGCAGCCGATGCCCACCTTCGACGACGAGGGCGAGACCATCGCGGTGCGCGGGCCGCTGCCGCCGGCGGTGCGGGATGACTTGATCGAGGCCGGCTTCGCGGTCCGGCCGGCCGCGCTGGCCCTCGACGCGCCGCTGGTGATCGCGCTGGAGACCGATCGGGCCACGCTGGCTGAGCTGGTGCGCCGCCATCCGGCCGTGGTGACCGACGCCGCCACCGACGATGTCGCCGAGCTGGCCGACCTGATCCGGATGGGCCTCGCCGGCGTCGTGACCCGACCGCTGGATCCGACGCAGGTGCGCCGCGCCGTGGTCCGCGCTCTGCGCAGCGTGCAGCGCGGCGCGGAGGGCGATTGACGGACGCCCGGCAGACAGCGCGCCTTGCGCCGCCCGCCGGGCCGCAGTCAAATGGGCCGATGTCGCCCCGGAACCCCGCCGAGCCCGCCCGACCCGAGCCGAGTCCGATCACGCTCGGTCCGTTCACCGTCGGGCGGGTCATCGGGCGCGGGGCGATGGGCGCGGTCTTCGCCGCCCGACACGGGCCGACGGGCACGCCGGCGGCGATCAAGGTGTTGCAGGCCCGCTTCCGCGGAGAGCGGCAGCGGGCGGCCTTCCGCCACGAGGTCGAGCGCATGGCCGCGCTGGACCACCCGCGCATCGTGCCAATCTTCGACCACGGGCGGGTACCCGACCGACCCCTGGGCCCGTCGACGACCCGCTCGCGCTTGCTGCCCGGCGCCCCGTATCTGGTCATGGCCCACGCCGAGCTCGGCTCGCTCGCCGAGCGGGCCGAGCGCCTCGACTGGCCGTCGGTGGCGGCCATCATCGGCGGCGTGCTCGACGGTCTGGCCCACGCCCACGCCCGCGGGCTGGTGCACTGTGACCTCAAGCCGGAGAACGTGCTGCTCGCCGCGACGCCCGATGGCATCCGACCGCTGCTCGCCGACTTCGGCATCTCCCACGCGTTTCGGGAGGCCGACCGCGACAGCGTGCAGGGCACGCCGCCGTTCATGGCGCCCGAGCAGTTCCACCAGCCGCGGGACATCGGCCCGTGGACCGACCTCTACGCGCTGGGCTGCCTGGCCTGGGTGCTCGTCTGCCACGCGCAGCCCTACACCGCGCGCACGCCGCTGGCGTATGCCGTGGCCCACGTCTCGGGTCCGCGCCCGACCCCCGAAGCGGCGCTGGTGGGCGTGCCCGACGCGATGGCCGACTGGCTGCTGCGGCTGCTCGAGCGTGACTGGCGCGATCGCTTCCGCAGCGCCGCCGCCGCCCGCGCCGCCCTCGCCGGTTTCGCGCCGCTGGACGCGGAGGTGGTGCTGCCGGCCGGCGGATCCATCGCGACCGCCGAGACGCTGGCCGACGATGGCGACCTGACGACCACGCTCGACGGCGGCGACTGGCAGCCCACGCCGGGCGCGTCGCCCGCGCGCGATGTGCACCCCCCGCTGCCCGACGACTGGCGCCCGCCCGAGGGGGGACGCTCGCCGCGGCTCGAAGGCGCCGGGCGCGCGCTCTTCGGGCTGCGGGTGCCGCCGTTCACTGGTCGCGAGGCCGAGCGTGATCGCGTCTGGCGCGCCCTGGGCGATGTGCACCGCGGCGCCCGGCGGCTGGTGGTCGTGCGCGGCGCGGCGGGCACCGGCAAGTCGCGGCTCGCCCGCTGGATGCTCGAGCGGGCCGAGGAGCTGGGCGTGGCGCTGTCGGCGGTGCTCGACCACCATCGCCCGGCGCTGCCCGACGACGGCCTGGCGGGCACGCTGCGCCGGCTCATCCGGCCGACGGGCGGCGAGGCCGATCTCGAACGCATCGCCCGCCTGCGCGGCGCCGCGACCCCCGACGCCGTCGACGGGGTGGTCGCCCGGCTGTGCAACGACGGCCTCGACGGGCCGACCCTGCCGCCGCGGCGCCGATACCGGGCGGCGGCGGCGCTGCTCGAAGGCCTCGCCGCCGGGCGACCGCTGATGCTGCTCGTCGACGACGCGCAGTGGGGCGCGCCGGCCCTCGACTTCGCGCAGCACCTGCTCGACGACGGCCCGCCGTGCCTCGTGCTGCTCACGGTGCGCACCGACGAGGCGCCGCCGCCGCTGCTCGCGAAGCTCGGCGACCGCCCGGAGGCCGCGATCATCGAGCTGGCGCCGCTCGACGGCGAGACCCACGCCGCGCTCGTCGAGCGCCTGTTGCCGCTCGAGCCGCAGACGGCGGCCCGGGTGGTGGCGCGCACCGCGGGGCATCCGCTCTTCGCCATGCAGCTGCTCGGCGAGTGGCTGCGGCGCGGCGCGCTGGTCGCGGGTGAGCACGGCTTCGCGGTGACCGCCGAGGCCGCCGACGCCGTGCCCGCCTCGCTGCCCGCCTTGTGGGGGCCGCGGCTCGACCGCCTCGAACCCGACGCGCGGGCGGCGCTCGACGTCGGCGCGGTGCTGGGCGAGCGGGTCGGCCTGCGCCCGTGGCGCGCGGCGTGCGACGCGGTCGGTATCGAGCCGCCCGCCGATCTGCTCGAACGGGCGACGCGGGCCGGCCTGATCCGCGGCGAGCGCGACGGCTGGCGCTTCGCCCACGGGCTGCTGCGCGATACGGTGCTCGGCCTCGTCGCGCCGCGCCGGCTGCGCGCGCTGCATCGGGCCTGCGCGCTGGGGCTCGAATCCGGCGCCTCGGGTCGCTCGCCGGCGGCGATGGCGCGCATCGCCGAGCATTGGATCGCCGCCGACGTGCCCGCCTCGGCGCTGGGCCCGCTGCGGGCGGGGGCGTGGTTGCTCATCGACCGCATGCACCGCGATCCCGTGCGCCCGCTCATCGAGCGCCACGACGCGCTGCTCGACGGCCTCGGCGCCGCCGACGACGACGCGCGCCGCGCCCGCAGCGGCGTCCTGCGGGCGTTTCTGGCCTTCGCCGACGCCGACCTCGACGCCGCCCGCGTGCTGTTCGACCGCTGTCGGCCGATCATCGAGCGGCACGGCCTCGAGAGCGAGCGCGGCCGGCTGCTGCGGCTGCGGGGCATGATGGCGCGGCAGACCGGCGACCTGGACGTCGCCGAGCGCTTCTTGCGGGCGGCCGAGATCCAATGCGCCGGCGCCGGGCTGATCGTCGAGGCGGGCAAGGCGGCGCTGGGGCGGGCCGAGGTGCACCGCCGCCGCGGCGAGCAGGCCGAGTGCCGGGCGGCGATCGACGCGGCGGTCGCCCGCTTCACCGCGGCGGCCGATCGGTTCTGGCTCGACACCTCGCGCATGGAGCAGGTGCGCCTGCTGCGCTTCGACGGCCGGCTGGACGAGGCCGCGGCGCTGGCGCTGGACGTCGCCCGGCAGGCCCGGCGCAGCGGCGACGAGGCCAACGAGGCCCGCGGGCTGCATACCCACGCGATCATCGCCCGCATGCTGCGGCGCATGCCCGAGGCCGAAGAGACCCTGGCCGCCGCCCAGACGATCTACGCCCGCACCGGCAATATCAACGGGCTGATCCTCGACGGCGAGCGGGCGATCATGGCCTTGATCGCCGGTCGCCTCGACGACGCCGCGACGCTCGCCGCCCGCGCGGCGGCGGCGCTCGAGAGCACGATGTGGGCCGACGCCCAGCCGACGAACGAGCTGATCCTGGCCGTGGACGCGGTGCGCCGCGGCGACGGACCGACGGCCGACCGGCTCTTGGCGCGGGTCGAGCAGATCGGCGTGAAGCGTGAGCGGTCGTATGGCGACGTGGCCGAGCTGGTGGCCGCCGCGCTGACGGCGGCGGGCGACGGGGCGCGGTCGGCGCGGGTCTGCGCGTACGCGGCCGAAGTGTGGCGGGCCGTCGGTGAGCCGGCAAGGGCCGCGGCGCTGAGCGCGCGCTGATCGAACGCCGAGCGATCAGCGATCGCCCACCGTCGGGCTCATCAGCCGATGGGCCTCGCCGCGGCGTCGGGACCACGGCCGCACCGCGCCGTCGGTGAAGCGATAGACATCCGGCCGCCGCGCGCGCAGCGCCGCGTGCAGCGCCGGCAGCCGCTGCCAGCTCAGGCCGGGCGCGAGGTGGTGCTCCTTGTGCCGGTTGAAGTGCAGCACCAGCGCGGCGAGCGGCAGCCGGGTCGAGCGGGCGAAGTGGGTCTGGGTGCGGTGATCGTAGACCTCGGCCGGCGCGGCCGGGCGCAGGCCGAGGTGCTGGGTGAAGGTGAACAGGTGCTCGTAGAGGATACCGCCGCCCCACCAGCCGCCGACGAGCACCAGCGCTGCCCCAGGGGCATGCATCGCCAGGCCGAACCACAGCGTCAGCCCCACGCCGATCTCGATCAGCCAGCGCGCCAGATGCCGGGCCCGGCGCGGCCCCGCGGTCGGCAGCAGGTCGTAGACCAGATACGGCCCGTAGACCCCGCCCCAATAGAAGACGGGCAGCAAGCGCAGGCCCATCAGGGCGTCGAGCAGCCGGCTCGGCGCCACGGGTTTCAGCGGCGCGGGCGTCGGATCGCGGGCGGTGCCGCTGAAGCGGTGGTGGGCCGCGTGCCCCCGGCGATAGCTGCCGAAGGGCGTCAACGTCAGCACGCCCACGAGCACGCCGAGCGCGCCGTCGACCGGCGCGCCGAAGAGGCTGCCATGGGCCGCGTCGTGCAGCACGACCGCCAGCATCAGCGCACCCAGCGCGGCCGGCAGGCAGAGCAGGGCGATCAGCGGCCCATGCGCGACCGTCGCCAGCGCCATCGGCCCCACCAGCAGCCCCAGCGCCAGCGCGCACACCGCCGCCGAGCGCCCGTGGCGGATCGGCACCGCCCGCGCCGCCTGCAAGGCGGCCCGCGTATCGGCCAGGGTCGGGATCGGCGGCTGCACGGCCCCATGCTCACGCCCCGATGGCCGGCGATCAACCGATCGACGCCGTGTGCCGGCGCCGACGCAGTGCTACGTTCGAAGCCGCACACCGACCCACGGGGCTGCTCATGTCGATCACGTTCGCGGTAGACGACGTCACCCCATTCGCGCCGAGCGCGCCCGCCGAGCCAGGGCTCGCCGAGCGCCTCGACATGGCCACCTCGCTCGAACAGCAGCTGGGTACCGCGCCGCTCGCCATCAGCCACGACGCCGAGCTGATCCCCGGCGGTCGCTGGGACGGGCGTCACGGTCACCCCCTGGTCGTCGCGGTGCATCGCGCCTTCGCCCGCCACCGACCGTTGATCCTCAGCCCCGACGTCGTCTGGCTGACGCTGGCCCAGGGCTTCGCGGCCCACATCGAGAACAACGCCGAGGCGCTGCGCGGGCGGTTCGTGCGCCACGAAGGGCGGGCGATCCTGCAGGTGCCCGTGATGTCGATGCCCGAGACCGCCGACGACTGGCGCGGCGTCGTCGAGGGCTTCGGCGACCGGCTCGCCGAGCACGTCGGGCCGGGCATGCGCCGGCTGATGCGCTGCGACTTCTCGACCACCGACGCCGTGGCCCGCACCGCGTCGGGCGTGGTGATGATGAGCGCGTTCCGGCGCTACTTCGAGTACCAGATGGTCTGCATCTGCGGCATCCCGCGCATCACGCTCGAAGGCACCGTCGAGGACTGGCAGGCGATCCGCGAGCGGATCGACGTCATGGCCGAGTACGACCTCGAGTGGTGGACCGAGCGGCTCGCGCCCGTCGCCGACGAGTGGGTGCGCACCGCCGCCGGCGAGCCCGATCGCACCTTCTGGCGCAGCATCTACAAGCCGCAGCAGGCCTATGGGGCCGATACCATCACCGGCTGGCTGAACCGGCTGTTCCCCTACATTCGCGGCGAGCGCAACGCCGGCATGCGGCCGGCCAGCGCGCTGACTGGCGAGGAGCGGGCGTCGTGGGCCGCGCGCTTCTTCGGTGGCGGCAAGCGCAAGAAGCTGCGCCACGCCGAGGCGAAGTGGATCGACGTGGGCATCTCGACGATGGACCCGCCGGGCGGGCTCAGCGCGGCGCGGGTCCGGGTGATGGCAGGCAGCACCGACGCCCCCGATCCCCGCGGCAGCGTGCTCGTCGTCGGCGGCCTCGTCGGCGCGCGCATCGACACCGAGGGCGCGGTGCGCGTCGAGCCGGGCTGGGCGGTGTGCGCGCCCGATCGGGCCACGCGGCTGGTGGAGACCCTGCGGGTGAAGGCCCGGAGCGAGACCCCGAAGTCCGACGGGCACCCGGGCAGGTTCTCGTCCAAGTCCGCCGAGAGGGTGGCCTTCGACGCCGAGATCGGCGAGGCTTGGCTCAACGGGGTCCACCTGCGCAGCGCGGCCGAATCCTGGCCCGTTCAGCGGGTCGGCGACGGGTTCTTCGGCGTGCGGGTCACCGACAGGGTCGAGGGCGGCTACAGCCCGGCCGAGTGCCTCAGGGCCGTGGCCGATCTGGGCCCCGACGACCCGCGCTGGCTGGGGTCGAGGCTCGACGGCGCCATCGCGCTCGTCGATCCGACCGTCGAGCAGCCGGCCGACGCCCTGCCACTGGTCGCCCTGGACTATGGCGGGCTCATCGAGGGCGCGCTCGCCAGCGACGACGGCCTGTGGTTCGATCGCGACGACTTCACCCCGCTCCCACCGCCGCCCGGCAACCCCTACTACGACTGACTGCGCGCTCGATCCGCGGCCCCGCGATGGGGCATGCTCCGAGGCATGTCGACCGCCGTCGCCATCGCCCACGTCTGGATCGGCGCCGTCTGGCTCGGCGGCGTCTGGTTGAGCCTCGTCAACCTGCACCGCCGCGGCCCGCGCCTCTTCGCCGACGAGGCCGAGTTCGAGCGGGTCATCGCCGGCTTCACCCGGGGCAACCGCTGGCTCATCCTCGCGGCGGCCGGCGGCATGTGCCTCAGCGGCGCATTGCTGTGGGCGCTCATCGAGGCCCGCCCCGCCGGCTGGAGCGCCCTGATCATCGCCAAGGTCGCCCTGCTGTGCGGCAACGTGATCGGCATGGCCTACGTCTCGTGGATCATCTGGCCCCGCCGTCTCTTCGCCTTGCCCGCCGAGCTGCCCGCCATCCGCCGCCGGCAGACGGTCGTGCGGGTCTGCTCCACCGTCTTCCTCGCCGCCAGCGCCGCGCTCGGCGTCGCGGCCCACGCCCTGCGGAGCGCGCCATGAGCCCCGTCACCATTATCTTGCCCGGCCCGCTGCGCCGCGCCGCCGGCGCCGCCTCGATCCGCGTCGAGGCCGCCACCGTCGCCGACGCGCTCACCGCCGCCGTGGCCGCCCACCCGGGCCTCGCCGGGCGCATCACCGATGCGCAGGGCGCGCTGCGGCCCTTCGTGAAGGTCTTCGTCGGCGGCCGCGAGGCGACGCTGGCCGATGCGCTGCCGGCGGGCGCCGAGCTGGTCGTCGCCCCCGCGCTGGCCGGCGGATGAGCCCCCCGTAGCGTTGCCCGATCACCCCGGCAAGATCTCGGCGGCGATGGCGGCGAGGTGCGGGGGCAGATCGGGGAGCGGCTGGCCGGCGCGGTGGGCGGTGATGTGGGCGGCGATGGCCCGGTGCTCGGGGTCGGGGGATGTGGCGAGGGCGGCGAGGGTCGGCTCGAGGGCCGGGTGCGGCTCGGGGGCGACGACGGCGAGGCAGAGGTGGCGGAAGAGGTCGACGGTCGGGGGCAGGGCCGGCGGCGGCGCGGGGTCGGGGGTCGAGCGGCCGAAGGCGGCTCGGATCTGGGGGTTGGCGCGGACCTCGGGGGGCAGGGCGTCGAAGGGGTCGGCGCCGGCGAGCACGGCGTCGAGGGTCTGGCGCAGGTCGTCGGGCAGGGCGGCGGGCAGGGTCGGCCGGGCGACGTCGGCGTCGGCGAGGGCGGTGAAGAACCCGGCGAGGGCGCCGAGCCAGGCGGGGAGGGTGGCGAGCGCGTCGCGTTGTGGGCGCAGCGCGGGCGGCAGGCCCCGGCGGTCGCGGGCGGCGGCGGCGAGTTGGGCGAGGTTGACGAGGAAGAGGTGCCGTCGGGCGTTGTAGTCAGCAAGAGCTTCGGCGGTGTCGGCGGCGGCCCGGTGGCGGGCGGCGGCGTCGGGGTCGCCCAGCGCGGCGTAGACCGCGGCGAGGTTGGCGTGGTCTTTGTGCAGATCGGGGGCGCCGAGCCGGGCCCGGATCGCCAGCCCGGCCTCGAGCGCGTCGCGCGCGTCGGGCAGGCGGTCGAGTCGGCGATAGATGACGCCGAGCTGGAAGAGCGAGCGCGCTTCGCCGCTGATATCGCCCTGCGTGCGCAGAATGGCCAACGCAGCCTCGACGTGCGCCGCCGCCGCAGCCAGGTGGCGCCGGGCGACCGCGGGCCGGTCGGCGGCGCGGGCGGCGTCGGCCTCGTTCATCTCGAGGATACCCAGGTTGTGGCGGGTGATCGCCTGCTGGCCGCGGTCGCCCAGCGCCTCGGCGTCGGCCAGCGCCGCTCGATACCAGCCGCGGGCGGCGGCCCGGTCGCCCTGCTGTCTCCACGCGGTGCCCAGCAGGTCGCGGGTCCGCATGGCCTCCGGGCGGTTGTGGGCGGCGAGGAAGCGGTCGAGCGCCCGCCGATAGTGGTTGATGGCGGCATCGTACTGGCCCAAGCCGTCTTCCAGGCCGCCCAGGTGCTGCTCAACGATCCCGATCATCTCGTCGTCGCCCAGCGCGTCGGCCGCGCCGCGGGCCCGGGCATACTCGGCCCGGGCGTCGTCGAATCGGCCGCTGCTCATGGCCAACTGCGCCAACTGGCCGCGACCCGCGGCGACGCTGCGCCCATTGCCCCGCCGCTCGTCCAGCGCCAGCCCTTCGCGGATCGCCGCCTCGGCAGCGGGCAGGTCGCCGGTTTTGAGCAGCGCCGTGCCCAGGTCGCCGAGGGTCGCCGACAGGTTGCCTGCCAGCGCCGGGTCGTCGGGGCGGGCCGCCGCCGCCGCCCGCCAGCGCTCGACCGCTGCCCGCAGCGCCGCGATGGCGCGTTGAGGCTGGCCCACGGTGTCGAGCGCCCGGCCCAAGGTCAAGAGCGCGATCCCAGCGTCGAATGGATCGGCGCCCGGGTCGCGCGGCGTCGCCGCGGCCAGCGCTCGCAGCTCGGCCAGCGCGCCGGCCGGGTCGCGCCCCAGCCGGTCGAGCGCGCCCCGGGCCCGGGCCTCGACGCTCAATTCACCGCGCACCTGCCGGGCACTCAGCGCTTCGGCGGCGGCTCGCCGGCCGGTGTAATTCAAGCAGTCCACCATATTCCGCTGGATGAACGCGGCCCGGTCGCCCTCGGCCCAGCCCAGCGCCCGGCGCAGGTTGACCTCGGCCCGGCCGAAGACCGCCAGCGCCCAGCGGAACGCGGCCTGCTGGCTACCCAACGCCCTATCCACCGCGCCGATCACCGCCCCATACACCGCCACGAACCGGGCCCGCACCGCCGGGTCGGCGGCTCGACCGCCGTCGTCGAGCAGCGCCAGCGTCGGGTGCAGCGTCAAGAACGGGCGCTCGGCGATCTGCACCGCCGCGTCGACCCGCACCAGCCCGGTGCGGGTCAGATCGACCCGGGCCGCCGCCCACCGCGCGGGCGGCATCTCCGAGACGGCCAGCAGCGCCAGCTCGAACACCCCGCCCCGGAACAGCGCCAGCCACGGCAGCGCTTCCCGGGCCTCGGCGCCGAGCTGCCCGATCGACCAGTCCAGCGCCGCCCGCAGCGTGCGCATACGCCCGGCGTCATCCCCCGGCTCGTCGTCGGCGGCGGCCAGCCGCTCGGCCAGCCCGGCGACGATCGCCCCCGGCCGCTGGGGGCCCAGCGCCGGCCCGACGAGCGCGATCGACAGCGGGTGGTCGGCCAGCGCGGTCAGCAGAGTATCGATCGCCGCCCGGCCGGCCTGCTCCCGGGCCTCGGCCACCCGGGCCGGATCGGGCGGGGCGTCCGGGCCGTGGATGCGCGCCGCCTTGATCGCCGCCGGGTCGGGCAGCGCCCGCTGGCCCTCGCGGCGCACCTCGGCGGCGTAGGTCGAGGGCTGCGCTCGGCGCTGCAGGGCCCGGTCGAGCAGCGCGCGGGCGTCGGGGCGCCACAGGCCGCCGAGGGCGATGGGCCACGCGGCGGTGAACTGGGCCGGGTCGCGGGTGGTGATCAAGACCCGCCCCCGGGCCGGGGGGCCGCCGTCATCGCCGGTGAGGTCGTCGAAGAGCCGCTGCATGGCCGCCGCCTCGGCGGCGTGCTCGGGCGCGGTCAAGACCTCGAGGTTGTCCCACACCACCAGCACCGGGTTGCGCCGGAACCACTGCACCAGCGCGGCGCGGTCGGGGGTGCCCTCGCCGCCCATCAGCCCGGCGCTCATCTGGCTCCGGGCGTACTCGGCGCCCACCGCCCGGGTGAAGTCGACGAAGGCGGCCCCGACGATGCGGCCGGTGCGCAGCAGCCACTCGGCGGCGTGGCGGGCGAGGGTCGTCTTGCCCATGCCGGCCAGGCCCCAGATGCGGGCGGCGGGCTTGTAGTGCAGCGCCCGCTCGAGGCGGTGCAGCTCGGCCAGGCGGCCGATGACGCCGTGCGGCGGCCGCGGGGGGAAGGCCCCGGGGGTCGGGCTCTGCGGGTCGAGCGTGGCCAGGGTCGGCGCGTGATGGATGGCGCTGGCCCGCACGTCGCGGGCGAGCAGGGCCTTGTCGCCGGCGGGGGTGGCGTAGAGCTGGGGCACGAACCAGTCGCTCAGCTCGACGGCCTTGCGGGCGGGCAGCGGGCCGAAGCCGACCCGGCGGGTCTTGCGGGTCTCGAGCCGGCGGCGGGCGGCGCTGAGGGCCACGCCGACGGTGCGGCCCGCGGCGAGCCGGGCGTAGAGTTCGGCGCAGAGCTCTTTGGTGGCGTCGACGTGCACCGTGTAGCCCATTGCGATGACCGCCGGCACGTCGTGCCGCAAGAGGCCCTGGGCGAAGCCGGCGGCGGTGGGGTCGTCGACCGCCTTCGCCCCGTCGGCGGTCGATGAGCGGCAGGCTTCGAGCAGCACGAGGTCGACGCCTTTGTCCGACAGCAGCCCGCCCAGCTCGGCGGGGGTGACCCGGTGCATCGGCAGCGTCATCTCGGGCGTGGCCGGCTTCTCGAAGCACAGCACCGCGCCCTGCTCGGCGGTGTAGTTCCCGTGGCCGTCGAAGTGCACGACGTCGTAGGGGTGGCCCTCGTCTTCGGCGCGGTCGAGGCAGGCCCGCAAGGCGTCGAGCGAGCCGGCGGGGGCGATGTCGAGCTGCACCGGCTGGCCGTCGACGGCCCGCAGCGCAGCGTCGACGCTGTCGTAGGGCACCATGCCGGCCCCGTCGGGGCGGGCGACGATCAGCAGCACCCGCAGGCCCTGGTTCGATGGCGGCTTGCTCCGGCCGTCGATCCCGGGGCGGGGGATGGTCCGCCGGACGCGCAGCTTGCGGCGGGCGAGGAAGCCGCGCTCGTCGGCGAGCAGCTCCCATGGCCAGCCGAGCGGGGCGGCCGAGGCGCCGGGCTCGGCGGCGATCTCGAGCCACTCGCCGGCCTCGATGGCCCGGTCGAGCGCCCGGCCGGCGTTGCGGTCGGGGAAGACGGCTTCGAAGAGGCGCAGGCCGATGGAGCGCAGGTTCGCCTCGATGCGCCCGGCCCGCTCGAGGTCGGCTCCGAGCGGCAGGTGCAGGAAGTCTTCGATGTACCACCGGATGTCGGCGAGCTCGGCGGCGGTGAAGGGCGGCTCGATGGGGGCCATGGGCTGGTCGTGCAGGCCCTGGCCTTCGAGGCGGAAGGCGGTCGATCCGTCGCGGGTGCCGAAGATGGCGCGCAGCATACAGCCTCCGGGGCCTGGCGGGTCTGGCGGGCCGGACGCGCCATGATGCCAGAGGCGGGCGGCGGCTGCCGTTGCAGGGGGATTACGGCGGGCGCGGGGGCAGAGTCGACGGGGGTGGCCCGGGGCGGGAGAGGCGGGCGTGGCTCAGAGCCCGAGGTCGTCGCGGCTCCGGCTCAGGCGCAGCAGCGTCTGGTCGATGGCCGCTCGATGGTCGTCTATGTCGATGACCGTGCTGACCCCGTGCCCGCCGGAGAACTGGTCGGGCGGGTAGCCGTCGCGCAGGAACCGCGGCGGCCGATGCTGCCCCGGCCAGTGGGTGCGGAAGAAGGCCATCAGCGGGTCGACCGGCACCCCCGCGTCGTCCACCTGCTGCATGTAGGCCTCGGGCTCGACGCCGGTCGCCGCGTGGGCGCTGGCGAAGCCGGGCATCGCCAGGCAGATGAAGAACGTGCGCATGCCCCGCGAGCGCATCAGCCGCAGGCTGTTGAGGATCAGCAGGTTGTGCGCCTCCCTGGGCTGGCTCGCCGAGACGCCCGCGGCCACCAGGTACAGGTTCCGCCCCGCGGGATCGAAGGTGCCCGTCAACCGGCCGCCGTCGGTGACCTCGGCCCAGGTGGAGAACTGCTTCGGGTCGACGTTCGTCGGCAGCAGGACATACCACCCGACCATGTGGCCGCCGCGTTCGAGCACCCACAACCACGGCTGCTCGCCGCCGTTGAGCAGCGCGATCTGATGGCGGATCGAGTCGATGCCTTCTACGGCGTCCTCACCGAGCCAGCCGTACTCCTCGCGGTCGAGGCGGTCGACTTCGGCGTCGTCGGCGGGCACCGCTGGCCGAACCGTCCACTCGCCGAACGTCAGCGGCCCGAGCGGCGCGTCGGCATCGCGGGCGAGGCGTGCGGCGGGGCCGAGCACCGGATCGGCCGCGACGGCCTCGAGCTCGGCGGCGGTGTGATGCACGGCGACCCGTCGACGGACGAGCTTCTCCGACTGCGCGATGGTGTGCTCCATCGTCTCCATGCCGAAGTACGAGCCGGCCAGGATGACGCCGTCCCGGCCCCGGCAGGCGTACAGCGCGTCCGCCAGCCCCGCCTCGAGATCGGCCGACTCGAAGTAGGGGAAGTAGGTCCACCGGCGACGCAGCGCGATGCTGCGCAGCGTGCCGCCGGCCTGCTCGACGTCGGCCTTCAAGCGCGCGGTGAGGGTCTCGTCGTCGATCAGCTTGCCTTCCTGGTCGCGGCCGTACTGGCTGAGGATGAACAGGCCCTCGGTGCCGTACGGCCGCTGGAAGTCCATCATGTGGCCGCGGCGGGCGCCGGTGAGGTTGTGCGGCAGCACGCAGTGGTCGGGCCAGTCGGGCGCGTCGATGTCGGCCAGCGTGACCACGTATTGGAAGGTGCGCAGCCGGCCGAGCAGGTCGACCGCCGGGTGATCCGCGGGCAGGAGCGCGCGGGTGATGTCGGGCGGGGTCGCCACGACCACCGCGTCGGCGTCGAGGGTGCGCCCGTCGGCGAGGTGCACCCGCCGGCCGCTCGCGTCGGCCTCGACGCGGGTCACCCGCACGCCCGTCTCGGCGGAGAAGCGCGGGCTCTCCCGGAGCGCCTCGACCTCGGCCAGCCACAGATCGAGGTTGCGGCCGTTGAGGGTCGCGATGTGGATGCCATTGCTGACCAGCACGTTGAGGATGGTCGCGAGATAGAACGTCGGCACGGCGTCGTCCATGGTGCCGTAACCGAACCCGGTCCACAGATCGCCTGCGCCCGGCGGCATCGGCGGCAAGCCATGGCTCGCCAGCCACTCGGGGATGGGCTTCATGAGCTCGGGCGGCACATCCTTGAGCCCGTCGGCCTGATCGGGCCGGAAGCCGACGGCGTCGATGACCGCCTGGGCCCATGCCCGCGTCTCGTCGACGTCGATTGGGATCGCCTCGCCGTCTCGCGTCAGGACGTGGTTGTTGAGCGCGCCCGGCGCCAACGGCAGGTCGAGCTTGGAGACACGATCCAACGCGCGGGTATAGCCGCTGAAGAACAGGATCTGGCCCAGCTCATAGCGCCGTTCGTCGATCTCGACGTCGGCCACCTTGCCGCCGATCTCGGGCTCCGCTTCGAGAACGTGCACCTCGACGCCCTTGTCGAGCAGCTCGCGGGCGACGGTGAGGCCCGCGGGGCCCGCGCCGATGACGATCACCCGGTCGCCCGCCTGCAGCTCGACGACCGGGTCGACGACCTCCGTCGGGCCGCCGTCGGCGTCGTCGACCCCGAGGATACAGGCGATCAGCGCGTCGACGCTGGGGTTGCGGAAGAGCGTCGCCACCGGCACCGGCTCGCCGATGATCTCGCTCACCCCGTCGGTCAGCTCGACGGCGAGCACCGACGAGAGCCCCTGGGCGAAGAGCGGCTGGGTCGGATCGACGTGCTCGGGGCCCGGCAGGTCGAGCAGCTGCGCCGCCAGCTTGCGGATCGCGAGTTCGAGCGGCGCGTCGGCGTCGGGGGTGGTCGGCTGGGTCATCTGCGACAGCCGCACCCGGCTCTCGTCGACCGCGGCGTTGAACTGCTGGACGTGCCACACCGACGCGCGCGCGCCATCGAGCCAGGCCCGCTTGCACGCTCGCCGTCGGACCTTGCCGCTCGTCGTCTTGCGCACCAGCCCCCGGCGGCCCACCACGATCGTCCGGCAGCCGACATCACAGGCCGAGCGCACCGCCCGCTGCACCGCCACGGCGATCTCGGTGGCCGTCGCCGATGTGGGCTCGCCGCCCTTGACCTCCACGAAGAGGACCAGCTCGTCGGGAATCTCGTCGCCGACGTGCTCGATGACGAAGGCCGCCAGCCCGCCGGGGCGGATCTCGGGGTGCGCGGTGCGGGCGGCGTCTTCGACGTCCTGGGCGTAGAGGTTGCTGCCCTGCAGGATGAGCATGTCCTTCAGCCGGCCGCAGATGTAGAGCTGGCCGTCGTGCAGGAAGCCCATGTCGCCGGTGCGCAGCCACGCCCGGTCGCTCTCGCCGGCGATGCGCGCCTCGAAGGTCTCGGCCGACAGCTCGGGCTGGCCGTAGTAGCCCGCCGCCTTGCTCGGCGAGTCGCACCAGATCTCGCCGACCCGGCCTTCGGGCAGGCGGGCGAGGGTATCGGGGTCGACGATGGCGACGGCGACGTCGTCGAGGGCCTGCCCGCAGCCGATCAGGGTCAGGGCGTTGCTCTCGTCGCTCTCGACCACGGCCCCTTGCGCCAGGGCCGCCCGGTCGACGGCGAGCCGGCTGCCGCCGTCGATCGTCACGCCGACGGTATGCTCGGCGAGGCCATAGGCCGGCACGAACGCTCCGGGGTCGAAGCCGCTGGCGGCGAACGCGTCGGCGAAGCGGTCGAGGGTCGCGGCGCGCACCGGCTCGGCGGCGCTCATGGCCACGGTCAGGTGGCTCAGGTCGTACTTCGCGCGTTGCTCTGGCGTGGTCTTGCGCACCACCAACTCGTAGCCGAAGTTGGGCCCGGCGATGTGGGTGGCCGAGTAGCGGGTGATCATCTCGGGCCACAAGCCCGGCTTCTCGATGAAGGCCAGCGGCGAGCACATGTTGAAGGCGCCGTTGCCCGCCGCGCAGCTGAGCAGGCCGCTGATCAGCCCGAAGTCGTGGTACTGCGGCACCCACGCCGCCAGCTGGCTCTCGGGGCCCATGCCGAGGTGCGCCCGGTTGAACTCGAGCTGATGGAAGAGGTTGCCGTGGGTGATCATCACCCCCTTGGGATCGCTCGTCGAGCCCGAGGTGTACTGCAGCAGCGCGAGATCATCGGGCCCGACGGCCGGGCCGCGCGCGGCGGCGTGCTTGCCGGGGCGCACCTTGTCGGTGCTGATCCACTCGAGGTCCTTGCCCACCGCGCCGCCGCCGCGCACGAAGCTGCGGATGCGGCCCACGTTGCGGCTGCGGGCGTAGAGCCGGTTGGTCAGGGCGATCCGCGCGCCGCAGTTGCGGCGGATGGGCTCGAAGGTGGCCTTGCCCTCTTCGAGCTTGAAGGGGTTGGGCGGATAGACCGGCGCCGGCACGATGCCGGCGTACATACAGCCGAGCAGCGCGATGGCGAAGTCGAGGGACGGCGGATAGACCAGCAGCGCGACGTCGCCCGGCGCGAGGCCGCAGCGGGTGCGCAGGAAGCCGCTCATCGCGTACATGGCCTCCACCGCCTCGCTCGTGGTGTAGGCCGCCTCGACCCGGCCCTTGGCGTCGTGGAAGCGATAGAGCGGTGTATCGGGCGCATGCTGCGCGCGCTCGATGAGCTGATCGACGATCGAGCGGAACGGCTTGACGGTGGTCATGGGATCGGTCCTGGCGGGCGGGCGGTCTGTCTTGCGGGCGTCCTGGCCGGCGCCGAGGGGGGAGGCGCGTGGCAATTCTCCACGCGCGAGCATAGCGCAAGGGCTCGGCGGGTGGCACCTGTTGGTGACGTCCTCGCCAGAGTCGCCCGTCGCGCGCGCGACGGCGTCGGTCGGCGGGCGGGTGGTTGTCGTGTTCATCGACGTCTCCTCGTACGGACCGGTGGATCTCGACGTAGGACGACGCGGCACCCGGGCCGCCGACCCGCAGTTCGCGGTGTCGGCCGGCCGAGAAATTCGGGGAGGCTCAGGCGGTCTCGGGCCCTCGGGCGGCGCGGATCGCCGGCTGGGGCAGATCGAAGTCGAGGCCCTGCCCGGCGTACAGCGGCGGGGTGGTCATCGCGCGGGCGATGGTGGCGATGGCCCCGCGGTGGCGGTGCGTGGCCGGGTAGAACGCGGGGGCCAGGCGCCGCAGGGCCGGCAGCCGATGCCAGGGGATGTTGGGGAAGTCGTGGTGCTCGACGTGGTGGTCGAGCGCGAAGGTGGCCACGGTGAACCAGCGCCCGGCGTCGATCGAGGTCGTCGGGTGCCGCAGCCGCGCCTCGGTCTCGCGCGCGCCGTGGGTGGCCGAGAAGTAGGCGAAGAACGGGTGGAGAGGGATGTAGAGGAAGATCTGCGCGAGCAGGAGGTAGAGCAGCGCCTGCCAGCCGAGCAGCAGGTAGAGCAGCGCCATCTGGGCGCAGACGATGGCCGCCTGGATTTGCAGGTCGCGGATGAACGCCCGCCCGCGCTGGCGCATGAACGGCGGCCCGAACAGGGCCACGAAGGGCAGCGCGACGGTATCGACGATGTTGTTCCACACCTGCAGGGCGCTGACCCGTGCGAGGTTGAGCAGCGCGCTGCCGCGCCATCCGCCCGGCGCCGTCGCGGCCTCGTCGGGCTTGCGCCGCAGCCGCATGGTGTCGAGCTGGAACAGAATGTCGAGATCGACCGCAGACGTGGCGGTGTCGACGTCTTCGGCGGTATCGCGCCCCAGGCGTCGGTGGTGGTCGATGTGTCCCCAGCGGTAGTAGAGGTAGTTGACGATGGTCACCGACGGCAGATCGGCGATACGCAAGAGCAGGTGGCGGATGCGCTTGGTGCGGCCCCCGGCGACCCCGTGCACGATCTCGTGCAGCATCGCGAAGCGCGCCATCGCGCACCACGCGCCGGGCCCGTAGGCGAGCACCAGGATGGCCCACAGGGGCAGGTCGGCGAGGGCGCACCACGCGGCGAGGGCGAGGTTGAACAGCTGCATGCCGGCCGAGACGAGCAGGGTCGTCCGGCTCGGCTTGCCCAGCGCGCGCACCGCGTCGCCGACCGGGCTCTTGAGGATGGCCGCCCGCCGCGCGCGGTGCCAATCTGCGGCCGATGAGGCCGAGCTGCGCGTAGTGTTCACCTGTTGCGCCTATCAGAGCCCCGATGGCATCGTCAAGCGCCGCTCATCGGCGCGCAGCACAAGCAGAAAACGGCCGTCAGGCCGCGCGCGCCGGCGCCCGACGCCGAGCGGAGACCATGGAGGACGACCGGTGAACTATGACGTCGTGATCGTCGGCAGCGGCATCGCGGGCTCGACCCTGGCGATGGTCTTGCGCAAGGTCGGCGCGTCGGTGCTCGTCGTCGAGCGCGACAGCCACCCGCGCTTCGTGATCGGTGAGTCGGCGGTGCCCGCGTCGACGATGAGCTGGGTCTATCTCGCCGAGAAGTACGACCTGCCCGACCTGCTCTCGTTCTGCCACTACCCCACGCTGAAGCAGAACGGGATGACCGGCTACCCCAAGAGCCACTTCTTCTTCATGTGGCACCGCGAGGGCGAGCCGATGCAGCCGGGGCATCAGGCGATGTTCGAGACCTATCCGATGGGCATCGGCCCCGACGTGCACATGCTGCGCTCGCACGTCGACGCGCACCTGGTCTCGCGCCTGCCCGACCACGGCGTCGAGTATCGCGACCATACGGCGGTCACCGGCTTCGAGCACGACGGCGAGTGGGGCACGCTGCAGATGCAGGGCCCCGATGGCCCCAGCGAGGCGCGGGCCCGGCTGGTCTTCGACGCCACCGGCCACGGCGCGGTCTTCGGCCGCATGCTGGGCCTGCGCGACGAGACGCCGCGGCTGCACACCAATACCCGGGCGATGTTCGGCCACTTCGAGGGGGTGAACCTGCTCGAAGACGTGCTGCCGCCCGACGACGACGGCGTCTTCCGCTACAACCGCGACGCGGGCACCCTGCATCACTGCTTCGAAGGCGGCTGGATCTGGGTCATCCCCTTCGACGACGGCGTGGTGAGCGTGGGCATCCTGCTCGACCGCGACGCCCACCCGCTCGATCGCTCCGTGCCCGTCGAAGACGAGTGGAAGAGCGTCATCGAGCGTTTCCCCAGCATCGCGGCGCACCTCGGGGACGCGAAGCCGACGCGGCCGATCATCCGCACCGATCGCATCCAGTTCAGCAGCAAGGGCATCACCGCGCCGGGCGTCGTCCTGACCCCGCACGCCGCGGCGTTCGTCGATCCGCTCTTCAGCACGGGCCTGACCCAGACGGCGGCGTTCATCAGCCGGGCCGCCCCGATCGTGGCCCGCTGCCTCGCGGACGGCGACTTCGATCATCGGCGCTTCGCGCCGGTCGAGCGGGCGTTTCAGAAAGAGATCAACGTCACCGACAAGCTCGTCAGCGGCACCATCGCCAGCAGCGACGACTTCGAAGTATTCCGCCAGTACTGGCGCACCTGGGTCGTCGCCACCAACCTGCAGATCTTCGGCCGGGTGACCGGCGACATGGGCGATCCCGAGGGCGCCGCGCTCAACTTCGGGGCCGCGTCGGCCGCGTGGACGAAAGAGGTCGACCGGCGGCACGCGATCGCCCTCGATACGTCCCGGCCGCCGCTGGAGCGGGCCTACGCGCTCGAGATGTTCCTCGCCAACAAGGGCTCGTGGGCCGATCAGCTGCGCTGGATGAAGGCGCAATGGGCCGCCGCCGGCCCGAGCGTGCGCACCATGCGCCGACTCTTCAAGAGCGCGTTCTTCCGCCTCGTGCGGCCGGCGCTGCCGATGTCGATGCACGCCGACAACGCCTTCGTGCGGTCGTTCAACGCCCAGGTGCACGCCGAGGGCCCCTGCTCGGTGGAGGTGCCCGATCCGGGCCTGACCGACTTCAGCGAGCGGCGGTTCAACTGGACGTTCCGGCTGGTCGCCGCCGAGCTCGGCGGGCGCGACAAGGTGCAGCCCGAGGGCTGGCAAACGCTGGCCGAGCGCGCGCGGGCGGTCCAGCAGGACTACGCCCGCGCGGTCGCCGCCGACGCGCCGTCGGCCCGCGGGGCGGCGGTCGAGGCCATCGAGCGCCGCACGCGGGGCCGGGTGACCGAGTACGCCGACCCGTCGCCGCTGCTGCTGCCGGCGGCCGCCCGCCGGTCGCACGAGACCGAGTAGCCGCCGGCCGTCGACGGCGGTCGTGATCGCGGCTGCGCGGCGGATCTGCTATCACCTCGACATGCGCGCTCCGCCCGATCAAGCCGCCGGTCAGCAGACGATCGACGGCGTCCTCGACCGCGTCCTCTATCGCTCGGAGGACGACCGCTTCGTGGTGGCGGTGGTCACGCCCGACGGGCAGTCGCAGCCGATCCGGGCGGTGGGCGAGCTGGCCGGGCTGCACGAGGGCGAGCGGGTGCGGCTGATGGGCGACCATCGCCTCGATCCGCGCCACGGGCCGCAGTTCCGCGTCGTCGCTGCCTATCCGCTGCTGCCGCAGACGAAGCAGGCGGTCCAGTCGTGGCTGGCCGGCGGGCACGTCAAGTCCGTCGGTCCCAAGCTCGCCGAGCGGCTGGTGGCGTGGTTCGGCGAGAAGACGCTGCATGTGATCCTCGACGCGCCCGAGCGGCTCGAAGAGGTCGAGGGCATCGGCCCCAAGCGGCGCCGCGAGATCGCGTCGCAGGTGCACGAGCGGGCCCATCAGCGCGACGCGTTGATCTTCCTGCAGAGCCTGGGGGTGCAGGCGGGCACCGCGCGGCGCATCTTCAAGCGCTACGAGGCGAAGACCATCCCGCTGGTGCGCGAGAACCCCTATCGCATGGCCGAAGAGGTCGCGGGCATCGGCTTCGCCACCGCCGATCGCATCGCCCGGGCGCTGGGCTTCGGCGAGCGCGATCCGGCCCGGGCGGCGGCGGCGCTGGTGCACCTGCTGGCCCGCGCGGGCGAGGAGGGCCACGTCTTCCTGCCCCGCGACGAGCTGTTGAGCCGGGCCGATACGCTGCTGGGGGACGTCGAGGTCGTCACGGCGGTGCTCGACGCCTGTATCGCCGAGGGCCGGCTGATCGACCAGGGCGGCGCGATCTACCTCGAGTCGAGCTACAACATCGAGGTCGAGATCGCCGAGCGCCTGGGCCACCTGCTGGCGGTGGCGGTGCCGCCGCTGCGGGTCGACGTGCAGCGCTTCGAGGCCGATACGGGCATGCAGCTCGCCCCCGCGCAGCGGGCGGCGCTCGATCTGGCGGCCACCGCCTCGGTGATGGTGCTGACCGGCGGCCCGGGCACCGGCAAGACGACCATCGTGCGCGCGCTGCTGCACCAGCTGCAGAGCGAGGGCGCGGTGGCCCTGGCGGCGCCCACCGGGCGGGCCGCGCGGCGCATGGCCGAGGCGACCGGCAGCGAGGCGAGCACGCTGCATCGGCTGCTGGGCTATCGCCCGGGGGAGGGGTTCCGCCGAGACGACGACGACCCGCTCGACGCCCGCGCGGTGGTGATCGACGAGGCCTCGATGGTCGATCAGGTGCTGATGCTGGCGCTCCTGCGGGCGGTGCAGCCGGGCACCCGGCTGGTGCTGGTGGGCGACGCCGATCAGCTGCCCAGCGTCGGCGCGGGCAATGTGCTCGCCGATCTGCTCGCGGCGCAGACCGTGCCCCACGTGCGGCTCACCGAGATCTTCCGCCAGGCGCAGCAGAGCCGCATCGTCGTCGAGGCGCATCGGATTCTCGCCGGCGCGCCGCCGCGGCCGCCGCGAGACCCCGACTCGAGCGACTTCTTCCTGGTGCGGGCCGCCGATCCGGCGCGGGCGGCCGATCTGATCCGCACGATGGTCGCCGAGCGCATCCCGGCCCGCTTCGGGCTGCACCCGATCGACGACATCCAGGTGCTCGCGCCGATGCACCGCGGGGTCTGCGGGGCGCAGCAGCTCAATACGCTGCTGCAGGACGCCCTCAACCCCGACGGCGCGCCCGCCGAGCGCGGCAAGAAGCGCTTCCGCGTCGGCGATAAGGTCATGCAGGTGCGCAATGACTACGACAAGGAGGTCTTCAACGGCGACCTGGGGCGCATCGAGGGCGTCTCGGCCAAGGGGCTGGTGGTGCGCTTCGACGGGCGCCTGCTCGACTACGAGGGCGAGGCGCTCGACAACCTGGTGCTGGCCTACGCCTGCTCGGTGCACAAGAGCCAGGGCAGCGAGTACCCGGCGGTGGTGGTGCCGGTGCTGACCGAGCACTGGGTCATGCTGCAGCGCAACCTGCTGTACACCGCGATGACCCGCGGCAAGCGGCTGGTGGTGCTGGTCGGCCAGCCGCGGGCCATCGGGCGGGCGGCGCGCAACGTCGAGGGCACCCTGCGTCATACCGGGCTCGCGGCGCGGCTGGCGGCGCTGGGCGATGCCGAGGCGCGCCGGTGAGCGGGCGCTTCACGGGCATCCGGCGGGCGGCGTTGGCCCGGCTGCTGCTGGCGGTCGTGCTGGCGGCCGGTCCGCACGCGGCGCTGGCCCAGGACGCGGCCGGGCCCGCGACGTCCGCGGAGGGCGCGGGTGAGAGCGCGGGTCGCGAGAAAGAAGCGCCGACGATACCCGCCCGCCCGAAGCCCGAGGCGTCCATGGCCTACGACGCCGCGGTGGACGAGGGCTACGCGCCGCGACCCGATCAGGACATCCCCGGCTCGCTGACCGCCAGCCTGCTCGCGCTCGGGCCCGGTCTGGCGGTGCACGGCATCGGCCACCTCTACCTCGACGAGACCCGCACCGGGGTGATGCTGCTGCTCACCGAGCTGACGGCGTTGCTGCTCGTGGCCGGCGGCGCCATCGCCTCGGCGGTCACCGACAACAGCGGCTCGGTCGTCGCCGCCACCGACGTGCTCACCCACGTCGGCGCGGTGCTCTTCGTCGGCTCGTGGGTCGCCGACATCATCGGCAGCTTCACCGGCACGGTGCCCTTCGACCGCGACAGCACCCGCGTCGAGGGATCGGTCTTCGGCGTCGCCTATCGCTACACCGACAGCCCGCTCGACGCCTTCCGCCACCACCTCGTCGCCCGGCTGAGCATCGACCTCGGCTGGCTCTACGTGCGCCCGCTGATCGATCTCGACGCCAGCCTGGGCGCGCGGGAGGGCGAGCTCGACCTGGGCGTGCGCATGCTGCGCGGCGACAACCCGCACGAGCACCTCGCGGTGGGGCTGCTCGCCCGCCGCCGCGAGGACCGGCCCGATGGCTTCGCGGTCTCCGGCCTGTCGGGCTACGTCTGGGCCAAGGCCGATCTGGGGCGCTTCATGCGCACCCTGGGCCACCTCTACATCGCCGGCCGGGCGGGCTATGGGGTCGACGGCTATCAGTTCGCCGGGGCGGGCAGCGTGCCCTCGTTCTTCTCCGAGGTGGAGTTCACCGACAACCGGCTGCTCTTGCAGAGCGGGCTCGGCTTCAACACCGGCGACAATACCCATCTGCTCGTGCTGTGGTCGCAGGACACCATCGGCGACATCCCGCCCGACCCCGAGTTCGGGCAGTTCGAGGTGGGCCTGCAGCACCGCTACCTCGATACGCTCGACATCGAGATCGAGTGGGTGCTCGGCGACGGCTTCGCGGTCTGGCTCGGCCTGGGGTACGCCCTGTGAGGTGCGCGCGGATCATCCTGTGGGCCCTGGCGCTGGCGACCGCCGGCTGCGGCCAGGCGATCAGCGATCGGGCCCAGACCAACGCCGAGGCGGGCAGCGACACCGTCGCCGGCCTGACCATCACCGCCCGGGGCGCAGCCATCGTCGCCACCGGCGAGGCCCGCGGCACCTGCCCGCCGTCGGTGACGATCCGCGCGCAGTCCTTCGACGCCCGGGTCGACGTGCAGAACAACCTCTGCGGCCCGCAGGCGCTGCTGTTGACGGTGCAGTCCCTGCCCGGCGGCGACCTGCAGCGCACGGTGCGCCCCTTCCTCGGGGCGGTGGAGTCCCGGGTGGACATCACCCGGACCGTCGGCGGCGGCGGCCTGTCGTTCGTCTTCGACGAGCACGACCCCGACTGGACGGCGCTCGGCGCCGAGGTGCCCTTCGAGGTGACGAGCAGCGAGGCCGGCGCCCGGCCGGGGGTCGAGGTCAAGTGGACCCTGTGCACCGACCGCAACCGCATGGCGTGGCGCATCCTCGAGGGGCACCGCACGGCGGCGGCCTGCCGCTTCGACACCGTACAGGCCGGCGATACCCTCGACGACGCCGCGGTGGACGTGCCGTGCGACGATACGGCCGACGCCGCGCCGGCGCTGGTCGACCCCGCGGCCGGCGCCTGCGTGACCTACGACGCGCCCGAGAACGACCCGCTGTCGCTCGCGCCGCTCGTCATGCGCCATCGCCTGCGGCTCGACGTGACCGCCGACGACTGCATCCGCTTCGCGGTCTGGGGCAATACGGCCGGCGACGTCGCCCGGACCGAGCGCATCGTCGGCGAGGTGGCCCGCGCCGAGCCGCTGTTTGCGCTGATCACCGGCGATCTGACCAATAACGGCGCGCTGGGCCAGCTGCGCGGCGTGGTCGAGAAGCTCGACGCCTTGCCGGTGCCCTGGTACGCGACGCTCGGCGACCAGGACGTGGCCGGCACCGCCGGCGATGACTACCGGGCCGAGATCGGGGCCTCGACCTTCGCCTTCGACGCCGGCCCGGCGCGCATCATCGTGCTCGACAGCGGCAACCTGGGCCTCGCGACGGACGACCGCCGCGCGCTGTCGGGCTGGCTGGCCGAGGGCAGCCGCCTGTGGTGGTCGACGCCGCCGCCGCCGACCCGGCTGGTCTTCACCCACGTGCCGCCCTACGACCCGCTCGGCGTGCGCGGCGACGGCTTCCGCCATCGCCCCGAGGCGGCGGCCTTCGTCGCGTCGCTGCGTCGCGGCCGCGTGCCGCTCTTGTTCTCGAGCCAGTTCGGGGTCTACGAAGAGCAGCGCGTCGCCCGCACCACGGTCATCCACAGCGGCGGCGGCGGCGGGCCGATGGAGCTCACGTCGGGCGATGTGCACCACTGGCTGCTCGTGACGGTCAACGGCGGCGACTGCGTCGATCCGCCGCCGTGCGCGCTGGCCGATCAGGCGCAGTGCCCGTGCATCGACGTGCGCCGGGTCGACGTGGGCGGCCCGCTGCCCGACCTGCCCACCTGCCGACCGGCGGCGGCGATCGAGATCGGCGCGGAGTTGTAGCGCGCTACTCGACGAGGCGCTTGAGGTCTTCCGCCAGTCGCTGTACGTCGCCCTGGTAGCGACGACCGTGAAGTCGCGCTGCTTTGATGCGACCGAGTCTCTCGGCTAGCTCTGGGTGTAGCGGTGTGTTGTCGAGATAGATGGGAAGAAGCCTCCCACGGCCGCGTTCGGCCTCATCCTGAGCCAGTGCGAGTTCGAAGTCGGCGTGGATACCGTCCAGCGTGCCACCCTCGACGAGCGCGATGAGTACGCTGGAGGCCCTCGCCGCAGATCGCATGCTTTGGCCCTCGTCTTCGCCGAGCAGAACTTGGTCGACGTGAAAGACCCGGTGGGGGGAAAGCACCTTCTCGAGTGCTTCGATAGCCCAAGCGCGCTCGCCCGTTTTCTCCCCGATGAGATAGAACTTGGGCGGTGTATAGAGCGGCACTCGAGCGAGGTGTGACGAGCGCGTATGGAGCGTGAGCATGGCTTCGGCTCCCCCACGGAGTGCTGCCTTGGCACGCCCGGCGACGAACGCGGCGTTCAAGGTGTCACCCGAAGCGATCGAGCGATAGAACGCGGTCGAGAAGGCCAGCGAACAGCCCAAGCTCACGCGGCCAGCGAAGCCGATCGCAGCTCCGACTGCACCGTCGATGACCAGGCGACGGGCGAGCTCTTCTGGTACGAGCATGACCAAGTCGAGTTCGCTACCGGCCATGATCCCCGAGAACTCCGGCGGACCCAGCTTCACGTTACCCCAAACATCTTCGGCCGCCATCGAGCCGCCGCTGAAGTGGGCGATGAGGTTCAGGATCGATGTCTTGCCAGACCGAAGGTCGTCGACGAGCGATTCGATCGAGTTCGTCGGTGCCTCGATCACGAACTCGGACGATGCGCCGACCGCCTCTATTTGATCCCGGATCTCCAGCGTCAGAGCCTCTGCATATCGCCAGAGTTGGTCGTCCACGCCGACGAGCGTGCGGACTCGGATCTGCTGGTCGGGTGAGGTCACGCCGTCGGATTGCGCCCTCGCGACGGATGGCGATACAGTAACCGGCTCTGCATTCCGAGCTGATGCAATGACTGCGGCTGCCTCGACATCATTGGCAGGCAGGACTTCACGATGGGCGAGACCGAAGGGCAACCGCAAGCGACTGGCGTTGTCCGATACGTCGCTCGATGGATCGAAGACCCACAGTCGACGCCCCTTGATATCTGCCTCCTCCGAAGCACGCCAGAGCTCTTCGCGCTCGAAGAAGGTCCACTCGTGTTGAGCCTCGGCCGCCACCACATAGGACCGGGCACGGCGAATATTCGCCACTGTCTTCGCGGCGATCGCCGAACCCGGCGGCAGGTGCGAGACATGAACAGATCTCAGCGGCTGGCTGCGAGACGCGAGAGCCCGAATCAGACCATCCACTCGATGCCCGTGACCACCGATCACGTACACATCGAGTGGTTCGATGAGACGCAGCGCTTTGGCATCCGGCGAGAGCTCGGACAGTTCAAAGATCGTTTCGGTCGACCCGGGTGACGCGGTGGGCGTGGAGCATGCCGCCATGGCCCGGACGAGCGGCTCACCCTCGCCGAGCGCAGCGAAGAGGCTCCGGAGTTGCGCTTCGATGGTCTCCCGTTCCCGGATCGCCGTAATCAACAGGGCCTCGACCGGCGAGGAGGGCGCGTTGAGCAGTTGCAGGAGCTCAGTATTCGGCGATTGCCCGAGCGCGATGACCATTCGCGGGGCAGACCCCTCGAAGAGAGGCGCCCAGGCCTTCAAGTCATCGCAGGACGCCCCGTCGCGGGGATGCTCTTCGGCCAGCGGGCCTACCAGGATCAGGCAGTGATACATCTGCTGCTCGAGAGCAGAGCGCAGTACGTTCGGGTCGCCCAGCGGTTGCTGGAAGCCAATCTCGAACTCGGCGCCCGCCTGTACCGCATCCGCGGCGAGACGCTCGACGACCGATTTCATCCACACGGCTCGGTCATCGGTTGGTTCGCCGGTATCTGGTAGGAGGAATGTGCCTACAGTCACGGTCGTCGAAGGTCGCTCGGCGGCGTCGATTACCCGCGCAAGCGACGCCTCGGTTACGAGCCCATGGTGTGCGGGCGAGCGGGTCCGCTGCGTGTAGGATCTGCGCTCGGCCAATCCGACCAGCGTGGACGCCGTGATCGACTTCATCTGCTTGTGGGGGTTGTCGGTCGCCGCGAGGCGCTCCCGGACCGAGGTTGCCCAGCCCGCCGCGAGGGGGGGCGCCTCGAAGAAGCGGGGCCCGGTATCGCGGGGGCGATTGTCGAGCACCAGCAGCAGGACGCCCTGGTCGGGTTCCGTCCACCGCAACGGCAGGCCGATCAATGCGTCGACCCAGCCTGCCTCAAGGAGCCAATGCCATAGAGCGAAGCGCTCGTCCTGCGGGCCATCACCGGTGTCATCCGAGATCAGGACGACTGCCCGAGCGCCGCCTGCTGCGGCCGGGCGCATCGAGCGGATTACCGCAGTCAATCGTCGGATGTCGGTATGGCTGGACGGGGGCAACGGGGGCTCGACACCGGGTATCCGCTCCGGCTCGCCCGAGGGTCGTTGGCTCGGCTCCCGCCGCGCAGACCCCGGATCGTTGACCACGATGGTGGCCTCTCCGAGTATGCTCTGCTCACCGCGCGGCCGAATGTCGACCGCGTGCCCCTGTAGGAGCAGCCGCGCCGTGGCGACTGAGGCACTGAGTCTATCGGTATCGCTGCCCACGATACGCAGGTCACTTCCTGCCAGCGTCTGCGCCGCATGGCACAGCAGATCACCTGCCCCGCATTGTGGATCGTAGAGAACGTGGGACCCGTCCGTGCCAGACACCGACAGGTCGACCATCAGCGTGCGAATCCGCGGGTCGAGGCCCAGCCGATGTGATGCGGAGGTCCACCCGTGGTCGACCGCTGCCCGCAGCAGCCCGTCAACTCGAACGGCGGCGTCCGGGCTCAAGTCGAGCGCGCCAATGCCATTTGCGAGTTCCGGCACCCATGCCCGAGTCGCATCGGGTGTACTGGATGAGTGGTGAAGACCCAGCAGACCAACGAGCCGGAACAGCTCGGGCGAGAGCGCGCTGGGCAGTGCCGCGAGCGCAGCAGAGAACTCATCGGGTTGGCTCGCCGCAAACAGCCGCTCGAGAGCACGCGGATCCCGGACCGCGTAGGGGCGGCTGAGAGACTTGCGCAGCAAGCGATCGAACAACTTGTCGGGGACATTCCGGGCACTGGCGCGGATGCGCTCGATCAGGTTTCTGCTGGGGGTCAACTCACAGTCGATGCGTCGCAGCGTGAGTAGCAGGAGCCACCAGCGTACACCGTCGTCGGTGCCATCGTCATGTATCGCATGCGCGTCGAGCAGCGCGAGCGCGCGCTGCTCGACGCTTCTCGGCTCATTGCCCGTCACTACAGGAGTCCCTTCAAGAGCTGCCGGATCGCGGCCGAGAATGGCTCTTTGTGCAAGGCCTGCAACTCAGCGCGAACGTAGTCCATGCGCTCTTCGGGGCTCCATGATGCGAGAATGGCGACGACATCGGGCTCGTCGAGGCGATAGATGCGAGCGCGCCCTCTTCGTTTCTCGCGTAGCTTACGATACTCGAGGTTGAGCACGCGGATCGTGGTCTCGGCGCGATGACGGGCCGCTGCGTCAAGTCCTTCGCGGGGGGCGACGTCGCCGGACTCCCGGAAGGTGAGGACATCGTCCGGGTCCTCAGCGGCCGGATCGATGAGTTCGTCGGCTGAGTAGCCTTTGCCTCCTTTGGCGTTGTCTTTGTGCTCTGCGCAGTGATGCATTGCATGGCATGACAGGTACAGGTTGCTCCATTCGAAGGTCAGTTGCGGCTTGGAACTGCGCGTCCGGAAGTGCTCGATCTCGCCACGGTGGCCCCGTTCCCCCTTCAGTTCGCACTCACAGTATGCACAGAGGCCGTCCTGCATCTCCCACAGGGCGTGGTTCACGATCGGCTTGTATCCGGAGTCATCGAGCGCCTGCCAGTTGTCGACGCCGTGCTTGAAGCGCTTCAGGCACGCGGGGCCCGCCTCGGGGCGGTTCAACCGCTTCATGACTGGCCGCTGCGGCGCTGAGCGAATGCCATCAATCGCTTCAGTTGGTCGCACTCCAGCATGACCGGGTGCCGCTGTCCGAAGTGTCGGTCGAGCGTGCTGCGCAGCGTCCGAGCCTGCTCGCTGTCGGCCCGACCATCTTCGACCAGCGCCCGATACTGCTTCAGATCATGCCAGGCGGGCACGTCAGGGATCGGGTCGACCCCCATCGCAGCGGCGAGGACCTGGCCACTCGCGACCCCTTCGGTCTGCTCGTTGATGCGCAACGCCTCGCCGCGCCCGTCGTCGAGGTGCAACGCCCGGATGTGATCGGCGTGAACCGTCGACAGGACCTGTGGGCTGTGGGTCGTGATGATGAACTGAACGCCGGGAAAGGTACTGCGCAGCCGGGGGATCACGGTCTGTTGCCATTGCGGATGCAGGTGTAGTTCGATCTCGTCGATGAGGACCACGCCCCGCGCCCGCTCGGTGGCATGGATCCCGTGGTGTGGGTTGAGCCGGTAGGCCATCCATGCCAGTCGAGCAGCGAACTCGGCGACGCGTTGCTGGCCGTCCGACAGAAGGCGCAGGGGAAGGAGCCGGCCGTCTTTCAAGGTGACGAGAGCTTCCGCGGACGAAACGTCGTAGGCGAACGCAGCGGCTGCCTCGAGGCAGGCGACGACCGCTGCGGCGACCACCGCGACCTCTGGTGAGCGCCTGGCACCAGCGCGCTCGCGCATGACATCGTCGATGGAGATCACTTCGCCCTGCTCGATGCGGGCAAGCACTTCATGCGTCAATGCCTCGAGGGCGGACTCGTCGAAGCTGTCGTGCAGTTGCTCAGTATGCGCGAGCTCCCACTCGCGCATCCAGGTCTGCAGGTCACCGAGCGCGAGCACGCCCGCCAGCCCGTCGCGGTAGGCCAAGGTGCGCGACCGCAGCCGGCGGATCTCGTTCGCTGGAGCATCCCTCGAACTCGTCACACCGACCCGCGCCCGGAACAGCGCCACGAGCGGTAGATCGGTCGCGGTCGACGCATCGCGGTCGGCCAGCCGCTTCTGACTCGTGTGACCGCGGTCGCCGAGCTGCCCCTGCGCGGTCGGGCGCTGCTCGTCGAGCGCTCGGCGTACGAGCCGACTCTCGATCTGCTCTTCGCCGGGCAGGCCGACGATCATGTGGACCACGCTGGGCGTCATCGGCTCTGGCTTGCCGTCGACGGTGACCCAACGGATATCGTCGTCCGCATACTCGACCGCGCCGTCGGCGGTGAAGGCTCGGGTCCACTCCGACAGGCCGATCGCGAGGGCGCGGATGATCGAACTCTTGCCGGCGCCGTTGGCGCCGATCAGGACCGTCAACGCCGGGTCGAGGTCGAGGGTCATGCTCTCGAAGCCGCGGAAGTTCTCCAGCGCGAGGCGTCGGATGATCATCGAGGGTTCCTCATCGGGATCGATGCGTCCGCCGCACCATATCAACTGGGTCGGGGAGCGTCATCCTCCGCCGCCTCGGCCGGGCTCCGCCCGAGACGGGCGGTCGACGTACTGCCGGGCAAGAGCGCAGGTGGAGCGTACGGGAACGCCCGGGTCGGCGTATTCGTTCGAGGGCCCGGACGGGTTGCCGGCGATCGTCGCGCACGCGCTCGACCCGTGCCACGGCCCGTCGGCGGACGGGTCGAGCCCCCTTGGCGGTGATTTCGAACGCCGAACGGCCGGTGCACGCGCTCGGCGGATCGATTTCGTGCGCCGATCGACCGTCGCGTGCGTCCGACGGCTCCGTTTCTCCCCGCTGTGCGCGCGTGCGTCCGCCCGACGGCCGCGCGACGGGCCGATTCGGCGCGGCAGACGGCCCCGACGGGCTGTGGCACGGGCCGCTTTTTGACGACCCGGGGGCTCGAATCGCTGTGCCACGGCTCGATTCTGCACGGGCCGAGCGCCCTTCGGCCCGTGGCGACGCCGTAGACGCGCCGACCGAACCCGCCGCCGCGCCGTGCCACGGGGCGCTGCGCGGCGCAAGACGGCCCCGACGCGCCGTGGCACAGGGGGGTGATGGCTCGTCGTGGGGCCCCGTGCCACGGCCGCGAGGCGCGTGGGCCATGCTCGCCGGACGCGGTCGACGGGCTGCGGGCGCACATCACGGCCGATCGGCGTTCGAAACGGAGCCGTCGAGCGCGTGCACCGGCCGATCGGCGGGCGAAATCGCCGCGGCGGACGCACGGGCCTTCGAAATCGGCGTCGTCGACCCGCCCCGCGCATGAAGCGGCACGGGATCGCGAGCCGTGGCACAGCGCGCCGGCCGTCAATCTGGCGGTCGCTTCGGCCCGCCCGGGGCCAGGCCCGCCGGCAGGATGGCCAGCCGCCGCAGCAGACCCGCCGGGCTGCCGACCAGCGTATCGGTGCCGTCGTCGACGACGAAGCCCAGCGCGCGGGCGAAGGCCCGGGCCCGTGGATCGGCCGCGGGGATCGGCATCAGCATGTGCTCCGCGCCGGCCAGGCGGGCGCGGCGCATGGCCACCGCCACCAATGCCCGACCGATGCCCGTGCGTTCATGCAGCGGCTCGACGAAGGGCCCGTAGAGCGCGGGCAGCGGCTCGGCGCTCCAGGCGACGCAGCCCACGGGCGCGGTGTCGACGATCGCGACCCGCGTCGGGCCGCTCTCAAGGCGCGCGCGCCACCGGCGAGCCATCGCGTCGAGGTCCCGCGGCTGCAGCGCGGGCGGCGGCGACCAGCGGGCCTCGGCGGCGACGCGCGCGGCCAGCTCGATGGCGGCGAGGGCGTCGGCTTCGTGATTGCGCGGCGGGCGGATCAGCATCGGACGGCGTTCATCGGCCCTTGGGCGTGATGGGCGGCGCGCCCTTCGAAGTCGGTGCATCACCCGACAGCGCTTCGTCCGCCTCGTCCAGCGCCTGCAGGCCGTCGGGGTTGCGTGGGGGTGGCGCGGTATCGCCGACCGGGCCGAGCAGGGCTTTCAACCAGCGGTCGAAGTCGGCCTCGATCTCGGCCAGCGGCTGGCCGAAGGCCTCTTCGAGCACCTCGGCGGCGGGCTTCACGTCGGGCAGATCGACGTCCACGTAGGCCGCGAGCACCGCCTTCAGCCGACCCTGCGCCTGCAGATAGAGCGCGAAGAACCGGGCTGTGGCGTGGTTGAGCTGAAGCATCGCCGGGTCATCGAAGGCCGCCCAATCGAGCGCGAACAGCCGCCAGAGCGGCAGCCGCCCGCCCCGGCGCAGATGGGCCACCCGCCAGTGCGTCGGGCGGAAGACACCGCGCAGCCGGCCCCGGGCGTTGCGGCGGTACTCCTCGTAGAGCGCCGCCACGCCTTCGTTCACCCACGGCGGCGTATAGAGCGCGTGGGTATCGAGCAGGATGTGCGCCACCTCGTGGCCGAAGGTGCCCAGGCCGCGGCTGATGTCGACGGTGACGCTGGTATCGTCGGCGATGGCGTAGGCCCAGAGCTGATCGGGCATGGTCAGGCCGTGGTGCCGCCGGGCGTGGGCCACCATCGACGCGCGGTCATCGAAGACATGAGCGGTGATCAGATACGGCGGCGGCGGCAGGCCGAGCGCGTGACCGAGGCCCGCCAACGCCTCTTCGAGCTTCCGGCCCAGCGCCGCGCTGGCCGAGGGACCCACCAGGACGAAGTGAGCCGTCGGCACCGCCGGGCCGCTGACGCCCTCCTGGCGCAGGTGCGCGATCAAGGCGTCGTGCCGGCCGCGTTCGAACTGCCGCGCGCGGAAGCGGGCGCTGTGGTCCACGCGCCCCGCCGCCTGCATCACGACCGCCCGCTCGCCCTTGCCCGATACACCCACCGCGCCGCGGGTCACCACCGCCAGGGTCGGCCGCTCGGCGGCGCAGTTGTCGGTCGCGACCGCCAGCAGCTCGCGATCGGCCCTCGGCAGCCGGCGAAAGACCTGGGGCATCAGCCGCAGCATCTTCAGGCCCGGTTGGCGACAGCGGCACACCGCGTACATGTAGTCCAGGCGGATGTCGCGCAGCGCGCGCGCCTTGAGCTTCGCCCGCAGCGCCTTGAGCGGGTCGACGATGTTGCCGCACTCGCCGGCCTCGAAGCGCTCGGCGAGCGCGGCGAGCTCCGCGTCGACGTCGGCGTGGGCCGATCCGCCGAGACAGCAGATGGCCGCGACGAGCAGCGCCCGGCAGGCACGAGAGAGCGGCCGATCCATGCTCACTCCTCGTCCATCAGGCGCTCGTACTCGCGCTCGGCGGCGTCGTCGGCGTCGATCTTCGCCTTGCGCTCGCCGGGCACCGCCTTCGAGGCGTCGGGCGCGCCGACATCGCCGGCGAGGTCGCGGTCGAGATACACCGCGCCGTCGTTGACCGCGATCTGGTGGTTGGTGGTGATCGACAGCGCGATGAGCGCCGCGCCCAGCACCGCCAGCACCAGCCCGGGTGATGCGCTCTTGACCGAGCCGCCGACCGCGCCGCCGCTCAGCGACACCTCCGCCGCCGGCGCGCGCACCTGCGCCAGCACGAACGCCGCCCCCACGAGGCACAGGATCATGCCGGTCATGAAGCTGAGGTAGCTGACCCAGATGCGCGACATCAGCAGCGCGTTGGCTTGATGGTAGCGCCGCTCGAGCGTGCGCTCTTCGAGCACGACCCGCGCCCGCATCTCGAGCAGCCGCAGGTCGGCGCCCTCGCCGCGCAGCGCGATCTGCTCGTCGAGCTGCGCGCCGATGGCGGGGCCGGCATCGGCGTCGATGCGGCTGTGCAGATAAACCATCTGCCCCAGGCTGACGGCGAAGAAGAAGAGCGTCAGCCCGACGAGCATGCCCCGGGCGAGGCGGCTGATCGGCGGCGTGGGCGCGATCGGCGGGGCCGCGGGCGCGGATTCTGAGGTCATGGGCCGGCTCCCGAGCGGGCGGTGCGACCCTCACTGTGCCAGACCCGCGGCGACGCGACGAGAAAGCGCGGCGGCGCTCAGCGGCGCTCGAGCCAGCGGCGGCTGAAGACCTCGCGGGCGAACTTCACCCCGAACTTCAGCTCGTCGAAGGTCACCGTCGTCTTCGAGCCCTTCTTGAGGTGGTCTTCGACGGTCATCCGGGTCGGGTACATGCGCCCGTCGAACGGCTTGATGTCGCTCATCGTCCACGTCTTGAGCTTCATGCCCGACAGCGCGAACAGCTCCTGCTTGAGCGGGATGTAGAGCTCCTTGTCGATCCACGAGACCCGCTTGGGGTACGCCACCGTATCGTCGTGGGCGACGAGCACCAGCTTCCAGGTGTCGCGGCCGTCGACGGTCTCGCTGCCTTCGATGCTCGCCTTGTAGGCGCTGCGCAGATCCTCGCCGTTCATCATGTCTTCATAGCTGATGTCCGAGCCCATCATGCCCTCGCGCAGCATGTGCCCCGACAGCTTCTGCACCCGGTCGACGGTGCGCAGATAGAGCCACATCTCGTCGCCCAGCTTGAGCATCTTGGTGCCCTTGTCGCGGGCCGGGGCCAGGTAGACCATCGCCGAGTCGGTCTCGCCGCGGCCGTAGGACTCGATGCGATAGGTGCGGGTGCGCCGCTTGCCCTCGACCGTCATGGTCATCTTGGCGGTGCGGCTCTCCGAGACCATGTTCTGGTCGATGCGATCGAGGATCTGCTCGGCGGTGGGCTCGGCGGCGACGGGCGCCGGCTCGGCCGGGGCCTCGGGGGCCTGCGCCAGGGCGAGGCCGCCGAGCGAGACCCACGCCGCGATCAGCAAGCTCTTCTCGAATGTGGATGCGAACATGACTACCTCCCGCTGCGCATGGCGGTGACCGGTGAGATGAGCGCGGCCCGGATGGCCGGCAGCAGGCTGCCGATGAGCGCCATCAAGAGGCCGCAGGCGAACGCGCTGGCGAAGATACCCCCGTCGAGCGCCGCTTTGATCGTGGTCCGGATGGGGAACTGGCCGCCCATGTTGGCGGTGACCTGCTCCGACAACTCGATGCCGTGGGTCGCGAGGTACCACGCGGGCACCGCGCCGACCGCGACGCCGACGAGGCTGCCGACGACGCCGATGACCAGCGCCTCGACGACGAACAGGCCCACCGCGCCGCGCCGACGCAGGCCCATCGCCCGCAGCACGCCGATCTCGTCGGTGCGCTCGAGCACCGACATCATCATGGTGTTCCAGATGCCCAGCGCCGCGAGGAAGATCGTCACGAAGACCAGGAACGCCCAGATGCCGTCGACCATCGGCCCCATCTGGCTCCACGGCGGCCGGGTCGACCACGCCTGCACCGCCAGCTCGGACAGCGCCGGCACCGCGCTCAACGTCGCGGCGAGCGCCGTGGCGTCTTCGTAGTCGGCGCCGTAGACCAGCAGCTCGATCGCGCCGTCGGGGATGTCGGTCATCCAGCGGGCGCGGGCCAGCGGGATGTAGATCGAGCGATCGATGGCGCCGCTGCCCGCGCTGACGATGCCCACCACCCGGCCCTTGATCGGCGAGAGCGAGCCGTCCTGCGTCGCGCCGAGCAGCACCGCCTCGTCGCCCACCTTCGCCCCGGCCTCTTCGGCGACCTTGGCCCCGAGCACCATCTCTTCGGCGTCGTCTTCGAACCAGCGGCCGCCCGCGACCAGATCGGCGTCGAGGTTCTGCCGCTCGGTGAAGTAGGCCTTGCTGGCCCCATCGACCAGCCCGAAGACCTCGCCGATCTCTTCGCCGATGGTCAGCGTGCCGCCGGTGGCGATGCGCGGCTGCACGTCGACGACGCCCGGCTGCTGGCGGATGATCTGCACCAGCGGCGCCGTCTCGGGCAGGTTCTCGTAGAGCGGCATCAGCTGCTCGCGCTCGACATAGGCCTGCTGCCGCACGGCGACGTGGCCCGCGGCGTTGGTCGCGTCGCGCAGCATCGGCCCGAACATGCCCTGCAGCCACGACAGGCAGATGACCAGCAGCGCGGTGCCGGCGACCACCATGCCCGCGGTCAGCGCGGTGCGCATCGGTCGGCGGGTGGCGTTGCGCAGGGCCAGCTTCAAGAGGGTGCGGTCGCTCATTCGGCCCTCACCGCGTCGGCGATCTCCAGCCGGCTGGCCAGGAGCGCGGGGTAGATCGACGCCAGCACCGCCGTCGAGGCGGCGATGACGAACGGCAGCACCATCGCCCCCGGATCGAAGGCGGTGTAGAGGTAGGCGCTGAACTGGATGTTGCCGTAGTCGACCCCCTGCATCAGCGCGCCGAGGTCGATCGGGTTCTCCGAGAAGTACCAGGCGCCCAGCCCGCCGACGCCCAGCCCCACGAGGCCGGCGAGGCCGCCCATGATGGCGCCTTCGGTGACGAAGAGCGCCACGATGCGCCGCCGGGTCATGCCCATCGCCCGCAGCGTGCCCACCTCGCGCACCCGCTCGTGGGCCGCCATCAGGATGGTATTGGCGATGGCCAGTGCGCTCATGGCCAGCAGCACGCCGACGAGGATGTTCAGCGCGTTGCGCCGGATCTGCTGCATGCGCAACAGCTCGGCGGTCTCTTCCTGCACCGTGATCACGTCGGCGCCGTCGCCCACCGCCGCCCGCAGCGCCTCGGCGAAGGCCGGCGCCTGCCCCCGCCGCTTCAGCCGCACGCCCACGTGGGTCGGCCGCTCGGCGCGCACCAGATCCCGCGCCAGGGCATCGGGCAGCCAGGCGGTGGTGCCGTCGAGCGCCATGTTGCCGGTCTGCACCAGCCCGGCCACCGCCACGTCGAGGGCGTTGATGGCCCCGGCGTGGGTGCGGGTGCGTAGGATGACGCGATCGCCCACGCCGATGCCGAGCATGCGCCCGATGCCCGCGCCGAGCAGCGCGCCCTGCTCGGCGGTCTCGGGCACCCGCCCCTCGACCGTCCAGGTGGTGCGCTGGAAGACCTCGGCGTCCCGCGCGCCCGCGCCGATCGCCCGGATGCGCAGGCTGTCATCGCCCGTCGAGAGGGTCGCCACGAAGACGGTGCGCTCGACCCAGGCCGCGACCCGCGCATCGTCGTCGAGCAGCGCTTTCGCCGCGGGGGTCAGCGTCAGCAGATCGTCCACCGGATGGCTCAGGCCGGTCGTCGGATAGTCATCGACCCGCACGGTGATGTGCCCGGTCATGCCATCTTCGGCGGCTTGCACGATGCCTTCCTCGATGCCACCGACGAAGGCTTGCCCCAGGATGAGATACATCACCCCGACCACGATCGCCGCCGTCGACAGCAGCGTGCGCCGCTTGCTGCGCAGCATGTTGCGCAGGGCCAGCCGACCGAGGGTCACGACGCCGCTCCGCGCCGCTCGTCACTGACGATCGCGCCGTCGCGCAGGGTCACCACCCGCCGGGCGTAGTCGACCACCATCGGGTCGTGGGTCGAGAAGAGAAACGTGGTGCCGTGCTTCTCATTGAGCGCGCGCATCAGATCGAGCACCGCCCGGCCGCTGTCGCTGTCGAGGTTGGCGGTGGGCTCGTCGGCGATGACGATGCTCGGCTTCTTGACCAGCGCCCGGGCGATGGCCACCCGCTGCTGCTGCCCGCCCGAGAGCTGATTCGGCCGGCGTCCACCGAGGCCCTCGAGCCCCACCTCGGCGAGCAGCGCCAGGGCCGCGTCGTGCCCGCCGTCCTGCCCGGCGAGCGACATGGCCAGCTCGACGTTCTCCGCGGCGGTCAGCACCGGGATGAGGTTGAAGCTCTGGAAGATGAAGCCGATCTCTTCGGCCCGCAGCCCGGCCAGCTTCACGTCGCTCAGCCCGGCGGTGGCCTTGCCCCGGATGTGCACCGAGCCGGCGCTGGGGCTGTCGAGGCAGCCGATCTGGTTGAGCAGCGTCGTCTTGCCCGAGCCCGATGGGCCCACGAAGGCGGTGAACTCGCCGGCGTCGATGGTCAGGTCGATGCCCAGGATGGCGTGCACCTCGGTCGCGCCGCTGCCATAGGTCTTGGTGGCGCCTTTCAGCTCGCAGATCGCCATGTGGCCCTCCGATCGTGAAGAGTGCGGAAACTGCGGATCATCAGAACGAGGCCCGGGCCCAGGCGGTCAGCGAGGCCGCCGGCACCAGGCCGTCGAAGTCGAGGGTGTCGCCCGTCGGCAGGGGCACCCGCAGGTCGTCGTCGCTCGGCGAGAACTCGCCGCCGTCGCCGCCGAGGTCGAGCGGCACCTGCGCCGACAGCGAGACGGTCAGCCAGTCGCGGGCGACGTAGTTGATCGTCGGCACGACGAACGCCGTGCCGTCGCCCAGGCTCTGCAGCCAGAAGAGGCTGCCGCTCCAGTCGAGGTCGAAGCCCAGGCTGACGGCGGCCAGCAGGTAGTGCTCTCCGCCGAGCAGCGGCGCGAACGGATCGCGCTCGGCGGCGCCGAAGACGTCGGCGAACGGGTCGGCGCCGTCGGCGGTGGCCATCGGATCGTCTGTCGGCCCGTCTGTCGGCTCGTCGGTGGGCGCGGCGCAGCCGCACTCGGGGCCGGCGATGGCGCCCGACAGCCCGCCGCCGAAGCCGCCGCCGCTCGCGTCGCCTGCGCCGCCCGCGCCGTTGTAATAGTACTGCGCCGAGACGATCAGGTTCTCGAGCACCGGGAAGGAGTAGTCCACGCCCACCGCGATCTCGGCATACGGGTCGTCATCGCCCAGGTGCACCGCCGACTCGAGCCAGTAGCCCAGCTCCAGCGTGCCTTTGATATCGAGCCCGACGATGCCGTTGCCGTCGCCGCCGGCCCCGCCGTCGGTGCGCCAGGCGCCCACCAGCGCGAAGTCGGTCTCCCAGAGGTTGAGCCGCAGCCGCGCCGCGGCCCGCACCGCGTCCAGCGCCCGGTTGGTGCCGACGACCGCCGTGAGGTCGTTATAGCCGGGCAGCGCGATGATCGCCCGGGCGGCGTCCAGCCCCTGGCGCGGGCGCCACGGCTCGGCCAGCAGCAGCTCGGGGAAGGGGTCGGTGGGGTTGATCATCAGCGCCGACCCCCAGGTGATCGACTGGCGGCCCACCCGCAGGTCGGCCCACGACAGGTAGAGATCGGCGTAGAAGCGCTCGAGGGTCAGCGCGTCGTCGATGCTGTCGATGCCCAACGCCGGCACACCCGGCTCGGGCCAGACGCAGCCGGCGGCCTGCAGCAGCGGCCCGGCGGCGTCGTCGACGATGCGCTCGAACTCGGCCTGCTGCCGCCGCCCCTGCGCCAGCCCCAGCTCCACCGTCGCCACCAGCCGCGCCCGCTCGCCCAGCTCGCCGGTGAACGTGGGCCGGAAGCGCTCGACCACCTGAACCGGGTTTCCGTCGACGCCGAGCTGGCCCTGCACCCGCAGCTCGCCGAAGCCCGAGATGTCCTGGGCCATGGCGGGCGCGGCGAAGAGCGCGCTCACGAGCAGCGCGAGCCCTGGCGCCACGAGCAGCGAGCGGGGTGATGGCGGTTCGGTGCCCATCAGCCGATCCCCTCGATCAGCATGTCGGCGATGACCTCGGCGTAGCGCCGGGGCGACAGATGCCCCTGCTGCCGGATCAACGACGAGACGTTCATCAGGATGCTCAAGAAGACCTCGACCCGGTCGTCGAGATCGCTCTCGGACCAGCCGTGCTTCTCGCTGAACGGGGCCAGCAGGTCGCGCAGGAAGGCCCGCTGGGCGCTCTCGACGTTGTCCCGCATCTCGGCGCCGAGATCCTGCATGACGTGGTGCATCTCGCCCTCGCCCGCGGTCAGCCGCGAGACGAGCGGCAGCTCGTCCATCACCGAGAAGGTGGTCTCGAGGTACAGCCGCAGCCGCACGTCGGGGGTCAGCGCCGGGTCGAGGATGGGCAGCAGCCGGGCGCGGGCCTTCATCTTCTCGAAGGCCGCCGCGTGGATGAGCAGGTCGGCCTTGCCCTTGAAGTAGAGGTAGACCGCGCCTTTGCTCACCCCCGCCGCGCGGGCGACGTCGTCGACGCTGGTGCGCTTGTAGCCGTGCTTGATGAACAGCGCGGTGGCCGCTTCGAGTACGCGCCGCCGCTTGCGGGCCTTGGCGTCGGCGGGCGCGCCGTCGACCCCTTCGATGGCCATCGCCCGCATCGCGTCTTCGAGTCGTTCGTTCCAAGACATACTGACCAGATACGTTGATCCGGTCAGTTGGTCAAGGCCAAAAATGACCGGATTGTCGATTCGGGTCAGTTGGTCGCCGCTCGCCGTGGAACTTCGTGCCCGCGCCACGGACGAACCGTCGGCGGTGATACGTTGAACCTGCGGGACCGCGCCGCGCGCCGGCGAGACGGTTCAGAGGGAGGCCATGCAGCTCACGCTCCACGTCACCAAGGCCTGCAACCTGCGGTGCACCTATTGCTACTACCGCGACTTCCCCACGGGGCGCATGACCGCCGAGACGGCGCTCGCCGCCACGGGGATCGCCCTCGACCGCACCGCGCCGGGCGACGCCCTGGCGGTGACCTTCTTCGGCGGCGAGCCGCTGATGGCCGCCGACCTCATCCGCGAGCTGGTGCCGCGCATCCGCCACCGGGCGCTGCGTCGGGGCCGGCCGGCCACGTTCAAGGTGCCCACCAACGGCCACCTGCTCGACGACGACCTGCTCGCGTGGTTCGAGGCCAACGGCGTCTTCGTCTCGCTGTCCATCGACGGCGACGCCGCCGGCAACCGCGGACGCATCGACACCGAAGGCCGCGACGGCTTCGCCCCGACCCTGGCGGCGCTGCGCCGGCTCGTCGCAGACGCCACGGCGTTCGCCACCTACTCGGTCATCACCCCGGGCAACGTCGCTCACCTCGCCGATGGCATCCGCTTCCTGCACGGCGAAGGCGCCCGCATCCTGGTGACCGCGCTCGACCACGGCGCCGACTGGAGCCGACGCGATCTGCGGATCCTGGGTCGGCAGTATCGGGCGTTGGCCGCTTTCTATCGCGAGGAGATGCAGGCCGGGCGGCCGCTCTTTCTCTCGGCGTTCGACGGCAAGATCGAGGCCCATACCCGCCCGACCGGCGACGGGGTCGGCTGCGCGGCTGGGGTCACCCAGATCTCGGTGGCGCCCGATGGCACGCTGTATCCCTGCGTGCAGTTCGTGGAGGACCCACGAACGGCCATCGGGCATGTCATGCATGGCATCGATGAGTCATGTGTGTCATCTGATGTGTCATCCGGAGTGCCATCTGGTGCCACGGTTGGTGCCATGAGTGATGCCATGCCACATGGGCGCGATGAGCCATGCGATGACTGTGGCATCCGCAGTCGCTGCGGGCGCGACTGCGCCTGCGTGCGCTTTCAGGCCGAGGGCGATACCGCGCGGCTCTCGGCCCTCGTCTGCGCCCACGAGCGCCTGCTGATACCCATCGCCGATCGCCTCGCCCGTGAGCTGTATCGCCGCCGCACCCCGCTCTTCGTTCAGACACACTACAACCCGGCCTACAACCGCCTGCGCGCCCTCGAAGCGCTGGTGCGCTCGATGGCCGCCGACCCCTCGACCCCTGGAGCCCACCGATGAGCCTGCGCATTCGACCCATCGCCTCCGACTATGATCCGGGCTATCCGGCCATGGTCGAGATCGACGACTGGCAGGCCCTGCTCGCCGACAGCAGCCGGGCCGTCTTCGATGCGCGCACGCTGGCGTTCGCCGGGCTGCTCGGCGCCAGCATGCTCATCCCGGCCCCGTCGTCGGCGGCGGTGCCCGAGACGCTGACCGCGGGCAACCCGACCGCCGCCGCCATCGCCAATACCGCGCTGGCTGAGGTGAAGGGGCGGGCCATGTGGCGCAAGGTCGCCAGCGTGGGTACCCGGGCCTATGTGAAGGGCAACCCCGACATCACCGTGCCGCGCATCCCGATCTCGTTCGGCAACTCGATGATCGGCGTCTTCGACATGAAGCGCGCGCGGGCGGTGACGGTCGACATCTTCCGGGCCTACGGCGTCGAGCTGCAGACCGACTACCCGCTGAAGCGGGAGGACCTGGCGTTCCATGTGGACGGCTACGACCCCGAGCGCGGCATCGGCTTCGAGATCGTGGGCGGTGAGCGGCCGCCGATGGGCTTCAGCGGCCGCAAGCCGGGGCCTGCGCCGCCGGCGCATGTCCAGCTCGACGAAGACGAACAGAAGCGGCTGATGTCGGCGGTCGAAGGCAAGGCGCTGAAGCTGCTGCTCGTGCCGGTGGATGGCTATCCCAATATGGACGGCGACCAGTATACGCCGCTGGCGGCCTACCTGCGCAGCGTGCTGGACTACCTCGACTGGCTGAAGGCCAACGGTCACCTCTGACGGCGGTCCGCCGGAAAAATCTGCCACCGATGGCGGCTCCGGTGTCGAAGGGTCGAAACCCTCTCGACCGGAGCCGCCATGTCTGTCCGCATCACCCTCTTCGTTGTCGTCGCCCTGTTGTCCACCGGCTGCGGGCTCGTCGACCCGCTCGAGATCGTCGACGAGGTCGTCGGCGGGCCGGGCGGCCCCGACCTCGAGGCGCTGCTGCAATGCACCCCCGATGATCAGCAGCGGGTGCGCGCTTACCTCGACTGCCTCGAGCGGGGCCGGCAGGCGCTGTGCGCCGCCGAGGGGTTGGCCGATGATGTCTGCCCGCTGCGGCGAGACGAGGTCGAGCCCCAGGCGGTGGGCTGCGCGCCGCCGACCGACATCGCCGTCGCCTGCGCCGAGCGGGTCGCGCCCGACGGCGGGCTCGTCGCCGGCCCCCTGGACTGCGCCGCCGCCAACCGCGCGGTGGCTGCGGCCCACGCGAGCTACGAAGACGATCCGACCGCGCGCCTCGACGCGGCCTGGACGGTGCGCGCGACCTTCGCGGCGGGCAATAGCTTCGGCTTCATCGCGCACCACGGGCCGGTCGAAGACGGGGCGTGCTACGTGGCCTTCCGCGGCACCGACGACGTCGACGACGTGGGGCATGACCTGCGGGCGGTCGGCATGGCGCCGTGCGGCCAGCTCGACGGGCTGTGCGCCGAGGGCTTCCTCGCCAGCTATGGGCAGGCCGTCGCGTCGGGTATCGAGCGGGCCACCCGCGCGCTGGTCGACAGCGGCGCGTGCACCTCGCTGACCGTCGTCGGCCACAGCCTGGGCGGGGCCATCGCCGACATCTTCGCGGCCCACCTGATGCGGGACGATCCGGCGACCTACGCCGCGCCCTTCCTCGACGTGCAGACCTTCGGCCAGCCGCGGGTGTTCGAGCCGCGCCTCGCCGACGCGCTGCACGGCGCAATGCCCAAGACCCGCTGGATGCGCTGGAGCGACCCGGTCGTCGGCCTCGTGCCGGTCCAGGCCATGCACCACGGCACGGCCCGCATGATCCGCGAAGACTTCGACTGGCGCAGCCGGGCGCTCGGCTGGTCGTTCGCCGTGGTCGGTCGCGACGCGGGCGACGGCGGCGTGGTGGCGCCCCACCACTTCGCGGCCAACTACCGCGGCGCGCTGGCTTTCTGTCGGTAGATGTTCCCGCGCCCGGCCGACCCGTGCATCGGCCGCGATTTCATGACACTCTCCGGCGCAGACTCGACCAGACTTCGATCGGGAGAAGAAGCCATGGGGTGGTGCTTTCGAGGCCTGCTCGTCCTGACGCTGGCGCTGAGCGGCTGCGTGCCCGGCGGCGGGGGAGGGGGCGGCAGCGGCGGTGAAGGCGGCAGCGGCGGTGAAGGCGGTGGGGGCGGTGAAGGCGGTGGCGACGCGGACGCCGGCGTCTCGGGCGCCCGGGCGCCGACGCGCATGACCAACGGCCCGGCGGACACCATCGCCCACGGCGCGGCCATCGGCGCGCTCGACCGGCTGGCGGGTGATCCCGGCTTCGACGCGGCGCGTATGGGCGACCCGGCCACCTACCTCTCCGAAGACGTCGATACGCCCAGCGCGCCGGCGATCTTCGCCAGCGTCTACTACCAGTCGGGCGACCTGGCCGAGTCGGTCGAGGCCGCCCGCGACCGGCGGCCGGGGGTCGAGGGCGGCGACGAGGCCGGCGCGCGCATCGCGTCGAGCATCGCGTCGGCGATCCAGCTCGGCGCGGTGGCCGAGGGCAACCCCGACGGCCGCGGCGGCGCCCGCTGGCACGCGCTGCAGTCGGCCCGCCGACTCGACGCCTACAGCCTGTATGCCGGCTGGCGGGCGCTCGACGAGCGCTCGGCGGCGGGCTTCGACCGCTTCATCGGGCTGCTGTGGACCGCCGGCGGCACGCCGCAGGGCACCGGCGCTCGGCTGGCGGCCACCGACGCGCTGTGCGGCACCGACCACCTCGCGACCATCGCCGACGCGCTCGAGGGCGCCCGCGGCCCGTTCGGCGTGGCGCTCGAAGAGCTGGGCCAGCTCGACCCGCTCGATCGGCGGGTGATCGGGCCCGGCGACAGCCCCGAATACGACGCGGCGATCGAGGTGGCCATCGGAGCCCTCGCCGACGGGCTGGCGGTCAGCCTGCTGGCCACGCTGGCCGACGGGGTCGAGTTCGCGACGCAGGCCGAGCTGCTCGGCGCGCTGGCGGTCATCGCGACCGACCTGCGCATCGCCGATCCGGCGGCCCTCGACAGCCTGGGCGTGGCCCTCGACGCGGCGAACCCCAACGAGATCGACCCGGCGATGGTGCGGGAGACGCTGAGTCAGGCGTTGGGGGTCGATCCATGCGCGCTGTGAACTCTGCGACCCTGGCTCTCTGCGCGGCGCTGATCGGCTGCGGCGCCGCCCCGGCACCGGCGCCCGATCGGGGCGCGGCCGGTGTGCAGATCAAAGACCTCACCGCCCGCGGCGTGCCCGCGGTCGACCGCCGGGCGCTCATCGTGCTCGCCGCCGACGGGGTCGACGACGTCAGCCTCTTCGCCGGTTACTACGCGCTGTCGGCCAGCGGCTGGGCGGTGCGCATCGCGACGCCGGCGCCGTCGGGCACGACGAGCGCCGACGGCCGCGCCGTGCCCACCGGGCTCACCTTCGATCAGGTGAAGCCGGCCGACTACGCGGTGCTCTACGTGCCCGCCGGGCTGCCGGCCGATCCGGCCATCGACCGCCTCATCGCCGCCGCCGCCGCCGAGCGCCACCTGGTCGTCGCGCCGGGGGCCGGTCCGCGGGTCGCCGCGGCCGGGGTGAAGGCGCCGCTCGCCGACGACGAGGGCATGGTGCGCATCGAAGGCAACGTGCTCTCCGCGGCCCGCACGGGCGATCTGCCTTATCTGGTATGGACGCTGTCGGCCTACGCCGACGACCGCCTGCGGGCCGCCGAGGCCGCCGCGTCGCGCAACGACCCGCCGTGAGCGCGCGCGCCGACGGGCCCGAGCCGATCATCGGCGTCGCCCGCGCCGACGAGCTGCCATTGCTGCCCGCGCTCGAGATGCGCGCCGGCGAGCGCTTCCGGCAGATCGGCCGCGACGCCGTGGCCGATGGACCGCCGCTGTCTCTGGCGACTCTGCAGGCCGCCGCCGCGCATCAGGGGGTCATCGTGGCCCGCGTCGACGGCGCGCCGGTCGGGTTCGCGGTGGTCGAGCCGCTGAAGGGTTCGCTGCACCTGGAAGAGATCTCGGTCGATCCGGCGTGGGGCGGGCGCGGCGTCGGCGCGCGGCTGCTGGAGCACGTCGTGGCGCTGGCCCGCCGACGCGGACTGCCCGCGGTGACGCTGTGCACCTTCGTCGACGTGCCGTGGAACGCGCCCTGGTATCGCCGCCATGGGTTCGAGGTGATCCCGCCCGCGGCGCAGAGCGTCGAGCTGACAGCGCGGGCGGGCGACGACGCGGCCCGCGGCCTCGACGCCCGCTCGCGGGTCGTCATGGGGCGCTCGGTCGGTGGCGCCGGCGGCGCGAGCGGCTGAGCCGCGAGGCCGGCCCTTTCAGAAGATGTCGGGCGAAGGCTCCGCCTCACCGAAGAGATCGCCCACCAGCTCGATGCTCTCGGCGGCTTCGCTGTAGCCCTCCTCGTCGAGCCGGCGCAGCGCGTCGAGCAGCATGCCCTGCGTCGGCCACGACTCGGGCACCGCCGAGCCGTCCTCGGTGATGAACGAGAAGTTGCCCTGCTCCCAGGGCAAGAGCTCCATCAGCCCGCGCAGGGCCTGCTCGCGGGCGGCGCCGGCGAGCTGCTCGGCGGTGACGGCGCCCGACTTCACCAGGTGCATGCCCAGCGGCATGTCGGCCGGCCGCCCGCCGAGCGCGCCGGCGAGCGCCACCGCGTCGAGGTGCCCGGTCTCGATGAGCACCTCGCCCAGCCGCGAGACCTGCGAGGCCGAGACCGAGGTGATGTCGCCGTCGCGCAGCCGGACCTCGCCGACCCCGCTCATCGAGACGATCTGCAAGAGCCCCGTGCGGCGCTCGCTGCGCAGGAACTCGAGCAGGTTGGGCAGCGGGAAGTGCATCAGGTCGCCCGACATCGCGCTCGGGCGCTCGCCCGATCCCATGTCTGAGCTGTCGACGGCCGGGTACTCGCCGGTGACGGTGGCCAGCAGCGTCGAGCGCAGCTCATTGGCCGCCATCTCGAGCTGCACCGACTCTCCCGAGAGGCTGGCGGCGAGCGACGCCGCGGCGACCCCTTCGTGCAGATCGCCGCGCCGGGCGAGCATGCGGGCGAGCTGCAGCTGAATCCGCCCCGCGGCGGGCTCGATGCGCGCCGCGAGGCGCAGGGCGTCGATCGCCGCGTCGAGCTGACCCATGCGGCTGAAGATCACCGCCAGATTCTGCTGGATGGCGGCGAGGTGCGGCGCGCGCTGGCTGGCGTCGAGCAGGTAGCGCACCGCGGTGGTGAAGTCGCCGATCTCGCCGTAGGCCACCCCGCAGTTGATCTGGGCCGACAGGGCGTCGGGCCGCTCGGCCATGTACTGCTCGAAGAGCACCACCGCCTCCTGGCTGTCGCCCGAGCGGCCGAGGGCGACCCCCAGCGCGATCACCGTGCGGCCGTCGGCGCGCAGGCGGTGGGCCCGCCGCAGGGCCTCGATGCCCTGGCGCCGCTGCCCGATCTCGATCAGCGCTTTGCCGTAGCGCACCAAGAGGTGGGCGTCGTCCGGGTGGCGGGCGACGCTGGCGGCCAGCACCTCGGCCCGCTCACCGGTCGCGCCGGTCTTGCTCAGCGCGGCGAGTAGCGCGTCGCGCACGCCGTCGTCGTCGGGATCGGCCCCGTGGGCGCTGCGCAGCGGCTCGATCGCTTCGCCGGCGCGCCCCGTCTGTTGAAGGTGGCGGCCCCAGCGGGCGGCCGCGCCGGGCAGGGTGGGGGCCTCGCGCCACGCGCCGAACCAGGCCCGGGCGGCGGCGTCGGTCGCGTCGAGCGCCGCCAGTCGATCGCCGAGCTGCAGCCGGCTCTCGGCGGGCGCGCAGTCGAGGCCCTCCAGCGCCGCGGCGCGCGCCGCGTCCGCCTCGCCGGCCCGCATCAGCCCGTCGACCAAAGCGACCCACGCCGGGCCGTCGGTGGGCACCTTCGTCACCCGCCGTCGCAGCCGCCACAGTTTGATGTTCCCGGCCATCGCCGCTCCGTACCCGATCGCGCCCGGCCCGCGGCCGGGCCGATGTCATCGGCGCTCGCGCGCGCTGTCCACCTGAGTGACGAACCCGAGAAGCATCGGGTCGATCTCGAGCTCATGGCTCTTGAGCTCGCTGCGGTTGACGGTGATCCGGGCCTTGGCCGGGGGCGCGATGGCCACGTCGGCCGTCGACGTCCCGCCGCCGAGCAGGGCTTCGACCATGTCGACCACCTGGCGCCCGACCTCCTCCCGGTCGGGCGAGATGCTCAGCGTCAGCCCGGCGGTCACCAGCCCCGGCGAGTGGCACAGGGTCGGCAGCTTGACGTCCGCCGAGGTGGCCATCAGCGCCTTGACGTTCTCGCGGTTCGTCATCTCGGCGTCTTCGACCAGCCAGAAGAGGTCGAGCACCGGCGCAATGGCCTCGAGCACCGTGGGGAACTCGGTGGGCTCCTTCACGAAGACCGGGATCAGCGTCTGCTCGAGGCGGGCGGCCTTGAGCATGGCCTTCTCGACGTAGGCTTGCGATCCCTTGCCATAGATCACGCCGATGCGGCGGTGCGCGGGCAGGAACATCTTGATCTGCGAGGCCATCGTCTCGGGATCGAGCTGCATCGAGACCCCGGTCACCCGCTGGCGGTCGAGATCGAGCGACTGCCAGTTGCTGACCATGGCGAAGATCACCGGGGTCGGCTTCATGAACTTCTCGGCGAGATAGAGCGCCTTGTCCCCCAGCGCCACGAGGATGTCGGGCCGGGTCTCCATCATCGCCGCGCCGCGCTTGCGGGCGGCTTCGAGGTCGAGGCCGGTCAGGTCGATGACCCGCAGCTCGTGCACGTCGCCCAGCTTGGCCCGGATGACCCGGGCGGCGTCCTCGTAGACCTCGTGGGTGCTGTTCTGCACGATGATGACCCGGGCGGCGAGCGCCGACGAGAGCGGGGCCGACAGCAGCCCGAGCAGCACGGCGCAGATCAGGCCGACGCGCAGCGAACGCGCATGGTCGAGGCGTTTCATGATCACTTCACCTCCACGATGTGCACCGCGCCGGCGCCGCTCAGCTCGGCGCCGCTCACCACGGTCATCATGTTCGGGTTGGCGGCGATGAGCTGGCTCAGGCCTCGGCCCGAAGACGCCATCGGCGGCATCACCCCGCGGCCGGAGAGCTGTCGCTTCTGCCAGTAGCGCCGGAAGCTGCTCTCGGACATGTCGAGCACGCGATCGAGCAGCGCCTCGCCGGCCGGCGAGTCGGCCTTGCGGCGGATGGGCTTGATGGGCGAGCCGTCGGACCAGCGCGTGCGCTTGCCGAGGTAGGCCCCCTTGAGCCAGCCGGCGTCGATGTCTTCTTTCGCCCGGCTCGGGTGCGCGATCACCAGCAGGGCATCGGCGGCATAGGCCGGCGCCGCCGGCGGCGGGGGGTCTGCGGGTGCAGCGGGTGCAGCGGGCGCGGCGGGGGCAGCGGGGGCAGCGGGCGCGGCGGGTGGCGTCTCGCTCGGCGCGGCGGGCGGCGCTGGGGTGGCCGGCGGGGCTGCGCTCGGCGGCTCGGCCGGGGCGTCGGGGGCCTGGGCGTGCGCCGTGAACATCAGCAGCACCACGCCGAGCAGCGCGGTGGCGGCGAAGGGGAACATGTGGTGTGCCGTGTTCATCGGGCACCGTCCAACTGCCAGAAGTACGACAGCGAGAACCGCACCTCGGGGTACTGCACCGTCGCGTCGTTGAACTGCTGAATGTGCGTGCTGCCGTCGACCTTGAGCGCGACCGACGGGTCGGGCCGGTAGACGACGCCGATCGTGGGCTTGATGAACTGCCCGTCGTCGGTCAGCCCGGCTTCGTTGTCACCGCCGAAGGCCTTCTGCTGGATGGTCTCGGGGTTCTGATAGAAGTCGAACTGGGCGTAGGGGATGAACTCGCCCGCGTCGGTCTCGAACGCATAACCCAGCCGGGCGTAGAACGTCTGCACCGCGTACTTCGCCTCGGTCTCGACGTCGCTCTCGGTGGGCGCGTCCCCGTCGAGCCCGAAGCGCTCGAGCTGACGCGGGTTGAGGCCGGCGCCGAGCAGCCCGAGCACCTTGCCGCGATCGCGCACCGCGTCGTGCTGCGCCCGCCAGTAGGCCGCCTCGAGGCTGAAGCCGCCGGTGTCGAGCTGGGCGTAGCCGCCGACGACGGTGTACTGGTCGCTCTCCATCCAGTTGAGCACGCCGCCGCGGGGCGAGCCGCTGTCGCGGGTCGGGGCCGCGTCGCCGCCGGTGGTGTAGAACGAGGTGCCGATGCGCAGGGTCTCGTCGTAGTCGAAGTAGGCGTCGACGCCGACGGGGATCTCGTCGGCGGCCCGCTCGTCGTTGCCGGTCATCAGCGCGTAGACCAGGCTGCTGGTATCGCCGATCGCGATCCGCCCGTGCAGCATCAGGTTGGTCGTCCGCGTCAGCAGCAGGTGGTCGTTGTCGAACAGCTCGGGGGCTTCGATACCCAGAAAGGTGGGCACCGCGTCGAGGATCTCGTTGTACAGTCCGAAGCGACGGTAGGTCTTGCCCGCCCGCAGGACGAGCAGCTCGGGCACGAGCGGCAGCTCGACCCAGGCGTTGCGCACCACCGCCGCCGCGTCACCCGACGGGCTGCCCGAACCGGGCGCCGCCAGGTTGAGGTAGTAGCGGAAGCGGTTGGCGATGACCCCCTGCACCATCAGGTGCACGTTGGCCACGTCGAACTCGTGGGGGTTGCTCTCGAAGATGGTCTCACCGGCGGAGTCGACGCCGACCGGCGTCTGCGCCACCTTCTCGAAGTAGGCCTCGATGAACCCGTAGACCTGGATGCTCGAGCCATCGCCTTCGTCCAGCAGCGCCTCTTCGACGAGGATCGCCGCGTCCTGGCTCTGCTCGAACGGGTTGACCTCCTGAGCGTGGCTCACCCCGCACAGCGCGAGCCATGATCCCAGGACCAGTCCGATCCCACGCTTCATCACTGACCTCCATTGGCTCGGAACAAGACCGGCACCGTCTGGCGGGCCGGCACGTCCACGGTTCGGGCGCCGATGACCCTCCCATCGGCGCCGCGCAATTCGATTCGATGGCTGCCCGCCGGCACGGCGTGCATCCACAAAGGCACCGGCTTGCCGGTCGTCACGCCGTCGATATAGACGGTGCCCGGCGTCGGTGAGCTGACCGAGACGTAGCCCTTGGGGCGGGCTGGCGGCGGTTTGGGCGGCGCCGGCGCGGCGACCGCGGGCTCGGCGGGTGCCGGGGCTTCGCCGTCGCTCGGCGCCGGCTCCCCCGCAGCGCCCGCGGCGGTCGCGTCGGCGGTCGCAGCCTCGGCGTTGGCAGCTTCGACGTTCGCGGCCTCGACGTTCGCGGCCTCCGAGGGCGCAGCGACCACGGCGCTGTCGACGCCCGGCGCCCCGTCGGCGGGCGCATCCTCGGGCTGGACGGTGTCAGCCGGCGCAGCGGCCCGGCCCGATGCGGCCGGCATCGCTGCGGCGGCGACCGTGGGCGGTTCATCCGCTTGGGGCCGCGCCGTCGGGGCGGCCTCGCGGGCGGTCGTCGCCGCGGGTCGGCGAACGCGGCTGCGGCCGCTCGGGCGGGCCCGGCGCGGCTTCACCCGGCGTGTCTTCGCGGCGGGGGCCGCGGCGGTGACGGCCGCCGCATCGCCCGCTCTCGCCGCAGGCGCGGCGGGCGAATCGCCAGCGACTGCCGGGGGCTCGGGCGTCGGCGCGGGGTCGCCGGTCTCGACGCCTGCCGCGCGCGAGCGGCGCGCCGTATCGCCCGGCGGCTCGGCTGCACGATCAGCCGCGTCGCCGGCCAGCTTGTCACCGGTGTCCAACGTATCGACCGCTGCGACAATCGGCGTGTCACGTTGAGCCGCCCCGTCGGCGGCTATCGGCGCTGGCCGAGCAGGCTTCGTCGGGGCGTGTGGTGTCGGCGTCTCGGACACCGCCTCGGCCGTCGTGGTCGGCGCCGGGCCTTCGAAGTCGCCGGGACCATCGGTCAGATTCACGGCGATCAACGCCGCCGCGCCGACTGCGATCAAAGGCAGGAGCCAGAGAAAAACATTGGAGGGACGAGCTCTTGGCGCAGCGGTTGCGGTCGGGGCGGCGCTGGGCGCGTCCCCGCTCGTATCGAGATCGTCATCGACCCAGACCGGTGCCAGATCACCCTGGTCGCGATCGCTCACGGGTCCCCCCGTCCAGTTCTCACGTGGCAATGCAGATTTTTTGAGCGGCCTCTCGCGGGCCGTTCCGGGCACCTTTCGATGTCACCGAACGGATACGCTGTTACGAGACGCTTCTAGCTTAGTAACAAATTGAACGTATCGCGAGAGGAAAATTACGATGCAGACGAAAATGATGATGGTTGGTTCGGTTTTGTCTGCTGTGTGTCACAGGTTGTGTCGGTGAGTTGGGGTACCGTTCAGTGACGCGGTGGCTTCCCGAGGACAGGAGCAGGCGGGCAGGGCGGGATGGCGGTCGACGGGTGGGCGGGCGCTCCGGCCGTCCTCTCAGGTGTCGATCTCGGGCAGGCTGTAGACCAGCGGCGTATCCAGGCCGGTATCGTCGTGGGTCGCGGCGCCGATCAGCAACCGCAGCTGCACGCCGCTCCGCCAGTCGAAGGCCCCGTCGCCGTCCGCCGGCGGCCCGACCAGCGCGGCGGCGTCGAGCAGGCCGACGAACTCGATGTGCAGCAGCGCCTGTCCGCCGGCGTCGAGCGCACCGTCGAAGGGCTGCCCGTCTTCGTCCAGGGTCGCCGCGATGGGCAACTCGACGATCTCGAGGCCGTCGCGGTCGAGCAGGAACAGCGCCACCGGCTCGACGCCCTCGGCGTCGACGTCGCTCTGATTGCTCAAGGTGAAGGTCAGCCGGGCCGCCTCGCAGTTGAGCGGACCGCACGCGCCGTCGCAGTCGGCGTCGGGCGCGCCGGCGACCCGATCGGGCGCGGCGTCGTCGGCGTTGTGGTTCTCCCAGGCCTCGTCGGGGCAGTCGCGATAGCTGCCGAGGTGGCCGCCGACGTGGGCGGCGGTCAGGCCGTCGCTCACGGTGGCGGGCGGCTGGCTGATCTGCTCGCAGCCGAAGAGGGCCAGGGCGAGCGCGGCGGGCACGGGTCGCAGGATGGGGGTCATCGGTCTCTCCTCGGGTCGGATCACAGGTGGCGCAGGAAGTCGACGAGCGCCGCCGCCTGTGCGGGCGGCGGCGGGTCGCCATAGGGGTGTCCGGCCTCGACGAGGGCAGACAAGGAATCGAATCGTGCGTCGTGCAGATAGGGGCCGCCTTCGCCGACGCCGAGCAGGCCGGGCACCTTGAGGTAGCCGGTGCCGCGCATCGGGCTGAAGGCGGGCCCGGTCTGGCCGATGAAGCCGGCCGGCGAGACGAGGTCGCCGGCATAGCCCCGCTCGGGGTCGTGGCAGCCGGCGCAGCGGTCGGCGAAGACGGCCGCGCCCGGGTGATCGACGGGCACGGCGCTCGGGGGCCGATCGAGCGTCAGTACATAGATCGCCAGCGCCCAGACCAGATGCCGCGGCGGACGGGTCGCGAAGGCGTGGCCGGTGATGAATTGCGTCTCGAAGCGGATGGCCAGCGCGGCGGGCGTATCGAGCCTGACGGCGCCGCTGGTATTGATATGGCTCTGCCAGCGGACCGTCCACAGGTCGGCGATGGCCAGCGGATCGTCGACCGGGTCGTCGGTGACGTCCATGCGCCCGCGGCCCCAGTCGGCGTAGGCGCCGGGCGCCTGCCCGCGGCTCTCGACGTAGCGCGCCCGGGCCCAGCCGAGGTCGAGCCCGCGGGCGGCGCGCCCCGGCTGGCCCTCGGCCCGATGACACAGCGCGCAGGTGATGCCGGTCCGGGTCTCGCCGCGCCAGTCGACGAAGCGCGTCAGCCCGCCGAGCGCGCCGTCTTCGGTCTGCACCCCGGCCCGCGCCCACAGCTCGGGGCGATCGGCCAGCCACTCCACGTAGGCGTCGCGGCGCATGGGCAGCTCGTGGAAGACCCGCTCACCCAGCGCCCGCCAGCCGGCGATGTCGCTGGGCGGCGTGGCCGGCAGCGTGCGCCACGGGCCCGTCGAGCCGTCGGTCTGCACCGCGGCGGTGCGGGCCGCCATCTCGGGCAGGGCATCCCACCCGCCGTTGGGCAGGGCGTAGCCATCGAGGCGCTTGCGGGCATAGGGCACCTCGGGCTGCCACAGGGACGACTCGAGCCAGGCTCGGCGCTGGCCGCGATCGCTGAGGAAGGCGTCGGCGTGCGCCACCATCCACCCGGCGGGATCGGCGATGGGGACCGGCGCCTCGGGCGGTGGCGTGCAGCCGACGAGTACGAGCAGCAGGAGGGGGGATGGGCGCATGCCCCGCTCGTATTCCAAACTTCGTGCCAGCGCAGTCGGCGCGGTGGAATGCGGGCTGTGGCGGGGCAGGCGTCGGGAATTCGAAGGGTGGGCCTCGAATTCCCGGAGGGGTGGCGGATCGACGCCGCGGGCCGTGGGCGGCCGCGGCGTCGCGCTCGGCGGTTACTCCTCGTCCTCCTCGCCGGCGGTGTCGTCCTCGCCCTCACCGGCGGTGTCCTCGCCGTCCTCGCCGTCCTCGCCGTCCTCGTCCTCGCCGTCCTCGCCGTCCTCGCCGTCCTCGTCCTCGCCGTCCTCGCCGTCCTCGCCGTCCTCGAAGGCTTCGTCCTCCTCGCCGCCGTCGCGGTCCTCGTCGCCCTCGAAGGCTTCGTCCTCCTCGCCGCCGTCGCGGTCCTCGTCGCCCTCGAAGTCTTCGTCCTCGCCGCCGTCGCGGTCCTCGTCGCCCTCGAAGTCGTCGTCCTCGCCCTCGAAGTCTTCGTCGCCGCAGATGCAGGCGTCGCCCTCTTCGCCTTCGTCCTCGTCACCCTCGACGTCGTCGTCCTCGCCCTCGGTGCCGCTCTCGTCCTCGTCGCCCTCGGTGCCGTCCTCGTCCTCGTCGCCCTCGCGGCCGTCCTCGTCGCCCTCACCCTCGTCGCCCTCGAAGTCGTCGTCCTCGCCCTCGCCGCCGTCTTCGTTCTCGCCGCCTTCGCGGCTCTCGTCGCCGTCTTCGTCCTCGTCGCCCTCGCCCTCGTCACCCTCCTCACAGGTGCAGGCGTCCTCGTCCTCGTCGCCCTCGCCTTCGCCACCCTCGTCGTCCTCGCCCTCGCCGTCTTCGCCTTCGCGGCCGTCCTCGCCGTCTTCGCCCTCGTCCTGCCCGCCCGCGTCCTCGTCGCCGAGCAGATCATCGACGATCCCCTCGGCCTCCTCCGCGTCGCCGGCCAGGCGGTCGCGCAGGTCGTCGGGCAGCAGGTTGCAGCCGGTGGTCATGGTCAGGGCAAACGCGGCGGCCAGCAGCAGGTGCAGCAGGTTGCGCATGTCGAATCTCCTCGGGATACACCGGTGCCGCCCGAGTCCATCGGCACGACACCGCCAGCAGTGGGTTGTTTTCCGATCCGCCTGTCGAATCGGCTTCCACTGACTTCGAGGCCCGGGGCCCGCGCCGTGGCAAAAAAAGTTCGAGAAACCGCGCCGGCCCCGTCGAGCCGCGCTCAGCCGCCCGGGATCGCCGCCTCGGCCTCGGCCAGCCGCGCCTCGAGGTAGCGCTGCTCGGCGGCGTTGTCGGTGAGCGCCAGCGCGGCGCGATAGGCCTGCGCCGCTTCGGCCCAGCGCCCCAGCCGACGCAGCAGATCGGCCCGGGTGGCCGGCAGGTAGGGGTAGCGCTCGAGCCCGCCCTGCTCGGCGATGGCGTCGACGAGGGGCAGCGCTTCGGCGGGGCCGCGATGCATCGCCACCGCCACCGCGTGATTCAGCGCCACCACCGGGCTGGGCTGATGGGCGTGCAGCGTGCCGTAGAGCGCCTCGATCTGGGCCCAATCGGTCTGCTCGGCCCGCTGCGCCTCGCCGTGCACCGCCGCGATCGCCGCCTGGATCTGATACGGCCCCGCTTCGCGCCGGCTCAGCGCCGCGCGCACGTGGGCGATGCCCTCGGCGATGCGCGCCCGATCCCAGCGGCTGCGATCCTGCGCGTCGAGCAGCACGATGCCGCCGTCGCTGCCCAGCCGCGCCTCCCGGCGGGCGTCGTGCAGCAGCATCAAGGCCAGCAGCCCCTGCACCTCGGCGTGCGCCGGCATCAGCCGATGCAGCAGGCGGCCCAGACGGATCGCCTCGGCGCACAGGCCCCGGCGGATGTGGGCGTCGCCGGCCGTGGCCGCATAGCCCTCGTTGAAGACCAGGTAGATCACCGCCAGCACCGCGTCGAGCCGGGCCGCCAGCTCGTCGGCCGGCGGCACCGCGAACGGCGCGTCGATCTGCGCCAGCTTGCGCTTGGCCCGCACCAGCCGCTGGGCCAGCGTCGGCTCGGCGATCAGGAAGGCGCGGGCGACCTCGGCGGTCGTCAGCCCGCACAGCGCGCGCAGCGTCAGGCCCACCTGGGCGTCGAGCTTCAGCGCCGGATGACAGCAGGTGAAGATCAACGGCAGCTCGTCATCGGTGGGCGGGGCCTGGCGCGCTTCACGCTCGCGGCGCACCGTCTGCTCGACCGCCTCGGCTTTGCGCGCCCGGGTCGTCGCCCGCCGCTGGCGATCGATGGCCTTGCGCCGGGCGGTCGTCGTCAGCCACGCCGCCGGGTTGTGGGGGATGCCCTCCGCCGGCCAGCGATCCAGCGCCTGGGCCATCGCGTCGTGCAGGGCGTCCTCGGCGGCGTCCAGGCTGCCGCAGACGCGCATCAGCGCCCCGTGCAGCCGGCCGGCCTCGGCGCGATAGACCCGATTGAGCGCGCGCTGCACGTCCCCCGGCGCGGCGGGCGTACCGCTCAACGGGCCCCGCGGGTCGGGGCCGGCTTGAGCGTGATGAAGAAGGTCGCCCCCGCGCCCTCGCCGCTCTCGACCCGGATGCCGCCGCCGTGGCTCTCGGCGATGCGCTGCACGATGGCCAGCCCGGCGCCCGTGCCGGGATACTCGCTGCGCGCGTGCAGCCGCTCGAAGATGCCGAAGATCTGCTCCTGGTACTCCGGCGAGATGCCGATGCCGTTGTCCTTGACGTAGATCTCCACCAGCTCGCCGACCGCGCCGCAGACGCCGATGTCGACCCGGGGCGGCGTGCTCTGATTGAACTTGATGCCGTTCGAGACGAGGTTCTGCAGCAGCATCAGCAGCCGGGAGTCGTTGCCCAGCACCGTCGGCAGCGGGCCGTGCACCCGCACCTCGGCGCCGCTGCGGCCGATGGCCCCCGACAAGAGCTCCTGCGCCTGACGGGCGAGCAGGTTCAGATCGACCGGCGCCGTCTCGGTCTGCTTGTGCTCGAGCTCGGCGAACTGCAGCAGATCGGTGATCAGGGCGTGCATGTGGCGGGCGCAGCGATCGATGCTCTTGAAGTAGGCCGCCGGCTCGCCCTGACTCAGCTCGGGGTAGTCGGTCTCGAGGAAGTCCACATACGCCGAGATGGTGCGCAGCGGCTCCTTGAGGTCATGGGCGACGACGTGGGTGAACGCCCGCAGCTCGGCGTTGACCCGGCGCAGCGCGTCGTTCTTCTCGGCGAGCTCGGCGGTCATCGCCTGCTTGTCGTCGATGAGCTGGCGATGGGCCATGGCGCTCTCGACCACCTGGGCCAGCTCCTCGGGGTTCCACGGCTTGGCCAGATAGCCGAAGATCTGCCCGCGATTCACCGAGCGCACCAGCGCCTGGATGTCGGAGTAGGCGGTGATCAAGATGCGCACCGCGTCGGGATCGATGACCCGCGCCTGCTCGAAGAACTCCGCCCCCGACATGCCCGGCATGCGCTGGTCGCTGAGGATGACCGCGACCGGGTTCTCCCGGAGCAGCTCGAGGCCTTCGGTCGCGCGGGTGGCGCCCAGCACCTTGTACTGTCGGCGGAAGAGATGGCGCACCGCCCGCACGGTCTGCTCCTCGTCGTCGATGACCAGCAGCACCTTCTTGTCGGCCCGTCGCTTGCGCCTCTCGGCCCGATCTTCCCGGCTCATGTCGACCTCCGCACGGGGCGATTCGCGTATCCGGCCCGAGGTATAGCGCGGAGCAGGGGCGTGGCGAAAGACGTGCGGGTCGTACGCTCAGCGGATCTGCGCACGGGCTCTCCGGGACGGCGAGCGGGTTGCGGTCGGAGGCCGCATGCCGTCAAATGCGCCCGCGATTTCCTGCCCACCCCGCCGAACGCGACGGAGACTCGATGAGCGAAGCCAAGATCGTCACGGAGCCGACCATCTTCGTGCTGGCCGAGATGGCCATCCACCCCCAGGGCTACGCCGACATGATCGGCTGGCTCGAGGAGTTCGCCCCCCAGTGCCTCGCCCCCGTCGAAGAGGGCCAGAGCGATCGGGAGCGCATCTTCCCCCATACGGAGTGGACCGAAGGCCGGACCGACAACGAGCTGCTCGTCGAGCTGAGCGGGCGCAAGTGCTACAACAGCTTCGGCCAGAAGGCGGGGCGCCGCTCGAACGCGGCCTACATCGCCAACCTCTTCGGCCTGCCGGGCAAGATCCCGCACTCGAGCGTGCTCTACCACGCCAAGATGACCTTCTTCTTCGCCGGCATCAGCCGCCGGGTGAGCCACGAGCTCATCCGCCACTACGTGGGCGCCGACCGCACCGAAGAGGGCAGCCCGAGCCAGGAGAGCACCCGCTACACCCACCACAGCGGGCACTTCACGCTGCATCCACGCATGGCGGCCGACCCGCGGCAGGCGGCGCAGTTCGCCGTCGACATGAACGACGCCTACGCCCGCTACCAGGGCTATCTGACCCGCGAGTTCGAGGCCTACGCCGCCGAGCACGGCGGCAAGCAGCCGCGGCGCATGGCTCGCAAGCGCATCTACGAGGCGGCGGCGCAGCTGCTGCCCGGGGCCGCCTGCACCAGCTTCATCTGGACGACCAACCCGATGGCGCTCGACAAGCTCTTCGCCGAGCGCTGCGACTACGCCGCCGACCTGGAGATCCAGCAGTTCGCCAGCCAGCTGCGCGAACTGTGCTACGCCCGCTGGCCGAACCTCTTCCGGGCGACGAACCCGGCCTATCAGGCCAAGATGGCCGAGCTCGCCGGTGGCGCGTCGTGAGCCTCGTCGACCACCCGCAGCACTATAACTTCGGCGGGCCACGGGACGCCGACGGCTCGGCCCGCTACGAGGTCATCAAGCTCATCGAAGACCTGGGCTGGGGCTTCGACTTCTGCATGGCCAACGCGCTCAAGTACCTGCTGCGGGCGCCGTACAAAGGCGCCGAGACCCAGGACATCGACAAGGCGCGCTGGTACCTCGCCCGGGCGCAGGGCCTCGACGGCCGGGTGAAGGCGCACAGCTTCCGCACGCTCGACATGCAGGCGGCGCTCGCCGCGTGGGGGCTGATGGACGAGGGCGCGGCGCTGGTCGACGCCGGCCCGCTCGCCCGGGCGGTGGCTCGCATCGCCGATGGCGACCCGTTCGGCGCGCTGGCGGTGCTCGAGACGCTGGACAGCGCGAAAGACGGGTAGGGGAGCAGCCCTCGGCGCGCGGCCGAGGGCGCTGCGGCGGCCCGAAACGGGGGCGCCGCCGGGGAGGAGGGCCCGGTCCGGCAGGCTGGGCCGCCTGCTAGGACTCCTCTGCTAGAACTCCTCGTCGTCGAAGGCCATCAGCGGATCCTTGCCCGCGTTGATGAGCCGCACGAGCGAGTCGGTCTCGGGCAGGATGTACTCGAAGAAGTAGCGGGCGGTCTTGAGCTTCGTGCGGAAGAAGCGCCCCTCGTCCTGCCGATCGGCCGCGGCCACCGCCTCCATGGCCCAGATGTAGGCCAGAGTGGTGATCCCGAACAGCGTCAGGTAGTTGCTCGCCGCCGCCGCCGCCGACTCGGGGTCGGCCATGCCCTTCATGCCGAGGGCCATGGTGACCTCGTTGAGGGTGTTGATCGCTTTGCGGGTCGGCGCGATGAACTCGGCGTGGGTCCCGGCATCCTCGTGGGCCTTGCAGAACTTGTGAACCCGCTTGCTGAACGCCTTGTACAGCCGGCCGCCGGCCCGCGGCAGCTTGCGCCCCACCAGGTCGAGGGCCTGGATGTGGTTGGTGCCCTCGTAGATCAGGGCGATGCGGCTGTCGCGCAGGTACTGCTCGATGGGCCAGTCGGTGGTGTAGCCCGCCCCGCCGGTCGCCTGCAGCGCGTCGTTGATGTTCGCGAAGCCGCGCTCGGTGCCGTAGGCCTTGATGATCGGCGTCAGGATCGCGACGAGGTCGTCGGCCTCCTCGCGCACCGCCGGATCGTCGTGCTTCTCGGAGATGTCGATGAGGTTGGCCAGCCAGAACGCCAGCCCGCGCAGGCCCTCGGTGGTCGCCTTGCCGTTGAGCAGCAGCCGGCGCACGTCGGGGTGCACCAGGATGTTGTCGGCCTTGGCGCCGTTGTCGTTGCGCTCCGGGTTGAGCGAGCGCCCCTGCCGCCGATCGCGGCTGAAGGCGACGGCGGTCTGGTAGGCGATCTCGCCGAGCGCGATGCCTTCGATGCCCACGTGCAGGCGGGCGGCGTTCATCATCACGAACATCGAGCGCATGCCCTTGTGGGGCGTACCGACCATGTAGCCGGTGGCGTCCTCCATGTTCATCACGCAGGTGGGCGAGGCGTGGATGCCCATCTTGTGCTCGAGGCCGCCGCACTTGATGCCGTTGCGGCTGCCGTCGAGGTTGAACTTGGGCACGATGAACGCGCTGATGCCCTTGATGCCCTCGGGGGCGTCGGGCAGGCGGGCGAGCACGAGGTGCACGATGTTCGAGGCCAGGTCGTGCTCACCGAAGGTGATCCAGATCTTGGTGCCGGTCAGCGTGAAGCTGCCGTCGTCCTGGGGGATGGCCCGGGTGGTGATCAGGCCCAGATCGGTGCCGCACTGCGGCTCGGTGAGGCACATCGTGCCGGTCCACTCGCCGCTGATGAGCTTGGGCAGCCAGATCTTCTTCTGATCGTCGGTGCCGTGATGCAGCAGCGCCGAGATGAGCCCGTGGTTGAGGCCGGGGCACATCGAGAAGCTCTTGTTGGTGCCGGTCGCCAGCTCCGACAGGCCGATCGAGACCGCGTGCGGCGCGCCGCCGCCGCCGTACTGCACCGGGTGACCGATGCCGCCGAGGCCGCTGGCCACGTAGTCCTGATACAGCTTCTTGAAGCCGTCGGGCAGGGTGACGTCGCCCGACTCGGGGTCGAACTTCAGCCCCACCCGATCGCCCACCGGGTTGAGGGGCAGCATCTCCTTGGTGCAGAACTTGCCGGCCTCTTCGAGCAGCGCGTGCACCGTCTCGATGTCGAAGTCGGCGAACTGCTTCATCGCCGCCACAACATCGTAGTCGAACGTCTCGGCGGCGAAGCGCATGTCTTGGATCGGGGCCTTGTATACCTGCATCACCGTGCTCTCGGTCCGGGGGCCGCAGCGTTCACCCATGGGCTCATGCCGCGGCGCGTCAATGACGATCGGGAATGGATCGATACCCGAATCGGCATCCGGTTGCGAGCATTTGTTCGACAGGAGGGTGTCGGCCCACGCACGGGCGCGAGGCGATGCTGTGCGGCGCGCGCGGCAGACCCGACCACGGGCGGCCCGAAGACCCTCGCCGGCCGGCGTCAGTGCAGCGTATCGGTCCCGCCGATGGGCGGCTCGGCCACTTCGAGCAGCAGCCGACCGAGGTGGGTGCAGGCCATCTCCAGCCGCTTCTCGACGTCGGTGCACTCGAGCAGCTTGCGCCGCAGCCGCGGGTCGGAGCAGGCGTGGGCTCCGATGAGGTTGCTCAGCATCCCGCCGTCCTTCGCCTGGCTGGCGATGAGATGCAGCGCGCGGGCCGCTTCGGCGGCGTGATCGGCGAGCTGGGCGATGAGCGAGCGCAGCCGCTGCTCGAGCGGATGATCCTTCTCGAGCTCACGCTCCATCAACCGCACGGCCCGCACCTCGCGGAAGCTGCGCTCGGGCGGCAGCTCTTCGAGCATCTGCACCCGATCGGTGCCGCGGACGAGCACGTTCCACCGGCCGTCGCCCTGCCGCTCGGCGGCCAGGATCACCCCGGCGCCCATGATCGGATGCACCGGCGGCCGGCCCTCGTAATCGTCTTCGTAGCCCGCCTTGAGCGTCGCCACCGCCATCGCGTTCTGGCCGTGGCGCAGCACGTGCTCGACGAGCTCGCGGTAGCGCGGCTCGAAGATGTGCAACGGCAGGACGGCGTCGGGGAAGAGCTGAGCGCTCGGCAGCGGAAAGATCGGCAGCCGGCTCAACCGGACGTCGGAGATGGGGCGACGGGCTGTCTCGGATTCGCTCATCGGCCAGATGCTACCAGATCGCAGATGAAATGCCCCATCGCGCGGCGATCGATCCGCACCGGCGGGCGCCAGTGAGACGCAGCATGCGGCGGGTGCGTTTCAGTCGCGTCCGGCGTGCTTGCGCGCGTTGTCGACGTAGTGCTTCCAGGCGTAGGCGATCCACTCCGCTTCGCGCGCGCCGCAGGGGCGCACGATCCGCATCGGGTTGCCGAAGACCAGGCTGCCCGGCGGGATGATCTTGTCCCCGGTGATCAGGCTGCCGGCGCCGATGTAGCTGCCCCGACCGACGCGGGCGTTGTCGAGCACGATCGAGCCCATGCCGATCAAGACGTCGTCCTCGATGATGCAGCCGTGCAGGATGCAGTTGTGCCCCACGGTGACCCGCTCGCCGACCATCGTCTCCGAGCGGCCGCCGGTCATGTGCACCGTCGTGCCGTCCTGGATGTTGCTGCCGGCGCCGATGACGATCGCCCCTTCGTCGCCGCGCAGGGTCGCGTTGGGCCAGATGCTGACGTCGGCGCCGAGGCTGACCCGCCCGATGACCACCGCCGCCGGGTGGACCCAGGCGCTCGGATCGATGGTCGGGTGCTGGCCGTCGAAGGGCTCGATCATGACATCTCCTCGGCGAAGTCGGCCGCAGGGTAGCTCGCCGCCGGGCGCCGCGCCGGAAAAATCGCCGCTCGGGGTTGCGCTCGCCGCCGACGTACTTAGGGTCGCCGACGCTCAACCCGACACCCACAGGAGGCCCGCCCGTGTCCCAGCCGGAAGTCTTCCAGTTCAAGTCCGAGGCCCGTCAGCTCCTCGAACTGATGATCCACTCGCTCTACTCCAACAAGGAGATCTTCCTGCGCGAGCTCATCTCGAACAGCTCCGACGCCCTCGACAAGCTGCGCTTCGAGGCGCTGACCCGCCCCGACCTGCGCGACGACGCGCCGCTGAAGATCCGGCTGTGGTCCGAGGCGGGTGAAGGCGGCCGCTTCCTGCACATCGAGGACAACGGCATCGGCATGAGCCGGGACGAGGTCATCGCCAACCTCGGCACCATCGCCCGCTCGGGCACCAAGGAGTTCGCCGCCCGCATGGCAGAGGCCCGGAAGGCCGAAGGCGAGGCCGCCGACGCCGAGAAGGCCACGGAAGACGCGCAGGAGACCGAGGCTGCCGAGGCCGCGACCGGCGGCGACGTCGAGTCGCTCATCGGCCAGTTCGGCGTCGGCTTCTACTCGAGCTTCATGGCCGCCGACGAGGTGACCGTCGTCACCCGCAAGGCCGGCGAAGATCAGGCCACCCGGTGGGTCTCGACCGGCGACGGCACCTTCAGCGTGGCCGACGTACAGCGCGATACCCACGGCACCACGATCACCCTCAAGCTGCGCGACGCCGACCCCGACAACGGCCTGCAGGACTTCACCGCCGAGTGGGTCGTGCGCCAGACGGTCAAGAAGTACAGCGACTTCGTGCAGTACCCCATCGAGCTGCGCACCGAGCGGGAGGAGACCCCGACCGACGACGACGGCGAAGAGATCGAAGGCGCCGAGGCCGAGACCATCGTCGAGTGGCAGACCCTCAACTCGATGAAGGCGATCTGGTCGCGCGCCAAGAGCGACGTGACCGACGAAGAGTACGCCGAGTTCTACAAGCACATCGCCAACGACTGGGAGGCGCCGTTCGAGACGATCGCCTTCAAGGCCGAGGGCATGTTCGCCTACCAGGCGCTGGTCTTCGTGCCCGATCGGGCGCCGTTCGACCTGTTCTATCGCGACCAGAAGTTCGGCCTGCAGCTCTACGTCAACCGGGTGCTCGTCAAGGACAAGGCCGACGAGCTGCTGCCCGACTGGCTGCGCTTCCTCAAGGGCGTCGTCGACAGCCCGGACCTCTCGCTCAACGTCAGCCGCGAGATCCTGCAGAACGACCGCCGCGTCGGCTCGATCAAGAAGAAGATCGTGCGCAAGACCTGCGACGCGCTGGTGGGCATCCAGAAGGACGACCGCGAGCGCTACCTGGGCTTCTGGGAGAAGTTCGGCCGGGTGCTCAAGGAGGGCGTCACCGACTTCCAGTCGAAGGATCGGGTGCTGCCGCTCTTGATGTTCGCCTCGAGCGCCGACCCGGAGCAGCTGACGACGCTGGCCGAGTACGTCGAGCGCATGCCCGAAGAGCAGGAGGCGATCTACTACATCACCGGCGAGAGCCGGACCGCCTGCGAGAACTCGCCGCACATCGAGGCCTTCGTCGACAAGGGCTACGAGGTGCTCTTCATGACCGACCCGGTCGACGAGATCATCGTCGGCCACCTCACCGACTTCGAAGAGAAGAAGCTGCAGTCGGTGGGCAAGGGCAACGTCGAGCTGGGCACCGAAGAGGAGAAGAAGCTCGCCGAAGAGGCCCGCAAGGAGAAGGAGGAGGCCCACGCCTCGCTGCTCGAGCTCATCCAGAAGAGCCTCGACGAGCACGTCAAGGAGGTGCGCCTGTCGAGCCGCCTCAAGTCGAGCCCGGTCTGCCTCGTCGGCGAAGAGTTCGACATGACCCCCGGCCTGCAGCGGCTGCTCGAGCAGAGCGGGCAGGCGAGCCCCAAGCAGAAGCGCATCCTCGAGCTCAACCCGGATCACCCGATCCTGAGCAAGCTGCAGGGGCTGTACGAAGAGAACGCCGAGAATCCGCTGATCGGCGACTACGCCCACCTGCTGCACGGCCAGGCCCTCATCGCCGAGGGCTCGCCGCTGCCCGATCCCGCCGCCTTCGCCCGCCGGGTCGCCGAGCTGATGACCCGCTGAGCGCGCTCCGCTCGACCGGGCCGGCACCCTGCCGGCCCGGGCCTCGCCCTCAGGCGTTCTGCGCCTTGACGATCTTCGCCACCGCCTCGGCGATATCCGACCGCTTGCTCGGGGGCACGTTGCGCCCGAGGGCCCGCATCTCCAGGATCGCGCCGTGCACCTCGGTCGAGTCGGTGTCGTAGCCGATGTCGGTCGGGCGGCTGATGCCGTACTGCTGCTTCTTGCCAGGGTTGCTCGCGTCGTCGTCGGACCAGTGGGTCGTGGACTCGTCGAGGTCCGAGATGCCGCTGTAGTTGCTCAGCGACTCCTGATCGCCGGCCTTGATCTCCTTCCACACCTTCGCCAGGGTCACCGACCCCGACCGCTGCGACGCCACGGTGACGAAGCCCAGCGACTCTGCGCCGAACCAGTACTTGCGCACGGCCGCGTAGTACGGCGCGTCCATCAGCAGCTTGATGGCGGACTTGTCCCACTCGCTGAGGGTCGCGTACATCGCGCCGAGCGACGTGCGCCCCATGGCGGCGTAGGCGTTCTTGGCGTTCATGGTCCGCGGCTTGCTCAGATCGGTGGTCAGGTCGACGTACTGCACGATCATCGCCAGGAAGCCCTGCGCCGCCTTGCTGATGGTCTGATCCTTCCAGATGGTCTTGAGCAGTTTGGCCTGCGCCTCGACCTTGGCGACGCCCTCGCGCAGCGCCTTCTGCTGTGAGGCGATCCGGTCGTCCTTACCGGCCATGCCCTGGATCGAGCCCCCGTAGCCCACCGTCTTCCAATGCTCGCTCGCGGTCTCCATCGGCGTGCCCATCGCCGTGAGGAACCGGTCAGGCGGTCGAGGCGGATGCCGACGGTGGCTTGGGGATGGGCGTTCTTCGGGCCGTCCTTGTAGAGCCGATACTTCGTGCCGCTCTTGGCGGTGACCTCGAAGCAGTCGTCCCGGGCCACGAACGCGTCCACGTTCAGGTCGCCCTCCGCGAGATCCTTGCTCTCGGTGATCTTGCTGTGGATGGCCGCCGCCGTACCCACCGCGCCGACCAGCTCGGCCACTGCGTCGCTCGATCGCTCGTCGACCGCGGTGCTGACGTACTCGATCTCCTCGAAGTCGGTCTCGACCTTGAACCCCGTCTCCTTGGAGATGAGCTCGGCGTGCTCCGGCCTCACCCACCGGCTGCCGTCCCACTTCTCGACGCCCGTACCGCGGCCGGTCGCCTGAAACTCCAGCCCCACCTTGCACTGGGCCACCGGCGACCACGGCGAGCGCCCCGCAGCCGCTTTGCCCGACAGGCCCGCCTTCAGCCCGCGGGCCGCCCGATCACCCGTGCCGTCGGCCTCGGCTTCGAGCGCGCGATCCTGGTTGATGCCGACCCCCTTGGCCTGCGCCGTCGCCTTCACCCGCCCCTGCCGCTGCTGCACCACGTGGGCCAGCTCGTGGCCGATGAGCGCCTTGCCGGCGAAGCTGCCCGGCGAGAAGCGGCCCGGCGCGAGGTGCACCCGCTCGTTGCGGGTCACCGCGTGGGCGCCGAGGGTCACCGCCGCCGACGAGCGCCGGATGAGCCGCACGCCGGAGAAGTCGGCGTCGAACGCGCGCTCCATCTGCCGGCGCAGCGGCGTGGCGATGGGCTCTCCGCCGCGGCCCTCCCGATCGAAGAGGCGCCCGACCGAGCGGTTGCCCAGGCTCACGCCGTCGGTCGACGCCGCGCCCGCGCCGCCGCCGCCCGAGGGCCGGCCGGCGCGCAGCATGCGCCCCCGCCCGGCGTCATCGACCCGCCGTGCGACGAGGTCTGCCGCTTCGTCGATTGAGGTCTGCCGCTTCGTCGATTGAGCCCGCCCGTCTGCGCCCCTTCGAAAGACGAACGGCCGGGCGAACCCGGCCGTCGTCGCGCTGCCACGCCGGATCAGTTCACGGCGACGGTCAGCGTCTCAGCGTGCGCGCCCAGGCGGCCCTCGACGACGCACTCACCGGCGCTGAGGCCCTCGATGGCGATGCCCGGGATGCCCAGGGTCGCCCGATAGCTGGCCGCGCAGACGTCGGGGGTCAGGCTGTTGATGGCCAGCGCGCCCTCGACCGCGCCGATGGGCTCGCCGTCCGCCGCCTCGACCTGCACCAGGCCCAGCAGCTCGGCGCCCGCCGCGACGCTCGCGCCGTTGAGCTGGCTGGCGAAGTCCAGGCTGGCCACCGCGTCGGCGCTCACCACCTCGCGGACCACGGTCGCGTCGCCCACGGTCAAGCTCTGGCCGCCCGCGGTCAGGTAGCGCAGGCGGAAGTCGCTCTCGCTGCCCGCCACCGGCTCGGCGACGTCGCTGGGGGCGATGGCCAGCTCGGCGGGGCCCACGCCGACCAGGGTCTGGCCCGCGCTGTCGCGGCGCTCGACCAGCATCGTCTCGACGCCGCCGATGAGCACCTTCTCGGCGGGCAGGGCCGACTTGACCCCGACCCAGGCCGCCTCGACGACCCGGATGCGCCCGGCGTCCTGCCCGCGATCGGTCTCGATGACCAGCCGCGCCTCCCCCGGCGCCATGGCCGCGATCTCCAGCCGGTTCATGTCGTTGCCGACCACCTCGGCCACGCCCGGCGTATCGAAGGTGGCCGCGCGGATGCGGATGCCGGCGGTGGCGTCGAGCGACTGCACGTCCAGGGTCGCGCGGGTGCCGGCGGCGATGGCGGTCTCGAGGCTGGCGCCGAACGTGGCCACCGGGTCTTCGTAGGTGAAGCGGACCAGGCCCTGCTCGCCCTGGGTGGTGACGTTGCAGGCGGTGAGGGGGGCGGCGACGGCGGCGGCGACGGCGGCGAAAGCGAAGCGGTTCATGGGGCAACTCCTTGGAATCCGTATGCGGTCGCCTTGAAGAGCATGGCCCGTGCCAAGTGTTGGCGTCTTGGCTCCAAGTGTATGTTCAGCAAGGGGTTTATGGGCAACTTGCCCGCGGCGGTCGATCGCGGCGCGCCTGACCGGTGCCCTGACACCAGCGCCCGATCGGAGGCCTTCTACTCCAGCCGTGCACCGCCGGCCGGATCGTGGCACCGTGCCCGGCACAGGAGGGAGTATGGTCCGTCCCGCGCTCATCGCCTGCTTCGCCTTGCTCGCCGCGTCGCCGACGTGGGCCCAGGACGCAGCCTGCAATCGCGTGGCCCTCGACCTCTTCGACGCCTCCCGCCGCTCGCGCACCGCGCTGGACGACATGCAGCGGGTCGCGCAGCTCTACGACGACGCCATGGCGCTCTACGACGAGGAGATGCCGTCGGATCCCGGCTTTCTGGGCGCGGCGTTCGTCATCGACAACAGCGACCTCGGCGAGATCCCGGTCTGCGCCGCCGACGGCACCGCCCAGCTGACCCTCACCCGCCTGCGCCGCGCCGGCCTCGCCCGCTGGGACGACGAAGAAGGCGAGTACGGCCTGCGCGTGATGTACGTCGTCAGCGACCACGACCTGCTCGACGTCATCTACACCGAGACCACCGGCGACGACGGCACCGCGCAGACCGAGGTCACCGCCCGCGGCGCGCTGACGAGCAGCCAGAGCTACCTCGGCGCGCGGGTCATCACCCCGCACGTCGACGTCACCGTGGGCGTCATCGAGGTCGGCGGCGTCGCGCAGGTCGAAGAAGAGCTGGGCCTCGCCGGCGCCCGGGAGACCCCCGACGAGCCCCTGCGGGTGCACCTGCATGTGGCGTTTCCGAGCTTCGGCGGGGTCAACGGCGGGGTGGTCTTCGGCCGGGACTTCGACAGCCTCGAGACCGCGCTGCTCGACCTGCAGCTGCCGCTGCCCTACGAGACCACCGGGCGCTTCGAACTGGCCTGGCTCGGCGACGAGTCGCGGGCGGTCCTGCGCGCGGGCGTGACCGACCCGTGGGACATCCTCACCGCCGACCTGGGCGTCGAGACGAGCACCGCGTTCTTCCGGCATGGCCGGGTGAGCGCGCGCTACGTATCGCCGATCTTCAACCCGGTCGACCTGGACGAGCTGAAGGCGCTGGGCGCCGCCAAGCGCTTCTTCGCGCCGTATCTGCGCCTCGGGGCCGAAGCCGAGCTGAGTCGCTTCAGCGGGCGGCACTTCGAGGACGTCACCGGGGCCTCCGGCGCTACGGGTTACGCGCTGTACGGGGTGTTGATGGCCCACATGCTGCTGATCCCGATCCGGATGGAGCTGCGCGTCGGCGGCGGGCGCAATCGGGTCGATCTGCTGGAGCACGCCGCCAGCTTCGCCGATCGCGACGAGTTCGTGACGCACGCGGTGGTGAGCATCGGCTGGTAGGGCGGTCGGGCTGCGCGGCCCGGCCAGCCGGACGGAGGCGGCGATTGCCGCGCCGCCTCCGTCCGTATGCCCGGCGAGTCACTGCCTTCGAGTCATGGCCCGGGCGCGGCCGGTCGCGGCGCGCTCAGTCGCGGCCGAGGGCGGGGATCGCGATCAGCGTCGGGGGATCGGCCTCGGGGGCCTGCGCCTGCGGGGCCTGCGCCGGCTGCTGAGCCTCGGCCTGCTGCGCCGGCGGCCGCGCCTCGGCCTGCTGCGCCTCCGCCTGCACCCGGGCCTCGGCCTCCGCCGCCGCGTCGAGCGCCGCGCGCACCTCCGGTTCGAGATCCAGCTCATCGGGCGGCACGTCGTCGGTCATCGGCCCGCCTTCGCTCGTCGAACGCGCCCGACGGCGGGCCGCATAGGCCGCCGCGAGCCGCTGCGCCTGGGCGTGCACCGGCTCCATCAGGCTCACCCGCGCCTCGTCGTCTTCGATGGCCATGATCCAGGCGACCACCCGCAGCAGCTTCACCTGCAGGTCGGCGTAGGCCTCGCCCAGCTCGATGGCGCTGACCTGATCGGGCAGCTCGAGCGAGTCGCGGTACTCGGGCAGCAGCGCCTCGATGCGGCCCAACGGCCGCTCGATGCCGAGGCGCGCCGGGGCGTCGGGGAATTTCTCGCGCACCAGCGCCACCTGGTACTCGTTGAGCGCCACCTGCTCTTCGTAGGGGATCTGGGTGGTGCCGGCGAGGCCCTTGGGGAAGAGCACCTCCATCAGCTCGCCGGCCAGCTTGCCGTCGGGCGTATCGCCATAGGTCGCCGACTCCCGTCTGAGGGTGTCGTGCATCTGCCCGAAGTTGGCGTCGACCCGGCCGTCGATGCCGCGGGTCCGGCCGTCGCCGCGCACCGCCCGCTGCAGCTGGCGGCGGGCCCGGCGCTCGATGTAGTGCATCGCCGCGGCCTTGGCCACGATGATGAGGCGGATCAAGCCGGCGAGGCCCAGCGGGCGAGCGCGGCGCTCGACGCCGTCGCAGGCCTGGATGGCGTGCCCCGGCGGGAACCGGCGCACGTCGAAGACATTGTCGTACTCGGAGAGGGTGGCGCTCATCGGAGGCTCCTGTGGTGTCATGGCCCGGGGCTCTGCGCCGTCGGACCGGTTGTCGGTCAGCTCTCTGTGGGGTGAAGCGGCCCCGAACCCGGCGCCGCCTCGATGTGCTTCGACCCTAGCGCCGCCGCGGGCGGCTGTCGAACCGCATTCCTTTCAACCTTTCTTACAAAATCGACCTATCTGCCTGAAATCAGGGCGTCCGTCGCGCCGAAAATCGCCGTAAAGATCGAAAGTTTGGGGCGATATGCCCCACGTTTCGGGCCAGATTCGCCCGCTGGACGGCCCGGTCGCGCGGGCGGACGGTCCCGACCGGGCCCCGCGCCGGCCGCTCGCCCCGGCGGCCGGTTCGAACCCCGCGGGGCGCGCAAGGCTCACGGCGACCGGCGGGTCGATCGGGAGAGATTGTCCTACATATACATACATCGAGCCGGTCGGACGGGCCGCGCGCGGGGACATGTGCCGCCGCACAGGTGGTTCGAACCGCCCATGGGTAGGGAGAAGTCCTCATTCGGGGGCGGTTCGAACCGCCCATCGATAAGGAGGAGTCCTCACCTGGGGGCGGTTCGAACCGCCCATGGATAGGGAGAAGTCCTGACTCGGGGGCGGTTCGGACCGCCCGAGTCGCGATCTCCTCCGCGGATCGGTGCGGTTCGAGCCCTGCGCCCGGCCGACCTCTGGCGACGCCGTCGTGGTTCGAACCGGCCGCGTCGGCGAGGGGGTGCGCGCCGGGCGCGGTTCGAACCGCGCGCCCGGTGAACCCGAGGCGCGTCGGCCCGGTTCGAACCGCCGCGCGCGCGCAGGGCCCCGGCGACGGGGCGGTCCGGGGCGCCGCCCGGTCAAGCGTATTGGCACTGTCGACGCGGTCATCTAGCCTCGTGCCATGTCAGCCGCCCGGGACCGCCGCCGCGATCGCGCACCGAGACGATGGCCATGAGCCGACCGGTCGTCCTGCTCACGTTCGCCAACGATCGCTACGGCCCGACGACCGGCTACCTGCGCGACCTCGTCGGCGAGCAGCGGGCGATCAGCGCCGCGCTGGCCCACGCGCCGGTCGAGGTCGTCAGCCAGAGCAACATCACGCTCGACGAGCTCTACGACCTGTTCAACCGCTATGGCGAGCGCATCGTGGCCTGGCACCACGGGGGGCACGCGGAGTCGGACGCCCTCTTCCTCGAGACCGCCGAGGGGCGCCCGCAGGCCGCGAGCATCGGCCCGCTGGCGGTGCGCGTGGGTCAGCTCGAAGAGCTGTGCCTGCTGGTGCTCAACGGCTGCTCGACGGCGGGGCAGGTGGCGACCCTGCGCGCGCACTGCACCGCGCCGATCATCGCGACCCGGCGGGCCATCGTCGACGCCGCCGCGCGCACCTTCGCCGAGCGCTTCTACCGGGACATCGCCGCCGACCGGCCGATCGACGCGGCCTTCGCCAGCGCCGGCAGCCGGGTCGAGGCCACCGCGGGGCCGACCCGCATGCTGCGCCCGGGCGCCCCCGATGACGGCGCGCCGCCCTGGCGCCTGCACGTCGATCCCCAGTTCCCCGCGTCGGCCCGCTGGCGGCTGTCGTCGATCCGGCGCGGGCGGCGACTGCTCACGCGCGTCGCGCTGGTCTTGGGGCTGGCCACCGTCGTGGTCGCCGGGACCGCGCTGGGCAGCGGCCATGGCTGCGTCGGTGATCCCGAACCGCTGCCGCCCGACGCCGCGCCCGCCGCGCTCGACGCCCTGCTGCCCGACGCGGCGCCCGACGCCCTGCTGCCCGACGCGGCGCCCGACGCCGCCCGCGACGCCTTCGTCTTCCCGCCGCCCGTCGGCGAGCTCGACGGCCCGTCCCCGCTGCCGGCCGCCGCGTATCGCCCGGCGGCGGTGCAGGTGCCGGCGGCGTCGGCGGTGACCATCGGGCGCCCCGCGGACGCGCCGCCCAAGTTCCATACCAGCCACCTGCGCACCGTCGAGATCCCGGCGCCGCTGTGGGTCATGGTGACCCCGGTCACCCGGGCGCACTACGCCGCCGTCATGGAGACCCTGCCGCCGGCGCAGAGCTTCCTGGGCAGCGCGCCGCGCTCGGCCGCGCGCGACGCGCCGGTGACTGGCGTCACCGTGGCCGAAGCCAAGCTCTACGCGGCCCGGATCTCGGAGAAGGAGGGCCTGCAGCCGCCCCACGCCTGGCGGCTGCCCACCGAAGAGGAGTGGGAGTACGCCTGTCGCACCGGGCGATCGGTCGACACCGGCCCGGTCGCGCCATTGCGGCCGGACGGGCTGCCGTCGGTCGGGCAGGTGCCCAATCGCTGGCAGATCTACGACATGCTCGGCGTGGTGCAGCAGTGGACCGCCACGCCGGTCTCGCCGGACGCCGACCCCGAGACGGCCGAGCGCGCCCACCGCGGCGGTCATCACGGGACGACCCGTCGGGTCACCCTGCGCTGCAGCTATCGCGCGTTCGGGCCGCCCGCCGTGCGGGACGGGTTCACCGGCTTTCGCCTGGTGCGCACGGCCGAGTGACGCGCGGCGGGGCCGGCAGGAAAGAATCGGTGGCGGCGCGCATGAGATGGGTCATGGGAAGCTGTTTCTTGCACAACGCCCGTCGATGACCGGACTCTGCGCGCTGCGTCGGCGAGATGAAGGGGTCGGGCGGTCGGCAAAGGCGGTCAGTCGATGCTGATGGTCAGCGTCTCGGCGAGGGCGCCGATGCGGCCTTCGACGACGCAGTCGCCGGCGCTGAGGCCCTCGATGGCCAGCCCGGGCATGCCGACCACCGGGCGGTAGCCGGCGCTGCAGATCTCGGGGGTCAGGCTGGTGATGGCCAGCGCGCCCTCGATGGCGCCGATCGCCGCGCCGTCGGCGGCCTCGGCCTGGATGAGGCCCAGCGCCTCGCCGCCGGCGGCGATGGCCGAGCCTTCGATCTGGCTGGCGAAGTCGAGCATGGCGACGGCGTCGGCGGTGACGACTTCGCGGACCACGGTGGCGTCGCCCACGGTGAAGCTCTGGCCGCCGGCGGTCGTGTAGCGCAGCCGGAACTCGCTGTCGGCGCCGTCGACCCGCTCGCCGACGTCACTCGGGGCGATGGCCAGCTCGGCGGGCGCGACGCCGACGAGGGTCTGCCCGACGCTGTTGCGCCGCTCGATGGTCAGGGTCTCGATGCCGCCGATGAGCACCTTCTCGTTGGCCTGCGCGGCGTGCACGCCGATCCAGGCGGCCTCTTCGACGCGGATGGTCGTGGCGTCGGCGCCGCGGTCGGTCTCGATGACCAGCCGCGCCTCGCCGGGGGCCTGCCCCTCGAGGGTCAGGGTGTTCATCTCGCTGCCGACCACCTCGGCGACGCCCGCGGTGTCGAAGCTCGCCCCGCGGACGCGAACGCCGGCGGTGGCGTTGATCGACTGCACGTCGAGCGTGGCCCGGGTGCCGACGGCGATGGCCGTATCGAGGTTGGCGCCGAAGGTGGACATCGGGTCTTCGTATGTGAACCGGACCAGCCCTTCCTCGCCCTGGGTCGTCACGTTGCAGGCGGTCAGCGGGGCGGCGATGGCAGCGGCGGCGGTGAGGAAAGCGAAGCGGTTCATGGGGCAACTCCTGGTGTCGATGTTCGCTCGGACTGTAGAGCACAGGCCGTGCCAGGATGCGGCGCATGGGCCGGAGAGCGCGCAACGGCGGGGGTCTGGCAGGATCGTGTCGGCTGGCGATTCGGTGGGCGTGCACCGCAGCGCACGGTCGCCGTGACATCTGCGCCCGATCGGAGGAGCGTTGCTCCACCGGCCAGCTATGGCGTCGAGCCGACGTCGCCGCGGTACCACTCGCCCTCGAAGTGGTTCTCCGGGTCGGTCGCGGGGCGATGGCAGTGTAGCGCGGCGCGCGTGCTGCTGTTGGGCTGACTGTTGCCTGCGGGTGGCGCTGCCTCGGCATCCGATCACTGCATACCGCCGGTGCCCTTGCCCGGCGCGTCGGCTGCGGTATGCTGCGTCGGGCAGCAAGGCAGGGAGACTGCATGGCATCCGACGAACACATCGAAGCGCTGCTGGGCTGGGTCCGCCGCGCGCTGCACCGGCATGTCGATCACTTCGCGCATCGCATGACCCAGAGCAGCGGACGCATCGACGATGCGTTCGTGAGCCTGCGTGAGGCGCGCATCGAGCTCGGCGGCGACGAGCGACCGGGCAGCGGTCTGCCGCCGGCCGCGACGGTGGGTCCGCTGCCGCTCGGCGGCCGGCTCGGCCTGCTCGCCGAGCGCTTCGGGCTCGATGCGACCGCGATGGCCGTCTTCGCCGCGGCCGCGGCGCCGGATCTCGACGTCGAGTTGTCACGCCTCTACACCTTCGCCTGGGCCGACTTCACCGTGAAGTGGCCCACCGCCGGCTTTCTGGCCGAGCTGGTCGATCCCCAGCGTCCGCGGGCGGTGCTGGCGGCGCTGGCCCCCGATGCGCCGCTGGTCGGCGGTCGCCTCGTCGAGCTGGGTCTGGCCACCGAGCGCGCGCAGATGCGCCCCGCGCCCCAGGTGGCCCTGAGCCGGCGCGCGGTGACGGTGCCCGAGCCCGTCCTGGCCTGGCTGCGCGGCGAGGCGCTGCCCGTCGGCGGCGCGTCGACCTGGCACGGGCCGGCGGAGGCCCCGGGCGACCTCGTATTGCACGACGCGCTCGTCGAGACGCTCGAGCGGGCGATCGAGCGGCTGCTGCCGGCAGGCGATGGCCCGGGCGGCGCGCCGACGGCGTTGCTGTTGATCGGCACCGAGGGCGCCGGCCGGCGCAGCGCGCTGCAGGCCGCCTGCGCCCGGCGATCGAGGGCGGTCCTCGAGATCGATCTCGATCGGATCGCGCCCGCCGAGCGGGTGCCGGTGCTGGCCGACGGTCTGCGCGAGGCGCGGCTGCGGGGCGCGATGCCGTTGATCGCCGGGCGGGCCGCCTTCGACGACGAGCTGCCGTGGCCGGCGATCGGCGGCCTGATCGGGCGTCACCGCGGGCCGGTGGCGGTCAACTGCCCGCGCACGGTGGCCGGCCCGCTCGCGGCGCTCGATCCCATCGAGCTGCGCTTCGAGCCGCTCGCCGCGCCGCGCCAGCTCGAGCTGTGGCAGCGCGCGCTGGGCGACGCTGCCCTCGCAGCGCGCATGGTCGAGCGGTTCAGCGTCGCCGCCGGCGCCATCCGCGAGGCGGTGCGGGCCGCGCAGCATCAGATCAGAACGACCGGCGCCGACGCCGAGCAGGCGCCGGACGCCGCGGCGCTGACCCACGCGGTGCGTCGGCGCATCAGCCACGCGCTCGACGCGGTGGCCGAGCCGGTGAGCACGACGCTGACCTGGGACGACGTGGTCCTGCCCGACGACGTGATGGCCACGCTGCGCGAGATCGGCGCGCAGGCGCGCCACCGCAGCCAGGTCTACGACCGCTGGGGCTTCCGCCAGAAGGTGGCCTACGGCCGCGGGCTCGGCTGCCTGTTCGCCGGGCCGCCGGGCACCGGCAAGACGATGATGGCGACCATCCTCGCCGCCGATCTGGGCCGCGAGATCTACCGGGTCGACCTGTCGCGGGTGGTCAGCAAGTGGGTCGGCGAGACCGAGAAGAACCTGTCGAAGGTCTTCGACGAGGCCGAGAAGGCGCAGATCATCCTCTTCTTCGACGAGGCCGACAGCTTGTTCTCCAACCGCACCGAGGTGAAGGGGGCCAACGACCGCTTCGCGAACATGGAGGTCAACTATCTGCTGCAGCGCATGGAGAACTTCGACGGCATGTCGATCCTGACGACGAACTTCGAGCGCGGCATCGACGAGGCGTTCAAGCGGCGGCTGAAGTTCCGGGTGCAGTTCCCGCTGCCCGACGCCGAGCAGCGGACCGAGCTGTGGCGCCGCTGCGTGCCGGCGGCGATGCCGGTCGCCGACGACGTGAAGTGGTCGGTGCTCGGGCGGCGGTTCAAGCTGAGCGGCGGCAACATCAAGAACGCGGTCGTGCGCGCGGCGTTCTACGCGGCGGCCGAGCTCGGCGAGGGGCCCGACGACGCGCAGGGCAGGGGGCTGACCCAGGCCCGGCTGATGACCGCCGCCGAAGCCGAGCTGCGCGAGATGGGCCGGCTCTGATCCGCGCGGCCGGTCAGTAGTACGCCTCGATGCCGTAGCCGAACTGCTTGCCCGCGGCGCACTTCGCCACGAGGTTGGCCAGCCGCTTGTCGAACGCGTCGCCGCGCTTGCGGGCGTGGTCGACATAGGCCACCCGGATGCGCTGGTAGGCCGGCGACGTGGTCTGGAAGAACGCCCACGCCGTCGGATCGGCCTTCAGCGCCGCAACGATGTCGGCGGGCATCGCGAACGCCGTCGGATCGATCGCCGCCCGGTCGAGCCCCGCCAGAACCGTCGGATGCACCCGCTCGGCGGCGATGAGCCGGGCCAGGCGCTCTTTATTGGTCTGCGAGAACCCGCTGCGCGGCTTGCGCGGGGTGTAGCGGTGGGCGTAGCGGACGCCGTCGACGGTCTTGCGCACGCTGTCGATCCAGCCGAAGCAGAGCGCCTCTTCGACGGCGTCGTTATAGGGCACCGACGGCCGGCCGGTATGCACCTTGTGGCCCACCAGCCAGATCTCGTCGGCGGTCGCGTGATGCGCGGCCAGCCAGGCCCGCCAGCCGTCGCGATCGGGCACGTCCAGCAGCGCGCCGGGAAAAGATGCCCTCACCCGACGACCGCCACCGCGCCGCCCCGTCGATGGTCGCCGACGCCGGCGGGCGCGCCGCCCAGCGTATGCACCAGGTGCACGCCGCCGAAGAACATGCTCGGCGCGGGGAAGACCGTCGGCTTGGGCCAGTCGGCCATCAGCGCGGACTCGACGCCCTCGGGCCAGCCGGGCCGCTCGAAGGCCAGCACCCGCCCGTCGGCGTCGCGGTCGAGGTGCAGCCGCGGCGCGTTCACCGCGGCGGCCGGATCGAGCCGGTGCTCGATGACGTGGGCCAGCACGCCCATGATCGCGTTGCGCAGCCGGTTGCTGCCGCCGCTGCCCAGCGCCAGCAGCGCGCCGTCGGGGCGCTCGGCGATCGTGGGCGCCATCATCGTCACCATCGGCCGGCCCGGCGGGTCGACGTGGAATCCGCGGGGGTTGATGTCGGCCTCGCCGAGCAGGTTGTTGACCTCGATGCCCGTACCCGGCAGCACGTAGCCGCAGCCCTCGCCGTTGGTCAGCGTGACCGCAGCGACGCCGCCGTGGGCGTCGACCGCGCTGATGTGCGTCGTCGAGCCCAGCGGATGATCGGGCCAGTGGGTGCTCGGACCGTCAGCCGCGTGACGCAGGCGGTCGATGTTGTCGAGCGACAGCAGCCGCTCGACCACCTTGGGGTCGCGCACCGCCGCGTCGAAGTCGGGGTCGCGCACGGTCAGCAGCCGCGACTGCACCGCCGCGAGCCCGCAGGCGTGGGCCGGCGAGAGCGCGGGGAAGCGGTCGATGCCCTCCAGGAGCCGCAGGCCGAGCGCGACGAGCACGCCGCCCGTCGAGGGCGACGGCATCGTCGACACCCGCCAGCCGCGGTGCAGGACGCGGGTCGGCGCGAGGTGCGCGACCGTCGCCGCTTTGACGTCGGCCGGGGTGATCAGGCCGCCGCTCCGCGGGCCGAACGCGGCGCAGAACTGGCGGTAGATCTGGGCCAGCGTAGCGTCGGGATCCCGGCCGAGCGCGTGCAGCACATCGCCCAGCCCCGGGTTGTCCATGCGATCGCCGGCGACGGGCACCCGCCCGTCGACCAGGAACAGCTCGGCGCTCTGCGGGGTGTGGCAGGCGATGCCCGAGATCAGCCCCAGGATGAGCGCCTGCTGCGCGCCGACGTCGTAGCCCCGGCGCCCGAGCGCCACCGCCGGCTCGACGACCGCCTCGAGCGGCAGCGCGCCGTGGCGGGCGTGTAGCTCGACGAGGCCCTCGATGGCGAGGCCCATCGCCGCTGCGCCGCGGCCGATGTGGAAGGTCTGCGAAGTGGGTCCGAAGTCGATGACCTTGGTGGCGAAGTCGAGCTCGACGTCCGCCGGCGCGCCGAGGCCCGGGGTGCGGGCGAAGAAGTCGGCGCTGTGCAGCGCGCCGTCGGCGGTGCGCAGGGTCATCACGCCGCCGCCGAGCGGTCCGCAGAGGGCGATCTCGCAGACGAAGGCAGCCATGGCGCCGGCCACCGCGGCGTCGACCGCGTTGCCGCCGGCCCGGAGCGCGGCGGCGCCGGCTTCGGCGGTCTGGGTATCGCCGGCGGCGACGGCCCCGGCGGTCGGGCGGCGCTTGGGGTGATGGGCTCGGCTCATCGCGACGGACCATACCCCGAATCGCGGGGCGGGTCATCTCTGGCGATGGCCTGCAGCGGGCCGGGGTCGAGCGCCGTGGCGGAAGGGGCGGGAATCGAACCCGCAGTCCCCCGAAGAGGACACCCGGTTTCAAAGCGGGCACGGCTCACACAGTCTCCGACGCCCTTCCAATGAAGGCGCCCGACCCCGATTCAGCGGAAGAGGTGGGAATCGAACCCACAGTCCCCCCGGAGGAGGACACCCGGGTTCCAGCCGGGCACGGCGCGTCGCAATCTCCGTCGCTCTTCCAAGCGGTTCTGGCGAGAGGCCCCGATCCGATGGCGTCGCCCCGGGGACCCGGGACGGACTCGCGGCGGCCGGCCGCAGAGGCGGAAGAGGTGGGAATCGAACCCACAGTCCCCCAGCGGAGGACACCCGGTTTCGAGCCGGGCACGGCTCTTCGCAATCTCCGTCGCTCTTCCAGATGTGCGGCCGGCCGCCGCGATGGTTCGGATCGAATGGTTCGGATCGCTATTCGAATACAGGTCTCACATGCCATCCCGGATGGTCCCGGATGGGATGTGACTCGGTGTTATCTCTGGCATGCACGTATCCCATGCGAATGCCATCCGACGATGACATGCGACGCGCGCGCTTCGCCTGCGCGGTGAAGCGGCGCGCTGTGATGGATGTTGGGGATGCTGCGGGGCGCAGCCGTCCCTCAGAACGGTGTCCCTCAGAACGCTGCCCCTCAGAACCCTGCCCCCCGAATGCAGAAAACCCCCACCAGACGCCGTCCAGAGGGGGTTTTGGCCCGATCGACGGTCGACCGTCGTCAGTCCACGGCCCCTCTGGAGCCGGACGATGAGCGCACAGCGGACGATGAGCGCACAGCGGACGATGAGCGCACAGCGGACGATGAGCGCACAGCGGACGATGAGCGCACAGCGGACGATG
>JAUHXC010000033.1 GCA_030427205.1 bacterium | reverse complement strand
CGCCCGAGTCGGGGTCGCCCTCGATGAAGTAGTCGGGCACGCCGTCATCGTCGCTGTCGATGTCGCAGGCGTCGCCCTTGGGGTCGCCGTCGTAGTTGAACTGCTCCTCTTCACCGGCCTCGTCGACGACGCCGTCCTGGTCGTTGTCGAAGTCGTCGGTGCCCGGATCGTTGGGCCCGTTGGGGTTGGTGGGGCAGTTGTCGTCGTCGTCGAGGATGGTGTCGTTGTCGTCGTCGTCGTCGCAGGCGTCGCCCGCGCCATCGCCGTCCGCGTCGAGCTGGCGTGGGTTGTAGGTCGGGTTGAGGTCATCGCTCAGCGCGAGCACCAGCGGATCGGCGCAGTCGAGCTGCTGCGCGCCGGGGCAGTTGTCATAGCCCGCGACCGGGTCTTCGGGCGGGTTGGCCAGGCTGAAGATGCCGTCGCAGTCGAAGTCGACCTCGAGGCGGCAGTCGGCGGAGCAGCCGTCGCCCGAGCGGAAGCGCAGGTCGATGTCGGCCTCGTCGCACTCCTCGCCGGGCTCGACGACGCCGTTGCCGCAGACGAAGACGTCGCCGTCCCGCGCGGGGAAGGTCCAGCCGCCGGGCAGGCCCGAGTTCGACAGCGTGCACATCTCGAGGACCCGCGGCGTGCCCGAGAAGGGCAACAGCTCGGCGAAGTCGACCCCGTTGGCGGCGTCGAACCCGACCCGGGCGTGCACCACCGGCGGCCGGTCGAACTGGCGCTCACCGGCGGTCCACTCGCAGCGGTTGTAGCGGAACTCGATGTCGAAGTCGCCCGGCGCCAGATCGTCGCGGGCGGTCAGGATGACCTGGAAGCTGTTGAGCAGGTCGGTGCGCTGCGAGAAGTAGCCCACCTGATTCCAGGTGACCACCAACCTGCGCGCGGCGGCGTCGATGCCGTAGTGGATGCGGTTGTCGACCCCGGCCTGACGCCCGCGGGTATCCGCGTCGGCCAGGAACGGCGCGATGATCGGTCGGTTGGGCGGCTGCCCGCCCGGCGCGCGCGGGAACGGCGTCGGATCGAGCTGCAGCCGCGGACCGCCGAAGCTCAAGCTGCCGTTGATGTTGATGTACAGCGCGTCGTACTGCTCGCCGTAGTAGTTGAACCCGTTGGGGAACGCGTCGGCCAGCGCCTGCACGAACCGCGGGTTGGCCGGGTCGGTCGAGATCGGCAGCGAGCCGTCGTCGCCCGCGCCGAGCTGGTCGGCCCCGAAGCCCAACGGGCCACCGAGGGTGTCGATCAGCGGCGCCTGCGCCTGACCGACGGCGGGCAACAGCAGCGCTGCGGCCAATGCACTCATGAGCGTCAACGGGGTCCGTCCCCGCGTCAGATTCCCATGAGACTGAATGTTTCTTTTGCCTTTAGAATTCAATGCCATCCCCCGGCGATTCGGCGCCCTGTGTATACCCCACATGTTCGAACCTCCGCCATAGTTCGACGGCGATCCACGCTTGCTCGAAGATATCGAGGATGGCAGAACCAATAGGGTCACGTCACAAGTTTGGTCATGGGCTCGGATGACCGCCAAGATCCTGGACAAACGACGTCGGCGCTGACATCTTCCCGAAAATATGGTGACGGGGTCGGTCGTGGTCGGCTCCCAAGAGCGCACCGGTCATGCGAGGCAAAAAATGCGGGAGAACTCAACGATGTCGAGGCGCGGGACCATCGGTCTGCTGGCCACGCTCCTGGCCCTGGCGTCGTCGGCCCACGCCCAGAACATCCAGAACTTCGACCCGGCGGCGGGCACATGGAACTACCTCAGCGTTGAAGGCGCCCGCACGGCGAGCCACCTGGAGTTCGTGCCCGCGCTCTACATCAACTACGGGCAGAACCCCCTGCTCGAGCGTGATGTCGAGAGCGGCGAGATCATCGAGGGGGTCGTCGAGCAGCTCATCACCTTCGATCTGCTGCTGACGCTGGGTCTGTTCGACCGGCTCGAAGTCTCGGTCGACGTGCCGCTCAACCTCGCCTACGGGACCCTGCTCGGCCAGCGGGACGAGGGCTTCGCTTTCGGCGACCTGCGGGTCACTCCCAAGCTGCGCCTCTTCGGCCTCGAAGATCTCAACGCTCGCGGCGTGGGGCTCGCGCTCGTGCTGCCGATGAACCTGCCCACCGGCGACAGCGACGCGTTCGTCGGCGCGGGGCAGTTCACCCTCAACCCCAAGCTGGTGCTCGAAGGCCACGTCTCGAAGGTGCGGCTCGCGGCCAACATCGGCGCCCGGGTCCGGCCCGAGAAGAAGAGCATCCGCGAGCTCGAGCTGTCCCACGAGCTGACCTACGGGGCCGCCGTCGACTTCGACATCGCCAACGACTACGTGCACCTGCTCGCCGAAGCCTTCGGCGCGGCGCCGATCGCCGAGATCGACCCCAAGAGCAACGCCAGCCCGCTCGAGCTGCTGGCCGCCGCCCGCATCTTCATGCCCGCCGGCCCGGTCTTCACCGTCGGCGCGGGCATGGGGCTCATCCCCGACTACGGCACGCCCAACTTCCGCGTCGTGCTCGGCTTCGCCTGGGACAAGCGCGAGCTCGACCGCGACGGCGACGGCATCCTCGACTACGACGACCAGTGCCCCGACGATCCCGAGGACAAGGACGAGTTCCAGGACGAGGACGGCTGCCCCGATCCGGACAACGACGAGGACGGCATCCTCGACGTCGACGACGAGTGCCCGCTCGACCCCGAGGACCGCGACGGCTTCGAGGACGAGAACGGCTGCCCCGATCCGGACAACGACAAGGACGGCATCCCCGACGTCAAGGACAGCTGCCCCGACAAGCCGGAGACGGTCAACGAGTGGCAGGACGAAGACGGCTGCCCCGACGAGATCCCCGATACCGATGGCGACGGCCTCAAGGACAACGTCGATCAGTGCCCGCAGGATCCGGAGGACTTCGACGGCTTCAAGGACGAAGACGGCTGCCCCGACCCGGACAACGACCGGGACGGCATCCTCGACGTCGACGACAAGTGCCCCAACGAGCCCGAGATCATCAACGGCGTCGACGACGACGACGGCTGCCCCGACCAGGGCGAGGTCAAGGTCAAGGTCGAGGCCGAGAAGATCGAGATCTACGAGAAGATCTACTTCGAGCTCGACAAGGCCATCATCCGGCCGATCAGCTTCAGCATCCTCGACCAGGTGGTGCGCGTCGTGGTGCGCAACCCGCAGATCAAGAAGATCCGCATCGAGGGTCACACCGACAGCCAGGGCACCGAGGCGTACAACCTCGACCTGTCGAAGCGGCGCGCCGCGGCGGTGATGGAGTACCTGACCACGGCCGGGGTCGACCCCTCGCGGCTGGAGTCGGAGGGCTATGGCGAGGGCCAGCCCATCGACACCAACGATACCCGCGAAGGCCGGGCCAACAACCGCCGGGTCGAGTTCAAGATCCTCGAGCAGGAGCCGCTGCCCGAGCCCTGATGCCCGCCGCGCGGCCCCCTCGCCTGCCGGCCTGCCGGCGGTCGTCATCGACCGCCGGGCAGCGCCCGCCCCTCCTCACGAATACCGTCGGCTGTGCGCGGCGCGTCAGCCCGGCGCGGGCGCCCGCGTCTGGTCGAACAGCGCCGCCGCCAGCTCGCGGGCGACGGTGGGCAACGTCTGCCAGCCGGCGACTTCGACCACCTGCAGGCCGCTGGCCCGCATCTGCTTCTGACTCGCCGGATCACCGCCATCGATGAGCGCGATGAAGCCCCCGCTCTCACGGCACAGGGCGACCGCCTCGTCCCGCACGGCGACATCGCCCGGCCGGCGCCAGTTGTGGCAGAAGTCGGCGTCGGTGATGACCACCCGCACGACCCGGGCCGCCCGTCGCCAGCGGCGGGCGCTCTGCAGCAGCTCGCCCCATGGGAACTCGGTGCCGCCGCCGACATAGGCCAGCAGCGCCGCCCGCGCGGGCCGGGGGCTCTGCACGAAGTCGTCCATCGCCTCGAAGCGGTGGCTGTACTGCACGACCCGGACCCGTCCGCCGGCTTCGGTCGCCGCGTCGACCAGGATGAAGCCGGCCACGATCGAGTGGTTCAGCCGGGCGACCGGGTCGGGCATCGAGCCCGACATGTCGACGTACAGCTCGATCCAGGGCACCTGACGATCTCCGGCCACCGGCTCGGCCGGCAGCCAGGTCCGCTTGTGCAGGGTATAGCCCGGCACCGGCGGGCCTCCGCGGGTCAGGCTGGCGAACCAGTCGATGCTCTCGAGCCGGTCGCCGACGTGCCATTCTGCCGTAGGGCCCGGCACTTCCGGGTCGCCCGGCCTGAGGGCCGGCGGCACTGACAACGGCGCCTTCGACGCCAGCCGACGGTAGGTGGCCAGCGCCACCGCGGTGCGATCGCAGAGCCCCTGCATGACCGCCTGCGCATCGCGTATCGGATCGCCCTGGCCGGTGCCCGGGTTGCCCGCGCGACCGGTGCCGGAGGCGTTCTCGCCGATGGCCGTGCCCTCGGAGCGGCGCCACGCGCGGGCCTCGGCCTCGCCGGGGGCCGGCCGCATGACCCGGGCCACGTCCTCCGGCTCGAGCTCGCCCGCGAAGCCGCCGCTGCCTTCGGGCGATGCGTCTTGGGCCATCTCGGCGCCGGCAGCGAGGAAGGGGCGCAGCGCGACCAGGAAGCGCACCAGCTGCAAGCAGCGGTTGTCGGGGCGATTGGCGATGAACTGAGCGCACGCGTCGGCGACGGTGCGCCAACGGGGCTCGATGGCCGCCAGCCGGGCGGCGCTCTGCGGTCCGACGAGGGTGCCCTCGGGCAGGTACCACATCGCTTCGTAGAGCCCGAGATAGAAGCCGAAGATCGGCTCGGCCTCGTCGCCGGCGAGCGTGCGGTACAGCGCGATGAACTCCGCCTCGTACCACCGGCGCAGGTCGGTGTTGATGAGCAGATCGTAGAGCAGGTTGAGCAGGCCGTCGTGCCGACCCTCGCGGGCGGCCGCCGCCACCTGAGGCAGCCCCCACGACTCGGCGAGGGCCGACAGCTCGCTGCGCAGGAACCGCAGATGCTGCCGCGCGCGGATCAGGGTGTGCGGATAGCGGATGTGATGGCCCACCTCGTGGGCGAAGAGGGCCTCCTCACAGTGTTCGAGGCCGAGGGCCCGCAACCGCTCGAAGTCGACGCGGGTCTGGCGATCGACGAGGTCGATGAAGGCCACCGGCCCGCCCGGTTCGACCGGACCCGGCGGGCGCAGGGTGACCGCGCTGCTCCAGCGGCCCAAGGCACGATGCCAGCGCGCCTCGCGGCTGTCGCTCGCCTGCTCGGCGCCGGGCGCGGCGGTCATCCGTCGGCCCGCAGCCAGCGCACCCGGGTCGAGGCGGCGTCGATCCACAGCACGTCGCCTTCGGCGTTGGCCGCGAGCGCCGCCGGGGCGACCCCGTCGAGCGGATGCGCGCCCCGGCCGTCGCGCCCGCGCCACGCGATCGTCCGCCCTTCGAGCGTCAGGCGGACGCGGTCGAGCTCGACCGAGCGGATCGGCTCGATGGACGGCGGCGCGGCGCCGGTCGAGCGACAGCCGAGGCCGTCGGGGCCGACGCCGATGTGCAGCGCGACGGGGCGCAGCGCGTCGACGACCACGAAGCGCCGGGCGGGCGCCGCCAGCACCGCACCGGGCAGGAAGTCGGGGTCGACGTCGCGGCACTCGAAGGCGGGCTGCTCCACGAGGCGCCGCCAGCCGGCCACGGCCGCCGCGCCGAGGACGCCCGCCGCGCGCAGCGTCGAACGCAGTATGCCTTCGGGGTCGACGGCGAAGGCCGCGCCCCGCTCGACGAGCCGCTCGGCGACCGGGTTGGCCGCGGCGCGCGGCAGCTTCTCACCCAGGTTGAACAGCGCGGTGACGGCGCCCGCCCGCGCAGCCGGCGCCATCTGCGGCAGGCGCCGCGGCACCAGCTCGAGCCAGATCAGCGGGAAATACCGGTCGGGGTAGCCGCCCGAACGCCAATCGTCCGTCGAGACCCCGAAGCGGCGGGTGGCCACCGTCTCGAGCATCAGCCGCCAGATGCCCTCGATCAGCCGGCGCGGCGGCGGGCCATCGGCCGCCAGCCGGTCGAAGAGCGGCGCGAGCCCCCGGCGATAGAGGTACTCCGCGACGGCGGGGCGATATGCGCTGCTCGCCGCCCGGGTCGACCTGACCGCGGCACGCAGTGCGTCGTGCAGGTCGCCGTCGGCCATCAGGTGTCGTCTCCGCGCACCAGCCAGCGCAGGTAGTTCTGGTAGCGCAGGAAGACGTACTTCAGCCGCACCAGGTCTTCGTAGACCGGCGCCGAGAGCTCACCGCCGGCGCAGAGATCGGCGATGGCCTGCTCGACCCGGGCCATGCGCTGCTCGACCTGCCCCCGCGAGACCCCTTCGAGGCCGGCGTCGAGCTCCGCGAGCAGCGCGCGCCCGGGGTCGACCCGGTCGCGGTCGGCCCGATCGTAGCGGTCCATCGAGCGGTCCCACATCTGGCGGATCCAGGCGACCTTGTCGTGCAGGAAGGGCCGATGGCGATCGTCGGTGAAGAAGTCCCCCCGCCGATTGGCGGTGAGCTTCTCGTGCAGCACATAGGGCAGGATCTGGCGGATGTCCTCGGGCGTGACGGCCTCGGCGCCGCGGAAGAAGGCCAGCGCCTTGGCGAAGGTCATCACCGTCAGATAGCTGCGCACCGACAGGCCTTCGACCGTCTGGGCGCAGATGTGCTGATGCTTGTCGAGCGGGCAGTCCTCGTTGCAGACGGTGTGCAGCGGAATGCCCGCCAGCTTGAGCGTATCTTTGCTCTTGGCCTCGAAGTCGACCGACGCCCGCTGGCAGAAGTCGAGGCTGCCGACGAAGAACTCGAGGCGGCGCAGGGCCGGGGTCTCGAACGGCATCGCCCGGATGGCCGCCCGCATGCCGTTCATCTCGTCGGGGGTGAAGACGATGTCGCGCGGCATCAGATCGGTGGGCGACTGATCGCTCTCGAGGCGCGCGAGCAGCCGCGGTAGGAAGCGGCTATTGAAGGTCATCGCCCGGATGGTCACGTCGATGCGGTCCTTGAGCGCCTCGATCACCTGGAACGTGCCGCCGCCGGCGTCGTCGTTGGCCGTCAGGAACCACGCGCCGCTGCCCGCCTCGACGGTCTGGCCCAGCATCTCGGCGTAGCCCTCGGCGAGCAGCGAGAGCAGCGCCGACTGGGTGCGGGTCGGGATGCGGTTGTACTCGTCGATGATCTTGACCCGCATCGAGATCCAGTTGCGCCAGGCGATGCGGATCTCGTCCATCGTACGGGCCGCCATCAGATCGGACGGCATCGGGTTGCCGAGCAGATCGGCGACGGTGAGCTGCGGGTGGCCGTGCTGCACCGCCCGCTTGACCTCGGCCTCGGTGTAGCCGGCGAGCAGGCCCATCAGCACCGCCGTCGCGGTCTTGCCCTTGCCGGGCCCGCCCACCAGCAGCGCGCGGCTGCCGGTGGCGAAGGTCAGCAGCGGAAAGAGCGCGTAGCTCGACCACGCCGGACCTTTGGGCAGCACGAAGGCGTCGCCGTTCGGAAAGCGGAAGTCGCGCCCGGCCGCCGCGTCGAACGCGACGTCGTAGTAGGGCACGATGACCGCGTTGTTGACGATCCAGTAGTAGGCCTGCCGCAGCTTGTCGGCGAGGCCCGGGCCGTCACGGGCCGACAGGTGCAGCTCGAGGTGGTCGCTGACCTCGGCGCGGCCGGTGATCAGGTCTTCGAATGTGAGCGGGCGATCGGTCACGGGGCCTCCGGTCGGACGCGGCGCACCGTCCGGGCCAGGGCGCGGGCGAGCGCCTCGCGCCGGGCCGGTGGCTGCATGTGCAACGGGGTGCGGGCCGGCGCCCGCCAACGCGCGGGCAGGGCGTCGACGCCGGCTCCGCTGTCGTCGAGCGCCCGCAGCCGCTCGACGACCCGCCGGCTGACCGCGTCGTAGCGCTCCATGGCCCGGCGCGCCTCGGCGACGCCGGCCGCGTAGTGACCGGGCAAGCGGGCCCGCGCGGCGGCGGCATCGGGCGCGCCGGCCACGCGCGCGGCGCAGCGACGGTCGGGCACATAGAGCACATGTGCCGCATCGAGCGTGGCGGGCGCGACGGTGAACCAGCCGGCGACGGCGCCCGGGCGGGGGCCGAGCCGATCGGCGTCGAAGATCGACAAGGCGCCGAACTCGGCGACGCCCGGCCAATCCCACAGGGTCAGGTCGCCGAGGTAGACCTCGGTCGCCGCCGTGTGGTGCAGCGCAGGCGGCGCCCCGTCGAGGATACGGCCGAGCGCCAGGGGCCCGGGAAACCGCCAGAGCGTACGTGGCCCGGCGGCCGCCCGCTGCGCAGCGGGGACGGAGACCGGGTGGCCACCGGGCGCGACGCGGTCGTGGGGCGCCGTCGCGGACGATTCTTCGGCGGGGTCTTCGGCGGAGTTCTGGGCCATGTCGTCAGCATGCGGGCCGCACCGGCATATGACAACGAGGTGTTTTTTCGGGAGCGCACCGAATTTTTTGAAGCGCGTCCTCAATGGCTTGGTTATCATCCGACGGTCGCTCGAACGGAGCGACGTGCTGCGAACGAGAGGCGTGCCACGCAGGTTCACCCGCACGCCAAAACTGAGAGAGATCAGATGTCGAATAAGTTGTTCGTCGGCGGGCTGGCTTGGGCCACGACCGACGACTCGCTGCGCGAGAGCTTCGCTGCGTACGGTGAAGTGGTGGAAGCGCGGGTCATCCTCGACCGTGAGACCGGTCGTTCCCGAGGCTTCGGTTTCGTGACGTTCAACAGCCCCGAAGAAGCGGCGGCCGCCCGCGAGGCGCTCGACGGGCAAGAAGTCGACGGACGCCGGATCCGGGTCGACGAGGCCAAGGCCAAGGGCGGCGGCGGCGGCGGTGGTCACCGCGGTGGTGGCGGCGGCGGCTACGGCGGCGGCGGTGGTCGCGGCGGCCGTGGCGGCGGCGGCGGCTGGGGCGGCGGCGGCGGCGGTGGTCGCGGCGGCCGTGGCGGCGGCGGCGGCTGGGGCGGCGGTCGCGACTACTGATCCTGCCTCTCCCTTCGCCCGGCCAGCGCGCCGGGCGTGGCCACTTCGGTGGCCGCGCACCTCCCCTCTCCCATCGATGAATGCCCACCGACGCCGGTCGGCATCGACCCGGCGATCGACGCTCGGCTTGACCGTGCTCGGTGATCGCCGACAATAGCGCGATGCGTGTTCATTGTACGGCCTGCGACCACGGCGCCGACCTCGATCGCCTCGACGCGGTGCAGGGCGGCTTCGGCTTCGGCTGTCCGGCGTGCGGCGTGGTCAACGTGCTCGCCCCGGCCGGCGCGACCGGGCCCGCCGATGCATCCGCGGTGTCGACCGGCTCGACCGCCGAGGCCGAGCCGGCCGTCGAGCCGACGGCCGCCTCATCGACTGCGCCCGCGTCGGCCCATCAGGTCGGGCCACCGCCGGGCACAGTCGAATGCCCCAAGTGCCAGCATTGGCAGCCTGGCGGCGATCAAGCGTGCCATCGCTGCGGCCTGATGTTCGCCTATGCCGCCACGGGCCGGGCGCGCCTGCCCGGCGATCCGCTCGAGGGGCACCCGGCGGCCGAGACCATCCGCCGCAAGTGGGACGCTCTGGCCGACGACCTCGACGATACCGAGGGGCATCACGGGTTCATCCGGCTGTGCGCCGAGGCCGATCTGCTCGAATACGCCGGCTTCTGCTATCGCAAGCTGGCGGCGCGCAGCCGCGGCGCCGATCCACGGCTCGCCGGCTACCGCCAGCGGGTGCTCGAGGCGGCGATGGCCCGGGTCGGGCGCATGGAGCAGCGCATCGACGGCCAGACCCGACGCCTGCGCACGCTGGTGATCCTGCTCGTCGCGGCGCTGATCGTCTTCATCCTGGCCTTCGGCTACTACCTGCTCACCAAATATCAGCTCACCCGCCAATACGAAGGCCGCCGACCCGCGGCCACGCAGCATCTGGCCAATAGCGGCGGTCCGGGGCATCATGGGCCCATGGCTTCGATGGCAGTCACGGACCGGCGGGGCGGCTGATGGTTCAATTCAACCTGCCGCGCCGGGAGATCACGCTCAAAGTGGTCTATTACGGCCCAGCGCTCAGCGGCAAGACGACCAACTTGCAGGCCCTGCACCTCATGGTGCCCAAGGTCGGCGCCGGTCGCTTGATGACGCTCGAGACCCGCGACGATCGCACGCTCTTCTTCGACCTGCTGCCGGTGGTCTTCAAGACCCGCAGCGGCTTCAAGCTCAAGGTCAAGCTGCTGACGGTGCCGGGGCAGGTCATCCACGACAGCACGCGGCGGGTGGTGCTGCAGGGGGCCGACGCGGTGGCCTTCATCGCCGACAGCCAGATCTCGGAGACCGAGGCCAACAAGCAGGCGTTCCGCAACCTGGCCGACAACCTCGCGGCGAACGGGCTGCCGCCCGACCTGCCGATGGTCATCCAGTTCAACAAGCGCGATCTGCCCGACATCCGCAGCGAAGCCGAGCTGGCCGCCTTCCAGCGGCTGCGCAGCACGCCGGTCCATCCGGCCATCGCGATCCACGGCATCGGGGTCCGCGAGACCCTCGAAGGCCTGCTGCGCGCCGCCTGGGACCGCCTCGACCGCGAATTTCGAATGGGAGAGCACCTGGGCGTCGACCGTCGGTCCTTCATCCAGGAGCTCTTCCGCGACTGGGGGCCGCCCAAGCCGGTGTTCGGAGCCGACGCATGAGCGAGTCCATCCTCGATCGGCCGCCGCGCCTGGCCGAGCTCATCGAGTCGTCCCTGCTGACCGAACTCGTCGGCGCCTTCGCCGACCTCTATCGGGTCGGGGTCCGGGTCTTCGACGACGTGCACGAGCAGCTCGCCGAGGTGGCCCACGACCGCGAGCTGATGCAGCTGCTGTTCGCCGATCCGGTGGTGAAGCGGGCGATGGTGGACTTCATCTCCGGGCTCAAGCGGCTCGATCCGGAGATCTCGCAGAGCCGCAGCGATCCGGTGCTGGGCCAGCGCTACGTCATCGTGCCGATCACCTACGAGTTCGACGTGCTCGGCAAGCTGGTCTGCGGCCCCTATCGACCGGAGAACAGCAGCCCGATCGAGACCGGCCCCTACGCCTCGCGCATGGATCTGGCCGCCGTCGGCCGGGCCCGCGAGCGGCTGCCGACGTTCGGCGAAGCGGGCCTGCGCGCGCGGCTGCAGATGCTGCACACGTCGATCTCGGCGGCGTGCCACGCCGGCTACAAGGCGCTGCTGACCAGCAATATGCACCTGGAGTCGATCACCGAGGCCTATAACGACCTGCAGGCGGCCAATCAGGCCCTGCGCGAGCGCAACGAGGCCCTCGCGGCGAGCAACGCCCGGCTCAAGGAGCTCGACGAGCTCAAGAGCAACTTCCTCGCGACGGTGAGCCACGAGCTGCGCACGCCGCTGACCAGCGTCATCGGCTACAGCGAGATGCTCTACGAAGAACTCGCCGGGCCGCTCAACGACGAGCAGAAAGAGTACATCTCGACGATCATGGAGCGCGGCGAGAGCCTGCTGCAGCTCATCGGCGGCATCCTCGACATCAGCAAGATCGAGCGCGGGCACTCGACCCTCGCCCTCGAACGGGTGACGGCCGACGCGTTGATCGAGGCCTCGCTATCGACGGTGCGCCCCCAGGCCCGCAAGGGTCAGGTCGAGCTGCGGCTCGAGGTGGCAGGCGACCTGCCGGTGCTCGAGGTCGATCGCTACAAGGTCAGGCAATCGCTGGTGAATCTGCTGTCGAACGCGGTCAAGTTCACCGCCGCGGGCGGGTCGGTGACGGTGCGCGTGCAGCGCTCGCTGCCGCCGCGTACGCCCTACGGCGAGTCCCGCGAGACCAACGCGGTGCGCTTCGCGGTGATCGACACCGGGGTCGGCATGCCCGCCGACCAGCTCGGCCGGGTCTTCGAGGCGTTCTATCAGGTCGACAACAGCTCGACGCGCAGCTACGGCGGCACCGGGCTCGGCCTGTCGATCGTGCGCAGCTTCGTCGAGGCCCACGGCGGCGAGGTCGGGGTGGAGAGCGCGCTGGGGGTCGGCTCGACGTTCTGGTTCATCGTGCCCGTGGAGCAGCGGCAGCCGGATGCCTGAAGACGAACCCCCCTCTGCCGACCGGGGCGCCCGCCCCGGCATCGGTCGAGCCCCGCCCGCGTCAGCCGCCGATGCCCCGCTGCCCGACGAGCGGGCGCTGGTGGCGATCATCGACCACGAGCTGCGGGCCGCCGGCATCGCCGCCGATCTGAGCGACGACTGCGGCGTGCCGCCCACCGCCACCGCGCTGATCAGCACCGACACCCTCATCGAAGGCGGCCACTTCGACTTCGCGCGCGATACCGCCGAGCAGGTCGGCGCCCAGGCCGCGGTGGCCAACCTCAGCGATCTGGCGGGCAGCGGCGGCGCGGCGGGCTGGGCGGTCTGGTCGCTCGCGCTGCCCGCGCGCTGGTCGGTCGAGCGCTTCCGCGGCGTCGTGCGCGGCTTCGCCCGCGCCTGCGCGGCCCATCGATGCGCGGTCATCGGCGGCAACCTGAGCCGCATCGACGGCCCGGCCGTCATCGCGGTGACCGTCGGCGGCCCGCTGGCCGGCGAGCGGGCCTTCACCCGCAGCGGCGCCCGACCGGGCGATCGGATCTACGTGACGGGCAGCTTGGGCGACGCGGCGCTGGGCTATCTGGAGCCCGACGCCGCGGCCCGCGCTCGGCGCCACCGCTGGCGTCCGCACCTGGCCGAGGCGCGGGCCCTCGCCGAGTGGGGTCATGTGAGCGCGGCGATGGATGTCAGCGACGGTCTCGCCCTCGACCTCGATCGCCTGCTGCGGGCGAGCGGCTGCGGCGCGCGGCTCATGAGTGACCGATTGCCGGTATCGGACCACTACCGCGCATACCGCGGCGACGACCGCACCGTGGCGCTCACCGGCGGCGAGGACTACGTGCTGCTCTTCTGCGCGCCGCCCGACGTCGAACCGCCCGACGCTGCGCACGCCGTCTGCATCGGACACGTCGCGCCGCTCGACGGCCCGCGGCTGCGCTTGGACGGCGCCCCGCTCGAACCGGGCGGGCACGATCATTTCGCCGGCGACGACGCCGCCGGGGCGCGCTGATGGCGGTGACCCTCTTCGTCGTGCTGCTGCTGGTCTCGAGCTTCTTCAGCGGCTCGGAGACCGCGCTCTTCAGCATCGGCAAGGTGGCCCAGACCCGGCTGCAGCAGTCGGAGCGGGCCATCGACCGGCTCGTGGCCCGGCTGCTCGCCTCACCGCGCGATCTGCTGGTCACCGTGCTGCTCGGCAACGAGCTGACCAACATCGCCCTGTCGATCGTCAGCGCCAGCATCACCCGCGGCCTGCTCGCCGACCGCACGCTCTTCGAGCAGGCGCTGCTCTCGGCGGCCATCGTCGTGCCGCTGCTGCTCGTCTTCGGCGAGATCACCCCCAAGACGCTGGCCTCGCAGCGCGCCGAGACGCTCGCCCGGCTGGTGGCGCGTCCGCTGACGCTCTTCGCGACGCTGACCACGCCGGTGCGCCGCCTGCTGCGGCGGCTGACCGACGCCGTGCTGCGCCGGTTCGCCGGACAGGCCACCGCCGCCGCCGGCGCCGACTCGACGATCGACGAGAACGAGTTCCGCACGCTGGTCGACGTGGGCGCCGCCGAAGGGGTCGTCGAAGAGGGCGAGCGGGCGTTGATCCACAACGTGCTCGACTTCGGCGACCTGACCGTAGCCGACGTGATGAAGCCGTGGGACCAGGTGTTCGTGGTCTCCGAAGACCGGGGCATCGAAGGGGTCATCGACCAGCTCGACGAGCGGGCCTACAGCCGCATCCCGGTCTACCGCGGCGATCGGCGCACCGTGGTCGGCGTGCTCTTCGTCAAGGATCTGCTGCCCATCCGCTGGGGCTTGCGGCCGCCGCCCCCGCGCCTGCGCCGTCTGCTGCGGCGCCCGCTGTTCACCCTGGCCCGCCGACCCGCCGCCGACCTGCTCGAAGAGTTCCGCACCCGCCGCACGCATCTGGCGGTGGTCGTCGACGAGTTCGGCAAGGCCCGCGGGCTGGTGACGATGGAGGATCTGCTCGAAGAGCTCTTCGGGCCGATCACCGACGACGAGGCCGAGGCCACCGCGGAGGCGACCCTTGCCTGACGCCGGCTTCATCGACGGGCTGCTCGCCGTGCTGCCGTGGCTCATCGTCGGCGGCTGCGTGCTCAGCGAGGCGTTCTTCGCGGCGAGCGAGCTGTCGATCGTCTCGGCCAACGCGATCAAGCTCGAGGAGGCCGCCCGCAACGGCAGCGCCGCCGCGGCCCGGGTCATCTGGTTCCGCCGTCACCCCGACCGGCTGTTCGGCACCACGCTGCTCGGCACCAACCTGAGCACGGTCACCGGCTCGACCATCGCCTCGCTCACCCTGCTGCAGATCGACCCGGACAACGGCGAGTGGTGGGCGATGCTGCTGATGTCACCGCTGATCCTCATCGGCGGCGAGATCATCCCCAAGAGCATCGGCCAGGCGCGGGCCGACAAGCTCTCGCAGCTGCTCGCCGGCCCGCTGCTGGTGGTGCACAAGATCCTGACGGTGCCGATCCTCTTCGTGCGCGCCTATACCCGCTTCCTCTATCGCGCGCTGCGCATCGACGGCACCTCCGAGCAGGCGATGGCCTCTCGCGAGGAGCTGGTCCTCTTGATGCAGACCGACAACGACGACGGCGAGATCGACGCCGACGAGCGGGAGATGATCCAGCGCATCTTCGCGTTCAGCCACCTCGAAGCCCGCGACAGCATGGTGCCGCTGGTCGAGATCGTGGCCGTGCCCGCCGAGGCGACGGTCGAGGCGGCGGTCAAGGCGGTCGCGCGGGCCGGCTTCAGCCGGCTGCCGGTGTATCGCGATCGGGTCGACAACATCGTCGGCCTGCTGCACCACCTCGATCTGCTGCAGGCCGAGCACAAGGATCAGCCGGTCTCCGAGCTGATGCGGCCGGCGTACTTCGTGCCCGAAAACCAGGAGGTCGACGAGATCCTCATCCTGCTGCAGCGGGAGGCGGCGTCGGCGGCGGTGGTGGTCGACGAGTTCGGCGGCGCGGTGGGCCTGCTGACCCTCGAGGACGTGCTCGAAGAGATCGTGGGCGAGATCGAAGACGAGTTCGATACCGAAGGCGGGCTGTGGCGCCAGGTGCCCGACGGCTGGCTGCTCGACGCCCGGGTCCCCGTGGAGCGCATCAACGCGCAGTTCGGCCTCGACCTGCCCACGGACGAAGACTACGAGACCCTGGCCGGCTACCTGCTCGATCGGCTGCGCCACATCCCGCGCATCGGCGAGACGGTGCGCCTGCCCGACGGCCGGGCCTTCACCGTGCGCCGGGCCTCGTCCCGGGCCATCCAGGAGGTGCACTTCGGCCGGCCGCGGGGCAAGTGATGTCGGCCCGTCGACGCACGCTGGGCTGGATGCTGCTGCTGCCGGTGGCCTGGGGGCCGGGCATCGCGTGGGTCCTGCAGATCGACCCGCTCGCGACCCAGGCGGTGCACGTCAGCGGCCTGCTCTCGGGCACCGCCATGCTGCTGGCCGCGGTGATGGTGGTGCGTCGGCAGCTGGGCCGACGGGAAGACGGCGGTCGCCCGGCCTCGGCAGCGGCCGCCGCCCGCATCCTGGCCTTCTGGATCGCCGTCTTCGGCGTCGCCCGCTGGGTGGCCGACCACCACGACCCGCGGGTGCCGTACATCGAGGCGGTCTCGGTGCTGGTGTGCACGCTGGCGATCGGCTGGGCGGCGTGCATCGGCGTCTTCCTCACGGTGCACCCGCTGGGCCGCGGGCTCGCCGCCCAGGCCCACGACCGACCGCCGGGCCTGCGGGCGATGTTCGTGGTGACCGCGTCGGTGCTGGGGCTGCTGGCCTCGGCGGGGCTGGGGGTCGGTATCTCGGCCCGCAGCGCGGGTGAGGTCGATCGCGCCCGGCTGGCCGAGCTGGACGCCGTCGCCGATCTGCTGGCCACCGCCGTGCCGCGGATCGGCGGCCAGGCGGCGCTGGCGACGCTGCAGGGCGAGCTCTACCTCGACGGCTCGGTGATGCCCGCCGACCAGGCGCCGGCGGTCTTCGGGGCGGCCGACGCGGTGGTCGAGGTCGACGGGCGCTGGCTGCTGCTGTTCGGCGAGGCCCGCTTCCACCTCGTGCAGCGCGATCTGGGCGAGCAGCGGCTGTGGTTGTGGCAGACCGCCGGGGTCGGACCGCCCGTGCGCGCGCCCGACGACGCGTCTCCCCTGCTCTTGCTGGCGCTGCTGATGTTGGGCGCGCCCATCGGCGCCGGGCTGATCGGCGGCGATGTGCTGGGCCAGCTCGCGCCGATCACCGACGCGCTCGAGCGAATGGGCCGCGAGGCGGCCAGCGCCGGCGACGATCCGGGCGAGGTGCCCCACGGCAGCAACGACGAGGTGGGCGACCTCGCCGAGGTGGTCAACGATACGATCCGCCGCTTCGGCGCCCAGAACCGCCGCCTCGCCGCCGAGCTGGGCGCGGCCGCCGGCAGCGATCGGACCCGCACCGGCTTCATGCACACCGCCAGCTACGAGCTGCGCACCCCGCTGACGACGATCACCGGCTATTGCCACCTGCTGCGCCAGACCGACCTGTCGACCGCGCAGCGGGAAGACGTGCGGGTGATCGCCGACGCCAGCGCGCAGCTGCTGGCCCATGTGGACGAGATCCTCGACCTGTCGCGCATCGAAGCGGGCGAAGAGGCCCCGCTTCAGCTCGCGGCGGTCGATCTGGGCAGCATCGCCCGCCAGGAGATGTCGGGGCATACCGATCGCACCGCACCGGGCGTGCACTCCCGGCTGGTGATCGCCGATGGTCTGCCGCCGGTCCGGGCCGACGGCCCGCGCATCCGCCAGGTCGTCGCCAACCTCGTGGGCAACGCGCTGAAGTTCACCGACAGCGGCTGGGTCGAGCTGCGGGTGCACGACGCCGACGATCGGCTGGGCGATCGGCGGGCCCTGCGCCTGAGCGTCATCGACACCGGTCCGGGCATCCCCGCCGACGAGCTCGAAGCGATCTTCGTGGAGTTCCACCGGGTGGCCGAGCAGCGCGGCGTCGCCGGCACCGGCCTGGGGCTGGCCATCGCCCGGCGCCTCGTCGAGCGCCACGGGGGGCGCCTGTGGGCCGAGTCGACCCTCGGCGAAGGCAGCGCCTTCCACCTCGTCCTGCCGGTGGCCGACGCCGGCGAGGGCGGAGGGGGGACGGCATGACCCGGATGCACCCGCTCTCGGCGGTCAAGCTCTACACCTTCGTCGCGAGCCTGCTCTCCACCGGGTTCACCGTGCTGGCGGTGCCCGAGCTGAGCGGCCCGCGCTCGCCCGGACCCGAGTGGCAGCTGGCCTATGGCCTCACCGCGCTGGCGGTCATCGTGCTGGCCCAGCTGTGGGTCGGGCGACCGCTGAGGCGCCTCGAGGGCACGCCGACCGCCGATCCGGAGCATCGCCGGCTGGCCCACGACTTCCCCGTCGAGCTGGTCCGCGGTGGCTTCGGCGCGGCGCTGTGCTTCGGGCTCGCGACGTCCCTGTGGATGCTGGCCCACGGCCGCTCGGGCGGCGACGCGGTGGCCGTCGGCGCGATCACCTACGTCGTGGCGCTCTGGCCGGTGCTCGGGCTCTATCTCGGCGCGCGCCGCATCCTGCGCCGGCACGCCGCCGGTCCGCCGGGCGCCGGCCCGGTGCGTGGCCTGCGCCAGACGCTCGTGGGCCGACTGGCGCTGACGCTGCAGGTGCCGGTGGTCATCTGCGCGGTGGGCCTGCTGCTGGTGCAGGAGGGCAACAGCGAAGCCTACGCGACCGAGACGGGGCGCTATTTCACCGAGCGCCTGCAGAACCTGCAGCGGCGCGTCGAGTCACGGCTGGACGGCGAGCTGGCCCGGGCCGAGTTCGCCGCCGCGCTGCCCGCCGACGTGATCGATCGGCTCAACGGCGAGCGCCCCGACGAGCTGCGCTTGGGCCTGCTGCCTTATGGCCTGCTGGCCGCGCTGCTGGTGCTCGTCAGCGTCACCGGCCGCCGCATGGCGCGCACCGTGACCGACGACCTCGCCGGCATCGGCGACGCGCTGCGCCGGATCAACGCCGACGACTCCGAGCCGCCCCCGCCGCCGGCCGTGGCGCTGCGCGAGACCACCGCGGTGGCGCGGGCGCTCGACAACGCGCTGGTCGGCCTGACCGCCCAACGCGGCGCCCTGCGGCGCGCCGCAGCCGAACGGCGGCGCGCCGACGGGGCCAAGGCGCGCTTCCTGGCCCACCTCAGCCACGAGCTCAAGAGCCCGCTCAACAGCATCCTGGGCTTCAGCGAGGTGCTGCTCGCCGAGATCGACGGGCCGCTCGACGCCCGGCAGCGCAGCCAGCTCGGCATCCTCTGGCGCAGCGGCGACGGGCTGCTGCGGTTCATCCTGGCGTTGCTCGACATCAGCCGCCTCGAGGGCCTGCGCGGCGGCGGCGCTGCGGTGCGATCGACCGGCTTCAGCCCGACAGCGACCACCGCGGCCGATCTGGCGCGGGTCCTGCGGCGGCAGGTGCGGCCCGATCCATTGGAGCAGGTCGATATACGGGTGGTGGTGCACCCGCCGGGCAACGCCGACGAGCCGCCGCCGACAGCCCGGCTCGACCCGGCCCATACCGCCCGCGCGCTGTACATCGCCGCGGGCAGCCTGCTCGACGCCATGGATCAGGGCGAGGTTCAGATCAGCCTCAGCCACCCGCTCGGCGGCGGCTACAGCGCCCGGGTCGAGGTGATCGCCGCCGATGGGGATCCCGCCGATCGGGCCGCGGTGATCGAGCAGTGGCGCACGGCCGACGCCGAGGCCCGCGCCGGCGACCGTAGCCCCGGCGACCTGCGCGGCGCGCCGGTGCTGCTGCTGCATCGACTGGTCGAGATTCAGGGGGGGACGGTGGAGCTGGTCGAGACCGAGCCCTGGCCGATCGTATGGGTGCAGCTGCCTGCGGCGCCGGCGACGTGAAGTAGAGAGGTCGTCCGCCGCAGCGCTGAGGCCGCTCAGGCGTCCCCGGTCGGCTTCTTCGCGGCCGGCTTCTTGGCGGGGGTCTTCTTGGCCGTCGTCTTGCGGGTCGTCGGCTTCTTTGCGGCGGTGGTCTTCTTGGCCGTCGTCTTCTTCGCGGTGGTCTTCCTGGCCGTCGTCTTCTTCGCGGTGGTCTTCTTGGCCGTCGTCTTCTTGGCCGCCGGCTTCTTCGCCGCCGTCCGCCCGCCGCGCTTGCCCTTGCGCTCGGCGCGGGCCTTGAGCAGCGCCACCGCCTGATCCATCGTCACCTCTTCGACCGTCACCCCCTTGGGCAGCGACGCGTTGAGGCGACCGTGCTTGACGTAGGGCCCGAAGCGCCCGTCGAGCACGTTGACCGGGCCGCCCTCCTCGGGGTGCTCGCCCAGCTCGCGCAGCGGCTCGGTCTTGCGCCCGCGGGTCTTCTTCTCGGCGAGCAGCTCGAGCCCGCGCTCGAGCCCGATGGCCAGCACGTCGTCGGTCTTCTTCAGCGAGGCGTAGGTCTTGCCGTGCTTGACGTACGGCCCGTAGCGCCCGATGCCCGCCTCGACCTTCTCACCGTCGTCGGGGTGCACCCCGATGGGCCGGGGCAGCGCCAGGATGTCGAGGGCCACCTTCAGGCCGACGTCGACCACGTCGACGCCCGGCGGCAGCGAGGCCCGCTTGGGCTTGGGGTTCTCGTCGGTGCGCTCGCCGAGCTGGATGTAGGGCCCGAAGCGGCCGACGCGCACGTAGACCGGCTCGCCGGTCTCGGGATCATCTCCCAGCGGCGCCTCGCCCTTCTCCGCCTTGGCCCGCAGCTCGTCGAGCACCTCGATGGTGACGTCCGCCGGCGCGGCCTCGTCGGGCAGCGAGAAGCTCAGCGGCTTCTCGGCGCCCTCGACGTCGTACTCCACGAACGGGCCATAGCGGCCCACCCGAATGCGGTACGGGCCGAAGCGCTCGCCTTCGAGGGTGCACACCGAGCGCGGGTCGATCTGCTCGCCCTGGGCGACCCCGTCGAGCAGCTCGTGCTTGTAGAAGCGCTCGAGATACTTCTCGGCGTCGTTGCCCTCGGCGATGTCGTCGAGCCAGCTCTCCATCGACGCGGTGAACTCCATGTCCACCACCTTGCTCAGCGTCTCTTCGAGCAAGCGGGTCACCGCCATCGCGGTGAAGGTGGGCACGAGCTGCCGGGCGACGGTCTGCACGTAGCCCCGCCGCTGGATGGTGTCGATGATCGAGGCGTAGGTGCTCGGCCGGCCGATGCCCTGCTCTTCGAGGGCCTTGACCAGCGTCGCCTCGGTGTAGCGGGCGCGGGGCCGGGTCTCGTGGCCCAGGGCCTCGAGCGCCGCCAGATCGATGGACTGGCCCTCTTCGAGCTGCGGCAGCGGCTGGTCGCGATCGTCGAGCACCTGCTCGGGATCGTCCGTGCCCTCGACGTAGGCCCGGAAGAAGCCGGGGAAGACCACCTGCCGCCCGCTCGCGCGGAACTCGACCGGCTGCCCCGACTCGGGGTCGACGACCGTCAGGCGCACGGTGGTCAGCGCCACCTTGGCGTCGGCCATCTGCGTGGCGACGGTGCGCTTCCAGATGAGGTCGTACAGCCGCGCCTCGGGGCCGCCGAGGCCCAGCTCGCGGGCGGTCGCCATGCGGGTGCCCGCCGGGCGGATCGCCTCGTGCGCCTCCTGGGCGCCCTTGGACTTGGTGGTGTAGTTGCGCGGCTTGGGCGAGAGCAGCTCGGCGCCGTAGCGCCGCTCGATCATCGCCCGCGCCGAACCGATCGCCTGCCCCGAGAGGTGCACCGAGTCGGTCCGCATATAGGTGATGTGGCCGTTCTCGTAGAGCCGCTGAGCCACCTGCATCGTCGTGCGGGCGGTGAAGCCCAGCTTGCGGTTGGCCTCCTGCTGCAGCGTCGAGGTGGTGAACGGCGGATACGGCCGGCGGGTCTGGACCTTGCGCTGCACCTCGCCGACGGTCAGCGCCCGCCCGGTCAGCCGGTCGCGCAGCGCCTGCGCCTCGTCCTGGCCGAGCAGCACGACCTTGCGGCCGGCGATCAGCTTGCCGGTCTTCTCGTCGAAGTCGCGGCCCGAGGCGACGCCGCTGCCGCCGATGCCGACGAGCTGCGCGTCGAAGCGGGTGCCGTCCTTCTCGGCGGTGGCCTTGAGATCCCACCAGTGCCCGGCCACGAAGGCCATGCGCTCCCGCTCGCGCAGCACGAGCATACGCACCGCGACGCTCTGTACGCGGCCGGCGCTCAGGCGCGGGCGCACCTTCTTCCACAGCAGCGGCGAGACCACGTAGCCCACCAGCCGGTCGAGGACCCGGCGGGCCTCCTGCGCCTGCACCAACTGCTCGTCGACCGGCCGCGGGTTCTGCAGCGCGGCGTCGATCGCCTCGCGGGTGATCTCGTGGAAGACCATGCGGTGCGTGGGCACCTTGGGCTTGAGGATCTGCAGCAGGTGCCAGCCGATGGACTCCCCTTCGCGGTCTTCATCGGTCGCGACGTAGAGCACCTCGGCCTGCTTGAGCGCCTTCTTGAGGTCGCTGACGACCTTCTTCTTGTCCGCCGGCACCACGTAGACCGGCTTGAAGCCGTCGTCGACGTCCACCGCGAGGCGGGCCCACGACTTCTTCTTGACCGCGGCCGGGATCTCGCTGGCCGATGACGGCAGGTCGCGCACATGGCCCATCGACGCCTCGACGGTGAAGCCCTCGCCGAGGAACTTCCGGATGGTGCGCGCCTTGGTCGGGGATTCCACGATCACCAGCGCATGGGGGCTCGCGGTTTCCGGCATCGATCACCTCGCCTTCGCTTACAGGACCCGAAGAGGGTGGAAGGTTGAACAGATGAACCGCCGGTTGCAACCCCTGCCGTGGAATTGCCGCGGCGAGCGGGGCCCGGTGGGCTTCGTGCTTGCCCGCAGGTCGCCGTCCGGGTACACACCGTGCGGGGCTCGCCCTCGACCGCCACGACCCGAGGTCCTTCGCCGTGACACACCAGCGCCTGCTGCGCGACCTGCTCGACGCCGTCAACGGGGTGGTGCGGGGCAAGGAAGAGGTGGTGCTCAACGCGATGACCGCCGCCCTCGCCGGCGGGCACGTGCTGCTCGAAGACGTGCCCGGCGTGGGCAAGACGACGCTGGGTCAGGCGCTGGCCCGGGTGCTCGGCTGCACCTTCCGCCGCATCCAGTTCACCAGCGACCTGCTGCCCAGCGACGTGCTCGGGGTCAACGTCTTCTTGCGCGGCAGCGAGCAGTTCGAGTTCCGGCCGGGCCCGATCTTCGCCAACGTCGTGCTCGCCGACGAGATCAACCGCACCACGCCCAAGACCCAGTCGAGCCTGCTCGAGGCGATGAACGAGGGCCAGGTCTCCATCGACAACGAGACCCACCCGCTGCCCGACCCGTTCATCGTCATCGCGACCCAGAACCCGCAGGACTTCCACGGCACCTACCCGCTGCCCGAGAGCCAGCTCGACCGCTTCATGATGCGGCTGCACCTCGGCTACCCCGACGGGCGGGTCGAGCGGGCGATCCTCAAGGGGCGCACCGGCCGCGACCCGCTGAGCCTGCTCGAGCCGCGCAGCACCGTCGACCAGCTGCGCGATCTCATGCGGCGGGTCGAAGACGTGCGGGTCGACGATCTGGTGATCGACTATCTGATGACCCTCGTCGAGGCCAGCCGCCAGACGCCGACCCTCGAGCTGGGCGTCTCGACCCGCGGCGCGCTGGCCCTGCAGCGGGCGGCCCGCGCCCGGGCGCTGCTCCTGGGGCGCACCTATACCCTGCCCGACGACGTCAAGCACCTCGCGGTGCCGGTGCTGGCCCACCGGGTGCTGGTGGCCGGCGGCGGCGACGGCCTGCTGCGCACCTACGGCGAGGCCGAGCGGGTCGTCGCCCAGCTCGTCGAGCAGGTGCCGGTGCCCGTCTGACGGGCGATCCCGCATTGCGCCGGCGCGGCGCGATGGCCCACCGTGCGGCCGAACACCTATGGAGCCCGCCATGTCCCTGCGCCGCCTGCCGTCCGTCCTGCTGCCCACCCTGTTGCTCCTCGGCCTGACCTCGGCCTGCATCCCCGCCGGCGGCGGGGGCGGCGGCGGCGATGACGACGACGAGATGGGGGTCGAAGGCAGCGACGCGGACGTCATCGACCGCGAAGACGCCGATCCCGACGACGGCATCCCGCCGCCCGACGGCGGCGCCGAGCCCGATCCCGATCCCGACGACGGCGTGCCGCCGCCCGATGGCGGCGCAGAGCCCGAGCCCGATCCAGATCCCGACGACGGCGTGCCCGAGCCCGAGCCCGAGCCGGAACCCGAGCCCGAGCCGGAGCCCGAACCCGAGCCGGAGCCGGAACCCGAGCCCGAGCCCGAGCCGGAACCCGAGCCCGATCCGGAGACCTGCAACGGCCGCGACGACGACGGCGACGGCCGGATCGACGAGGACTTCGGCGTCGGCGAAGAGTGCGTGCTCGACGTGCCCTGCGAGGCCTTCGGCGAGATCGCCTGCCTGCGCGACGGCGGCACGACCTGCGCGCCGGTGGGCCCGCTCGGCGAGCCCGAGATCTGCAACGGCCGCGACGACGACTGCGACGGCACCGCCGACGAGGGCCTCGTCGAGCCCGACGCCTGCGAAGCCGGCCTCGGCGCCTGCGCTGTCGTGGGCGATATCGAATGCGTCGCTGGCCGCTTCGAGTGCGTCGCCGAGCCGGCCCCGCCCGCCGGTGAAGCCTGCAACGACATCGACGACGACTGCGACGGCGCGGTCGACGAGGGCGACGCCTGCGGCGTCGCGGAGATCTGCGACAACGGGGTCGACGACGACGTCGACGGCCGGATCGACTGCGCCGATGTCGACTGCGCCGACGACCCGCGCTGCGGTGAGCCGGAGCTGGTCGGCAGCTTCCGGGTGGGCGACGGCCCCGCCTGGCAGAACGCGGCGTCGATGTCGTGCCTCGACGCCTGCGCCGAGCTCTTCGGCGGCGAGCCGGGCCTCTACGCCTGCTCGACGTCGGCCGACGTGGTCGACAATCGGGCGCACGCCGACGGCTGGGGCGACGAGCAATACTGCCGGGGCGCCACCGTCGCCGAAGACTTCGTCGAGCCCGGCTCGGGAGAGCCATACAACTGCGGGGCGGTCGGCTGCAGCTACTCGGCCTACGTCGCCGACCACGCCGCCTGTGGTGACGCGACCAACCACTGCTGGGTCGGCGGCGGAGACGGCGGGCCGGTCATGCCGGCCAACGCCCACATCATGCTGTGCGGCACCAGCGACCGCGACGTCGAGGGCTTCCTCGAGCCCGGCGACGGGGTCGAGCTGGTCGCCGGCTGCCTGCCCGACGCCGATACCATCGCCCTGCTCGTGACCCGCGACGGCGCCGCGCGCGTCGACGGCGAGCCCCTGCTCGCGGCGATGGTCGAGACCGGCCTGCAGATCATCACCGAGTTCGACGCCTCGGTGCGGGTCTACAACGCGGTCTTCGGCGGCGCCTTCGCCCGCGGCGGCCGCCTGGGCAACTGCAGCGACCTGATCGTGCCCGCCGTCCGCTTCAACGAGCAGGATCCGTTCTGGCAGGTCAACCGGGACGTCGAGCCCATCAGCAGCGGCTGCGGCTACGCGCTCGGCGACCTGCCGCTGATGGTGCCGCTCGGCGGCTGGAACCAGGACACCGTCTCGTTGGGCTATGTCGACGCCCTGCCCGGCCGGCTGTGGCTGGTGGAGTCCGATTGGCAGGACAACGCCGCATCATCGGCCGAGTTCACCGACTCCCGCCGCCTGCTGCGCTACATGATGGGGCTCTGATCGAGCGCTGCCCGCCCGGGCTCAATCCGGCTCGTCCGGCGCGGGCTCGACGCCCTCGCTCTCGGGCAGCTCCTCGCCGAAGATCTCGGCGGCGCGCCGCCGCGCCGCCTCACGATGGGCCGGTTTGACGTAGGCCACGACCGCCGTCAGCGCCAGGCCGAGCACCGTCATATCGTCGGTATAACCCAGCAGCGGCGTCAGATCGGGGATCGCGTCGATCGGCTCGACCAGATAGGCCAGCGCGCCGATGATGACCGCCTTGGCCCGCATGGGCGTATCGGGGTCGCGGGCGGCATACCACAGCACCAGCGCCCGCGAGACCACCGCCGAGCCCGCGGCGCGGGCCCGCTCGAGAAGCCAGCGGACGAAGCCGGTCTGGCGCTCGACGCTCTCGGCGGTCAGCGCCAGCGCGCCATCCGCCTCGGCGGTCTCCGGGCTCTCGGCGCTGCTCGGGCTCTCGGCGCCGCTCGGGCTCTCGACGCTGCTCGGGCTCTGGGCGGGCGGATCGGCTGCCATGCCTCGATGATGCCACGGCCGAGGTGGCGTTACATCGCGCCTCGAGTGTGATCCGCCCCCTTGCCCCGCGCCGCACCGTCGACCATGCTCGCCGGCAGACACCGGGAGTGACCATGGCCCTGCATCACACGACCATCGGCGACGTCGATGGGCTGCTCGATACGCTGCTGAAGGCCCCGTCAGGCGAGGCGGCGCCCTTCGGCTTGAAGCTGACGCTGAAGGCCATGGCCGACGTCGACGCGCTCATCGGCGGCCTGCGACGCCATCGGCCGGGCATGGCGACGCGGTGCGTCGGCGTCGTCGCGGTCTGCCCCGATGCCGATGTGCGCGCGGCGGTCTTGCGCTGGCCGGGGCGCATCGCCTGTCCGCTCACCGCCGTCGCCGACGTGGCGGTGGCCGACGGCTGGCTCGCCGGCCAACTCGCCGCGGGCCCCCGCGGCGTGCGCCCGCGCGGGGGCAGCCGCACCGTCGGCCTCTCGCCCGCGATCCAGGACTGGATCGAAGCCGCCCAGAACCCCCCGCCCGACGCCATCGCCGCCGACATCGCCCACCAGAGCCGCCAGCAGTTCGGCGACAGCGCGCGCATGTGCATCGGCGAAGACCAGGGCCGCTTCCTGCAACTGCTCGTCGAGCTGCTCGACGCGCAGCACGTCGTCGAGGTGGGCACCTTCACCGGCACCTCGGCGCTGTGGATGGCCCGCGGGCTGCGCGGCGCGGGGCGGGTCACCTGCTTCGAGATCAGCGACGTGCCGCTGACCATCGCGCGGGCGGCGTGGAAGGCGGCCGGCGTCGCCGATCGGATCACCGTCGAGCTGGGGCCGGCCACCGACGGCTTGAAGCGCCTGCCCGAAGAGCCCTGCGTCGACCTCGCGTTCATCGACGCCGACAAGGAGGGCTACCCGACCTACTTCGACCTGATCCTGCCGCGGCTGCGGCCGGGCGGCATCATCGCGTTCGACAACATGTTGTGGGGCGGGTCGGTGGTCGACGAGCGGGTGAACGACGCCGACACCCGGACGCTGCGCGGGTTCACGCAGCGGCTGGCGAAGCAGGCGGGGTTGCGGGTGCAGCTCTTGTCGATCGGCGACGGGCTGACCCTCGTGCGGCGGGCGTAGGCCGGTCTACTTCTTGCTCTTCCAGTCCTCGAGCGCCTTCTCGATGGTGTCCTTCCAGAAGAAGTACTCGTCCTTGCTGCCCAGCGCGTAGGCCTTCTCGGCGACGGGGTAGGCCGCCTTGATGTCGCCCTTCTCGGCGAGGATGTCGGCCTTGATCCACAGCGCGAACCAAGTCTCGTCGATGGCCAGCGCGTTGTCGATCATCGCCAGCGCCTTGTCGAGCTGCTTCACCCGCTTGTAGTGCCGCGCCGCGTTGGCCATGGTGCGCGCCGAGCCCTTGGCGTAGCCGTCGATGCCCGCCGCGACCAGGGCGTTGGTCTCGATGGTGATCGGCAGCGTCACGCGGGTCTCGTCCCAGACGAGCTGCAGCGAGGTGCTGTCGTCCTGGGTGTCGGTGAAGAGGAAGGTCATCCGCTCCATCTTGGTCGCCGCCTTGCCCGGCTTGACCTCGAAGCGCGCCTGGTCGAGCTTCTGGTCGTAATTGCGGGTGCCGCCCTGGTCGGCGTTCTTGTTGATGATGACCGTCCACTTGTCCTTGCCGGGGATGGTGAACAGCGCGTACTTGCCGGCGGGCACGTCCTTGCCGCCGATCTTCACGTCGGTGCTGACCTCGAGGGTCGTCGCCGCGTTGGCGCCGGTGCGCCACAGCTTGTCGAGCGGCACCAGCTCGCCGAAGATCTTGCGCCCCTTCACCCCGGGGCTGGCGTAGTTGACGGTGATGGCGGTGATGCCGACGGTCTGCATCACCTCGGCCCGCGGGCTGAGGTCGGGCAGTTCGAGCTGGGCCAGGGCCGGCGTGGCGAGCAGCGCGGCGGCGGCCACGGCGAGAGCGGTACGGAGCACGGAACGCATCGAGTCAGACCTCCTGGGTCTTCGGGGGTGGATCGGACGCGGGCGGCAGCACCGCCTGGATGATCAGCGAGAGCACGATCACCCATACGCATCCGATGACGTTGAACCACAAGTAACCGATATCCATGGTGAAGAAGAGCACGACCACGCCCAGCTGCGCGACCACGGCGGCGCAGAACACCGCCGTGCCGCGCACCCGCCGCACGAAGAACGCCACCAGGAAGATGCCCAGGATGACCCCATAGAAGATCGATCCCAGGATGTTCACCGCCTGTATGAGGTTGTCGAGCAGCGCCGCGAATGTCGCGAACGCCACCGCGACCCCGCCCCAGAAGGCGGTGGCCACCTTGCTCGCCCGCAGGATGTGCCGGTCGTCGGCGTCGGGCCGGAAGAGCCGTTTGTACAGGTCGACGATGGTCGTCGAGCCCAGCGCGTTGAGCTCGCTGGCCGTCGATGACATGGCCGCCGACAGGATCACCGCCAGCAGCAGCCCCACCAGCCCCGTCGGCAGGTAGCGCAGCACGAACGAGACGAAGATGTAGTCGCTGTCTTTGAGCTCGGCGGTGGGCACGGCGGCCTTGATGACCGTCTTGGCCTCGGCCCGCAGCCCATCCATCTTCACCTGCGCCGCCTGCAGCGCGGCGGCCGCGGCGGCCTCGGCCTCCGACCCCTCAGCGGCGGTCAGGGCGAGCGCGGTCTGCTTGCGCTCTTCGAAGGCGACCGTCCACTCGGCCTCCAGCCGCTCGAGCTCGGGGGCGTGCTCGGTGGCATAGGCCGCGTCGAGCGTGGGCTGGTTGAAGAAGACCGGCGGCCGTTCGAAGAGGAAGAAGACGAAGACCATGATCCCGATGAACAGGATCAAGAACTGCATCGGGATCTTGAGCACGCCGTTGAAGAGCAGGCCCAGTCGGCTCTCGGCGACCGACTTGCCGCCCAGATAGCGCTGCACCTGACTCTGGTCGGTGCCGAAGTACGACAGCGCCAGGAAGAGCCCGCCGGTGATGCCCGACCAGAAGGTGTAGCGGGTATCGGGGTCGAAGCTGAAGTCGATGACGTTCATCCGGCCGACGGCCCCGGCGAGGGTCGCGGCGGTGGTCACGCCGACGTCGTCGGGCAGGCGATAGGCGATCACGATGGCGGCGGTGATGATGCCGCCCATGATGACCACCATCTGCTGCTTCTGGGTCTGGCTGACCGCCTTGGAGCCGCCGCTGACGGTATACAGGATGACCACCGCGCCCAGCACGAGGTTGGTGGCGTTGAGATCCCAGCCCATCAGCGACGAGAGGATGATCGCCGGCGCGTAGATCGAGATGCCCGCCGCCAGCCCGCGCCCCGTCATGAACAAGAGCGCGCCGAGCACCCGGGTCTTCGGGTCGAAGCGCTGCTCGAGGTACTCGTAGGCGGTGAAGACGTTGAGCTTGTAGTAGATCGGCACGAAGACGGCGCTGATGATCACCATCGCGATGGGCAGCCCGAAGTAGAACTGCACGAAGCGCATGCCGTCTTCGTAGGCCTGGCCCGGCACCGAGAGGAAGGTGATCGCGCTGGCCTGAGTGGCCATGATCGACAGCCCGATGGTCGGCCAGCGCAGCTCGCCGTCGCCCTTGAGGTAGTCGGCGCTCGTCGCGATGTTGCGGGTCTTGTAGATCCCGTAGCCGACGATGGTGGCGATCGTGCCGATCAGCACCACCCAGTCGAGGGTCTTCACGGGCCCTCCCCGACGTTGAAGCTGCGGGTCAGCGCCCAGAAGATCACGATCAGCAGCGCCAGGTTACCCAGCACCAGCGCGTAGAGGTTGCGCCACGCGCCGAGCAGCGGCGGCGGATCGTCGGGCGCCGGGGTCGGCGTGGAGTCGTCGGGGGCGGTCATCGGCGGCGCGAGCTCACGGGGCATGCTCAAAGGGCCAGGATGTTGGCGAACAGGCGGAACGCGCCGGGCACACCGGCCGGCAGCTGGCGGAAGAACGACAGCCCGGAGTAGACGAAGACGCCTTTGCCGTGCCGTGCCACCAACAGGCTGCCGTCGAGCGGATCTTCCCCGGGGTCGTTTCCGCGGAAGATCGGGGTGTACTGCGGGTCGATGTCGCCGGCGAAGTAGAGCCCGCGCTCCTGCACCCAGCCGGCGTAGTCGTCCGCGCCGAGCGCGTTGGGCGTCGTCAAGACCGCGTGCTTCGGGTCGACCGGCGTCAGCGCGGCGGTCTCGTCGGTGATGCGGCCGCGGGTGATCGAGAACGGGTGCGGCCCGATGGGCCCGTCGAGCGGGTTGAAGCGGTTGTTGGTGTTGTACTGCACCACGAGCCGCCCGCCGCCCGCGACGTAGGCCATGAGCCGATCGTGCAGGGCCACCAGCCGCGGGTGCTTGTTATAGGCCCGGATACCGGTCACCAGCGCGTCGAAGCGGCTCAGATCGCCCTCGGCGACGGTGTCGACGTCGATCTCCTCGACGGTGTAGCCCACCAGCCGCAGCGCCTCGGCCACTTTGTCACCCGGGCCGGGCAGATAGCCGATACGCGTCGGCCCGCGCTTCAGATCGACCGGCACCAGCCGCATCTCCGCCGGCGAGAGGACCGTGCGCCGCGGCAGGTGGTCGTAATCGACGATCTGCTGCTGCAGCGACCACATGCGCCCGCCGGTCTCGACCTGCGCCCGCAGCAGGCCGGCGCGGGCCTTCGGACCGGGTGTCAGCTCGACGTCGAAGCCGCGCTCGGGCGCCTTGGGGCCCAACTCGAACGACATGTGCGCCGGGCGGACCTTGTAGCCCTCCGGCGCCCGCAGGCTCAGGACGCCCTTGAGGGGCCGATCGACGGTGGTGTGTACCGTGACCCGGACGCGACCGGTCTCGCCCACGGGCAGCACCGTACCGGCCGCGGCGAAGGTCGCGGTCACCGGCGGCAGGATCTCCAGGTCGTGGCGCCGCTCGCCGAGCACCGCGTCGGTGCGGGTGAACTGCACCGGCACCCGGAACTGCAGCGGCACCCCGCCGATGGTGACATTGAACCGCGCGCTCAGCGCCGCGGGGGTGTCCGGGCGATCGCGCTCGGTCTGCTCGGGGATGGCGTACAGCGCCGACGTCGGCCGCTCGACGAGCCAATGGGGCCGCGTCAGCAGATCGGCGGGCACGGCGACGCCCAGCTCGATCGCCTGCGCCCCGTCGGCGACCAGCGTCGCGTCCAGCGGCGGGGCCGGCGTGCTGCCGTCGCCCGCGTCGACCGCCGCGCCGGTCAGCAGAACCGCCGACGGGCTGCGACCGAGGGCGCTGAGCTTGACCTTCACCGTCTCGCCGGGTCGGGCGGCGGGCTGCTCGACGGTGGCCTCGAGGTAGAGCCCGGCGCAGGCGGCCATCACCTGCTCCAGCTCAGCCAGCTTGACCGCGCGCCAGTGGGCGTCGGGCACCGTCTGCATCAGCCGGTGGGCCTCGGCCAGCTTCGCCAGGCTGGCGTGCGGCGCGCGCGGATCGAACTCGGCGGCGGCCTCGGCCAGCGCCTTCTGCAGCGCCGCGGTGCCCTCGAAGCGGCTCCAGTCGAGCTTCAGGCCGACGAACGGGTCGTCGCCGGGCTTCGGCGCCGCGCCGGCGGCCACCTTCTCGGGGGTCAGGTACTCGCGCACGCTGCCCCGCTGCGGGCTCGAGCCGAAGCCCTGGCTCTTGTGCATCGTGCGGCTGTGGGCCGCGATCTCGCCGTAGCCGACGCCGCGCAGCGGATCGAAGGTGCCCACGTCGACCTGCAGCCACTGCGAGGTGTCGGTGTCGGGCTTGATGCGCCAGTGGCTCTTGTTCTCGAAGAGCCGGGCCGTCTGCCAGACGCCGGCGTGGGCCAGCTGCTCGGGGAAGCACTTCGCGTCGGCCGCCGCGTCGAAGGCCTCGTGGGCCAGCAGCGCCGAGGCGGTGTGATGCCCGTGGTTGCGGCCGGTGGTGGCGAAGCGGGTGATGATCACGTCGGGGCGGAAGGCGCGGATGGCCCACACCACGTCGGCCAGCGCGGCGTCGCGGCCCCAGATGCGCAGGGTCTCGTCGGGGGTCTTGCTGTAGCCGAAGTCGCGGGTGCGCGTGAAGCGCTGCTCGGCCCCGTCGACCCCGCGGGCCGCCAGCAGCTCGCCGGTGCGCACCACGCCGAGCATCTCGGCCTGCTCGGTGCCGATGAGGTTCTGCCCGCCGCCGCCCCGGGTCATCGACAGGTAGGCCGTGCGCAGGCCGCGCTGGCCGACGAGCCACGCGATGAGCCGGGTATTCTCGTCGTCGGGGTGCGCCGCCACGTAGAGCACGCTGCCGACGGTGCTCAAGCGCTCGATGCGATCGAGCAGCGCCCCCGCGTCGAGTGGCTGCGCGTCGAAGGGCGTCGCGGCGCCGGCGGGGGACGCGATGGTCATCAGCGCGGCGAGGGCGACGGCGCCGCGGGCGAGGGGGGCCGTCGTCTGACGGCCGACATCGCGGTCGGACAAGGTGAAACTCCCGAATTGACCCCCCATGGATACGCCAGCCCCCCACTTTAGTTTCTCCGAAAGTGAAACGCGGGCCGGACCCGGCGAGTCATTGCCGCATCGAATCGACATGTCGAGATGCCATCGATGAGCAGCGCCTTCACGCCGGCCTGGCTGGCCGATGACCCCCGAGCCACATCACTGCTGCCCCGCGCGGTCGCCGATCCGGAGCGCCGGCAGGCCGTGACGCGGAAGGCGGCGCAGCGGCGGATCGAGCCCGCCGTGCTGGCCGCGCTGCAGGCCCGCTACGCCGACTCGGCCGCGCCGGGCCACGCCGCCCGCGCGCGACACCTCGATCGGCTCGCCGCCGGCGGCGCGGCCTGCGTGGTGACCGGGCAACAGGCGGGGCTCTTCGGCGGGCCGCTGTACAGCGTGCACAAGGCGGCCTCGGCGATCCGGCTCGCCGAGCGGCTGGAGGCCGAGAGCGGGGTGCCCTGCGTGCCCATCTTCTGGCTGCAGAGCGAGGATCACGACTTCGAAGAGATCGCCACGACGTGGACCCTGAAGGGCGATGGTCTCGCGGCGCTGAGCGTCGACGCCGATCCCGCCGACGACGGGCGGGCGGTGGCCGATGTGCGCCTGGGCCCATCGATCGAGCCGGCCCTCGACGCCCTGGCCGACGCGCTCGAAGGGCTGTCGTCGGCCGAGTCGGTGATGGCGCAGTGGCGGGCGTGCTATCGGCCCGACGCTTCGCCCACCGCGGCCTTTCGCCGCTTGATGGAGGCCCTGTTCGCCGAGTGGGGGCTGCTGGTGCTCGACCCCCGCGATCCGCAGGCGCCGGCCCTGGCCGCGGCCGCCGCGCCGGTGCACCGCCGCGCCCTGAACGACGCGGCGGCGCTCTCGACGGTGCTCGAAGAGCGGGCGGCGGCGCTCGACGCGGCCGGCTTCAACGTGCAGGTGCACGTGCGGCCGGGCGCGCCGCTGAGCTTCTGGCACGCCGCCGACGACGGCCCGCGGGTGCGCATCGAGCCGGCGGACGGCGAATGGGTGACCTGCGCGCCGACGCCGCAGCCGCTGCGCCGGGCCGACGTGCTCGAGACCCTGGCGCGGAGCCCGCGTCGCTTCTCCACCTCGGCGCTGCTTCGGCCCATACTTCAAGATACCTGGCTGCCGACGGCGGCCTACGTCGGCGGCCCGGGCGAGATCGCCTACTTCGCCCAGCTGCCGCCGCTGTATCGGGCGTTCGACCTGCCGCTGCCGCTGGTGGTGCACCGCTGCCGCTTCCGCATCGTCGACTCGACCGCCGATCGGCTGCTCGACCAGCTCGGGCTCGACGGGCACGGGCTCGACGCGCCGCGCCACGCGCTGCTGGCGGCGGTGGCCGGCGACGGCGGCGCGCACCCCGATCCCGACGCGCTCGAAGCCCGGCTGGTGGAGCCGATCACCGCCGCCTTGAATCACTTCGAGCCGCACGCCGAGGCCATCGACAAGGGCCTGGGCAAGATGGTCGACAAGACCCGCGAGACGCTGACCGACGTCGCCCGGCGCCTGGTCGAGCGCTATCGACGCACCCTGGCCCGCAACGACGCGGTGACCGTGCAGCGGCTCGACCGGCTGCTGGCCCGGCTGCAGCCGAACGGCGGGCCGCAGGAGCGCACGCTGGGTCTGCCGTGGTTCGCCGCGCGCTATGGCATGGCCCCGCTGCTCGGCGCGGTGGTCGCCGCGGCCGATCCGTGCGATGACGAGGGCCCCCGTTCGCGAGACCTGCGGCCGTGACCCCCACGAGCGACCCGATGATCGACCTGCTGGCGTTCGGCGCCCACCCCGACGATGTCGAGCTCTCCTGCGGCGGCCTGATCGCGCTCTGCGCCCGCCGCGGCCAGCGGGCGGCCATCGTCGATCTCACCCGCGGCGAGCTGGCGACGAACGGCACGCCGGCCATCCGCGCCGACGAGGCCGAGGCGGCGGCCGAGGCCCTGGGCGTGGCCTACCGCGAGAACCTCGAGCTGCCCGACGGCGGGCTGACCGCCGAAGACCCGGATCAGGTGGCGGCGGTGGTCGAGGCGCTGCGCCACCATCGGCCGGCGCTGGTGCTCGCGCCCTGGGTCGAGGCCCGCCACCCGGATCACGCGGCGACCGGCCGGCTGGTCGAGCGGGCCGCCTTCCTGGCGGGCGTCACCCGGTTCCGGGCCGATCTGGGCCAGCCCCATCGGCCCAAGCGGGTCGTCTACTATCCGCAGCGGGTCGAGTTCGCGCCGTCGTTCGTCGTCGACATCAGCCCGGTGCACGGGGTCAAGGCGGCGGCGATCGCGTGCCACGAGAGCCAGTTCGGCCAGACCGACGGCGCGACGCCGACGCTGATCAACGCCCCGCTGGGCCTGGAAGCTTTCGAGGTGCGGGACCGTTACTGGGGCGCGACCATCGGCGTACTGCACGGTGAGCCCTACCGCCTGCGCGGGCCCGTGCCGCTGACCGATCCGGTCGCGACGCTGGTCGACGAGGGCGCGCCGCCGGTCCTGTGGACCGCCTGAGCACCACGACCGGCCCGGGAGACACCGTGGAACGCAAGCTGACCGTCGGCGTCGTCTGCTACCCCACCTTCGGCGGCAGCGGCATCGTCGCGACCGAGATCGGGCAGGCCATGGCCCGCCGCGGGCATACGGTACACGTCATCAGCCACGACGTGCCGCGGCGGCTCGACGCCGGCTGTCGGCGGGTGATCTTCCATCAGGTCGCGACCCGCGGCTACCCGGTGTTTCCGCAGCCGCAATACGCCCTGGCCCTGGCCTCCAAGCTGGTGTCGGTCGTCGACTACGAGGGCATCGACCTGCTGCACGTGCACTACGCGGTGCCCCACGCCACCAGCGCCTGGATGGCCCGCGAAGTGCTCGGGCCGCGGGCGCCGGCGCTGGTGACGACGCTGCACGGCACCGACATCACCCTCGTCGGCAGCGACGAGAGCTACCTGCCCATCACCCGCCACTCGATCGCCGTCAGCGACGCGGTCACCGTGCCGTCGGCGTTTCTGCGCGAGGCCACCTGGGATCGCCTGGGCCTCGATCGCGCGCAGACGCCGATCGAGGTGGTGCCCAACTTCGTCGACGTCGAGCGCTACGCCCCGCCCGCCGACCGGCACGCCGCCGCCGCCCAGCTGGCCGACCTGTGGGACGGCGACACCCGGGTTCCGGTGCTGGTGCACGTCAGCAACTTCCGCGCGGTCAAGCGGGTGCCGCTCGTGGTCGAGCTGCTGCGCCGCGTGCGCCAGACGATCCCCGCGCGGCTGCTGCTCATCGGCGATGGGCCCGAACGGGGCCGGGTCGAGGCCCGCGTGCGCCGGCTGGGCCTGCGCGAGCACGTGCGCCTGCTCGGGCAGCAGGAGCGCTTCGAGAGCCTGCTGGCGGGCGCGGCGGCCTTCGTGCTGCCCAGCGAGACGGAGAGCTTCGGCCTCGCGGCGCTCGAGGCGCTGTCGGCCGGCGTGCCGGTGGTCGCCTCGCAGGTGGGCGGGCTGGCCGAGGTCGTGCGCCACGGGGAGACGGGCTTCCTCGCGGCGGTGGACGATGTCGACGAGATGGCCGGCTACCTCGTGCGGCTCGTCAGCGACCGGGCGACCGCCGAGACCATGGGGCGCGCGGCGCGAAAAGACGTGCTCGCCCGGTTCCGCGAGGGGCCCATGATCGACCGCTACGAGGCGCTCTATCGCGCCGTGCTCACCGCCCGCGAGCGGCCGGGCTGACCGGCGACCGCGCACGGAACAGCGACCGGACATTGAAGTTGACCAGGGATCGCGCAGACCGATTCGCCGAGGACAAGGCGCGAGACGCAGACGCTGCTGGGGGCAACGGCAAGTCGAGCAACGACGTCATCGGCGAATCGGGCAAGCGAGCACGGTCAGATTCGATGTCTGGTTGCTGTAAACGCCCACTGCGATTGTCGGCCCCGCCCGAATTGGTTACCGTCACGACCATGTCGCCCGCGAAGCTGCCCCCCATCTCCGACGCGCTCGCCGCGCTGCATCCGGTCCGCATCGGTCAGGCGGCCCGGCTGCTGCTCGCCGGCAGCCGGGTGCATGTGCGCCCCGAGCTGGCCGTGCCCGCCGACCCGCAGACCATCGTCGACGCCACCGGCGCCGCCCCCGATCCATGGCGGCCGGGCAGCCTTGTCGTCGATCGCTGGCGCCTGTGGCCGGCGCCCGACGGCGTCGATCGGCTGCTGGTCGATCGGCGGATCCCGCTCGATGGGCTGGGCGTCGCGCTCGACGGCGAGGTGCTCGACCCGCTCGGCGGCCGGCAGGCGCTCGGCGGGCAGGAGCTGGCCGTGCCCGACGGCGCGTGGAGCGCCGACCCGACCATCGTTCTGCGCGCGCCGGCGCTGGCCAGCGAGCTGGCCTTGCGGCTCGCCCCCGAGGCCCTCGAAGCGATGGCCGAGCACGCGGGGCAGGTGTTCAAGGCCCCCCGGGAAGAGACCCGCGCGACGCTCACCCACCTGCTCGTCGGCCAGCGCCCGGCCGGGGCCCTGCAGGTCCTGGCGCGGACGGGCGTCCTGGCGCTGGTGCTGCCCGAGGCCGCGGCGCTGATCGGCTTCCACAAGTCGAGCCGGCACCACCACAAGGACGTCTGGAACCACACCCGTCAGGTGGTGCGTCAGGCGGTGCCCCAGCCGCTGATCCGCTGGGCGGCGCTGATGCACGACATCGGCAAGACCCATACCCGCAGCTACGCCCCGCGGGGCAAGGTGCACTTCTTCCGCCACGATGAGCTGGGCGCGCTGATGTTCGAGGGCATCGCCCACCGGCTGCGCTTCCCGCCGGCGGAGGGCGAGCGCATCCGGCTGCTGGTCCTGCACCATCTGCGGGCGGGGCTCTATACGCCGTCGTGGTCCGACGCGGCGGTGCGGCGCTTCACCGCCGAGATGGGCGACCTGCTCGACGACCTGTTCAAGCTGTCGCGGGCCGACGTGACCAGCAAGCGGCCCGGCCGGCGGCGGCAGGTGATGCGCGCGCTGCACGGCTTCAAGACCCGCATCGAGGCCCTGCGCATCGCCGACGAGGCGGCGCGCCCGCGGGTGCCCAAAGGCCTGGGCCATCGCATCATCCGCGACCTGGGCATCACCCCCGGCCCGCGCATCGGCGACCTGCGTCGGCTGTGCGAGGCGGCGGTGCGCGACGGCCGGCTGCCGGCGACGCCCGATATCGACGACTGTCTGCGGTTCCTGCGGGCCGAGGTCGCCCGCGACGCCGCGTAGATCACCGCCGATGGGCAGATCCACCCATCCCGTGGCGGGCGGGGTCCGCTCGACGCACTGAATGGCCCCGCACGGCCGCCGTCGGGCCCGGCGCACACATCATCGGAGTTGCTGCCATGAACCGCTTCTCGCTCCTCATCGCCCTCGCCGCCCTGCTCGCCGCGCCGCTCGCCAGCTCGGCGGAGCAGACGCCGGCCGAAGCGCCGGCCGCCGCGCCCGAGAAGCCGGCCGAGAAGGCCGCGCCTGCCAAGCCGGCGCAGAAAGCCACCAAGAAGAAGACCAGCAAGAAGAAGAAGAGGGCCAAACGCACCGGCCCGCGCCGCAACTGGCCGATCAGCCGCCCGAAGAAAGAGCTGAAGCCGATGCCCGACTTCCTCGAAGTCGCGCCCTATCAGCCCGGCGAACGCCTCAAGTACGAGGTGCGCATGTTCGGGGCCACCGCCGGCGAGGCCATCCTCGCGGTCGGCGCGCGGCGCGAGCACAACGGCCGGACCCTGCTGCCGCTCGTCGGCTTCGTGCGCAGCAGCGAGTTCCTCGACAAGTTCTACCCGGTCAACGACAAGATGGTCGTGGTGCTCGACGAGGCGACCTTCCTGCCGCTCAAGGTCGAGTTCGACATCGACGAGAACGGCAAGAAGCTCAACTATCTCACCGAGTTCGACCACCGGAAGAAGCTCATCCGCTCGACCCGCAAGCGCGGGGGCAAGACCCTCATCCGCGAGTTCTTGCCCGCCGGGCCGATCCACGAGGTGCTCGGCAGCGTCTTCGGCATGCGGCGCATGAAGCTCGAGCCGGGGCAGCAGTTCGACTACTACGCCTGGACGGGGCTCAAGGAGCGGCTGATCTCGGTGAGGGTGGTCGGCAACGACCGCATCTGGACGGCGATGGGCTGGTACGACGCGCTGAAGATCGAGGTCACCACCCAGCTCACCGGCGGCTTCTTCCACGACGGCAAGCTGCCCGACCAGCGCCGGCTGGTGGGCACGGTCTGGCTGGGCACCGACCCCGCCCGCACCCCGCTGAAGGTGGTCACGCCGACGCGTATCGGCAACGCCGAGGCGGTGCTGGTCAACCGCTACGTCGAGCCGGGCAAGCTGGCCGACACCGGCGGCTGACCGCGGTCGATCCGGGTCTCCGGCCCCACCGCCGCGCCTGGCCTCACCGCTGCCGCCAGGCCCCACCGCTGCGCCTGGCGCTACTGCACCACCTCGGGGCAGAGCAGGCCCTCGCCGCAGGTGGCCTCGCCGGGCGTGCAGCAACCGATCGCCAACGAGATGCCAACCGCGCCGTCGGCCGCCCGCTCGTCGGCGTTCTCGCGAGGACAGCCGGGGTTCGAGCCGCCGTCGCCGCCCGGGCTGGGGATGGCCACGGTGATGACGCTGGCGTCGTCGACCTCGGGCACGGGCACATCGCCCACGCGCAGGATGCCGACGCTGGGGCCGCCCGGCCCCCCGGCCCCGTCACCGCCACAGCCGCCATTGCCGCCACGACCGCCCGCCGCGGCCGGCTGCAGCGCGTCGCCCCGTTCGCCGGCCGCGCCGCCGTCCGCGCCGCGGGCGCCCAGGCCACCCGCCGTGCCGTCCGCGCCCCGGCCGCCATCGCGTTCGGAGACGTCGATCTCGCTGCGCTCCAGGCTCACGATGCACGCGGCGCCGACCACCACGATGCCGAACGAGCCGGCGCCGCCGCCGCCGTTGGCCCCGGCGATACCCGCGCAACCGCCGGCGCCGCCGCCGCCGCCGCCGGCGCCGGGCAAGCCGTCGGCGCCAAAGCCCGCGCCGCCGCCGCCGCCGCCGCCGCCCGGCTGGCCGTCCCCCGGCCCGCGGTCGGCGTGGATCGTCCAGCGCATCGCGTCCGCGTCCCAGCGACCTGCGGGATCACCGGGCTCGCCGCGCGCGCCGTCCGCGCCGCGGTCACCGTCCACGCCGGCCTCTGCCGGTTGATCGGGGTTCGCACCCGCGCCGCCGGCGGCGTTGCCCGCGGCCGGATCGCCCTCGTCGGCCGCCGGCGCCCCGACCGCGCCGGTGCCGCCGTCGCCGCCCTCCGCGCCCGCGCACTCGGGGTTGAACCCCAGCGCACCCGGCGCGCCGTTCTCGCCGCCCGCTTCGCCGGCAACGGCCGTATCGGGCGCATCTGCGCCGGGCTCACCGGCTCGACCGTCGTGCCCTTGACGGGCCGCGGCGCCCGCCGGGCCGGACACCTCCAAGACGCTGTCGACGAGCTCGATCCGCCGACAGTCGATGGCGCGCACCCCGATCGGGGCCGCCGTCGAGGCCGCCAGCATCCGGACACCGTCGAGCGCGAACCAGCTGTCCGCGGCCACCTGGACCGCCAGCCGGTGCTGGCCGAGGTCGACCTCGACCAGCGGCGCATCGGCCTCGACGCGGGTCCAGAGTTCGCCGTCGCCGCCGGGCACGAAGCCGCCGATCAGCGCGACGGTCTTGCTCGGCTCGATCTCGAGGGGCTGAGCGAAGCGGTAATCCTGGCGGTCGCCGGGCGCGAAGACCAGCGCCGCCTGCTCTCGATCGCGCGCGACCGCAAACGCCTCGTCGGGATCGCTGAACGGCGCCTCCGGGGTGCCCGCGCCACCCGGCTCGGCGCCCGGCGCGACGTAGATCGCGATGTCCGCCTCGCCCGGCACGCCGTCGCAGTCGGCGTCGAGGCCCAGCGGCTCGGGCAACTCGCGATCGGTGAACCCGGTGTACGCGATGCACTCACAGCCGTTCTCGAGCACCTCGTCCACGTCGAAGCGCCCCGGCGCGCAGGTCTCGACGGCGCACAGCCCATCGCGACAGACCTGCGTCGCGACGCCGTCCAGCTCGGGGCACAGCGGATCGGCGGCGCCGTCGACCTCGTCGATCCGCTCGTCGCAGTCGTCGTCGATGCCGTTGCAGCTCTCGACCGCGGGCACGCAGCCCGCGTCGATCTCCATGTCGACGGCCAGATCCACCCGCACGTCGGGCAGCACATCGGGCAATACGTCGGGCGGCCCGTCGACGGCGACGTCGCCCACGTCGAGCAGGACGTCCGGCGCCATGTCGAGCGCCATGTCGGGCGGACCGTCGGGCTGCGCGTCCGGCGGACCGTCGAGATCGAGCACGTCGGGCCGGGCGTCGGGGCCCAGGTCGACGGCCAGATCGGGCGCCATGTCGAGGCCGGCCTCGACGGCGGAGTCGACCATCGGATCGGGCACCGCGCACTGGCCTTCGATACACGCCAGCTCGCCGCTGCAGTCGCCGTGGCTGGCGCACTCGGCGGTGGCCAGCCCGTCGAGGTGGGGGGTGACGCAGCCTGTGAGGGCGGCCGGCAGGGCCAGCAGGCCAATGGCGGCGGAGAACCGAGCGGCGAGCCTTCGCGTCCGTTGCACCGGCGAGTCCTGACGGTTTGGGGGAGTCGGGGCATCGTGTCAGCGCATCACCGAGGGTGTCAAGCCAGCGACATGCGCGCGCGGGACAGTTTGTATCCGGCCGCGGTTGATGGGAGACTGCGTCGCGACGAACAGCGCCGTCAGTGGCCGGAACGACCGGAGACAACCCGGATGGGCAGAGGGTCGACCGACCAGCCGACCGACCAGCGAATACCGGAAAACGAGGTGCGGCGCGATCTGGACCTCTTCCTGAGCCTGGCCAACCACGATCTGCAAGCCCCCTTGCGTACGCTGCGCAGCTTCGTCGAGCTCGCGGCCGAAGAGCACCCCAGCCCGTTTCTCGACGAGGCGATGGCCATCGCCGGCCGGCTTCAGCGGCTGCTGCGCGCGACGTTGACCTATGGTCGCCTGCCGCGCCACCGCATGCGCTTGCGCGCGGTGCCCCTGCCGGTGGCGGTCGAGCTGGGCATGCAGCGCGCGGGCCTCGACCTCTCCGAGCGCCCGATCGACGTGAAGCTGGCCAGCGGCATGCCGGCCGTGCTCGCCGACCGCGTGCTGTTGGCGATGGGTCTGGAGGCGATCCTCGACAACGCGCTGCGCTTCGCCCACCCGGAGCGGCAGCCGGTCATCACCATCGACGCGGTCGCGGCGGGCGATCGGATCCGGCTGCGCATCGACGACAACGGCCTCGGCGTACCCGCCGCCGATCGGCAGCGATGCTTCGACCCGATGGTGCGGCTGGCCGGGTCGGGCCGCGCGCCGGGCGATGGCTTCGGCCTGGCCGTCGTGCGGCGGGCCTGCGACATGATGCGCGGCACCTGCGGCATGGCCGATACCGCCGACGGGCTCGGGGTGCGGGTCTGGCTCGAACTGCCCGCGGTGCCCCCCGGTTTCGAAGCGGAGCCGACCGACATCTGACCCGGCATCCCACCCCGTCGATGAATGATCGCCACCGCCCCTGCGGTCGACCCCCGCGCGCCCCACGCGCCGGCCCCCGCCGCACGGCTTGCCGCGCCGAGAGGGGCTGTGCTATCGCCGCTGTGCTCCATCCCTGCCCGAGGTGATCATGACCCGGTTTCTGCCTCTGACCCTGGCCGCGCTGGTCTTCGCCCTGGCCGCCCCGGCCGACGCCCGGCGCAAGTCGAAGGTGCCCGACGACGGCCTGCCGGCCCCCGACGCCGTCGCCGAACAGGCTGGCGCGCTCTACGCCGAGCTCGGCGGCCACGCCAACCCGCTCGTGCGGCGGGTGGTCTACTTCGGCAGCCTCGAGCTGGGCGACGACGTGCAGCGCGCCGCGATCACGAAGGGCATCGAAGACGCCGACTGGACGATCAAGCAGCACGCGCTGATCGAGGCGCTCAACCGCCGCGACCGCAAGCTCAAGGACGTGCGCAAGAAGGCTGACAAGGCGCTGACCGGGCTGCTCGAATCCGCCGACGCCACCGACCGCGAGCAGGGCTACGCGATCCTCGAGGCGACCACCAAGAAGAGCCGCGACCGGCTCAAGGCGATCGAACGCACCGCCAGGGACGGCAGCCCCGACGCCCGGGCCGAGGCCCGCAAGCGGCTGATCGAGCAAGGCGGCAAGACGGCGTGGAAGGTCATCGAGAAGGGGCTGGCCCAGCCGGCGGGCGACGCCGAGCATACCCAGGCGATGGCCGCGCTGGAGACCTTCCGCGACCCGGTCGCCCAGAAGTGGGCCCTGGCCAACCTGCACGATACCGGCGAGGCCGGCCGTCTGGCCCGGCAGTACCTCGTCGAGGTCAGCGGCAAGCGGGTCGACAAGAAGCTCAACAAAGACCTCGCCAAGCGCTACGAGAAGGCCGCCGGCTCGTTCGAAGATCGCCTGCGGCTGGCCTATGTGCGGGCCCACCGCGGCGCGGCCGACGAGGTGCTCAAGACCCTCGTCGCCGGCCTGCGCTACAACCAGCCGTGGGCCAAGGTGATGGCGTGGCAGGGGCTGCAGGCCTCGCGCAGCCACAAGGCCCTCGGCGCCCTGCGCGACCGCATGCTGCTGCTGCTCGAGCCCGATCAGGCGCAGCCGGCGTTCATGTGGCTGCAGATCTGGGCCGGCAAGACGGGTGATCCCAAGGTCATCGAGATGCTGCAGGAGGCCGCCCGCGGCGACCGCCCCGAGCCGCGCATGCGGGCCTTCGAAGCCCTGACGGCCATCAAGCACCGCGACAGCATCGCGCTCTTCGAGAACGGCATGAACGAAGGCCGCACCGAGATCCGGCTGGCGGCGGCCAAGGGCATCGCGGCGGTGGCCCGCCCGGGTGACGAGCAGCGGCTGGCGGCGTTCTTGCGCAAGGAGCCCACCGACGAGGTCAAGCTGGCGCTCATCGAGGCCCTGGCCAACATCGGCACCGCCGAGATCATCGACCCGCTGCAGTTCGTGATCACCAACCGCAACCTCGAGATCAAGAAGGCCGCCGGGGCCGCCATCGCCTCGACGGGCAGCCAGAAGGCGACGATGCTGCTCGGCCTGCTCAAGCGCGACGCCGACCTGGACATCCGGTTCATGGCCTGGATGAAGCTGCTCGAGCTCGACCCGAGCGGCAACGAGGCCGCCTTCAAGTCGACCGCGCTGCGCTGGCTGACGCCGGCTCAGGTCGAGGCAATGGGCGAGATCGACAAGATCTCCAACGACCTGCTGGTGCACATCGCCCTCGAGGGCGGCGACGCTCATCGCGTCTTCGCGCTGAAGGCGCTGAAGAACCGCGGCGAGAAGGCCACCGTCGACCTGCTGACGGTCTACGAGAAGAGCGCCGCCGCCGATACCTCGGCCTCGGCGCTGGACGCGCTCATCGAGCGCCGGGGCGCCGAGTCGCTGCCGACCTACATCAAGGGCCTCGAGGCCAAGCAGCCCGAGGTGCGGGCGGTGGCCATCCGCGGCATCGGCGAGCACGGGCTGCGGCGCCACCTCGAGATGCTGATGCAGGCCTTCGCCGATCGCGACGCCATGGTGCGCGCCGAGGCCGCCCGGGCGGCCTATCGGGTCTCGCAGCGGGCCGAGTAGCTCCCCTCCCCTCCTCGCCTCGGGCCTCGCCCGCAGCACGCCACGGCATCTCCGATGATCCACCTTCAGGGCATCACCAAGCGCTTCGGGCCCCAGGCCCTCTTCGACGACCTCGCGTGGCACATCAAGCCCGGCGAGCGCATCGGCCTCATCGGCCCCAACGGCGCCGGCAAGAGCACGCTGCTCAAGATCGTGATGGGCCAGATCCAGGCCGACGGCGGCGAGGTGGTCATCGCCAAGGGCGTGACCATCGGCTACCTGCCCCAGGAGGTCGCCACGCTGTCGGGCACCTCCGTGCGCCAGGAGGCGCGCAAGGGCATCGAAGGGGTCCTGGCGGTCGCCGCCGAGATGCGCTCGGTCGAGCAGGCGCTGTCCGCCGCGCCGGCCGCCGAGGCCGAAGAGCTGATGGAGCGCTACGCCGAGCTGCAGGGCCGCTTCGAAAGGCTCGACGGCTTCCGCGCCGAGAGCCGGGTCGAAGAGGTGCTGCAGGGCCTCGGCTTCAGCGCCGATCGCTTCGACGTCGACTGCGGCACCCTCTCGGGCGGCTGGCAGATGCGGGTGGTGCTCGCCCGGCTGCTGCTGCAGCGCCCCGACGTGCTGCTGCTCGACGAGCCCACCAACCACCTCGACCTGGAGTCGGTGGTCTGGCTCGAAGAGTTCCTGCAGCGCTTCCCGGGCAGCCTGGTCTTCATCAGCCACGACCGCCGCTTCCTCGATCGGCTGTCGAACCGCATCGCCGAGCTGTCGTCCGGCGGGCTGCGGGTCTACACCGGCGACTTCGAGAGCTACCTGCTGCAGGTCGAGCAGGCCCGCGATCTGGCCGAGCGGCAGGCCGCCAACCAGCAGCGGCGCATCGCCGAGCTCGAGCGCTTCATCGAGCGCTTCCGCTACAAGGCGTCGAAGGCCAGCCAGGTGCAGAGCCGGGTCAAGATGCTCGAGAAGATGGAGCGGGTCGAGCTGCACACCGACGAGCGCACGATCCGCTTCGAGCTGCCCGAGCCGCCCAAGAGCGGGCGGGTCATGCTGAGCCTGCGCGACGTGCGCAAGGCCTACGGCGACAACGAGATCTACCGCGGCCTCGACTGCGAGCTGCTGCGCGGTCAGGCCATCGCGCTCGTCGGGCCCAACGGCGCGGGCAAGAGCACGCTGCTCAAGCTCTTCGCCGGGGTGACCCCCTATCAGAAGGGCGAGCGGGAGCTGGGCTTCGGCGCGAAGCTGTACTACTTCGCCCAGCATCAGGTCGAGGTGCTGCACCTGGAGAATACCGTGCTCCAGGAGGCCGAGAGCGACACCGACTGGCTGCCGACGCGGGTGCGCTCGGTGCTCGGCGCTTTTCTCTTCGACGAGGACGACGTCAAGAAGAAGGTGGCGGTGCTCAGCGGCGGCGAGAAGAACCGCCTGGCCCTGGTCAAGATGCTGATGACCCCCGCCAACCTGCTGCTGCTCGACGAGCCCACCAACCACCTCGACATGGCGAGCCGCGCGGTGCTCGAGGCGGCGGTCGCCGAGTACGGCGGCACGGTGGTCATCATCAGCCACGACCGGCACTTCATCGACGCGGTCGCCGACCAGGTCTGGGAGGTGCGCGACGGCCGGGTGACCCCGTTCATCGGCAACTACAGCGACTACGTCGACGCCTGCGAGCGCGGCAAGCGCCCCGAACCCCTGCCGCTGCACGGCGAGCCGCTGCGTCGGCGCCCGCCGCCGCCAAAGAAGAAGGCCGCCGAAGCAGAGGCGGCCCCGGCGAGCACCGACGGCAACTACCGCAGCCGCGAAGAGAAGCGGCGCGACGCCCAGCGGCGACAGGAGAAGGCGCGGGCGCTCAAGCCGCTGAAGGCCGCGCTCGACGAGGCCGAGAGAGCCGTCGCCGATCTCGAAGGCCGCATCGAGGCCCTGCGCACCGAGCAAGCCGATCCGGCGCACTATGACGACCCCGATCGGGTGCAGGTCGTGGCCCGCGAGGTCGCCGAGCTGGAGGATACGCTGACCGAAGCCTACGAGAGCTGGGAGGCGGCGGGCATGGCCGTCGAAGAGATCGAGTCGCAGTTCGCCTGACCCGCCGCTGCCCGATCCGCCGCGCGGCACGACACAGCGCCCGAGACAGTGACCGATCGCCCGCGCAGCCATCTCTCCATACATACACAACGACCGAGGAGAGCCCATGCCCATCATCGCGTGTGTGACCGGCGCCAACCGCGGCATCGGCCTGGCCCTGACCCGACAGCTCGTGCGCCGCGGCGACCGGGTCATCGCCACCGCCCGCCAGCCCGATCGCTGCGACGCGCTCGCCGAGCTGCTCGACAGCGACCGACTGCACATCGTCCAGTTGGACCTCGCCGATCCCGCCTCGCTAGACGCTTTTCCCGAGAAGGTGGCCCGGATCACCGACCGGCTCGACCTGCTGATCAACAACGCGGGGGTCAGCGGCGACTCGGTGCCGACCGGGGCGCCCAATACGCGCTGGGGCGAGCTCGAACCCGAGGGCATCCTGTCGATGATGCGGATCAACGCCGTCGGCCCGCTGCTGGTGACCCAGGGCCTCGTCGAGCTGCTGGCCAAAGGCGACGCCCCGCGGGTGCTCTGCGTCTCGTCCCAGCTCGGCAGCCTCGAGCGCAAGACCGCCGGCGGGCGCTATGGCTACTGCATGAGCAAGGCGGCGCTGAACATGGGCCTGCGGGCGATGGCCGCCGACGTGGTCGAGCGCGGCATCACCGCGGTCGCGGTGCATCCGGGCTGGGTGATCACCGATATGGGCGGGGACGACGCCGAGCTGACGCCGGAGCAGTCGGCGGCGGGCATGCTCAACATCGCCGACGGGCTGTCGACCGACGACGCTGGCCGCTTCCTGAAGTGGAACGGCGAAGCGCATCCCTGGTAGCCGGCTCGGCGACGGGCTGCGTGTTCGGACGCGCGCGGCGCGCAGCCCCCTCGAATTCGGCCAGCGCCGCGCATAGACTGCCGCCGCCCGCTCTTCGAGGTGTCCGTGTCCGTCTCCCCTGCCCTGCTGGCCCTGATCGCCCTGCTCGCGCCGGTGCCCGTGCCGCCGATGGGCGGGGGCATCCAGGTCGGCGAGGTCGACGACGACCGCTGGGCGCGCTACGTCGAGCACGCCGGCTTCGACACCATCCAGGTCACCCTCTACGCCCAGCAGCTGCGCTGGGACGACGACTCGCTGGTCTTCGGCAACGACGCCTACCGCAAGCTGCCCCATGTGCGCGCCGAGGTGGCCGCCGCGCAGGCCCGCGGGCTGCAGGTGATGCTCGTGCTGCGGGTCGAGCTGGATACCCGCGGTGATCCGGCCAATCGCCACCTGTGGCACGGCATGATCTGGCCCACCGACGCCCACCTCGAGCGCTGGTTCGAGCGCTACCGCGCCTTCGCTCGCTGGGGCGCGGCGCGGGCGGCCGAGATGGGGGTCGACGCGCTGCTGATCGGGCACGAGCTCAACTCGATGACATCGACCGCCGTCGGGCCGCATCTGCCCGATCTGCTGGCCTATCATCTGGCCCCCGAGCGCACCGCCGCGGTCATCGCCAGCCGGCTGGCCTGCGCCGCGCGCGCCGAGTCGATGGGCGATACCGCCGAGCCCGACGGGGCCCGCTACGCCAACCTGAAGGCGCAGCTCGAGGCCGAAGACGCCAAGCGCCGCCGCTGGGCGGAGACCGTGACCGGTCTGAGAGCCCCGCTGACCACATGGCCGGTGCCGATGCCGGCGACGCTGGCCGCTCGTCGAGTGCGCTACGCCCGGTTCTGGCGCGCGCTGGTCGACGACCTGCGCGACGTCTACGCCGGCCCCATCGGCTACGGCGCCAACTTCGACCAGTTCCACGAGGTGGACTTCTGGGACGCGATGGATGTCATCGCCATCAGCAGCTACTTCTCGCTGCGGCCGCTGCACGTGGTCGATCTCGATCGGGCGCTGCTCGACGGCTGGCGCCGGGTGGCCGGTGAGGTGGAGGCCGTCGCGCGGCCAGCGGGGCGGCCGGTCATCCTCAGCGAGCTGGGCTGGAGCCGCAAAGAGGGCAGCACGATCCGCCCCTACTCGTACTATGGCGTCGAGCCCATCGAGACGGGCACGGGCGCCGACGCGGAGCTGACGTGCATCCACTGGCGCAGCCAGCCCGACGCGCCGCAGGAGCGCGAGCGGGCGATGGCGGCGCTGCTCGAGGTCGTCGAAGCCGGCGCGTTCCCCTCGCTGCGCGGCTTCTCGCTGTGGAAGATGAGCACCGAGCCCGACCACCTGAAGCGGGAGCCGTTCGTCACGCTGCTGCCCCCGATCTACATCGAGCGCATCGGCGACCATGGCTTCGTGCAGTTGGCGGCCGATCTGCTCGATCGGCTGCGGGCGCAGGCGCAGCGCGCGCCTTGAGGCATGCGGGGCGGGATCGACGGCGGCTCGCCGAGGCTCAGGCAGCCTTCTGCTCGAGGAAGGCCTGAAAACGGCGGCGGCTGGGCGGCGCGAGGTACTTGAAGCGGTAGCCCCGGATCTTCGAGCCGTCGGCGGCGTCCCCCTCGTAGCGCAGCTCGCCGAGGGCCCGGATGGCCGGCCCCTCGTCGGGCAGGGTGAAGCTGAGCCAGACGTGCCGTGGATGACCCCACCCGCGGCCGGGCGTGCCGCGCAGGCGCACGCCGTCGGCGGAGACGTCCTCGGTGATGCACAGGCAGCGCTGGTCCTCGGCGAGGATGTGATCGACGAAGAGCCGCAGGGGCAGGCGGTCGTGGTTTCGGCGCTCGGCGCTCATCTGTTCCTCCCGATCGTGGGTCGCCGCAGCGACACCTACCCGCTTACACGGTCGCACAGTGTGCGTGCAAGGGGTTGATAGAGGTTTATGTAGGAGACTTGCTCAGATGTGGGCTCGAGGCGCGGATCCGTAGACCGGGCCCCTCAGCTGTAGTCGGTGAGGTGCTTGCGCCGACCGCCGCTCGCGCTCTCTTCCTGCGCGCTCTGGCACTTCACGCACAGCTCGACCGCCGGCATCAGCTCCAGGCGGCGCAGGTGAACGGGCTCCTCGCACTCCAGGCAAAGCCCGTAGTCCTCCGGGTCACGCTCGATGCGCTCGAGCGCCGCCTTCACCCGGCGCAGCTCGGCGGTGCGGTTGCGATTGCGGCTGCTGGCGATGCTCTGCAGCATCTCGTTGAGCGGCTGATGGTCGTCGTCCCGCTTGCCGATGTCGTCGGTGCGGTTGGGATCGAGCTTGATCGGGCCCTCGGTCTCCAGCGCGGCCTTCAAGGCCAGCAGGCGGGCCCGGAATCGGGCGAGGTCTTCGGGCTGCACGCGGTCTCTCCGATGTGGGCGACGACCGGCCCGGGGCCGATCGGTGTGCAGCGTCCAGGATACGCCGGCCCGCGCCGCGGGCAAGGGGCTGTGTGGGATCGGCAGCGCGCGTAGAGCCATTCGGTCAACCTGCCCGCCGCGCCGCCAGCTCGATCGGCTCGACCGTGGCGGGCAGCGTGAAGCGATGATGGGCGGCGTCGCGGACGCCGGGCGCGACGAGCAGCCCGGCCCGCTCGCCTTCGAAGTAGACGAAGGGTGCCTGATGCAGACCCGCGGGCACGAAGCCGATGACCGTGCCGCTCGGCCCGTGGCGCTCCATCGCGATCGGCGCGTCGAGGGCCTGACCCGGCGGCAACGCGCCGATGCGGCCCAAGAGCGCCCACAGTCGCCGCGCGAGCGGGCGGTGTTCGATCGGATCGGCGTCGCGGCGGAAAGCGGGATCGGCCACGAGCGACATCAGCCGCCGCGCAGCCCATGTGGGATCGGGTCGGCCGAGCAACGTCGAACGCAGCTCGGCGATGCGGCTCTCGATAGGCGGACGACGCATCTGAACTCCTCGTGCACCATTGTGACTAGGCGACGAGCAGGCCCAGGTGTCCGCGCGTGGCAGAAAGTTGTCCGAAAAAAGTCGCCCGACGCCGGTCTGCGGCCGGTGAACGCCGCAAATCTGCCGGCCCAGGCCTACCGTTCAAGGCCTACCACTCAACGGCGGGCGTAGAGCGCCCGCGCCCAACGCGGGCGACGGGGCCGGGGCACCCGCGCCATCAGACCGTTGACCCAGCGCCGCGCCGGCCCGGGCGCCTCCGGCTGCGCGGCGCCGTCGGTCCGCGGAGGTCGACGGTAGCCGCACTGCGGACACAGCGTGGTGCGCGGCAAGGGCGCGGGATGACCCAAAGCCGCCTTGATGCGGCGGGCGGTGCGAATGCCGGGGAAGAAGCCGCGGGTCCAGGTGATGTCGAGCGCGGTGCGCCGCATGCCCGGCAGCAGCGTGGCCAGAGCGGCGTCGTCGAAGCTGCGCAGGTGATAGAACGGGTGGAAGCGGCACCCGCAAGCCGGACACTGCACCTGCGGGCGCTGCTCACGAAACGGCACGGTGATGATCGCCCGCGGCGCGACCCGCGCCAGCTCAGCCCGGGCGGCGTCGTAGACCCCGTGGGGCAGGTGCTCCAGCAGCTCGGTGGCCAGCACCACGTCGAAGGCGTCGTCCTCGAAGGGCAGCGCGTCGGCCGATCCGCAGACGATCGACACCCCGAACAGCCGCCGACCGGTCTCGGCGGCCCGCGGGCTCAGCTCGAGCCCCAGCGCCTCGACCCCGGGCCGGCGCTCGGCGAGCAGGCCGAGCGCGATGCCCGCGCCGCAGCCCACGTCGAGCACCCGGCGCGCATCGGCCGGCACGGCGTCGACCACCGCCTGCAGACGGGCCATCTCCCGCGGCTCGTCGAGCTGCCGTCGGCGCAGCTCGGCGACGGGATCGGCCCCCACGGCGTGGTCGTAGTATGCGCTGTGATCCATCGAGGCGCAGGGTAGCAGAGGTCTGCGCCCGCCGCGCGACCGCGGCGCCGGCGACCGCGCGCCCCCTTGCCCGGCCCATACGGGCCTCGCCGTGCGGTCTTGGGCGCACGAATCTACAATTGTTAACTTAGCGCGCAAGATGCTAACTCGTTGCCCGAAGGTTCGTACGGCTCAGCGCCTGCTCGACCCCACGGAGACCCCATGAACACCCCGCTGTCGCACCTGCTGCTCGCTCTGTCCCTCGCGCTCGTCGCCTTCGGCTGCACGCCCGAAGACCCACTCGGCGGCACGCCCGCCGACGGCCCGCCACCCGCCGACCCCGCGCTGGGCACCGCCGAGGACTGGCCCGGCGGGCGCTATGCGGTGCAGTTCCAGAACGCGCTCGGCGCGACCATCACCGCCACCCTCGAGCTGCCGCCGGGTATCGAGCGGGTCCCGGCGGTCACGGTGCTGCACGGGTCGGGCGGCTTGTTCCGGCCGCCGGAGGACGAGGACGACTTCGACCCGGCCACCGGCGAGTACGAGCGGCAGTTCCGCGAGTGGTCGTCGATGATCGGCGACGCGGGCTACGCGGCGTTCTTCCCGGCCTCGTTCTACAGCCGGGGCAGCTTCGACTGGAACGACGATCCGCTGCCCGGCATGGACAACGCCGATCGGCTCTGGCACCGGGTGCACGACGCGGTCGCCGGCATCGCCTGGCTCTGCCGTCACCCGCGCATCGACTGCGGCCGCACCGCCGTGGTCGGCTTCTCGAACGGCGGCTCGACGCTGCTGCTGTCGCAATACGCCGAGCTCGAGAACCACCCCGACTTCCCCGATGTGCGCCTGCCGCCGGCCGATCGCATGCCCCGGCTGGCGGTGGCCTACTACCCCGGCTGCGGCCTCAACGGGTTCATCGGCCTCGCCGAGGGCGACTACCGCTCTCGGGTGCCGCTGCTGGTCCTGCACGGCAGCGAAGACCGCCTGCTGGACAACTGCCGGACGCGCGCCCGCCAGAGCCTGGCGCAGGGCGGCAACTTCGAGCACGTGATCTATCCGGGCGTCGGCCACAGCTTCGACGGCTACCCCGAGTCGGCGGCCGACGCCATCGCCGAGGCCGACGCCCGGTTCATCACCCTCGCCCGTATCTCCGCCGCCTTCGCGCTGGCCCGCCGCTGAGCTGCGCGCTGGCCGGCCGCTGAGCCTCGGCGACGGCGTCGAAGACACCCACCGAAAAAAACCTCTTGAACCTCACGCCGCGTGAGGTCCGATGGTCGCCTCACCCCAACGACGGACCCCCGACGCGGGAGGCGACGATGACCTGGAAGGTCGGCGAGGTAGCGCGGCGCTGCGGCGTGACCGTACGCGCGCTGCATCACTACGAGGCGATCGGGCTGCTGGTGCCGTGGCGCTCGGCGAGCGGGCATCGGCTGTACGCCACCGAGCACGTCGAGCGCCTGCACCGGATCCTGGCCCTGCGCCAGCTCGGGCTCGGGCTCGACGGGATCGCCGCCGCGCTCGACGGCCCCGACGGCAGCTCGCTGGCGATCATCGACCGCCAGATCGCGCGGCTCGCCGAGGCCATCCGTGAGCAGCGCTCGCTCAAACGCCGGCTGGAGGCCATCGCCGACCGCCTGCGGCGGGGAGAGCCGATCGACGGGGAGAACTACCTGGATGCCATGGAGGAAATGGCCATGATCGAGAAGTACTACACCCCCGAACAGCTGCAGCAGCTCGCCGCCCGCCGCGAGGCCCTCGGGCCGGAGGGCATGGCCGCCGGCGAGCAGGCCTGGCGTGATCTCTTCGCCGACATCCGCGCCGCCATGGACGGCGGGGTCGACCCGAAGAGCGACGCGGCCCGGGCGCTCGCCGACCGCTGGCAGGCGCTCATCGGCGCGTTCACCGGCGGCGACGCCGGCATCGGCGAGTCGCTGGGCAACCTCTGGCAGAACGAAGGCGACGAGGTGATGCAGCAGCACCAGATGGATCCGGCCATCTTCGGCTGGATGGCGAAGGTGCGCGGCGACGATTGAGCCCGGCATCCCTTCGTCTTCGGGCCGCCGCTTCAGTCGGCCTCGAAGACGAAGGGATAGCTGATCTTCGTCGCCTGACCCGCCCGCGGGAAGCGCATGGCTTCGACCGCGGCCTTCACGCAGGCGGTGACCTCGGCGTCCTTCAGGCTGCCGCCCACCACGACCCCCTCGACCGCGCCGTCCGGCGTCACGCTGAACCGCGCGGTGAGCTTGCCCGCGAGCTCCGGCTGCATGCGCAGCGCGCGCTCGTAGCACCCACGAACCTTCGGCCGATGGCGGCGGATCACCCGCCGGATGATGGCCCGATCGAGCGGTCCGTCCTCGACCTGCGGCGGCGGCTCCGGTGTGCCGGCCTTCATCTCGCCGATGGACATGCCGCCGCCCGACGGGCCGCCCGGGCCGACCCCGCCGAGACGGCCGAGCAACGCCGGGTCGAGCGCCTTGCCCGGCCCGAGGCGTCCGCCGCCGAGAGGCGTCGGCAAGGCCAGCTCACGGCCGATGATGGCGCCGCCACAGACCGCCAGCGCGTGGTCGACCACCTGCTGCCACGGCGTCGTATCGGCCGGCACCAGGGCGAACTTCGAACCGCCGTCGACCATGCGCGCGCGCAGCGCCTCGCGGGAGACCGGCTCGCCGCCGAGCACGGCGCCCTCGGGTCCGATGGGTACGGTGACGCCGTGGGGCGGCTTCGGGCCGTCGGGATCACCCGGCGCGGGACGCAGCATCAGCGGCACGCCGACCAGCCCGCTCTCGCCCTGCGCGACGATGGTGACCTGACGCACGCCGCTGTCGGCGACGCGGTCGAGCGACGCCTCGACCGTCTTCCACAACGCGCCGCGATCGATGCCCAGGCGCAGATCGCGCGCGCCGCGCAGGCGCGCGTCGCCCGCCGAGCCGTCGGGCAGCGCCTCACCGCCGAGCCAGATGCCATCGGCGCCGATCCGCAGGGCCGTGCCCGCTTCGAGCGACGCGGGGCAGTCGTCGAGCGCCGGGACCACGGCCATGCGCTGCGGCAGGTCGATCGGCGCCCGCGCCCTCGCCGCTTCGAGCCGGGCGCAGACCACCGCGTCGCCGGCGTCGCACAGCGGCTGCAAGCGGGCGATCGCCGCCTGGGGCTGCCAGCCGTTCAGCGCGTCGAGCGTGGCCGGCAGCAGCATGAACCGGCGCAACCCCATCGCCGCCGGCTTCACAGCGGCGTCCTTCTCGGCGCAGGCCAGATCGCCCTGCATCTCGGCGAGAGCGCGCTCGACGAGCGCCCCGCGCATGTCCGGCGGCGCCGCGGCCAGCGCGCTGAGGGCTTCCTGCGCGCCGCCGACCGCCCGCTGCAGACACGCCGCGCCCGGACCGGCGACGGCGGCCCGGATGGGGCCCTCGGCGAAGACCGGCTGCCGGCTCGCTGCCGGCAACTCGGCGGGCATGCCCTCGAAGCCGATCCGCAGGCGCCCGACGAGCGCGCCGCCGGCCGCGTCGAGGCGTGCCCGAGCGCCCCCGATGCCCGCCAGAGCCGCTTTGGCGCCGGCGGGTACATCGGTCAAGGCCCGCGGGTCGAAGACCACCCGGGCCAACGGGGCGCCCTCTACGGGCTCTACGGGCTCTCCGAACGCGCCGTCGGGGGTCACGCCCACCCCGACGATGACCGCCTGGGCGCCGCCGTCGAGCGGGCGGGTCCACAGCTGCGCGCCGGGCACGCGGCTCTCGGCGACCGCCTTGCGCGCCGGCCCCAGATCGGCGCCGGCCGGCACCTGCCAGGCCACCGCGACCCGGGGCGTCGCGCCGTGCATGCCGAAGAACGCCACCTGCGGGGCGCGCACCTCGCCGTTGGCCAGGGGCACCTCGGCCGCCGCGAGGGCGACGAGCGCCTTGAGCGCGCCGAACGGGCGGCGGGTCGCCGTATGCAGGCTGCAGGCGGGGCCGCACCCCATGAAGCGGCGGGAGACCTCGCGCGGCGCGCCGACCAGCGCCGTGGGCACCGTCGCCCCGTCGAGCATGGCCCGCAGATCGCCAGCCATGGCCCATGTACCGACGGCGCCTTCGCCTGCGGCCAGCGGCAGAGCGCGGCCGCGGCGATCCAAGACCGCCCGGCCCGCCGCGGTGAGCGTGATCACGCTGTGCAGATCGAGCCCCTTCTCGTCGGCGTCGAGGGCGATGAACCAGTCGTCGAACTCGGCGCCGTCGGCGGTCATCAGCGGCTCGGCGCCCAGCAGCTCGGCCATGCCGGCGGCGGCCAGCCGCGGGGCCATCTCGGTGGACGCGTGGGCCAGCGCCTCGGCGATCTGGCGGGCGCCATGCAGCGTGGCCGCCTCGCGCATACGCCACGGCCGCAGGAGCATGCGCAGCGCGGGTCCCTCGGCGGCCACCAGCGCGCGGTGGGCGGGCGTGCGGGCGCTCGCCTCGCCGGCCGGCCAGGGCACCTCGCCCGCCAGCGTCCGGATCTCGACGCGCACGTGATCGGGCCCCGCCTCGACGTGCAGCGCGCCGCCCGGCGGGGCCTTCAGCGCGGCGAACGCGTCGGCGACGGCCTGCGGCGCCGAGGCCGGCACGGTGATGCGATGGCGCAGGGGCAGCGGGCGGGTCGACGGATTCGCCGGGTCGGGCAGCTGCAACGCCAGCGCGCCCGGCGGGGCCGACAGCGGCGCTTCGAACAACGCCGCCACGATCGGCCGGCCGCGATCGACGGCGGGCGAGGTCATGACGATCGCCGCGGCCTGCCGCAACCAGGGGCCGGGCCAGCGGGGCAGCGGCAGCCCCACCGGATCGGTCATCGACCGGACGACGCGGTCGACTGACCGCGCAGCCCCTTGCACCTGCTCGGGCCAGGCGACCACGGTCAGCAGCGCCCGATCGCCCAGCGCGTCGACGCGGGCGGCGAGCGCGGTATCGGCCTTCAGCTCGGCGACGGCCTCGGCCGGGCCGCCGTCGTCGGTCTTGGGGCGGCAGCCGAGCGCGAGCAGAGCGAGACACAGGGCCCACAGCGGGCGGTGCAGGGGTCGAGCGGGCATGGCGTGCTCCGGCGAGGACGTCGTGGGCCCGAATGATGCCCCGTCATCGGGCCGATGCCCAGAGCCCCGCCGATCAGAGCCCCGCCGATCAGAGCCCCGCCGGCTGGGGCGTCTCGCGCAGGCGGTCCAGGTCGAAGCGCCGGGCGTCGAGCCGTCGGCGGAGTTCGGCGTAGATCGCCGGATCCATGGTCGGCGTGCGCGAGAGGATCCACAGGAAGTTCGCCGTGGGCTCGCTGACCACCGCCCAGCGATACGGATCGGGGCCGGGCGCGTCGTCGAGCTCGATGATCCAGTACGGGGCGCCGAAGCCGAACGCGCCGGCGAAGCCCTCGCCGAAGCTGACCGAGAGCTTCGCGCCGCTGTCGTCGGTGATGCGGGCGGTGCCCTCGATCACGTCCTCCGGGCCGTCGAAGGCGTCGAGGCGGCAGCGATTGACGACCGAGATGACCGCCGGATCGTCGGTGGCGCCGTACTCGGCGGTGGTCGCGACGCAGCCCTCCTGGAACGGCGCCGGATAGGACGCGACCTCGTACCACAGGCCCAGGTAGCGCTCGACGTCGACCGCCTCGACCGGCTCGGTATCCGGGCAGCCGGTGAGGAAGAGCGCCAGGGCGGCGAAGAGCGGCAGAGAGAGTACACGGGTCATGAATCCTCCTCGAGATCGGGCTCTTGCGATTCATGGCCGTCGCCGGCGTCACGGGCCCGGCGGTGCATTCGCTACAGGTCGCGCCCGGCGGGATCCCACCGGGCACAGCTGGCTCTGGCCGGGGTCTCGATCCCCCACCTGTGCGCGAGCAGCGAGACGGGCATGTCCCACCGCGGGGCCCGGATCACCCGGGCGGGCCCTTCAACCGCGGTCTGCGGCGCGGATCGGGCGCGCCCCGGGGTTGGCACGGATCACGCAAAGAGGTGTGGCGTACGTCAGCGAGACCCCCGGAGAAACCACATGCGCCACGCCCTCTTCGTCGCCCTGCTCGCGCCCCTGGCCCTCATCGGCTGCGCCGACAGCTACGACGACGGCCACGGCGATCTGTACGACGACCACTTCCACGAGGAAGAGGGGCCGATCGACCTCAAGGCGGCCGGGCTGAACACCGTGCGCGACGTCATCCGCAACCGCGGCTGCTCGACGGCGCCGCTCAGGGCCCTCGACGAGCAGATCGCCCGCGAGCTGGCCTGCCTCGCCCCCGATACCATGCGCCGCATCGACGACATCCCCGGGCTGACGCTGGGCGGCGGCGCGCGCACCTTCATGCAGGCCGGCGCCGCCGACGCCTTGCGCCGGGCGGTGGCCAGCGCGGGGCCGATGACGCTCAACAGCGGCTGGCGCTCGGTGGCGCAGCAGCACGTACTCAAGTCGTGGGAGGGCAGCTGCGGCATCGGCATCGCCGCGGCGCCCGGGCGCAGCAACCACCAGTCGGGCCTGGCCCTCGACGTGGCCGACTGGGGCACCTCGAGCAAGCGCAACGCGCTCAAGAACGCCGGCTTCAGCTGGTATTGCGACTACCGCAACGGGGGCCGCTCCCGGGGCTGCCGCGACGTGGTGCACTTCGACTACTTCTCGGGCAGCGACCTGCGGCCCTACGCGGTGCTGGCCTTCCAGAAGCTGTGGAACCGCAACAACCCCAACGACCGCATCGCCGAGGACGGGGACTGGGGTCCGAACACCGCGGCGCGGGTCAACCAGTCGCCGCTGGAGGGCTTCAGCCGGACCGCCGCCTGCGCCGCGGTCGGCGGTGAGCCGGAGCCCGAGCCGCAGCCGGAGCCCCAGCCGGAGCCCCAGCCGGAGCCCCAGCCCGAGCCGGCCCCCGAAAGCGGCAACGACGGCATCTGCGACGACCCGGGCCTCGAGCTGAGCGAGCACGGCGAGAGCTGCACCGACTTCGGCCAGGAGTACTGGCGCTGCAGCTGCAACGCCCGGCTCGGCCGCACGGTGAGCCAGGTCTGCCGCAACGGCCGCTGGATCAACTTCCACGCCGATCCCGCCGACTGCGGCCGCTGCGACGGCGCGTACACCGACGGCTGCAATACGAACGGCCAGCCGCCGGCCAGCCAGCCCGAGCCCGAGCCCGAGCCCGAGCCCGAGCCGCAGCCCGAGCCCAGCCTGAACGATGGCCTCTGCCTCGACCCGGCGCTGCCGCTGTCGGATCACGCCTGGCGCTGCGACGGCGTGCCGAACAATACCTGGCGCTGCGCCTGCAGCGAGGGCCACGAGGCCCCCGTCTCGCAGGTCTGCCGCAACGGCCGCTGGATCAACTACCAGCTCGACCCGAGCGACTGCGGCCGCTGCGCCGGCAGCTACAGCAGCGGCTGCGAGCCCTGACCCCGACCGCCTGCGGCCCACCCCCGTACGCTCCCGGGTTGACGGCGCCCCATCCCCCCCGGATGATGCCGCCGTCCATGCGCCGACTGTCTCTCATCGCCATCGCGCCGCTCGCCCTCGCCGCGGCCCTGCCCGCGTCGGCCGCTGTGCCCGCAGAGCCGCCCGCAGAGGCGCCCGCCGAGCCTCCTGCAGCCCCGCCCGCCGCCGACGCCCCGCCGCCGATCGAGCTGACCCGCGAAGAGCTCGAAGCGCTCGAAGCCGGCCTGAACGCCGACGCCGCCGCGCGGCCACCGGTGGACGATACGCCGCCGGCGCCGCACGCCCACGGCGGGCCGGTCGGCAACAGCAACCCCGACATCTCGCTGATCCTCGATACCGCGCTGGCCGTCTTCGACGGGCCGCCTCGCCAGACGGGGGCCCACGACCCCCAGGCGACCGGCTTCGCGCTGCAGCAGCTCGAGATGCACATCGCCGCCAACGCCGACCCCTACTTCCGGCTCGAGGCCAACCTGGTCTTCGCCGAGTTCGGGGTCGAGGTCGAAGAGGCCTACGGCACCACCCTGGCCATGCCCGCCGACCTGCAGCTGCGCGCGGGGCAGTTCTTGACCCGCTTCGGGCGGATCAACGCCAGCCACCCCCACGCGTGGAGCTTCGTCGACCAGCCGCTGGTCAACGGCAAGTTCTTCGGCGGCGAGGGCAGCCGCGGCCTGGGCGCCGAGCTGTCGTGGCTCGCGGCGCTGCCGTGGTACGTCGAGCTGGTGGGCAGCGCGACCCACGCCAGCGGCGCCTGCTGCGCGCGCAGCTTCTTCGGAGCCGACGACCTGGGCATCGAGAGCCCCGGCGACCTGCTCTACACCGCGGCGCTCAAGCAGTTCTTCGCGCTGAGCAACGAGTGGTCGCTCGCCTGGGGCCTGTCGAGCCAGCACGGGCCCAACGCGAGCGGCAACGGCAACCGCTCGGAGATCTACGGCACCGACCTGTTCATCCACTACCGCCCGGCGGGCAACGCCGATCGGGCGTGCGTCTCGCTGCAGGTCGAGGCCCTGTACCGGACGCGGCAGGTGCCCGGCGGGCGCCTGGAGGACTTCGGCGGCTACGGTCAGCTGGTGTGGACCATCGACCCCAACTGGGAGCTCGGCGCGCGCTATGAATACGTGGCCGGTATCGACGACGACCCGCTCGATCCCGACTGGGGCGACGACCGGCAGCGCACCACCCTGCAGGCCACGTTCTACCCGTCGCACTTCTCCCGGCTGAGGCTGCAGGGCAGCCGCGCGGCGGGCGACGAGACGACCTGGGCCGGCATGCTCGCGCTCGAGCTGCTCATCGGCGCCCACGGGGCTCACAGCTTCTGATGGAGACCGCCTTGCGCCCGCTCGTCCCCGCCCCGTCGGCCCTGCTCACCGCGCTGCCGGCCCTGCTCGCCGCCACGCTGGCGCTGCTCGCCACGCCGAACATCGCCCGGGCCGACTTGCAGGTCGTCGCCACCCTGCCCGACCTCGCCGCCATCGCCCGCGAGATCGGCGGCGAGCACGTCACGGTCACCGCGCTCGCCCCGCCGAGCCAGGACCCGCACTATGTCGACCCCCGCCCGAACCTGATCCTGCCGCTCAACCGGGCCGACCTGCTGGTGGTCAACGGCCTCGAGCTCGAGGTGGGCTGGCTGCCGCCGCTGCAGGTCGCCGCCCGCAACGGGCGCATCCAGACCGGCGGCGAGGGCTACTTCGACGCGTCTGCGGTCGTGCGCCGGCTCGGCGTGCCCCAGAGCAAGGTCGACCGGGCGATGGGCGACATCCACCCGGGCGGCAACCCGCACTTCCTGCTCGACCCGCGCGCCGCGCGGCAGATCGCCGCCGCGCTGGCCAACCGCATGGTCAAGCTCGACCCGAGCAACAGCGCCGCCTACCGGGCCAACGCGAGCGCCTTCGACGAGGCCCTGGCGACCTTCGCTCGGGCGCAACAGGCCCGCTTCGCGGCGCTGTCGGCCGAGCAGCGGCGCGTGGTGGCCTATCACGCCTCGCTGGTCTACCTCTTCGACTGGCTGGGGCTCATCGAGGCCGAGACGGTCGAGCCGCGGCCGGGCATCGCGCCCACGCCGGCCCACGTCGCGCGGGTGCTGTCGCTGATGAAGCAGCAGGGCATCCGGGTGGTCGTGCAGGAGGCCTACTATCCGCAGAAGACCAGCCAGACCCTGACCCGGCTCGTCGGCGGGCGGGTGGTCGTGCTGCCCGGCGGCACCCCCGACGGCAAGCGCTACCTGCAGCATCTACAGGGCATCGCCGACGCCTTGCACGCCGCGCTGACGCAGTGACCCGCGCTTGACCACCGACGCCCCGCTGCTCACCGCCCGTGGCCTGACCGTCGGCTACGCCGGCCACGCCATCCTGCCCGCGCTCGATCTGGCGGTGCGGCCGGGCGAGTCCTGGGCCCTCGTCGGCCGCAACGGCTCGGGCAAGACCACCACCATGCGCGCCCTGCTCGGGTTGCTGCCGCCCATCGCCGGGCGCATCGAGCGGGGCGCGGGCCTGCGCATCGGCTACGTACCCCAGCGGGCCACGGTCGACGCCTCGGTGCCCGGGCGGGTGGTGGACGTGGTCCGCGCGGGGCTGGATCACGGCTGGACGTTCCTCGACCCGCGCGTCCCCTTCCGCGGCAACGCCGCGGTGAAGCGGGCTCTCGACGCGGTCGACGCCGCCGACCTGCGCCGGCAGCACTTCGCCCGGCTCAGCGAGGGGCAGAAGCAGCGGGTGCTCATCGCCCGGGCGCTGGTCGCCGAGCCGGCGCTGATGGTGCTCGACGAGCCCACCTCGGCCCTCGATCCGGTCAGCGAAGAGGGCATCTTCGCCCTGCTCGACCGCCTGCGCCGCGCGCGCCGACTGGCGCTGCTCATCGCCAGCCACCAGCTGAGCTACGTGCCGCGGTTCGCGACCCACGCGCTGCTCGTCGACCGCGAACATGGCATCAGCCTCGCCGGCAGCGCCGCCGACGTGCTCGACGCCCCGGAGTTCCAGGCCCGCTACGGCGCCGCCGCCGACGCGATCCGCGGGCTGACGCCGGCCCGCGCCGAGGCCGCCGATGGGTGAAGGGCTCACCGTCGAGCAGTTCTTCGAACTGTGGGAACTCTTCCGCGACGCGGCGCTCACCGGCGCCCTCGCCGGCGGCCTGCTGGGTCTGCTCGGGGTCTACGTCGTCCTGCGGCGCATGGTCTTCCTCAGCGCAGCGGTCTCTCAAGCCGCCGGGCTCGGCGTCGCGCTGACGTTCTACGCCAAGGCCCACCTGGGCTTCGCCGGCCTGATGGCCAGCCCCACCCTCGGCTCGGCGCTGCTGACCCTGATCGCCGTGGGCATCATCGTGCGCGGCGGCCGCGATACCCCCGCCCGGCGGGACGGCCTGCTGGGCGTGGTCTGGCTGCTCGGCGCCGCCGGCACCCTCGCCGTCGGCACCCGCATCGTGCAGGACCTCGCCGACATCGACGCGCTGCTCTTCGGCACCGCCGTCGCGGTCGTGCCCGAAGACGTGACCCTCGTCGCCTGGACCGCCGCGCTCATCGGCGGCCTGCACCTCTGGGCCCATCGCGGCTTCGCGGCCGTCTCGTTCGACCCCGACGGCGCCCGCGTCCGCGGCCTGCCCGCCCGCGCGCTCGACTGGACGCTCTTCGCCACCCTGGCGGTGGCGGTCTCGATCTGCACCCGGGTCATCGGCGCCCTGCCCACGTTCGCCTTCAGCGTACTGCCCGCCCTGGCCGCGGTGCGATTGGCGCCCAACGTGCCGCGGGCGTTGATGCTCGCCGCGCTGCTCGGCGCCGGCTGCGGCTTCGGCGGCTACCTGCTCGCCTCGCTCTACGACCTGCCCGTCGGCGCCGCCCAGACCCTGCTCGGGCTGACCGTCGCCGCGCTCGCCGCGCCGCTCGGCTGGCTGCTCGACCGGCGATAGGAGGCTCCAGGGCGTAGACGACCGAGCCCAGTGCGGGTCCGTTCGCCGAGTTCAAGGAGAAAGGCCGCAGAAGGGCTCAGCCCGCGACCTGACGGGGCGCAGGCCCGTTGCGCAGCGCGTAGCGCCAAGCATCTCGAAGTATTTCGAGCGCCTGACGACACCGAAATCGGTGAACGGGACCGTGCTGGGCGATGTGTCGGCTATGCACTACAGACTCCTTGGCCTCCACCCTCCGTCGGTCGTGGCCGGGCAACCATACCCCGGGGCCGCGCACGACGGCAGCGCGATGACGTCGGCTATCGGGGCTCCAGGCGCACGTCGAGCTGCGTCTGCCCCGCCGCGTTGCCGAAGCCGTCGACGAAGATCACGTAGACCCCCGGCTCGACCAGCAGCTGCAACCGCGACCCGGTGCCCTCGCCGCCGTCGTCGTCGCACGCCCGCTCGACGCTGCCCTCCGCGCAGCCCGAGCGCACGAAGAGCACCGTGTCGTAGGTGCTCTCGGTGGTCTCGGCGATCAGCAGCGCGGGCACCTCGACCTCGACCCGCACCGCGATGTCGCGCCCTGCGCCGCCTCCGCCACAGCTCGCCGCGAAGTCATCGACCGCCTCGCGGGTATCCACGGCGATGGACTGCGCGGCGGGCCCGGCGCCGGCCGCGAGCACCGGGCCTTCGAGCACCGGCTCCGCGCCGCAGACGAGCGGGGGCTCGGTCTCCGACGCCGTGCCCGCGTAGAGACACTGCGGATCATCGGGGTGGTCGATGGCGCCGTCGCCGTCGTCGTCGATCCCGTTGGCGCACTCGGCCACCTCGGCCGGGTCGACCTCGTCCGGATCACCGGCGGATCGGCAGCCGGGGTCGAAGGCGTCGATCAACCCGTCGAGGTCGTCGTCGAGCCCGTTGGCGCACGCCGCCGCGTCGAGCTGCACGTCGAACTCGTAGTTCAGCGCGCCGCCCGCGGTGGACAAGCGCAGGTAGACCGGCGCGTCGCCGCGCAGGTTGACGTAGGTCAAGCGCCCGCCCTCGAGCTCGGCGTCGATCGGCCGCCCGTCGCCGTCGTACAGCCCCACCGCGATCCGGGCTTCGGGGGTCCGGTCGAGCAGGGCCACCTGAACCTGCAAGGTGGCGTTGGCCGGCACCTCGATACGGTAGTAGTCCTCGTCGGCGAAGCTCGAGCCGCACGCGCCGGCGATCACCCGGCTGCCGATGCGCGCGGGCGTCGCCTCGGCGATGGCGTCGTTGGGCTCGTAGGCGTCGGCGCAGGCATAGCAGCCGTCGCTCGGTGGACCGGGCGGGCAGACATCCAGCGGCGACGCGTACATGCGCAGCGCGTACCGCGTATTGCGACCCTGATAGGGCCGCACGATGAAGAACGCCGGCTGGCCGCCGCGGGCGACGAAGTACACCGACTGATCGGCCTGGCCCCCGGTCGAGAGGGTGCCCCGCAGGCTGCCGTCGGCCGGCAGCCCGCCGATGATCTGCAGGCCGGTGTTCGGCTGGGCGGGATCCCAGTCGGCATAGGCCCGATACAGCGTATCGACCTCGGGCTGCACCGAGAAGAGATCGACGTCGAGCGCGTTGACCAGGACGTCGCTGCACACCGAGAAGCCGGCGTATTCGAAGCCCGGATGGGGCGCCGCCTCGAGGCGGGTCGCGGTCGCGACGGTGTCGTTCGACTCGTAGGGGTCGAAGCAGCGGGCGCAGACCTCGTCGCCCGGCGCGCAGCGGCCCGGCACGCACGGCCCCCAGTCGCCCCAGGCGCCGTCGGTGCATGTCCGCCCGCGCACGCTCAACCCGTCCTCGCACAGCGCGCGCTCGAGCGCGCCGTCGACACACGCGTCGGGGTCGTCGCAGTCGACGAGTTCGAAGTCACCCCGGCATTCGAAGCGGTCGACGCCCCGCCCGTTGAGCCCGCACGGCCGCTCGCCCACGGCGCCGTCGACGCAGTCGCCCTCGACCGAGCACGCGCCGAAGCGATCCCACTGCCCGCGGCGGCAGACCCGCTCCTGGATCCCGTCGTCGGCCGGGCCGCAGACCCGCTCGTCCTCACCGCCGTCGACGCACACATCGGTGTCGAGGCAGTCATCGCCTTGCCACACGCCGGCCACGCAGCGGCGGTCGGCCGCGCCGCGCCCGTTGAGCCCGCAGGGACCGGGCCCCGCCTGCCCGTCGACGCACTCGTCGGGGTCGTCACACGGCTCGACCTGCCACTGCCCGCGCACGCAACGCCGCTGCTGCTCGCCGCGCCCGTTGAACCCGCAGGCCTCGACCGCGGCGTCGTCGTCGATACATACGTCGTCGTCGTCGCAGGCCGCGGTGACCACCCACCCGCCGGCGTCGCAGCGCCGCGACGCCTCGCCGCGCCCGTTGAGCCCGCACGCCCGCGTCTCGTCGTCGTCGTCGACGCATACGTCGGGGTCGTCGCAGCGGCTCAGCGGGCCCCAGCGACCCTCGACGCAGGCGCGCGACTGCTGTCCGCGGCCGTTGAGCCCGCAGGCGCGCTCTTCGGCCTCATCGTCCCGGCAGACGTCGGGATCGGCGCAGACGTCGAACGGGGTCCACTGCCCGTCGGCGCAGCGCCGCGTCTCCAGACCGCGCCCGTTGATCCCGCAGGCGCGGCTCTGCGCGTCGCCGTTGAGGCAGACGTCCGGGTCGTCGCACGGGCCGAAGTCGGCCCACGCGCCCGCGACGCACGATCGGGCGCGCACCCCCAGACCGTTGAGCCCGCAGGCCACCGTCTCGGTGCGCCCGTCGCGGCAGACATCGGGATCGTCGCAGTCCGACAGCGGACCGAATCGCCCGTCGCCGCAGATCCGCACTTGCTCGCCGCGGCCGTTGAGCCCGCACGGGCGCCGATCGAGGGCGCCGTCCACGCAGTCGTCGACATCGACGCAGTCGCCGAACGGGCCCCAGCGGCCGTCGGCGCAGAGCCGGGTCTCCTCGCCGCGCCCGTTCTGCCCGCAGGCGCGCACGTCGGCCGCGCCGTCGACGCACTGATCCGGGTCGTCGCACGGTCCATCGGGCTGCCAGCGGCCGTCGACGCACAGCGACGGCAGCGCGCCCCGACCGTTGAGTCCACACGGCCGCGCCTCGCGGGCGCCGTCCTCGCAGACGGCTTCGCCCTCGCAGACGCCGTCGGCCCACTGGCCCTCGACGCAGGTTCGGGCAGCCTCTCCGCCCCCGTCGGGGCCGCAGGGCGCCACCTCGGCCGCGCCGTCGACGCACAGATCGGGGTCTTCGCAGGCGCCGAAGTCGCCATAGCGGCCGTCGCTGCAGACCCGGGACTCGAAGCCTCGACCGTTGAGCCCGCAGGGGCGTTGTTCAATGGTCCCGTCTACGCAGTCCGGTACTTCGCCCTCGCCTTCACCCTCGCCTTCCCCTTCGCCCTCACCCTCCCCTTCGCCTTCGCCCTCACCCTCGCCTTCCCCTTCGCCCTCACCCTCGGCGCCGCCGTCGACGACGAACCCGGTATCGGGGATGGGGCCACAGGCGCACGGCCCGTACTGCCCCTCCTGGCACATCCGGGTCGACGCGGTGCCATCGGGACAGGCGCAGCGCCGGGTATCGCCGGCCTCGCAGTCGTCGTCCCCCGTGCCACCGCGCCCGCCATCCGGCACACACCCCAATACGAACACCGCACCCAGCATCAGCGACCACGCGCGCATTCCAGCCTCCTCATGGTTCTCATGACCCAGAGACCCCGGCCCGGCGATCGTCAACCGCCCGGCGCGCTCTCCCCCAGAATCGCCACGATCCGCTCGACCACCCGGCGGATGCGCGGCGTGCCGCGGATGGCCTCGGGCATCGCGATTCGCGATCCCGGCCTGGTGGCCTACGCCCCGATGAAGGCCGCCGTCGAGCTGCTCGCTCGCTACTTGGCCCAAGAGCTCGGGCCGTGGGGAAACACCGTCTCGCCCGGCGCGCTGTACACCGACTTCACCGCGCCCGCCTTCGAGCACGCGCCGCAGATGGCGCAGATCATCGCTCAGAATACGGCGCTCGGCCGCGTCGGCGAGACCACCGACATCGCCGGCGTCGTCTCGCTCGTCTGCTCGAAGGAGGGCGGCTGGCTCACCGGCCAGCGCATCGAGGTCTCGGGCGGTATGTTCCTGTAGGCAGCGAGAGCACCTCATCACAGCCGCTCGGCACCCACTCTCACTGCGCGAGGGATACCGACGCCTCTCCAGCCGCTCAGATGCCCGGGGGAGCCAACTCCAACCGCCGCGGAGTCCAACCGAAGCGTTGCTCGGCGAGCGATATCAAGAAAGGAGGCAGCCTCATATAGCTCTGCGGGGGACGGAACGCCCCGTCGAACCCACGCAACTCAGCGAGCGAGACCGGCTCCATGAGCGGCCGAACGCGTTCGAGCTCCAGAGCTACACCCTCACGCGCGTCACCGTAATAGGCGGTGAACTCGGCTTCGCTGATCATGGCCCGCTGCCCGAACCGGGACCAGATCTCATCGACCGGCAATCGATGGCGGGCATGAATTCGAGCCTGCGCGACCACAGCCATCCGGGGCGAAGACGCGTAGATCAACGCCCGGGTGCCCTTCGGCAGTCGAGTCGTCGCCTTTCGGAGCTCGACGGTCTTGCGGCCATCGAGGATGAGGTCGACAAAACGGGGCTTTATCGAGATGACGACGTCGCGCATGGACTCCACGTCGGCCAGGGTGCTCGCTCACGATGCCGCATACTCCATCCCAGCTTCAAGACCACTGAACAAAAGTATCAGTACCCGATCGTCAGGAGGTCCACCAACTCCACAGTATCTGGCAATCGCACGACCTTGACCGGGCCTTGCTTCGGGTAAGCGCCCAGCCGCCGCAGCATTGCGAGCGAAACCGGCCGAGGCAACGGCGTGTAGTTGTCGAAAGCGATGCACTTGACCTTGCCACGCTTCGCCGCGTCATCGGGTCGGATGACAGCGAGCCGGGCGAACCGGCTGCGGGCCTCTGCGACGCTGACGATGGTCGCCGCCGTGCACCGCGCGAAACCGACGATCGCCATGTCATCCTTCGAGACATACCAGAGCAGGATATCCCCAGCGGCCGGGAGCGGTTTGACCGGGCTGCAGAAGTAGACCCGCTCGACCCGAAGAGAGGCATCCCGCTGACGCAGGAACGCCATCTGAGGCGGCTTGGGCAGGAGTTCGTCCCGGAACTCCGGCCGAACAGGCACATACCAGGCGGCCTTCTCCTCCAGAGTATCCCGCGTCAACCCGAACCGTGTCTCGAAGTCGAACTGCTCGAGAGCCAGCTCGCCGTCCGCGGTCGTCAACGAGAGGACCGGCCCACCGTCGGGACCGCCGAGCCATCTGGATCTGGCCCCCAACTCCTGCTGTACGGCGTCTTGGATGTCTGACCACCGCAGGTCGATCGGGCGGCCGAGCAGGAACCGAACGCAGTCCCCGATCCGGGCGGTGCGGAAGAACCCCATGCGTTGAAGCTCCAGCCCGAAGTCTTCGAGCGTCTCCAGATCGACACGAAGCAGCACTCGCCGAAGACCCTGCTGTGGCCGCACCTCCAGCAGGAGCCAACCGACGAGGACGTCGAACGCCTGCCGACGCGCCTCGAATCCTGCCGAGTTGGAATCGGCGATGAGCAGTTCGACGTGCGGCGACTGACAGGTTGCCGCGGGCCAGTGAACCACGCCGATCAGATCACGCCCGATGAAGCACACGCGCCCTTCCGACTCCGGATCGAGGCGCTGGTGGGGACGCTCTCCGTCGACGAAGCTGTCTATGAAAGCGATCGCATCGCGCCGCTCCACCCCGCTCAACGGCAGGAGATGAACACCCGCTCCCTGGCTGTCGAGGCCGAGTCGAGGGGTACCGAGCCCTTCATGCTGCACCTCCAAGAGCTCGGCGGGAGAGACGATCCGCAAGCGATACAGCGCCTCGACCGCCGCTCGAGCCCGCAGCAAGTGCCGATCACGGGTGATGAACCCAGTGGCATTGCTCACGATGCTCAATGCGAGATGGCGCAGGTCTGACATGTCGTTGGCGGCACCACGTCGATCGAGGCTCCTGTCGGGGAAGACGAGCGATCGGAGATCTTCGACGAGCGCCTCCACGGATTCGTCCTCGATGACTTCGAGGCTCGGCCACTCCAACGCGACCATCAAGAGAGGGTCATGGACCCGTCTCGCCGATGTTCGCCGTGCCTCCTCGCGCAGCGCTTCAGTGATGCGCAATCGCAGTCCCCGAAGCGACGCCTGCCGAATCAGCTCACGGGCCATTTCGCCGAACTGTGCGCGAGCGAGGAGGAAGTCCAGCCAGATATTGACGTCGAGCGTATAGCATTCACTCCCGCTCACCGGCAGTCCGAGTGCCTTGATCTCTTTCAGTTGGCGACGCGACTGATCGCAGAGAGCGAAGAAGTTGGTCTGAGGACCACGTGGCATCAGCCGACGATAACGCACCAGGAGGGTGCGACCCGTGGTTCGGCCGCCGGGTACCGCTTTCCCGACCTCGAAGCCCAGCCGAGCCCAGGCGGCGTTGGCGTCGAGGTCCTCGGCGACTCGGGCGCGGATGGAGCCATAGCCAGCCTCGACCCCGTATCGGACGAGCGCCTCGACGAGGGCACGAGCGACACCACGCTTCCGGGAGCCGGGGCTGACGAACAGCTGTTGAATCTTGAGGGTAGGCTGGACACCCGTGAAGAACAGGTGTCCACGGTAGGAGCCATTGCTGACCGCAATCCAGATGGTACCCTGATCGATCGCACTCGCGTAGACAGCCTTGGGAAGAAACCCGAGCTCTCTCTTGTGAGCATCGGTCGCGGCGATCACGTCGTCGAGATAGGGGGCGGCCTCGTCAGCCTGATCGAGTATGCGAACGCTGCCCATTCTATGCCCTCCGTCGCCAGGGTGACGACCGTATTGGGCCACTGACGATGTGTCAACAGGCACGATCTCGTAGCATCGGGCCGTCGCCGCACGATGTATGCGCCCGGGTCGTACGGCACTCTCCAAGTCCCGCGGGCATCACCGCCGAGCCCTTCGAGCCACCGACCCCGTGGCTCGATGCCCTCGCCGCCGGGGGGACCCGTCGCTCGCGCTGTAGGTCGACGCCCTCCGCCGAGCCCTTCGAGCCACCGACCCCATGGCCCGATGCCCTCGCCGCAGGGGGGTCCCGTCGCTCGGGCCATGGACCGATGCCCTCGGCCGAGGGCTTTGATCTACACGTCGACCGGCGCGATGCCCTCGCCGCAGGGGGGTCCCGTCGCTCGGGCCATGGACCGATGCCCTCGGCCGAGGGCTTTGATCTACACGTCAACCGGCGCGATGCCCTCGCCGCAGGGGGGTCCCGTCGCTCGGGCCATGGACCGATGCCCTCGGCCGAGGGCTTTGATCTACACGTCGACCGGCGCGATGCCCTCGCCGCAGGGGGATCCCGTCGCTCGGGCCATGGACCGATGCCCTCGGTCGAGGGCTTTGATCGACAGGTCGAGCGGCCCGATGCCCTCGCCGCAGTGGGTCCCGTCGCTCGGGCCATGGACCGATGCGCTCGGTCGAGGGCTTTGCTCGACAGGTCGAGCGGCCCGATGCCCTCCGCCCAGGCCTTCGCTCCACCGACCCCGCGGCCCGATGGTCTCCGCCGAGGGCTTTGCTCGACAGGTCGAGCGGCCCAATGGCCTCGGCCGAGGGGGTCCCGTGGCTCGAGCTGTAGATCGAAGCCCTCCGCCGAGCCCTTCGCCTCACCGACCGCGTGGCTCGATGCCCTCGCCGCAGGGGGTCGGGCCGCTCGATCCCCTCTCCGCTCAGCGATACGCAGCCGTGCCGCGGATGGGGTAGTTGTTCGTCGGCTTGCGGATCCACGCCAGCCCCGAGACCAGGGTCATCGGATCGGGCCGCACGAACGGGTTGTTCGACAGGTCGACCACCTGCAGCCGCCCCGCGCCGTTGATGACGAACAGGCCCGGCTCGGCGAAGTCGTGGTCGGTCTCCTTCGGCGAGCGCGGGTGCGAGATGTACAGGCCGAGGCTGCGCATCTGGGCGGTCGTCAGCCCGTGGTAGAGCGGGAAGCGCACGTCCAGCTTCTCCATGTGGCGGGCCAGCTGCTCGGCGCTGTCACCCGAGACCGCCGCGAGGTCGACGCCGATCTCGGCCAGCCGCGGGCGCACCGTCTCGAGCTGATTGAGGTAGCGGGTGCACATCGGGCAATGCCGCCCGCGGTAGACGACCAGCATCATCCAGTCGGCGCCGCCGGCGGGCTCGCGCAGGTCGCGTCGGTTGCCGTCGAGGTCGGCGGCTTCGATCGGCGGGCACTCGGCCCCGGCGTGCAGCTTCACGGTGTGGTTCATCGGTTGATCTCCGGGTTGGCATCGGCGGCGAAGGCCGCGGCGAGGTGCGCGTCGAAGCGCGCGAAATCGTTCTCGATCCGAGGGTTCTTCATGACGTCGTGGGACGAGAACGTCGGCAGCGGCGCCGCGGCGAAGAAGCGCATGTTGAGGTGCATCGGCCACAGCAGGTCGTCCACCGAGCGGCCCTCGAAGAAGGTCTGCTCGGGGTCGCCGAACGACTCGGCCGGCGCGTTGAAGGTCACCGAGAACATGTAGCGCGTGCCGTCGAGGGTGCCGCCGGTGCCGTACTGCTTCGCCGGGTCGGTGCGCGAGCGGCCGTCGCCGGCGCACAGCCGCCCGTCCATGCCAGCGGTGTAGACCTCGTCCATGTACTGCTTGAGCCGCCAGGAGACGCCCATCCAGTTGCAGGGGAACTGCATGAAGACGACGTCGGCCCAGCGATGGCGCTCGATCTCGTCGTCGACGTGCCATCCGTCGGCGACCCGGGTGGTGCGCACCGTGAAGCCCCGGTCTTCGAAGAAGGCCCGGGCGCGGGCTTCGAAGGCGCCGTTGAGCGCGCCCGGCGCGAACGGGTAGGGCTGGTGCCCGTTGATGATCAAGACGTTGGTCACTGTCCGGCTCCTGGGGGTCTGGGGTGGTGCGCCCAAACTGCTGGCCAAAGGAACCGACTTCAACCAGTATACTTTTCGTAACCTTCAATCTGGCGGCAGGAGGCGGCATGAAAGCGCGGGTCGAGCGTGATCCCCGGGGGCGCAAGTCGGTGGTCGACGCCTGCGATCGGCCGTGCGCGATCGAGCGCGGCATGCGCATCCTCGGCGGCAAGTGGACCGGCTCGATCCTGTGGCATCTGCAGGACGCGCCGGTGCGCTTCAACGACCTCAGCCGGATGGTGGGCGGGGCGAGCAAGAAGATGATCACCGAGCGCTTGCGCCACCTGCAGGCGCATGGCCTGGTCGAGCGGCAGGTGCTCGATACCGCGCCGCCGGGGGTGGCCTATACGCTCACCGACAAGGGGCGCACGGCGCTGGGCTGCCTCGACGCGCTGCGCGCGTGGTCGGAGGGGCTGGAGGCGGTGGGGGCCTGAGCGCCGGCGGACGGTTCAGGGATCGGCGCTCAGCGGGCGCCGTGCTCCCTACAGGGTCGGATACAGCGCCCGACTCCAACGAGCCACGGCATCGAGGCCCAACGACCACTGCTCAGAACCCGGCGCGACTCATCGTCGGCATCGGCGCTTCCGCCGGAGGTCTACAGGCGTTCAAAGCGCTGCTGCCCCACCTGCCGGCCAACGCCGGCATCTGCTATCTGGTTGTCCAGCACCCCGACCCGAGCCACGAGAGCATGCGCGTCGAGCTGCTGCGCCCGGGCAGCGACCTGCCGATCGTCGCAGCCGAGCACGGCATGCCCTTGCAAGCCGACCGGATCCACATCATCCCGCCGGGCACCATGATGGGCGTGCGCGACGGGTGATCGAGCTCTGGCGCCCCCGTGACCGTCAGGAGGGCCGGCGGCCGGTGGACTACCTCTTCGAGTCCCTGGCAGAGCAATACGGGCATCGGGCCGCCGGTATCGTGCTGACCGGCGCGGGCACCGACGGCAGCCGCGGGCTGCGGCTGCTCGAGGCCAGCGGTGGCCTCGCGGGGGGTCCCGCCCTGAAGCCGAGACCGCGGACGTCGATCACCGCCTCCGGCCGGATCGACCCGCGAGCCGAAGGCGTGCGCCGCTGCGAGCGGTGCCTTCGAACTCACTGCCGACTCCTACGATGCGAAGAGGCGCCGACCGTCACGGGAAAAGTGAGCGCCCCGGCGTCGCGCGGGGCCGACGCGGGGGCTACATGCGCTCGAGCACCAGCGAGATGCCCTGGCCGCCGCCGATGCACATGGTCACGAGGCCATAGCGCTGGCCGGTGCGCTGCAGCGCGTGGGCGCAGGTGACGGTGAGGATCGAGCCGGTGGCGCCGAGCGGGTGACCGAGGGCGATCGCGTTGCCCATCGGGTTGACCTTCTCCGGGTCGATGCCCATGCCCTCGAAGTCGCGGATGACCGCCAGCGCCTGCGGCGCGAAGGCCTCGTTGAGCTCGACGTGATCGATGTCCTTGCCCTCGATGCCCGCGCTCTTCAGCGCGAGCCGGGTCGCGGGCACCGGGCCCCAGCCCATGATCTTCGGGTCGCAGGCGGCCACGCCCATGCCGGCGATGCGCGCCATCGGCTTCGCGCCGTGCATCTCGGCGTCGTCGAGCCGGCCGAGCACCATCGCCGCCGCGCCGTCGACCACCGCCGAGGCGTTGCCCGCGGTGATCACCCCGCCCGCCTCGAAGGCGGCGCGCAGGCGGCCCATCTTGGCCAGGCTGACGTCGTCGAGGATGTGGGTGTCGTACTCGACGGTGATCGGCTCTTCGGCGCCGTCGGTCTGCACCTCGACCGGCACCAGCTCGGTGTCGAACCAGCCGGCGTCGCGCGCCTTCTTCGCGTTGACGTGCGAGCGATGCCCGAAGACGTCGCACTCTTCACGGGTGATGTTGTAGCGCCGGGCCAGCTCTTCGCCGGTATTGGCCATCGCGTAGCCCGAGCCCGGGTCGTACAGGCTCATGAGCAGCATGTCCTGCAGGTGGGTGCCGCGGGGCAGCTTCGAGGCGTCGATGGGCCCGTACTTCTGCACCGCGCTGCCCACCGGCTTGCCCCGGTGATTGTAGAGGCAGAACGGGTACTGCATGCTCTCGGCCCCGCCGACGACCATGAACGGCCGCTCGCGGTCGTGGCGCACGCCGGCGAGCATGATCTCGCTGGCCACCGCGATGCTCTCGGCGCCGCTGCCGCAGATGCGGGCCACGGTCAGGGCCGGCACGTCGTCGCCGAGCCCGCCGCGCCAGCGCATGCCCTGGGCCCCGTAGATCGAGTCCCGGTGGCTGTGCTGGGCCATGCCCATGACGACGTGGCCGACGAGGGCCGGGTCGAGCGCGGTGGCCGCGAGCGTGCCCTCGACGGCCATGCCGCCGAGCTGGGTGGTCGAGAACCGGGAGAAGAGCCCCGGCGCCCGGTTGTTGATCAGGATGTCGGCCCGGGGCAGCCGCCGGGCGCCCTCGAGGATGACGATGCTTCGATCCGCGCTCATGTCGTGCTCCTGGGCTACTCGTTGAGGAAGAGGGCGGGCACCCGCGGCCCGTTCTGCATGAAGTTGGTCATGCCGATCTTCATGTCGACGGTCTGGGTGCAGGCCCCGAAGCCCTCGGCCTCGATGGCCAGCCCCTCGTCGAGCGAGGCGGCGAGCCCGCGGCGCATCACGTCGACGACGATGGCGTCGATGGTCAGCGAGTGGTGCCCCAGATCGACCTTGGGCAGCGTCGCCGGCACGTCCAGCGGCCCCTCGTCCACCGGCGCCAGCTCGATGTCGCCGGCGTTGTGGGCCTCGATGAGCGACCGGGCGGCGTGGTGCGGATCGACCGACGGCTGCCCGTGGGCCCAGCCCAGCTCGCAGGCGGTGCCGGCGAAGATCGGCGCGCCGGTGCGGATCATGCGCAGCGCCGCCTCGAGCCCGATCAGCCGCGGCAGGCGCATGGTGCCGCCGTAGCCGGGGATGATGCCCAGGTTGACCTCGGGCTGGCCGAGCATCAGCCGCGACCCGGCGACCCGGGCGTGGCAGCACATCGAGAGCTCGGCCCCGCCGCCGAGCACCGCGCCGTCGAGCGCGGCGACGACCGGGGTCTTCATCTTCTCGATGCGCCGGCAGACGGCGTGGGTCCGGTTGCACAGCGCGGCGGCGTCGGCCGCGTTGTCGACCACCGCCAGCTCGTTGATGTCGGCGCCGGCCAGCGAGCCGCCGAAGCCGGTGAAGATCACCCCGCGCACGCTGGCGTCTTTCTCGGCGCCCTGCATCGCGCAGTCGATCTCGCCGATGGTCTTGGCGTTGAGCGCGTTCTTCACCTCGGGCCGGAAGACCTCGATGGTGCGTACGCCGCCCTCGTCGAAGGTGCGCAGGTTGCTGTACAGCGCCGGCAGGTCACGCTCGGCGATGCAGCGGGGCACCTCGAAGCCTGGGTTGTTCTCGGCGTAGCCCACCACGACGCGGCGGACCTCGTCGGCGCCCATCTGGTGCGCCAGATCGACCAGCCCGGTCGAGAAGCCGAGCGCGGTGCGGGTCATCCAGTTGGTCTCGGTCGCGGTGCAGACGTCGTTCTCGACGACCCACAGGGTGCGGGCGAAGAGCACCGCCAGCATGCGGTCGAGCACGGTCCTGGCCAGCGCGTCGTCGTGGCTCGGGTCGCCCGGGTTGCGCCGGTCGTGCCACGGGGCGTTGCCCTTCTCGGCGAGGATGGCCGGCGGCTCGAACCACCGCCCGTCGTCGCGCGCGTCGCGCATCAGCTCCTGGCAGTGCTTGACGAGCAGGTTGCCCTGGGTGCCGTCGAGCACGTTGCACGGCCCGCCGCCACCGATGGCGCCGTTGACGATCGCGTCGACCTGCGCCGGCGAGGCCACGCCCTCGGCGACGATGCGCGCCGCCTCGGAGCAGTAGTTGCAGAAGATGTCGTCGGCGGCGAAGGTCACCACGTCGGCGGTGCGGATGGGCACCTTGCCCAGCCGCTCGAGCGTGCGGTTCATACGCGCGGCGAGCGCCGAGTCGTCGTCCTCGGCGACCACCTCGATGGGCAGCGAGCGCCACGCGGGGAAGAACGGGTGGTTGACGAAGCAGCGCTCGGGGTGCTGCGCGTCGGCGGCGATCCACGCCCGGGGCAGGCCCGAGGTGGCGAAGCCGATGAGGCAGTCGTCGGCGACCACCGCCTCGAGGTTGGCGATGATCGCCTTCTTGACCTCGAGGTTCTCCGAGGCCGCCTCGAGCACGTACTCGCAGTCGGCGAGATCGTTCAGCTCGAGGGTCGGCTGCAGGCTGCCCTTGATGGCCTCGGCCGCGCGGGCCGAGAGCTTGCCGCGGGCGACGCCCTTGGCGATGTACTTGTGAATCCGGGCGACGCCCGCGTCGAGGGCCTCCTGCCGGATGTCGACCAGGTACACCTTGCCCTTGCCGCCGATGGCCGACATGAAGCCGTAGGCCAGGTCGGGGCCGATGGCCCCCGAACCGATGACGCCAACAATCATGGGATTCATCCTCCTCGTTCGCCTCGCGCTCACGCGTATCGCGCGGGGGACATAGCAGATCCACGGGGGGATCGGGAACCGGGATCCCGCGGCGGCCCGGGAGAATCGCCGGGACGATGAGATGCAGGCGCGCGGGGCGGGTCGCACAGGTCCGGATCGACCGCGTTTCAGCCGAGCCCGGCCCGTCGATGATCGGCGAGCATGCAGCGGTCCTGCACCACGCGGATGCCCGCCGCGCGCAGCCTCTCGGCGCTGGCGTCGTCGCGGATGCCGAGCTGCAGCCACACCGCGCCGGGCAGCGGCGTCATCGCCAGGATCTCGTCGACGTGATCGGCGATGGCCGACGAGGGCCGGAAGACATCGACGACGTCGATCGGGCCCTCGAGCTCGGTCAGGCTGGCGCGCACCGGCTGCCCGAAGAGGGTCTGGCCGACCTTGGTGATGTTGACCGGGTAGACGGTGTAGCCGTGCTCGACGAGGTAGGCCGGCACGTAGTGCGCCGGCCGTGACGGCTCGGGGTGGGCGCCGAGCACCGCGACGGTGCGGGCGGTCTTCAAGAGCTCGATGCCGAGCGCGTGATCGGCGGTCATGGGGGCGCCTCCTGCGTGGATGGGCAACCACCAGAGATGCCGAACCCCGGCTCGGGATTCGTATGCGGCGGCTACGGCACCTCGCGGCACTCGGTGCCGCCGCCGTCGAGCGGCAGGCAGACCTTGGGCGCGCCGCGCTCGGGGCAGTCGGCGTCGGTCCGGCAGGCGTCGATGAGGTAGGTGCAGTGGAAGCCGCGCACGAAGCAGGCGCTGAAGAACGGCGTGCACTGCCCCTCGGCGCCGTCGACGCAGTCGGCGTCGGTGGCGCAGGTGGCGTCGACGCAGGCGCTGATGGCGTGGCCGTACTCGCCGGGGCGGATGCAGGTCTTGCCCGGGTCGCAGTCGGCGTCGGCCGCGCAGGCCTCGGCGACGCAGACGTTGATCGCCGGCTCGCCGAAGCAGGCGTTGTTCTGGGGGTCGAGGCGCTCGCCCTGGCAGCGCCCGGCCTGCTCGCCCACCGCGGGGCACTCGTCGTCGGCGCAGCACTCGCCGGCGGGGCACATGACCCGCTCGATCGCCGGGGCAGGGTCGACGCAGGCGCAGGGGCCGCCGGGCAGCGCGTTGCTGCAGACCCCCGGCGCGCACTGCGCGTCGTCGACGCAGGTCGAGTCGGGGTGCGCGCACTCGCCCTCGACCGGCGGCGCCATATCGGCGGCGGGCGCCATATCGGGCGGGGCCATGTCGCCGGGCAGGGCCATGTCGGCGGCCATGTCCGGCGCCATGGCGTCACCTTCCGGTGACATGTCGGGCATACCCATGTCGGCGGACGGCTCCATGTCACCAGAAGGCCCCAGATCGGCGGGCGCCGGACCGGGCGTCATGTCTTGTGGCGGTGACATGTCGGGGCCCAGATCGGGCAGCGCGCTGGCGATGGGCATGCACGCCCCCGCCACGCAGGCCAGGTGCTCGCGCACGCAGTCGCCGTCGACCGCGCAGCGGGCGGTGCACAGCCCGCCGGCGAAGATCGGGCAGCGATCGGGCTCGGGCGCGCAGACCATGCCGCTCACGACGCTGCCGCACCCGCCGGGGCCGTCGCACGGCACGGTGCAGACCCCGCAGACGCACTCCAGGGCGCCGCCGCAGGTCGCGGCGGTCTCGCAGCGTTCGAGCCAGTGACTCTCGCTGTCGACCACCGGCCCGCTCGGCCGCCCCTCGCACGCCCAGACGAACGCGAGGAGCGCCATCACGACCCATCTGCAGCGCCGACCGACCCCTGACTGCACGATCTCCTCCTGCCGCCGTGCGCCGTACACCATACGCCAATCGGCCCGGGGCCCGGGGTGAAAGGTTTTTCGCCCCTCGGCCCGCGAAGAAGCCTTCTCCTGTGCCGGTCGGCGCGAACCGGCAGCATGTACGACACACCCGTCGAGGAGGTCGAGATGCCACGCCCGTCGCCCGCCGCCCTATGTCTGCTCTCGCTGTCGCTGCTCTCGCTCGGCGGGGGGTGCATCGAGCAACCCGCCCCCGCGCCGGACGACGCGCCGCTCGTCGAGCCCGAGCCGGCCCCGGAACCCGAGCCCGGTGAGCCGGAGCCGGTGCCCGAGCCCGAGCCGGTCCCCGAGCCCGAGCCGGTCCCCGAGCCCGAGTCGGTCCCCGAGCCCGAGCCCGAGCCCGAGCCTGAGCCGTTCCCCGAACCCGACCCGGTCCCCGAACCCGAGCCCGAGCCCGAGCCCATCCCCGAACCCGAACCTGCCCCCGAGCCGGAGCCCGAGCCCGAGCCCGAGCCCGAGCCGGCCCCCGTCGAGCTCGACGCCGCCCTCGAGCGCTGCGCCGCCCTCATCCCCGACGATACCCGGCAGGGCCTCGCCAACCGCTCGGCGTGCCGCGCCGCCGTCACCGCGCTCGATCCGCTGCACTACGGCCCGTGGTTCGACTGCCTCGCCGACGACCCGCAGGCCGACGACCGGGCCCGCCGCTGCCTCGAAGCGCTCGACTGCGACGCCGAGGCCATCGTCGGCGCGCACTGCGATACCATCGCCCGCTGCGCGATGGACGGCCGCGGCTGGCTCAACGAGGCCGACTGCCGCGAAGACCCCTACCGCGAACCGCAGCAATGGGCCTGCCTCACCCCCGAGCGCCGCGGCGCCATCGAGCAGTGCCTGTTCAATGGCATGTGCGTCGACATGGAGTTCTGCCTCAACCAGGCCGCGTGTCAGGGCGACCCGGGGTGCATGGCGATCCTGTCGACCCGGCTGGCGGTCGACTGCTACAGCATCTGCGACCGCAGCACGGGCGTCTGCGGCGATCGGGACCGGTACTCGCAGTGTTATCGAGCCTGCGACCACGCCGCGCTGCGGCTCGACGACGCCCATCGGCGCACCATGGAGCAATGCGCGCTCGAAGAGTCGCCGGAGTGCTTCGACAGCACCATCGTGCACGCCTGCGTGGGCGGCCTCGAATGCGATGCCGGCTGGCTCGACGGGGACTACGCCGACTTCCTCGACCGCTGCGATCCCCGCGGCGCGCTGCTCGTCCAGCCCGAGCGGCTCGCCTGCATGGGCAATGTCATCCGCCAGGCGGTGCTGGCCTGCGTCGCCGAGCCCGACGCGCTGCCCTGCGGCGAGATGGAGCGCTGCATTCGCGAGGCGGCCTGCGGCGAAGACAGCGACGCCTGCCTCGACTTCACCCGCGAGCGGCTGTGACTGAGATGCTGTGAGCACGGTCAAGCCGGCGGCCGCAGGCGCACCGTATCGTCCAGCGCGTCGATCAGCGCGTCGATGACCGCCCGCACCCGCGGCACATGGCGCATGCCGCGGGCCCCGATCAGGTGCAGCGCGTCGCGCACCGGCGGCAGGTCGACGGGCAGCTCGACCAGACCCATGTCGGCGATCAGCGGGTGGCGGATGCGCCCGCGGAACATCGCGCCCAGCCCCATCTGACACGCGCGGACCTGGATCAGATAGTCATCGGACGCGAACGCCGGCTCGAAGTCGGGGATCAGCGCCTCGAGCTGCGGCCGCGGCATCAGCCGCTCCTTGGCGCCGGCCCAGCAGATCCAATCCAGGTCGCCCACCTTCAGCGGACCCGCCGGCAGCCGCTCGCGATAGCTCGGCGCCGCGAAGATACCCACCGGCACCTCCAGGCTGTAGAGCGTCTCGACCCCCGGCTCGCTGGCCGGCCGCGAGCGGATGGCCAGATCGGCCTGACCCAGCGTCAGATCGAGGTAGTCCACCGTCGCCAGCAGGTCGAGCCGGATGCCCGGCAGCTGCGTCTTCAGCAGCGCGCAGAACGGCACCAGGAACTCGAAGGCGATGCCCGGCGGGGCCGTCAACCGCACCGGGCCCCGGGCGGCGTCCTCCCCCTCGGCGAGCGCCCGCTCGAACTCCGCCGACCAGCGGGCCATCTGCCGCGCCGACGTCAACAACCGCCCGCCCTCGGCGGTCAGCGTCGCCCCTTGTCGGCCGCGGTTGAAGAGCACCCGGCCCAGCCGCGCCTCGAACTCGGCGATGCGCCGGCTGACCGTCGGCTGGCCCATGCGCAGCGCGCGGGCGGCCGCGCTGAAGCTGCCGCTGTCGGCCACCGCCAGGAAGATGCGCGCGTCGTCCCACGAGATATCCATTTTCGGATGGCTCCATGCAGATTCGGCCGTTTTCCATGCGCCTGATGATGAACGACCATGGCGTGGTCGACAACGACTCACCGGAGAGACGTCATGCAGAGCCCATCGATCACGGCCGCCCTCGCGCTGGCCCTGCTCACCGCCGGCTGCGCCGCCAGCAGCCACCAGACCCGCCCCACCGATCTGGGCACGCCGACGACGAGCGGCGCCCTGCGCGCCGCCGCGACCACGCCGGGCCCGGTGAAGCTCACCCGCATCGTCGCCGCCGACTGGGCCGTCGACCGCAGCGGGCTGATCAACCTCGACCACCCCACCGCCGAGGCCCACGGGCTCGAAGACGGCGAAGAGCCGATCCAGATCTACGCCTACGCCATCGAGCACCCGACCCGCGGCCGCTTCCTCGTCGACACGGGCGTCGCCGCCGCCTTCCGCGACGCAGACACCGCGCCGGTCTCCTCGCTGGTCGCCTCGGCGATGAACCTCGAGAAGCTCGAGGTGCACGTCGACACCGCCGAGTGGCTGGCGGCCAACGGCCCGCTGGCGGGCGTATTCCTGACCCACATCCACCTGGATCACATCATGGGCCTGCCCGACGTGCCCGACGCCGTGCCGGTCTACACCGGCCCCGGCGAGAGCGAGGCCTCGGCGTTTCTCAACATGTTCACGCAAGGCACCACCGACGCGCTGGTCGGCGACATCGAGCTGCAGACGTGGCGCTTCGAGCCGGACCCCGACGGCGCGCTGCACGGCGTGCTCGACATCTTCGGCGACGGCACCGTCTTCGCGCTGTACGTGCCGGGGCATACCCCGGGCAGCACCGCCTTCCTCGTGCGCACCCCCGAGGGCCCGGCCCTGCTCGTCGGCGACGCCTGCCACACCGACTGGGGCTGGGATCACGGCGTCGAGCCGGGCACCTTCAACAACGACCTGGACGGCGCCGCCCGCAGCCTGAAGCGCCTGCAGGCGCTGGCGGCGACGATCCCGGGGCTGACGGTGCACCTGGGCCACCAGCCGCACACGGTGGAGACCGCCGCGGTGAGGCGATCGCTCACCCCGTGATGCGCTCGAGATGATCGTGAAAGTCGGGGTAGCTCACCGCTTCGCACCCGCGGTCGGCGACGGTGGCGGGGGCGAGGCGCGCCAGGATCGAGAAGGCCATGTGAATGCGATGGTCGTGGTGGCATTGGATGATGTGATCCGCCGCGCGCAGCCCGCCGCCGACCACCACCAGCCCGTCGGGGCGTTCGTGGCATTCGACCCCGAAGTCGGTCAGCCCGGCCGCCATCGCAGCGATGCGATCGCACTCCTTGTGCCGCAGGCTCGGCGCGCCGACGAACGTGGTCGTGCCCTCGGCCAGCGCAGCGAGCGCGACCAGCGCGGGAAAGAGATCGGGCGTTGCGCCCAGATCGATGACATCGGGCGCCTTCAATGGCATCGGTTCGAGCATCAGCGTGTCATCGCGCCATGTGATCCGCGGCCCGAAGCGGCCCATGATGTCGACCACCGCGCGGTCGCCCTGCGCGCTGTCTCGGCGCAGCCCGCTGAGCGCCACCGGCCGGCCGAGCAGCGCGCCGGCCACGAGCGGAAAAGCCGCGCCCGACCAGTCCCCTTCCACCGCGTAGCGCGCGGCCTTCGGTCGCTGGCCGCCGGCGATCGCCGCGCTCAGGCCGCCTGGGCCCTCGGCGAAGTCGAGCGTCACGCCGAACGCCGCGGCGACCTCGCGGGTGATGTCCAGATACGGCCGGCTGGCCACCGGCGGCGGCAGGACCACGACGCTGTCGCCGTCGAGCAGCGCCGCGGCCAGCATCAGCGACGAGGCGTACTGGCTGCTGACCCGCGGCGGCAGTTCGAAGACACCGGCGCGGATCGGCCCGGCGATGTCGAGCGGCGCGGTGCCGTCGTTCGAGTCGACCGACGCCCCGGCGCCGCGCAGCGCGTCGAGCAGCGGGCCGTTGGGCCGCCCGCTGAGGGAGTCGTCGCCGACGAGCGTCGAGCGGCCCGCCAGCCGAGCGACCTGGCCCGATACGAGCCGCAGCGTCGTGCCCGAGTTGCCGCAGTCCAGCGGCGCGTCCGCGGGAGTGAAGTCGGCGATGGGCTCGAAGCACACCGCGGTCTTTTCGACGGTGAAGCGCGCGCCGAGGCCGCGCAGGACGCTCAGCGTGCTCTTGCAGTCGGCGCCCATCAGCGGCGCTTCGACCCGGCAGGGCACCGTCGACAAGGCACCCAGCAAGAAGGCGCGATGGGTCACGCTCTTGCTGCCGGGCACCGGCAGCGTGATCAGCCGTTGGGATGCGGTCGCCATCAGCCGAGCCGGGCCAGCGAGCGGGCGGCGATGACATCGCAGACCCCCTGCACGTCGACGGGGGTGGCGGCGTGGTGCATGACGATCGACATGGGATGACTCGTGACGGCTCGTTATGACTAGAGTGTTGTGTGGGCGGCGGCGGCCAGGGTCGACGCGATCTCAGCGACGGCGTCGCGCATGGCGTCGCGATCGTCGAGGTGCGCGGCCACCCGGCGCACGATGGCGCTGCCGACGATGACGCCGTCGGCGCCGGCCCGCCGGGCGGCGAGGGCCTGCTCGGGGCCGCCGATGCCGAAGCCCGCGAGCAACGGCAGATCGGTGGCGGCGCGCATGCGATCGAGCGCCGCCGACAGGTTGGGATCGACGTCCGTCTGCTCGCCGGTCACGCCGACCCGGGCCAAGGCATAGATATAGCCTTCGGCCAGCGCCGCGATGCGTTCGAGGCGCTCGGGCGGGCTCAGCTCGGAGGCCAGGAAGACCGGCGCGACGCCGTGGCTGCGCGCGGCTTCGACGGCGTCCTTGGCGTGCTCGGGCGGCAGATCGGCGACCAGCACCGCGTCGACGCCGACCGCGGCGGCGCGGCGGTAGAAGGCGTCGACCCCGAACTGCAGCACGAGGTTGTAGTACACCAGCAGCGAGACGGGGATGGCATGGGTCCGATGCAGAGCCTCGATGAGATCGAACGCCTTGGCCGGCGTCATGCCGGCGGCGAGCGCGCGCTCGTCGGCCCGCTGAATGACAGGGCCGTCCGCGGGTGGATCGCTGAAGGCGAAGCCCAGCTCGAGCGCGTCGGCGCCGTTGTCGGCGAGGGTCTGCGCCAGCATCAGGCTGGTCTCGAAGTCGGGATCACCCAGCACCAGGAAAGGCACGAAGGCCCCCTGCCCGGCTGCGTTGCGGGCGCGTACGGCGGCGGTGATGCGGTTCTTCGCGGGGGTCGCGCGGCTCATTCTCCCGCCCTCCGTTCGAGCGCCGCCATGGCGTGGGCCAGGTCTTTGTCGCCGCGGCCCGAGAGGTTGATGACGACGACGTCGTCGGGGCCGAAGCGATCGGCCAATCGCCGGGCGCCGGCGATGGCATGGGATGACTCCAGCGCCGGCAGGATGCCTTCGCTGCGGCTGAGCCAGGCGAAGGCGTCGAGCGCCTCGTCGTCCGTCGCCGAGACATACTCGGCGCGCTTCGACTCCATGAGGTGGGCGTGCTCGGGGCCGACGCCCGGGTAGTCGAGGCCGGCGGAGATGCTGTGGGCCTCGTGGATCTGGCCGCAGGCGTCTTGCAAGACGTACGAGATCGAGCCGTGCAGGCAGCCGGGCCGCCCCGCGCCGAGCGTCACCCCGTGCTTGCCGCTGGCCACGCCGTGGCCGCCCGGTTCGACGCCGATGAGCTGCACGCCGTCCTCTTCGACGAAGCGGGCGAAGGCGCCGATGGCGTTGCTGCCGCCGCCGACGCAGGCGATCACCGCGCTGGGCAGGCGGCCCTGCTCTTCGAGCAGCTGCGCGGCGATCTCTTCGCCGATGATGCGCTGGAAGTCGCGCACGATCGACGGATAGGGGTGCGGGCCGGCGGCGGTGCCGAACACATAGAAGGTATCGCGGATGTGTTCGGTCCAATAGCGCATGGCTTCGTTGATGGCGTCCTTGAGGCTGCCGCCGCCGTTGTCGACGGGCACGACCTCGGCGCCGAAGAGCCGCATGCGCTGCACGTTGGGCGCTTGGCGCTCGACGTCGAGCGATCCCATGAAGATCTTCACCTCGAGGCCCAACAGCGCCCCGATCATCGCGGTGGCCACGCCGTGCTGCCCGGCCCCGGTCTCGGCGATGATGCGGGTCTTGCCCATGCGGGCGGCGAGCAGACCCTGCCCGAGGGTGTTATTGGTCTTGTGGGCCCCGCCGTGCAGCAGATCTTCGCGCTTGAGATAGACATGGCATCCCATGTCTTCACTGAGCGTGGGCGAGCGATACAGCGGCGTCGGGCGGCCGGCGTAGTGCCGCAGCAGGCGGTCGAGCCCGGCGCGGAACCCGGGGTCTTCGCGGGCGTCGAGCCAGGCGGCTTCGAGCTCTTCGAGGGCCGGGATGAGCGGCTCGGCCACGTAGAAGCCGCCGAAGCGGCCATAGCTTCCGGTGTGTTTCATGACTGTGCCTCACGGGCGGCGCGCGCGGCGCGTACGAAGTCTTTGATGCGATCGGATGCCAGCTGCCCGTCCCGCTCGGCGCCGGAGGCCACGTCGACCCCCGACAGCGAGGCCATGCGGGCGATGGGGCCGACGTTCTCCGGGTTCAGGCCGCCGGCGAGCCACACGGGGCGGCCGGCGAGCAGCCCGCCGTCGAGCGGCAGCGCCACCCGGGTCGGATCCCAGCGCTCGCCGCTGCCCGGGCTGCGGCCATCGAGCAGGAAGGCGGCCACCTGCGGGGCGTAGTCCGGCGCGCGGTGAGCGGTGCGGTCGTCGAGCGCCTTGATGACATGGAAGCGCCGGGCGAGCGTGGCGCAGTCGTCGAGCGACTCTTCGCCGTGCAGCTGGATCCATTCGAGCCCGGCCGCGTCGGCGATACGGGCGACCTCGTCGGTCGGCTGATCCATGAAGACACCCACCGGTATCACCGACGAGCCACGCAGCGCCGCCACCAGCGGGCGGGCGGTCTCGACGTCGACCGAGCGGCGGAAGCGTCGCGCCAGGTTGATGCCGGCGAAGTCGGCGCCCGCGGCGATGCAAGCGTCGGCGTCCTCGCGGCGGCGCAGCCCGCAGATCTTGGTGGCGAAGGATCGCCGACCCAGGCCGAGCTCGACGATGCGCCCGCCGGGATCCGGCGCGCGCATGAACGCGGTGCCGATCAAGACGCCGTCGGCCCGATCGCGCACCCGGTCGATGTCTTCGAGGGTATCGAGCCCGCTCTCGGCGACGCGCACCCGGTCGGCGGGCACCTTCGTCAGCAGTCGCCGGGCGTGGTCGAGATCGATCTCGAGGGTCGTCAGGTCGCGGCTGTTGACCCCGATGACCGCCGCGCCGAGCGGCAAGACCTCTGCCAGCTCGGCGGCGTCGTGCACCTCGATCAACGCGTCCAGGCCCAGTGTCGATGCCAGATTCAGCAGTGATTCGAGCGATGCGGGCGGCAGCAGCGATGCCATGAGCAGGATGGCATCGGCGCCGTGGGACGCCGCCTCGCGCACCTGGAACTCGGTGACGAAGAAGCCCTTGGCCAGCACCGGCTGGGGCGCCGTCTCGCGGACGCGGCGCAACGCGGCGTAGCTGCCGCCGAAGTAGGGGCCGTCGACGAGGCACGAGATCGCCGCCGCGTGAGGCAGATAGGCCCGGGCGATGTCTTCGGGGCGCGCGTCGGGGCGGATGGCGCCGCGGCTCGGCGAGCGCGGCTTGTACTCGGCGATGAGCGACAGGCCCGGCCGCCGCAGGGCCTGGGCGAACGGGCGCGCGGGATCGGGGCGAGGACCCGGCGTATCGGCCGCCCGCCGACGCACGTCGGCCAGCGTGCGCTCGACGATCGCGCCGAGCACGCCGGGCGGCGTCTTCAGGGGCACCGCGCCGATGGGCTCAGCGCGCATCTTCGGCCTCGGCGGCGGCTTTGTACGCGTCGAGCAGACGCAGCGCGTCGCCCTTCTCGAGGATGTCGACGGCGCGGGCGATGCCATCGGCGATGCCATCGGCGACGCCCGCGACCCACAGCGCGGCGCCCGCGTTGAGCGCGACCAGCTGGCTGTGCGGCCCGGGCTCGCCGGCGAGCACCCGCCGCGCGATGGCCACGTTCGCCTCGACGTCGCCGCCGCGGATGGCCGCGGGCGCGAGCCGCTCGAAGCCGACGTCTTCGGGCGCGAACCGGCCCTCGGTCACCTGCCCGCCTTCCACGAGCAAGGTGCGGCTCGGGGCGCAGGGCGAGAGCTCGTCCAGGCCGTCGTCGCCGTGCACCACCAGCACCCGCTTGCTGCCCAGCGCGGCCAGCGCGGCGGCCATCGGCGCGGCGCCGGCGGGATCACCCACGCCGAGCAGCTGATGGTCGGCGCCGGCCGGGTTGCACAGCGGGCCCAGAAGGTTGAAGACCGTGCGGAAGCCGAGCCCCTTGCGCACGGGCACGACGTGGCGCACCGCGGGGTGGTAGGCCGGCGCGAAGAGAAACGCCAGCCCGACGCCGTCGATGAGCCGGGCCGCCGCTTCGGGCCCGACGGCGATCGGGATGCCCAGGCCGCCGAGCAGATCGCTGCTGCCGCACTTGCCGCTGCTGGCCCGGTTGCCGTGCTTGGCCACCTTCACCCCCGCCGCGGCCACGACGAAGGCGGCCATGGTGCTGGTATTGGGGGTGTCGAGGCCGCTGCCGCCCGTGCCGCAGGTATCGAGCAGCGGGCCCTCGATGTCGGTGGGCACCCGCACCATGTGATCGCGCATGCCGCGGGCCAGGGCGACGAGCTCGGGCACGGTGACGCCTTTGGCCTGCAAGGCGCTCAGCGCGGCGGCGACCCGGATGTCGCCCAGCGCGCCCGACATCATGCCGTGCATCAGCCCGCGGGCGGTCGCCGGCGGCAGCTCTTCGCCGGCCAGGAGGTGGCCCATGGCGTCGGCGTAGGCGGTCATCGGTTGGCCTCCGCGGCGGCCGGGGCGACCGCCAGAAAGTTCTGCAGCATGCGGTGTCCGTCGGGCGTGCCGATGCTCTCGGGGTGGAACTGCACGCCGAACAGCGGGCGCGTGCGATGGGCGAGCCCCATGATGAGGCCCGCGCGATTCTGCGCCGTGATCCGCAGGTCGGCGGGCAGGCTCTCGGGCTCGACGGTCAGCGAGTGATAGCGCATGACGGTCAGCGCCTCGGGCATGTCGGCGAAGACGCCGCTGGCATCGTGGGTGATGACATCGGTCTTGCCGTGCACGATCTCGGGAGCGCGCACGACGCGGCCGCCGAGGTGGTGGGCGATGCCTTGATGGCCAAGGCAGACCCCGAGCACCGGTCGGCCGAGCTTCGCGGTGATGACATCGGCGCAGACGCCGAAGTCCCGCGGCTTGTCGGGGCTGCCCGGACCGGGCGAGAGCACGATATGGCTCGGGTCGAGGGCGCGGATGCCATGCAGGTCGATGGCATCGTTGCGGATGACATGGCTCTCGGCGCCCAGCTCACAGAGGTACTGATGCAGGTTGTAGGTGAACGAGTCGTAATTGTCGATCACCAGCACGCGGGCGCTCATCGGGTCACCTGCCCGCGCTCTGGATGACTGCGCTGGAGGGCGATCTGCAACGCGCGCAGCGCCGAGCGGGCCTTGTTCTCGCACTCGACGTGCTCGTTGGCCGGCACCGAGTCGTAGACGATGCCCGCGCCGGCCTGCACATGCACCGCGCCGGGCTCGACGAAGAGCGTGCGGATGGCGATGCAGGTGTCGAGGCTGCCGTCGGCGCCGAAGTAACCCACCGCGCCGGCGTAGGGGCCGCGGCGATCGGGCTCGAGTTCGGCGAGCAGCTCACACGCCCGCACCTTGGGCGCCCCGCTGACCGTGCCCGCCGGGAAGCACGCCCGGAAGACATCGAAGGCATCCAAGCCATCGGCCAGGGTGGCGTGCACGTCGCTGACGATGTGCATGACATGGGCGTAGCGCTCGATGTGCTCGCGGTCTTCGACGCGCACCGTGCCGGGCGCGGCGATGCGGCCCAGGTCGTTGCGGCCCAGATCGATGAGCATGCGGTGCTCGGCGAGCTCCTTCTCGTCGGCCAGCAGGTCGGCGGCCAGCGCGGCGTCTTCTTCGGGCGTCGCGCCGCGCTTGCGGGTGCCGGCGATGGGCCGCAGCAGCAGCTCGCGGTCTTCGAGCCGCACCAGCACCTCGGGCGAGGCGCCGACCAGGGCCCGCTCGCCGATGCGCAGCAAGAACATGTACGGCGAGGGGTTGACCGCCCGCAGCGCCCGGTAGAGCACCAGCGGATCGATCTCGACCTCGACGCTGAAGCGCTGGCTGACGACCACCTGGAAGGCATCGCCCGCGGCGATGGCCTGCTTGGCGCGCACGACGGCGGCCTCCATGTCGGCGCGGCTGCGGTTGGGCTTCACGGTGAGCGGCGGGCCGGCCTCGAGGCGCGGATCGGCGGCGAGCGGCCACGGGCGCTCGGGCATGCGCGCCTCGCTGAGCCGGGCCATCAGATCGAGCAGCCGGTCGCGGGCGGCGTGGTAGGCCGCCGGGCGATCGCCGCTCAGCGGGGCGTGCACCACGAGCACCAGCCGCCGCAGGACGTGATCGTAGGCGGCGACCGCGTCGGCGAAGAGCAGCGCGCCCGAGGGGAACCCCGCGCCGGGCCCCGCCGGCAGGCCGACCCGCGGCTCGAAGTCGCGCACGCAGTCGAAGCCGATATAGCCCACCGCGCCGCCGGGAAAGCGGGGCAGCTCGTGCGGGCTCCACGGGCGCCAGTCGGCGAGGCGATGGCGCACCAGATCGAGCGGGTCGCGATAGCTCAGCTCGCGGGTTTCGCCGCCCTCGACGAGGGTCGCCACGCCGTCGGCGAAGGTCATCCGGGCGCGCACGTCGGCGCCGACGAACGAGTAGCGGGCCATCGTCTCGCCGCCTTCGACGCTCTCGAGCAGGAACGCGTCTTCACCGCTGGACGCGAGGGCCCGGAAGGCCGAGATGGGGGTGTGGCTGTCGGCGAGCAGCGAGAGCGAAAGCGCGACGTGGGTCGCATCACCGGTGTAGGCCTCGACCTCGGCGAGGCTGGGGCTGATGGGGATCATCGACCGGCCTCCCCCGCCCGCTCGGAATCGCCGGGCGCGGGCAGACCGAGGTCGCGCAGGGTGTCGAACGCCGCCGCGAACCCGCCGGTGCCATAGCGCAGCTGACGCGCGCCGCGGGTGACGGTGGTCACCGAACAGCCGACCGCGTCGCGCACCGCGCGCTGGGTATGGCCCTCGGCGAGCGCCTTGACGATGGCCCAGCGCTCGCTGACGGCTTCGACCTCGGCCGGGGTGAGCAGATCGACGAACAGATCGCCGAGCAGCTGCGGGGCGTCGAGCCGGGCGAGCACCGCGAGCAGATCGTCGGGCGGGCGGGGGGTGTTCATCGCGTTCCTGTCGAGCACTGTATTAACGCGGTAATACATAGCCACAGTGGTACGGCGGATCAAGGCCGAATTTTTCGGGCACCAGAGGATGGGCGTTTCGAACGCCCCTGGCGAAGCACTCGCCGAACTCACATAATTCACGTTGGGCGACGTGGGTGGCAAGTCACACTGTCGTCGATCACGATCAGGGGTCGCTCGCCGTGGAGGCGCTCACCAGATCACGGTCGCGACCCACCTCAACGCTGGCCCGCAGCTGACCATCCACATTGGACACATCCGAGGGTGTCATGTCAGACGAGAACATCGATTGCTGGGCCGGTTTCTACACGAAGACCGGCTATCGCCAGAACCGCCAGCTCATCAACGGGCCCACCAGCGGCGCGGTCACCCCCAAACACACCGACGACATCGACAGCTTCATCACGGGGCCGCGCGCCTGGGTGCAGGTGTGGAAGGACAACGACGGCGGGCCCTCGGGCACGACCGGCCAGTTCGGCCCGAACACCTGTGTGGCCAACCTCGATCCGTTCGGCCTGAAGAACAACATCTCCGCCATCCAGATCTGGGACAGCGAGCCGCAGGGCTGGTCCGAGAGCAGCGCCAGCGGCTGCCGACTGTCCAACCGCGTCGCCTCGGTGCAGCGCAGTGAGAACTGGGCGGGCGCGGTCCTGGACGTGGCCGAGGGCGTGCTGGGCGCCGTACCCGTGGTCGGCGACGTGATGGCCACGCTGCTGTCGGTCTTCGGCGATCTGGCCGAGGGCGCGTCCGGCAACACCTGGGATGAAGCGACCCGCTGGATCAACCTGCAGATCCGGGATTTCGCGACGGCGGTCGCGCTGGACGTCGACCAGATCAACATCGCCAAGCTGATGGACGCCGTCGGCGCGGTGAAGGCCGCCAGCAGCCAGCAAGCGCTGGTCGAGGCCTACTCGGTGCTCTACGAAGAGGTCGTCAATGACCTCAAGGCGCTCGACATCACCGCGACGAACCCCCAGCTGCCCCAGGCGCCCGAGCAGACGCTGAACTACCTGGTGATCATCGGCACGATCGCCGTCGCGGTGATGCGCACGAACATCCAGCACAGGATCCTCTACGCCGCATTCGGCAATGCTGACTTCGAGGGCGACTTCAAGACCTGTGTGGCCCAGCTGCGCACCGCGGTCGACCAGGCGCTGTCGAACCTCTACGCCGCGCGGACGCCCTTCGTGAAGTCCTCTTCCTACCAGGATGGTGGGGATACGGGTGAACGCATGGAAGACCAGCGTACCAGCGGCGTCTTCGGAGTGAAGCGCTCGTACTGGGAGCTGGGCTACGAGAATACGACCTATGCGGCTGAGGTGGTCCAGAATGACATCAATCGCTACCTCGCCACGGTCCTGAAACCAAATTTCGAGACCACCTGGGCGCCGGTTCGCGAGATCGCCGACTACTGGTACTACGCGACGCTGGACAGCACCGACAAGCCCGCCAAAAAATCCGTCCGGGTGCTCTCGGGCCTCTTCGGCGGTCAGTGGTCGGGCCAGGACGACAGGGCGATCCAGACCTCCTTCCTGCCCGACGGCGCCAGCTGCTGCGGCTTCCTCGCCTACAACGCGGGCGGGCTCAACGGCGGCCCCGATCTCTGCGGCCTCAACCTCGCCTATCTGGACGGCGGGAAAGTCAAGTACGTCGGCGTCGGCCGCCAGGTGGGCACTGGACCGAACCCCGTGGGCTCGCCGGAGCTGCCCGATACCGACGCCGGCCTCTCGCAGGTGGACCGCATCTTGATCACCTTCGGTATCCGCCCTTTCGCGCTGCAGGCCTACCACGCGACCAACGACAGCAACGGCTTCAAGCTCTGGGCGATCGGCGGCGATGACGAGGGCGGATCGGGCTTCGTGAGCGAGCCACCGCTCGGCTCGAACGCTGAGCTGATCGGGGTTGTTGCCCAGCTCGACGGCTCGAAGGTTGCCGTTGGCTACGCCAACACGCAGAACTCGAACATCGCCACCATCGGGTTCTACTGGCGCTACGACCGGGTCGTGCCCGCCCCCGCCGTCGGCTCGTAGAGCACCCCTTCGGTAGACGGACCGAGCGCCTCAGCCCTCTTCGGCAACCGGGGGATCGGAATTTCGATCGAGGCCGAATTCTTGGGGCGGGCGATTGCGGAGTCGACGCGTGCGTTTCGCGCCTTGGCGCGAAGACTTCGCCGCTGGAGACCGACGATGCAGCCCACCGAGACCCTGCCCACCGAGACCCTGCGCTACGAGACCCTGCGTCACCCCGCCCGAACCCTCGATCCGGCGCGCGCCGAAGCGCTGCGGGCGCAGATTCTGACGCTCAACCTGCGCTTGAGCGACGCGCCGGCGTTCCGGGCGAACTGGCAGGCGCGCATCGGCGGCTTCTTCGACGGTCTCGAATGGCTCGAGCTCGCGTGGTGCGGCGATCGACTCGTCGGACACCACGGCACGCGGCGATTCGCGCTCGGCCGAGCCGAGGCGTTCTACGTCGACAACTTCACGGTCGACCCGGCGTGGCAGGGGCGCGGCATCGGGCGGACGCTGACCGGCCGCTGGAGCCAACGCCTGGCCCTGCGGTCGCTGGGGCGCACCGTCTTTCTGCTCGCGCGTACCCAGAGCCCGGTCATCGGCGCCGAGACGGCCGCGGCCGTGGGCGCGAAGCATGCCTACCCCCGCTTCGTGGGACCGGCGGACCCGGCGTTGGCCCGAGTCGCCGAGCGCGTGGTCGACGCCCTGTGGCCCGGTAAGGCCTTCGATCCGCAGACGGGGGTGCTGCAGGCGGCCTACGGCGGGCGTTTCCTCGACGTGGCGCCGACCCGCCACGCGGCCGTGGCGGCCTACTTCGCCCGGCACGTCGACCTGGATCGCGGCGACGCGCTGGTCCAGGTCGTCCGGGCCTGCCCCGGCTCGTGGGCCCGCATGCTGCGCTACTTCGTCGGGCACAGCCTGCGCCGGCTCGTGGCCCGGGCGCGGCTGAGCCCGACCCACGCCTGAGCAGCGCCCTATCACAGCGGTCTGTAAGGGAGAAAAGCACGCCGCGCCGAAAAGAGAGCCGCCGCACGACCCTAGCCTCTGTCGAACCCCAAGCAACGGAGGCTCTCATGTTCACCCGCATCCCCCTCACCCTCGCCGCGCTGCTCACGCCGGCCATCGCCGGCGCTCAGGCCCTGCCCGGCGCCGTCGCCGACATCGACCAGGCCTTCGGCGAGGCCCCGGACGAATACGGCGACGGCGGCGAGTCCGACTCGGGCAGCGCGCCCAGCGGCTTCGACATCGACCGGGTCCGTATCGCGGTCGACGCCGCGGACGGCACCGCCCGATTCGGCATCCGCATGGCCGCCGGCGCGATCGCCGGCGACAGCGACGGCGACGGCGACGCCCACGCCGGCTCCCTCGGCGCCGACAGCGCCCTGCTCGGCGAGGGCGAGGCGGTGCAGATCGACCTCGACCTGGACCTCGACGGCATGGCCGACTTCTTCGTGCGCATCGGGCACGGCGTCACCGCCGACGACTGCGCGCTCTTCGCCGCCCACGAGGCCGACGGCCTGCCGCTCGGCGACTGCAGCATCCCGCCCATCGGCGGCGACGCGGGCGATCTGATCATCGACCTGCCCGACTTCGCGGCGCTGCGCGACGCCTGGCTTCCCCGCGACGCCCGGAGCATGAGCTTCGACATGCGGGTCATCGTCGACAGCGCGCTCGACGACCGCCCGGCCGACATCGCGCCCGACCAGGGCTACGCGCCGGTCTGCCCGTTCGGCGGCATGCTCGAAGCGTGCGATGGCGTCGATCAGGACTGCGACGGCCGCATCGACGAAGAGGTCGCCGAACCCTGCGAGGTCGCCGCAGAGACGCCGGTCGAGCCGGAGGTCGATGGCGAGGTCGCGCCGGAGCTGCCGCGCATGGCCTGCGACGCCGGCGCGGGTGACGCCCCGGCGCCGACCGCGCTGCTGCTGCTCGGCCTCGGCCTGCTGGGTCTGCACCGCCGCACCCGCTGATCGCGCGCCGCAGCCGAAATACAACGGGCCGCCCGGCGTGCGGCGGCCCGTCGTGATTCTGATGGGGAAAACGGGGCCGCTCAGACCGCGTCGAAGGTCAGGTGCTCGCCGTCGAGGCCGACCTCGATGACATCCCCCGCCGCGAAGCGCCCGCTCACCAGATCGGTCGCCAGCGGGTTCTCCAGATAGCGCTGCACCGCCCGCTTGAGCGGCCGCGCCCCGTAGGCCGGATCGAAGCCCGCGTCGGCCAGCCAGGCGATCGCCGCGTCGGTCAGGCGCAGCCCGATCTCCCGCTCGGCGAGCCGCTGGCGGAAGCGATCGAGCTGCAGGTGCACGATGCGATCGATGTGCGCCCGCTCGAGCCGGTGGAAGACCACCACGTCGTCGATGCGGTTGACGAACTCCGGCCGGAAGTGCTGCCGCACCGCGTCCATGACCCGCCGCTCGATGGCCTCGTGGGTCGCGTCGCCGTCCTGGATGTGATGGCTGCCGAGGTTGCTGGTCATGATGACCACCGCGTTGCGGAAGTCGACCGTGCGCCCCTGCCCATCGGTCAGCCGCCCGTCGTCGAGCAGCTGCAAGAGCACGTTGAACACCTCGGGGTGCGCCTTCTCGACCTCGTCGAGCAGGATCACCGAGTACGGCCGCCGGCGCACCGCCTCGGTGAGCTGGCCGCCCTGGTCGTAGCCCACGTAGCCCGGCGGGGCGCCGATGAGCCGGCTGACCGCGTGGCGCTCCATGTACTCCGACATGTCGATGCGCACCATCGCCCGCTCGTCGTCGAAGAGGAACTGCGCCAGCGAGCGGGCCAGCTCGGTCTTGCCGACGCCCGTCGGCCCGAGAAAGAGGAAGCTGCCGATGGGCCGATGCGGGTCGGAGAGCCCGGCCCGCGAGCGGCGCACCGCGTTGGCCACCGCCTCGACCGCCTTGCGCTGGCCGACCACCCGCCGATGCAGGTTGTCCTCCATGCGCACCAGCTTCTCCGCCTCGCTGCCCAGCAGCTTGTCGACGGGGATACCCGTCCAGCGCTCGACGATCGCGGCCACGTCGGCGGTGGTGACCTCCTCGCGCAGGAAGCTCTTGCCCGACTCCTGAATCTCGGCCAGCCGCGCCTCGGCGGTCTCGAGCTCGCCGCGCATGCCGCTGATCCGGGCCTGCAGCTCACCCAGCCGGCGGTACATGCGCTCGCGGGCGTCGTATTCGACCACCTTGGGCAGCGTCTGCTGCATGCGCTCCATCTCGCTGGTGGCCTCTTCGAGCTGCTCGCGCAGGCGGCTCGACGCCTGCTGCGCGTCGCGCTCGGCCTGCCAGGCGGCGGTCATCTGATCCTGCTCGGCCTTCAGCTCGGCCAGCGCGCGATCGATCTCGACGATGCGCGCCCGGCTGCCGTCGTCTTTCTCCGCGCGCAGCGAGACCAGCTCGATCTCGAGCGCGGTGACCTTGCGCGCCACGTCGTCGATGGCCTGCGGGCGGCTGTCGAGCTGCAGCCGGATGCGGCTGGCGGCCTCGTCGATGAGGTCGATGGCCTTGTCGGGCAGCTGCCGGTCGGCGATGTAGCGGTCCGACAGCTTCGCCGCCGCCACCAGCGCCCCGTCCTGGATGCGGATACCGTGGTGCACCTCGTACTTGTCTTTGAGCCCGCGCAGGATCGACACCGTGTCTTCGACGCTGGGCTGCAGCACCATCACCGGCTGGAAGCGCCGCTCGAGCGCGCCGTCCTTCTCGATGTGCGCGCGATACTCGTCGAGGGTCGTCGCGCCGATGCAGCGCAGCTCGCCCCGGGCCAGGGCCGGCTTGAGCATGTTCGAGGCGTCCATCGCCCCCTGCGCCGCGCCCGCGCCGACCAGCGTATGCAGCTCGTCGATGAACAAGATCACGTCGCCCTCGGCGCTCGAGACGTCCTTGAGCACCGCCTTGAGGCGCTCCTCGAACTCGCCGCGGTACTTGGCTCCGGCGATGAGCGCGCCCAGGTCGAGGCTCAAGAGCTTGCGCCCGCGCAGGCCCTCGGGCACGTCGCCGGTCGCGATGCGCTGGGCGATGCCCTCGACGATGGCCGTCTTGCCGACGCCCGGCTCGCCGATGAGCACCGGGTTGTTCTTGGTGCGCCGCTGCAGCACCTGCATCACCCGCCGCACCTCGTCGTCGCGGCCGATGACCGGGTCGAGCTTGCCCCGCTCGGCCAGCTCGGTGAGATCGCGGGTGTAGCGGTCGAGCGCGTCGTACTGCGCCTCGGGATCCTTGCTGGTGACCCGGGTATTGCCGCGGACCTCCTGCAAGGCCGCCAGGATCTTGTCCCGGTCGAGCCCTTCGGCCTTCAAGATCGTCTTCGTCTCGCCGACGCCCCACATGCCCAGCAGCAGGTGCTCGGACGAGACGTACTCGTCGCCCATCTGCTGCGCCTCGTCCTCGGCGCGCAGCAGCAGGTCGTTGAGGGCCTTGCTCGTATGCACCCCGCTCTGCCCCTGCACCCGCGGCTTGCGGGCCAGGGCCTCGCGGGCCGGGCGGGCCAGGCTGTCGGGGGTGCGGCCCATCTTGCGCAGCAGCGCCGGCACAACGCCGTCGCGCTGCTCGGCGAGGGCGAGCAGGATGTGTTCGGGGTACAGCTCGGGGTTGCCGGCGCGGGTGGCGTTGCCGTGGGCTTCGCCGAGCGCTTCGCGGGCTTTGTTGGTCAGCTTCTCGAGGTTCATGGGGTGTCCCTTCCCTGCGGCGCCGGGCGCCGGCTTGAATGTGCTTCGGTTCTGCGGACGGCAGGGACGGTAAGCACATCGCCCGGGGCGTCAAAGGGTGCCCGCCTGCGGTACAGCCTGCTCGGCGGTCGATTTTTGCGTGCAATCTCCCCCAAGGTCGAATAAACAGCGGCCGTCAGCGGAGGAGGATGTGATGACGACCCGGCTGCACATGCTGATCGGGGCCGCGCTCGTCGGGTTGGCGGCCTGCGCGGCGCCCGACGACGGCTCGAACGAGCCCCCGGCGCCCATGACGCCGATGCAGGACCCCGAGCCCGAGCCTGCGCCCGAGCCCACGCCCGAGCCCGATCCCGAAGGCTTCGGCGATCACGACCGCTGCTCGCCGCTGGCGGTGCACCTCGAAGAGGCGCCGCCGCTGAGCTACGCCGACGACTGCGGCACGCTCGACGGCGCCGAGCGATTCCTGTGCGCCGAGTCGTGGTTCTGGCTCGGCATGTCGTTCGACGTCGAGGCCGAGGGGCGGCAGCGGGCCTATCAGCAGCTCTCGGCGCTCATCGAGGTGGTCGATCCAGCGCAAGACGGCGTCGACCTCGGCCGCGCGTACGCCTTGCGCGGCCAGCTCGGGCTGGCCCTCGCCCTCGAGAACCGGGACGGCCGCTACTTGCAGCAGATCGACGCCGACTTCCGCGAGGCGGCCGCGCTCGACCCGCACAACGCCATCATCCCCACCTGGAAGGACTCGATGGACATCGCCCTGGAGTGGCGGCTGCGGGGCGGCGCCGACCTGCCGGCGATCATGCAGCGCACGTGGGACAACGTCGAGCGCTGCCCGACGGGCAACATCCTGTCGATCAGCGGCACCACCATCGGATTGCCGCTGTCGACCGGCATCCCGCAGGACACCATCGATCGCCTCGACGCGTGGCGCTGCAACGGCGCCGAGTTCTGCGGCCAGAATACCTGGCGCGCGCCCTTCGCCCAGCCGGGGCTGGCCTATCACTTCGCCGAGTCGTATGCCCGGGTGGGCCGGGTCGACGACGCCCGGTCGTATCTGCAGGACGCGCTCGACGCGCCGGGCGGCCGCGAGTGGCCCTATCGGCCGATGATCGAAGATACGCTGACGCACTTCGACGCCTTCGTCGACGAGTTCGCCGCGCTCGGCGAGGACGGCGACGCGTTCGATCGGATGTACGCCAACCAGGACTTCGGCTGCGTCTTCTGCCACTCGAGCGACCCGCCGGCCCACATGGTGCGCACGACGCGCATCGTCGCGCCGCGCACGCCCGATCCGATGCCCGAGCCTGAACCCGAGCCCGCGCCCGAGCCCGAGCCCGCGCCCGAGCCCGAGCTGGGCGAGGGCGCCTGCACCTCCGAAGACGACAGCCGCGCCATGGGCGCCGTCGACGACATGCAGGGCGTGATGACCGAGTGCGCGCTGGCGTGCTTCGGCCAGGGCAGCGCGTGCGGCGCCGGATGCGTCGAGGAGGCCATCGGCGTCTCGCCCGACTGCGCCGGCTGCTTCGGGCAGATCCTCGACTGCACGCTGACCCACTGCGCGTTCGCCTGCGCCGGCGGCGACGCGGCCGGCTGCGAGACCTGCCAGGCCGAGCACTGCCTGCCCGCCTTCGAAGCCTGCGCGGGCATCTCGCCTCCCTGAGACCGCCGCGCTACGCTCGGGGCTCGACCGCACGGGAGGGCTTCGATGCGCGGACTCGTCATCTTCACGCTGGGCGCGCTCGTCGGCTGCGCCGGCGAGATCACCACCCCGGGCACGGCGACCGACGCCGCGGCCGACGGCCAGCCGCCGCTGGACCGCGGCCCCGTGGTCGACAGCGGCCCCGAGATCGACGCCGCACGGGACGGCGCCGCGCCCGACCAACGCGTCGAGCCGGCGCCCGACCGGGGGCCCATCGCCGACCTGGGTATCGAACCCGACGTCGCGCCGCCGCCCGACGACCCGTGTCAGGGCGCAGCTGATGGCATGTACTGCGGCGCCGAGCTGCCCGGGACCGACCATCGCTCGGCCTATGTCTGCGCCAACCAGCAGGTGGCCGGCGTCGAGCCCTGCCCCGCCGGCTGCGAGGCCGGCGCCTGCGTACAGCCCGCCGCCGACCCCTGCGCCAGCGCCGGCGGCGACGGCCTCTACTGCGGCGGCACGCTGACCCGCGGCGACCTCGATACGCTCTATCGCTGCGTCGCCGGCGCCACCGCCGAGGCCCAGGACTGCGCGCGCGGATGCCGTATCGCCCCGCCCGGCACCCCCGACAGCTGCGTGCGCGAGGACGACCCCTGCGCCGCCGCCGACGCGGGGGACGGCGCCTACTGCGGGTCGAGCCTCGGGCAAGGCGACGCCGACGCGCTGTACATCTGTCGCGGCGGGCAGACCGTCAGCGCCTCGCCCTGCGTCGACGGCTGCCAGCAGATGCCCGCCGGCACGCCCGACGCCTGCCGCATGGGCGGCGACCCGTGCGCCATGGCCAACGCCGGCAACGGGCTCTACTGCGGATCGAGCCTGGGCGCCGGCGATCGGGAGACGCTCTACGACTGCGCCGGCGGCGCCACCGTCGCCGCCCGCCGCTGCGCCGACGGCTGCCAGCAGATGCCGCCGGGCACGCCCGACGCCTGCCGCGATCCGGCGCCGCCCGCGCCCGAAGACCCCTGCACCCGGGCCGATGCCGGCGACGGCCCCTATTGCGGCCGCACGCTGGGCGCCGGCGACCCGGACACCCTCTACGACTGCCGCGGACGGGTGACGCGCAGCGCGGTCCGCTGCCCCGGCGGATGCCAGGAGATGCCGCCCGGCACCGCCGACGCCTGCCGCCCTGACGGCGACCCGTGCGCCGCGGCCAACGCCGGCAACGGGCTCTACTGCGGGATCACGCTGGGCGCCGGCGACCCGAACACCCTCTACGACTGCCAGAACCGAAGCACGGCCAGCGCGATGCCCTGCCCCGCCGGCTGCCAGGAGATGCCGCCGGGAACCCCCGACGCCTGCCGCGCCGTGCAGGACGTCTGCGCCGCGGCCAACGCCGGGGACGGCGCCTACTGCGGCCGCTCGCTCGGCGCCGGCGACGGGGATACGCTCTACGAATGCCGCGGCGGCGCCGTGACCGCCGCCCGGCCGTGCCCCGACGGGTGTGAACAGATGCCGCCGGGCACGCCCGACGCGTGCCGCGCCGCGCCGCCGGCCGGCGGTATCTGCGACGCGGCCGGCGCGGGCGACGGGGCCTATTGCGGCAGCTCACTCGGCGCGGGCGACGCCGATACGCTCTACGAGTGCCGCGGCGGCGACGTCGCCGGCCAGACCGCGTGCGGCGAAGGCTGCCGCCAGAACCCGCCGGGCGTGCCCGACCAATGCCGCCGGGGCGACGGCGAGTGCTGCCTCGATCGCCCGCCCGGCGCGCTGACCCAGTCGTTCTCCGCCTGCGGGCGCGGCGGACAGCACTACGGCATCGACTATGGCACCGCCAACGGCACCCCGATCCACGCCGGCCTCGCCGGCACGGTCATCGCCAGCCGCCTCGGCCTGCCCAACTGCTACGACAACGGCTGCACGCCCGCCTGCTGGAACGCCTTCAACTACGTCAAGCTGCGCGCCGACTGCGGCGACCCGAACGACCCCGAGCGCGACCTCTTGATCTGGTACCTGCACATCGAAGATCTGGCGCCGGGCATCCGCGACGGCGCGCGGGTGGAGCAGGGCCAGCTGCTGGCCTTCAGCGGCAACTCCGGCTGCTCGTCGGGCCCGCACATCCACATCGAGACCGCCAGCGTGCCCCGCGGCGGCGATACGTCGCTCAATACCTGCGCGTCGGGCGACCCGGCGAGCCGCTACTGCCCCTGAGCCAGGTTCACAACCGGCGCTGAGTCGCATACGCTGGAGCCCCGCGCCTTCGAGGAGACGATCCATGCCTGCGACCCTGCCCGGCGATCCCATCGGCTGGTTCGCCGTCGCCTTCTCGCACGAGCTGCGACCGGGCGACATCGCCAGCCGCACCCTCTGCGGCCACGACATCGTGCTCTTCCGGACCGCAGCGGGGCGGCTCGCGGCGATGGACGCCCACTGCCCGCACCTCGGGGCCCACCTCGGGCAGGGGCGGATCGACGGCGAGACGGTCGTCTGCCCGTTTCACGGGTTCGCGTTCTCGACGTCGGGTGAGTGCGTCTCGACGCCCTACGACGGCAAGCCGCCGCCGACGTGCCGCAACCGGTCCTGGGCGCTGCGCGAGACCGACGGTCTCGTGCTGGTCTGGCATCACCCCGGGGGCGTCGGGCCCACGTTCGAGGTCCCCGATCCCGAGGCCGACGGATGGCTGACGCCGCGGACCGGCATGTTCGCCCTGCCGGTGCACCCGCAGGAGACCAGCGAGAACAGCGTCGATCTGGGTCACTTCACCTCGGTGCACGGCTACGTCGAGACCGAGCTGTGCGGCGGACCCGACATCGACGGGCCCCACCTCAAGATGTCCTATCGCCTGGCCCGCGCCGGCTTCGGCCTGAGCCGCGCGGCGGTCAACCGGGTCACGTTCGACGCGCACCTCTTCGGCCTGGGTGTCAGCCGGGTCGACGTATACGAAGCGCAGCGCGATCTGCACCTGCGCCTGTGGGTGCTGTGCACCCCGACCCGCGACGGGAACGCCGAGCTGCGTATCGGCGCGGCCATGAAGGCGATGACATCACCCGGCAGGGCCCACCCGATGCTGGCGCTCCTGCCGCGGGGCGCGGCCAACCGACTGGTGCAGACGATGGCGTTTCGTGAGCTCGCCCGCGATGTCTCCGACGACTTCGAAATCTGGAGTTCGAAGGCCTACCTCGATCGCCCGGCGCTCGCGAAAGGCGACGGGCCGATCGGACGCTATCGGCGATGGTGCCGGCAGTTCTATGTCGACGCTGCCTGACGGGACGCACAGCGCGTCACCCGCCGCCCTGGGCGGAAGGATCGGGCCAGCGGGTGCGGGCCAGCAGCCACAGGCCGCAGCCCAGCGGGCCGAACATCAGGCAGCAGAACAGGATCGGGCTGCTGACCCAGGCCGGCGTGCCCCGCCGGCGGGCTTCGAGATAGGCCCAGCGGCCGACGAACAGGTCGAACGCCAGGAAGTGCAGCCACGCCACATACACCGCCTCGGGCGCCGCGAAGAGGGTCACCAGCTTCGCCAGATCGGGGCGGGCGATGTCGGCGAAGAGGCCGGGGATCAGCGGCACGATCGCCACCGTGTACAGCGCGACCGGCGCGATGACGATCCACGGGGACGCGATGATGCGCCGGGTGCGCGGCCAGCCGGGCGCGAACAGCATCAGCAGCCAGAACGGCATCACGCTGGCGTTGGCGAAGAGAAACAGCCCGTCGAGCCAGCCGGGCACGTCGACAGCGGGCATCAGAAGTTCGCCTGCAGCTCGAGGCCCCAGGTGCGCGGCTCGTTGATGAACCCGGTGCGGTTGTTGAAGTCGATGCCGCCGGTGAACGAGGCGTCGTCGAGCAGGTTGCGCACGAAGACCGCGCCCTGCACGTCGAACTCACCCAGCGACTGCCCGTAGCCCACTCGCAGGCCCACCTCGAGCTTGCTGTCGTCGCGGAACTCCTCGGTCTCGTAGAGGAAGAACTGCACCTCGCTGCGCCACGCCAGATCGGCGAAGGCGAACAGCTCGCCCTCGCCCAGCGCGAGCCCGTAGCGCGCGGTCAGGTTGGCGATCCACTCGGGGGCGTGGGGCAGCGCGTTGCCGTCGATCAGGCGCAGGTTCGTGCCCGGCTCGGCCTCCTCGTCGAGGAAGGTCAGCCCGTCGGCCCCGCCGCCGACCACCGTCAGGTCGGGGTCGTTGATCTCGGTGTGGTTCAGGCTCAAGCCGGCGGTGATGAACAGCCCGTCGACCGGCGCGGCGGCCAGATCGAGCTCGAAGCCATAGCCGGTGCTCTGCTCGGCGTTGATCAGCGTATTGAAGTTGCCCGCGCCGCCCACGGCGGTGAGCTGCTGGTCGTCGAGCTGGAAGTAGTAGCCGGTGAGGTTGGCCCGCAGCGCGCCGCCGAAGAGCCGCGACTTCACCCCGGCCTCGTAGGACATGATCTTCTCCGCCTCGGCGGTCGAGATGACGTCGCCGAAGAGCACCCGCCCCTGGATCGACGGCGCCCGGAAGCCCCGCGCCACCCGAGTGTAGAGGTTGACGTCGTCGGCGAGCGCGTAGGTCAGGCTGGCGTCCCAGCTCACGAAGTCGCCGTCGAGGGTCCGGCTCTGCTCGGGCAGCGGATCGGCGCCGATGGGCGAGACCGAGCGCGAGGCGGTGAAGTCCTTGCTGTCTTTGGAGTAGCGCACGCCGGCCCGCAGCTGAAGCGGCGCGAGGATCTGCCACGTCGCGCTGCCGAAGCCGGCGAACGCGGTGGTCTGCTGCCGCTGCTCGGCGCGCCCGTTCTCCGGGCGGCCGTCGGCGAGCGAGTCGTAGCTGAAGCTGTCGATGCGCAGGTCTTCGCTGAAGAAGAAGCCGCCCACCTGGAAGCCGAACGGCCCGAAGTCGCGGGCGGCGAGGCGGATCTCCTGGCTGATCTGGTCGAGCGCGGGCACACCGTCGGCGCTCTCGGAGGGGAACGGGATCACCCCCGGCCCCATCGGCACCTCCGGCGGCAGGAAGGCCGCGCCGAAGCCGCCGTCGATGTCGCCGCGGCTGTAGCTCTCGGCGTGCTCGAAGCCGGTGATCGCCACCAGCTCCATGCGCTCGCTCAGCGCGACGGTGATCTCGAGCATCGCCCCGTAGGTATCGACCGTCTGCTGGTTGGCGCCGTCGTGGGAGACCGTCTCGCGGTCGAAGAACTCCGAAGCCCCGCCGCCGGTGGCGATGGCGTTGGCCCGGAAGACCCGCGCGGCGCCGTCGAGCGAGCGCCCGTGCACGTTGAGCAGCGCGTCGACCGCGCCCAGGCTCAAGAGCAGCTGCCCGCGGCCGGCGAAGTCGCGGAAGCCCTCCAGGTCGACGTCGGTGTCGGTGATCCGGTCGTTGTCGACCCAGTCGTCCCGCTGCTGGAAGAGGATCGACGCCCGCCCGGCGAGGATGTCCTCGATGATCGGCCCGCCGACCGCCGCCTCGGTATCGACGAAGTTGAAGGCGCCATACGCCTGCCGCACATAGCCCTCGAGCTCGTCGGTGGGCCGCTTCGACTCGAGCTTGATGATGCCCGCCGGGGTATTGCGCCCGAAGAGCGTGCCCTGCGGCCCGCGCAGCACCTCGACCCGGTCGAGGTCGAAGACCGGGAAACCCTTGAGGATCGGGTTCTCCATCACCACGCCGTCGTAGACCAGCGAGACCGGCTGCGAGGCGTTGAGGTCGAAGTCGGTATTGCCCAGCCCGCGGATGTAGAAGCGCGGGAAGACCCGGCCGAAGGACGACTCGGCGTTGACGCTGGGCACCCGCCCGGCGATGAAGCGCATGTCGGCGCCCGAGGCGGTCAGCGCGGTCAGCTTCTCGTCGTAGACGATGTCGACGGAGCCGGGCACGTCCTGCAGGTCTTCGCGGTTGCGGGTCGCGGTGACGATGATCTGCTCGACCCCCGACTCGTCGTCGTCGGCGTCGTCGGCGTCGTCGGCGTCGTCAACCACGGGCGCCACGGCCGGCGGCGCCTCCTCGGCCGCGTCGGCCGGCGCCGCGGGCGCCTCTTCGGACGCATCAGCGGCGGCCGGCGCCTCCTGAGCCGCGGCGGGCGCGGCCGAGAGCAGCGCAGCGAGCGCAAGATACGAGCGGTTCATGGCATCTCCTCCCCGAGACGTCCGCCGGCAGGCGGCGTGGCGGGAAGGTAGATCATCGCGGGACATCTGCCAACGGCGAGCGGCATCGCGCCGGCTCTCCCCCGCTCAGCCGGGCGGCGGCGCGTCCTCGTCGGCGGGTGGACTCGGCGCGGCGGGCGGCGGCGGCGCGTCCTCTTCGGCGGGCGGCGGCGTCGCCATCGGCGCGTCGACCGGCGGCGCATCTTCGTCGGCCGCCGCGCCGGGCAGCGTCGCCGGCGTCTCATCGCTGGCCCCGGCGTCGGTGCAGCGGGCGATGCGGTTGGCCTGGGTCCACAAGCGCAGCTTTCGATAGTCGCCCACCCGGCGCGCGGTGCGGGTATGCACCGTGCCCGCCTCCTGCTGCTTCGTATCCCAATAGCGACAAGCGTCGGCGGCCTCCACCGGCTCGGCGGCGGCCCACTCGCGGGCGAAGCCGGCCTCGGCGTCGCTGAGGTCGTAGGCCACGCCGCGCACCTCGAAGCGCGGCCCGCAGGCGGTCAGGGTCAAGCACGACAAGGCGAGCGCGGCGAGCGCAATCCGCGGAGCGGACATCGAGCAGCCTCCGGCCGGGGGGTCGGTGATCCGGCGCGGGCAGGTTAGCACGGTCGTCGGCGCGCAGTCGCCTGCCGCCGGGCCCGTGGGCCGGGCGTCTCGGGCGCGGTTTCGGCGAGCAGGCCGGTCTCGACGGCCCCGCGGGCGAGGGTGTGCCCGGCGCGGGCGGTCTGGAGGGGGTCGGCGGCGGATCCCCTCGCGGCGCGCGGCGGTCCGCTCCGCCGTCGCGGCGGAGGTGTGCCGCGAGCAGGCGGTCGCGCGGGCCCTACTTGCCTACATGCCCGTACATCGAGGGGGTTCGAACCGCCCCCCGATAAGGACAACTCCTCATCGGGGGGTGGTCTGGCGAGTCTTTCTTGACTACATGCCCGTACATCGAGGGGGTCCAGACCGCCCCATGATGAGGACATCTCCTCATCGATGGGCGGTTCGAAGGGCCACTCTTGCCTACATGCCCGTACATCGCGGCGGTTCGAACCGCCCGCCGCCGGCAGCCCCATAGGCGCCGGGGCGGTTCGAACCGCCATGCGCCGGCGACCCCATGGGCGCCGAGGCGGTTCGAACCGCCCTGCGCCGAGGACCCCCACGCGCGCCGGGGCGGTTCGAAGCACATGTCGGGGGCGGAGGTCGTCGCGGCGGGCGGTTCGAACCGCCGGGCCGGCGCACCTACGGCTGCTCGACGACGATCCGCGGGCTGCGCTGCCAGCCCTGGAACGTGCGGCACTCGTCCTGGCGGGCGGCGGCGATCATCATGAAGCCGAAGCTCTGGTTGTTCTCGAACGCCACGGTCGAGCGGAAGGTGCCGTCGGGCGCGGTGTCTTCGCAGCGGGCGATCCAGCCGTCGTCGACGTCGCTGTAGACCCCGATGCGCACCCGGTCGGTGCCGCTGAGCACCCGCCCCTCGACCGGATACTGCACCCCGGCGACCACCCGGGTGCAGGGCGGCGGCGCGCTGAGGCTGACGCCCATCGAGAGGTAGGCGTCGGCGGGGCAGGCCGACCAGCGGGCGTCGCCGGCGCACTCTGCGGGCGTATTCTGCGAGACCATCACCCGGCCGGCGAAGGGCACGCCGTCGGAGATCTCGGCCAGTTCGAAGAAGCGGATGGGCAGCGAGAAGCGGAACGGATCGTAGATCGCGAGGTGCAGGTGCGGCCCGGTCGTGAACCCGGTATTGCCCGACAGCGCGATGCGATCGCCGGCGCAGACCACGTCGCCCGGCTCGACGAGCGCGCCGTCCTGCTGCAGGTGGAAATACTGCGCGATGGTGCCGTCGCCGTGGTCGATCTCGACGAAGTTGCCGTCGGCGGCGCAGTCGCGCTCGGGGCAGCCCTGGTTCGAGTCCTCCTTGATGCGCAGGACCGTGCCGCCGCGCGCGGCGGTGACCGGGCTGCCTTCGGCGAGGTCGAAGTCCACGGCGAACTCGCTCTCGTCCTGGTGGCTGAAGTTGCTGCGGAAGCCCTGGCTGATCGTGACCCCGACGCCGTCGGGCACCGGCAGATGCACCCACTGCTCCTCGGCGCTGACGCACTCATCCAGCCGGGCGACGGTGCCCGGGCCGCATCGCACGTCGGGCACGCAGCGGTCGCCGTCGGGGTGGGTGCCTTCGCCGCAGTCCAGAGCCGGCGCGTCGAGCACGCAGGCGCCCTCGTCGAGGTGGGTGCCCGGGCCGCACTCGACCTCGGGCGCGTCGGGCACGCAGACGCCGCCCTCTTCGTGGGTGCCCGGGCCGCACTCGATGCGCGCGAAGCCGGGCACGCAGGCGCCGCCGTCCTCCCGGGTGCCTTCGCCGCAGCGCACCCGGGGCACGCACTGCCCGCCTTCGGCCCGGGTGCCCTCGCCGCAGACCAGCTCCGCGTCGGGCACGCAGGCGCCGTCCTCGGCGCGGGTGCCTTCGCCGCAGACCAGCGCGTCCGCGTCGGGCACGCAGGCGCCGTCTTCGGCGTGGGTGCCCGGGCCACATTCGAAGGCCGGCGCGCCGGGCACGCAGGCGCCGCGCTCTTCGCGGGTGCCCTCGCCGCAGCGCAGAATGGCGTCGGGCACGCACTCGTTGCCGGCGACATGGGTGCCCGCGCCGCATTCGAGATCGGGGGCGTCGGCGACGCAGGCGCCGTCTTCTTCGTGGGTGCCCGCGCCGCAGGTGCGCGTCGGCTCGCCGAGCACGCAGCGCCCGCCCTGCTCGCGGGTGCCCTCGCCGCAGGTCAGCCGGGTCTCGCTGCACGCGCTCAGCGCGGCGCCGACGAAGACGATCCAGAGCAGTCGCATGGTCACCCTCCGGCGCAGGCGGCGCCCGCTCGACCATAGCAGCAGACGCCGGGATCCACGTATCCCGAATATGGTACAAACCGCTCGGCGGCGAGCCTTTCGCCGCGCAGTCCCCCCACATGCAACGGAGGTCGAGCCATGTGGCCATTCGACAACCTGATCAAGAACATCCAGCTCTCGTTCAGCAAGGCATCGACCGACTACAACCAGGTCCACAAGGTCGTGAAGCAGCTCGAGCAGGAGAACGCGAACGAGCGGCAGACGAGCCTGGTCTCGACCGGCCTCAAGCGCATGGTCACCAACCGCTACAACGCGCTGATGAACGCGCCCAACCTGTTCAACCCGGCCGTGGAGGGCGGCTACTGGGCGTACTACTTCGGCTTCGCCCCGTCGCTGAAGCAGGACGTCAACGCCTCGGCCCAGAGCTGGGCGATGTCGCTCTTGAGCGTGCCCGGCTACAGCCTGACCAAGGTGATCAACGCCGGCGCGACCCTCGTCGGCACGACCCCCTACGACATCGATCGGCTGCAGCAGGCGGCCACCGACAAGGTGAAGTATCAGGCGCAGGTGCTCGCCGTCTCGACCGGCGCGAGCATGGCCATCACCAAGATGCTCAAGACGGCCACGAACAAGGTCGACGGGCAGTGGAGCAAAGTGCTGATGCGCAATACGACCCGCACCTGGCAGGGGCTGGGCGTGATGGCGTTTCTCTACGGCCTGGGCCAGCTCTCCAACGCGATGAACGAGCAGGGCGCCTTCTCGACCGAGCTGAAGGTCAAGCGCGACCTCTTCCTGCTCTCGCACCGATCGCAGCTGAAGTCGCGGCTGCTGCACCTCAGCGAGCGGGTGCAGGAGCTGCCGCGGGACAGCCTCTTCGAGTAGCCGTCGCGACGGCGCTCAGCGCAGCAGGCGCTCGACGAGGGCGGGCAGCGCGGCGCCGGTCGGGCCGTCGATGCGGGCGTCGATGAGGTGGTCGTCGCGCACCGGGCCCAGGTTCACCAACCCGACGGGCAGGCCGCGCTCGGCGGCGGCGCGCACGAAGCGCAGGCCGCTGTAGACGGTGAGCGAGGTGCCGGCGACGAGCAGGGCGTCGGCCCGCTCGACGGCCGCGAACGACGCCGCGACCCGCTGCGGCGGCACCGACTCGCCGAAGAAGACCACCCGCGGCTTGAGCATGCCGCCGCAGGTGGCGCACGGCGGCACCACGAAGCGCTCGTAATCGTCCCGGTCGAGGGTCGCGTCGCCGTCGGGGTTGATCGTATCGGCGGCGGCGATCCAGCCGGGGTTGGCCGCCCGCAGCCGGGCCTGCATCGCCGCCCGATCGGTGATGGCGCCGCAGTCGAGGCAGCGCACCTCGGCGAGCGCCCCGTGCAGCTCGACGACGTCGCGGCTGCCGGCGGCGTGGTGCAGCCGGTCGACGTTCTGGGTGATGAGGGTGTCGACCCGCCCGGCGGCTTCGAGCCGGGCCAGGGCGGCGTGGCCCGAGTTGGGGCGAGCGGCGGCGATCGCCGGCCAGCCCACCATGCTGCGGGCCCAGTAGCGGCGGCGCATCAGCGGCTTGCGCACGAACTCCATGTAGCGGATGGGTCGGCTGCGCGGCCCGGGGCGCGGGCTGCGGTAGTCGGGGATGCCCGACTCGGTGCTGCACCCGGCGCCGGTGAGCACGACGAGGCGCCGGGCGTCGGCGAGCAGGTCGGCGAGCGGTTCGATGTCGCTGAGCATGTGAGGCGGATGTCCGACGGGGCCCGGCGGATGCACGGTTGTCGCCGCGGGCGGGCCGCGGTAGACCAGAGACCGCCACATCTGGAGGACCGCATGGCGACGCACGACCTGGAGACGCTGCTCGAGATGGCCCGGACCCACGCCGCGGAGGCGTTCGACTCGGGCGCCGACGCGGAGTACGAGGCGGTGGGCCTCGACGAGGACGACATCGAGGAGCTGACCGACAACGCCTGGCACTACTACGGCGTGCACTGCTTCGAGGCCAACGACGTCGACTACGGTGAGCACGGGGGCAAGCTCGCGCTGGCCTTCCAGGCCGAGATGGGTCGGCTGATCAAGCAGCGCAACGGGGGCAAGTGATATGCAGGTCGCGGTGATCGGCGCGACGGGCAAGACGGGGCGGCCGCTGTGCGCGCAGCTCCTGGCGGCGGGGCATACGGTGCGCGCGTTCAGCCACTCGGGCGGCGCGGTCGACGGCGTGGACAATCAGGCCCTCGACAGCCGCGACGCCGCGGCGGTCGAGGCGGCGCTGGCCGGGGTCGAGGCGATCGTCTCGGTGGTGGGCGGCCCGCTCGAGACGCGGCCGAAGACGATCGCCAGCCTGATCGCGGCGGCCAAGGCCCACGGGGTGACGCGGCTGATCGGGGTCGGCGGCGCGGGGGCCCTCGACGCGCCGATGGGCGGGCTGATGGTCGAGCAGCCGTGGTTCCCCGAGACGCTGAAGGCGATCACCGAGATGCACCGGCAGAGCATCGCGCTCTTGCGGGCGAGCGGGCTCGACTGGACGTTCATCTGCCCGCCGATCATGACCGAGGGCGAGGTGACGGGGGCCTATGCGCATCAGGCGGAGGGCGCCTTGTTCGGCAAGCTGAAGGTGCGGCACAGCGACGTGGCGCATCTGCTCGTGCGCTGCCTCGACGAGGGGTTGTATATGGGCAATCGGGTCGCGATCGGTGAGTGAATGGGCCCGGCGGGCGGCGCTGCTCGGCGTCACGCTGGCGCTGGCGGGCAGCGTGGCGGGCAGCTTGGCGGGCGCCGGGTCGGCGGAGGCCTGCGTGCGGACCGGCGGCAATACGGAGATGCAGATCTGGCCCGGCGCTCAGGCTGATGACCGGGTGCCGCCGCAGCCCATCCAGCGGGTCGCCGTCGAGGTGAGACGCCAGACAGAGACCGTGTCGCTCTTCGACTGTGGCCGCTCGGGCGGGGTGACCCTGACCGTCGCCCCGCGCGAGGAAGGCGTGGCCTACTGGATCTCGGCGGTCGAAGGGCGGCCGCCGTTCAGGCTGAAGGACGCGCCCCTGCGGGCGGTGGACGGGCAGCTGTTCTTCGAGTGGCACGACGCGCCGCCCGCCGCGCAATGGGCCATGTCGCTGCAGCTCGAGTTGGTCGCGACCGACGCGGCGGGCAATCGAGCGGCGCCGGTGCGGGTGGCGGTCGAGCTGCCGGGTACGCCCGCGCCGGCCTTCGTCGAGCTGCTGCGCGCCTTCCGGCTCGACCGCTTGCTCGGTGCGCTGGGGCGGTGAACGGGGCAGTCACCCGTCGGGCAGTCATCCGTCGGGCAGGTCGACCGCCGAGAGGATGGCGGTGTCGCGCACCTCGATGCCATCGACGGATGGGTCAGATGGCATCTGCGATGACTCGGAGATGGCATCGGATGGCATGACCGTGAAGCCCGACGACCCGTGGCCGATGCGCAGGTCGCCGAGCACGTCGGCCGCCAGCACCGCCGCGGCGACCCGCGGCAGGATCTGACCGTCGATGCGTTGCAGGATGGTGCGCGCGCCGCTGTTGCGGGCGCCGCGGGTATCGACCAGGGCGCGGGGCACGGCGGGGGTCCAGTCGAGGCGCCGGCCGTGCCGCGCGGTGAACCGGCGGGCGACTTTGTCCAGCTGCAGCGCGGCGATGCGCGTCAGCTCGGCGGCGCCCAACGGGCGATAGGGCACGACGGTCATCCGGCCCAGCAGCGCCGGCGGGAAGTATTCGAGCAGGGCCGGCGCGATGGCATCCCGGATGGCATCTGATGACTGGTCTGCCATGCGAACGATGGCATCGTCGGCGGCGTTGCTCGTCGCCAGGATGACCGCGTGGCGGAAGTCGACCGGCGTGCCCTGCCCGTCTTCGAGCGCGCCCTTGTCGAAGACCTGGAAGAACAGCTCGGCGACGTCGGGGTGGGCCTTCTCCATCTCGTCGAGCAGCACCACGCAATACGGCCGCCGGCGCACGGCCTCGGTCAACACGCCGCCGCGCCCGTAGCCCACGTAGCCCGGCGGCGCGCCGCGCAGGCCGCTGACCGAGTGCGGCTCCTGGTACTCGCTGAGGTTGATGGTGATCAGCGCGCCGTCCGCCCCGCCGAAGAGCGCGTCGGCCAGCGCGATGGCGGTCTCGGTCTTGCCGACGCCGCTGGGGCCGGCGAGCAGGAAGACGCCCAGCGGGCGGTCGGGGTCCTGCAGGCCGGCGCCGGCGATCTGCAGCCGATGATCGATCGCGTCGAGCGCGGCGGCCTGACCGATGACCCGCGCGCCGAGCCGGGCCCGCAGGTCGCTGAGCGCCGCCCGGGCGTCGGGGCGCAGCTCGCCGGCGGGGATGCCGGTCCAGTCTTCGATGATCGCCGCCACCGCGGCCCGGTCGACCTCGAGCGGCACCATCGGCCGCTCGCCCTGCAGCATCGCCAGGCTCTCGCGCTCGCGCAGCAACGCCCGGCGGGCCTTCTCGCCGCCTTTGCCCGCGGCGAGGGCGGCGGATTGCTCGAGGATGCGCTCGGCGAGCGCCAGCTCGGCCTGCCAGCGGTCGGTCAGCTCGGCGTGCGCGGTGCGGGCGGCCTCCAGCGCGGGGATGAGCTCGCCGAGGCGCGCGCGGTGCTGGCCGACGGTGGCGTTCTCCCGCTCGAGGCGGTCGACCTCGGCCTCGAGCCGCTCGACGCGGCGGGCGGCGGCCTCGACCGCGGCCGGCGTGGCCCGCTGGCCGAGCGCGACCCGGGCGCAGGCGGTATCGAGCACCGCGATGGCCTTGTCGGGCAGCTTGCGATCGGGCACGTAGCGCGCCGAGAGGCGCACGGCGGCGACGATGGCCCCGTCGAGCACGGCCACGTCGTGGTGGGCTTCGAGGGTCGGCGCGATGGCCCGCAGCATGTCGGTGGCCACGTCGATCGCCGGCTCGTCGACCCGCACCGGCTGGAAGCGCCGGGTCAGCGCCGCGTCGGGCTCGATGTGCTGGGTGTACTCGGCCCAGGTGGTCGCGGCGACGGTGCGCAGGGCGCCGCGGGCCAGGGCCGGCTTGAGCAGGTTGGCCGCGTCGCCCCGGCCCTCGGCCCCGCCGGCGCCGATGAGGGTGTGGGCCTCGTCGATGAAGAGCACCACGTCGCCGCCGCGGGCCTCGGCGATGCACGCTTCGAGGCGCTGTTCGAACTCGCCCTGCAGGCTGGCGCCGGCTTGCAGCGCGGCGAGGTCGAGCGCCCAGAGCTGTATGCCGCGCAGGCTCGGCGGCACGTCGTCGGCGGCGATGCGCCGGGCGAGCCCCTCGACCACCGCCGTCTTGCCGACCCCCGCCTCGCCGACCAGGATCGGGTTGTTCTGGCGTCGGCGGGCGAGGATGTCGATCACCTGCCGGATCTCCCGGTCGCGGCCGATGATCGGGTCGATGCCGCCGTCGCGGGCCTGGGCGGTGAGGTCGGTGGCGTAGCGGGCGAGGGCCTCGGACGTCGGCGGCGGATCGGGCGCGGCATCGACCGCCGGCTCGGCGGCGCCCGCCGGGCGACCGAGGCGGGGCACGGCGGCGCGCAGCAGGTCGAGGTCGAGGCCGGCGAGCAGCGGCGCGGCGCGCACGATGCGGCTGCGCACGTCGGGCAGCTCGAGGGCCACGAGCAGGATCGCCTCGGCGGGGATGCGCTCGCCGCGGGCTTCGAGGCTGGCGACGAGCCAGGCTTCGCGCAGGACCCGATGCAGGACCCGGCCGATGGGCGGCGGTCGGCCGGGCGCGCCGGGGCCGTTGGCGTCGGCATCGGCCGCCCGCCGCAGGGTGCGGGCGACCCGCGGGCCGTCGAGACCGGCCCGGCTCAGGGCGGGGGCGAGCGCGCGCGGCGCCAGCGCGGCGAGCAGGTGCTCGATCTCGATCGCCCGCGCCCGCCGAGCGGCGTGGGCGGCGGCGGCGTCGAGGGCGTCGCTCACCGGCCGATCGAGCCGCTGCACCAGAGTGTCGAGGGGGTCGCGCACGGCAGTAGCTTGGCCCGGCGGCCGGCCCCGGTCAACGGCGCTCGCTGGGCGCAGCGTGGCAGGCTTGACCCGCCCGAGGTGAGCCCGCACGCTCGGGTGGTCAATACGAGGGGTGGACGGATGTTCCGAGTGGCGTACGGGCAGGCCCGCTGGTGGGCGGCCTGCCTGATGATCGGCGCGGCGGGCTGTGTCGACGTGCCCGAGCCCACGGCGATCGTCGACCGCGGGCCGCCGACGTCGGATCAGCGCGTCGACCCGGCCGATGGCCCGCGGGATGCCGGACCGGACAGCACGCCGCTCGACAGCGCGCTCGATGCGGTCGCGCCGCCGCCCGACGGCGCGCTCGATACCGCGCCGTCGGGCGATACTGCGCCGCCACTCGATACTGCGCCGCCGCGCGACGCTGCGCCCGACGGCGAGGCCGACATGGGCGCGCCCGCGCCCGTCGACGCGTGCCTCGTGCCCCTCACCGATCCACCCCCGCCCGACGGCTTCTGCCTGCGGGTGCGATCCGCCGGCGACCCCGATCAGCGCTTCGCCTTCGCCGCCAGCGTCGCCTTCGAACTGCCGGCCGGCGGGCAGCGGGTGGCGGTCATCGGCGGGCTCGACGTCAGCCAGCGGCCGGCGCAGGGCATGGCCACGCTGCGCATCTACGACCCGGAGACGCACCGCTGGGTCGCCGACGGCCCATCGCTGCCCGGCGGCCGCTGGGGCCACGCCGCGGTGCGCACCGACGACGGCTCGCTGGTGGTGGCCGGCGGCTCGGCGCAGCGGGCCGACGACGGTTATTGGGAGGGCACCGCGACGGCGCATCGCTGGATGCCGGGCCCGGCCGGCTGGGCCCGCGTCGAGGGCAGCCTGCAGCCCGGCCGCTCGGACGGCGCGATGACCTACGTACCGGGCGTCGGCGCGGTGTATGTCGGCGGCACGGCGGATCGCGAAGCGCTGCCGACGACGGCCTTCGACGTGATCGTCGACTTCGCGCCGATCACCATGGACGCGGACGGGCTGCGCGCCGCGCGCACCGGCCCGGCGGCGGTGACCCTGCCCGACGACTCGGTGCTCATCGTCGGCGGTCTGGGCACCGATCGCGGATCGGTGGTCGCCGCCGAGCGCTACGGCGAGGGCGACATCGCGCTGCTGCCGCTGCCCGATCCGCCGCAGCCTCGGGGCTTCGGCGGCGCGGCGCCGCTGCCCGAAGGCGCGCTCTTCGTGGGCGGCATCGAACGCGCCGGTGACCCGCCGACCGACGCGGCGTTCCGCTATCAGAGCCGCTACAACCGCTTCGTCCCGCTGCCGCCGCTCAGCGAGCCGCGCATGCGCCCCACGGTCTCGGCGATCGGCCCGGCGGGCCAGGGCTGGCGGCTGGTGGTGGGCGGCGAGTCGGGCGGGGGAGACGCGCCGGCGCCCGGCGAGCCGGGCATCGTCGAGCTCTACGATCCGCACGGCGACCGCTTCATGGCGTTCCAGCTGCCCGCGCCGGTGCGCCAGCGGCGGGCGCTGCATACGGCGGCGAGCTTCGAGACGCCCGACGGGCACGGCGTGCTCGTGGCCGGGGGCTATGATCCCGCGCTGGATCCGACCGATCCGGCGGCGTACATGGGGCAGGCGCTGCGCTTCGACCTGGAGCTGCCGCCCGACGCGCCGCGGCGCCTCGGCGGCTGCCTCTTCCCCGCGGGCGAGCAGCCCGATGCGCCCTGCCTGCGGCTCTGGCGCGGGCCGCCCCTGTCGGCGCCGCGCAACGAGGTGGGCGCGGTCGCGATCCCGGAGGGGCGGATCATCGTCACCGGCGGGCTCGATACCGCCACGGGCACACTCAGCGATGTCGTCGAGTCGTGGCTGCCGGGGACCACCGCCTGGGACGCGGCGCCGGGCCTGCCCTCGGCCCGCGCGGGGCATACGCTCCTGCGGCTGAGCAACGATCTCGATCCGCCGTTGCTGGTGCTCGGCGGCTACGCCACATGGGTCCGCGGGGACTACGAGGCGCAGGACGCGGTCGAGTATTACGACCCCGGCGAAGGGACCTGGAGCGAGTCGGCCCACGCCTTCGCCGAACCCCGGGCCAACGCCGCGGTGGTCGTCGTCGGCCAGGACATCATCGCGATCGGCGGCCAGACCGGCGCCCCGGGGGCGCTGCTGGCCAGCGTCGAGCAGTTCACCCTGGGCGGCGTGCTCGCGCTGCCGTCGTTGAACGTCGCCCGGACCCGCCATGTCTCGTGTGTGATCAACGACGACGGCGGCCGATGGGTGATGACCTACGGCGGCTTCGTGCCCGGCGCGACGACCGGCGCGATCGAGACCTTCACCCCCGGCGACCCGGCCTGGGTCGAGATGGCCCCCGGCACGGCGCTGGGCGACTCGACCTGCATCGGCGGTCGGGACGGGGTCGATATCTTCGGCGGCAAGGCCGAGCCGGCCGGTGGGTCGAGCGATCTGTGGCAGCGCTTCGACGCGGCCCGCCAGGGCATCGCCGAGGTGGGGCGCATGGCGGTCCCCCGCTCGCGGCCGACGGTCAACGCCATCGGGCTGCTCGGCAGCGAGGCGCCGGCTCATCTCATCGTCGGCGGCGAGGACGGCGGCGACCGGGCGCTGGTGGAGTTGGTCTTCCGCGACAGCGGCACGCGCTACGCCTACGTCTTGCCGGACGGCATCCGACCGCGGCGCGGGCACCGTGGCGTGAGTCACAGCTGGCTGGCCGGCATCGTCGAAACCGGGCCGCAGCAGACCAACCGGGTCAGCTGGCGGGATGTGGTCATCGTGGGCGGCAATGACGCTCAGACCGGCGCGCCGCTGGACGAGGTGCTGGTCTTCGGGCTCGACGTGCGGCTGCCGGCACCGGCGGGTGAGGGCCCGCCACCGGACGAGCCGATGCAGTGAGCGGCCGGCGATGGGAAAGAGCCGGCGCGGGACGGCCAAGAGCGGGGTGGACCCCCAGGAGTTCGATCGTGAAGCCGACATGTGCGCGCGCGACGCGCCTGCTGACGTTGCGCCTGCTGACGCTGTGCCTGCTGACCGCCTGTGTGGACGTGCCCGAGCCGACGCAGGTCGGCGGCGCGGTGGATGTCGGCGCCGGCGATGGGCGGCTGCCCGACGCTCAGACGCTCGACCGCGGGCAGCGTGATGCGCAGGCCGACGCGGCGCCGGTCGACATGGCGCTCGACGCGCAGCGCGACGATGCGGCCCTCGACATGCAGCCACCCGACATGCAGCCACCCGACATGCAGCCACCCGACATGCAGCCCCTCGACATGCATCTGCCCGATGCCGCGATCCCCGACATCGGGGTGCCCGACGCGGCCATCGACCCCGACATGGGCCCGCCCGGACCGCTGGCGTTCTCCAACTGCCTGCCCCTCGCGATGGTGGCCGGCCCGCAGGACAACCGCGGCATCATCCCCTGCCCCCAGGTCGCCGAGGCCGCCCCGATGCCCGTTCGCCTCAGCTGGCCCGAGGCCGTCGCCCTGCCCGACGGGCGGGTGGTGGTCGTCGGCGGCCTGCGCGACGACGGCCAGGGCGGGCGCGCGCTCGCGGCGGTGCAGGTCTACGATCCGGCGACGAATGAGTGGACCCCGGGACCCGACCTGCCGGGCATGGCCGGTGGGTCCGAAGGCCGCTGGGGACACAGCCTGGCCTATGCCGACCCCGTCGATGGCGACGCCGTGGTCGTGCTGGGGGGCGCCGGCGATACCGGCGGGGATCCGTTCTGGGTGGCGCGCTCGACCGTCCTGATGTGGACGGTGGGCGAAGAGGAGTGGGTGGTGCTCGGCGAGCTGGCGACGCCGGTGGCCCTTGCGCGCGCCTGGAGCGATGGCCGCGCGATCTGGCTCATCGGCGGCCAGGGCGGGCCGGACGCGGCGCCGACCGCGCAGATCAGCCCGTGGGGGCCCGGCGCAGAGGTCGAGCCGGGCATGCTGACCGAGGCGCGCTATGGCCACGGGATCGTCGACGTGCGGGGCGTGCCGATGGTGCTCGGTGGCGCCGGCGGCGCGCTGGCGGCGCTCAACTCGGCCGAGATCTACAGCGACGCCGGCTGGACCCGCATCTCGGACGACGCGCTGCGCCGGGTCTACCCCTCGGCGGTCGCGTTCGATGATCAGGTCTTGGTGGCCGGCGGGCGCAGCCACGCCTTCGGCCCGCTGCCCGGCGGCGTCCAGGCCTCGCGCCTGGCCACCACCGCGTTCATCGCCCGCCACGCCCTGCCGACCTGGGAGGTCTCCCCGGGGCCCGACATGTACCGGGCGCGCTTCGCCTTCGGGCTGGCCCGCATCGGCGATGTCGGCGGCTATGCGCTCGCGATCGGCGGCGAAGCGGAGCCCGCCGACATGAACGAGGCCGATCGGGAGGTCTTCGTCGAGTTGTTCGAGAATACCGCCGGCGGTCGCTGGTGGCCGTTCGCGCTGCCCGAGCCCATGAACCTGCGGCGCAGTCATCTGACCGCCGTCCGGTTGGCCGATGGCACGGTCTTCGTGACCGGCGGTGTCCTGGGCGGCGCGTCGCCCGACGACCCCGAGCTGTTCATGAATCAGACGCTGCTGTTCCGCCTCGGAGAGCGTGATGTCGCGCTGCCGAACGACGTGCCGTGACCGCTGCGGTGTGGCGGTCGGCCGGTCGGGCGATCAGGCGCCGGTCTTGCCCGCGCACCAGCTCATGATCAGCTCGGCGTCGTGCATCGGCGTCAAGCGCTCGGGCAACGGCACCGTGAAGCCGCCGGGCGGCACCGCGCGGGCGGCCAACCGCGCGGCGGCCTCACGCACGGCCGTCTCGACCTGCCCGTCGTCGGCCAGCGCGTTGAGGTGATGCATGAACGAGCGGCCGTAGTCGGGGCCCGCGGGGCGCGGATCGCCGACGAGCCACGCCTTGAGCGCCATGCCCGCCGCCCGCCGGGCGCACACCCGGCCTTTACCGGCGTTGCCTTCGTCCCAGGCTACGCGCGCGCCGTCGAGTTCGTGGGCGGCGCGGGTCAGCCACGCGGTCGCATCGGCATTCTGGGACGCGTTCATCGGATCCTCCGTCTCGCGGTGTGCGGCCCGTCCGACGCTCCGCAGGTCGCCCGGCAGGTCACGGGGAACTGACGCGCGGGCGGCCGGCGGGGTCGCGGGCCGGCTCAACCCAGCAGACCGGCCTGACGGCGGGCCTCGTAGAGCGCGACGGCGGCGCACTGCGCCAGGTTGAGGCTGCGCACGTGGGTCGTCACCATGGGAATGCGCAGCTGCTGCTCGGCGGGGAAGGCCTCGAGCACGTCGGCCGACAGGCCCACCGACTCCTTGCCGAAGACCAGCGCGTCGCCGACCGCGAAGTCCGCGTCGACGTACGAGCGCTCGGCGTGGGCGGTGAACAGCCAGGTGCGCCCCGGCGCCGGTGGCGACCGCAACGCCTTGTGCCAGTGATCGACCACCGTGAGATCGATCCACGGCCAGTAGTCGAGGCCGGCGCGCTTGAGATAGCGGTCCTCCAGGCTGAAGCCCAGGGGCTCGACCAGCCACAGCGGCGTCGCCGTCGCGGCGCACAGCCGCCCGATGGCGCCGGTATTGCCCGGGATCTCCGGGTGTACGAGCACGATGCGCATGGTCTTCGCTCGCGATCAGCGGGGCGTGAGCCGCACCGCGCGGGTCACCGGGCGGGC
>JAUHXC010000032.1 GCA_030427205.1 bacterium | reverse complement strand
ATCGACCCTTCGAGGTGCGCACGCCCGAGGAGAAGTGCGCGATCCTCATCGAAGACGAGGCCCCGACCGTCGAGCGCCTGCGTCACTGCCCGCCCGGTGAAGACGGCGGCTGCAGCGCCGCGCCCGGGAGCGCCCCCGCCGGCTCGTGGTGGCTGGCTCTGCTGGCCCTCGTGGGTCTGCGCCGTCGGGGCTGAGGCCGCCGCGCGACCGTTGCATCTCCACCGGCCCTGGTCTATGCCGCTCCGGCATACGCGCACGGCGAAGGAGACAGCGATGCTCGGGTCAGTGATTCGGAAGACGAACGGTTGGCGGCGCGCGGCCCCGGGGCTCGGCGCGGCGCTCTTGCTGGGCGCGACGCTCGGCGGCTGCGGATCGATCCACAAGGCGCTGGGCCTGAAGACCGATCTCGAAGGCAAGCGGGTCGAGTCGATCGCCGGCGCGCTCGACGGCGCGCAGGCCGTCTGCCCCGGCGCGCGGGTGTCGCTGGTGGTGACCGCGACGCTGGTCGACGAGCCGCCGCTGATCACCGAGGGCGCCGGCGGCGGCAAGCTCGCGTTCGACAGCTTCCGCTTCGAGAGCGACGCGGGGCAGGTGGACGCCCATGGGATCTTCACGCTGACCGATGATCCGCGGGCCACGCTGAGCCAGAAGGCGACGGTGCGCATCACCGCGGTCGCCCACCCGGACAAGACCGCCGAGGTCGAGGTGCCGGTGACCTACGCCTGCGCCTTCGTCGCCGACTTCCGCGGCGCGCCGGGGCGCGACGGCCAGATGGGCGCGGTGGGGCAGAGCGGCAAGCGCGGCAAAGACGAGCAGAGCTCGCCGTCGTACGCCAAGCCGGGTGGACACGGCGGCGTCGGCGGGCGCGGCGGCGACGGGGCCGACGGCGGCGACGGGCAGAGCGCGCCGGCGGTGCAGGTGGCGGTCAGCATGATGCCGGCGCCCGGCGGGGCAGGGGAGCTGCTGCAGGTCGAGGTCTCGGCCGCGGGCGCGACCCGGGTGTACGTCGTCGACCCGGCGGGCGGGCGGCTGACGGTCAAGGCCAACGGCGGGCGCGGCGGCTCGGGCGGCAACGGCGGCGGCGGCGGCAGCGGCGGCGGCGGCGGGACGGGCGATCCGGCCGGCGACGGCGGCGACGGCGGGCCGGGTGGCAACGGCGGGAATGGGGGCAACGGCGGCGACGGCGGGCAGATCACGCTGGTGCATACCGCCGCGGCGGCGGCGCATATGAAGCTCATCACGCTGGAGAGCCGCGCCGGGGCCGGCGGCGGCGGCGGGGTGGCGGGCCACGGCGGCAGCGGCGGCAATACGTTCAGCGGCGGTCAGCAGGGGCAGTCGGGTCAGCACGGGCAGCAGGGCCAGGCCGGTCAGCCGGGCCATGACGGCCCGCCGCCGTCGATCGCCGAGAAGGGCTGAGGCGCGGCGTCGCGGGCGCGGCGTCGCGGGCGCAGCTTCGCGGGCCGAGGCTCGGCCGCCCGGCGCGCGCGGCGAAGCTTCGCCCACGACGCTCGACCCCCGAGCGCGATCAACGAGGCGTTCGCCGGCCGATGCTGGGTCACCCAGCGGTTCTGGCGGCGCTTGCCGGCGTGAGGCTCGACCCCCGAGCGAATCCGGCACCGCTTCGCGCGAAATGCTCGTCATCGACAGGTGGCCGCCACCGCTTCGCGCGGAATGCTCGACGATCGAGCGCGTTCGGCGAAACTTCGCGCCTCCTTGCTCGGTATCCGAGGGCGATCGGGCGAAGCTTCACGGCCTCCTGCTCGCTCGATTCGACGGATCCGGCGTTGCTTCGGCGCCTGTGGCGCTTTGCTTCTCGGCGAAGCTTCGCGCTCGGCGGCTTGATGGGCGCTCGCGAGGCGGTGAAACTTCGCGCGTAGGGGCTCGGTGCCCCAGCGTTGAGCGGCGAAGCTTCGCCCGACGGGCTCGGCGGACCGGCGAGCGGGCGCGAACGGGTGCCGATGCGGCTGGGGGCACGAGAAAACGGGGCGAAGCTTCGCAGAGACCGCTCGGTGGTCGAGCCTCACGCCGGCAAGCGCCGCGAGAATCGCTGGGTGACCCGGCATCTGCCGCCGAACGTCTGCGGGATCGCGCTCGGGGTCGAGCGAGCGACGGCGAACGCGTGGCCGATCTGCCCGCCGGGTCACCGCGGCCCGGCCCACGCCGGGCGAGGTGGATATGCCGCCCGCGCTGGGGCATCATCGCCGGCATGAGCGCACCCGACATCGGCGCCGATCTGGCGGCCACCGCTTTCAAGACGCTGCGGGGCATCTGCAAGCCGGCGCCGCTGCAGGGCGAGCAGATCGAGACGCTCGCCGTCGAGCGGGACGACGTGGACGCGGCCTACCGCCCCACCGAGCAGATGGTCACCCGCCTGAAGCTCGTCGGCGACGAGAACCCCAAGATGCTGCTCTTCGGCAGCATGGGCACCGGCAAGAGCACCGAGCTCGCCCGGCTGGGGCAGCGGCTGGGCGGCGACTTCCTCGTCGTCGGCCTCGATACCATCGGCAGCGGCTACGACAAGCTGGGCCTGCGCGGCATCACCTGCGAGGGCCTCGCGCTGCTGTGCGGGCTGGCCATCGCCCGGACTGCGCAGGAGGTCTGGGATCTGGACGTCACGGCGGAGCTGCAGGCGATCGAGAGCGCGGCGCGGGGGCTCGCCCGCCGCGCCGACGACCGCGTACAGCTCGACATCGGGCAGCTGATGCGGGGGCTGGCGCTCTTCGGCACGACGCTCATCGACCCGTCGTTGGGCGCGCTGAGCGCCGCCGTCGATCTCGTCGCCCGCACCGCGGGCTCGGTCTCGGCCCGGGTCGACATGGGCGGCATCATGGGCGGCGGCGCCCGCCCCGCCGAGAGCCGGGCGCTCGTCGACGCGGTCAACCGGCTCATCGAGGCGGTCTATCGGGCGAAGGGGCGGCTGCCGCTGCTGTTGATCGACGAGACCGACAAGATCGGCGACAGCGACAGCGCGATGGACCTGCTCACGCGGCAGTATCTCTTGCTGTCGCTGGCGTGCCCGATGGTCATCGCCGGGCCGACGAGCCTGCAAGGCGACCGCGCGCCGGCGCTGACCCAGTTCGGCTATGACGGCATCTACCACCTGTACCATGTGCGGGTCTGGCAGACGAAAGACCCCTCGGCGCCCGACGCGGATGGCGTCGCCAAGATGAACGAGATCCTCGACAGCCGCCTCGGCGCGGTCGCCAAGGCGCTCGGCTGGCTGGAGCCATCGCATGCCTTGACGGCTGGCTGGTCGGGCGCGGGGCATCTCTTCACCGACGACGCCCGCCATCTGCTCGCGTCGATGAGCGGCGGTGTCATCCGCGACTACCTCGCGCTGGTGCGCGAAGCCTGCCTCAACGCCATGGTCGATCGCAGCGCCATCGTCGACGACAGCCACGCCGCGCGGGCGGTCGAGGTGGCGCGGCGTCAGCGGGAGGTCATGCTCACCGCCGAGGCGATCGATACGCTGCGCGAGGTGCGTTACCGGACCGATCTCAGCGGCGGCGACGCGACGCTCGACCTCGTCGCGCGCAACCATGTGCTGATGTATTCCAACCATCACCCCTGGTATTACCCTCACGCCTTGCTGCTGAAGCGGCTCGACAGCGGAGCCGCCGGATGAGCGCGCGTATCGAGGCCCGCTGGCAGCGGATCCGCCAGGAGCTGTCGATCCACCTTGGCGGCCACGAGGCGGGCATGGCGGTCGTGGTCGTCGTCGGCCGCTGGGAGGCGGTGGGGCAGACGTTCAGCGACCTGCTCGCGTTGACGGTGCCCGAAGCCCGAGCGGTGAGGACCCTCGACCTCGGCGCCGACCGGGAGGCCGATCCCTACGCCGCCGACGGCGAGGCCGTGACGCTGATCCGCGGCTTCGAGGCGCTGACATCCGCGCAGCGGCGGGACATCGTGACGTCGCTCAATACGCGCCGTGGCCTCATCGATCGCCGCGACCTTCAGTTGGTGCTGTGGCTCGAGCCGGGCACGCTGCGCGACTTCGACGTGCACGGCGCCGACCTGCTCGACTGGCGGACCGCGCTCTTCGAGTTGCCCGACGAGCCGGTGGATCTGCCGGCGAAGACCTCGTGGCTGCGCTGGCCGGTGAAGATCGACCTCCGCGGGCTGCTCAAGGCGGCGGTCAAGGCCGGGGTCAAGGTCGCCCGGGGCAATGTCATCGGTGTCATCGAAGACGCGGTGGCGGCGGCGCAAGCGGTGCAGGTCATCGAGCCGGCGCGGCGCAAGGCGGCCACGCTGGTGGGCCGCTCGCTGGGGCAGGCGGTGCTCGATCTGATCGACGACCACCGCTCGCACCTGGGCCCGATCCCCGAGGCAGATCCGCCGGCGCTCGATGCGCAGGCGCTGATGGTCGATCTGGTGCTGGACACCGACTTCTTCGAGCGTCCGCAGTCATTGCCGGCGTTGGCCGAGATCAAGCCGGGGTTGACCGCGTGGCTGCGAGCCCACGGTCGCCGCGACGATCCGCGCGGTTTGTGGCAGGAGCCGCGGCGCGCCGAGACCATCGCCGAGCGTCTGGGCCCGTACTACGCCGCCGCGCTGGCGCGGGAGTATCGCAAGCACGCCGATGACTACGCGCCGATCTGGGAGGCCATCCAGAGCCCGGTGACCGGCATCGAGCAGCGCGCGCGGGATTGGCGGCGCTATCGGGCGTGGCTGATGCGCCAACCGCACCAGCCGCTGTTCGCCGACAGCTTCTCGTTGATGCAGGTGTATCAGCGGCTGCGGGCGTGGCGGTTCGAGCGGATCAAGGACAGCGAGGGCGACGATGACGCGCTCGAAGACTACTTGCTCGACAGCCCCCGTCGCGCGCCTCCGCGTCGAGGGGAGCCGAAGGCACGGCGGCTTGTGGTCGATGCTATGGATGCCATCAATGGATGGCTCGACGCGGCTGACAAGCGAGATGCCCTGCGGGTCATTAGCGGTGGGCCGGGCGCGGGTAAGAGTTCGTTGGCCAAGGTCATCGCCGCCCGCCGCGCGGCGGTTGGCGAGAGAGCGCTGCTCATCGAGTTGCACCACTTCGAGATCGGGGACGACCTGGAGACCGCGGTGAACCGCTTCGGCCGCAAGGTCGGGCTGCGACACGATGTGTTCGAGCATCCCGACGCCGGGCCGCTGCTGCTCATCTTCGATGGCTTGGATGAGCTGTCGATCCGGGGTTCGGTGGGCAAGGACGCCGTGCTGCGGCTGGTCGAGCGGGTGTCGGGGCTACTGAAGGATCACAACCGCGATATCCAACGGGCTCGAGCGTTGCTGCTGGGTCGGGAGGTCATGGTCCAGGGGCTTGGGTCGCAGTTCAAGCGTTGGCAGCGATTGACTCTCTTGCCTTACCTCGTCTCAGACGATGATAAGAAAGGGCTGTCCGACCATGCAGGTCGTCTCGCGGCCGATCAGCGCGACGGGTGGTGGGCGGCCTATGCAGCGTGCACTGGGCGCGACTATGACAAACTGCCCGATGTGCTGAAGCGGGGCCGCATCGGCGAACTGACCGCCGAGCCGCTGCTCAACTACCTCGTCGCCATCGCGCTCGATCGCGGGCGGGTCGATTTCTCGAACCCAGAGACGACCCTCACCGATATCTACGATGACCTTGTTCGCCAAGTCTTTGACCGAGTTCATGCGTCCGCTGACCCCGAGACCAAGACTGCCCGCCTGAAGCCACTCGAGAAGGTTGACTTTGGTGACTACCACGCTTTTCTCCGTGCTATCGCTGTAACTGCATGGCATGGAGAAGGTCGGACCGCAGCCATGTCGTCGATTGAGGCCCGCGTTGGCGAAGGCCTGCTGCGCAAGATGGATTTGCTTCGGCACGGTTCTGAGGAAGCTATTAGCCGACTCGTGGCGGCATTCTACTTCCGTGAACACGCCGACAGTTACAGGGCTGATCCAACCTACGAGTTCACCCACCAGAGCTTCGCCGAGTACCTAGTTGCTGGAGAGATAGTTGCCTTCCTGGACGACCTACTCGCTGAGACTCAGGCGTATGAGGCCAACAGCCGTCGTGGCTGGTCACTTGAGCGGCGCCTCACTGCGTGGGCCCTGTTCTTTGGTCCGGCGAGCATAGAACGTAACGTGTTCGAGTTCCTGCATGATGCGCTGCGTAGCCTGCATAAGCGCGACTCGGCTCGCGTGCGTGCCTATCAGGTTCTTATTGGGGATCTCATCAGCGGTGTGTTGGGAGATGACTTTCCGACGGCTGGTCTCCCTGCCGGCATACGCATTAGTCACGCGTTGAAGCACGTCCGATACGCTGGCAGGGCCCTCCTCATGGTTGCATCGGCGTGCGCGCGCCTGACGGAGGAGTTCACACCCATAGCACACCCCGGGGCAGGTGCCTTTGGATCTTGGCTAGGCCGGTTGCGAGGGCAGCGCGTGGAGCACCGGACGCCCGAAGTTCATAAGCATCTGGTTTGGTTGCCGTTGTCTGAGATCTCCCTGTTGTCATCAGATCTGTTCGGCGCGGAACTCTTCGGGGCGGATCTCCGTGAAGCCAACCTGCGACGGGTAGATCTTTTCGGCGCGGACCTCCGTCGGGCAGACCTACGAAAGGCGAACCTCATATCTGCGTTTCTGCAAGGAGCCTATCTCCAAGAGGCGCGTCTTCGTTGGGCGGATCTCCAGGGAGTTGACCTACAGGGTGCGTACCTAGAAGGGGCTGACCTCCAAGGAGCAAACTTGCGGGGAGCGCACCTGCGTGGGGCGCACCCACGCGCGGCGGATCTGCGGAGGGCCGACCTCTTTGGTGCAGACCTGCGAGGGACAGATCTCCGTCGGGCGGATCTCCGCGGGGCACGGTTGCGCGGGGCACACCTTTGCCGGGCGAATCTTAAGGCAGCGAACCTCCAAGGCGCAGATCTCAGGAGCGCGGATCTTCGCGGAGCGTACCTCGTTCAGGTTGACCTTCGCGGAGCGGACCTCAGAGGCGCTCTGTATGACTCGGAGACGGTGCTCGCTCGAGGTCTCGAGCCGAAGGCCCGCGGTATGGAAAGAGTCTGACTAGTGTAGCGACTGGGAAGGGTAGGCTGACACCCCTCGTCGACATGCTCTCAATTCTTACGGTGCTCGTGACTCGGCCGATACGCACCAAACCTAGAGTCCAGCCCAGCGGGACGGGCGGCGGATGGGGCGCGGAGCGACCGTCTGCGCTCCCTGACGAAGTCGGTGCCATGCGATGGCATGGGACCGCGTATGCCAGACGCTCCGGCAATGCGGTGAGCGCAGCAGGGCGGGAGGCGACCCAGCCGACGACCGACCCGCCGCCGCGTTGCCCACAACCCCCGTGCCCCTCAACTCACATCGACAGCGAGCCTTCGCGGAAGTCGCTCTTGGCCACCATCATGTTGATGCACACCGGCACGCCGCTCGCGGCCAAAGCCTTGGCCTCGTCCAAGATCTCGTCGATCTTGGCCGGGTCGTCCAAGACCAAGCCCTTGCCGCCGTAGCCCTCGGCGACGAGATGGTAGTTGGTCCGCCGCAATACAGTGCCGCAATCGCTCCCGAGGATAGTCACCTGATCGCGGGCGATCTGCTGCCAGGAGGCGTCGTTCCCGATGACTGCGATGGGTGCCACGCCGTGCCGGACGTACGTATCGAACTCGGCGAGGCTGTAGCCGCTCGACCCGTCGCCCCAGACCAACCAGACCTCGCTCTCGGGCCGGACCATCTTGGCGCCCAAAGCGAAGCCGCCACCCACACCCAGCGTTCCGAAGACACCCGGGTCGAGCCAGCGCAGGGGACCGCGCGGGCGCAGCGTATAGGCCGCCGTGGCCGCGAAGTCGCCGCCGTCGACCACGATGATGGCGTCGTCGGCCATCTTCTGTTCCATTCGCAGGAAGAATGCGAGCGGGTCGACCAATCCGTCGGGCACGGTGCGGGCGGCCTTGCCGACGATCTCGTCCTCGCGCTTCGACTCACGGCCGCGCAGCGTGCCGAACCAGGGATCCCAGCGGCCGCGGTCGAAGTTGCCCATGGCCTCGGCCAGGGTCACCAGGAACTCGCCGGGGTGCTTCTGCACCGGGAAGGTCGGGCGGCGGTTCTTCTTGAGCGCCTCGGGGTCGAGGTTGGCCGAGATGACCGTGGCCTTGCGGTTGATCTTCTGGCCGTAGCCCAGCCGGAAGTCGAAGGGGAAGCCGCAGACGATCGCCAGATCGCACTCCTTGAGCGCCTTGGTGCGGGCGTGGCGGAATTGGATGTCGCTGAAGCGCCCGAGCATGCCGCGGGCCATGCCGCCGAGCCAGACGGGGATGCCCAGGCTCTGGATCGCGTTGACCACCGGCTGGGGGTCGCTCAGGTTGACCAGGGTCTGGCTGCCCACCACCAACGCGGGGCGCTCGGCGGTGCGCAGGGCCTCGGTGATCGCCGAGAGCTTGTCGCGGCCGGGCAACACCGACTCCAGATCGGGGCTCGGCAGGTCGACCTCGAGGTGCGGCTGGTGGAACTGGCGGTAGAGGTGGGCCTGCAAGTAGAGCTTGAGCGCCTTGCCGCCGAGCCCCTTGGCCTTGTCGGCGCCACTCTCTTTCATGAACCAGTCGCGCACGAGCTCTTCGTGATAGAGCACGTCGACGGGCACCTCGATGAAGACCGGTCCGGGCACGCCCGACTTGGCGATCTCGAACGCCTTGTCGACCACCGGGCCGAGCGACTTCACCGTCTTGACGGTGGTGCGCCACTTGGTGATCGGCTCGAGCATCGAGAGCTGGTCGATGTCTTGCAGCGAGCCGCGGCCCTTGAGCACGGTGGCTGCCGCGCCGCCGAACAAGATCAGCGGGCTCTCGGCCATCTGCGCGTTCTTGATCGCCGTCAGGGTGTTGGTCACCCCGGGCCCCGCCGTGACCGCCGCGACGCCGGGGATGCCGGTCATGCGGGCGACGGCGTCGGCGGCGAAGACCGCGCTGGCCTCGTCGCGCACGTCGACGATGGTGATGCCCTGATCCTGGGCGCCGATGAGGATGGGCGAGATGTGGCCGCCGCAGAGGGTGAACAGGTGCTTCACCCCGTGGCGGGCGAGGGTCTCGCCGATGATCGTTCCGCCGTTGTATTCCATGCCGCGCACCTTGGCAGAAATCGGGAGCGGGATCAGCCACTTTCGGTGGGCCGACGACGGGTGGACGGGCCCGCTGGATGGCAGGTGGGAAGCCCGCTTCGCACCGCGTAGGCCGCTACGCCTTGATCCGCCACGCGCGATGGTACAGAACAGGCCCTTCGTCAGCCGGGGATAAGGCCGTCCGCCCCGGGGAGGGGAGCCCGTGCACGCCCAGCCCGATCATCAGCGTCCCGACAACCGCGAGGGAGGCGACCAGCCGATCGCCGAGCGCTCGCTGCTCTCGGTGCGGCAGACCTTCACCGGCAAGCACGTCTTCGTGACCGGGGTCACCGGCTTCGTGGGCAAGGTGCTGCTGGCGATGATCGCCACCGAGCTGCGCGGCGTGCGCCGGGTGACGGTGCTGGTGCGCACCAACCGGCAGTACAGCGACGCCCGCGAGCGGTTCGACGCGACGGTGGCGCTGTCGGAGCCGTTTCAGGAGGTCGCCCGGCGCATTGGCAACGAGCCGCTGCAGGACTGGTGCGACGACGTGGTCGACGTCGTCGCCGGCGACATCACGCTCGATCGGCTGGGCATGTCGATCGAGGACTACACCAAGGTCACCCAGACCGATCCGGTCGACTTGATTCTGCACTGCGCGGGCAACGTCAACTTCAACCCGCCGCTGGATCAGGCCCTGGCCGTCAATACTCAGGGCGTGGCGCACAAGGTCGAGTTCGCCCGGGACGCCGGCGCGCCGCTGGTGCACATGTCGACCTGCTTCGTGGCCGGCGAGCGCAGCGGGCCCATCGACGAAGACAACGACGTCGTCGGCTACTCGCCCAACGGGCGGCCTTTCGACCCCGAGCGGGAGCTGACCGACGCGGTCTATCTGGCGCAGGAGGTCCGCAAGCGGGCCGATGCCCAGGCGCTGGAGTGCCGCTTCTACGACGAGGCCCGCGACCGGCTGACCGAGAAGGGCCTGGACTACGACAACCCCCATCGGCTGGAAGACGCCTTCCGCACCTGCAAGAAGCGCTGGGTCGACGACGAGCTGGTCCGCGAAGGCATGGAGCGGGCCAAGCAGTGGGGCTGGACGAACACCTACACCTACACCAAGAGCATGGGCGAGCAGCTCACGCTCAAGCGCGCCGCCGAGCTGGGTGTGCCGGTGACGATCGTGCGGCCGGCGATCGTCGAGTCGTCGCAGCACTTCCCTTTCCCCGGGTGGAACGAGGGGGTCAATACCTGCGCGCCGTTCGTCTACCTGATGTGGAAGGGCCAGCGGAACATCCCGGCCAACCCGGATAACATCCTCGACATCGTGCCGGTGGACTACGTGGCCCGGGGCACGCTGCTGGCGGGGGCGGCGATCCTGCAGAAGCGGGCGAAGCGGGTCTATCAGTTCTGCTCGGGTGATGTGAACCCGCTGTACATGTTCCGGGCGGTCGAGCTGACCAACCTGGCGTGGCGCGGGCGCTACGACGCCGACGAGAAGAACGCCATGAAGCGCCTGCTGATGCGCAACATGGACTCGGTGCTCGTCGACCGGCCGACCTTCGACCGCATCAGCGCGCCGGCGGTGGAGAACGTGGCCAAGGCCGCGCGCGGGCTGCTCAAGGCGGTGCCCAAGGCGCTGCTCGGGCCGGCGCGGCCGCTGGTCAAGCAGCTCGACGGCGGGCTGAAGGGGCTGGAGAAGGCCTCGAAGATCAGCGACACCATCCTGACGATCTTCGGGCCCTTCGTGCTCGAGAACAACCCGTGCTTCTCGTCGCGCAATATTCGCGGGCTGGCCGATGAGATCGTCGAGGAGGAGCGCGGCGCGTTCGCCTTCGACATCGACGCGCTCGACTGGCGGCACTACTGGATCGACGTGCACATGGCCGGGCTCTACAAGTGGGTCTTCGGCGAGCTGGACGACCGCATGCGGCCGGTGCGCAAGGTCGCCCGGGCGCAGGATCTGATCGAGGTCTTCCGCACCGCGACCCGGGCCCACAGCGAGCGCAAGGCGCTGTCGTTCTACAGCCACGACAAGGGCGTCGACGTCACCTATACCTACGGCGAGTTCTGGGACGCCTCGCTGCGGGTGGCCGGCTGGCTGCGCGAGCAGGGGGTCGGGCTGGGCGACCGGGTCGTGTTGATGAGCCGCAACGAGCCGGCGTGGCCCATGATCTACTTCGGCATCCTGCTGGCCGACGCGGCGGCGGTGCCGGTGGATCCGGAGATGCCGCTGGCCGAGGCCAACCGCATCGCCAAGAAGAGCGAAGCCAAGCTGGCGGTGGTGCACGAGAAGGACGCCATCGACCTCGACATCCCGACCCACCCGGTGGGCGATGTCTTCGAGGCCGATCCCATCGAGGACGTCGAGCAGCGCGACCGCAGCGATGAGGTGGCCAGCCTGCTGTTCACCAGCGGCACGACGGGTGATCCCAAGGGGGTCATGCTGACCCACGGCAACTTCACCGCGCTGCTGGCGTCGCTGCACGGCACCTTCCGGGTGAAGGAGAAAGACCGCTTCCTCAGCGTGCTGCCGCTGTTTCATACCTTCGAGTTCTCGTGCGGCCTGCTGATGCCCATCAGCGCCGGCGGGCACATCATGTACCTCGAAGAGCTGGAGGGCGCGCTGCTGCGCACTGCGCTCAAGGAGTTCCGGCCCAACGGCCTCATCGGCGTGCCGGCGCTGTGGGACGTGCTGCATCGGCGCATCGAGACCCAGGTCAAGGACCGCGGGCAGGCGGCGCAGATGGCCTTCACCAGCATGCTGCGGCTGAGCCGCTTCTTGCGGGAGAAGTACGGCATCAACATGGGCCCGATGCTCTTCAGCGACGTGCACAAGACGATGGGCGGGCGCATTCGCCACCTCATCTCGGGCGGCGCGGCGCTGAGCGAGCCGGTGCTCGACGCCTTCGAGGGGCTGGGCTTCGAACTGCTCGAGGGCTACGGGCTCACCGAGGCGGCGCCGGTGCTGTCGGTGCGCCGGCCGGGCGATCGCAAGGGCGGCGGCTCGGTGGGCACCTCGCTGCCCGGGGTCAACATCAAGATCATCAACGCCGATCAGGACGGCGTCGGCGAGGTGCTCGCGCAGGGCGATAACGTCATGGCCGGCTACCTCGACAACCCCGACGCGACGGCGAGCACGGTGCGCGACGGCTGGTTGCACACCGGCGACCTGGGCAAGCTCGACCAGAACGGGCGGCTGGTGCTGGTGGGGCGGCGCAAGGAGCTGATCGTCACCAGCAGCGGCAAGAACGTCTACCCGGACGAGCTGGAGCCGATCTACGCCGACCACGAGCTGATCGAAGAGCTGTGCATCGTCGGCATCCCCGATCCGCAGGGGGACGAGCGGGTGGCGGCCTTGATCGTGCCGGTGGAGGACGCGCCGGCGGACTATCAGTCGACGATCAAGAACCACTTCACCAAGGTCAGCACCGGCATGGCCGACCACCAGCGCATCCGCACGATGAAGTTCTGGCGCGGTGAGCTGCCGCGCACGGCGACGCGCAAGGTGAAGCGGGCCGAGGTGCGCGAGCAGCTGATCCGCATGCTCGACGTGAGCCGGGCGAGCCGGCGTGAGTCGGGCGGCGTGCCCGAGGGCCGCGAGCCGGCGTGGGTCTACGCGGCGGTGGCGGCGATCACCGACCAGGAGGCGGTGCTCATCTCGCCGGAGCAGAACCTGACCCAGGATCTGGGGCTGGGCAGCCTGCAGCTCGTCGAGCTGCGGCTGCTCATCGAGGAGAAGGGCGGGGTCAGCCTCGACGTCAAGGCGATGGAGAAAGCCGAGACGGTGGGCGAGCTGGCGGCGCTGGCGGCGGCGGGCGGCGGCATCGTCGAAGAGGACGAAGGCGGCGAGGACCGTGGCCTGGACATCCCCGAGCCGGTCTCGGCGATGGGTCGGCGGCTGCTGGGCCTGGGCCAGAAGTGGGTCTACGACACCGTCTTCAGCACCAAGGTGCGCGGGCGGGAGCACATCCCGCACAACGAGCAGGTGCTCATCATCAGCAACCACTGCTCGCACCTGGACATGGCGCTGGTGAAGTACGCGCTGGGCGACTACGCGCCGAAGCTGTCGACCCTGGCGGCGAGCGACTACTTCTTCGATACCCAGTACAAGCGCGACTTCTTCGAGCCGTTCACCCACTTGATCCCGGTGGAGCGCACCGGCTCGCTGGAGAGCAGCCTGCGCAACGCCGAGAAGGCGCTGGTCGACGGGCGCAAGGTGCTGATCTTCCCCGAGGGCACCCGCTCGGTCAGCGGCGAGCTGCAGGACTTCAAGCACGGCATCGGCTACTTGCAGCGCAAGAGCGGATTGTCGGTGCTGCCGCTGTTCCTCAAGGGCACCTATCGCGCGATGCCCAAGGGCTCGGCGGTGCCGACGAGCCGGCGCCTGACGGCGATCATCGGGCCGGTCGTCGACGCGGCGTTCCTGCTGAAGGAGACCGAGGGCAAGAACCGGGTGCAGGCCTATGGGATCATCGCGCAGCGGCTGCAGGCGGCGGTGGAGAGCCTGCGCGACGGCAAGGTCTACCCCTGGCTCGATACCGGCGAGGAGAAGAAGGGCGGGCTGACGGCGCTGATGGAGAGCATCCCGCCGCTCTTCCAGCCGGCGCTGCTCGACAAGCCGCTGACCTGGTACTTCAGCATCGGCACGACCGCCGAGGGCAAGTGGACGCTATCGGCGAAGCCCGAAGGCGCCGAGATCCGGCCGGGGCGGCCGACGGGCGGCAAGGCGGACTGCGTGCTCAAGACCGACGAGAAGACGTTCACCCGCATCGTGCGCGAGGGCTATGTGCCCGGCTTCGCCGAGTTCGCCGACGGGCGGGTCAAGAGCAACGATCCGACGCTCTTGATGCAGTTCAAGACGATCTTCGGCCTGTGAGGAGGGTGCCATGAGCGAGGCGAAGGCAGAGTCGAAGTCCAAGACGGCGAAGAAGAAGGGCAAGGCCAAGGGCGAGACCGTGCTGGTGACCGGCGCCAGCGGCTTCTTGGGGCTGCACCTCGTCGACGTGCTGCTCGCCGGCGGCGCGCGGGTGCGCAGCCTGGGGCGCAAGCCGAACGGGCGGCTCGCCGAGCGCGGGGTCGACCAGCGCGTCGGCTCGGTCACCGACGCCGAGGCCTGCGCGGCGGCGCTGGACGGGGTCGACGCGGTCTACCATCTGGCGGGCAGCGTCTCGCGCAAGAAGGGCGACAACGGCCCGATGTACGCGGTGCACGTCGAAGGCACCCGCAACATCCTGCAGGGCTGCCTCGACGGGGGCATCGAGCGGATCGTGGTGGTCAGCACCTCGGGCACCGTCGGCGTCGGCGAGCACGCCGACTTCATGGCCACCGAAGACGATACGGTGCCGTGGGAGGTCGTGCGCGAGTGGCCGTACTACGAGTCGAAGGCCTTCGCCGAGCGGGAGATCGCCCGCTTCGTGAAGAAGGGGCTGCCGGTCAAGATCGCGCGGCCGACGCTGCTGCTGGGCCCCGGTGACCACAACACCAGCAGCACCGGCGACGTGGTGAAGTTCTTGTGCGGCGACATCAAGGCCGGGCTGCCGGGCGGGCTGAGCCTGGTCGACGCCCGCGACGTGGCCGCGGTGCTGCCGGCGCTGATGGAGAAGGGTGAGCCGGGCGTCGGCTACCTGATGGGCGCGATCAACTGCACGATCCGCGACTTCATGGTGGGGCTGGAGGGGGTCAGCGGGGTGCAGGCGCCGGCCTTCGACCTGCCGCGCTCGGTGGTCGATCGGGCGCCGAAGCTCTTGAAGTTCGTCTCGTCGCTGCAGCCGTTCGGCGGGCTCGAGCCGCAGACGTTCGAGATGGGCTGCCACTACTGGTACATCGACAGCAGCCGGGCGCGGGACGAGCTGGGCTTCGCCCCGCGGGACTGGCTGCAGACGCTGGCCGATACGGTGGAAGACCTGCGGGCGATCGGCAAGGTGTGAGTCGGGGGCCGTCAGCCCCGGTGGGCGGTCGGCAGAGCGGGTCGGGCAGGCGGAGCGGTCAGCGGCGACCGTTGCCCCGGCCGCGGGGCGGCCAGTTGCGCTTGCGGCCGTTCTCGTCGACGACCAGGTGCTTCGTATCGGGCGGCAGCACCTGCAGGGTCTTGATGAACTCGATGATGCTGCCCTGGTCGTAGTCGTTCAGCGCCTCGAAGGCGTCGGTCGTATGCTGCGCCTCGCCGGCGTGGGCCTCGATGGCCTCGCGCAGCGTGGTGAACTTGCCGTGGTGGAAGTACGGCGGCTCGTTGGCCGCGCCCCACAGCTTCTTGGTCAGGAACATGCCGTTGCCGCCGAAGAACTCGGCCGTGCCCCCGTGGTGCATGTTCAGCACCTCGCGGTTGGGGTCGTCGGGGCCGTAGGTGATGTCGTGCAGCTTGAGGTCGGTATAGGCCGGCACGTGGGTCACGCCGTCACGGCCGGTCTTCAGCCGCGGCTTGGGCAGCTTGCGGTCGCCGAGGTCGATCTCGTAGATCGGGTACGCGCCCGGCTGCAGGTTGCCGGCGGGGCTGTAGGGGTTGGGCTCGGTGTAGACGTCGTCGTAGAGCGGCAGCTCGGGCACGTGACAGTCGCCGCAGCCGATGGCCGAGAAGAGCTGCTCGCCGTTCCACACGGCGGCCTCGATCTCGCGGTCGCGGGGGATGACCCGGCCGGGCACCGACAGCGTCGCCTGCCACACCGAGGCGGCGGTGATGTCGGCGACGGTCAGCTCGTTGACGAAGCCGTCGCCGTCGGGGTCGGTGCCCTCGCCGAAGCGCTCGGTGCTCTGCATGCCGTGGTGGTGGTTCATGGCGTTGTTGGTGAACTGGCGCAGCGAGACCACCGCGCCCGCCTGGTGGAACGGGCGGATGATCAGGTTCGGCGGGTCGTCGGCGCCGGTGCTGACGATCGACGGCCAGGGCAGGCCCTCGACGCCGCCGACGTCCCAGGTGCCGTCGAAGTCCCGGCCGAGCTCGCCGAAGTCGATACCCTTGGCCACCAGCTGCGTCGCGTCGCCGGGGGCGAGGGCGTCGCGCTGGGCCCGCAGCTCGTCGGTCATCTCGATGGCCAGCCGCTCGATGTAGCCCGAGCCGTTCATGCCGAGGGTGGCCCGGCTGTTGGCGATGGTCTGCAGGGTCACCGCCTCGCCGCGCTCGTCGACCCCGCCGCGGGTGGGGATGGGGTCGGAGGGGTCGAAGGTCGCGAAGTCGAACCGCTGGCCGAGCACGAAGACGTTGGCCACGAAGTCGCCGCCGCCGCCGGGGAAGGGCAGGTTGTGGCAGCCGCTGCAGGCGTTGGCGTCCTGGCCCGAGATGCGGTTGAAGTTGCGCGGGAAGATCAGCGGTGACGACGGATCGGCCAGCGGCGCGCCGGTGCCCTTCGTCAGCGGCCGGCCGCCGCCCTCTTGCGGTGTCCACACGGCGGTGAACAGGGCGCCGCCGTGGCGGTTGAGGTCGGTGATGCTCAGGTCGAACTCGTCGCCGTCGGCGAGGTGGCGCTCGACGGCGATCTCGCGGCCGGGCACGAACTGCGCGTAGGCCACCGTCGGGCCGATGAGAGTGCAGGCGGCCAAGGCGAACTTGGTGGTCATGGACATGGGTTCCTCCTCCGATAAGTGTGATTCGCTGGTGCGCGTCGGCTTCCCCCGTCTCTATGGGCAGCCGCCAGCGAATCTTTTTGTATGTTAAGTGAGTTTTTGCGTTTTGTGAACTATTTTAGTTTGCGTTGAGATAGGTAGAAGGGCGTATCCGCCTGGAGGGATACTGTAATAATTACCGTGTCTTAGGATTTTTGCCCGGCGGACGGTGACCGAAGTCAGCGAACTTGCCTCGAACCCAGGCTCTCCGTCACAAGCAGGGGGAGTCGGCGAAAAATGAGGTGTGCGATGTATCGGGTTCTGGTGATGCTGGTTGCTGCGGCTGTGATCGGGTGCGACGCCGAAGCGCCGCCCACCGACAGGGTGAGCGACGGCGCCGTCGATGAGGGGCCGGATGGCTCGGTGGGCGGGGGCGACGCGCAGCCCGACGAGGACGCGGAGCCGGACGACGACGCCGAGCCCGAAGACGACGCCGAGCCCGACCCCGAGCCTGACGGCGGCGTGATATGCGGCGACGATCGGGTGCAGGGCGACGAGGAGTGCGACGACGGCAACCGCGTCGACGGCGACGGCTGTGACGCCGACTGTCGGCTCGAGGGCGAGAGCTGCGGCGACCTGGTCCTCGACGCGGGCGAGCAGTGCGACGACGGCGCCCGGGTGGGCGGCGACGGCTGCGACGCCGACTGCCGGACCGAGGAGATCGACATCTCCGACGGCGGGATCTTCCCGGGCTTCCTGCTGCTCGAAGAGCGCGATGTCTACGTCTTCGACCTCGAGCTGCCGGCGCGGGCCGTCCTCGAGACCGGCGGCCCCGACGGCTGCCCCGGCGATACCTATATGCGGCTGTACGCCGATGGCCCCGAGGGCCGGGAGCTGCTGCTGCAGAACGACGACGGCACCCCCGAGCAGGGCCTGTGCTCGCGGGTCTTCTATCGCCTCGACGCCGGGCGCTACCGGCTGGAGGTGAACTTCGACGCGCACCCCGACGCGCCGGGGCCGACGCTGGCCTATCAGCTCTCGGCGGCCTTCGTCGGGGACTGCGGCAACGGGCAGGTCGAAGCGGACGAGCAATGCGACGACGGCAACCGGCGGGCCGGCGATGGCTGTGATCCGATGTGCATGATCGAGCTCGAGCCCATCTGCGGGGACGGGCGCCGCGAGGGCGACGAGGCCTGCGACGACGGCAACCGCCTGCCCGGCGACGGCTGCGACGCCGACTGCAACGTCGAGCCGGCGTGCGGCGATGGCACGCTCGACGCGGGGGAGGGCTGCGACGACGGCAACCGCATGCCGGGCGATGGCTGCGACGCCGACTGCAACGTCGAGCCGGGCTGCGGCGACGGGGTGCTCGACGCCGGCGAGGCCTGCGACGACGGTAACCGCGCGGCGGGCGACGGGTGCGACCCCGACTGTCAGATCGAGCCGGGCTGCGGCAACGGCTGGCTCGAGGCCGGCGAGGAGTGCGACGACGGCAACCGCCGCGAGGGGGATGGCTGCTCGCCGCTGTGCCGGGTCGAGGTGCCGGTCTGCGGCGACGGGCGGGTCGAAGGCGAGGAGGAGTGTGACGACGGCAACCGGGCCGGCGGGGACGGCTGCGACGGCAACTGCCGGGTGGAGCGGGCGGTCTGCGGCAACGGCGAGCTCGAGCCGGGCGAGAGCTGCGACGACGGCAACATCGAGCCCGGCGACGGGTGCGGGGCCAACTGCCGGATCGAGCCCGATCCGGTCTGCGGCAACGGCGTCGTCGAGCGCGGTGAGACCTGCGACGACGGCAACCGGGTCGCCGGGGACGGCTGCGACGATACGTGCCAGCCCGAAGCGCAGCAGCGCTGCGGCAACGGCGTGCTCGAAGGCGACGAGGAGTGCGACGACGGCAACCTGAACGTGGGCGACGGCTGCGCGCCGACCTGCATCTTCGAGCCGGTCTGCGGCGACGGCGAGGTCGAAGGGCGGGAGCAGTGCGATGACGGCAACCGCCAGGGCGGCGACGGCTGCGCGCCGGACTGCACCGACGAGCCGGATCAGGTCTGCGGCAACGGGGTGCTCGAAGGGGATGAGGAGTGCGACGACGGCAACCGGCTCTTCGGGGACGGCTGCGGCGGCGACTGCGTCTTCGAGCGCATCCCCGAGTGCGGCAATGACTACCTCGACCCGAACGAAGGCTGCGACGACGGCAACCGGGAGCCGGGCGACGGCTGCGATGCCAACTGCAACCTGGAAGGGGCGGCGGCGTGCGGCAACGGCGTCGTCGAGGCGGGGGAGCAGTGCGACGACGGCGGACGGGTGGGCGGCGACGGGTGTGATGTCGACTGCCAGCGTGAGCCGATGGCGGTGTGCGGCAACGGGCTGATCGAGGGCGACGAGCAGTGCGACGACGGCGGGAACGCCGCGGGAGACGGCTGTGATCCGCAGTGCCGCTTCGAGGCGGCGTTGTGCGGCAACGGTCGGCTCGAGGTCGGCGAGGAGTGCGACGACGGCAACCGACTCGGCGGCGATGGCTGCAGCGCCGACTGCCGCCACGGCACGCTGCCCGTCGAGCCGGGCGATACGATCGAGCGGCTCGGCCTGCGCGGCGACGACGTGCACCGCTATACGCTCGATCTGGCCTATGACCGCCGCCTGCGGGTGCGCACGGTGCGCGCCGGCGGCTGCGCGCCCGATACGTTCGACCTGGACATCATCGACCTCGGCAGCGGCGCGCTGGTGGCCAGCTTCGACGGCGGGCCGGGCACCGCCGGCTGCGTCGACTGGATCGGGGAGCTGCCGGCCGGACGCTATCGTCTGGAGATTCGCGCCGGCGCCGACGCCGGGGCGTATGCGCTCTCGGTGGCTGTGCTCGAGCTGTGCGGCAACGGGCTGATCGAGGGCGCCGAGACCTGCGACGACGGCGGCGAGCAGGCGGGCGACGGCTGCGACTCGGTCTGCCAGCGGGAAGACACCCTGATCACCGGCCGGGGCGACTATCCGGGCGGCTTCGCGGCGGGCGGCAGCGATGTCTTCGGCCTCGAGCTCGACGCGGTGGCGCTGGTGACGGCCGTGACCAGCGACGGCGCGGGCGGCTGCCCCGGCGATACCCGGATGACCCTGCAGCTGCTCGGTCAGGGCGGCGAGCCGGTGAACCTCACGATCGACGATGACCGCGGGCCCGGCCTGTGCTCGCGCATCTCGGTGCGGCTGCAGCCGGGGGCCTATCGCATCGTGGTCGATCAGCCGCAAGGCGGCGCGATCGACGACTACGTGCTCTCCGTCGATCTGGCGGGCACCTGCGGCAACCGCGATCGGGAGTACGGCGAGCAATGCGATGACGGCGGCCGGGAGAGCGGCGACGGGTGCGACGACGTCTGCGCGCTCGAGTACGCCGACGTGGGCGCGGGCGGCTTGTACGGGGCCGGGGCGCCGGCGGGCGGCTCGGCGCTCTTCGGCTTCGACGTCGACGCGCCGACCGCGCTGACGGTGGTCACCGGCGACGCGGCGCTGCGCGGGCCCGGCGGGCCGGCGAGCTGCGTGGGCATCGACACCCTCGTCGAGCTGCTGGTGGTCGAAGAGGCCGGGCTGCGGCTGATCGCCAGCGACGACGACGGCGGGTTCCCGCCGGCCTGCTCACGCCTCGAGTCGTTGCTCGATCCGGGGGCCTATCGGGTGCGCATCCGCCACCCGGACGGCCTCGCGCTGCCCGAGCATCGGGTGTACTTCGATTTGCAGGCGCCCTGACCTGACGGCGGGCGCGCCCCGGATCAGTCGGTCGCCAGGATCACCAGCCGGACATCGGGCAGGGCCCACGCCGGATCGCGGTGCAGGCCGATGCCCAGGCGCTTCACCCCGTCGCCGAGCAGCGCCTCGGGCAGCTCGAGCTGTCGCGGATCGAGCAGGGCCGCCGTCCAGCCGCTGAGCACGCCGGTGACGCCGCGGGCGTGGGCGGCGTCGACGGCGCTGCGCGGTGACGCGTCGCCCCGGCGGGCCTCGGCCATCGCCGCGTCCGCGAGGCGCGCGTCGAGCGTCAGCGCGGGCATACCCCGCTGGCGGCGGGCCTCGGCGATGCGCGCGGTGAGGGCGTCGACCGTCTCGGCGATGGCCCCGTCGGCGTCGAAGGCGGGCGCCGGCCGGGCGAAGACCTGGGTCACGTACCAGCCCGCCTCGCCGCGCGCCGCGCCGTAGCCGACGTGGGTGAAGTCATCGCTGAGGATGTTGCGTCGATGGCCGAGCGAGCGCATCAGCCCGGCCTGCGCGTCTTCCAAGCTGCGGTTGAGCGCCACGTTCTCGCCCGAGATACCCGCCCGATAGCGGGCCGCGCCCAGCCGATCGCCGATCTGACCCGTATTGGGCGAGACGTGCCCGACGTAGTCCAGCGCCTGCATCTCGGCGCTGTGGGCTTGGGCGATGGCGTCGAGACCCGGGTCGCGCAGCAGCGGTGGCCGCCCGGCGAGCTCACGATCGGCGGCGAGCAGATCGGCCAGCCGGCCGAGGGGATCGGGCGGCGCTGCCTCGGTGGGCCATACGCCGTCGTAGATATCGGGCAATGGCTCGTCGACGTGAAAGGTGAGCTGCGCCAGCGGCGTTGGACCGGCGGGGCCGTCGGCGAGCAGCTCGACCTGCCAGGTGCCCGGGGTCGCGACGAAGGCGGTGGAGAAGCGGCGGCCCGCCTCGTTGACCGGCAGATCGAGCAGCGCGCCGTCGGGCCCGGCCGCCACGACGGTCGGCTGCCGGTGGCCGGGCAGCAGCGTCGCCGCCACGCGCACCCGATCGCCCTCCGCGGCCGTGCGCGGCACGGGATCGAGGCGCATCGCCGGTCGCGCGATCAGCGCCGCCCGCACGATCCGCCCGCGGCGGCCGCCGATCACCGCTTCGCCCACGCCCGCGTGCCAGCCGTCCCGGCGGTCGGCCTGACCGACGAGCGCCTCGAACAGCGGGCCCTCGTCTGGCCTGGCGGTCACCACCACCGCCTGGCGTACGCCCCAATACGGGGCGCCGGCGGCGTCGAGCAGGAACGCCAGCGCCTCGCCGGGGGCCAGGCGACCGTGGGTGGCGTAGAAGCCGGCCAGCTCGCGCGCGGCGTGGCCCAACGCGGGGTCGGGGGTCAGCCCGGCGCGCTGGATCACCGGCGCGAACGCCAGATCGTCGGCGGTCGACGGCGCGGCGCCGTAGCGCGCCCGCGGCTCGCCGATGAGCTCGTGGGTGAAGGCGGTGCCGGGTATCGGCCGTGGCGGAGGCGGTGGCGGCTCGGGGGCGAGCCAGGCGTCGAGCGCCGCGCGTCGATCCGACCCGCCGACCCACCACACGGCGAGACCGAGGGCGGCCAGCAGAACGATGAGACCGAGGTGTCGCACCGGTGTCAGAGTCGCGAGCGCGGCCTCGGGTTGCCGACGGCCGGAGATTGGCCCGCCGCCGGGGTCAGGTGCGCGCCCGCCGCCGGGTATGGTGGCCGGCGACGATCAGCACCACCGCGCCGGCGCCCACGAGCAGCGCCGCCGCCAGGAAGCCCCGGGCGAAGCCGGTGCGCAGCAGGTGCAGGGTCACGTCGACGACGACCGCGATGGCGCCCACCAGCATCAGATCACCGCGCTTGCGCACCCAGCCGATCGCCACCGAGGCGAGGCCCAGGGCGAAGAGCAACAGCGCGTGGGCCGGCTCGTCGAGGCGTACGACCTGCACCGCCACCGAGAGATCGGCGATGATGACGCCCGCGACCTGCAGCGCCTCGACCGCCCGCTCGCTGAGCGTCTCGCGCTCGAGCCACGCGCCGACGATGAGCATCAGCCCGGCGGGCAGGCCGTAGAACGCGGGGTCGATGATGTCCATCGACAGCCCCATCCGGCAGGCGGACGCGAGCAGCAGGGCCAGGCCGGTCCAGGTGAAGGCGGCCCGACCCGACTGGCGGGCGGCGAGCCCCCAGGTGATGGCGGCGAGCAGCAGGGCGATCGCGCTGTCGGCGTGGTCGGGCAGGGTCACGACCAGCGCGGGGATCGGCAGCAGCAACGCCCGGCTGCGCAGGCGCACGCTCAGCTCGGTCACGCCGCCGAAGACGCGCAGCACCGGCGCCGCGGCGGCCCAGAGCAGCAGGTGCATGCCATCGAGCGGCGCGAGCCACGGGCTGCGGGCGGCCAGGAAGAGGTGCCCCAGCGCCACCATGAGCAGCGCCGCGTCCACCGCCGTCCGGCTCTGGGCCCGTCGGGCGTGATGAACCGCGCAGGCGAAGAGCAGCGTGAGCGCGAGCAGTCCGCCGCCGAGCACGATGTCGGGGGCGATCGTGGGGACCATCAGCCCGATGTTGACGGTGATCGTCGCGAGGGCGATGGCCCCCAGGATCAGAACCGGGCGGCGCAGCGACCGGCCGCTGGACGTGTGATCGAGCCCGAGGCGTTCGAAGACTCGCTGACCCGCGCCGTGGACTGCGGCCGCCAGCGCGGCGGCGATGCATCCGATGATGGGCAGAATCTCGGCCGGGCCACGGCCGCTGGACGGCACCAGCGCGATGAGCCACGCCGTCGCCGCGGCGAAGAGCGCGTAGACCGTCAACTCGACGCCGAGGGCGCGGTCGCGCCGCCCGGCCGCGCGCAGCGGCAGCGCCGTCAAGGCCGTGAGGGTGATGGCGAAGAGCAGGCTGCGTGGGTGGCCGGTGGCGAGCAGGGCCAACGTGGCGAGCACCAGGCTCACCGAACGCCCGCCGACGGCCAGCGCGAGCAGGGCCAGCTCGAGGGCCGGCGCGGCGCCCGGCGCGATGAGACCGCTGAGCACGGGCCACAGCACCACCAGCGGAATCGCGACGAGCCCGGCGGCGGGGCGGCGCAGGCGCGCGGGCAGAATCGCGAGCGTAGTGGCGCCCCAGAGGCCGGCGTAGATCGTGGTGTGCAGCGGGTCGAGCCCATGGGGCAGGGGATGGCTCAGGCCCACGACGCCGTGGGTGACCCACGGCAAGAGCGCGGCGCCGGTGCCGATGGCGATGAGCCCGGCCACCGCGCGGGCGGTGCCGCGATGCAGGCCGACGTGATGGGCGCCGACCGCCAGGAGCAGGCCGGTCGCCGGCCACAGCAGCGGGACGTCGTCGATACGGACCCAGCCGAGCGCGAGCACCGCCGGCCCCCACAGGGTCAGCGCGGCCAGGACGGTGATGACCGCGGTGGCGGCGCGGGGGTGGCGGCGCAGGGCCGTGGCCGAGAGCGCGATGAGCAGCGCCGCGGCCACGCAGGCCTCGATCGGGGCATCGAACAGCCCGTGTACGACCAGCGCCGGGCCCAGGAGCGCGGCGCTGCCGAGGAGCAGCCCTGCCGCCGAGCGGTCGGCCTGGGGCAGGAGCGGGCGGCCGACTCGGCGGAAGCCGGCCAGGCCGGCGTAGAGCAGCGGCGCGATCAGCGCGTGGTGCAGGTCGCCGGTGGCGATGGCCGCGGCGATGGGCACCAGCAGGCCGAGCCGATGCACGGTGCGCGTCGCGCGGGTCGTCGGCGCCAGCAGGCAGGCCGCCAGCAGGAGGCCCAGCACGATCAGTGCGCCCAGCGGGTCGCCGCGCAGCGCGCCGTCGAAGGCCGCGATGCCGGCCAGCAGGAGCGCGCCGATCCCTGCTTCGACGAGGCCCGCGCGGATACGGCGGAGCCAGGGGGTGTTTCGGCGAGCGAGCAGAGTCGCGGTGAGCCCGACGGCGGCGGCCGCGAGCGGCCCCCAGAACTGTGGCTCCCCGAACTGTGGCCCCATCGAGGCGACGGACGCGGCCCAGGCCGCGGTGGCGGCCGCCAGCAGGACGGCCACCGGCGCAGCCTCGGCGACCCGCAGGCGCCACGCGGCGTGGGCCCACAGCAGCGTCAACGCCAGGCCGGTCATCGGCGGCGGCACATCGTTCAGCCCCGCGGCGAGCCAGCCCAGGGCCATGGTCATGGTCAACGGCAGCGCCATCCGGGCGCCATGGGCCCGCCGCGGACGGCGGCGCAGCCGGCGGGTGCCCTCGGCCAGCGCCACCAGGGCCAGCCCGCCGATCCACAGCTCGTGGCGTTCTGCGACGCCCAGCAACGCCAGCGTCGGCGGCACGAGGCCGACCAGCAGGGCCGCAGCGGCGCCGATCCAGATGGGGTTGCCGGTGTGATGCGCGCGCAGCAGCGTGCCGGCGACCAGCACGGCCAGCGCCGGCAGCAACAGGGCGCCGCTCTCGAAGGGCACCAGCGCCAAACCGACGGCGAGCAGCGGCAGGCCCGCCGTCCACAGCAGCGGCCGGTGCAGCTCGCGGGGGCGGGCGATGGGCAGCGCCGCGAGCACGGCGACACCGACCAGCACTTCCATAAGCAGCAAGCTGCCCGCCGGGCTCGACCCGAGCCAGAACGACGCGGCCAGCGCCGAGCCCATGAGCGCCAGCGGCGCCAGCACCACGAAGATCCGCTGACGCAGCCCGAGGCCGATGACCAACAGCGCCAGGCCGTCGGCCGCGAGCACCGCCATCGGGGCCCGCGGGTCGTACGACACCACCGACAGGGCGCACAGGCCCAGCGTCACCAGCAGCAGCCAGCCGGTGCTCATCCGCGCCATCGACGGGCGGTCGCGCAGGCGGTGCGTCACCCAGGCGAGCGCCAGCACGTAGGGCAGGCAGGTCACGCCGTACCACGCCAGGGGCAGCGGGGCGTCGCCATAGCCCATCGACGCGCTGAACGCCGCCTTCAGCTGGAAGACGAGGTCGCGCAGCGGCTCGCGGGCGGTGACGTAGGTCAGCAGCGACGTGGCCAGGGGCAGGCCGAGCAGCGGCGCCCGGTCGAGATCGAGGGCGACCCGGGCAGCGGTCCAGGTGGCCAGGGCGCCCACCACCGGCAGCAGCTCGGGCAGGGTGAATGCCGGGCCGAGCGCCACCAGCCCCAGGGCCAGCACCGCCAGCCGCCCCGCGCGGCTCTCGACGTGCAGCACCAGGCCCGCAGCGAGCGCCGCCAGGGTCACCGTGCCCGCGCCGAAGGCCCCGGTGCACAGGATGAGGTGGGCCGCCAGGGCGAACGCGGCGCCCGCGACGTGGCCCAGGTCGCTGCCCCGGGGCGACCGCAAGCCGGAGCGGGCGGCGACGCCGGTGAGCAGGCCGCCGAGCAAGGCGCCCGCGATGGGCCAGGCGGCGACCAGCGGCGCCGCGGCCGCGAGCAGCGTGACGCCCTGCGCGGTCGCGGCCGATCGGAGCTGCCCCGGTCCATCGGCCAGTCGACGGGCACCGACGGTGGCGGCGGTGACGGCGGCCAGGGCGGCGAGACCGAGCAGCGGCGCATCCAGGGCCGCGCGGCCGGCGATGATGGCCGCCAGCGGGCCCAGGCCCGCGGCGATATGCGCCGTGATGCCTCGGATCCGCCGGCCGGCGCTCTCATGGGCGAACCTGCGGGTCAGCAGGCGACCGACCCCCACGAGCAATCCGCCCAGGCCCAGCAGGCCGCCGTCGAGCAGCAGCAGGCGCTGGGTGCCGGTCATCGTGGTCCACGCGGTGCTCGCGAAGTAGATGGCGCCGGCGACCACCAGGAACCCGCCCAGCAGGTACATCAGGTTCTCGGCGGCGGCCGGGCCCAATCGGCTCAGCCAGTCGGGCAGGATCGACCGCGGCGGGGCGCTGGCCCGCGCGTCGGCGGGCGCGTCGGCGGTTACGTCTTCGCCGGCCGTGACCGGCTGCGGGATGGGCGCGACCGCGCGGGCGGCCTGTCGGGCGGCGGCGATCCGATCGGGCGCGGGCACGAACGGCTTGTCGGCGGCGCCGAAGTCGGCCCCGGCCACGGCACGGGCGACGGGCAGCGGCCGGACGATCTTGGCGATCGCCGGGCGCAGGACCGCCCGGGCCTGCTCCAGGCGGCCCAGCAGCTCCTGGCGCAGGTCGTCGGGCAGATACGGACGGCGGCCGAGGTCGAGCACCAGCCCATCGACGGCCGCGAGCTGCAGGGCCCGCGGGCTGCGTCGCTCGGCGGCGATGCGTCCACAGGCGAAGCACGCCGCGGTGCTGGCGGGCGCCGAAGCGCAGGCCGGACAGGGCGTCGTTTCGTGGGGGATCGGGTTCTGCATGACCCGCCGGTCAGGCAACCCCCGTGCCGCTTCGGTCGATTCTGCAGAATTCTTTGAATAAACGCCGAATTGGCGTGCGGGCGGGCCTCAGGAGGCGCGCGGGACGTCGCCGGCGCCGTGAATCGACACCACACCCGTGCCCCGACGGCACGGCGGCGTGGCGGGTCGGCCCGACGCTCAGCGATCCTTGAGCAGATCGGCGAACGGGTTGTGCCGGAATCCGCCGTCGCTCTTGCCCGCGCGATCGTCGCGCCGCTTGTCGCCCCGTCGTGCGTCGGTCCGCGCGCCACGCGTATCGTCGCGGCGTCCGCCCGAGCGCTGGCCGCCCGAGCGCTGGCCGCCCGAGCGCTGCCCACCCCGTTGCTGGCCGCCCGAGCGCTGCCCACCCCGTTGCTGGCCGCCCGAACGCTGACCGCCCGAACGCTGGCCGCCTCGCTGCTGGCCGCCCGAGCGCTGCCCGCCCCGTCGCTGACCGCCACTGCGCCCGGCGTCCCGACCGCTCCGGCTCTCGCCCCGCCCGTCGGCGCTCTTCTCGCCCGGCTCGGCGCTCATGCGCGCGCTGAGGCCGATACGCTTGCGCTCCAGATCCACCGACAGCACCCGCACCTTCAGCCGATCGCCCGGCGCCACCACCTCCGCCGGGTCCTTCACGAACCGATCGGCGAGTTGCGAGATGTGCACCAGCCCGTCCTGATGCACGCCGATGTCGACGAAGGCCCCGAACGCGGTGACGTTGGTCACCACGCCCTCGAGCACCATGCCCTCGCGCAGATCGTCGAGCGTCTCGACGTCGTCGCGGAACTTCGGCGGATCGAAGGTGCTGCGCGGGTCGCGCCCCGGCTTCTTGAGCTCGGCGATGATGTCTTCCAGCGTCGGCCGGCCCACGTCACCGCCGACGTAGCGCGCCAGCTCGATGCGATCGGCCAGGGCCGGATCACCCACCAGCCGCCCCACGTCGACGCCCAGATCGCGCGCCATGCGCTGCACCAGATCGTAGCGCTCGGGGTGCACCGCCGAGGCGTCGAGCGGATCGGTCCCGCCCGGAATACGCAAGAAGCCGGCGCATTGCTCGTAGGTCCGCGGGCCGAGCCCCGAGACGGCGAGCAGCTCGCCGCGCCGCGAGAACCGGCCCTGCTGATCGCGATGGGCGATGATCTTCTTCGACAGCGAGGGCCCGATGCCCGCCACCTGGGCCAGCAGCGGCGCCGAGGCGGTATTGAGGTCGACCCCGACGTGGTTCACGCAGCTCTCGACGACCTCGTCCAGCTTGCGCTGCAGCATCGGCTGGTGCACGTCGTGCTGGTACTGGCCGACGCCGATCGACTTGGGGTCGATCTTCACCAGCTCGGCGAGCGGATCCTGCAGGCGCCGGCCGATCGAGACCGCGCCGCGCACCGTCAGGTCGTGATCGGGGAACTCTTCGCGGGCGATGTCGCTGGCGCTGTAGACGCTGGCCCCCGCCTCGTTGACCGAGACCACCATCACCTCGATCCCCGCGTCGCGCAGGGCCTTCTTGGCGAAGCGCTCGGTCTCCCGCCCGCCGGTGCCGTTGCCCACCGCGACCGCGTCGGGCCGATGCTGCTTCACCAGCCGCGCGAGCGTGGCGGCGGCCTCGGCGTCTTTGCCCGGGTTGCGGCCGGGGAAGATCACCGTATGGGTCAGCAGCCGGCCGGTCGCGTCGAGGGCCACGGTCTTGCAGCCGGTGCGCAGGCCCGGGTCGATGCCGATGACCGCCTTGCCGCCGAGGGGCGAGGCGAGCAGCAGCTCGCGCAGGTTGCGGGCGAAGATCTCCACTGCGTCGCGGTCGGCGGCCAGCTTCATCTCGACCCGCACGTCGGTCTCGACGCTGGGCGCGATGCGACGCCTGGTGGCGTATTGCACCGCTTCGCTCAGCTGGCCGGCGAAGGGCGAGCGCCGATCGAGGCCCATCAGGCCCTCGATGCGCGGGTACAGCCGCTCGAGCTCCACGTCGACCGAGACCCGCAGCATGGTCTCCCGCTCGCCGCGGCGCACCGCCAGGTAGCGATGGGAGGGCACCCGCTTCACCGGCTCGCGATAGTCGTAGTACTGCTCGAAGCGGGTGCGCTTCTCGCGGGCCTCGGCGGTGGCCTCCGCCACGAGCACGCCATGCTCGCGGAACGCCTCGCGGACCACCGCCCGCACGTCCGCGTTCTCGACGACGGCCTCGGCGACGATGTTGCGCGCGCCTTCGAGGGCCGCGTCGACGTCGGGCACCTCTCGCGCCGGATCGACGAAGGCCGCCGCCTCCCGCCGCGGATCGCCGTCCCGCGGCTGGGCGAGGATCCGCGTCGCCAGCGGCTCCAGGCCGCGCTCGCGGGCGATGGTGGCCTTGGTGCGCCGCTTGGGCTTGAAGGGCAGGTAGAGGTCTTCCAGCTCGGCCTTGGTGGTGCAGGCGTCGATACGCTTGCGCAAAGCGTCGGTCAGCTGGCCCTGCTCGTCGATGGTCGCCAGGATGGTCTGCCGCCGATCGTGCATCTCGCGCAGATAGGCCGCCTTGTCCTGGATGTCGCGGATCTGCACCTCGTCGAGGTTGCCGGTGGCCTCCTTCCGGTAGCGGGCGATGAACGGCACGGTATTGCCGTCGGCCAGCAGGCGGATCACCGCGGCGATGCCGCTCTTGGGAAGGCCGGTCTCGGCGGCGACGGCGGGGGTCGGATCGAACGGCTGGGACATCGGGCGCGGCTCCGGGTTGTCGACTGCGAGCCGGCGGACTATCACATCCCGATCACGGGGGGAAGGCGCCGTCCCACACCGCCTCGAGCCCGGCTTCGAGGTTCTCCGGGCGCGGATGGCGGAATCGGGTCGGGCCCTCGATGATCTGCCCCGAGTCGTCGACCACGGCCCGGATGCCCCACAGCGCATGCCCCGGCCGGTCGGGATACGCCAGGCGGAAGTCCTCCAGATCGACCCGGGGGCCGCCCTCGGCGGGCGCGGTGAACGCCACCAGCCGGTCGTTGGCGAACCAGCGGAAGAGCCGGCCGTTCTCGTGCGCGAGCACCGCGTCGACCGCCGGTCCGCCGGTGCGCGGGATACGGGTCCATTCGATCGTCCGCGGATCCAGAGTCGAGATGGTGCCCACTTCGACGGCGTCGGGGTACCACGCGACGACCCGCCGGCCCCACGGCTGGAAGAACGTCGGGTAGGCGTCCATGCGTTCGAGGGTGGCCTGGCGGTCGGCCACCTGCTCGATCGCCAGCGTCCGCGCCCGCTCGTTCTGCAGGTAGCCGTAACCCAGGTAGGCCGTCGTCACCAGCAGGGCGATGCGGCCGGCCCACAGCGCGCGACCCGGGCGGCGGCGGCTGGCCCAGCCGACGAGCAGCGCGGCGGCCAGGACGAAGGTATAGAACGGATCGATGATCGAGACCCCGTTCACCGAGAAGCGCGTATCGGCGAACGGCGCCAGCAGCTGGGTGCCGTACGTGGTGAACGTATCGAGCAGCGGATGGGTGAGCAGCGCCAGCGTCCACAGCCCCATCCACGCCGGCAGCGCGCCGTCGGCCGCAGGATCGGGTGGCTGATGCGCCGCGCTCTGGGGCCCGACCCCGATCTCCGGTGGCGCCTGCCGATCGGGGTGGGCTCTGCGGCGGGCTTTGCGGCGGTAGTAGCGCCACGTCAGCCAGCCCAGCAGCGGCCCGACCACCGGCCCGAACCACAGCGCGTGGGTCGGCCCGCGATGCCAGACCAGCTCGCCCCATTGGCCGACGAAGACGCCCAGGAAGACGTCGAAGTCCGGCGTGAGCCCGCCCAGCGCGCCCCACCAGTTGGCCTTGCGCCCCAGCTTGCGGGCGAAGAAGCCTTGACCGACGGTGGCGCCCAGGGCGGCCTGGGTGACGGTGTCCATGGGGCGGTGGCTCCTGCGTGGTCAGCGGCCGGGGGCGTGCGGATCCGGCGCGGTCTTCCAATGTCGGTCGAGGCGCGCGGCCAGCATGTCCGGGTGGGTCAACGGCAGCCAATGGCTCGCCGGCCGCTCGACGTGCAGCGGCACCCCGGCCCGGGCGGCCACGCGCTCGGCCAGATCGACCGGCAGGAAGGGGTCGCGGTCGCTCCAGACCACGAGCCCGTGTCGGGGCAGGGCGTCGAGGCCGTCGTACCAGCCGCCGAAGTCGCGCAGCCCGCCTGCCGAGCGATACAGCTGGATGATGCACCGCTTCATCGAAGGTGACACGGCGGCGGCCTCGACCCGCGCCAGGTCGGGCGGCACATCGCACAGGCGCATGATCAATCGGGTCGTGCGCGCCCCGAGGATCATCGTCGACAGCTCGCCCAGGCCGCGCGTGGCCCAGATGCGGGCGATGGCGTGGCCCCGATAGAGCGGGTCGAACGCGCCGTTGATCAAGGCCCAGCTGCGCAGGCGGTCGCGGCGGACATGGGTCACCCGCAGCGCGAGCAGGGCGCCCCAGTCGTGCCCGACGAGGTCGACCGGGCCCGACTCGGCGTAGTGGCGATCGACGACGTCGCACAGCCAGTCGGCATAGGCGTGCATCGTGGCGGGGAAGTCGGCGGGCGCGGGCTCGACGAAGCCGGGCATGGCCGGCGTGTATATCTCCGCGGCCGGCGCAGCGGGGTCACTGAGCCGGGCGAGCGCGTCGAGCAGCGGACGCCACATCTGCGGCGTATCGGGCACCCCGTGCACCAGGAGTCGAGCCATGGCCCGAGGATGACACTTCGCGGCGGCGGGGGAAAGCGGGTGGCGGCGCGGGGAGACGGGCAGCTCGGCCGAAGCGCGCGGCGGACGCCGGCCGGATCAATCGTGGCCGGTCAGCGTGCGCGGGCCCTGGTCGTTGCGCACCGACACATAGCGATCGCGCATGCTGCTGCCGCGGGACGTGCCGATGGCGCCGCCGAAGCCATCCCGGCCGGGACGCGATCCGCCGAAGCGCACGTCGCGGCGGGCGGCGGCCCAGTTCTCGGGCGAGCTCGCCGCCTCCGCGCGCCGGGCCCGCCACTGCTCGGCGGCGGTCTTGGGCTGCTGGGTATGGGCCGACGAGTCGACGTCGTAGCCCCGCAGCGGCAGGGATCGGCAGCCCTGAACGAGCGTCATGGGGCGGTGATCCTGCAGGATGCCGAGCGCCTGCTCGACGGCGGCGAGCGAGCCGTTGACCTGTACGGTCGGCTCCGGGCGAGCGGTGCTCCAGACCCCCGCGCCATCGCGGAAGCCCGCGTCCTCCAGCGCTTCGAGCGCGGCGCGGGATTGAGCGGTGTTGCTGAACGTCGCAGTGATGGTGGCAGTCATGGATGGCCTTCCGGTCGGGGGCGCGCCGTCGTGTGTGTCATCGAAGACATGACAGTGATCGACTCGCAGTTGCAGTTATCGAGCCGTGTATTGCAGTTGGCATGCCATACGAGCGCTCGCGGGCTTCAGAGTGACCGTGACCCGCACGGGCCTGCCGTGTCTGACGGGATCGGCGTCGACGCAACGGACGGACACAGTCATCCTGCGCGATCGTCCTGCGCGATGGCTCGGGGTGAGCTGCCACGCATGCGTTCGATTCGGGGCGGATTGCCCCGCGGTGGCTCTGCCGGATGGCATGCCGAGCGTGCGCCGGCATCGCTGCAAAGCCGCGAGAACGCTGGATCCAGCGCGCAAACGGACGGAGAGGGCCGTCCGGCATGGTCCCTGCTACTCAAAGGGATCGAATCCGGCAGGCGCTGCCATCCAGCGCCCGCCTCCAACCACCGTGGAGACACCATGACGCCCGACAAGCCCGTGCGCGCCGAAGACATCGACGCCCTCATCTCGGCGGCCCATCCGCCCGCCATCAGCATCTACCTGCCGACAATCCGAGCCGGCCGCGAGGTGCGCCAGAACGCGATCCGCTTCGGCAACCTGGTGCGCGACGCCGCGGCGGCCCTCGACGCGCAGGGCGTCTCTCCGGAGGCGCGGGCGACCGCCCTCGAGCCCCTCGAGAAGCTGGTCGACGACAATGACTTCTGGCAGCACCAGCAGCACGGGCTGGCGATCTTCCGCGACGCGCGCTCGACGCATGTCTTCCCGCTGCCCGAGACCGTGCCCGAGGCGGTGACGGTGGGCGAGCGCTTCGCCGTTCGACCGCTGCTGCCGTTGGTGCACTTCGATGGCCGCTACCACGTCCTGGCCTTCGGGCGCGACGACGTGCGGCTGTTCGCCGGCGATCGGCACGGCTTGCGGGCGGTCGAGCTGCCCGACGATACCCCGACAGGGCTCATCGACGTGGTCGGCGCGCAGCGGATCGGACCGCATGTGCAGCACCACAGCGGCAACGGGCCGGGGCAGACCGCGGTCTTCCATGGTCAGGGCGCCGGCGCCGACAAAGAGGACGGCGAGCTGCGCAAGTACACCGCCTGGGTCGCCCGCACGCTGCGCCCGGCGCTGGAGCCGAACGCGCCCGTCGTGCTCGCCGGCACGGAGCGCTCGATCGGGCGGTTTCGAGCGGTGGCCGACTGGCCGACGCTGTGCGAGGCGTGGATCGGCGGCGCCCCGGGTGATGCGGACGTCGACGCGCTGCACGCCGAGGCCTGGACGATCGTCGAGCCCGTCCTGCGGGCGCGGGTGATGACCCACCTGGGGCGCTTCGACGGCCTGGAGAGCGCCGAGCGCGCCACCCACGACCTGTCGACCGCCCTGAAGGCCGCGCGCAGCGGCAGAGTCGAGGCGCTGTACTTCAGCGAGGACGCGCCGGTGGACGCCGGCTTCGAGGAGCTCGCCCAGGAGACCTGGAGCAACGGCGGCCTGATCTTCGAGGTCGAGGCCCCCGCGTTGCCCGGGCAGCGCGCCTTCGAGGCGGTCTTCCGCTACTGAGTCGCCCCCTCACGCGCCCCACCCCCATCGCCCCACCCCCATCAGCAGGAGAGACCCATGCACTGTCCGCGAGCCCTCCGACCGACCGCCTTCGGCCTGATCTGCGCCGCCTTGACCCTGACCGGCTGCACCGGCGCGACGTCTCAGCAGACCGAGCAGGCGCTGCCCCAGGCGAGCCTGCACGAGATGCAGCCGCCGCCCCCGCAGACCCCCGACGAGCCGGAGCGGCAGGCCATCACGCCGCCCGACGAGGCCGCGTTGACCCTGGTGCAGCTCAACATCGACCCCGAGGTGCACGATCGGTGCGGCCCGGTCGGCTTTCCGACCCCGATGTTCCGCTTCGACTCGGCGAAGCCCACCGCCGAAGCCAGCCGCAGCATAAGCCGTCTGGGCGAGTGCCTGGCGGAAGGGCCGCTGCAGCGGGCCGAGATCGTCCTCATCGGGCACGCCGACCCGTGGGGCGATGGCGACTACAACCGGCGCCTCGCCCAGCGGCGCGCGAAGCAGGTCGGTGAGCTGCTCGTGGCCGAAGGCGTCGCCCGCGCGCGCATCGCGATCGAGTCCCGCGGCGAGCGCGCGGCGACGGCCCGACCGGATCACTGGCCCGTCGAGCGGCGGGTCGACATCGCGGTGAAGCTGTAGTCAGACCTCGGTCGGGCCCACCGGTCGATCGCCGTCGACGGTCACCCGGTGCAGCACGCGGTGCTGCGGGCCGTGGTCGTTGACCGGGCGGTGCTGGGTCGAGCGATTGTCCCAGAAGGCGATGGCCCGCGGCGTCCACGCGAAGCGCACCGTGTATTCGGGGCGCACCGCGTGGGCGTAGAGGAACTCGAGGACCGCTTTGCTCTCCGGCTCGGGCACGCCCACGATGTGGGTGGTGAACAGCGGGTTGACGAAGAGGCCGCGGCGGCCGGTCAGCGGATGCACCCGGACGACCGGATGGGATGTCGGCGGGTTGTCGCGCACCGCCTGCTGCAGCCGATGGCCGTTCGGCCCGGCGAGGCTGTGGCGGAAGCCATAGGCGAAGCTGTGCATCGCGCGCAGCGGATCGAGATAGCGTCGCATACCCGCCGAGAGGCCGTCGTACGCCGCCGACATGCTGGCGAAGAGCGTATCGCCCCCCACCGCGGGCACCACATGCGCCTGCAGGATCGAGCCCAGCGGCGGCGTTGGCCCGTAGGTCATGTCGGTGTGCCACTCTTCGATGAGCGACGGCTTCTCCGCGGTGTGCTCGAGCACCGCCACGGCCGACGAGCCGGGCGGGTGCGGGTAGGCCGGATGCACCTGCAGGCTGCCGAACTGACGCCCGAAAGCCTCCTGCTCGGCGGGCTCGAGCGGCTGGTCGCGGAAGAAGAGCACCTGGTGCTCGGCGAGCAGGCGCTGCAGCGCAGCGGTGAGGGCCGGGGTCGGCGCGCGCAGGTCGACGCCCGAGACCTCGGCGCCGAGCGCGCCGGCGCAACGGCGGACGTGGATCGATGAGGGGATCACGGTCGACCTCCGAGGGAGACGTCTGCGGCGATCTTCTGCGGTGCCGTCGGCAGGCACAAGTGCGACGGGATCAGGTTCGACGGACCCGACGCCAGAGGGGCAGCGCCTCGTCCGCGGCCGGCTGGTAGAGCACGTCGAACTCGGCGAAGGCCTCGAGCGCGTCTTCGGGGTCCTTGCCCGCCTTGAGCTCGAAGCTGTCGAAGCCGCAGCGCCGCATGGCCTGAAGCTGATCGCGCAGGACGTCACCGACGGCCCTGAGCTCGCCCTCGTAGCCATGGCGCTCGCGCAGCAGTCGGGCGAGGGAGTAGCCGCGCCCGTCCTTGAAGCTCGGGAAGTCGATGGTCAGCCGGTCGACGCCCGCGATGCGCGCGGCGACGTCGGCCGGCTCGACGTCGTTGGGCAGGCGCACGCCGACGTTGGCCCGCGCCCGCAACGTGCTCTCCTCGCTCTGCCATCGATCCCAGCTCACGGTGACCGGGCCGAGCAGCGGCAGCGGCTCGTCGTCGGCGATGTGGCACAGCGCGTCGTCGACCACCCGCGGCTGCCCGGCGCGCGGGGCCACGACGAGGCGCCTCAGGGGTGCGTGGGCGGCCGATTCATGGGTTGCCATAGAGCGCCTCCTTGAACGGGTCGAAGCCGATGCGGCGCGCGGTGTCCAGGAACCGCTCGTGTTCGTTCCGATGGTCGACATAGGTCTTGAGCACCGTCTCGACGGCGTCGACGATCCCGTCTCGGGGGAAGGCCCGCCCGAGCACGGTGCCCATCGAGGCGTCGTCGGCGTTCGAGCCGCCGATCATCACCTGATAGTACTCTTCGCCGCTCTTGTTGATGCCCAGGATGCCGATGTGGCCCACGTGGTGGTGCCCGCAGGCGTTGATGCACCCCGAGATGTTGAGGTGCAGGTCGCCGAGGTCGTGCTCGGTATCGAACGCGGTCAGCCGCTGGCTGATCTCCTGCGCCACCGGGATCGAGCGGGCGTTGGCCAGGCTGCAATAGTCGAGGCCCGGGCAGCAGATCACATCGGTGACCCGCTCGACGTTGGGGGTCGCGAAGCCCAGGGTGCGCAGCTTGCGCCACAGGCTGTGCAGGCGCCAATGCTCGACGTCGGGCAGCACGAGGTTCTGGCGATGGGTCACCACCACCCGCCCCATCGAGAAGTCGTCGGCCAGATCGGCGACGGCGTCCATTTGGGTGTGCGTCGCGTCCCCCGGGGGCAGCTCGCCGTTCTTGAGCGACAAGACGACGATGCGATAGCCGGGCTGGCGGTGGGCGAAGACGTTGTTGTCGAGCCAGCGGGCGAACTCGGGATCCATCAGCCGCGGGGCCTCGAGCGCGCTCGGGTCGTCTTCGAGCGGGGTATAGCGCGGCGGCTCGAAGTGGGCCTTGACCCGCGCCAGCTCGTCGCCGTCGAGCAGCAGGCCCGAGTCCTTGATCTCGGCCCACTCGGCGTCGACCTCGGCGGCGAAGGCGTCGGCGCCCATCGCGTCGACGAGGATCTTGATGCGCGCCTTGTACATGTTGTCCCGCCGGCCGTGGCGGTTGTAGACCCGCAGGATCGCCTCGGTATAGGTCAGCAGGTGCGCCTCGGGCAGATACTCGCGGATCACCTTGCCGACGACCGGCGTCCGGCCCATGCCGCCGCCCACCAGGACCTGGATCGCCCGCCCGCCGTCCGGCGCGCGCACGATGCGCAGCCCGATGTCGTGCCACGCAACCGCCGCCCGATCGGTCTCGGCGCCGGTCACCGCGATCTTGAACTTGCGCGGCAGCGCAGCGAACTCGGGGTGAAACGTCGACCACTGGCGCAGGATCTCGCAGTAGGGCCGCGGGTCGGCGATCTCGTCGGCGGCGACCCCGGCGAACGGGTCGCTGGTCACGTTGCGCACGCAGTTGCCGCTGGTCTGGATCGCGTGCATCTGCACCTCGGCCAGCGCGTCGAGGATGGCCGGCACGTCGGCCAGATCGGGCCAGTTGTACTGGATGTTCTGCCGCGTCGTGAAGTGGCCGTAGCCCTTGTCCCAGGTGCGGGCGATGTGGGCCAGCTGCCGCATCTGCGCCGCCGAGAGCAGGCCGTAGGGCACCGCCACCCGCAGCATGTAGGCGTGCAGCTGCATGTAGAGCCCGTTCTGCAGCCGCAGCGGCTTGAACTCGTCCTCGGTGATCTCGCCGGCCAGCCGGCGCTGCACCTGGCGGCGGAACTGCGCCGCGCGCTGCTCGACGATGCGCTGATCGTGGGCGTCGTAGCGATACATATCAGGCCCTCGCGTCGACCGCGGTGATCGACGGCGGCGCGGCGCCGTCGGCGGGCAGCTCGGCCCGGTGGATGAACGGCGCGTCGCTCTGCGCGCCGAGGAAACCGAGCGCCGCCAGCGTCGCCTCGGGCCCGGCGGCCCGGATCTGCTGCTTGGTATCGACCGGGATCGGCCCCGACGCGTCCAGCTTCACCTTGATCGGGTGCGGGTCGCAGACGAAGGCCTCCTGGGTTCGGGCCCAGCTCAGCCCGTCCCGGGTCGCCGCTTTGGATGGATGAGCCGCCGCGGCGGAGAGCTCGGGGGTCCACCGGCGATCACCCGCCAGGTAGACCACGCCGCCGTCGGCCGTGCGATTGGCGCTGATGACGAAGTGGGGCACGTTAACTCCTACCGATTCGGTGCGTATTTGAGTGAGATCGGGCCCTCGTTTCAAGTCTGATGGATGTCGACTCCACAATGGCCCTGAATTCATGGTGTTTTTGATGCGGATCGGGTCTGTCTCCGGTCCGGCTCCGGCCCCTGCGCGCGCGCTGACGGCCGTCCGTGGAATGCCGTCAGTTCGCCGGTGGATGCATTTCCGACCCATCTGGTCGGGATATGCGGTCGTTGCGCCTCGGATTTGCGCCCGATCTGATCGCCCGATCGGGCTATGCTGCCGCGATGCCCGCCTCGCACCCGCCGCCCGAGCCCCTGGATCTGGACAGCGCCCTGAGCGCGTTGGCCCGCGTCGTGGGTCGCCCGCCGCCGCCCGACCGTCGAGTGCTCGCGTGGTACGCCGACCTCTGTCGCGACCTGGGCATCTGCGCCGAGCCGCTGGAGCTGGTGCTGCCTTTCGGCGGGCTGAGCCCCGACGGGCGGGCGCTGCTCGCGCTGCTGGTGCAGACCGCCCGCCAGATCCCCTCGATGCAGGCCGCCGCGCGGCGGGCGGGTCCGGGTGCCTTCGTGCCTGTCGCCGGCGCTCTGGCCGAGCGCTTGCCGGTGGCCGTCGTGCGGGCCGCGCCCCTGCGGCAGTCGGAGCTGCTTCGCCGTTGGGCGGCGGCGGTCGGGGCGCCGATCATGGCCGGCGGCCGCGTCGAGGCGCCGGCGCGCTCGGCGCGGATCCTCGAGCGCCTCGACTACACCCGCATCCGCGCCGAGGAGACCCGGCTCGACGCCGAGCGCACCATCGCCGAGGCCCGGCGGGCGGCGCTGGCGAAGATCGCGGCGGGGGGCGCGCTGTGAAGGTCGGCGCCGCGCTCGATCAGCTGCTCTCGCGCCTGCAGTCGGTGGGTCCGGTGGACGCCGGCCTCGCCGAAGCGGGCCTGATGATCGATCATCCGCTCGAAGCGCTGGTGGTGCGGGCCCTCGCCCTCGACGCGCCGCTCGGGCGGACCGACCTGGCCGCCTTCGTCGCCGCGTCGGCCCGTCCCCGCGGCATGCGCGGTGGCTTGCGCGCGGTCGGCGCCGCCGCCCGTCGCCTGATCAAGCGCGGGCTCCTCGACGGCCCGCCGGGCGGCCCCTATCGACTCGCCGAGCGCCTCGAAGGGCGCGTGGCGCATTTCCCGCGGCTGATCGGTCCGGGCAAGGGGGCGCCGCCGCTCGACCTCGCCGCCGCCGCCGACGCGCTGGCCACCGGGCCCGCCCCGCCGCTGACCCCCGAATCGCTCGCCGCCGCGCTCACCGGCGCCGTCGACGATTGGCGCCCGCCGCTGGCGGCCCTCGAACCCGGCGGGCGGGCGTTGGTCGAGTGGGTGGGCACCGCGGTGCTCGCCGCGCCGCTGCGGGTCACCCTCGAGCACGGCATGCAGCGGGTCAGCGACTTGTCCCACGCCGCGCTCGGCGTGCGCCCGACCGCGGTCCGCGCGTTCGTCGCGACCTGGCTGACCTTCGCCGACGGGCTCGGCCGGGTGCTCGACCCGGCCGCCCTGCGCGCTCAGGCCGACCGGCGCTACGAGCTGCTGCGCCGCTGGGCGTGGTTCGTCGGCTGTCCGGTGGCGGCCGACGGCCTCGCCGCCGGGGTCGAGCCGCCGCTCGTCTCGGGCGCGGCGCTCGTCCGGCTCGATTGGCGGCGCATCCTCGCCGACAACCGGCAGCTCGAGGTCATGCGGCAGGCGGAAGAGGCAGCGGAGGCGGTGCTGGCCGCCGAGCGTACGCGGCGGGCCGAGGCGGCGCGGGCCTATGCCTCGGGCCGCCGGGAGTGATGGCGCTTCGATGATCCGCGCGTTGCCGGACCGGCTCGGCGAGCTCTTGCCCGATCCCTATGCCCCGCGGGTGCGCACGCGCTATCTGCATCAGCTCCGCGCGCTGGCGCCGACGCTGAGGCGCTGGCGGCGGGCGCTGTTCGCGCTGCGCCGTCGCCCGCACTCACCGGATGTCGGCGCGGTCCTGCGCCACGCCTGGGATCGGGTCCCGTTCTGGCAGCGACGCTTCGCCGAGCTGGGCTTCGGGCGGCACGAACTCGACGACCCGGCGGTGTGGTCCCGGCTGCCGATCACGACCCGAGCCGACGTTCAGCAGCAGCGGGCCGCGATGCGGGCGACCGGCGTGCCCGCCAGCGTCCTGGCCGACGCCTACGAGGGCTGCACCAGCGGCAGCACCGGTGAGCCGGTGCGCTATCGAATGGGCGCGGCCGCCTACCACAGCTTCCTGCCGATGGTCGATCTGGCCCTCGTGATGCACGGGGCGACCCGTCGGCCGCGACCCGGGCGGGGCGGCATCGCTCTGCTCGACGCCTTGGGCCACTCGCCGACCTACGGGGCCTGGATGCCGCTCTTCCACGGCACCCGCTTCCGCAAGATCACCGTGACCGCGCCCCGCTGGCGAGCGCGTCTGACGGCGCTGGACCCGGTCGTGATCACCGGCGATCCCGACTCGTTGGCCGCGCTGCTCGACATGCGCCCGCCGCCGTCGCCGGGCATCGTCTTGTCGAGCGCCTTCAGCCTGCCCGCCGACCTCGCCGACGCGCTGCGCCGGCACCTGGACTGCCCGGTCGTCGAGTATTACTCGGCCCAGGAGCTGGGGCCGATGGCGCTGGCCGATCCCGCCGGTCGCTGGCGGGTGCTGACCCCCTATGTGCACCTCGAGCCGCACCCGCTGCCCCACGGCGGCAGCGCGCTGCTCGTCACCGACCTGCGCAACCCGCTGATGCCGCTGATCCGCTACGCCGTGGGTGATCTCGGGCGGATCGCCGCCGATCCCGGCGGGCCGCTGCGCACCCCGGTCGTCGACGGCTTCACCGGCCGGGTCGGCCAGCGCTTCGTAGCGCCGGGCGGGCGTCGCTTCGATCCGGCGGGGCTGGCGCCGAGCCTCGCCCGGCTGCCGCTGCGCCAGTATCGGGTCGCGCAGGTCGCCGCCGATCGGGCCCGACTGACGTACCTGGCGCCGCGGCCGCTGAGCGACGCGGAGATCGCGGCCCTCGCCGGGCGGCTCTCGACCCTGGCCGGGGCGCCGATGAGACTCGAAGCCCACCGCGCGCGCGAGCCGCTGCGGGCGCCCGGGGTCAAGCCGACCCCGTTCGTGCCCCTGGGCGGCACGCTCGATACCCGCGCGCAGGGCAATCACGACGCGCCGGTCGCCGGTCGGCCGCGGCGGATCTACGTCGCCCTGACCAACGCCTGCAATCGGGCCTGCCCCTGGTGCAGCACCTACAGCGGGCCCGATCGGTCGACCTGGATCGACGCCGCCGCCTTCGAAGCGGCGCTGCCCGCCGAGGGCCCCTTCGAGTTGCAGCTCGAGGGCGGCGAGCCGACGCTGCACCCCCAGCTGTTCGCGTTCGTCGAGCGCGCGCGCGCGACCGGGCGCTGCCGGCGCTTCGTGCTGTGCACCAACGGCGTGCGCCTGCCGCGGCGGGCCGACGCCCTCGATCGCTGGCTGGCCCGCTGGCCGCGGCCGCTGACCATCAAGATCAGCGTCAATCATCACCTCATCGAGCGCGATGGGACCCATGTCGATGGCATCCGGCGGCTGGCGGATGCCATCGATGGGATCGACGACATCACTCTGGTGGTCAACCTGCGCCGCCGGCCGGCGACCCCCGACCGGGACGCATGGGTGCGCGACGCCGTCGCTGCGGCCGGTCTGATGCCATACACCAATGACTTCTGGCTGCAACGCTATGGCAAGGCAGCGGGCGACGAGAGCCTCGAAGCGCCTTATCTGGCCGGCACCGACTTCGAACTGATCAACCCCGACGGCCGCCGTTGGGGCACCGATCTCATCGGGCGCAGCGAGGCGATGGGGCAGATGCCATGAGCCCGCCCCGCGTATTCGAACCGGCGTGGCGCGCCGCGCCGCGGGCGGCCTTCGACCTCGATCACACCGCGACCGGTCGCGGCACCGTCGAGCTGCAGATCGGCGAGCGCCGCCATCGGATCTATCGCAACGCCAACTTCTCCATCTACAGCGGGCAGCGCTGCAACGCCCGCTGCCCGTTCTGCGTCGAGGAGCTGCGCCCGCTCAGCCGCGGGCTCGAGCTGGTGCAGCAGAAGCGCTTCGAACCGGACGATACCCGCTACTTCGCGCGGCTCGACGCGGCGCTCGACGCCGTCGCGCCGCTCGACCCGTCGGTCTCGATCACCGGCGGCGAGCCCAGCATCGACCCCCGGCTGCCGGCCATCATCGACCGCCTCGCCCGGCGCGGGGCGCGCAAGCGCACGATGACCACCAACGCCAGCGGGCTGCTGCGCCCTTGCGGGGCAGGGGACGTGCTCGATCGGGTGCTCGCCGGCGGCCTCGAACACCTCAACATCAGCCGGGCGCACCCCGACTTCGCGATCAATCAGCGCATCATGGGCACCACCGCGCCCATCAGCGACGCGGGGCTCGCCGAGGTCGTCGCCCGCTGCGCGGCGCGCGGCACGCGGGTGCGCCTGTCGTGCGTCCTGCTGCGCGATCGCATCGACGATCTCGACGGCTGCCTGGCCTATCTCGAGCGGGCCGCGGCCTGGGGGGTCGACAACGTCATCTTCCGCCAGCTGATGCAGTACGACCCGGCCACCGTGCAGCGGAACGTGATCACCCGCTTCAGCGATGGCCGCCGGGCGCCGATGCGGCCGATCCTCGAAGCGATCCGGCCCAGCGCTCGCACGCGGGCGGGGCATCCGCGCTTCGACTTCGTGCGCCAAGTGCTCGGCTATTATTACTACGTCGAGGTCTACCGCTTCGCCGGCCCCGCGGGGCCGATCGACGTCTGCTTCGAGGGCGCCGATCTGGCCGACATCGAGGCCGACGCCCGTCGCCGCGAGACGCCGGTGATCCACGAGCTGATCTTTCACCCGAACACCGCGCTGTGCAGCACCTGGCAGCCGTGGGATGGCATATTGCTATGACACCTCTGATGGTACCTCTGATGATTCCTCCCATCACTCCCCGTCGGCGGGTAGCCACCCGATGGTTTCTGGCGCTCTCCCTCTGCCTGTGGGCGACCGTCGCCGCCGCCGAGACGCCGGCGCCCGCCGGGCCTGCGCTCGATCCCTGGAGCCTGCCCGCCGCAGAGCGCGTCGTGGCCATCGGCGATCTGCACGGCGACTTCGACGCCACCCGCGCGGTCTTGCGGCTCGCGGGGCTCATCGGGGCCGACGATCGCTGGAGCGGCGGCGAGGCGGTGCTCGTGCAGACCGGCGATCAGCTCGATCGCGGCGACGGCGAGCGGCGCATCATCGATCTGCTCGAACGGCTGCGTGATGAAGCGGTCGCCGCCGGCGGGCGGGTGGTGGTGCTCAACGGCAACCACGAGCTGATGAACGTGCGCGGCGACCTGCGCTACGTCACCCAGGGCGGATTCGCCGAGTTCAAGGGCTTCGCCGACGCGTCGACGCCGGTCGATCCGCGGCTGGCGAAGGTGCCGCCGGGTCTGCGCGGGCGGCTCGTCGCGTTCCTGCCCGGCGGCCCCTACGCGCGCATTCTCGCCCGGCGGCCGGTGATCGCGCGGGTGGGGGACACCCTCTTCGTGCACGGCGGGGTGCTGCCGACGCACGTCGAGATCGGCCTCGAACGCATCAACCGCGAGGTCGCAGCGTGGGTCGCCGGCCAGACCCCGAGCCCGCCGCCCTACATGCGGGGGGAGGACAGCCCCGTGTGGAGCCGTCACTACTCGACCGACCCCGACGCCGCCGACTGCGCGCTGCTCGCCCGGGTGCTCGAAGCCACCGGCACCCGGCGCATGGTCGTCGGGCACACCGTGCAGAAGGGCGGCGCCAACGCGGCCTGCGGCGGGCGGGTCTGGCGGATCGACGTCGGCTTGTCGGCCCACTACGGCGGGCAGCCCGCGGCGCTCGAGATCCGGGGTGAAGCGGTGTCGATCCTCTCGTCGAAGGCCCCGGCCGCCCCCAAGCCCTGACACCGGCGTGTCACCATCTCGACGCCTGCGTGAAAAACAACGTTTCACGGCGCAAGTGTGGACGGCAGCGGGGTTTCCGCAGGTTGTCCACAGGCTGTGGTCAAAAAAAGTGTTTGATCGCGAGGCGATAGGCGCGTAGTGTCGTTCGTGGGTCGAGGGAGACCCGGCGATACGCAGCCCGACATCGAGCACATCGACCGCAACTCGAAAGAGCCGGCCGATGGGCAGGTATGCTCCGGACGACGCCTCACGGTGCCGGTCGAGCATGGGATGGGATGCGCGCCAGCCTGACTACAGCTGTCCGTTCGCGGGCAGCGCTGTTGGCCCCGGTAGATCTTGCGCGACACCGTCTTCGGATGGCATCGGGCAGCGGCTCACGCCGCACGATCGACCGGGCGACGGGTGGCAGGCATGGCATCCGCGGCAAGCGCCTTCGCTGTTTACAGCGGGCGCTGCGCCGGTGGCGATACGGTTTCGGCCGAATCGGCAGCGGGGCGCGCGGCGGTATCGGAAGACTCATCGGTTCGCCGATGACCTGACGACGCATTCGCCGGACGACTTCGACGTCCGAATCTCCGGTGATGGCTCACGCCATCACAGGGGGACTCGTACGAGCAGCCATCCACCGCCGTGCATTCGACGGGGGAAGGCGACCGCGACGACGCTCGCGGCCACCGCGCCGACCATGGTGAGAGCCACGGTGGGTCGGAGGACGAGAGGGTCATCGGTCCGGGCCGGCCACTGATGGTGGGCGGATGCGGAGCGATGGGGCGGATGCGAAGAGCCATGCGGTTCAGAGCATGCGTCCGGGGCCGAGAGGCCCGCGCGGGGCAGAGGTGAAGACGCCGCAAGGCCAAATCACCGGCGCCGGCTCGTATGGCTCGCTCGTTGGTCTCGACGGCCGACAGCGAGCATCCGCCAGCGCGCGGAGGGGACTGTCGCTCATCACGAGCGCTCGGTCCGCTGCGGGCGATGGATGTGCCGGCACCGCCGCCAGGGGTTCGCCTCGGGTCGATGCCAGCGCAGCGGGTCACGGGGGTCACCCTGCGACACGTCGGATGGGGCGCGGCGAGGTCAAACTCGCAGAGCCACGACACGAGTACCCTGGAGCGCGCTCCCGGTCGCGACCGGGAGCGGACGGACGCAGAGACGCACGTCGCGATACGCGGCGTTTCGATGCGACGCTCGGCGATCATGTCCCGCCGAGACGACATCGACGATTCACGGCACGCCCGGCATGAGGGGGTGACGTGGCCGAGTGGAGACACCCGGCAGTCGGTGCAGCATCGGACGCGGTATCCGGCGAGCATCGGTCTCGGCATGTGCCGAGACGGATGTGCGAGACGATACGGTGTAGGTGGCGTGACCACCGGCTCCCAAAGACCCGCCGAAAGGGCCGACCTCGTGTCGGCCCTTTCACTTTTCGAATGGCTTCCTTCGAATAGCTCCTCGATGGTCGAGCATCGTGCGTGCGTCCACCGCGCCGGTGGCTCGAAGGGCGCTGCGCAGCGTCGGGGGCCGGCATGGGCACCCAGCGGGCTCGGTGACGGGCGTCGGGTCACCGCTGGCGGTACGACGCAGCCGGTCTCGACAGGCCGTGGTTGTTCGTGGTCCCGGGCTTGCGGCAGGATCTTGCCGGGCGCCGGTCGGGCGTCGGTCGAACCGAGGTGTCGATGTCTTCCCGCACATGCCGCTCACTGCCTGACACGCCTGCGACCCGGCGCCGGGCGCGCCGCCTGCGTTCGGCGCGACTCTGCGGGAGCCTGATCGGGGCGATGATCCTCGGCGTGCTCGGGTGCTCGGGCACCGCGCCCGGCGGAGGCGGCGATTGCCCGCTCGCCGGGCGACTGTGCGTGTGCGACGGCGGCACGGGACTTCAGGTCTGTGTCGACGGGGGCAGCGTCTGCGACTGCGAAGGGTCCGAGGTCGAGCTCGACGCCGTGCCCGACATGACCTGCCTCGCGAGCGGTCCGGAGATCTGCAACGGCCGCGACGATGACTGCGACGGCACCGTCGACGAGCTGAGCGGCGTCTGCCAGCAGGCGGGCACCTGCTTCGCCGGCCGGCGGACCTGCGCCGACCAGCAGACGCCCGCGGGCGACGTGGTGGTCTGCCGCGACGGCACCGGGATCGACCGGCCCCTCGTAGGAGACGAGCGGTGCTCCGGTCAGGACGACGACTGCGATGGCCTCGTCGACGAAGGCTTCGACACCATGGTCGACCCCGAGCACTGCGGCGCATGCGGGCGTGACTGCGCGGCGCCGTACGGGGTCGCGCTGGACGGCGCGACCTTCGCGTGTGAGGCCGGGGTCTGTCGGGTCGAGGCGTGCGGTCCGGGCCGTGAAGACGTCGACGGCCGGGCCGACAACGGCTGCGAGTGCGCGCCGGACGCGCCCGACGGGCCCGATCCGCTCTTCGCCGACGCCGACTGTGACGACCGGGTGGACGAGGATGTTGATCCGGCCGGCGTGATCTTCGTGGACGCCGCGGCGCAGCCGGGCGGCGACGGGGGCCCGGATGCACCCATCGTCGGTCTGCTCGACGCCGTCACGGTCGCCGAGAGCAGCGGCGCGAGCCAGCTCGTGATCGCCGCGGGCACCTATGACCTCCACCCCGGCCTCGCCGACGATGATCCCGCGCGTCTGACCGGGCTCACCGTGCCCGACGGTCTGTGGTTGCGCGGTGGCTTTGCCCGCGACGCGCAGGGCTGGCATCGCCCCCGCGGCGGCGACAACCGGTCGCTGGTCACCGGCGCGAACCCCGTCTTGCGCTACGCCGGATTGAGCCGAGCGACCGTGCTCGAAGGCCTCGATATCGTCGCCTCGCCCGGCCTGGACGGCACCCGCGCCGACGAGGGACCGGTACCGGGCAGCGGGTCGATCGCGGTACTCGCCGAAGAAGTCGGCGAACACCTCATCATCGCCAACTGCCTGCTCGAGGGCGAAGACGCCGGGCGCGGCTATCGCGGCAGCACCGGTGCAGAGGGCCGCGCCGGTGGCGATGGCGGTCGTCCGGGAGAGGCCGAGGGGTTGGCCGTCTGTCGTGATCCGAACGCCGGCTCGCGCTGCGGCGGTCTGCGGGGGGTGACCCGCGGCTGCCAGCCCCCTTCGACAGTGCCCGTCGGCGGCGACGGTGGGTTCAGTGAGTCCCGCGGCGCGGCCGGGGCGGCGAGCGGCGCTCCGCCGGCCGCCGGTGGCGCGGCGGGCGGCGATGGCGCGGACGGGTCACCCGGCGGGCCCGGAGCCGACGGCGTGGTCGGCGGGTCGAAGGGGCGGATGACCGCCGCCAGCCGGTGGATCCCCGAGGTGGGGACCGATGGCCGGCCGGGGCAGCCGGGCAATGGCGGCGGGGGTGGGGGCGGCAGCCGGGTCTACGGCGGCGGCGGCGGCGGCGGTGGCGGTTGCCCGGGACAGCCCGGCGGCGCGGCCGAAGGCGGATACGCGTCGATCGGGCTGCTCATCCGCGGCGGTCGGGTTCGACTGGTCGACGGGCCCGAGGGCGAGCGGGCCGGGCGGCTCGAGATCCGCGCGCGCCGCGGTGGCCCCGGCGGGACTGCCGGCCGCGGCGGGGCGGGCGGTCGCGGGGGACGGGGCGCTGCGGGCGAGCCCGAAGCGGGTCCATGCCCCGGATGCACCCCCGCCGGCGCGGGCGGCCCGGGCGGAGCGGGCGGCTGCGGCGGGCACGGCGGGCCGGGCGCCGGCGGGCCGGCGTTCGCCATCTTGCGGGTATCGCCGCCCGGAGGCTCGATCAACGCGAGCCGGGCGATCTTCCTGCGCGCGCTGGGTGATCCGACCGATCCGGGCCGACGCAGCACGGTGGACGATCCGCTCGCGGCGGTCGACGCATACCTCGGCGTACTCAGCGGCGGATCGGGCGGGCGGGCCGGCGGCGGCCCGGATTGTCCGGCGACGACGGACGACGGGCCCGATGGCCTCGCGGCGTCGGTGGGTTGCTGCGTGGCCGACGATGAGGGCCGCTGCGCGCCGCTGGGGCCCTGCGCGCCGTAGGCTGGTCTGGCTCTTTGTGGGGGTGGGTCCGGCTCTGCGGGTGTCCGGCTCGGTTGGTCCGGCTCTGCGGCCGCGGCTGGGAGAGCACGCCCGCAGGGGGGGCATGCCGCGGCCGGCGGGATCACTCGTCGTAGTCGTCGTCCTCGCCGAGCATCATCTCGACCGCCTGCTTGAAAGCGGCGTCGAGCTCTTCGTCGATGTCCTGGTCGTCGAGCAGACAGGCCTGACCGTCTTCGAGCAGCTCGGCGGGCCACATCGGCGGGATGGTCGGCAGCGCGATGAGATAGCCGATCTTCCGCTTCTTCTTGACCTCGAACAGGATCAGCAGCTCCTGCTCGCCCGCCTCCGTCTCGACTTCGAGGGTCTCCGGGTCGTCGTAGACCGACTCGGGCGGCTCGCCGATCAGGATGCACTCGTCGGCGTGCACCTCGACCGAGCACTTGAACTTGGCCAGCTTGCCGTTGACGAACGTGGCGATCTCGACGAACTCGTCGGGCTCCATCTCGACGAGCTCGCTGTCGTCGTCGGACGGGTCGTAGCTGAGGACCTTGACGATGGGATCGACCGGGATGAGGAGCCCGTAGATTCGGTCTTTGTACTCGATCTCGAGCTGGACCTCGGCGGCCAGCCCCTCTCCGGTCTTGGGATCGACGAGCTCGACCACCACCGCCTCGGCGAGCATCTCGCCGTCTTCGAGGACCTCGGACATCGATGTGCCTCCTTTCTCGGGCCGCGTCGAACGGCTCCGAGCCGCCCGCGGGCTTGGCGATCCAAACACATCGACGGCGGGGTTTCCATCCCGTGAGGGGTCGTTCGGCGTCGGTGAAGCGGGCATGATGAGCCGATGCCGACGCAACTCCACAGCCTGTCGACGATCTGGTCCGCGGTGGCCCGCGCGTCTCCTCTGCCGCTCGGCGCGTGCCTCTTCCGCACGACCGAGGGTCATCACGCCGAAACGGTGCGCATGCACGGCACCGACCGCTACGGGCTCGACCGCCCGCTGGGCTGCACCGCGCCCCCGTGGACCCCCGCCGAGTGGAGCCGATTCGGCTATCGCGGGCCCTGGCGGCCGTTCGTGGATGTCGTCTACGCCAGCACCGCCGAAGAGATCGAGGCCAGCTTGAAGGGGGTCGGATCGAGCGCGCTGCTCAAGATCCCCGAGACGGTCGACGCGCACGTCATCGTGTACCGCGCCGACGCCTTCGTGCCCGTACATCGGGGACAGTATGCCTTCGTCGATGCGTCGCGGCGGGCCCGCGCGGTCTTGCGCATCATCGCGACGCCGGGCTGAGCCCCGGCGTCAGTCGTCCTCGTCGCTGCCCTCGTCGCTGTCGTCGTCCCGGTCGTCGTCGTCCCGGCCGCCGTTGCCGCGGCCGCCGTTGCCGTTGCCGTTGCCGTTGCCGTTGCCGGCGTTGCCGTTGCCGGCGTTGCCGTTGCCGTTGCCGGCGTTGCCGTTGCCGTTGCCGGCGTTGCCGTTGCCCGGCGCACCCCCAGGCGGAGCCGAGGCGGGCGGCTGCATGCCCCAGAGCTTCGCGCTGCCCGTTTGATCGCGGTCCCGGGCCGGATCCTGCACCGGCAGCCCGGTCGCGTGGCTCTGTCGGCCGGGTATCGTGCTCGGCCCGATCTCGGGGCGTTTCGGCGCAGCCAGTGTATCGAGGCGGTCGCTCTCGATGGCCGAGGCCACCGCGGCGATGGCGGCATCCGGCGCCATCCCGCGGGCGCTGAGGGACGTGAAGCCGACGAGGGCTCGGGTCGTATCCTCGGCCGGGGTCCGTGCGATCAACCGTGTCAGGGCGGCGGTCTCGCCGCCCGCGGCGATGGCGTCCGCCGCGGCCTGAAGGCACAGGGCGTCCGCTGTCTGACCGCAGACGGCACGGCCTTCGACGAGCCGTCGATGCAGATCGGAGACCGCCCGCCGAATCCGGGCCGGCGCTACGCCCTTGGCCCGGCCCTCCCGGATCTTGCGCAGCAGCGGCTTCAGCGGCACGGCGTCCCGCTCTGCGAGGGTCCGCGCGTGCTCGTCGAGCCCGCCGTTCGGTTCTGCCCAGACCCGGCTCACGCCCAGCAGACAGAGAACGAGGGCCAACAGTGGGAGTCGCCTGCGCACCGGATTCACCTCCACCCATGAATCGAGCCAGCCCGCACCTGGGATACACCGTATTCGTGTCAGTTTGGTGACTGCTTCGGTGCTCATGGCTTCTGCGCCTCGGATGCCGCCGCGACCACGTAGATCACCCCCACCTCGCCGCCGAACCCGTCCTGGGCGTAGTGCGGCGCCCCCTCGGGGCGTACGAAGTATTCCCCGTCGAGGACGAACATATACGACGTGCGGCCCGGGGGCAGCCGCGTCGTGATGCTCCACCAGCCCCAGCGGTCGGGGCCCGAGAGCGCGTGGCTGTCTTTGGACCACTCGTTGAAGTCGCCGGTCAGCGCGACGCTGGCCGCACCTGGCGCATGGAGCCGAAAGTGCCAGCCGTCTGTGGTCGGGAACGCCGCGGGGCCCAGTCGAGTCGTTTCGGACGGCTGCCGGCGGGGCTCGAACCACGTATCGAATACGAGGCCGGCGATGTGCTGCGCGTAGCGACCGTACGGGTCGTCGGAGAACGAACGCAGGAATCGGTAGCGCAATGAGACCTCGACGCCGCGCCACGGGCGGTGACCGATCCGGCCGTGCAGCGCCAGACCCCGGTCGAGGCGTGCGCCGTCGTCGCGATCCTCGAAGTCTCTCATCCAGCCCGAGACCCGCGCCCCGACGTAGCTCGACCCGAAGCCCTTGCTGAGGTCGACGGACAGCGCGTGGGTATCGTGATCGACGCTGCGCACCCACGGACGGCTCAGCCCGAACGAGTAGCGTGACTCGAGTTCGACCCGCTCGCCGAGAGACGAGTGCAGCCGCACTCGACCGCGAATCTGATGGTATCGCTGGCCGGTGGCGCTCGAGTCGAAGTCGACGATCCGGTCGGGCAGGGTGCGCAACCCATAGGCGATGCGACCGTCGAGTCGATGGTCACCATGGCCCGGATGCCACTGGGCGCCGAGGCGGAATTGCAGCCACCAGGCATCGTCGTCGGGGAAGGCATTGATGGCGGCAGCGCCGACCATCGCCTCGAAGCGCCCTTCGACGGTGGGCACGAGTGGGTGATACCACCCGCTCCACAGGCCCGCGTCGAAGCCTTCGGTCTGCGCCGCCCCCTGCCATGCCGAGAGCCGACCGAACGCATCCCACTCGACGCGGTGGCCGGCGGGGGCCTGCCATCGACCGCGCAGCCCGCCGCCGACGTCCAGCCGGGCGGTGTGACCCGCGGTGGCCGGGATGTCCGTTCGCTCGACGAGCGCCGGATCGAGCGGGTCGAAGAAAGGGTTGTCGACGTAGGCGGTGCCGAGGCGCAGGTTCGGCAGCCACTCGGGGCCCGGATCGGCGTGGGCCGAGCCGCTCAGACAGGCGGCGAGCGCGATCAGGCGTCGGACGGCTCCAGCAGATCGAGCACCCCGTTGCGGGCGCCGAAGCCATCGTCCTGGGTACGCCGCGCGTCGGGGGGAGTCATCCATTGGCCGTCGACGACATACATATAGGCGTAGCGGCCCGGGGGCAAGGCGGTGCTCGCGGTCCACACGCCGTCTTCGGTGCGCCGCATAGCCAGGGTCTCGGGTTGCCAGTCGTTGAAGTCGCCGGCGACGGTCACCGCTTGCGCCGCGGGTGCCCGCAAGCGGAAGCCCACCGCGATCGCCTCGGGCGCGGCCGCCGGTGCCGGCTCGGCGGCGGACTCAGCAGGGGCCGTCACCGCGGGAGGCGTCGGTCCCTCGCTCGCGAGCGGCGCAGCCGGTCCGTCGTCGTCGGTCACCGAGAGCGCCCACCAGCCACCGATACCCATCAGCATCACGGCCGCCGCCGCGACCCACCGAACCGGGCGCCGTCGGGGCAGGGGGGTGACCCGCGCCAACGACTCGATGTCCAACGGCGGGGCCTCGAACTGCGTGCCCCGTGGGCCGAGCTCACGCAGGTCCGACCGCAACTGTCGAGCCCGCTGCCGAGCGTCGCGCAGGGTCGGATCGGCGGCGCAGCGGTCGTCGAGGGCCGCGCGCTGCTCGGCGTCGAGGCCATCCCACTCGGCGAAGATCAGGTCGTCGTGGTTCATGGCTCCACCATCCGCTCGATCACCCGGGCGAGCATCTCCCGCCCGCGGATCGCGCGCATCTTGAGCGTCGTCACCGGCAGGCCGAGGATGTCGCGGATCTCTTTGTACGGGCGCTCTTCGATGTCTCGCAGGACGATCACCACCCGGTACTTCTCGGGCAGGCGGGTGATGCCCTCGGTCACCAGCTGCCGCCGTTGCTCGGCGGCGAAGGCGCCGTCGGGCCCGGGATCGGTCGAGCGCCGCCGCTCCAGCGCGCTGTCATCCGCCGGTCGCTCGTACTTGCGGCGCCCCGACTTGAGCTGATCGAGGCAGGCGTTGACCGTCACCCGATAGAGCCAGGTGCTCAGGCGGGCGCGGACCTCAAAATCGGGCAGCGCGTGATAGGCCCGGATAAAGACATCCTGAGCCAGATCTTCTGCCTGCGCGCGGCTGCCGAGCATGCGCCAGGCGACCCGGACCACGCGGCCATAGTGCCGCTCGTAGATCTCGCCGAACGCGGCCTGATCGCCCGCCTTGAACCGCTCGATCAGCGGGGTGTCGGGCCGATCTTCGCTGGAGGCCGGCGGCTCGCCGCGCAGCCGATCGAACAGCGAGATCGCCTTTCCCACCAAGTCCAGCTCACCTTTGCGTGCGGTGTCGAGCGCCGGGCCCAGGGCCCGCAGTCGCCCCATCATGACAGACGGCACGTCGTCGGCGAAAGGCGCGGGGGTGCGGGCGGCGGGCATCGGCAGACTCGTGACGGCGTCGCGGGCGGCGGATCAGGGGTTGGGGTGGCGCAGCGCGCGGATGGCGGCGCTGATGTTGCGCTCGATCTGCCGGTGGGCGCGGTCGTTGGGCCCGTCGGCGCGGATGTCGACCAACCCGTCGTCGTCGGCCACGAGGGCGTCGAGGTCGACCTCGTCCAGCCAGCGAGAGACGTCCAGATCGACCAGCAGCGTATCGACGCCGCCCGGTTCGACGGCGAGATCGACGTCGCGGAACGTGAGCTTCATCATCCGATCGTCGGTGAAGCGGAAGGCGACGTCGCCGCGGCTGCCCTCGAACCACAGCGCGGCGTCGGTGCCGTCGATGCCGTCGCCATCGGCGGGTTTGTCCACCTGGAACTCGACCTTCTTGTAGAGGCCCGGCTCGACCTCGACCTCGAAACGATCGCCGTCGTCGTCGAGCACGTCGATGAAGAAGTCGCCCGCCTCGTGCACCGCTGCGGCGTCGTCGTCTTCGGCTTCGTCGGGCAGGAACTTCACCGCCCGCAGCTGCAGCTCGAGGCGGCTGACGTCGATGGCATCCTGCCCCTCACCGACGACGAGCGCGCGGCGGAACTCGGAGGCGGCGGCGAAGGTGACGGCGAGGCGGCCCCGCTCGCGCGGGATTTCGCCGCAGGCCAGCATGCCGCCGGCCACGAGCAGGAAGAGTGCTGCCGGAACCCAGATCAGCGCGGAGAGGCGTTCGCGGTTCATGTCAGACTCCTGGACCACATGCTGGTAACGAGACACTCTCGACCAGGATACGGATAAATCGCCCGCGGCACATCGAGTAATGGAGGGTTTGGAGGCGTGACGTTCGATCTGGAATGCCTCTGCATCTTCGGAGCCCACCTGCCGCGCGCGTTGGCACCGGCGCCGAAGCCACGCCCGATCCCGCTGAGCGAAGCGGTGCAGGGGGCGGTCGAGCGGGCGATCGCCGACGCGCGGCCGCCGGTGGCGGTGGCGCTCAGCGGCGGCGTCGACTCGACCGTGGTGGCCGCCGCGCTGTGTCGGGCCGGACTCAGGCCGCAGGCGTTCGCCCTCGATACCGGCCGCGCGGCCGACGAGGCCCGTCGGACGGCGCACGATCTGGGGTTGCCGCTGAAGATCCTGCCGTTGCCGCCCGGTGGGATCCGGGCGACCTCGCCGCTCGACGTCGTCCGGGCCCTGGGTCAGCCGACGCACAGCGGCGCGCCGTTCGGGTTCCTGCCGCTCTACCGGGCGTTGGCCCGTCGGGGTATCGGCACGGTCTTCACCGGCGACGGCGCCGACGAAGCGTTCGCCGGGCATGCCTATCACCGGCGCCCGCCGCGGTCGTGGCATCCCCGCGTCTGGCCCACATGGAGGGCGGTCCGCGGTTTGGGCGTCGACGTGCGGCCGCTGCTGCGCCTCCGCCGCCCGCCATGGACCGAGAGCGCCGCAGCCCGGCGCGTCGCGGAGGAGGTCGCCCGGCTGCCGGACGATGCGCGAGGCTCGGCGCGTCGCCTGCGCTGGCTCGACGTGCGTCTGCGTCAGGGGCCGCAATGCGTCGAGCTGCAGCGGGCCTTGGCGACGCACTGCGGGCTGGCCTATCGCGCGCCGCTGGCCGATCCGGCGGTCACCGGCGCGGCGTTGGCGCTCGATCCGCGGCCCGAGCGCCCGAAATGGCCGCTGGTCGAGCTGACCGAGCGCTGGATGGGCCGACCGTGGACCCGTGAGAAGCAACCCATGCACACCCCGACGGGCGGGCGCGGGCTGGACGCGCCCTGGCTGCGCTGGCTGTCGCCGGACGTGGTCGAACGCCACGGCGTATTCGGTGCGGGCGAAGTCAGCCGGCTGGTGGGGTCGGTCTCACCGAACGATCGCTGGCTGCCGCGGGCGCTGGTGGTGGTGGCGACCACGCACGCCGGATTGCACGCCGGCACGTTCGACCGACGGGATCTCGGCCTGACCGAGCCGACGGGGGATCAGTTGCGCGGCGCGTCCTCGTCGAAGTAGCCCTCGCGGCCGTCGTCGTCGTCGGCCACCTGGGGCACCACACCCATGGCCGGGTCGAGCGTCAGCACCCGCAGATCGAACTCGACCTCGCCGTCGCCGGCGACCCGGGTGCGGCCGAAGATGCCCCGCTGAGCCGGGCTTTGAAGCAGCGCGCGGCGTACGGCGGCGCGGTCGTCGCGGCCCTCGACCGCGGCGGCGAGCAGGCGGGTGGCGTCGTAGGCGTGGGCCGCCAGCGCCGGCGGCGGGCGGCCGAGCTCGCCGCTCCACAGCTCGACGAAGGGCCGCGCGTCATCGGATTCGGCCCAGAAGGCGTCGACGAACACCGAGTTGAGGGCCTGGGTCGGCGGCTGGCGGATGAGCCGAGGGTCGGTGAAGCCGCTGCCGCCGAGGATCTGCACCAGCTGCGGGGTATCGCCGCCGTATTTGGACGCGAACTGCAGCGGGCTGAGCTGGGGGTCGTTCTTCACCTCGATGTCCCAGTACGCGAGGAAGGGCAGGATGAGCCGGACCCGCCGCCCGCCGTCGGGGATGAAGAGCGCTTCGAAGTCGACGACCGGCGGCACGTGCAGCGCCTTGTCCTTCGACTTGCGGTTGAGCGCCTGCCAGTGCGGATCGGCGGTGCGCGCTTCGAGGTGGTGCCGCCCGACCAGCTTCTTGATCGGCTCGTTGACGTCGTTGACGTTGACCGAGTAGCCCTGCGCGCCGCGCACCTCGCCGCCGAGGCGGGTCACCGTCTGCCAGAACGCCTGCATCATCTCCCGGCCGTAGTCGGTGTCCGGGTAGAGGATGGCGAATGTGCGCAGCCCGAGCGTCTCGACCGCGTGGCGCCCGATGGTGCGCGCCTGCGCCTGCCGGGTCAGCCGGTGGCGGAAGACGAAGGTGCCCAGCCGGGTCAGATCGGCCCGGGACGACAGGGCCATCAACGGCACCTCGAGCCGCTCGGCGGCGCGGGCGGCGGCGTGGCTCTCGATGGCGCCGACCGGGCCGAGCACCGCGGCGACGCCTTTCTCCAGCACCAGCGATTCGAGCACCTGCGGGGCCCGATCGGCGTCGCCGGCGGTATCGCCGATGACCAGCTCGATGCCCTCGCGCCCGTCGACCGCCATGCGCGCGGCGGTCAGCGCAGCCTTGCCGATGGGCGCGTAGGGCCCCGAGAGCGGCAGCAGTACGCCGATGCGCCCCGGCACGACCCGCCGGCGGGCGGCGAGGCGATCGAGGGTCTCGCGCGCCGCCCGCGCAGGCTCGCCGCCGGCCGCGGTGGCCAGGCTGAGCAGATCAGACGCCTGGCGGAAGTCCCGCCGGTGGGCCGCGAGCCGACCCAGCCTCAGCGCGGCCCACGCGGCGGCGGGCGCGCTCGGGTCGAGCTGCTCCAACGCGGATTCGAGGTCGGCGGCGGGCGCGGCGGCGACGGCGTCGATCAGGGCCGCGCCATCCAGAGCCGACAGCCGGGCGGCGAAGCCTTGGGTGATTGCGGACGGCGTCGTCGGTTCACCCGGTGGGCTGTCGCTGTCGACGACCGGCGGGGCTTCGGCGGTTGCGGGCGCGTCGGCCGGCTGCGGCGCCGGGCCCGGCTCGGCCCGTGGCGGGGGCGCGGTGCCACAGGCCACGAGCACGGCGACGAGCAGCGGCACGCTGAGCAGGCGGCGGCCGGAGGGCATGAGCGGGCGTGCGTTCGGCGAGCGGTGCATGCCCGATGGTGTACTGGACCGGGCTGGCAGGTTCAACGACGGACGCGCGTCGTGCCGGCCGATGTATGTCCGTATCCGGTAGCCAGAAGTCCCTCGGCGGGGCCTGCACCCGGCGACCGATGGCAAGGGGCTTGCGTCGGGGCGATCGCCTCCGCTATTCGAGTCTATCAACTCGGTGATGCCCTCGGGGGAGGGTCGCATCACCGCTGACCGCGGAGGGGAGTGGGTGAACGAAACCACCAAGATCGTCGCGTGTGCCATGGCCCTCATGTGGCCTCTCTCGGGCCTGGCTCAGACGCCGGAAGCCGCCGTCGAGCAGGCGAAGGAGAAGGTCGAAGCCGCCGCCGAGAAGGCGGAGGAGAAGGCCGAAGAAGCCGCTGAGGAAGCCGAGGAAGCCGCCGACGAAGCCGAGGAAGCCGCCGAGGAGGCCGAGGAAGCCGCCGAGGAGGCCGAGGAAGCCGCCGAAGAGGCCGAGGAAGCCGCCGAAGAGGCCGAGGAAGCCGCCGAAGAGGCTGCTGAGCAAGCCGAAGAGGCCGCCGAGCAGGCGGAAGGGGCCGCCGAGGATGACACCGAAGTCATCATGGTGACCGGCTCGCGCATCGGGCGCGACAACCTCGAGGAGTTCGGGCACATCGCCGTCGTCGACGCCGACGACATCGCCGTCTCGGGCGTGTCGACCATCGACGAGCTGCTGCGCAAGCTGCCCAGCGTGACCCTGCAGGGCATCAACAAGAACAACAACAACGGCGGCAACGGGCTGTCGTTCATCGACCTGCGCAACCTGGGCATCCAGCGCACGCTGGTGCTGGTCAACGGGCGCCGCTTCGTGACCAACGGCACCGGCGTCAGCGAGGCGGTCGACCTCAACAACATCCCGGTCGCGATGATCGAGCGGGTCGAGGTGCTGCTCGACGGCGCGTCGGCGATCTACGGCTCCGACGCGGTCGGCGGCGTGGTCAACATCATCCTCAAGCGGGACTTCGAGGGCGCGCGGGTCGATCTCTTCGGCGGCATCACCACCCACGGTGACGGCTCGGAGCTGGGCGCGTCGCTGACCCTCGGCCACACGTTCGACAAGGGCAACATCACCACCAACTTCACGTTCATGCGGCGCGGCCACATCGCCCAGGCCGACCGTGATTGGGCCCGCGATCCGGTGGTCTTCGCCGAGACCGCCGACGATGGCTCGATCTTCCAGCTCATCGGCAGCGGCGCGCCGATCTACGGCCGCGACCTGTCGTTCACCGGGGCCTACTTCAACCCGAACGACCCCGGCGCGGCCCCGGGCGGCAGCTTCGGGCCCTACGACCCCGAGGATCGCTACAACTACGGCCTCGAGCAGTGGCTGGCCGGCGATACCCAGCGCTTCGCCTTCACGACGCTGGCCCGCTACGAGCTGACCGACGACGCCGAGCTCTTCCTCGAGACGACCTATACCAACCGCGAGAGCCGCAACCAGCTCGCGCCGCAGCCTGTCGGCCTCGGCGGTACCGCCACCTTCGCCAACGGCTTCGAGGTGCCCTGGAGCAACCCCTACGTGCCCGATGACTTCCGGGCGACGGTGCGCGGCATCGTGCTCGACAGCCTGCAGGACGCCATCGAGGCCGGCGACCTGACTCAGGAAGAGGCCGAGATGCAGGCCGACGCCGCGGTCACCGAGGGCAGCATCATCATGGCCCGCCGCATGGCCGACGTCGGCAACCGGATCACCGACACCGAGTCGGACGTCTTCCGGGTGGTCGGCGGCATCAACGGCACCGTGTTCGACGACGCGATGCGCTGGGAGCTGTACATCAACTACGGCCGCAGCGAGTCGAACCAGACCATCCGCAACTCGGTGAACCTGGCCCGGGCCTACGAGGCGGCCGACCCCGCGCTGTGCTCGGTCAACGCCCACCGCGGCTGCGTGGTCGGCGACTTCTTCGGCGCGCAGCTGCAGGACGAGGTGCTCGACTACATCCGCTTCACCGACGTCGAGGTCACCGGCTACGACCACTTCAGCACCGGCCTCTCGCTCGCCGGCGACATCGTCGAGCTGTGGGCCGGCCCGCTCGGCGGCGCCATCGGCGGCGAGTTCCGCCGGGAGTCGGGCTTCAACATGCCCGGCGCGGTCACCGTGGCCGGCGACTCGGCGGGCAACGGCATCGGGCTGACCGAGGGTGACTACACCGTCGGCGCGGCCTTCGCCGAGTTGAGCCTGCCGCTCGCCAGCGATCTGCCCGGCGCCCACGACGTCACCGTCGACCTCGCCGCCCGCTTCGCGAACTACAGCACCTTCGGCAACGACCTCACCACCCGCGCCGCGCTGAGCTACGCCCCGACCCGCGACATCCGGCTCCGCGGCGTATACTCGACGGCCTTCCGCGCGCCGACGATCAGCGACCTCTTCGGCGGCGCGGCGGACAGCTACGAGACCCTCACCGACCCCTGCAACGAGTGGGGCAGCAACGACGAGCTGCCGCAGGCGGTCAAGGATCGCTGCGAAGCCGAGGGCGTGCCCGGCGACTACAACCAGAACGACGCCGGGGGCTCGCAGATGCGGACCAACATCGGCGGCAACGAGGCGCTCACCGCCGAGACGGCCAACATCATGAACGTCGGCGTGGTGCTCACCCCGAAGTTCAACGAGTGGCTCGAAGGCTTCTCGGCGACGGTGGACTACTACCGGGTCGACATCAGCAACGCGATCACCAACCCCGACCCGCAGTCGATCCTCAACCGCTGCTACGAAGAAGGCAGCGCCGAGGACTGCGCCCTCATCACCCGCAACCAGAATACCAACGTGGTCAACGAGCTGGTCGCCTCGGCGCAGAACATCGGCCTCGTCGAGACCCAGGGGCTCGACATCACCGTCGACTACATCCTCGATCTGGGCCTCTTCGGGGCGCCCGACGCCGGCCGCATCGAGCTGGGTTGGCACGCCAACTACCTCATGCAGTACGACGAGACCATCGAGGGCAATACCGAGGAGTACGCCGGCAAGATCACCAGCAACGCGGGCACCTTCGCCCAGTGGCGCTGGGTCGCCCGGCTGGCCTACGGCATCGACGACCTGACCGCGAGCGTGCGCTACCGCCACATCGGCGGGGCCGACGTCTTCCCCGAGACCGAGGGTGACCCGTACCCCACCGTCGACGCCATCGGCTACGTCGACCTGGCCATCGACTACCAGTACGAAGACCTCGGGATCATCGTCGGCGCGCAGAACCTGCTCGACACCGACCCCCCGTTCTTCCTCGAGGGCGGCCAGAACGCCAACCCCGAGAGCTACAACTTCACCGGCCGGTTCGTCTTCACCCGCCTCAGCTACGATTTCTGATCGGAGCCGTTTCATGATCCGCACCCCCCGCCTCGCCCTGCCGGCGGCGGCGCTGGCCCTCTGTGGGCTGTGCGCCGTTGCGTTCGCCGACGACGAGGGTCCCGTCGACGACCTGATCGCTCAGGTCGTCGAAGAGAACAAAGAGCTGGCCGAGAAGCAGAAGAAGATCGACGCGATCAGCGACGAGACCGACGATCTGCTGGCCGAGTGGCGGGCCGTGCAGCGCCGCAACAAGGCGCTGCGGGCCTACAACGCCCAGCTCCAGACCCTGATCGCCGCCCAGCAGGCCGAGCTGGACGACGTGCGTGATCAGATCGACCGGGTGGCGGAGATCAGCCGCCAGATGACGCCGCTGATGCTGCGCATGCTCGACGAGCTCGAGAACTTCATCGAGCTGGACATGCCGTTTTTGCTCGATGAACGCCGCGGGCGCATCGCCGGGCTCAACAAGATGATGGACCGGGCCGACATCGCCGAGTCGGAGAAATTCCGCCGGCTGCTCGAGGCCTACCAGATCGAGAACGACTACGGTCGCACCATCGAGGCCTATCGCGGCGAAGTGAAGCTGGAGGGCGGTGAAGCCAATACCGTCGACATCCTGCGGGTCGGCCGGCTGTCGTTGATGTACGCCAGCCTCGACGGCCAGCAGGGCGGATTCTACGACCGCGGCGCCAAGGCGTGGCGCCCGGTCAGCCCCGAGCAGCTGCGGGCGATCCGCAAGGGGCTGCGCATGGCCCGCAAGCAGGCCGCGCCCGATCTGGTGCGGGTGCCCGTCCCGGCCCCCAAGCCCGGCGAGCGCAGCGATCTGGCGGAGGCGATGAAGCGATGAGCGTCACGATGCACCAGACGACGCGCCTCATCGCGATCGCCGCCGCGCTGCTCGTGGCCGCGCCCGCTCTCGGCCAGTCGCCCGAGGCCGACGCGCCCGCCGCCGTGCCGGCCCCCGAGCCGGCCCCCGAGCCGCGGGTCAAGGCGCCGAAGCCCGCGAGCATCGACGAGCTGCTCGAGCGGGTGCGCCAGGGCACCGCCCGGCTCTCCGCGGAGGAGGAGGCCCGGGAGAAGGCCTTCATCGCCGACAAGGCGAAGCAGGCGGAGATGCTCGCGGCGGCCAAGGCCGAAGAGCAGCGGCTCACCGCCCGCTCGGGCGCGTTCGAACTGCAGTACGAAGAGAACGAGAAGAAAGCGGTCGAGCTCGCCGAGACCCTGCGCCAGCGCATGGGCACCAGCGGCGAGCTGTTCGGCATCGTGCGTCAGGTCTCGGGCGATACCCGTGGCCACATCGCCGGTTCGCTGATCAGCGCCCAGCTCACCGGCCGCGAGCCGTCGCTGGCGGCGCTCGGCGAGAGCAAGCGGCTGCCGACCATCGAGCAGCTCGACGGGCTGGCTTTCATCCTCATGCAGGAGATGGCGGCCCAGGGCGAGGTGGTGAAGTTCGAGACCGAGATCATCGGCGAGGACGGGCAGAATACGACCGCCGAGGTGGTGCGGGTCGGCCCGTTCAACGCGGTGACCGGCGACAAGTTCCTGCAGTGGCTGCCGGAGGTCGAGAAGCTCTCGGTGCTCGGGCGTCAGCCGCCCGAGATGTACCGCCAGACCGCCGGTGCGCTCACCTCGGCCGGGCCGGACGCGGGCAACGTGCGGTTCTCGGTCGACCCGAGCCGCGGCGCGGTGCTGTCGCTGTTGGTGCAGACCCCCGAGTTGGAGGAGCGGCTCGAGCAGGGCGGCGTGGTGGGCTATGCGATCCTGGCGCTGGGCGCGGTCGCCGCCGCCTGGGGCTTGCTGCGGCTGCTCTACCTGCTCGTGCTGGGCCTGATGGTCAGCCTGCAGCGGCGCAAGCCGGCCACCCCCGGCCGCTGGAACCCGCTGGGCCGGGTGCTGCGGGCCTATCACGACGATCCCAACGCCGACGTCGAGACCCTCGAGCGACGGCTGGACGACGCGATCCTCAAGCAGAGCGGTCGCCTCGAGCTGGGGCATTGGGTGGTGAAGGTGGTCTCGGTGGTCGCGCCGCTGATGGGGCTGCTCGGCACCGTCACCGGCATGATCCAGACCTTCCAGGCGATCACGCTCTTCGGCACCGGTGACCCCAAGCTGATGGCCGGCGGCATCTCGGAGGCGCTGGTGACCACCATGCTCGGGCTGGTCGTCGCCATCCCGCTGGTCTTGCTGCACAGCGGCATCAACAACATGGCCCGCCGGGTCGCCGACGTGCTCTACGAGCAGGCCACCGGCCTCATCGCCCGTCAGGCGGAGAAGGCCGAGGGGGCCTGAGCCATGTTCGACCTCGATCTCATGCGCGAGGCGATCTTCGCGTTCATCGAGCGTGGCGGGCCGGTGCTCATCGCCATCTTCGTGGTGACCGCGCTGATGTGGAGCGCGATCCTCGAGCGGCTGGTCTACATCGCGGCGGTGCATTGGCGCCGCACCCGTGAGACCCGCAAGGCGTGGCGTGCGCGCAGCGATCGCTCGTCCTGGCACGCACATCGCATACGGGAAATGTTGATCAGCGAGAACAGCCAGGACCTCGAATTCTCCATGGGTTTCATCAAGACCCTCATCGCGATTTGCCCCCTCCTGGGCCTTCTGGGCACCGTGAGCGGCATGATCGAGGTGTTCGACGTGATGGCGGTGTCGGGCAGCGGCAACGCCCGGGCGATGGCCTCGGGCGTCAGCCGGGCGACGATCCCGACGATGGCCGGCATGGTCGCCGCCCTGTCGGGGCTCTTGTTCAGCACCCAGCTCCAGCGCTTCGCCCTGCGCGCGCGGGCCCGCCTGTCGGCCCAGCTCGAGGTGCAGGAGCCCGCCGCCGAGGAGGCCGCCTGATGGCTCTGCGTCCCCGCTATCGCGAGAGCGAAGAAGAAGACATCAACGTCACCCCGATGCTCGACGTCGTCTTCATCATGCTGATCTTCTTCATCGTGACGGCCTCCTTCACCAAGGAGACCGGCATCGACGTCAACCGGCCGTCAGCGTCGACCGCCGAGGTCAAGGAGCAGGGCAACATCCTCGTCGCCATCACCAGCGACGGCGAGATCTGGATCGACAAGCGACGGGTCGACCCCCGGGCCCTGCAGGCCAACATCGAGCGGCTGCACGCCGAGAACCCCAAGGGATCGGTGGTCATCCAGGCCGACACCGACAGCAAGAACGGGCTGTTGGTCTCGGTGATGGACGCCGCCCGCGCCGCGGGCATCGACAACATCAGCCTCGCCGCCCAGCCCAAGTGAGCCGGCCATGATCCTGCGCTATCCCTTCGCCATCGGCTCTGCCTTCGCCGTCACCGCCGGCATCTTCTTCGGCATGCAGCTGCTCATCGCCGACAGCGACGGCGAGCTCGAGGAGCGGGCGAAGTCACCGCCGATCGAGATGGTGCGGGTCAAGCGCGATACGCCGCCGGTGGAGAAGAAGCGCGAGCTGCCCCAGAAGCCCAAGACCACCGACGAGCCGCCGCCGCCGTCGATGGAGATGAGCGATCCCGGCGCGCCGGGGGCCAGCGTGGCGGTGCCCATCGCCGCGACGACGCCGCAGGCCAACCTCAACCTCAAGGCCGGCCCCAACCTGGGCGCGGCCGCGGTGGCCGACTCGTCGGCGACGCCGCTGGTGCGGGTCAATCCGACCATGCCGCGCAAGGCCAAGATGGAGGGCGTCGGCGGCAGCGTGCTGGTGCGCTTCGACATCGGGCCCACCGGCAAGACCCAGAACGTGGTGATCATCGAAGAGGATCCGGTCGGCTACGGCTTCGGCAACGCGGTCATGCGCGCGGTGAGCCGCTGGAAGTACCGCCCGAAGGTGATCGACGGGCAGGGGGTCATCCAGAAGGGGCTGCAGGTGCGGTTCCCGTTCAAGATCGAGTCGCGATGAGGGCCCGGATCCGCGCCGCGGTGGCCGTTGGCCTGCTGCTCGGCGGCATGCCGCCCCTGGTGACGGGGTGCGTGCCGCCGGAGTGGATGGTGCCGCCCGACGAGCCGGGCGGGCGCAAGGCCAAGGTCAGCTATACGGTCAACAAGAAGGCCTTCAAGCACCTCGACCGGGCCCAGAAGGCCATGAACGACAAGGACTTCGACAAGGCCCGCGAAGAGCTCGAAGACATGCAGTCGCGCAGCAAGCGCTTCAACCCCTACGAGCTGGCGCTGATGCACCGGACGTGGGCGCAGTTCCACATCGAGCAGGAAGACATGAAGGCCGCGGCGGCCTCGCTGGCTCAGGCGCTCGAAGGCGAGACGCTGCCCGAAGGCGACCTGATCGACACCACCTTCAACCTGGGCAGCCTGCAGCTGGCCACCGAGCAGTTCGACGCGGCGGCGAAGACCTTCGAGCGCTGGCTCGAACTCGCCGGCGAGAAGGCGACGCCCACCGCCCGCTTCACCATCGGGATCGCGTTCGCCCAGGCCAAGGACTACGAGAAGGCGCTCGAACAGGCGCAGCTCGCGGTCGACGCCGAGGACGATCCGCCCGAGCAGTGGCTGCAGCTGCTCATGTCGGTGCACTACGAACTCGACGACGATCGTGCCGTCGAGGAGGTGCTCAAGCGCCTCGTCGTGCGCTATCCGAAGAAGATCTACTGGCAGCAGCTCGCGGGCATCTACGCCGAGCGCAAAGAAGACGCCAAGGCGCTGGCGGTCTACGAGATCCTCAACCGCCAGGGCCTGCTCGCGACCGCCGAGGAGATCCGGCGGCTGGCGCAGATGCTGATGTATCACGGGGTGCCGTCCAAGGCGATCAGCGTCCTGAAGACGGGCCTCGAGAAGAACGTGCTGCCCCGCGACATCGAGGTGCTCGAGCTGCTGGCGAGCAGCTACCTCTACGCCCGCGAGACCGACGAGGCGAAGGGCATCCTGGCCGAAGCGGCGAAGAAGAGCGACGACGGCAAGCTCTACGTGCAGCTCGGGCGTCAGCAGCTGCGCGACGCCGAGTTCGACGCGGCGGCCACCAGCGTGCGGCGGGGCATCAACCGTGGTGGCATCGACAAGGTGGGCAACGCGTGGCTGCTGCTGGGCAGCATCTACTACAACGCCGAGCGCTGGAGCGACGCGATGGACGCCTTCCGCCGCGCGGAGGGCCACAGCGAGAGCGCGGCGACCGCGCGCCGCTGGGTCAACGCCACCGAACAGCAGATCGCCAACGCCCGGGCGGCCTCGGCGCCCTGAGCCGGCTGCCCGGCGCTACCTCAGCTCGACGCAAGCCAGTCGGCTCCCGTCGTCGGGATCGTGCACCACGTAGGCGGTCGCCTCGGGCCGGGCGAGCACCGGTATGGTCGCCGACCGGGCGCCGAAGCCGTTGGCGTTGGCCTCGAAGTCCAACCACAGCTCGTTGTCGGGCGTCGGGGCCTGCACCGACGGGTCGATCTTGTAGTGTCCGCCGGCGACCTCGACCGCGCAGCTGTACGCGTGCAGGTGCACCGGGTAGAGCTTGCCCGGGCGGGCGTTCTGCACGCCGATGAAGCCCTCGGTGGTGCCGTCCAGGCGGCGGACCAGCCGGGCCTCGACGTTCAACCGCGAGCCCTGCGCGATCGCTTCGGGCAGCAAGACACCCAGCCCGCTGGTCTCGACGTCGTCGTAATCCCGGCGGACCAGCGTCGCGCAGGCCACTTTGGGGCTCGCGTCGCCGCGCTTGCGGTGGATGACGATCGACTGTCCCGATGCGCGCACGCGATGAGGGCTCGAGAGCGTCGCGCTGGCGGCGCCGGCGGCGTCGGGCATCACGACCGGCCACAGCTCGTTCTCGGCGACCGTATCGGGCACCGTCGGGTCGATCTTGTAGTGCCCCCCGCCATCGCCGACGTGGCACGGCAGCGCGTGCAGGTGCGCGCTGTAGCTCTCGTCGGGTCGCAGACCGCTGACCGTCAGCTCGATGCGGGTGCCCTGCTCGTCAACGGACAGCCGGGCGTCGCCGGCGATGCTGCCGTCGGCCTCGGTGGCGGCCGCGAAGGGGGCCAGGATGCCCGCGGCCGTCCAGGCGGGCCCCGGCGCCCGCAGGTCGGCGCAGGCCATCTTCGTATTGTCGGCCATCGGGTCGTGGATCACGACCGACTGCGCGTTGCCCCGGGCCACATGTGCCACGGTGAGGCTGGTCGTGCCGACGCCGCGGTCGTTGGTGGTCATGGTGGGCCAGATCTCGTTCTCGGCGATCACGTCGGGAATGGCCGGGTCGATCTTGTAGTGCCCGCCCGCCTGGGCGATGTCGCAGGGGAAGACGTGCACGTGCACCCCGTACGCGACCATCGGCGCCAGCCCGTCGGCGTAGAGCTGAACCGTCGTGGTGCCGTCACGATGCCGCATCAGCTGGGCCCGTCCGCCGATGCCGTCGTAGTCGCCGTAGCCGGCGAACTCGCCGACGAGCAGCGAGTCGAGCGGTCGATCGGCCAGCGGGGGCGGGCCGATGGTGTAGCCCGCCGGGGCCTCGGCCGGTGGGGTATCGCCGTCGTCGCAGGCGGCCAGCGCGCAGACGGCACCCAGAGCCAGCCCCAGGCAGGGTCGCAATGCGGTTCGGGTCATATTCGCCTCCGGCCATGGTTGTAGCACGGACGACGGGGTCAACGGGCGTCGTCGGAGGGGGGACGGGCATCGGCGCCGGGCGCCGGCAGGCCACCGGTGACCGCGTGGGCCGGCAGGTCGCCGCGGGTCCACAGCGTGCGCTCGACGAAGACGTCGAACCAGTGCTCGAGTCGACGCTGCACCGCGGGCCCCTCGAGGATGCCCAGCGCGCGGGCGATGGCCTCGAAGGTCGAGATGAACGTCGGGTCGGGGTGCCTGCGCAGTCGATAGCGCGAGGGCGGACCCGCCGGCAGCCGCACCTTGCGCGCATCGCGCAGGGCCGGCTCGCGCTGCACCAGCTTACGCGCCTGACGCCAGTTGCCGTCGGGCACCACCAGCGTGACCGGGCGATCGTCGGCTGGATCGGGCGCCAGCACAGGCGCGCCGGGCAGGGGATAGAGCAGCACGACCCGCCGCGCCCTATCGACGAGCCCCGAGCGGTCGAGCGGCGCATGCGGCAGACCGCGGATCCGCAGGTCGGCGTGGGTCAGGCACAGCGGCGCCAGGCGACCCGAGTTGCTGCTGCGCCCGCTCTCGGTGCTGTGCTGCACGACGATCACCCGGGTCGTCAGCGCGAGCGGGTCGACCGCAGCGCACATGCACAGCTGAATATGCAGCCCGCAGCCTGCGCAGCGGGCCGCGGTCGGGCGGGACCGGGCCATGGGCCGCAGGGTGAAGGCCCGCGGTACGTCGCGCAAGGCGCTCGGCCGGTGACGCGGCGAGTACCGGCGCGACCTCAACGATCGAGCGGGACCAGCGCGTCGACGGCGGGGCGGAACAGGCTGTCGGGTGCCCGCCGCCGGAACGCGTCGGCGGCGTCCCGGGCGTGCTCGAGCCGGCCTTCGGCGAGCAGCAGGCGGATGCGCAGGACGGCGGCCTCCTCGACGAGGCGCCCGGCGGGGAACTGTGCGTCGTGAGCGTCGAGCGCGCGCTGGGCGGCGGGCAGGGCGCCTCGTCGCAGGGCCTCGATCGCTTCGAGCAGCAGGCGTCGTTCGGTCGCCAGCGCCCGGTCGATGGGCGGGCGAGGGTCCACAGCGTCTGCCGCGGACGAAGTCGGCGGCGTCACGGTCGGCCGCGCGGGCGCGTCGGCGGCCTCGGCCGCGCGTCGGGCGCTGCTCGCGCGACGTTCACCGGCCTCGGCCGGCGCGTCCGCTACCCTCAGCGGCTCGGCGACGGGTCGGGGCGCTGGGGCGACGGGCGCTCGCTCGGCCGTGGCTCGCGGTGCCTGTGCGCGGGTGGCCCGCATCTGTTGGCCGGAGCGCGCGCGTGGTGCCGCCTGGGTCTTCTGGCGCTCGGGGGGTTCGTCTGGCCGAGGGTTCGGCTCGAGGGCCTGCTGAGCGGTTGGCTCGGGGCTCGGATCATCGGCCGCCGTGGTCGCTGACCGTTGTTCATCTGCGGTCGCGGCGGCGGCCTGCGTCGCGGCCTGTTCAGCGGGGCTCGGCGGGGCGTCGTCGGTCGCGGCCGCTGCGGCCGGCTCGATCATCACCGCGGTGGGTTCGGTCGTCGCGGCCGTCGCGGCAGACTGCTCGTCTGCCGGTGCGGACGCCGAGAACCAGACCGCCGCAGCCAGCGCGACGGTGACGACCGCGCCGGCGACTGCGATCCACGCGCCGCCCACGGCGCCGGTGGCGACGGCCGTCGAGACGCTGGCACCCGTCGCGACGGCCGTCGATGCAGCGGCGCCAGCGGCAGAAGACGCCGCGCCCGAAGACGCCGCGCCGGCCGTCACGCCGCCCGCGCCGCCCCCGGAGGCACCGGCCGCCCCGGCGGTTGGCGCTGTCGAGCCGGCGGGCCCGCTCATGGCCTCCGGCCCAGCGGCCAACGGTGCACCGACGGTCAGCGCGACTCGTTGCAGCACCCGCTCGCGCGCGCCCTGCGGCGCGGCCGGCGGGCGCGCGGCCAGCTCGAGCAGCGCGCCGATCTCGGCGTCGGGCAACGACCCGTATCGATCGTCGTTCATGCCGCCCCCCTGAGCGCGGTCAGCCGCCGCACCGCCGCGCCGAATCGGGCGCGCGCCGTGCGCAAGCGGGAGTAGACGGTATTGAGTGGAACGCCGAGCGCCTCGGCCGCTTCGGGTCCGCTCGCGCCGTCGATGTCGCACAGCATCAGCACCGCCCGTTGATCGAGGTCGATGGTCGCCAGCGCCTGCTCGACGAGCAGCCGCGCCTCGCGGGCGGCGACCACCTCGTCCGGTGCGGGCAGCCGATCCCGGCGATCGACGCCGGCGCGGGCGTCGAGCTGCTCGCGGCGGTGGTGGGCGCGACGGCGGGTATCGGCCGCCACCCGCCACGCGATGCCGCTCAACCAGGCCCGCGCCGAGCGACGGGCGTCGAACTCGCCGAGCTTGCGGTGCACGACCACGAAGACATCGTGGGCAGCGTCTTCGAGCTCGCGCTCAGCGACCCCGAACCGGCGCAGCGTATGCCAGACGTGGTCGAAGTGGCGCTCGTAGAGCAGGCGGAAGGTCGGCTCGTGCATCTCGTCCACCCTATTGGGCGCAGCCGTCGCGATCCGTCGGAAAAATCGATCGCCCGCGGCGGATTGCGCCGATGAGGGCTGTGTGTGAGCCTCGGGGCCCGTCGCCCCCTGCCGTGGAGACGCCGTGCGCGCGCTGTTGCTCTTGGCCATCGCGGTGGTGCCCGATACCGCCGCGGCGCTGACCGTCCGCTATTCGGCGCCGGCCGAGTGCCCGCCCGTGGCGGTGGTGCGGGCCTCGGTGGCCGAGGGCTTGGGCGGCGCGCCCGACGACGGGGCCGAGACGGTCCGCATCGCGGTCTCGGCCGATCGCAGCGCCGCCCGGCTGGCGCTCGTCGACGCCGATGGCCGCGCCCTCGGTGAGCGGGTCGTGCGATCGACGGCGGGCGACTGCGAAGCGTTGGTCCGGGCGGCTGGCCTCAGCGCTGGGCTCGCGCTGGCGCCCTTGAGGTCCGCGCCGTCGCCGACCGCGGCCGTGCCCGCCGCGTCCGCTGTATCTGCCGTGCCCGCCGTGCCCGACACCCGCTGGTCGCTGCGCGGCGCCTCCGGCGTGGGCATCGGCTTGCACCCGGGCGTTGCGCTGACCCTCGACGGCGGCCTCGCGGTGGCCATGGGACGCTGGTCGGGGCGGATCGCGCTCTGGGCCGCCGGATCTCCGGCTTTGCTGGACGGCGCGGTGGGCAGCGGTCGGGTTCGCAGCGCATCGCTGGCCCTCGGCCTCGCCGGATGCGGCGATCAGGGTCGGTGGACGGCCTGCGCGGGGGCCCGCGCCGGGCTTCAGGTGCACAGCGGATCGGACTTCGTCGCCGACACCGACAGCACGGGACCGTGGCTCGCCGGGTTGCTCGCGATCGAGTGGCGGGTCTTCGGCGGGGTGTGGGGGCCTCGGCTCGAGGCGATGGTGCCGGTCGGGCGGCTCACGCTGACGGTGGACGACGCGCCTGTCTGGACGACGCCGTGGTTCGCGGGGACGGTGGGGTTGGCCGGGCGCTGGTGACGTTCAGCCGCCGCGCGCGTGACTCAGAAGTTGCCGCGCAGCCCGACGCACAGCGGCACGGTGTGCATGTTGGCGGTGACGTCGTCGCCGTAGGACGTGGTGGTGTACCAGCCCAGGTGGCCGTAGGCGCTGACCGCCTCGTTGATGGCGTAGCTGCCGCCGAAGCCGAAGCGCATGCTCCAGCCGAGGCGGAAGTCGTCGGTGCCGCCGTTCGAATCGTCGACCGGGGTCCACATCGTCAGCCCGCCCGACAGGAAGGCGTCGAAGGTGACCTTGTCGATGATGGGGAAGGCCATGCGGGCCCGCAGGTGGGGGCTGAGCACGAGCCGGCGCTCCTTGGCGCCCTCGGGCTTCATCCAGACGAACATCATCTCGCCGCCGAAACCGACGACGTCGCCCAGCTTCTTCTCGACCCACGGGACGAGGCCGAAGCTGGTGTCGGTGTCGCCTTCGCGGGTGTCGATGTCGGTGTCGAAGTCGAAGCTGCCGGGGAAGCCGAGCATGCCTTCCACCCCGCCGACGAAGGTCGATTCGGCGGCGGCGGGGCCGGCGAGCAGCAGGACGGCGAGCGCGGGGGCGGCGAGAGCGAGGCGGTGAAGCATGGGGGGGCTCCTGTTGGCTGTCGTGCTCGATATAGCAGTTGCCGCGGGTCGGGGGAAGCGGCCCGCGCTGTGTGACGGTGTCCGGCGGCGGTGGCTCGGCATGGGTAGATCCGCCATCCGGGTTTTGGCGAACGCCGCGACGGGTCTGATATTCTATGCGCCTTCTGAATTCCCCGCTCGGTCCGTGTGGGGGCCATCCGTGAATTCGAGGACGATACCGTGAAGCGAGTCGGAGTGTGGTTGGTGGGTGCCCGGGGCAGCATTTCGGCGACGCTCGTCGCCGGACATGCCGCCCTGATGGCCGGCGAAGCATCGCCGGTCGGGCTGGTCACCGCGCGGCCACCGTTCACCGAGGTCGAGCTGCCCACCCTGGATCGCCTCGTCTTCGGGGGCCACGAAATCCGCGGCGGGCGGCTGCTCGACGAGGCGCGCGCGGTCTTGACCGGTTGTGGCCTGCCCGGGCTCGCCGAGCGCCACGCCGACGCCCTCGACGCCGTGGACGCCCGTATTCGACCGGGCATCGTGCGCGGCGGCGGCGCCGCGATCGAGGCGCTCGGTGAGCAGAAGGTCGCGGCGGGCTCCGACGCGGAAGCGGTCGCGACCATCCGGCGTGACATCGACGCCTTCCGCGCCGAAGTGGGCGCCGAGACGGTGGTCGTGGTCAACGTGGCCAGCACCGAGCCGGAGATGGCGCCGCATCCGAGCTGGTCCGATCTGGCGGCGCTGCGCGACGCGATGCAGGGCCAGGCGTCGGTGCTGCCGGCCAGCGCGCTGTACGCCTTCGCCGCCTTCGAGGGCGGGGACGCCTACATCAACTTCACCCCGAGCACCGGCTCGCGCATCCCGGCGCTGTCGGCGCTCGCCCGGGCGCGGGGCGCCGTGCACGCGGGCAGCGACGGCAAGACCGGCGAGACCCTGGTGAAGTCGGTGCTCAGCGAGCTGTTCGTGCGGCGCAACCTCAACGTCTTGTCGTGGTTCGGGCAGAACATCCTGGGCAACATGGACGGGGCGATCCTCGACAACCCGGCCAACAAAGCCACCAAGGTGCACAGCAAGGATCACCTCATCGCCCGGATCCTCGGGCCCGACGTCGAGAGCCGGGTCGGCATCGACTACGTGCGCAGCCTCGGCGAGACCAAGATCGCCTGGGATCACATCCACTTCGAGGGTTTCCTGGGCGGCCGCATGAGCCTGCAGTTCGTCTGGTCGGCGGCCGACTCGCTGCTCGCCGCGCCGCTCGTGCTCGATCTCGTGCGCCTCGCCGCTTTTGCCGGCGCCCGCGGCGAAGTGGGCGTGCTCGCCGCGCTCGCCCCGTTCTTCAAGGACCCGATGGGCACCGACGAGCAGCGGCTCATCAGCCAGGACGACGGCATGCTGGCCTGGTTGCGCCGCGCGGAGCCGGCCCGGTGAGGCCCTGGCTCGAGCTGATCCGCCTGCCGGCGGTCTTCACGGCGCCCGCCGACGTGCTCGCCGGGGTCGCGCTCGCCGGCGTCGCGGGGGTCGTCGTCGACCCGGCGACCATCGGCCTGCTCGTGCTGGCCAGCGCGGCGGTCTATTGCGCCGGCATGGCGGCCAACGATCTCTTCGACGCCGAGGTGGACGCCCGGGAGCGACCGGGCCGCCCGATCCCCTCCGGGCGGGTCTCGAAGGGCGGCGCATGGTCGCTCGTGCTGGGCCTGCAGGCCCTCGCGCTCGCCCTGGCGATGCTGGTCGGCTCGGCGACGCTGGCCGCGGTCGGCTTCACCGTGCTGGCGACCTACCTGTACAACGCGGGCATCAAGGACGGCCTGATGGGACCGGCCGCGATGGGCCTGTGCCGCTACGGCAACGCGCTCGTGGGTCTGTCGGTGCTCGGCTTCGACGCGCCGGGCATGCTGGTGGTGGTGCCGGCCACGACGCTGTTCTACGTCACCGCGTTGACCTTCACCTCGCGGTTCGAGGTCGACGGCGCGACCCGCGGCCAACTCGCCGCACCGTTCGCCGGCTTGCTGATCGGGGCGCTCCTGCCGGCGGCCTGGGTGCTGCACGGCACGCTGCCCGTGACCTGGGCGGCGGCTGCGGTCGTCGTGCCGCTCGTCTGGTTGTTGCCTCCCATGCGTCGGGCCTGGAAGGCACCGGGCGCCGGGCCGGTGCGCGGCGTGGTCATGGCGGGGATCTTCGGTATCGCGCTGGTCAACGCCGTGATCGCGCTGGGCGCGGGCGGATACTGGCAGGCGGGGGTGATCGTCGGCCTGCTCGTGCCGGGGCGCCTCGTCGGCCGCTGGTTCTACGCGACCTGACGCCGAGCCCTCGGCGGGAGCCCCTCAGGGCGCGCCGCCCGGTGGCGGAGAGGGCGGCGCAGCGCCCGGGGCAGGGGCCGCGGGGTCTGGCGCGACCGGCGCCGGCGTCGGCTTCTTGCCCGGCTCGACGGTCGGCGGCTTCGCCCCGTGCACCTTGGCGATGAGCTTGACCGGCGTGCCGTTGGGCGGAATCTGGTCCGTGTAGACCTCGTAGCCCAGCGCGTCGCCGCGATAGGGGTTGCCCGCGTCGCCGCCGATCACGATGACGGCGTTCATGTCGGGGATAAGCGAGACCACGCTGCGCTCGACGTCGGCGCTGTAGCGGCCGTTCCAGAACTGACTGCCTTCGAAGAACCAGGCCTGCGGCGGCGGAGCCCCCTTGTTCTTGCGGTTGTAGAGCCAGGCCGAAGGCGGCGCGCGCCGCTCCTCACCCGTACTCGGGTCGGCCCACTGCATCATCAGCTCGATGCGCCCGCCCTCCTTGGCGAGTTTGGGCAGCGCGTAGATGTCGTCCTGCTTCTGATAGGCCCGCGGCTCGAGGCCGATGAGCAGCAGGCCGAGGTGCACATGGCTCGGCTCGGCGAGCACCTCGAGCACCGACTCGTGCAGCTTGCCGTTGGTGCCGACGGCCACGTATTCGAGGATGCCCTCCTGCATGTTGACCTTGGTCGGCATCTCGATGAACCGGTTGAGCCGATCGACGAAGACCGCGCCCACCCGCAGGCGATAGGCGTCGAGCCGCTTGATCGGCGGCGCGCCCGGCTTCTGAACCGGCGTGCCTTGCTCGGCGGCGGTCGACAGCGCCTTCAGATCGGCCGGGTCGCGGGGCTCGCCCTCGGGCCGAGGCGCGCCGGGCGGGGGGATCACCACATTGTCCGAGGCGGTCGGATGCCGCTCGGCCACGCTCAGGTCGCGGCGCTCGGCGTCGGGGCTCGCGTCGGGGATGGCCGCGTCGAACTGCTTCGGCGTGATCGGCGAGCGCCCTTCGGTGCAGCCCGAGAGGCCCGCGAGCGCCAGGGCGGCGAGCGCGGCGAGCGCCGGCCGCGTGAGGATCCGCCCGATGCGATGCTTCATGCGCGCTTCTCCGCCCGGATCACCGTGTAGTTGATCGGCGGCGGCAGCCGGTTCGAGCCGACGGTCTCGCAGCCGAGTTCGGCCAGCCAGGCGCTCTGCTCGGCCACCGAGTGACAGCGACCGTCGTGCGCCATCACCCGCATGTTGAGCGCGAACATCGCCCCGAAGACGGGCCCCGCGCGATCATCGTCGAGCATCACGTCGCTGATGTACAGCACGCCGCCCGGCTCGAGCGCCGCGACGGTCTTGGCCAGGATCTGCCGCACGCCATCGGGCTGCTCGCGGTGCAGGACCCCCGAGATGAGCGCGCAGTCGTAGGTGCCCGGCAGGTCGTCGCGGTAGTAGTCGAAGCCGGTGCAGCTCACCCGCTCGGCGGCGCCCATCGAGCCGACGATCTGCTGCGAGAACTGCACCACGCCCGGCAGGTCGAGCACCTCGGCCTTCAAGCCGGGGAAGCGCTCGGTCAACAGCGCGCTGTAGGTGCCCGGACCGCCGCCGACGTCCGCCAATCGGCTGCGTCCGGAGAGATCGATGAGCCCGGCCACCGCGCGCCCGACCCCGAGGGCCCGATGGTGCATGCCGTAGACGAAGTTGCGGGTGCGCGCCGAGTCGTCGCCCAGGTAGGCGTCGGGGGCCGCGTGGGCGCGACCCTCGCGCACGACGGCGTCCAGATCGCCCCACAGCGGATAGTTGTCGCCGTTGTACTGCAAGGCCGGCCCGAGGAAGCCCGGGCGGCCCTCGACCAGCCACGCGTCGGCCAGCGGCGTATTGCTGTAGCCCCCGTCGGCCTTGCTCAACAGCCCCATGGCGGTGAGCGCGGTGGCGAGCGCGTCGGTCGCGGCGGGATCACTTTTCAGTCGCGCGGCGAGATCGTCCGCGGTGTGGCGCCCTTCGGCGAGCGCGGTGAAAACCCCCAGCCGCACCGCGGCGATCAGGGCTGCGCTGCCCCAATATGCGGTCGCGATCTGGATCAGGGGCGCGGGATTGGGCGGGGCTTTCATCGGCTCGTCCTCGGTCCGGTGAGGCACCGATGCTACGCGTCCTCGCCGCGGGCCACAAGCGGCGCGAAGCATTGACCCGTGGGGCCTGCGAGCGACGTCGCGATCCCGTCATGATCGTTATCTTACAAACCGGTTGTATTGGCCGATCCCGTGGTGTTGAATTCGTGCGGATCGGCCGAGGAGTGTCAGGGGTGGTCTGGCGGCGCTTGTTGAAGGGGTGGTCATCGCAGACGGCGATCGCCACCGAGGAGCCCGACGTCGAGGTCGGGGAAAATCCCGAAGAGTCGGTCAGCGATCGTGAGATCGCGGCGCCGGCCGAGCCGACGTCGCCGGAAGCCACCCGGCCCCGGTTCGGCGGCTTCTCGTTCGAAGCCCCCTCGACGGCCGCCGGGGCGACCATGGAGGCCCCGACCCCCCCCGCGGTCAGCGCCGCCGTCGACATGGCCGCCGCCGTCCGCCGCAAGACCCGGCGCAAGGTCCGAGTGAGCGAGCGCGGCGTCGGGCCCGTGATGGTGCCGAGCCTGCGCGAGCAGGCGCTCGTCTATCGCATGGCCGCCGAGAGCCGAGCCCACGCCGAGCCGCGCACGAGCCTCGAGCTGTGGAAGGTCTACCTCGAACTCTGCCCGACCGACGGCGACGCGTGGTTCCTCTACGGGCAGTGCCTGCTGACCACCGGGCACCTCGACGCCGCCTGGGGCGCGTTCGTCGAGACCCGGCGGCATGATCCGACCCATGGGCTCGCTGCCGGCGCGCTGGGCTACCTGAGCGCCGCGCGCGGCGATCACGACGACGCGCTGCGCCATTATCGCGACGCGGTCGCCCTGCGCGGGCGCTGCCTCGACATGCTGCGCGGACTCGCCGCGGCGCAGGATGCGACCGGGCGGGTGGCAGAAGCCGCCGCGACCCGGGCGCGGATCACCCGGATCACCGACGCCGACTGAGTCGGCCCGACCCTCGCCGAGGAGCGATCGTGGATCTGTCCACCGTCGAAGCCCACAAGGCGCTCGCCATCGACGCCTTCCGCCGCGGGGCGTTGGCCGATGCCGACGCGCTCTATGCCGAACTCGAGCCGCAGTATGTCCGCCATCGGGCCGACGACGCGCTGGTCGGGCTGCGTTTCAACCGCCTGCTCGTCGCGCTCGAGAAGGGTGAGCGCACGTTGTCGACCGCGCTGATGGGGCAGCTGGCCGAGGCGCTGTACGCGTCCGACCCGCCGACGCCGATGGTGACCGAGGTGGCCACCCGCATCTGCCGGCTCTTCGCCGAGCCGTTCCCCGGCGTCGATCACGAGGCGACCGCCGCTCTGGTGACCATGGCCGCCGAGCGGGCCCGTCCATCGGCGCCGCGCGACACCGAGGCCATCGACCTCGACGCGCTGCCCGCGCCCGATGCGCTCGCCCGGCTCCACCCGGGGGAGGCGGCGGTGATCGTGCTCGACCTCGCCGAAGGCCTGCGGGGCCGACCGGGCTGCCCGGCGTGGCTGCGCGCGGTCCAGCGCACGTTTGGCGAGCCGATGCCGCTCGACCCGCGCGTGCCGCCGATGATCCGCAAGGCGGCCCGCGAGCTGGACGCCGACGACGTCTTTCACGGTTATCTGTCGCTGGTCGATGCCTTCGCCGATGCCTTCGCCGCGCGCCCGGCCATCGCGGCCGAGCTGGCCGTCGGCCTCGACTGGTTGGAGGGCCGCGGCCTGCCCGAGCGGCTGCGCTTCACGCCCAGCCTGCCCGAAGAGCGACGTCTGGCGCTGACCGTCGAGATGCACGGTCAGCTCGCGTCGGCGCTGGTGGGTGAGGCGGGCGCCGAGCGGTTGGCCATCGCGCAGTGGCGTCGGGTATCGGGGCTCGCCGACGAGTGGTCGCACCGGGTCGAGCGCCGCCGCGCGCGCGGCGGCGGCCGGGCAGGGGACGCCGAGCAGGACGCGCTGGTGAGCATCTGGCGCAGCCGGGCGGCGCGGGTGCTCGGCGACCTCGAGACGGCGGCCACGGCGCTCGCTCGCAACGTGGCGCGGGCTCGTCGCCAGGCCTTCGCGACCCCCTATATGGCCGCGCTCGTGCTGCGCGAGGCGGCAGACGTCGCCGAGCGCTCCGATGATCCGGCTGGCGCTGCCCGGCTGTACGGCGAGGCGGCTCAGATCGCAGCACCGGGCTGTGCCGGCGCCGAGGACCCCCACGCGCGCCGAGCGCTGGTCGAGGAAGCGATCGACGAGTCGGTTCGGCTCGCGCTGGCCGCCGAGGCCCTGGCCGGTCGAGCCCGTACGCTGCCCGAAGGCGCGGTCAACGCGGTCGAGGCCGAGCGCCTCGTCGAGACCGCCCGTTTCGTGCTCACCCTGGCGCGACCGCGCCTCGATCTCGATCTGTGCGCCCGCGCGGTCCTGTGGGTCGAGCTGACCGCCGCCCGTCGGGGAGACGACGCCGCGGCCTTGCGCGCGCTCGAGGCGGCCCGGGCCATCGACGACCGCCCGGGCGTCGCGCTCGCGTTGCTGTATCGCGGGCTCTCCGCGCATCGGGACGGGGCTACGGCCGACGACGCTCGGCAGATGCTCGAGACGCTCGGTTCGGCGGCGGTCGCGGCCCGCTCGTCGGCAGCGGGCGCCGTGCGCCGCGCGGTCGAGACCGCCGTGGCGGTCGTGCATCAGGCGCGGATCGACAAGGCAGATCCGGCGCGGGTCGAGATTCACCTGCGGCGAGCGGCCGAGGCGGCCGAGGGGCCGGCCCTCGCCGATCGGGCGGGCACCCTCGATTGCCTGCTGCCCGAAGCACAGACCTTCGACCTCGAGGCCGCGATCAAGCGCCTCGTCGACGAAGGCAACGCGCCTCTGGCCCGCAGGCTGTGCGCTGCGGCCCGACGCCGCGATCACCGTATCCCTGTCTCCACCTCGCCGGGCCCGGCCGCAGACGCGGTCCGGATGGCTCTGCAGCGGCGTTTCGCGTCCCGGTGGCTCGACGACGGCCCGGTCGAGCCCATGGCGCGGATCCGCAGCCGCGTGGACGGCGCGCGCCCGGCCTCGGACTGGTCGCTGCGCACGCCGCGCACCGCCGAAGCCCGGATCGAGTTCCGGGTCTTCGACGACTGGACGGCGGTCTTCGTAGTGACCGCGGACGGCGTCCGGCTGCATCGCTGGACGACGAGCCGGGAGGAGATCGAGCGGCGGGTCGACGGGGTGCGGTCGCGGCTCGACGACGAGGCGCGTTTCCTCGACGCGGCCGCGGCGGGCTGGCGCGCGTTCATCGAGCCGCTGCTCTACGATCTCGACGGCGTCGAGCGCCTCGTCGTCGCGCCCGACGGCCCGCTGACCCGGCTGCCGTTCGGCTTGCTGTGGGGCGGCTCGTTCCTGGCGGAGTACTTCGATCTGGCCATCGCCCGCCCGGCGGCGCCGCCCGCCTTCGCGACCGATACGCCGATCGCTCGGCCCACGGCGTTGATCGTCGGAGACGGGGCCACCACCCGTGACCTCCAGATCAGCACCCTGGCCTCCGCCGGGGGCCTGCTGGCGGTCAATACCCGCCACGGCGATGTCCTGCAGGACGGCGACTTGACCGCTTCGCTGGCTGGCGGGCGTCTGGTGCACCTCGTGGGCGCGGTGGGGCCGGGCCCGGCCATCGGGCTCGTCGACGAAGACGTGCCGACGAGCGCGGCTCACATCGCCGAAGCGCTCGGCGCGGGCGGCACGGTCTGCGCGACGATCATGGGGCCGGCCTGTGGCAGCGACGGCGCCGCCGTGGTGAGCGCGCTGCTCGCCGGGGTGCGCGGTGGGGTGCTCGCCCGCCGATGGGCCGCCGACGAGGAGCGCCAGTTCCTGCTGCTGTTCATGCGCCAGGCGGCCGGGGTGACCGATGCCCGCGGGCTGATCTCGGCGCTGGGCGCCGCCCGTCGCGACGCGATCGCAGCCCACCTGCCGCCCCACACCTGGGGGGCGTACGACCTCTTCCTGCCCGAAGGCTCCTGAAGCGGGTGTGGTTGCGGCGCTCGCGGCGAGAGCGCCTGACGGCGCCGTGAACGCGACCGCCGGAGCGGAACTCGGATCTGCTAGTTGAACATCAGCAGGCCGACGATGGCCGCGGCGACCACCGCCAGCGCGATCACGATCGCGACGGTCGTCCGGCTGTAGCCGCCGGCATCGACCCGCCGGGCGTTGGTCGGGGTGCTCATCAGCGAGGCGGCGAGCTGCGGCTGAGGCCGCGGGGCCGGGCGCGCGGGCTGAGCGACGGGCGTGGGCTGCGAGCGGGCCGCGCTGCGCGCCGCCTGGAAAGCCGCCTGGGCCTGGCGCAACTCCTCGTCGTTGATGCGCACCGTGCTCGCCCCTTCGAGGCGCGGCGCGTCGTGCATCAACTCGGCGAGCTCGTCGGGCCGCATCTCGAGCGAAGGATCCTGCCGCTCTTCGAGCCGCCGACGGCAATCGTCGAGGGCGTCCTTGACCTCGATGGCGTGGCTGTAGCGGTCTTCCTTCTTCTTGCTGAGCAGCTTGAGCGCGATGGCTTCGAGCTCGGGCGGATACGACCAGTCCGGCCGCACCTGGGAGGGCGGCACCGGCTCTTCGATGACGATCTTCGTCGCCACCTCGACCGCGCTCTCGGCGAAGAATGGCAGCTGACCGGTGAGGGTCTGGTAGAGGATGATGCCCAGGCTGAACAGGTCGGACCGGTTGTCGAGCTCGAAGCCCTGCACCTGCTCGGGGCTCATGTACGCCGGCGTACCGCAGACGATGCCGTCGCGGGTCAGCGGCTGGTAGTTCTCGTCGGGGTCGATGATCTTGGCGATGCCGAAGTCGAGGACCTTCACGAAGTCGGACGTGCGTCGGTGGTCGAAGCAGACGATGTTCGCCGGCTTGAGGTCCCGGTGCACGATCTTGGCTGAGTGCGCTTCGTCGAGCGCCTCGCAGACCTGCGACATGATGTGCAGCACCCGGCGGGCCGCGAGCGGCGAGTCCTCGGCGATCAGCATGCCGAGGTCGCGCCCCTGCACGAACTCCATCGCCATCCAGAGGAGATCGCCGTCGTCCTCCGTGCCGAAACCATAGATGGTGATGCAGTTGGGGTGATTGAGCCGGCTGGCGGCGAGGGCCTCGCGCTCGAAGCGCTTGACCACCGTCGTATCGCCCACGAGGCTCGACCGCAGGATCTTGAGGGCGACCTTCTTGCGCAGCGCCGTGTGTTGAGCCTGATAGACCCGCCCCATGGCGCCTTGCCCGACCAACGACTCGATCAGATATGTGCCGTCGATCAGCCGCCCGATGAGCGGGTCGTCCCCGACGGACCGATCATAGGTCTGCGATGCCCCGCAGTTGGGGCAGAAGTTCGGCCGACCCTCGATCTGGTGACCGCATTTGGTGCAGGGGTTCATGGCGTGAGGGTCACTCGCTGTGCTTGAGCGCGTACGGGCCTCGGGCCCGTACGGACGGCGGTCGCGAAGATAACAGCTGGTCAGTGACCCCGCAAGCCCACGAGCCCCGCCGACTGTCGGATCCGGGCGCTTCCCGGCGGCGGCGGTGTAATGAGTTGCCCTTTGAATCTGCCTGGCGGGTCGAGTAAGGTGCGTCACCTCGCGACTCCATCTGCCCGGAGGAACACGAAGCCCATGGTGCGCAAGCTCTTCTCGGTTCTGCTCGCGGTCGGTCTCACCGCGCAGTTGGGGTGCTACAACACCTACAACGTGACCCTCGACGAGCTGGGCAAGGCCCAGGAAGGCGGCAGCGCCGGCACGGTCAAGATCACGACCGAGGCGGGCGAAGATGTCGTGGTCACCCAGAATACGAAGCTGGGCATCACCGATACGAGCGGCCGCTACCTCAGCATCTCGCCGTTCAACTTCACCCTGACCGCCGGTCAGCTCGTGGCCCCCGACGAAGATCTGCTCATCGGCCGCGACGCCATCCAGACGGGCAACGTCAAGGTGGTCAGCGGCACCAAGACCGGCCTCATGATCGCCGCCGGACTCGCTGTCGTCGTCGGCGGCGCCCTCACGGTCATCCTGACCGCCGAGGAAGAGAAGGGCTTCGGCGAGTAACGCTGCGATGGGCCGAGTCCCCATCGCGCTCGCGTGCCTGATCGGCGCCGCCGGCTGCGCGGATACTTCACCCATCATTCGAGAGGTCGATCGGCTGCGTGCCACCGATGATCCGGTGGGCCCATACTCGATCTCGGCCCGAGTCGACGGCGGCGACGCGCCGCTGTCGGTCGTTCTGCTCTACACCGACCGTCCCTTCGACCCGCTCGATGCGCCGTGCCTCGTCGGCCCTCGACCGCGGCCACGGCGCAGCGGGGTGATGCCGGTCGATGCTGGCGGCGGGCGACCTCAACAAGTCCCGGCCGATGGCGGCCCGAGCGACGCTGCGCCCCCGTCGAGCGACCCGGGCGCCGAATCGGCCCCCTGCTACCGCATTGGCCTGCGCCAGACCGGCAATGCCTGGCGCGCCGACTTCGACCCGGGCCCGCTGCTGCCCGGCGCTCGACTGTCGTATCGGCTGGTGGCGATCGACGACGACGGCGATCGCGCGGTCTGGCCCGCGGAAGGGGCCGCGACCTTCGACATCGGTCCTGGCGCCCGTCTGGTGGTCGACCAACTCGCGCCCACCCGGGGGCCGGCGATCGGCGGCACCGAGGTCGTGCTGCGTGGCGAGGGTTTTGGTCCAGGGTTGGCGGTGCGGCTCGGCGGGCTGCCGGCGGATGTACGGATCGAGTCGCCGCAGCTCGCCGTCGTCACCACGCCCCGCGGTCCGCCCGGCGTGGCCGATGTCGAGATCGAGCAGGGCGATACCCGCCTTCGCCTCATGGCCGGCTTCACCTACGAACCGTTGCCGACCATCGACCGGGTCGATCCGGCCGAGGCGCCGGCCGACCAGCCGCTGCTGCTGATCGTAGACGGTGACCGCTTCGTGCCGGGCTCGACCATCCGCGTCGGCGACCGCGAGCCCGAGCCGGTGCTGCACGTCGAGCCGACCCGCATCGTCGCCGACGTCGCCCCGCACCCGGCGGGGGTCGTGGACGTAGCCGTCATCGATCCGTTCGGTCAGGAAGCCATAGCGGTCGGCGCGTTGACCCTGCACCCGCCGCCGCGCCTGGACGCGCTGCTGCCCGTGCGGGGTCCCGATACCGGCGGCACCCGGCTTCAGCTCGCCGGCGCCGACTTCCGGCGACCGGTCGCGGTGTGGTTCGGCGAGCGGCGCGCAGCGACCGTCAGCTTCGTCGACGCCAATACCATCGACGCCCGCAGTCCGGTTCACCCCGCGGGCACGGTCGACGTCACCGTCTACAACCCCGACGGACAGAGCGCCACGCTCGTCGACGGCTGGCGCTTCGTCGGCAGTCCCTTCGTCGAGAACGCCGAGCCGGGCACCGTCGGGCGCTGTGGCGGCGCCGTGGTCGTATTGCGTGGGCGCAACTTCGACCCGGACATGGTCGTTCGCGTCGACGGCATCGAGGCCGAGGTGCTCGAGGTCTCCGACGACGGGACCGAGGCCCGGATCCGCCTGCCGCGCGGCGACGTGGGCCCCGCCCGCCTCGAGGTCGTGGGCGTGGATGGGCGGACGTTTCGCAGCGATGAGCTCATCGAGTTCGACCGCCGGCCGATCGTGCGCGCTATCGAACCCGCGCGCGTACCGATCTGGGGCCAGGACGATGTGCAGATCAGCGGGGCCGATCTCGACGCGGTCTCCGCGATCGAGATCGGCGGCCGCCCGGCCCTGGGCTTCGAGATCGTGCCCGGTGACGACCCCTGCGACGGGCGCCTGCTCGTCGATACGCCCGACGGCGAGGATGGCCCGGCCGACGTGCGCCTCGACGACGCGCGCGGGGAGGCGGCTCGCCTGCCCGACGGCCTGACGTTCGTCGCCCCGCGCATCGAGCCGGCGCGCGGGCTGCAACCGGGCTATACCAACGCGACGCTGACCGGCATCGGCCTCGTCGCCGATCTCACGATGGCGATCGGCGACAACGCACCGATCGCCATCGACCGCGTCTCGGACGAGCGCTGGCGGGTGGTGACCCCGGCCGGCGAGCCCGGCGAGGCCCCGCTGCGCTTCGCGCTCGCCCGCAGCGGCCGCAGCGCCACCGTCGAGCCGGGGTTCACCTATACCGAGTTCTCCGATCGGACCGCCCGTTGGCTGGATGCCCCCGGTGACTGCAACGACGTCTCGGTGGCCGACTTCGACGGCGACGGTCGGCTCGACGTGGTCGGCGCGTTCGGCGGCATGGGCTCGCTGCAACCCACCGATCAGCCGCCGGCGGTCTTCCTCAACCGCGGCGATCGGTTCGACCGCCAGCGGCTCGACCCCGTCGGCAACGGGATCAACGGGCGCGTCGGGGATGTCGACGGCGATGGCGACCTCGACCTGCTCTTCGCCAATCTGTCGGGACCCCAGAACCGCCTCTTCCTCGGCGACGGGCGGGGCGGCTTCGTGGTCGACGGCCGCTTCGCCGGCAGAGACAGCAGCTACGACGCCGACTTCGTCGACGTGGACGGCGACGGCGACCTCGACGTCTTCTCGCTGCGTATCGGCTCCCCGGAAGGCGGCAACGCCAGCGGACCCGAGCAGCTGTGGCTCAACGATGGAAGCGGGCGCTTCGCCGATGCCTCCGACCGGCTGCCGTTCGCGTTCGGCGATGTGCACGACCACGACTTCGACCATGGCGATCTCGACGGCGATGGCGATCCCGACATCGTCATCGTCGTCGACAACCTGTCCGACAACTTCTCGACCGCCCGCAACCGGCTGTGGCTCAACCAGGGCGGCGGTCGCTTCGAGTTCGCGCCGAGCCCCTTCAACGACGTGCGTGGCGACTGGCTCGATGTGGAGCTCGTCGACGTGGACGGCGACGGCGATCTCGACGTGCTCATGCCCCAGGACTATCTGGAGGGCTTCTCGTTCCCCGGTACCCCAGCCATCGCGCTCTACCTCAACAACGGCGACGCGACCTTCGAGCCGGCCCACGACCGATTCCGCGGCATGCCGCGGGTCCCGAGCTATGAGGCGGTGCCGGTCGACCTCGACGCCGACGGCGACCTCGATCTGATCATCGCCGTCTACGGCATCCTCTACGCGGACGGGACTGTCGAGCCCTTTCGCAGCGTCCTGCTGCTCAACGACGGCACGGCGACGTGGCACGCGGCCAGCTCGGCGTTCGCCGGCCTGCCGACCATCGCCACCGCGAACTACGGCGTCGGCGATTTCGACGGTGATGGCGATCTCGATCTCTTCGAGTGTGCGGCGCGGGGGCAGAGCCGCATGTGGATTCAGACCACGCCTTGAAACCGTCGCCCGCGCGCAGGGCAGGGGGCGGCATCGACGGAGCCTTTCTTGTGGGCCCGTCGGGGCGTTGGTAGAAGAACATATTGCCCGCCGTGCGCCCGCCGCCTGGAGGAGAGGATCGTGAACGAGTTGCCGTCGACGCAAGAAGGACGCGAGCGCGCACTGCGCGTCTGCCTCGCGCGCATGCGGCGCGCACCTCTCGACTTCAAGCTGCGGGTCGAGGCCGGCGAGCTGCTCGTCGCGCTCGGCGAGACCGCCCGCGGCATTCGCGTGCTGCGCAGCTGCGCCGACTACTTCACGCTCGCGGGTTTCCCGGTGCGCGCGCTGTGGGCCCTGGCGCTGCTGCGGCTGCACGACGCCGACGACGCCGTGGTTGAGCGCGGCCTCAACCTGCTCGGCAAGCACTACGCCCGACGTTCGGGCCGCGACTGGGGACCGGCGATCTACGAGATGCCGATGCGCCCTGCGCTGCGTCTCGAACTCGACGACCTGCCGGCGAGCTTGGAAGGGGTGATGGCCGAGGTCGATCGCCGGGCGACCGACATCATTCGCGGGGTGAACTTCCCCGACAAGCTGCCCCGCTTCCCGCTGTTGAGCGAGCTCGAGGAGGAGCCGTTCCTCACGGTCGCTCGGGCCATGCGGCTGCGCCGGGTCTCGGACGAAGAGGTGCTCGTCGAAGAAGGCCAGCCCGGCAAGTCGGTGCACATCGTCGTCATGGGCCGGGCCCGCGTGATCAAGCACCACCCCGACGGGCGGGTGAGTCAGCTCGCCGTGCTCGACGAGGGCGACATCTTCGGCGAGATGGCGCTCATCACCGAGTCACCCCGGGTGGCCACGGTCCGGTCGGACGGGCGGGTCGACGCCTTCGAACTGTCGCGCACCGTGCTCGACGATCTCGGCCCGGACGCCAATACCCTGCAGAGCGTGCTGACCCGCCACGTCTCCGACCGCATGATCAACAACCTGATCAACCTCTCACCGGTCTTCAAGGGCCTCTCGCGGCGGCAGCGCAAGAACCTCATGGAGCGCTTCGAGTCGCGCCTGTTCGAGGAAGACACCGACATCATCTCCGAAGGCGAGCCCAGCGGCGGGCTCTTCGTCATCCTCGACGGCATGGTCAAGGTGGTCCGGCGGCACGACGGCGAGCTGCGCACGCTCAATCTGCTGCGCGAAGGCGACCTGATGGGTGAGATCTCGCTCATCCACAACTCGGCCGCCACCGCCACCTGCACCGCCACCCGGCGCACGATGGTGCTCTTCTTGTCGCGCAAGGACTTCGATCAGGCCGCGCGGGACTTCCCCGGCATTCGGGAGCGCATCAGTCAGCTGGGCGAAATCAGGCTGCTCGACAACATCTACACCCTGGCCTGATCCGCTCGCGCCGCTCCGGCCGGCTCGAATAGCCCTCGGACGGCGGCCGGCTCGCCGGGCGCAAAATCGACCCGCGCAGTCCACCGTGCTCCGATTCCATGTGGAGTACGACGTGATCGAGGCGCCTTCCGATAGCGGTGCTGCGACGTCCGGGTTGTCGGCATCGGCCCGCGCGAAGGGCACCCGCACCCGCAAGGCCCACGGGCTGTTCAACCGATATATTCGGGCGTTGAAGGGCCCCAAGGCCGAGCGCGTTCGCGCGCGCATCGCCGGGATCGACGCCATGTTGACGCGAGGGACCCGCCTCAAGGCTTCGCCGGTGTGGGCCGACGGTGAGCGGGTCGGCACCGTCGAGCGTGAGTTGCCGCTCCTGCCGTCCGAGACCGCCCTGTGGATGGCCCGCCGCAAACGTCTGCGCGCGAGCCTCGACGAGCTGGCGCCCGCCGATCTGCGAGCCGACTTTCTGCAGATGCTGCCCGAGTATGCCCGCCAGCACGAGCTCGACCGGCAGATCCTGCTGGCCGTCGGCGCGCCCGCACGCGACCTGGACGCCGCGGGTATCCACGACTGACGAATGTGGCCGCCGGCTGGGTGGCCGCGGTCGTCACGAAGGCAGGTTGGCAGGGGAGGGGGCGCATCGGGTGATGCGCGCCGGGGAGCGGACGCCCCCCGGCGGAGGCGGGATCAGAGGCTGCCGACGCCGAGCAGGTCCGAGATGAAGACCAGGTTCGAGAGCCGGTCCTCCTGCGACGCGAAGCGGTTCTGCAGCCGGCTCAGCTTGAGGTCGGCCTCGTCGCGGGACATGCCGTCGGGCAGCACGTAGCTCGGATCCTCGTTGTGGCGGTCGATGGCGGTGTCCAGCTCGATGTACTGCGCCCGCAGCACGTTGCACCGCTCGATGGCCTGAGCCGCGATGCTCGGCAGGTTGTCGAGCCGCACCGCGGCGAAGCGGCGCTGGGTCAGCGGGCTGGTGCACTCGGCGATGTCCTGGGCCGGGATGTGGTCCAGGCTGAAGCCGGTCTGGCCGCCGACCTCGAAGGTACGGGCCGAGTTGGTGAACGACAGGTCGAAGTACACCGGGGTGTCGATCATGCCGTAGATGATGGCGTAGATGTTCACCAGCGTCGAAGCGCCGGGCTCCACCGGGCGACCGGCGGGCTCGTCCTCGATGAGCTCGACATCGGCGTCGAAGAAGCTGCCGTCCCAGAACGTGCGCTGGATCAGCCGGATCTCGTCGTTGCCGTCCTGGCCGAGCACCTTCTGGAAGTGCATCGGCTTGCGGTTGAAGTCGCCGCCCATGTAGGTGCCGAGCAGGTCGATGTAGGCCCCGGGGAAGAAGTCGTAGAAGTTGAGCTGGAAGCGCTCATCGGTCGCGCCGGCGTCGACACCCCAATCGCGCTTGGTGAGGGTCTCGAGGGCCGCGATCTTGTCGTAGAACACGCCGACGTAGGCCAAGCGGTCCACGCCGAAGAAGCCGTCCTCATAGCTCGAGTAGAGCGGCTTGCCGAGGCCGAGCGGGATGTTGATGATCTCGTCGCCGGTGATGGCGTCGTCGACCAGGTTCTCCTCGAGGTTGACGTAGACCCCTTGGTCCTCATCCCACTCGTACGAGCCGGATTCGGGCTGTGCCAGCACGTTGCCCAGGAAGTCGAAGCCGGTCACCGTCGCCCGCATCATGTCGTAGAAGCCGCCGGGGCCCTGGTTGTTGAGGAACCCGGGTTCGTAGAAGTACTTGTAGAGCATCGACTGCATCTGGTCGCCGATGACCGAGAAGTAGCGGCGGAAGATGCGGCCGAAGTAGCCCCAGGTGCTGAAGCTCGCCCGGTAGCGGCGGAAGTTGTTGAACACGAACATGCGCTCGTAGGCGTCGATCATCGACCGCACGATCTCTTCGGAGCTCTCACCCTCGTCGAACCGGTTGCAGAACGGCTGGTCGGCGACCCGGTCGTCGGTGCAGAACGCCTGGCGGGGGTTGAACCGGCCCGACGCCTTCTCGTCTTCGTCCCAGTTCGAGCAGAACGAGGCGTCCAGCTCGGACTTGTAACGGCAGATCTGGCCGCTCGTGGCCGCCGGGCAGTCGTTGTCCTGGCTGCACAGCTCGCCGCCGCCGTACCAGCGGACGTGGGTCCGGTCGAACAGGGGCTGCACGCCGCCGGGCTGGGTATTGATGCAGTCCTCGGGGCGCGTGCCGGTGCAGTTCACCCGGTCGACGAGGCCGGCGTAGAGGAAGCGCATCGCGGCCTTGTCGTAGCTGCCCAGGCCCTGCCAGTCGCCGTAGTAGGCGGCGTGGTAGTCCATGATCGAGCTGTACTTGTAGAGGCGCGAGCCCAGCGACTCCTCGATCTGGCGCAGCTGCTCCCGGTCACGATCCCAGGCGGCGTAGCGCGCGTTGAACTCGGCCTCGGTCTCGCCGTTGTCGCGGAAGGGGTCCAGATCGGCCGGCGCGGGACGGCCGGTCTCGTACTGGAACTGCTGCGCGGCCTCGATCTTGATGTCCCAGTACTCGGGGAAGTAGTTGGTCCGGTCGAACGACGCGATGAAGTTGTGACGCAGGCCCATGTTGTGGCCGATCTCGTGCAGGGTGACCGCCTTGAAGGCGTTGACCCGCAGGACGTGCAGCAGCTCTTCGCGGTCGAGGTCCATGTGCTGGCGCACGAAGTGCCACAGACCATGGTCGGTGAAGAGGTACTCGGCGGGCTCGGCGGCGCGCGCCGACAGGGCGTCGATGCGCTTGTGCAGCCGGTCGAGGCCGCTGCCACCCGGCGGGGCCAGCGGATCGACGATGGCCAGCTCGTCGTCGGTCAACTCGGCGCCCGAGGTGGCCAGGCCGCCCGAGATCTCATAGGCCATCTGGTCAGGCACCAGGGCACGGGAGAGGCCGGCGTCGCGCAGCTTGGCCCGGCGCGTATGCAGGGTGCCGCGGAACTGCTTGAGCTCGTCGAAGTTGCCCTTGAGCTCGGCCATGCGCTCCGAGCCCGCCATGTCGGCGAACTGCTGCATCGAGCCGGTCAGGGCGGTCACCGGGGTGGTCGGGCCCTGCTTGTAGCCCTGAGCCTGCATGATCTCGAGGGTGCGCTTGCCGCGCAGGAACTCGTTCTCGTTGATGGCCGCGCAGCCGGCAGGCAGGTCTTCGCCTTCGAGGGCGCGGTTGGCGCACTCGATGTCGATCATGTCGGCGACGCGGGTCTCGAGGAAGTCGAAGCAGCCGGCGCCGTAGACGTAGGCCACCGCGTTGATCAGCTCACCGGTCTCGGGATCGTTGGCCGGGCCGCCGACGCCGCAGGGCTGACCCTGGCCCGGATCTTCGATGAAAGCGATGAAGTTGTAGCGCAGGTCGCCCAGGAACTTCTGGCCGTCGTTCTCGCGCAGTTCGAAGGCGCACTCGCCCTGCATCCGCCAACCCGGGTCGGTCGCCGAGCACTGAGCAGCGGGCGTACCCGCACCGCAGACGACCTCGCAGGTCTCGGTCAGGTCGACGCCCGGCTTGATGCCGTTGAACGCGTCGTTCCATTCCTTGGCGACCTCGAAGGCGGCCGGCTTGAGGTCCACCGGGAAGGTGCGGTTGAGGTAGTAGACGATCGGCTCGATCTCGCGCTCGCGCAGCGGGATCGGGGTGCAGGTCTCGCCTTCGCAGGTCTTGGTCTGCTTCCACAGCTTGAAGCGGGTGCCGAGGTACTGCTTGAAGTCGGTCTCGCCGCGGCCGTTGAGGTAGGTCCGCTTGATGACGCGCCAGACGCCGACGCGCTCGAAGAGCTCGTCGGGGTAGTAGAGCGGCTCGTACTCTTCGGTCTCGTCGCGCTCCGGCACCCGCAGGAAGGAGTAGCGCATGCCGATCTGCGAGTTGGTGCAGGCCGGGCCGGAACCGAAGATCGACGAGAAGAAGCAGCCGTAGACCGGGTGCCAGCCGTCGCCGGGGTCGAGGACCATGCGCGCGGTCAGCTGGATGTTGTCGTTCTCGACGATCGGCGGCAGGTAGCCTTCCTCGCACTGGCTGTAGTCGGTCGTGCCGTCGTCCTTGGTGACCCGGCAGTCGCCGTCGCGCTCCTGCACGTAGTACCGCGCATGAGCGAAGCCGGCCCAGCCGAGCTCACCCTGGCTGAAGAGGTTCAGATCGACGTTGGCCAGGAGGTTGGCCTCCCAGTCGATGCGTACGTAGTCCCGCTCGTACCAGTGGCGGTCCGAGGAGTTCTCCATCAGGACGTTCGACTGCTCGCCGGTCGCCGAGTTGTACTGGCGGATGACGTCGATGTGTCGGACGGGGAACGCCGCGACCGGGTGGGTGCACGGGAAGAGCTCGCCGGCGTCGGCGTCGGCGCGAGCCTCGGCCTTCGACGGGTTCTCCTCGTCGCCCTCGGTGCGGCCCTCGCTGTTGCCGCCGAGGATGATCTCGTCGACCCGGCACGCATAGAGAGCGTGCTCGTCGAGGCGCCAACGGACCTTGTACGCCGGGAAGTCCTCGGCGCCGATGTGATACTCCTGCCGATCGCCGATGAACGTGCCCGATGCTTCGTAGGGCACGTCGACGACCGTCCGGGCGAAGTACCATTCGCCCTGGAACAGATCCTTGTTGATCAGGTTCGGCTGCGTACGATCGATGTCTTCCACAACATCGCTGCACCCGCCGAGCCACATGGACGCGCCGAGGGTCAGCAGCAAGCCGCCCCTGAGGCCAGTCAACCTCATCTCTTCCTCCGAAATGCGGTCCCGGAACCGGCCCGCGCTGTGGATGTATGCCGCCGGCCTCCTGCCGGCGCACGACCAATCGGGTTTATCGGGGCGTCAGGCGTGCTGTCAAGCGAACATGGCGTCCCCACCCGTGCAAACGGGCGTACGCCGGGGGCCGACCGCGATGTCGAAAAAAACGGCTCTGCCTGGAATTCGGGCGGATCAGGGAGATTCTGCCGTCAGCAGCCGGTCGAGTTCGCCGCTGCGGGCGATGGCGCGCAGCTCGGTGTATCCGCCGATCGAGCGCTCGCCGATGAAGATCTGGGGCACGGTCCGCTGGCCGCTGGCCTCGACGAGCCACATACGCTGGTCGCGATCGTCGGAGACGTCGATCTCCTCGAAGGGGATGTCGCGGCCGGCCAGCAGCCGCTTGGCCGCGAAGCAGTATCCGCAGATCCGAGTGGTGTAGACCCGAACCGGATTCATGGGCACCTCCATGTGACCCCGATGCTTGTTCGGTCGATCGGGGAGATCTATAAGAAGGAACGAGGCGACAGGCGGAGTCCCGATTGGCCCGGCTCCTATACAACGACCGCTCGGGTCGGCAACAGGTCCTGCAGCTCGATGCCGCTCGGCGGCAGGTCGTGCTCGGTCGTCAGTCCGACTGCGACATCATCGTGCACGACACCAGCGTCTCGCGCCGACACTGCGTCATCGTGCCCGAAGAGGACGGCTTCGCAGTGGTCGATCTGGGCTCGGCCAACGGCACGCTGGTCAATGATGTGCGCGTCACGCGGCGCCGCTTGACCGACAACGACGTCATTCGATGCGGGATCTACGCCGTTCGGTTCGTCGAGGGCGGCGATCCGCTCGACAGCGCGCAGATGACGCTGCGCGATCGCTACCGAAAGCGAGCCGAGGGGGCCGGACGGGCCGCTTTCGAGCGGCTGCGTGCGCTCAACGAGAGCCAGGGCGCGCGCTTGATCCAACTGCAGGATGAGCTGGCGCGATTGGATGGCGAGCGGCATGCGGCGCTCGAGCGAAGCGCCCGGCAGGAGACGGAGCTGCACGCCGCCCGCGAGCAGCTGCACGAAATGCAGGCGTACCTGCGTCATGTCGCGGCCGCGCTTCAACATCGTGAGGCCGAACTCGCCGCCCTGCGCGACGGCTCGCAGCCGCCCTTGCCGCCGCCTCCAGCGATGGGCGCCGCGCCGTCGGCGATGGCCGAGGCCGAGCTCGCGGCGGCCAACCAGGCGCTGCGCGCAGAGATCGCGCAGCTCGAGTCGGCCCTCGCCGCCGAGGACGCCTTCGTGCGGTCATCGCGCATCGTGCCGGCCGTCGATCGCTGGCGCGCCGTCGAGGAGCATCAACGCGCTGCCCGGGAGGCGCAGGCCCAGGCCGATCGCCTGAGGCAAGCGCTGGCGGATGCGGAGACCGGCAGCGGCGCGGGCGAGGGGACGGCGGCGCACGGTGAGCTCGACGGGCGGATCGCCGAACTCGAAGAGAAGCTGCGTGCCGCGGAGCGGGGCCGGCGCGATGCCCAAGCCAAGCTGGCGACGGCCGAAGCCCGTGCTCGTCGCGCCGGATCAGCGCCGGTCTCCATGAGTAAGGGTGGTCTCGGCGTCTCCCGAGCCTCGGTCTTCGGCCAGGTCGGTGCCGGCCGCCGAACGGGCCTCCTGTCGGGTCTGGGCGGCCTGGGGCGGACGGCCAATACGTCTGGAGCGGGCGATACATCGGGGGATGTTGGCGTCAAGCCGCTCACCGATCGCCTGGCCACTCTCGGTCGTCAGGCGGAGTTGAACCGGCAGTCCGAGGAGCGTGCGCGCCGGGATGCGCGCATCGGCGAACTCGAGGAGCAGGTCGTTCGACTGAGCCGCGGTCGTCGAGCCGCGCACCGCAACGCGCGTCTGTTGATCGAGCGCCTCGGGGCCTATCGTGATGCCGCGGCCGTGACCGGCCTCTCGGCGCTCCAGCTCGCCGAATGTCTCGATCTCGCGCGCACCGTGCACGACGACCTCGAATGATCGGCGGGGTGCCACGCTGAGCACTCGGCCGGCATCACACGCACGACGGCGAACGACGTCCCGGCCACGCGCGTCATGGTTTGCGCCCGAGGCGGATCATCTGAGACGATGAACGCGCAGCGCGCTTCGCTGCAAAAACCGTCTCCCGGGCGTTCGGCCGACGAGGAGGTACCCCATGCTGGATGCGTACATCATCGAGCAGATCCGAAAGCGCGACGAAGAGCGGCGGCGGATCTACGAGCGCCCCGCTCTCGAGCTTCCTCTCGAGCCGCTGAGGCCACCGGAAGACGAGGCTGAGGAGGAGCCGGCGGAGCCCCGGCGGGTCATCATCATCGATCTGTGAGGGGCTCGGGCAGCAGCCGAGATATGCAACGAAAGAGCCGGTCCACAGGGCCGGCTCTTCGCGTTTCGAAGCACCTGTCGCTCGCTGATCGAGCGCCATCCACCGCGATGAGTGCCGGCCGGTGAGGTCGATTCGAAAAGTGAACGGCCGATACCTGAGGTATCGGCCGTTGCGGGCGTTCGCGATGTTCGCGCCCGGCGATCGGCGTGTGGTCAGAGCCCCGCGTTGAAGACGAACGGGAACTTGATCTGGCACATGCCGCCTTCCGGCTTCGGGAACCGCCAACGCTTGACCTGACGCTTCATGCAGCCCTCGACGGTCTTGTTGCTGAGGGTGCTGTTCTCGACGAGGACCTTGCCGACCTTGCCGTCGAGCATGATGCGCCACGACAGGGTGACCTTGCCCTGGAGCTCGGGGTTCCGGGCGAGTTCCTTCTCGTAGCAGTACTGAATGCCGCGCCGACGGCCGTTGACCACCCGGGTGATGTCCTTCTCCTTGCAGAAGCCAGCCACCGCGCCCTTGCCGGTGCGGACCCGCACCTTCTTCTTGCGCTTCTTCTTGCCGCCGAGGCTCGCCTTCGTACCGCGGCCGCCGCCGGTGTCGATCCGGCCCATGCCGTGGATGCGGCCGAAGCCCTCGCCGCCACCGCCACCGCCGGTACCGCGCAGACCCATGCCGCCGGTGCCGTTGCCGACGATCAGGCTGTCGCCGGCGCCCGCCATGGCCGCGTTGAGCTTGCTGTCGAAGCCGGTCTTGTCGCCGAAGACGTTCTGCAGGGGGCCGCGTCCGAGCAGGTCGGAGCCGAGCGCCTTGTGGATGCCGACGTCCTTGACCTTGTCGACGAGCTCGCCGTCGCGGTTGGGCACCTTGGACTTCTCGATCTTGTCCTCTTCGCCGAACTTGCCTTCTTCGCCGCCGGCTTTCTTGCCGACGTCTTCGTCTATGGCTTCTTCCTCTTCCTCTTCTTCGAGTTCGGGCGGCGGCTCCTCGACGATGACCTTCATGAACCGGTCGCTCAAGTCGAGGTCGGCGAACACCGGCTCGTCGCTCCAGAAGAAGAACGCGGCGATGAGGAAGCCGAGGTGCAGCACGACCGCGACGAGCAGCGAGCCGAGCACGGACGTCTCGAGGGTGCCCCAGATCGGGCGCTTGGGGATGCGGTCGGGCGGGGCGACGAACTGGAAGAAGACCGAGAGCTGGTCGTCGATGTCGAGGACACCCCAGTCTTTTCCACCGACCGAGATGCTGTTGCCGCGGGTCTTGCGGGCCGCAGCGAGCGTCTCTTCGTCGTCGCCGCCGAGGCGAAGACGACCCTTCATGTCGCCGGTCGGGTTCAGCGAGAAGCCGTTGGCCTCGGGGCTGAACAGCACGTGCATGTCACCGACGCCGGCGAGATCGGGCACCACGAGGGTGTTCGACTTGTTCTCACCGATCGTCACCGGCTTGCGCGAGTCGACGATCGTCTCGGTGATCAGGGTGTCGTGCCAGAGCACGGCGACTCGCATGTAGGCGAGGTTCTGTGCGCTCAAGTCGAGTTCCTCCGAGTGAGCCAGGCGGACCCGCCGGCCGCGTTCTGCGCCCGGATATCGCCGGTGCAGGAAAAATTCAACGCAGGTTAGCGGCGAGATCCCCCACGGTCAAGCGTCGGACACGCTGTTGCCGTTGGAGAAGCACCGCTTGACCCGGCGCCGGGGGCGGGTACAGAGTCGAGCCCGGGGCCGGTCAGCGCGGTGGTCGACAACCGCATTCGACGAAGGTTCCCCGAAATCGACGCGGACGGAGTCTGCCAGCCTCGTCTGCCTGGCCGGAGTGCAGAATGTTGCACCGCTGCCCCCGGGGTGGCCCCATGTTGCGCCCGATCCTGCTCATCCTGAGCTGCCTCTCGGCGCTTCCCGCGGCTGCGGCGCCGGGCGATGCCGGCGTAGACGCCACGGCACCCAAGCCGTTCGACGACCCCTTTACGGCTCGCGCGCGCGAGGCACTCCGGGTCGGGATCCGCCCGCTGACGGTGGTGGTGCGCCGACGAGGCAATCTTCCGACGGGCCTGTGGGCGCCGGGTGGAGCGACGCACGAAGCCCACGGCTGGTGGGCTGGCCCCAAGCGGGTCGTGACCGCGTCGGTGGTGGTCGACGGCTGGCCCCGCGGCAGCAGAGATCGCATCGAGGTCGAATTGGCCGATGGGCGCCGATTCGAGGCTGCGGTGGGGCTCGACGAGGCCGCGTTGGGTCTGGCCGTGCTCGACGTGCCCGATCTGCCGGCGCCACCGACCATCGCGCCGGCGGGCGCGAGCGACGCAGCGGTGGCCCCGGGCCGGGCGCTGTACGCCGCCGATGGCAGCGGCCTCTTGCATCGGGTGCTCGTCGAGCGTCGGGGCGGTGGCCAACTGGCCTATTATTTCAGGTTGCTGGGCCGGCTGGCTCCGGGTACGCCGCTCTTCGATCCGAGCGGCCGGGTCGTGAGCCTGATCGGACGCAACGGTCCCGAGCCGTTGATCGGGTTGGCGTTGCCCGCCAAGGCGCTGAGGGCGCTGCTCGACCGCGATGATTGGCGGCTCTGATCCCGTGCAGAGGCCCGACCCACACGCGCCGTCGGTCGCGATCGAGCAGGCGGCCGACAGCGGGCTGCTGCGGCCCGGCGCCAGAGTCTTGCTCGCGCTGTCGGGCGGCCGTGACTCGGCGAGTCTGCTGCATGCGCTCCGAATGACGCAGCGGTGGTCATTGACCGCAGCGGTGGTCGATCACGCCCTCCATCCGGCGTCGCGGGCGCATGCTCGATCCGCGGTGCGCTACGCCGCAGCGCTCGGCGTCGACGCGCGCATCCTCGCTGTCGCTCCGGAAGAGTTCGAAGCGCTCGCGCGGCGCGACGGGCCCGAAGGCGCCGCACGCACGGCGCGCTATCGGCTGCTCCGCGCACACGCCGCCGCGCTGGGGGCAATGTATATCGTCACCGCGCATACCGCAGACGATCAGGCCGAGACCCTGCTCATGCGTCTCGGCGAGGGGACTGGCCTGCACGGGGCCGCGGGGATCCCCGTCGAGAACGGCCTCATCGTGCGTCCCTGGCTGACGGTCGCTCGGGCAGATGTGGCGGCGTACGCGGCGGAGCATGACGTCGATGTGATCGAAGACCCCAGCAACTCGAACGCGCGGTTCCTGCGCAATGCGGTGCGCCGGTCGGTCATGCCTGCGATGGCCGCGACCCTCGGGCCACGGTGGGTCGCACGCGCCGCGCGCACCGCCCGCAACCTCGGTGACGAGGTCGAACTCGTCGAGTGCCTGCTGGACCGCATGCCCGACCTGATCGAGCGGCGAGGCGATAGCGTGCGTGTATCGCACGAGGGGCGGGCCGGCTGGTCGGTGGGCGCACAGCGGGCCCTGATCGATCGGGCGCTGCGCGTGGCCGGCGCCGCCGGGCGTCGTCGCGGCGCGGCCGTGCGCCGTATCGTGGAGTTGTCGCCGGGCGAACGGCTGTCGTTGCCGGGGGGGTGGATCGCGCGGTCGACCGCGGAGGCCATCATCATCGAGCCCGCCCGAATGGTCCGCGCGGCGCCTCGCGCTCTGCACCTCGAACAGGCCGCGGCGTTCGCCTGGGGCGATTGGTCCTTCGAGGTGGTGCAGGGTCGCCGAGCGGATGACCCATCGGCGGTGGCGCTCGCGGTGGAGGCGGCCCCGCTGCCCTGGACGGTTCGCTGTGTGGCGGTCGGTGATCGCCTGCGGCCGCGCGGTGCGCCGGGATCAAAATCGGTGCGCCGCCTGTGGTCCGACCGACGCACGGCGCGCCGCTGGAGGTCGGCCCTGCCGGTCATCGAGAGTCGGGGGCGCGTCGTCTGGGCCGCCGGGTTGCGCGCCGACGAGAGTGTACGGGTCGCGCCGGGCGCCCAGGCGTGGCTGCTGCGGGTGCTCGAGCCAGCCGATGGTCCCGGTCTGTACCCCACGGGGGACGAGATCCGGGCGGGGCAGGGGTGAACGGCGGTGCTCGACCGGCTCGCTGCGGGAACCACGGCTCGACCGGCTCGCCACAGGAATCATGAATCGTTCGTGCCGCCGATGGCGTCCCATTCAGACTGCGGCCCCCGGGGCGGCCGCGGTCGCTGACGTTGCGGCCCTCGCGGAACGCATGCTACGTTCCCGCACTGCGCCGCCGCGCAGCTTCATTCATCCGTGCCCCACCGAGGACGCGAAGTGCGCCAGCCCTACAAGACAGGCCTCCTGTGGCTGATTCTGTTGGTCACGTTCCTCATCATCTACCAGGCCTTCCCCAGCGGGGACGGCCAGCGGGAGATGTCATGGGGTGAGTTCTACAGCTACGTGAAGAGCGACACCGCCCAGCTCAAGGAGGTGGTCGTCGACGGCAAGGAAATCCGCGTCAAGATCAAGGACGAGGACAAGCCCTACGTCGTCTACGGGGAGCTCCAGGAAGACCTGCAGACCGAACTCGCCGCCAAGGCGGCCGCGTCGAAGAAGGGGGAAGCGCCGGGCTTCACCTTCGAGTACGAGAAGGTCGAAGAGGACAGCCTCTTCCAGAGCATCATCATCAGCTGGCTGCCGATGCTGGTGCTCTTCGGCATCTTCTTCATCTTCATGCGCCAGCTGCAGAGCGGCGGCGGCAAGGCCATGTCGTTCGGCAAGAGCAAGGCCAAGCTGCTCAGCGAGAACAACAAGAAGGTGACCTTCGACGACATCGCCGGCGTCGAAGAGGCCAAGGAGGAGCTGGAAGAGATCATCCAGTTCCTGCGTGACCCCAAGAAGTTCACCCGGCTCGGTGGCCGCATCCCCAAGGGGGTGTTGCTGATGGGCCCGCCCGGCACCGGCAAGACCCTGCTCGCGCGTGGTGTCGCCGGCGAGGCCGGGGTGCCGTTCTTCAGCATCTCCGGCTCGGACTTCGTCGAGATGTTCGTCGGCGTCGGCGCCAGCCGGGTGCGGGACCTCTTCGAGCAGGGCAAGAAGAACGCGCCCTGCATCATCTTCATCGACGAGATCGACGCGGTCGGTCGTCATCGCGGCGCCGGCCTCGGCGGCGGTCACGACGAGCGGGAGCAGACGCTCAACCAGCTTCTCGTCGAGATGGACGGCTTCGAGTCCAACGAAGGCGTGATCCTCATCGCCGCGACCAACCGGCCCGACGTGCTCGATCCGGCGCTCTTGCGTCCCGGTCGCTTCGACCGGCGGGTGGTGGTCAACCGGCCCGACGTGCGGGGTCGGGAGAAGATCCTCAAGGTGCATACCAAGCGGGTGCCGCTCGACAACGACGTCGACCTGGCGACGCTGGCCCGAGGCTGCCCCGGCTTCTCGGGGGCCGACCTCGAGAACCTCGTCAATGAGGCCGCGCTGCTCGCCGCTCGGCGCAATCGCGAAGTCGTGACGATGGAGGACTTCGAAGACGCCAAGGACAAGGTGCTGATGGGCAGCGAGCGACGCTCGATGATCATCAGCGAGGCGGAGCGGCGGACGACGGCCTATCACGAGGCGGGTCACACGCTGGTGGCCAAGCTCCTGCCCCACACCGATCCGGTGCACAAGGTGACGATCATCCCCCGTGGCCGGGCCCTGGGCGTGACTCAGACCCTGCCCACCGAAGATCGGCTCTCGGTGACCCGGGAGTACGCCACCAACCAGATCGCCATGCTGATGGGCGGGCGGGTCGCCGAAGAGGTGATCTTCAATCAGATCACCACGGGGGCCGGCAACGACATCGAGCGCGCCACCGATACTGCCCGACGCATGGTCTGCGAATGGGGCATGAGCGAGAAGATGGGCCCGCTGACCTTCGGCAAGAAGGACGAGCAGATCTTCCTCGGGCGTGAGATCAACCAGCATCGCGACTACTCGGAGCAGACGGCGATCGAGATCGACCGCGAGGTGCGGCGCATCGTGGTGGACGGCTACCAGACCGCCAAGACGCTGGTCACCGACAACATCGAGGCGCTCAAGGCGCTCGCCGAGGCCCTGCTCGAGCGGGAGTCCATCGGGACTGAAGAAGTCGATCTCCTGATGAAGGGTGAGCCGCTGCCGCCGATGCTCAAGAAGAACGAGAAGCGTGGGCGGCGGCCCAAGTCGGTCTTCGTGACCCAACAGAAGGAGGCCCCCGAGATGGTGCCTCAAGGCAGCGCGGAGAGCGCCTGACTGCGGCACGCCGCGGCGTCACGGGTCGATCCGAAGGGTCGGCCCGTTTTGCGTTGATGAGAGGTCGGTCGACGTTGAGGATTGGGGCCATGCAGTGGCGGTTCGGTCGACATGAGTTCGCGTGGCCTTCGGGGCCGCGCACGCTCGTGCAGGCGGCCGACGGCCCGGTGGTCATGGGCGTGCTCAATACGACGCCCGACTCGTTCTCCGACGGTGGCCGACTCGATGGGGTCGATGCGGCCATCGGGCACGCGCTCGCGATGGTCGAAGCCGGCGCGCGGATCATCGATATCGGTGGGGAGTCCTCGCGGCCGGGGGCCGATCCGGTGCCCGCCGCCGTCGAACGAGAGCGGGTCGTGCCGGTCATCGCGGCTTTGCGGCGAGAGAGCGACGTCTGCATCTCGGTCGATACGGTCAAGGCGTCGGTGGCGCAGGCGGCGATCGCGGCCGGCGCCGATGTCATCAACGACATCTCGGCCATGACCGCCGACGAGCGCATGCCCGCGCTCGCCGCCGAGACCGGTGTCGGCGTCGTGCTGATGCACATGCGCGGCCGCCCGAAGACGATGCAGGACGGCGACCTGTCGTCCGCCGACATCGTGGCCGAGGTCGGGGGCTTCCTCGCCGAGCGCGTCGCCGCGCTGAGCGCAGCGGGTATCGAGCCCGACGCTATCTGCGTCGATCCGGGCATCGGCTTCGGCAAGACCGTCGAGCAGAACCTCGCCCTCATCGCCGGCATACCGCGGCTTCTCGGTCAGGGGCGTCCGGTCTTGCTCGGGGTCTCGCGCAAGTCGTTCATCGGTGCGATCACCGGGCGTCCGATCGAGCGGCGCGTGGCGGGCAGCATGTCGGCCAACGCCATCGGCGTCTGGCTCGGTGCGCAGATCATCCGGGTGCACGACGTCGCCGAAGCCCGCGACGTGGCCCAAGTGGCCGGAGCCCTGCGCGGCGCTTCGGCCGACGGGGGTGGTCGATGAGCGACTGGTCCCTGCACGCGTTCGTATCGTCGATCCTCGACGTCGCGATCATCTACTACCTGATCTATCGGGTGCTGCTGATCATCAAAGGTACCCGCGCGGTGCCGATGCTCATCGGCCTGACCGCCATCGCGCTGATGTACGGCCTCAGCCAAGAGGGCTACCTCGACCTGCCGACGTTCAACTGGCTGCTCGAGCAGTTCATCGGCAACGTGCTGATCATCATCGTGGTGCTCTTCCAATCCGACATCCGGCGAGCGCTGGCGTCTTTCGGGCGGGCTCAGATCCTCAGCAGCTTTCGTTCGGGCGCCGGGGCGCAGTTCATCGACGAGCTCGTCAAGGCCGCGACCTCGCTGGCCGATCGGCGAATCGGCGCGCTGATCGTCGTCGAGCGGGAGGCCGACCTGTCGCCCTACCTCGAAGAGAGCACGCGCATCGAGGCCAAGCTGTCGAAAGAGCTGCTCTACAGCCTGTTCGTACCGGAGCGGCAGAACCCGCTGCACGACGGCGCGGTGGTGGTTCGAAACGGCCGGATTCAGGCAGCGGGGGTCTTTCTGCCGATGAGCGTCAACCCGAATATCGACCGCGCGCTGGGCACACGGCATCGGGCGGCTCTGGGCTTGTCCGAAGAGACCGACGCCGCGGTGATCGTCGTCAGTGAAGAGCGCGGCGCCGTATCGCTGGCCCACGAGGGCGACCTGGTGCCCGATCTGTCGCCTGCCGAATTGCGTGAAGCGCTGACGACGCTGCTGATCAAGCGTCCGACCCGGCTGTTTCGCCGCGATCGGGGCCTCGTCCAGGTCAGCCGGGCGTCGTCCGAGCGGTCCGACGACGGCGCCAAGCAGAGTGAGCCGGCCAGCTGATGGGTGCTCTGCTTCGCCGCATCTTCCTCGAGAACTTCGTGCTCAAGGCCCTGGCGCTGGCCCTGGCGGTCACGCTGGTGCTCGTCAAGCGCGAGGATCAGCGGACGGTGGGCACGATCAACGTGCGGGTCCGGGTGACCCATCCCGAGAATCGGGTCCTGACCAGTCCGCCGGTCGACAAGGTCAAGATCACCGTCGAAGGCAAGTACAACCGGTTGCGGCAATACGAGGCCGACGGTCTGCCGGCCGTCGACCTGAACCTGTCGGGCTACGAAGAGGGGCAGGTCACCTTCGACCCCAAGCTGTTCCGGCTGCCCAAGGGGCTCGAGGTCCAGGCGGTGTGGCCGGCTGCGATGGTCGTGCGGTTCGAGAATCGAGTGCAGCGCACCGTGCCGGTCAAGCCGAAGTTCGAGGGCGAGCCCCAGACGGGCTATCGGTTGACCCAGGTCACCGTCGATCCGCCGGCGGTGACCGTGGAAGGCGCCGAGTCGGTGGTCCGGGCGTTGGAGCGCATCGACACCGAGGGCATCTCGCTCGTCGGGCGCAACCAGACGACCGTCTTCGACATGGGGCTCGAGCCGCCGCCGCGTTATGCGGGCTATCGCGAGCGCGGTCGCCGGTATCGGGTGACGGCCGTCATCGAGGAGAAGCGCAGCACGCGACTCATCGCGGGCGTCGAGGTCGAAGTGCGCGACCTGCCTCTGGATTCGCCGGGGTTCGAGGTCAGCCCGGCGACGGTCGACGTGACGCTCAACGGCGCGGTGGGCCGGCTGGCCGATCTCGAGCCCGAGCGGGTCCTGGCATTCGTGAGCGCGGATGGTCTGGGCTCCAATCGGGTGCATACCCGCCTCGTGCAGCTCGATCTGCCCGACGGTCTGCAGCGCACGGACATCGAGCCGACGCAAGTGACGCTCGTCCGTCGACCGCCACCACCGCCGCCGCCCGACCTGGGCACGCCCGATGCCGGCGTCGACGCGGGCTCGTCGGAGGGCGACGAGAAAGACGGCGCGAAGAAGAACGAGTGAGCCGACGCCGCGGCGTCGTACACGGCCGTGAGCGGCCAGCGGAGGGGACTTGAGCGAGAAGAAGCGCAAGCTGTTCGGCACCGACGGCGTTCGCGGGCTGGCCAATCGCCACCCGATCACCGCCGGCATGGCGCTGAAGCTGGGTCGGGCGATCGGCTATCGCCTGCGGGAGCAGCACCGCCGACCGAAGGTGCTCATCGGCAAGGATACCCGGCTGTCGGGCTATATGATCGAGACGGCCCTGGCGAGCGGGCTGGTCTCGGTGGGCGCCGATGTCCACCTGTGCGGGCCGCTGCCGACGCCGGGGATCGCGTTCCTCACCGCGGGCATGCGCTGCGACGCCGGCGTGGTCATCTCGGCGAGCCACAACCCCTACGAAGACAACGGGATCAAGCTCTTCGCCCGCGACGGCTACAAGCTGCCCGACGCCGAAGAGCTGGCGCTCGAGATGCTGCTCGACAGCGACGAGTTGGCGGCGTTCAGGCCCACGGGCACCGACATCGGCCGCGCTTTTCGAGTCGACGACGCCGCGGGGCGCTACTCGGTCTTCGCCAAAGGCGCGTTCCCCAAGGCGTGCACCCTCGATGATTTTCGGATCGTCGTCGATTGCGCCCATGGCGCCGCCTACCGGGTGGCGCCCGAGGTGCTGCACGAGCTGGGCGCCGATGTGGTGCCCATGGGCGTGCGGCCCGATGGCACGAACATCAACGCGCGCTTCGGCGCCCTGCACCCCGACGTCGCCGCCGAAGCGGTGGTCAAGACCGGCGCGCAGGTGGGGATCGCGCTGGACGGTGACGCCGACCGCTGCATCCTCATCGACGAGAACGGCACGGTGGTCGACGGCGACCAGCTGCTCGCGCTGCTCGGTCAGCGGATGATGCGCCAGGGCACTTTGGCCAACGGCACGCTCGTGGCGACGGTGATGAGCAACCTCGGCCTCGATCGGGCCATGCGCGATGTCGGCGCGCAGGTGGTTCGGGTCGCGGTGGGTGACCGTTACGTCGTCGAGCGCATGCGGGCCGATGGGCTCAATCTGGGCGGCGAGCAGTCGGGGCATGTGATCCTGCACGACCACGCGACCACGGGCGACGGGCTGGTGACCGCCCTCGCGGTCTTGGGCGCCATGGTCGAAGAGGGCGCGACGCTCAGCGAGCTGGCGGCCTGCATGACGCGCTATCCGCAGGTATTGAAGAATGTCTCGGTCGACGCGAAGCCGCCCCTCGAGACGCTCGATGCGGTGCAGAAAGCGATCGCGGCCGTCGAGGCCGAGCTCGGCGACGACGGTCGGGTGCTCGTGCGCTACTCGGGCACGCAGAACCTTGCGCGGGTGATGGTCGAGGGGCCCGAGCAGGGGTTCATCGAGCAGGCGGCGGGCCGCATCGCGGCGACGCTCGAGGCGGCGATCGGGGGTTGAGATGGACGCGAGACTGCATCTGGCGGTCGACGACGCGGCGGTCTTCCGGGCGCTGGGCGACGGGGCCGGCCCCGAGCCGGCTGCGCTGGGCATGTTGGCCGAATTGGCCGGTGTCGACGCGATCGTCTACGACTTGCGGGCGCCGAGCCGGGGAGTGGCCGAGCGCGACGTGCGGCTCCTGCGGGAGACCCTGTCCGGGCGGCTCGACGTCGCTTTGGCGCCCGCCTCGGATCTCATCGATCGGGCGTTCGACCTGCGCCCGGATCGGGTGACCCTGGTGCCCGAGCGGCGTGAAGGCGGCGCGGCGCTCGGTGGCCTCGACGCGCGGCTGTTGAGAGATGCGCTGCGCAAGCAGATCCTGCATCTGCGGGACGCCGACATCGAAGTGGCGGTGCAGGTCGAGCCGGAGCTCGACCAGATCAAGGCGCTGCATCGCAGCGAGGCCGACATCGCCGTATTGCATGCGGGCAGCTACATGCAGGCCCGCACCGGCAGCGCCCGGCGCCTCGAAGAGACCCGTATCGCCGACGCCGCGGCCCTGGCGGCACGGCTCAAGCTGCGGGTGGCGGTCGCCGGCGGGCTCGATCTCGGCGCGGTCGAGGCCTTGGCCCGCATCGCCCGGATAGAAGAGTTTCATGTGGGCCATGCCTGCCTCGCGCGGGCGATGCTGCGCGGCATAGACCGGGCGGTGGCCGACTTCAAGGTGGCCATCGAGCGCGGTCGACGCCGGGCATTCTGATATGGCCGGTGCTCTCGCCACCCGGTCCCATCGCATCGTGCCGGCCGGGCGCCCGGCTGCCGGGCGGGTGCTCCTGCCGTCCGAGATGGCCGAGGCCGATCGCTTCGCGATTGAAACGCTGGGTATTCCGGGCATCGCGCTCATGGAGAACGCCAGCCGCCATGTGGCGCGAGCCGTCGCCGAGCGCTGCGAGAGAGGCACGCCGATCGCGATCCTCTGCGGCGGTGGCAACAACGGCGGCGATGGTTTCGGGGCGGCCCGACATCTGGCCTCGTGGGGCCACATGGTCGACGTCTGGATACTGCGACCGGCCGAGCGCTATCGCGGCGACGCCGCCGTCAATCTCGAGGCCTGCCGGCGCATGGGCGTGCAGCTGCGCGAGTGGGCCGAAGATCCGCCGACACCGCAGCATCACGGCTGGGTGGTCGACGCCGTACTGGGCACCGGGCTCGCCGGTGACGTCCGCGGGGCTGCGCGGGCGGCCATCGAGTGGATGAACGGCTGCGGGGCGCCGGTGCTCGCCGTGGACATCCCCAGTGGAGTCGACGGCGCGACGGGCGCGGTGCGCGGCATCGCGGTCGACGCGGCTCATACGGTCACCTTCGCCACCAGCAAGCCGGGCCACTGGCTCTTCCCGGGGGCCGGACGGCGTGGTGCCCTCGAGATCGTCGACATCGGCATGCCGGTCGAGGCGATAGAGCGCACGGCGACGCGTCGGTGGCTGCTCGACGACCAGGCTCTGGCGCCAGCGTTCGCCAGCCGGGCCCCCGATGCTCACAAAGGCCGCCAAGGCCACGTCTACGTCCTGGGCGGGGCGCTCGGGCGAACCGGCGCGGTGCGCATGAGCGCCGACGCCGCCCTGCGCGCGGGGGCGGGGTTGGTGACCATCGGCACCGTCGACGCCGCGGTGGCTGGCCTGGGGCCGGTCCTGTACGAGACGATGGTCGAGGCGGCGCCGAGCTCGACCGAAGCGCTCGTGCGGCGGCTGTCGGGCTTCTCGGCGGTCGCCGTCGGGCCCGGGCTGGCCACCGATGACACACTCGGCGCCCTGCTCGCCGAGGCCCTGCCGCAGGTACGACGCCCGATGGTCATCGACGCCGACGGTTTGAATCACGCCGCACGCCGGCCGAAGCTGCTGCGCGGCGACGACCGGGTGATCACGCCGCATCCCGGCGAAGCCGGCCGGCTTTTGGGCACGTCGGCCGCGGAGGTGCAGCGTGATCGCGCAGGCGCAGCGCAGGCGCTCGCCGAGCGTACCGGCGCCACCGTCGTGCTCAAGGGGGCGCATACGATCGTGCATGCCGCCGACGGCATCGCGTTCTGCCCGGATGGCAACCCGGGCATGGCGACCGCCGGCAGCGGCGACGTCTTGACCGGCGTCATCGCGGCATTGTTGGCGCGGGGGGTGCCGGCGAGCGACGCGGCCCGGGCCGGCGTCGCGTGGCATGCCCGGGCCGGGGACGCGGCGGCGGCGCGTCATGGTCAACATCACCTCATCGCTCGGGATATCATCGACGGGCTGGCCACGGTCGAGAAGGCGGGTGCCGCGATCACATCGGCGAGGGGGATGCGATGAAGAATCTGACGGTCGATGACGCGATCGCTCGGCTCAGAGCCGGCGGGGTGGTGGTCTTCCCCACCGAGACCAGCTACGGCATCGGCTGCCGGGCCTACGACGCCGACGCGGTCGGGCGGGTCGTGCGGGCCAAGGGGCGACCCGACGGCAAACCGCTGCCGGTCTTGCTGCCGTCGGTCGATGGTCTGCGGCAGAAGAACCTCGAGACGCCGCTGCTGGTCCTCGCCGAAGCGTTCTGGCCCGGCCCGTTGACCTTGGTCGTGCCCGCGTTCCCCGGGCTGCCCGCGCCGATCACGGCCGACACCAACATGGTCGGCGTACGGGTCTCGGCCCATCCCATCGCCCAGGCGCTGGTCGAGGGCCTGGGTGAACCGCTCGTGGCGACGAGCGCCAATCGCAGCGGGCAACCGGCGGCCGCGAGCCCCGATGCGTGCCGCGCCGCTGGCTTGCAAGGGGTGGACGGCTTCGTCGATGGCGGCGTGCTCAAAGGCGACGCCAGCACCGTCGTGGGGCTCGATCGGGGCCAGCTCCGGGTCTTTCGCGAGGGCCCGATCGGCCTCGACGCTTTGGAGAAGGTCTGGGCGGCGGCTCGGGCACACGACTGACAGCCCGGTCAGCGGACGCGTGGCCGGCGATGCCCGTCAGCGCACGTCCGTCGAGCCGCCCATGCCTTCGGCCATCGGCGCTTGTCGATCGGCGTTCCGTTCGGCGATGAAGCCGGCGAGATCGGGACCCCCCGAAGGCCATTGCTCGTCGAGCGCCACCATCTCGGTCATCCGGTCGACCCGAAACGTCCGGTAGGCCCGGCGTCGCTCGCACCACGCGGCCAGCGTCCAGACCGATCCCCAGAAGTGCAGGCCGAGCGGGCGCACCTTGCGCCGGCTGGTCCGCCCGTCGAGGCGAGCGTAGGTGAAGCGCAGCTTGCGGCGGTTGGCGATCGCGCTGCGCACCGGCTCGAGCCCGTCGCGCACCTGCCGGGCCCACTCACCGCGCGGGGCGAAGAGCCGGACATGGGCCAGCACGGCGGCGGACGTCTCGGGCATGACCGCCTCGATCTTGTCGAGCGCCGAGTGCGCGGCGGCCCCCAGCGTCGGGTCGACCCAGGCCGCCGCCATGCGCAGACCGAGCACGAGGGCTTCGGACTCGTCGTCTTCGAAGTGCAGCGGCGGCAGCAGCGCCTGCCGATCGAGCGCGTAGCCCTCGCCCGGTATGTTGCGGATGCGGACGCCGCGGGCGTCGAGCGCGTCCAGATCGCGATAGACCGTGCGCTTGGAGACCTCGAGCCGCTCGGCGAGCAGCTCGATGCTCATCGTGCGGTGATGGCGCAGCATCTCGACCACCTGCAGCAGTCGATCGGCCCGTCGGCGGCTGCCGCCGACCCGCTCGAAGTCGAAGCCCATCAACCCTCCGTCATCCGCCGTGCGTGTGCGCTTCTCAGGAAGGACTAAGGAACGACGGGGCCGAAGTGCCCGCAGACGGGCAAATTCGCGGGCAGTGGCGGCCGTATCAGGCCGCGGTCGGATAGACCTGTCGCCCGGCCTTGTAGACCGCGCGCGTCGGCAGCATGCCGAAGTGATAGGGCAGGTGACGGTGAGTGGCCACGTCGAAGATCGCCAGATCCGCCGGCCGCCCGGGCGCGATCCGGCCGGCGACCGCCTCTCGACCCACCGCGCGGGCCGCGTGCACCGTGACGGCGTCGAGCACTTCGGCCGGCGTGAGGCCCAGCCGACTCATGCCGAGGGTGAGCATCAGCAGCAGGTTGGTCGAATGGCAGGTGCCCGGGTTGCAATCGGTCGACAGCGCGACCGGCACCCCGCGATCGGCCAGGGCGCGGGCTGGGGCCCGGTCGTCCGAGCCGAGGAACATCGCCGCCCCGGGCAACAGCACGGCCACGGTGCCAGCCGCGGCGAGCGCGTCGATACCTGTCGAGCTGATGTGCTCGAGATGATCGGCGCTGACCGCGCCCACCTCGGCCGCCAGCTCTGCCCCGCCGCCGGCCGAGAGCTGATCGGCGTGCACCTTGGGGCGCAGACCATACTTCAGGCCCGCTTCGAGCACCCGTCGCCCCTCGGCGATGTCGAACGCGCCCTTCTCGATGAAGACATCGCAGAACTCGGCCAGACCGGCCTCGGCGATGTCGGGCAGCATCTCGCCGACCACGGCGTCCAGGTAGCGGGCCCGATCGACGCCGGGCGGCACCGTATGCGCGCCGAGGAAGGTCGCGACGAGGTCGATGGGGTGCTCCGCGTCGAGCCGCCGCACCACCTCGAGCATCTTGCGCTCGTCGGCCGGCGTCAGCCCGTAGCCGCTCTTCACCTCCGCCGTCGTGACGCCGCACTGCAGAAGCTGATCGAGCCGTGGCCGCGCCAGGGCCATCAGCGTCTCGACCGACGCTGCCCGGGTGGCGTGCATCGTCCGGGCGATGCCGCCGCCGCGCCGGGCGATCTCGAGGTAGGACGTACCGGCGGATCGCTCCGCGTATTCGCCCGCCCGATCGCCGGCGAAGACCAGATGGGTATGCGGATCGACGAGGCCTGGGGTGAGCAGGCCGCCTTTCAGATCGATGACTTCACGGGCGGCCGGCGCAGCGTCCGCCGGGCCGACATAAACGATGTCCGCGCCGCGAACCCCGACCACGACGCCCGTCCGAGCCGCGCCGTCGGAGAAGACTTCGCCCGCGCCGACGAAGAGCAGATCGAGCGCGGTCGCGGGCTCGCCGGGCTCCGCGGGCGCTGGTTTCGACTGCGTCGGCTTCAATGCAGCGGCCCCACGGCGCCCTCGACCGCCCGCAGCAGGGCCCCCGAGCGCACGAGCCGCGCGACCGCCTCGATATCCGGGTGCAGCAGGCGGTCGGCGTGCAGCGGCGGCACCTCCTCGCGAATGCAACTCACCGCCGCTTCGACCGCCGGACTCGCCGTGAGCGGTCGCCTCAGATGCATGCCTTGCGCCGCGCACAACAGCTCGATCGCCAGCACCGCCTCGACATGCTCGGCGATCTCCCGGGACTTGCGCGCCGCGATGGTGCCCATCGAGACGTGATCCTCGCGGTTGGCGCTCGACGGGATGCTGTCGACGCTGGCCGGATGGGCCAGCACCTTGTTCTCGCTCACCAGCGCCGCGGCGGTGACCTGGGCGATCATGAAGCCGCTGTCCAGGCCGCTGTCTCCCGCCAGAAACGCCGGCAGGCCGCTCGACAGCGCCGGGTTGACCAGCTGCTCGATGCGCCGCTCGCTGATGTTGGCCAGCTCCGCCAGCCCCATGCCCAGATAATCCGACGCCAGCGCCACCGGCTGCCCGTGGAAGTTGCCGCCGCTGATCAGCTCGATGCCGTCGGGGCCGACGAAGGCCAGGGGATTGTCGGTGGCCGCGTTGCACTCCCGCGTCACCACCGAGCGCACGTGGCGGAAGACGTCTCGGCTGGCCCCGTGCACCTGCGGCATGCAGCGCAGGCTGTAGGGATCCTGCACCTTCGAGCAGCCGGCGTGGCTGTCGATGATCGCGCTGTCGGCGGTCAGCTGGCGCAGGTTGCGGGCGCACGCGGCCTGACCCGGGTGGCGGCGGGCCTCCTGGATGCGCGGATCGAACGGTCGGCGGCTGCCGAGCAGCGCCTGCAGCGAGGCCGCACCGGCGATGTCGGCGACCTTGGCCAGCATCTCCGCGCGGCTGACGGTCAGCGCCGCGTCGGCGGTCATCGCCTGAGTGCCGTTGATCAGCGACAGCCCCTCCTTCGCCGCCAGACTGATGGGCGTCAGCCCGGCCCGCTTCAGCGCCTCGCCGCCGTCGAGTACATCGCCCTCGAACGCCGCGCGGCCCTCGCCGATGAGCACCAGCGCCAGGTGAGCCAGCGGCGCCAGATCGCCCGAGGCGCCCACCGAGCCCTTCTCGGGGATCACCGGGTGCACGCCCCGGTCGAGCATACCGACGAGCAGCTCGGGCACGACCGGGCGCACCCCGCTGGTGCCCAGCAGCAGCACGTTGGCCCGCAGCAGCATCATGCCCCGGGTGATTGTCTCGGAGAACGGCCGGCCGACGCCCGTGGCGTGGCTGCGCACCAGGTTGACCTGCAAACGGGCCAGATCGGCGGCCGGGATCCGCACCTCGGCCAGGGCGCCGAAGCCCGTATTGACCCCGTAGGTGCTCGGGGCGTCGTCCCGCAGCAGCGCGTCGATGCCGCGGCGCACGTCGGCGACTCGGGCGCGGGCGGCCGGATCGACGACCACCGCGCGCCGGCGCTCGGCCACCGCCACCAACGCCTCGATCGACAGCGGCTCGGCGCCGAGACGGATCGGATCGGACATGCGTGCTCCAACGGCTCTGGGCGAACCGGCCGCAGCCGGCCGCGACACGACGCCGAATCATACGCCCTCGATCGACGAGGGCCAACGGCGGCGACGCGCGGCTGCATCTGATACAGTCCGGCGATGCGCCCGACCGCTCTCTCCGATACCGACCGCGACCGGGCCGAGACCCTGCTCGCGGGGGTCCGCCGCGTGCTGTTCGACATGGACGGGACCCTCGTCGACAGCGGGCCGACCATGGCGCCCGCGGTCAACGCCATCCGTGCCCGCCTCGAACTCGAACCGCTGCCCGTGCCCGAGGTCGCGGCGGCGCTCGGCGGCGGTCTGCGGGCGCTGCTGCAGGCGACGCTGCCCACCGAGCATCACGCGCGGATCGACGAGATGCGGCCGCTCTTCCACGAGATCCACGGGCGCCATCTGCTCGAAGCCCGCCCGTTCCCCGGGGCCGACCGCCTCGTCCGTCGCTTCGGCGCGCACATCGGGCTCGTGACCAACGCCCCCCGGCGCTACGCGGGGCCGCTCGTGGCCCACCTCGGCTGGCGGTTTGCGGTCATCTGCGACGGCGACGGTCCGCGCAAGCCCGATCCCACGCCGCTGCGCATCGCCGCGGAGCGCCTGGGCAGCCCACCCGTCGAGACGCTCTACGTCGGCGACAGCGACATCGACGCCCGCGCGGCCAAGGCCGCCGGCATGCGCTTCGCCACCGTGCCTTGGAGCCGACTGCGCGGCCCGCGGGTCGACTTCCCTCTGCTCTTCGACGCGCTGTCCCGGTGGACGGCATGAGCCCGACGGTGCTCGGTGCGGTCTTCGTCGGCGGCGGCCTCGGCGCCTTGGGGCGCTACGGCCTGACGCTCTGGGCCCGCCAATACGCGCCCGCGGCGGACATGCCCTGGGGCACGCTGGCGGCCAATCTGCTCGGCTGCGCGCTGCTCGGACTGCTCGCCGGCCTCTTTCAACAGCTCGATGTCAGTCCGGCGGTCAAGATCGGCGCCACGACCGGCATCCTCGGCGGCTTGACCACCTTCAGCACCTTCAGCTTCGAAACGGTGCAGCTCGCCCAATCCGGCCGCTGGGCGCTCGCGGGCATCAACCTGGCGTTGAATCTGGTCGCCGGCCTGGCGCTCGCCGCGCTCGGCGCCTGGATCGGCCACCGCCTCGGCCTGCGGCTCGCCGGCTGATCGCGCACGACGGGGAGGGGAGATGAAGACGCTCGCGCTGTGGGCCCACCGCGGCAGCCACGGACCCGCCGGGCCGCTCGAGAATACCGTCGCCGCGTTCGAACGGGCGGTCGACGAGGGCGCATACGGCATCGAACTCGACGTGCACCTCAGCGCCGACGGAGTGCCAGTCGTCTTCCACGACGAGACGTTGACTCGATTGACCGTCGACGCCGACCCCCGGCGGATCGAAGACTTGCCGTGCGCCGAGCTGCTGGCCATCGAGCTGGTCGGCGGCGCGCGCATGCCGACCCTCGCCGACGTGCTCGACGGCTTCATGGGGCGCATCCCGCTCAACATCGAGCTCAAGGATCCCGCTGGCGTCGAGGCCACCGCCCGGCTGCTCAGCGGTCGGTCGACCGCGGGTGTCATGCTGTCGAGCTTCACGGAGTCCGCCGTCGCCGCCGCGACCCGGCGCCTGCCCGCCGTCGACCGCGCGCTGATCGTCGAGGGCGGCGACCCGGGCGCCCTCGATCCGCGCGGCGCGATCGCCCGCACCGGCGCCACCCACTACCACCCCGAGCACGCGCTGGTGAACCGCCGGCTCGCGGCAGCGGTGCAGGGCCCGATCAACGTCTGGACGGTCAACGACCCGGCCATCGCCCGGCGCATGGCCCGCTGCGGCGTCGCCGGGGTCATGACCGACCGCCCGCGCTGGCTCTCCCGGGCGATCGAGAAGGGCGCCGGCCCGATCCACTGAGCGCTCGCCGGGCCCCGCAGTCGGCGTTTGCGCCCGTTGCCGCCGAACAGGCGATGTGCTACCGCCGTGCGATGCGACGCATCCATCTGCTGACGACCATCGCCCTGGGCATCGGGCTCGCCGCCTGCGGCACCCGGCCCGAGACCCCGACCCCGGCCCCCGAGAAGGAGACCGCAGCGCCGATGACCGACACCCTCGCCCCGCCGATGGCCAAGCGCGTGCCCCACACCCACATCGCCCACGAGCACGCCCGGGAAGACCCGTACCACTGGCTGCGGGACGACGATCGCAACGACCCCGAGGTCATCGCCTATCTCGAAGCGGAGAACGCCTACACCGAGAAGGCGCTCGCCCCCGGCGCGGCGGCGGCGAAGACGCTGCTCGCCGAGCTCGAGGGCCGCATCGAGAAGGACGACCGCTCGGTGCCGGTCAAGCGGCGCGATTACTGGTACGTGCGGCGCTACGCGGGCAAGAGCGAATACCCGATCTACGCCCGCCACGCCGGGACGCTGGACGCGCCCGAGCAGATCATGCTCGACGTCAACGTGCTCGCGAAGCCCTATGACTACTACGCCGTCGGCGCGCTGGCCGTCAGCGAGGGCCAGAACCTGCTGGCCTACACCGAAGACACCGTCAGCCGGCGCAAGTACACCGTGCGGGTCAAGAACCTCGAGACCGGCGAGCTCTTGCCCGACCAGATCCCCGACACCTCGGGCGCGGTGGCCTGGGCCGCCGACGACAAGACCCTGTTCTACGTCAAGAAAGACCCCGAGACCCTGCGCCCGTATCAGGTCTGGCGCCATACGCTGGGCACGCCGGTCGAGCAGGACGTCAAGGTCTTCGAAGACGCCGACGAGGCGTTCTACGTCAGCCTGACCCGCAGCCGCTCGCGGGCCTACGTGCAGATCTACAGCCAGAGCACCGAGGTCACCGAGACCCTCTACCTGCCGGCGGACGACCCCGACGGCGCCTTCACCCCGGTCGTGCCCCGCCGCGCGAAGCACGAATACCAGGTGTGGAACAAAGGCGACGTGGTCTACATCCGCACCAACGACGGCGCCACCGACTTCCGGCTCGTGCGCGCGCCGGTGAAGCAGGCCGGCGACCGCTCGAAGTGGGTCGAGGTCATCCCCCACCGCGAGGGCATCTGGCTCGGCTCGGTGCGCTTGTTCGACGAGTGGTACGTCTACGAAGAGCGGGTCGACGGCCTCAAGCGCCTGCGCGCCGCGAAGTACGGCGAGCCGCTCGACGCCCATCGCACGCTGCCCACCGACGAGCAGGTCTACGTGATGAGCTTCGCCGGCGGCCAGAACCCGAGCCTCGACACCGCCAAGGTGCGCTATCGCTACAGCTCGCCGGTCACCCCCGACTCGATCTACGAGTACGACCTCGCCAGCGGCGAGCGCACGTTGCTCAAGCAGGACAAGGTGCTCGGCGGCTACGACCCGGCCAACTACCGCACCGCCCGGCTCGACGTGCCCGCCCGCGACGGGGCCCAGGTGCCGGTGAGCATCGTGCACCGCGCCGATACGCCCATCGACGGCAGCGCGCCGCTCTACGTCTACGGCTACGGCAGCTACGGCTACACCATCGACCCCGACTTCACCGCCAGCTGGGTCTCGCTGCTCGACCGCGGCTTCGTGATCGCCGTGGCCCACGTGCGCGGCAGCCAGGCCCGCGGCCGGCGCTGGTACGACGACGGCCGGCTCATGCAGAAGATGAACACCTTCACCGACTTCATCGACGTCACCGAGGGGCTCCTCGAGAGCGGCTACGGCGCCAAGGGTAAAGTCATCGCCGGAGGCGGCAGCGCCGGCGGCTTGCTCATGGGCGCCGTCATCAACATGCGCCCCGAACTCTACCGCGCGGTCTACGCCGCGGTGCCCTTCGTCGACGTCGTCTCGACCATGCTCGACGAGAGCATCCCGCTGACCACCGGCGAGTTCAGCGAGTGGGGCAACCCCAAGGAGAAGCCGGCCTACGACTACATGCTCGGCTACAGCCCCTACGACAACATCAGCGCGCAGGCCTACCCGGCGATGATCGTCACCACCGGGCTGCACGACTCGCAGGTGCAGTACTGGGAGCCCGCCAAGTGGGTCGCGGCGCTACGGGGCAACAAGACCACCGACAGCCTGCTGGTGCTCGACACCGAGATGGAGACCGGGCACGGCGGCGCCTCGGGCCGCTTCAAGCGCCTCGAACGCACCGCCCGGGTCTACGCGTTCTTCCTGCAGGTGCTCGACATGCTGCCCGCCGAGGCCTCCGCGGCCGAATGAGGGCCATGCGGTGCCTCCCATCGGGCCGATCTCGTTGCCGTCGCTCGCCTTCGCTCCAGTGACACGCCCCGCCGCGTCGAATCACTCACCCGCCTCGATGCCCGCCGCCTGCAGGTTCTCCACCAGCTGCGGGCCCACCGGCGAGCCCTCGGCCCAGAAGACCGCCGGCTCGCCGATCGGCGCGTCGACCTCCACGTAGCCGCCCGCCTCGACGTCGCCATGGACCTCGCCGCTCCACAGGTGCACCCAGCGGCCCGCCGGCAGGTAGAGCCGCCGCGTCCAATCACACAGCGGCCCCAGCTGGCACTTGTCCAGCGTCGGTGCCACGACGATCTCGGCGCCGAGCATGAACTGATCGTGCACCGACGCGGCGATCGCGTCGTCGGGGAAGTGCAGCAGCAGGTGGCGCACCACCGGCCAGCCGCGCTCGGCGGCCTCGGCGAACAGCGCGCGGCGGTAGAAAGCCAGCGCGCGATACACCTGGGTGAAGCGGGCGAAGTGGGCCCGGGCCTCGGCGTCGCTGTAGATCTGCGCGTTGGCGTCGGGCTGGTTGCCTTCATGGGTGCGCAGCACGGCGGTGAAGGCGTTCATCTCGGCCCAGCGCTTCATCAGCTGCGACTCGCGGCTGTAGCCCAGGCCGAAGCGGCTCAGCGAGGTGTAGCCGCCCGTATCGCTGTGATTGAGCGAGATGCCCGAGAAGCCACCGTTGAGCAAGCCATGCAGCGCCGACTCGATGCCATCGTACTCATCCCATGTGGTGAGCTGGTCGCCCTCCCAGAAGAGCAGGCTGTAGCCCGGGGTGAGCGTATGCCCCGAGCGGTTGAAGGTGAGGATGTCACCCAGCATGCCGGCCATCTTCGATGGCTTCCCGGTTGAGCTTCATCCATTCGACCGGGTAGCGATTATGCCACTCGGCCGCCGACTCGCCGCTGTCGAGCACCGCCTCGAAGGGCAGGGCCTCGGCGAAGTCGGCCATCCAGCCCGAGCAGCCGGCGCGTTCGATGAGCTCTTCGCGGATGATGGCCTTCATCCAGTCGCGGGCGTCGGGGTTGGACAGGTCGAGCAGCGCCACCTCGAACGCGGTGACCGGCTGCAGGAAGACCTCGCCTTCGTGGTCGCGCCCGAAGAAGCCGCCTTCGACGCCCTCGGCGTACAGGTTGCGCCGCACCGGCTGCGCGTCCTCGGGCACGTCGAGGAACATCGGGTTGACGTAGCACAGCGCGCGCATGCCATCCGCCTCGAGGCCGGCCACCCACGCGTCCCAGCCCGGGTGGTCGTTGGGGTTCTGGACCCAGTTCCACAGCACCTGCTCGCCGATGAAGGTGACGTTGATGCCCGACCAGGTCTGATTCCAGACGCCGGCGATGGCGGCGCCGGCCTCGCGCAGTTCGTCGACGATCTGGCGCCCATCGTCGAGCGGCCGGGCCAGGGCGACGATGGCGCCCGCGTCGATCCAGGCCGGCGGCGGGGGCATGCGGCCGGCCCAGGCGGTGAAGGCCTCGATGAGATCGAGCGGATCGGCGCCATAGACGACGCGGCCGTCCAGGGCGCCGGCGAAGTGATGGTGCGCGATGTGATCGTCGGCGGTGAAGTCGAACTCGGCGTAGTGAGTGCCTTCGAGGACGAGCGAGCGATCGCGGCTGGTCAGGTAGTGCGGCGCGACATAGTAGGTGGTCTCTTCGGCGCCGCCCGATCCCGATGACACCAGGTTCACCGCGGGGGTGATGATCGGATGCCCGCGGCCGACGCCGCCCTCCTGCACCAGCACGGGGATCGTGCGCCCCTTGAGGTTCAGATCGGCGTGCGGGAACTGCTGGCCCATGCCGTAGATGCGCTCGTTGGCGTCGCTGCCGGTGCGCAGCACGAGCGCGTCGAACGCCGGATCGGACAGCCGCACGGCGAAGCCCAGGTGGCGCCCGACATCCGCTGTCGGGACACACTGGCTGCACCATTCCATACATAGAGGAACCAGGGCCTTCGCGGTGACCCGGTGGCCCGAGGGGGCGTCCAGCGGGCGCCGATGGCGCGTTCGGCGGAACGGCGCTTTGGCCCTGATACGGAATGATGAGAATTGTTGCATTGATGGAAATATCCAGGAATCATCGACCTGGACACGCCAGAGGGCGCGTATTCCGCAAAAGGTCGATTGGCCGATTCCGTAGTTCAAAATGGACATCTCGCCGGCCGCCGGTGTGAATCTCAGTATTTGTACTGAGCATCTACCCCGGCACGCTGTCGACGACCATTTCGAGGATTGCCCGATGACCCACGCGCGCAACGCCCTGGCCCGCCCCCTCGCCGAGACCCCCGACGCCGCCCGTCCCAAAGGCGGCATCACCGGCCGCTTCCGACGCTGGTTGAGACGGGTCGATACCGGACCACTGACCCCCGACGCGATCGACTGGCACGAGCGCTTCGCGACCGCCCGCGCCGGCAATGACCTGCGCCGGGCGACCGCCATCTGCCGGGCCGCGCTGTCGCGCCAGGACACCGTCGGCTGGTGGCTGCGGCTGGCGCGCTGTCAGGCCGAGCGGGACTTCTACGTCGACGCGCTCGACGCGATCGAGACCGCGCTCGACCGGACCGGCCCCACCGGCGAGGTGCGTGAGGAGGCCCGCCGGCTGCTCGCCGCCGCCGAGCGCGCCGCCGCCCGGGATCAGGGCGCGTCGGCGATGCGCCTGCGGGCCGCCGTGCAGCGCCTGCAGCGCCGACTCGCGGGCGGCTGAAGCCCATCGATCGCGAGCCGGCCGGGACCCGCCGGGCTTGATTGCTGCTGAATTGGATCTCTACACTCTGACCGTATTCCGGTCAGGGGGATGGCCCGCGGGCCGGTCGGGGGGATTCCATGCGTCGTTTCGAGCCCGCGATCCTGCTCTTGGCCTCGGCCCTGCTCGCCCTGCTCGCCGCGCCGCCCGCCTGGGCCCTGCCCGATCAGATCATGCAGGAGGGCCTCGTCACCGATGACGACGGGCGCCCGGTCGAAGGCGAGCACCTCATCCGGGTGAGGCTCTACGACGCGCCGCGGGGCGGGGCGGCGAAGTGCTCTTCGACGAGCAGCACCCGGCGGTGCCGTTCGTCGGCGGCTACTACGCCATCGCGATCGGCGCCGAGCAACCGCTCGACGGCGCGCTTTTTCGCCGCGAGGGCCTGTGGCTCGGCATCTCCATCGACCGCGGCGAAGAGCTGTCGCCGCGCACGCCGCTGCGCAAGGTGCCCGCGTCGTTCGTCGCCGACGTGGCCCTCGACGCCGTCGGCGACATCCACCCCGACTCGGTGAGCATCGGCGATCGGCTGGTCATCGACGGCGACGGCCGCTGGGTGGGTGATCCCGTCGGCTTGCAGGGCCCGGCGGGTCCGCCCGGACCGGCGGGGCCGGCGGGTCCGATCGGGCCGCGCGGGCCGGCGGGCGGCAACGGATCGCCGGATACCCCCGAGCAGGTGCGGGCCAAGCTGGTCCAGGTCGACGGACAAGGCTCGGGGGTCGACGCGGATCGCATCGACGGGCTCGACTCGTCGGCGTTCGTGCGCACCGCCGAGCAGGTGCTCGAGCGGCTGCGCACGGTGGACGGCGAGGGCTCGGGGGTCGACGCGGATCGGCTCGACGGGCTCGACTCGACCCAGTTCGTGCGCACCGCCGAGCAGGTGCTCGAGCGGCTGCGCACGGTCGACGGGCAGGGCTCGGGGGTCGACGCGGATCGGCTCGACGGGCTCGACTCGTCGCAGTTCGTGACCACCGGCGAGCAGATCCTTGCGCTCCTGCGGCCCATCGATGGCGCCGGCTCGGGCCTCGACGCGGATCGGCTCGACGGGCTCGACTCGACGCAGTTCTTGCGGGCCGACCGCAGCGGCATCCTCGCCGGCGACCTCGACGTGCGCGGGCTCTTGTCGGTGCAGCGGGCCGAGAACGCGCCGGCGGCGTGCGAGGCCGATCTGGCGGGCGCGGTCTACTTCGACGAGGTCGAGGGCCGCTTCCTGGGCTGCGACGGCGAGGACTGGATCCCGCTCTCGGGGCGCGGCGGCGGCGGTGACGGCGGCGCGGGCGGCGAAGGCGACGGCGAGGGGCGCGATACCGCCGCCGCCAACTGCCAGGCGCTGGCCCGCAGCCGGCCCGGCGCGCCCAACGGGGTGTATTGGATCGACCCCGACGGGCAGGGGCGCCAGGAGCCATTCCAGGTGTATTGCGACCTCGAGGCCGGCGGCTGGGCGCTGCTCTATGCCACCTATGCCAACCAGTCGGGCCGCGACGTCTGGGCGCTGACCTGGGATCAGGTGGTCAACCAGGGGCGGGCGGCGGCCAACCCCCAGGAGGGGCGCAACTACCTGCTGCCCGTCAGCCGCTGACCTGTATCGGCTCAACTTCACGCCGACGGGCAACGGGCGCATGGACTATCACCGCGGGCGCCCGCTCTCGACGGTCGACCGGGACAACGACGTCTGGGGCGACCACTGCTCGGGCTATTCGCGCTCGTTCGGCTGGTACGGCTCGTGCTGCAACCTGTGCATGACCACCGGTCAGGGGGGCTGGCCCGGCGGCTCGCAGCCCTATCGGCCCACCGACTGGATGTACCAGCAGACCGATTGGATGGTCTGGTGGGGCCGTTACAATACCCGCGCCGAGCCGCTCAACGAGCCGGCGGACGCGGCGCAGGACTGCGAAGCCATCCGGTTGGCCGATCCCGACGCGCCCGATGGCATCTACTGGATCGACCTCGACGGCGACGGCGGCGATCCGCCGAGGCCGGCGCTGTGCGACATCTCCGGCGGCGGCTGGACTCAGGTCTACGCGACGTACGAGCAGAACGCGGCCCAGCAGGAGTGGGCCCTGTCGTGGAACACGGTGATCGAGGTGGGCAAGAGCGCCCGCGACCCGCAGCCGGGCGGCAACTATCTGACGCCGCTGCGCCACTGGACGCGGGCCCGCACCCTGGAGCTGCGCTCGGGCCGCTCGGGCTCGATCCGCCTCGAGGACTTCTCGCTCAACGCCGGGCGCAACTACACGATGAACTTCACGCCGACGGGCAACGGGCGTATGGACTACCACCGCGGGCGCCCGCTCTCGACGGTCGATCGAGACAACGACGTCTGGGGCAACCACTGCTCGGACTATGCCCAGTCGTTCGGCTGGTACGGCTCGTGTTGCAACCTGTGCATGACCAGCGGCGAGGGCGGCTGGCCCGGCGGATCGGTGCCCTACAACCCCACCGACTGGAACTACACCGCGACCCCGTGGATGACCTGGTGGGCCAAGTTCGAGCGGCCGCTCGAGACGCTCAATACCCGCGATCAGGCCGCCGAGAGCTGCCTGTCGATCCTGCGGGCCGACGCCGGCGCGCGCAGCGGCATCTACTGGGTGACCCTGGGCAGCGCCGATCGCTTCCGGGCCCGCTGTGACATGGACACCGACGGCGGCGGCTGGACGATGATCTACAGCACCTACGAGGGCGAGGCCGGCGCCGACGCCTGGGCGCTGTCGTGGGATACGGTGGTCAACCTGGGCTTCCGCCACGGCTCGCCGCCGGCCCGGGCCAACTACCTGCTGCCGCTGCGCTATTGGAATCACTTCGGCCGGGTGCGGCTGACCTCGGCCCGCTCCGGTTCGATCCTGCTCGAAGACTTCTCGCTCGATCGCAATAACAACTACCG